>NZ_JAWTZT010000010.1:0-3397 GCF_033548675.1 Microbacterium sp. M3
TTAACGCGGAATGGCCACCCAGGGTGTGGGTGGCCATTCCGTGAATGGGTGTCCGGCGGTGTCCTACTCTCCCACAGGGTCCCCCCTGCAGTACCATCGGCGCTGAGAGGCTTAGCTTCCGGGTTCGGAATGGGACCGGGCGTTTCCCTCTCGCTATGGCCGCCGAAACTCTATTGATGTTTCAGTCATACACAACGACAAGTTTGTTGTTGTGTGGTGTCCCGACCGTACATCGGGAACCACTCAGTGGACGCGAGCACCAGAAGTTGGTGTTATCAAGTCATCGGCTTATTAGTACCAGTCAGCTGCACACGTTGCCGTGCTTCCACATCTGGCCTATCAACCCAGTAGTCTGGCTGGGAGCCTCTCACCCCGTAGGGTATGGAAGTCTCATCTTGAGGCCGGCTTCCCGCTTAGATGCTTTCAGCGGTTATCCATCCCGAACGTAGCTAACCAGCGGTGCACTTGGCAGTACAACTGGCACACCAGAGGTTCGTCCAACCCGGTCCTCTCGTACTAGGGTCAGATCCTCTCAAACTTCCTACGCGCGCAGCGGATAGGGACCGAACTGTCTCACGACGTTCTAAACCCAGCTCGCGTACCGCTTTAATGGGCGAACAGCCCAACCCTTGGGACCTACTCCAGCCCCAGGATGCGACGAGCCGACATCGAGGTGCCAAACCATGCCGTCGATATGGACTCTTGGGCAAGATCAGCCTGTTATCCCCGAGGTACCTTTTATCCGTTGAGCGACAGCGCTTCCACAAGCCACTGCCGGATCACTAGTCCCGACTTTCGTCCCTGCTCGACCTGTCAGTCTCACAGTCAAGCTCCCTTGTGCACTTACACTCGCCACCTGATTGCCAACCAGGTTGAGGGAACCTTTGGGCGCCTCCGTTACTTTTTGGGAGGCAACCGCCCCAGTTAAACTACCCACCAGGCACTGTCCCTGAACCGGATCACGGTTCGAAGTTAGACATCCAGAGTGACCAGAGTGGTATTTCAACAACGACTCCACGAATACTGGCGTATCCGCTTCACAGTCTCCCACCTATCCTACACAAGCCACACCGAACACCAATACCAAGCTGTAGTAAAGGTCACGGGGTCTTTCCGTCCTGCTGCGCGTAACGAGCATCTTTACTCGTAATGCAATTTCGCCGAGTTCGCGGTTGAGACAGTTGGGAAGTCGTTACGCCATTCGTGCAGGTCGGAACTTACCCGACAAGGAATTTCGCTACCTTAGGATGGTTATAGTTACCACCGCCGTTTACTGGGGCTTAAATTCTGAGCTTCGCCTTGCGGCTGACCCGTCCTCTTAACCTTCCAGCACCGGGCAGGCGTCAGTCCGTATACATCGTCTTGCGACTTGGCACGGACCTGTGTTTTTAGTAAACAGTCGCTACCCACTAGTCTCTGCGGCCACCACACCCTTTTCCCAGCAAGTGGGTATAAGCGGATGGCCCCCCTTCTCCCGAAGTTACGGGGGCATTTTGCCGAGTTCCTTAACCACGATTCTCTCGATCTCCTCGGTATTCTCTACCTGACCACCTGAGTCGGTTTGGGGTACGGGCGGCTAGAACCTCGCGTCGATGCTTTTCTTGGCAGCATAGGATCACCCACTTTTCATCCGCATCGTGTCTCAGCCTGTATGAGGAACGGATTTGCCTATCCCTCGGCCTACGCACTTGCCCCGGGACAACCATCGCCCGGGTTGGGCTACCTTCCTGCGTCACACCTGTTAATACGCTAACCGCCTCAGCATGGGGTCGTGCGCTAGGCCCACAGCATCACCCCGAAGGGATCCGTCAGTGGGATTCAGACACTTAGCACTACTGGATTGGTTGGGGCGGTTCTTCGCCGGTACGGGAATATCAACCCGTTGTCCATCGACTACGCCTGTCGGCCTCGCCTTAGGTCCCGACTTACCCAGGGAAGATTAGCTTGACCCTGGAACCCTTGGTCTTTCGGAGGACGTGTTTCTCACACGTCTTTCGCTACTCATGCCTGCATTCTCACTCGTGTAGCGTCCACGGCTGGGTCACCCCGCCGCTTCACTCGCCACACGACGCTCTCCTACCCATCAACACGGCTGGACCACGAAGGCCTACCAATAATGTCAATGCCACAACTTCGGTGGCGTGCTTGAGCCCCGTTACATTGTCGGCGCGGAATCACTTGACCAGTGAGCTATTACGCACTCTTTCAAGGGTGGCTGCTTCTAAGCCAACCTCCTGGTTGTCTAAGCAACTCCACATCCTTTCCCACTTAGCACGCGCTTAGGGACCTTAGATGGTGGTCTGGGTTGTTTCCCTCTCGACTATGAAGCTTATCCCCCACAGTCTCACTGCTGCGCTCTCACTTACCGGCATTCGGAGTTTGGCTGACGTCAGTAACCTGGTGGGGCCCATCGGCCATCCAGTAGCTCTACCTCCGGCAAGAAACACGCAACGCTGCACCTAAATGCATTTCGGAGAGAACCAGCTATCACGAAGTTTGATTGGCCTTTCACCCCTATCCACAGCTCATCCCCTCAGTTTTCAACCTAAGTGGGTTCGGCCCTCCACGACGTCTTACCGTCGCTTCAGCCTGGCCATGGATAGATCACTTCGCTTCGGGTCTAGGACATGCGACTGAATCGCCCTATTCAGACTCGCTTTCGCTACGGCTACCCCACCCGGGTTAACCTCGCCACATATCGCTAACTCGCAGGCTCATTCTTCAAAAGGCACGCTGTCACACCTACCAGGGGTGCTCCAACGGTTTGTAAGCAAACGGTTTCAGGTACTATTTCACTCCCCTCCCGGGGTACTTTTCACCTTTCCCTCACGGTACTTGTCCGCTATCGGTCATCTGGGAGTATTTAGGCTTATCAGGTGGTCCTGACAGATTCACACGGGATTTCTCGGGCCCCGTGCTACTTGGGATACGCTCCACGCCAGAACACGCATTTCGACTACGGGGCTGGCACCCACTCTGGCCCGCCTTTCAAGACGGTTCGTCTATACGCTTCTGTCACGTCGACCACTCGGCAGAATGATCAGGAACGTCCCGCAACCCCCCACATGCAACGCCTGCCGGCTCTCACACACATGAGGTTTAGCCTCATCCGATTTCGCTCGCCACTACTCACGGAATCACGGTTGTTTTCTCTTCCTGTGGGTACTGAGATGTTTCACTTCCCCACGTTCCCTCTACCCGCCCTATATATTCAGGCGGGAGTCACTGGGTCGGCACGCCGCCCAGCGGGGTTTCCCCATTCGGACACCCTCGGATCAAAACTTGCTTATCAGTTCCCCGAGGCTTATCGCAGATTGCTACGTCCTTCTTCGGCTCCAGATGCCAAGGCATCCACCGTTTGCTCTTAAAGACTTGAAAACATGAGAATCAAAAACTC
>NZ_JAWTZT010000011.1:0-1438 GCF_033548675.1 Microbacterium sp. M3
GGGTGAGTCCCATAACGTGGTGTCACTTCCCGCGGGGTCGTCGTCGTCGTAGACGTCGAAGGGCCACCGTGGGATGACCATTGTTTCCGGCAAGAAGCAAAGCAGAGATCCCACGATGACCCACAACCAGTCTGCCCTCTCGACCCTGATCGGCGAAGTCCTCGCCGATCCCGACCTCGCCCACCAGGACGTGTTCCGCCGGATGCTGCAAGCCGGCCTGCAAGACCTCATCGACGCGGAAGCGACCGCGAAGATCGGCGCCGCCCGTTACGAACGCTCCCCGGAACGCACGACCCGCCGCAACGGAACCCGGCCGAAGCTGCTCGCCACTCCCGCCGGTGAGGTCGACCTGCAGCTCCCGAAGCTGCGGGAAGGGTCGTTCTTCCCGTCGCTGCTGCACCCGCGGCGGCGGGTCGACAAGGCGCTCTACGCGGTGATCTGCCAGGCCTGGATCGACGGGGTGAGCACCCGCAAGGTCGAGCAGCTCGTCCGCGCTCTCGGCAACGACACCGGCATCTCCCGGTCGACGGTGTCGCGGATCTGCGGCGAGATCGACGAAGCGGTCCACGAGTTCCTGCACCGCCGGATCGATCACACCTGGTTCCCGTACTTGTTCCTGGACGCCACCTACCTCGACGTCCGCCACCGCGGCCGCGTCGTCTCCCAGGCCCTCGTCGTCGCGACCGGCGTCAGCGGCGAGGGCCGCCGGGAAATCCTCGGGATGGCGCTCGGCGACGCGGAGACCACCGACTTCTGGACCGAGTTCCTCCGCAGCCTCCGCGACCGCGGCCTGAAGGTCGCCACCGACGCCGACCCGCTCGGCGTCGCCCTGGTCACCAGTGACGCGCACGCCGGCCTGAAGGCTGCGGTCAAGGCGATCCTGCCCGGATCGGGATGGCAGAGATGCCGGGTCCATTTCGCCCGCAACGTCACCCAAAAGATCGGCTCCGCCCGCTCGAAGCCCGTCAACGCGCTGATCTCCACGATCTTCGCGCAGACCACGACGGAGGCCGTGCTGGCCCAGTACAAGGCCGTCACCGACAGTCTTCGCGGCTCGTTCCCAGAGATCGCGGCCATGCTCGAGGGCGCCGAAGCCGACCTCACCGGGTTCGCGCCGCTACCCCGCGAGCACTGGCAGAAAGTGTGGTCGAACAACCCGATCGAGCGGCTGAACCGCGAGATCAAACGCCGCGCCGACGTGGTGCAGATCTTCCCCGACCGCGACTCCGTGACCCGACTCATCGGAGCCGTCCTCCAAGAGCAGCACGAGGAATGGTCCTACGGAGAACGCCGCTACTTCTCCGACATCTCCATGCGCAAACTCGTCCACACCCTCCACGACCACGCCGAGCCCGCACGCCCCGAGCTCTACCTCACCGCCTGACCATCACCCACCATCAGGGAGCAACGGAATGACACCACGCCACGGGACTTGACC
>NZ_JAWTZT010000013.1:0-934 GCF_033548675.1 Microbacterium sp. M3
GTGTCGCCCGCTCGACGATCTCCCGCGAACTCGCCCGACGTCCTCAGCTGAGATACCGGTCCAGCAAGCACTACGACGCGGAGGTCGCGGATCATCACGCCCGAATGATGCGAGCCCGGCCTCGGCTGGTGAAGCTGAACGAGAACCTCGAGCTGCGCGCGGCGGTGCGCGACGGGTTGAACGACCGGTTCTCCCCGGAGCAGATCGCGGGGCGGCTGCCGGCGTTGTTCCCCGGGAGAGAAGATATGCGGGTGTCGCACGAGACGATCTACCAAGCGTTGTATGTGCAGGGCAAAGGGGCGCTGCGAGACGAACTGAAGGTCGTCAAGGCGTTGCGATCAGGTCGCAAGTCCCGGGTCCCGCAGTCCAGGCTCCCTGCTCGCAGCAGCCGGCCGTGGCTCGAGGGGGCACGGTTGAGCGATCGGCCCGCCGAAGCTGCGGATCGTGCCGTCCCGGGTCATTGGGAGGGTGACCTCGTCGTCGGTCCCGACAAGTCCGGCATCATCACCCTCGTCGAACGCCGCTCGCGGTTCGCGCTACTGGGACGACTGCCCGGGACCCGCGACAGCAAGACCGTGACCGGCGTTCTCGCAGACATGATCAGCACCCTGCCCGCAGCGTTGAAGAACACCATCACGTGGGACCAGGGCACCGAAATGGCTGATCACGCTCAATTCACTGTCATGACCGGCTGTCCCGTGTTCTTCTGTGATCCCCACTCGCCATGGCAACGCGGCACGAACGAGAACACCAACGGATTGATCCGTGACTTCTACCCCAAGGGCACGAACTTCAACACCGTCACCGACAGCGACCTCGCCGAAACGCAGCGACTACTGAACATCCGTCCCCGCAAAACCTTGCGCTACGCCACACCCGCCGAGACACTCAACGAGTACATCCGCGACGTTGCACTGACCGCCTGAACTCACCC
>NZ_JAWTZT010000014.1:0-748 GCF_033548675.1 Microbacterium sp. M3
TACGAGCTCTTTACGCCCAATAATTCCGGATAACGCTTGCGCCCTACGTATTACCGCGGCTGCTGGCACGTAGTTAGCCGGCGCTTTTTCTGCAAGTACCGTCACTCACGCTTCTTCCTTGCTAAAAGAGGTTTACAACCCGAAGGCCGTCATCCCTCACGCGGCGTTGCTGCATCAGGCTTCCGCCCATTGTGCAATATTCCCCACTGCTGCCTCCCGTAGGAGTCTGGGCCGTGTCTCAGTCCCAGTGTGGCCGGTCACCCTCTCAGGCCGGCTACCCGTCGACGCCTTGGTGAGCCATTACCTCACCAACAAGCTGATAGGCCGCGAGCCCATCCCCAACCAAAAAATCTTTCCAACCACTGAAGATGCCTTCGCGGTTCGTATCCAGTATTAGACGCCGTTTCCAGCGCTTATCCCAGAGTCAGGGGCAGGTTGCTCACGTGTTACTCACCCGTTCGCCACTGATCCACCCCGCAAGCGGGGCTTCACCGTTCGACTTGCATGTGTTAAGCACGCCGCCAGCGTTCATCCTGAGCCAGGATCAAACTCTCCATAAAAAAATGATGCTGCAAACAATCGGAATAAGACCGAAAGCAGCGAGTTCAACCATGACCAAAAACGAATATCAAACTGACATCCATGAATTGATCCAAATAAGACCCCCACCAACCGAAAAACGGTCGACAGAGAAAAAATTGGCATTTGACAAGTGCACGCTGTTGAGTTCTCAAAGATCGGACGCACC
>NZ_JAWTZT010000001.1:0-10429 GCF_033548675.1 Microbacterium sp. M3
TTGACAAGTGCACGCTGTTGAGTTCTCAAAGATCGGACGCACCCGCGTTCCAGCTTCTCAGCCTTCGCCGCAGGGCAACTTCTCTATCTTACACACCCCGTCTCGCCTGTCAAATCGCAACCGCGGGGCACAAGACCCCACCACGACTCACCTGCAGAACGAGGGTGGAAGAAACCCATCCTAAACCGAAGACCGGCCCACTCACCAGGAGCAGATCAGATGGGGTGGTTCGCTGCTTGAGGGGAGCCAGGCCTTCCGGCCTTCCGCTCTACCCTTTGGGGCGAACAACAAGAACACTACGCGGAACCGGCCCACCCGTCGAATCGAGCCCACATCCCGGGCGTGTCGCACACCCCCACCCGCAGAAACACGCGGAACTCGTGCTCGGGCGCCGCGCTAGCGTTGACGACATGAGCGAAGAACGATGGGTGTGGGGCGTCGGCCTCGCCACGACCGCTGACGACGGAACCGTGCTCGACACGTGGTTCCCCTCCCCTGCCGCGGGACGCATCCCTCTGGGCTTCGACCCGCAGATGCCACCGGACGAGATCGAGCGTCTCGCGGTGCCCGACGCCCGACGCGCCGTATCGGTCGACGTCGTCACCGTCGAGGTCGACCTCGACGCGGCACCCACGTCGACCTCCGACGCCTATCTGCGCCTGCACGCCCTCTCCCACCGGCTCGTCCGCCCGAACGAGGTCAACGTCGACGGCATCTTCGGCCACCTCCCCAACGTCGCCTGGACCAACGCCGGGGCGATGCACCCCGACGCGCTGACGCGCCTGCGCCCCTTCCTTGCGCGGGACGGCATCCAGGTGCAGGGCCTCGACAAGTTCCCGCGGCTGCTCGACTACGTGACCCCGCCGGGCGTCCGCATCGCGGACGCCTCGCGCGTGCGTCTCGGCGCGTACCTGTCGCCGGGCACGACCGTCATGCACGAGGGCTTCGTGAACTTCAACGCCGGCACCCTCGGCCAGAGCATGGTCGAAGGACGCATCTCGCAGGGCGTCGTCGTCGGCGACGGCAGCGACATCGGTGGCGGGGCGTCCATCATGGGTACCCTGTCGGGCGGCGGCACCCACAAGGTCTCGGTCGGCGAACGGACCCTCCTCGGCGCGAACGCCGGCATCGGGATCTCGCTCGGCGACGACTGCGTCGTGGAGGCCGGCCTCTACGTCACGGCGGGGACCAAGGTGGTGCTGGCAGACGAGCCCCGGCGAGCGGACGGCTCCCTCCCGACGGCGAAGGGCGCCGAGCTCTCGGGTCGCGACGGTCTGCTCTTCCGCCGCAACTCGGTATCAGGTGCCGTCGAGGCCGTCCGGCGCGCCGGCGTGGGTGTGACCCTCAACGAGGCACTGCACGCCTGAAACGTCCCTCGACGCCGATGCCGCGCTCCCTTACGGGGGCGCGGCATCCGTCATTCTCATGGCGATCGGGCGAACGCCCGGTGACCGTGCGGGCTCTCGTCAGGAGATACCGGGGTAGTCGCGCTCGGACGCCCCGATGTACAGCTGCTGCGGACGACCGATCTTCGTCTGCGCGTCGCCCGCGGCCTCGCGCCACTGCGCGAGCCACCCCGGCAGCCGGCCGATGGCGAACAGCACCGTGAACATGCGCGTGGGGAAGCCCATCGCCTTGTAGATCACGCCGGTGTAGAAGTCGACGTTCGGATAGAGGCGGCGCTCCTGGAAGTACGCGTCGTTGAGCGCGATCTCTTCGAGCTCCTTCGCGAGGTCGAGCAGCGGGTCGCTCACGCCGAGCGCCGACAGGACCTCGTCGGCGGACTCCTTGACGAGCTTCGCGCGCGGGTCGTAGTTCTTGTAGACGCGGTGACCGAAGCCCATGAGCTTCACGCCGTCTTCCTTGTTCTTGACGCGCTCGACGAAGCGCTGCACGCTTTCGCCGGACTCGTGGATGCGGCCGAGCATGTCGAGCACGGCCTCGTTCGCGCCGCCGTGCAACGGCCCGTACAGGGCGTTGATGCCGGCCGAGATCGACGAGAACTGGTTCGCACCGGTCGAGCCGACCAGGCGCACCGTCGAGGTGGACGCGTTCTGCTCGTGGTCCTCGTGAAGGATCAGCAGCCGCTCGAGCGCCCGCGACATGACCGGGTCGACCTGGTACAGCTCGGACAGCACGCCGAAATTGAGCTTGAGGAAGTTGTCGACGAACCCGAGCGAGTTGTCGGGGTACAGGAACGCCTGGCCGATGCTCTTCTTGTGCGCGTAGGCGGCGATGACCGGCAGCTTCGCGAGCATGCGGATCGTGTTCAGCTCGACGTGCTCGGGGTTGTTCGGGTCGGACTGGTGCTCGTAGTACGTCGACAGTGCCGAGACGGCCGACGACAGCACCGACATCGGGTGCGCGGTGTGCGGCAGCGCCGAGAAGAACCGCTTGAGGTCCTCGTGCAGGAGGGTGTGCCGGCGGATCTTCTCGTCGAACTCGGCGAGCTCGTCCGCCGACGGCAGCTCGCCGTAGATCAGGAGCCAGGCGACCTCGAGGTAGGTGCTGTTCTTCGCCAGCTGCTCGATCGGGTAGCCGCGGTAGCGGAGGATGCCCTGATCGCCGTCGATGTAGGTGATCGCCGACTTCGTCGCCGCCGTGTTGACGAAACCGTAGTCGAGAGCCGTGTAGCCGGTCTGGCGGGTGAAAGTGGAGATGTCCACGCTCGGCGTCCCGTCGGTCCCCCGCAGCAGCGGGAACTCGGCGGTGGTGCCACCGATCGTGAGGGTGGCCTTCTCCTGCTGGGTGCCCGCGTCGCTCACGGCGCCTCCTCGCGATTTCTGGTCGTGCCGGGGGTGTCGGTCCCGCCCTGCGCGGCGCCATGAAGATGCCGGGTGCAGGGAGGGGGAAGCGGGACGGGGGATGCCGCGTCGCCGCGTTATTACAGCCTAGTGGGCCGCCACGCCTACTGCTGACACGGCCAAACGGACCGCAGTCGGGATGGAGGAATCCTCAACGCCGGCCGTCGCCCGCCGCGCGAAGCCGCGCCGCGGCGGCAGCGATACGCTCGTCGGTCGCGGTCAGCGACAGCCGGATGTGCTGCGGGAAGTGGATGCCGTAGAAGTGGCCTGGGCCGGCGAGGATGCCGAGATCCGCGAGGCGTCCGAGGCTCTCCCACGCGTCGCGACCCTCGGTCGCCCAGAGGTAGAGACCGGCTTCGCTGGCGTCGACCCGGAATCCCGCCGACTCGACGGCGGGCCGCAGCACGTCGCGGCGGTCGCGGTAGAGCTCCTTCTGGGCGGCGACGTGGGCATCGTCCTCCAGGGCTGCCGCCATGGCGGCCTGCACCGGGAGCGGAAGCATGAGGCCGAGGTGCTTTCGCGCCGTGAGCAGCCGCGCGACGAGGGCAGGGTCGCCCGCGAGGAAGGCCGCCCGGTAGCCGGCGAGATTGGACTGCTTGCTGAGCGAGTACACCGACAGGATGCCGTCGAGCCGGCCGTCGACGACCCTCGGGTCCAGCGCGGACGGCACGGGTGCGGCATCCCACGGAGCGTCCCAGCCGAGCTCGGCGTAGCACTCGTCCGACGCGAGGATCGCGCCCCGTTCGCGCGCGCGGTCGATCGCGGCGCGCAGCGCCGCGATGTCGAGCACCCGCCCGTCGGGATTCCCTGGCGAGTTGACCCACACCAGGCGCGTGCCCGCGGGCCACTCGGCCGGGTCGTCGGCGGCGACGGGCGTCGCGCCGACCAGGCGCGCCCCCACCTCGTAGGTCGGGTACGCCGCGCGCGGGTGCACGACGATGTCGCCGGGACCGAGACCGAGGAGGAGTGGAAGAAGGGCCACCAGCTCCTTGGAGCCGACGGTCGGGAGCACATGATCCGGCGTGAGACCCGGCACGCCGCGGCGTCGCTCGTACCAGCGGGCGATCGCGGCGCGGAGCGCGGGCGTGCCGACGGTCTGCGGATAGGCGTGCGCATCGGTGGCCGACCTGAGCGCGTCGGCCACGACGGCGGGGGTCGGGTCGACGGGCGAGCCGATGGAGAGGTCGACGATGCCGTCGGGATGCGAGCGGGCGCGCGCGGCGTACGGCGCCACGGCGTCCCAGGGGTAGTCGGCGAGGTCGGCGACCCCCACGTCAGTGTTCCTGCGGCGGGAGCGCGGCGATGATCGGGTGGTCCTTGTGGATGACGCCGACCTTTGCGGCGCCGCCGGGCGAGCCGATGTCGTCGAAGAACTCGACGTTGGCCTTGTAGTAGTCCTGCCACTCGTCGGGCAGGTCGTCTTCGTAGTAGATCGCCTCGACCGGGCACACCGGCTCGCAGGCGCCGCAGTCCACGCACTCGTCGGGGTGGATGTACAGCGACCGGTCGCCCTCGTAGATGCAGTCCACCGGGCACTCGTCGATGCAGGCGCGGTCCTTGACGTCCACGCAGGGAAGGGCGATCACGTACGTCACCGCTTCAGTCTAGTCGCGGCCGCAGGCGCCGATCGGCCGCGGCGGGCGTCTGCCGTCCCGCTCGGCGACGTCCGTCGTCCGAGCGGCGGGACGTCCGCGACCCTCAGCCGACGGGTTCCGCCGGGGGCGCCGTGCGCGACCGCACCTCGGGCCATGCGATCACGACGACGGCGGCGAGCGGGACGAGGATCGTCCACACGACGCCCGGATTGAACTGGCCTTCGGGCGCCTGCGGCACCACGACCGATCCGCCCGGACCCGCGCCCGAGAACACCAGGGTGGCGATCATCACGCCGAGTGCCGTCGCGAGCGTCGCCCACCGGTCGCCGGTGAGCAGCCGCACCGCCACCAGCAGAGCGATCACGCCGATCAGCCCGAGGACGAGCCCCAGCGGGAACCAGCCGATCATGTAGGCCTGGGCGACCGTTCCGGCGACGCCGTAGAACGCCCCGACCACGAACGCCACGACCCAGGCGCCGAGGCGCGACCACGAGAACGTCACCGCCTCATTCTAGGCGGGCGCCCGCGACGCGCCGACGCCCGAGCCCGCCGCCTTCCGCGCTCGACGGCTCAGGCCGCCCAGCCCCAGAGGCGCAGCAGTGCCGCGACGAGCGCCGCGGCCACGACGACGACCAGGAACGGGGCGCGCAGCAGGAGCAGCCCCGCGGCGACGAGCACCGCCGGAACGCGCGCGTCCACCACGACCGCCTGGCCGACGGCGAGCGTCTGCACCGCCACGAGCGCGGCGAGGAGCGCGACGGTGAGCAGGTCGGCGATCCGCATCGGCCGGGGCGCCTCCACCCATCTCGGCGGGATCAGATAGCCGACCGTCTTCAGCGCGACGCACACGATCGACGCCACGAGCACCGCGGTCCACATCGTCACGGCAGACCTCCGCGCTCGGCGACGTCGTCGGGCTCGCCGGCATCCGCTCGCTCATCCGTGCCCAGCCAGTCGGTCCAGCCGACCACGACGGCGACGACGGCGGCGATGATGACGGGAACCCCCGGCATGAGCACCGGCGTGAGCACGGTCGCGACCACGGCAGCAGCCACGCCGACGACGATGGGCTGACGCGCGCGCAGGCGCGGCCACAGCAGTGCGAGGAACGCCGCGGCCGCCGCCGCATCGAGGCCGTACGATCGCGGGTCGCCCAGCACGTCGCCGAGGAGCGCTCCGGCGAGGGTCGAGAGGTTCCAGCCGACGTAGATGCCGATCCCGGTCACCCAGAAGCCGAGGGTGCGGGCCCGCGCGCTCTCCTGCGCGAGCGACACCGCGGTGGACTCGTCGATGGTGAACTGGGCTGCCGCCGCGCGGCGCCAGAACCCCGCCCCGACGACCGGCGACATCCGGATCCCATAGGCGACGTTGCGGACGCCCAGCAGCGCGGCGGAGGCGATGGCCGCGGGCGCGGCAGCCACTCCCCCGGCGCCGACGATCCCCGCGAAGGCGAACTGGGATCCGCCGGTGAACATGACCAGGCTGAGGATGCACGTCTGCCAGACGTCCAGCCCGGAAGCCACGGCCAGGGCCCCGAACGAGATCCCGTAGGCGCTCGTCGCCAGCGCGACCCCGAGCCCTTCGCGCACCGCCCGTCGCGCTTCGCCCGCGCTGTGCGCATCGTCGAAGTGCGGCTCGTGGGTCACGTCGTCATCGTATCGACGGGTGCCCGGGCGGGCGCCGGGCCGCAACGTGAGCGGTGGCCCGCGACGGCGGGGTGGGACGACGCCGGAGAGAGGCGCCCGGCGCCGAACGACGGGGATTGCGCTTTCCGCTCGGGCGGGCCATGCTGATGAGCACCGCAGAAAACGCTTCCTCGCTTGTGGGCGCCCATGCGCCCGTTCTCATCACGGATTCTGCCGAGGACGAAGGAGTCCGCCTTGAGAACGACGCTGCCCCTGCCCGCCCGAGCGGACGCGCGGAAGCGGCATCCGCTCGTCGCCTGCCTCGGCGTCGCCGCCGCGCTCACCCTGGTGCCGTCGCCGGCGCTCGCCGCACCCGCGGACCCCACCGCGCCGCCGACGGAGCCCGGCGCTGTGGACCTCGGCCGCGAGGTCATCGCCGAGGGAGACGGCTGGGCGGCGTGGTCGGGACCCACGTATCCCGAGCGGGTCGCGCGCCGCGCCGAACCGGTGACCGGCGGCAGCCACGCCGCGGCGGCCGAGGTCTACGTCGTCGACGACTGGCAGGAGCTGCGCGACGCCCTTTCCGGCAGGCCGGGCGGCTCGCAGAGCGACGCGCGCTACAACCAGGTGCCGCGCATCGTCTACGTCACCGGCACGATCGACCCCTGGCTGCAGTCCGACGGCACGCGCCTCACCTGCGACGACATCGCGTCGCAGGTGACGGTTGCCGGCACCGGCGCACCGTTCTCGATGGACGACTACATCGCCGCGTTCGGTCCGGGCATCGATCCGTCCGGTCCGCTCGAGCAGGCCCGCGTGGCGGCGGCCGCTCTGCAGGCCACGCTCACCCTGCAGCACATCGGGTCGAACGTGACGCTCGTCGGCGTGGGCGACGATGCACGCGTGGAGGGGGCATCCCTCCGCATCCGCGACGCGCACAACGTGATCGTGCGGAACCTCACCCTCTCGGATGCGTACGACTGCTTCCCGCAGTGGGATGCCGGAGACGGCGCGGGCGGCGCGTGGAACTCGGCCTACGACAACCTCTCGGTGTGGACGTCGACGAGCGTGTGGGTCGACCACAACACGTTCGACGACGGCGCGCACCCCCTGCAAAGCCTGCCGATCGTGTACGGGCAGACGTTCGAGGTGCACGACGGGCTTCTGGACGTCACGCACGGCTCGGACCTCGTGACCATGTCGTGGAACTGGTTCCAGCACCACGACAAGACCGACATCATCGGCTCGTCCGACTCGCGGCTGCAGGACCGCGGCCAGCACCGCGTCACGCAGCACCACAACCGCTGGACCGACATCGGTCAGCGCGGACCGCGCGTGCGCTTCGGCGATGTGCACGTCTACAACAACCTGTACGAGCAGACGGATGCCACGACCGCCGCCTCCGAGCCGGGCTCGCCGTTCTTCCAGTACTTCTGGGGAGCCGGCAAGGAGAGCAGCATCGTCGCCGAATCCAACGCGGTCGAACTCGTCGACCCCGCCTCGGCGTCGCGCATCATCGCGGGCTGGGGCGGCACCGAGCTGAAGGCCACCGGCACGCTGGTCGACGGACAGCCGGCCGACGTGCTCGCGGCCTACAACGCCACCGCGGCGACACCGCTCTCATCGGCGGTGCGCTGGAGCCCGGCCGACGCCTACGCGTACGCGCTCGACCCGGCCGCCGACGTGGCGGCGATCGTCCGAGCGGGGGCAGGAGCCGGGATCCTCCCGTCGGGCACTCCCGCTGCCACTGCAGCACCCGAGGCGTTCGTCCTGTCGGACGACAACGGGCACGACACCGGCCTGCGCGACGGCGACTACCGGGTGACCGCAGATCTGTGGTGGGGCCAGAACGCGACCGTGGTCAAGCTGTACGAGAACGGCGCGCTCGTGGGCGCGCAGTGGGTGCCGGGGGCCTCCCCTACCGCGCAGCGGGTCGACTTCGACATCGCGGGACGGCTGAACGGCACCTACGAGTACACGCTCGTCGCTCTCAACCCCTACGGCGGCACCGCGTCGCGGACGCACACGGTCACGGTGACGGATGCCGCGCCCGGCCGCGCCGTGCTGAGCACCGAGGGCGTGCGCGCCGGGGAGGTGACGATCTCGGCCGATCTGTGGTGGGGCACCAACGCGACCGGGTACGTCCTCTTCCAGGACGGCATCGAGATCGATCGGCAGCAGCTCGCGGCCGCCACACCCGGCGCCCAGCACGCGGAGACGGTCCTCGGCGAGCTCCCGCCGGGGACATACGTGTTCACGGCGACGCTCAGCAACGCCGCGGGGTCGACCGAGGCCAAGCCGCTCACGGTGAGGGTTCGCGACTGAGACGCAGATGCCGCGACCTCCTGCCTGCGCAGGCACGGGGTCGCGGCATCCGTCTCCGCTCTTTACGCGTTGGCGTCCTGGCGCTTGAGGCGCGACGCGGCGCGGCCGCGCTCGGTCGCGTCGAGGATGACCTTGCGGATGCGCACCTTCTCGGGGGTGACCTCGACGCACTCGTCGTCGCGGGCGAACTCGAGGCTCTCCTCCAGCGAGAGCTGACGCGGCGGCGTCAGTCGCTCGAGCTCGTCGGCGGTCGACGAGCGCATGTTGGTGAGCTTCTTCTCTTTGGTGATGTTCACGTCCATGTCGTCGGCGCGCGTGTTCTCACCGACGACCATGCCCTCGTAGACCTCTTCGGTCGGCTGCACGAAGAAGCTCATGCGCTCCTGCAGCGCCATCATCGCGAAGGGCGTCACGACACCCGAGCGATCGGCGACGATCGAGCCGTTCTGGCGAGCCTGGATGTGGCCCGCCCAGTCGTCGTAGCCGTGGGAGATCGCGTTTGCGATGCCGGTGCCGCGCGTGACCGAGAGGAACTCGGTGCGGAAGCCGATGAGGCCGCGCGAGGGCACGACGAACTCCATGCGGACCCAGCCGGTGCCGTGGTTGACCATGGTCTCCATGCGGCCCTTGCGGGCGGCGAGCAGCTGGGTGATCGCGCCGAGGTACTCCTCGGGGGCGTCGATGGTGAGGTGCTCGAACGGCTCCTGCACCTTGCCGTCCTCGCTCTTGCGCGTGACGACCTGGGGCTTGCCGACGGTGAGCTCGAAGCCCTCGCGACGCATGTTCTCGACGAGGATCGCGAGAGCCAGCTCGCCGCGGCCCTGCACCTCCCAGGCGTCGGGGCGGCCGATGTCGACGACCTTGAGCGACACGTTGCCGATGAGCTCGCGGTCGAGGCGGTCCTTCACCATGCGGGCGGTGACCTTGTGCCCCTTGACCTTGCCGACGAGCGGCGACGTGTTCGTGCCGATGGTCATCGAGATGGCCGGGTCGTCGACCGTGATCGCGGGCAGCGGGCGGACGTCCTCGGGATCGGCGATCGTCTCGCCGATGGTGATCTCCTCGATGCCGGCGATCGCGACGATGTCACCGGGGCCGGCCTCTTCGGCGGGGTACCGCTCGAGCGCGCGGGTCTTCAGGAGTTCCGTGATCCGGGCGTTCGAGTGCGAGCCATCGTGGCGCACCCACGCGACCGTCTGCCCCTTGCGCAGCGTCCCGTTGAAGACGCGCAGCAGCGCGAGGCGGCCGAGGAAGGGGCTCGAGTCGAGGTTCGTGACCCACGCCTGCAGGGGCGCCTCGTCGTCGTAGGCGGGGGCGGGCACGTGCTCGAGGATCGCCTCGAAGAGCGGCTCGAGGTCGGCGTTGTCGGGGAGCTCGCCGTTGGCGGGACGGGTGCGGGATGCCGCGCCCGCGCGTCCGCTCGCGTAGACCACCGGAACGTCGAGCAGCGCGTCGACGTCGAGGTCGGGCACGTCCTCGTGGAGGTCGGACGCGAGACCCAGCAGCAGGTCGTGGGCCTCCTCCTCGACCTCGGCGATGCGCGCGTCGGGGCGGTCGGTCTTGTTGACCAGGAGGATCACGGGCAGCTTGGCCTCGAGCGCCTTGCGCAGCACGAAGCGCGTCTGCGGCAGCGGGCCCTCGCTCGCGTCGACGAGCAGCACGACGCCGTCGACCATCGACAGGCCGCGCTCGACCTCGCCGCCGAAGTCGGCGTGGCCCGGAGTGTCGATGACGTTGATCGTCACCGGGACGTCGGTGTGGGCACCGTTGTACGTGATCGCCGTGTTCTTGGCGAGGATCGTGATGCCCTTCTCACGCTCGAGGTCGTTCGAGTCCATCGCGCGCTCTTCGACGTGCGC
Source organism: Microbacterium sp. M3 (assembly GCF_033548675.1). Classification (NCBI taxonomy): domain Bacteria; kingdom Bacillati; phylum Actinomycetota; class Actinomycetes; order Micrococcales; family Microbacteriaceae; genus Microbacterium; species Microbacterium sp. M3. Next base: position 10,209 of record NZ_JAWTZT010000001.1, read on the forward strand.
GTGCTCGCCGAAGGAGCCGGTCTGACGGAGCATGGCGTCGACGAGCGTCGTCTTGCCGTGGTCGACGTGGGCGACGATCGCGACGTTGCGGAGGTCCGGACGGAGGGCGCGCGCCATGAGGGATTCCTAAAGTTGAGGTAAGCGCCGGGATGCCGGCATCGGCCATTCTATCGGGACGACCCTGAACGGCCCGTGTCGCGCCGTCCCGGGGCATCGGGACG
>NZ_JAWTZT010000001.1:10531-254470 GCF_033548675.1 Microbacterium sp. M3
CCGTCCCGGGGCATCGGGACGGCGCGACACGGGCGATGGTGCGTGCGGCTCGCGCGTCGGTGAGGTGCGACGCCGGCGATCAGCTCGCCGCGGAGCCCGACCGCTGCAGCAGCGCGGCGCGGGCCTCGCGACGCAGCTTCTGCTCGGCGGGGTTCGGCACGGGGACTGCGGCGATGAGTCGTTGCGTGTACGGGTCCTTGGCCCCGCGCAGGATCTCGTCGCGCGTGCCGGCCTCCACGAGCTTGCCGTGGTGCATCACCGCGATGCGGTGCGACAGGATGTCGACCACCGCGAGGTCGTGGCTGATGAAGAGGCAGGCGAACTGCAGCTCCTGCTGCAGCTCCTGCAGCAGGTCGAGGAACCGCGCCTGGACCGACACGTCGAGCGCCGAGGTCGGCTCGTCGGCGACGAGCAGCTCCGGCGCGAGCGCCAGGGCGCGCGCGATGCCGACGCGCTGGCGCTGGCCGCCCGAGAGCTCGTGCGGGAAGCGGTTGCGGTACGACGCGGGAAGCTCCACCTGGCTGAGCAGGCCCTCCACGCGCTTGTCGAGATCCTTGCCCTTGGCCAGCCCCGCGAGCAGGATCGGCTCGCCGATCGACTGGCCGATCGGCATGCGCGGGTTCAGCGACGACGCCGGGTCCTGGAAGACGATGCCGGTCTTGCGGCGGATCGCGAACAGGTCCTTCTGCGACGCGTGGGAGATGTCGGTGCCGACGGTCGTGAGCTTGCCCTCCGCGATGGGCAGGAGGCCGATCGCCGCGCGCCCGAGAGTGGTCTTTCCGGAGCCGGACTCCCCCACCAGGCCCACGATCTCGCCGGGGTAGATCGCGAGATCGATGTGCTCGGCCGCGCGGAAGGCCGGGATGCGGCCGCGCTTCGGGTAGTCGATCGCGACGTCCTCGAAGGCGAGCACCGGTGCGCGGGTCTCCACGACCTCGTCGGCCGCATCGCTGGCGCGCTCGCGGATCGACGAGACCGACGGGACCGTAGAGGTCTCGGTGGCGACCTCGGCGGGGCCAGGTTCCGCCTCCTCGAGCACGCCGAGCCCGAGGTGGGGCACCGAGGCGAGGAGCTGCTGGGTGTACGGGTGCTCCGGGGCGTGGAAGATCTTGTCCACCGACCCCGACTCGACCACGACGCCGTTCTTCATCACCATGATGCGGTCGGCGAGGTCCGCCACCACACCCATGTCGTGCGTGATGAGGATGATCGCCGAGTCGAGGCGCTTGTGGAGGTTGCGGAGGAGATCGAGGACTTCCGCCTGCACCGTCACGTCCAGTGCCGTGGTCGGCTCGTCGGCGATCAGCAGCAGCGGGTCGCACGAGATCGACTGCGCGATCATCGCACGCTGACGCTGGCCGCCCGACAGCTGGTGCGGGTACTTGTGGAAGGACTGCTCCGGGTTCGGCATCTCGACCATGCGGAGAAGCTCGATGGCCTTCTCCTTCGCCTCGCTCGGCGCGAGGCTGCGATCGTGCGAGCGCAGCGCCTCGATGATCTGGAAGCCCACCGTGTAGACCGGGTTGAGAGCCGTCATGGGCTCCTGGAAGATGACGGCGATCTCGTTGCCGCGCAGCGATCGGAGCGTGGCGTCGTCGACGCCGCGGAGCTCGCGACCGAGCAGCTTGATAGAGCCGGTGACGCGCGAGTTCTCGGGAAGGAGCCCGAGCAGCGCCATCGAGCTGGTGCTCTTGCCCGAGCCCGACTCGCCGACGATGGCCAGCACCTCGCCGCGGCGGACCTGGTAGTTCATGTCGATGGCGGCCGGGTAGAACTCGCCTTCCACCCAGAACTCGACTCCCAGGTTCTCGACCGCGAGGATCGTCTCGGAAGACTCCTCGTGGGCGGGTGCGGTCCGGGACGTCGGACGCGTGGTGTCAGTCATTCGCTGGTGTCCTATCTGCAAAGCTTGAAGTCATGTCGTTCCAGGAGATCCGCTATCGACCCGTCTTCGGGCGCGTCCTCGCTGTCGTGACCGTCGTGGTGTGCGCACTGGGGATCGTCGCGCTGTTCCTCACCGAACCCGCTGACGCCGTGCGCTATGTGTGGCCGGTCCTCCTGGTCGCGGTGCTGGCCTGGGCCCTCTTCTGGCGACCGAGCCTTCTCGTGCAGGAGCACGGCATCACCGTCGAGAACGTGCTGCGCACGCGCTTCGTGCCGTGGCCGGCGATCACCGCCATCGATACGCGCTACTCCCTGACGCTGCACACCGCCGAGGGTCGCGTGCCGGTGTGGGCCGCTCCCGCGCCGGGCCGTCATCGCACCATGGGCATGGCCGCGAAGGATTTCGACGGAGTCGGAGAGACCGCGCGCGGACCGGTCGGCGAACTGCGTCCGGCCGATGCCCTGACGACGCCGAGCGGCAACCTCGCGCAGCTCATCCGCGGCCGCTGGGAGCGCCTGCGCGACTCCGGGGCGTTCGCCAGCGGAGTGGACCCCGAGGCTTCGACGCAGACGTGGCACTGGGCGACCATCGCCACCGTGGCGGCGCTGGGCGCCGCCACGGTGATCGGATCGGTGGTCTAGCAGCACGTCACCGCTCCGGGTCGAGCGGCTTGTGCTGCACGTCGCCGGGCTGTTCGCGACGAGGATCGTTGAAGTTCACGATGTCGTCGCCGGTGTACGCGGTCTGGATCCCCACGTCCACCATGTGCGCGTCGGTCGACGGCGTCGTGTCGACGGCGGGCGCGACCGGCCCGCTCGCGTGACCGGCGCGCGCCATGGCGCGCTCGCTCGGCATCTTCTTCTGACGCGGGTCGAAGGCATCCCGCAGACCGTCGCCGATGAAGTTGACGCACAGCGCGATCACGATGATGAAGATGCCGGGCCACCAGAACAGCCAGGGGCGCGTGGAGAACGCGGCCTGGTTCTCGGAGATGATCTTGCCGAGCGAGGTGTCGGGCGACTGGACGCCGAAGCCGAGGAAGCTCAGCGACGACTCCAGGAGGATCGCTCCGGCCATGAGCAGCGTCGCGTTCACGACGATGACGCCCACGGAGTTCGGCAGGATGTGGCGGAAGATGATGCGGCGATCCCGCGCGCCCGACACCCGGGCGGCGTCGACGAACTCGCGTTCGCGCAGCGTGAGGAACTCTCCTCGCACCAGTCGCGCCATCGTCGTCCATGCGAAGAGGCCGATCACGACACCGAGCACGGCCGCACCGAGGCTGCCGAAGATGTTGCCGAGCACCGAGCCGATGACGATCAGCGGGATCGTGATGATGATGTCGGTGAATCGCATCAGCACCGAGTCGGTCACCTTGCCGTAGTAGCCGGCGATCGCGCCGATGACGACGCCGATGATCGTGGCGACCACACCGGCGATGACCATCACCATGATCGACTGCTGCGTACCGCGCATCACGACCGCGAAGATGTCGCGGCCGACCTCGTCCTGCCCGAAGGGGTGGTCGCCGAACTGCAGCGGCCACAGGCTCAGGGTCGGGACGCCGTTGTTGATCTTCGTCGGGATCTCGTCCCACGAGTACTGCCACCAGCCCGGGATGCGCAGACCCCAGAGGTTCACGCCCACGGAGGTGAAGGCGAGGATGACGATCAGTCCCAGGACGATGATCGAGGTGAGCGCGGCGCGGTGGCGGAAGAAGCGCCGGCGGACGATCTGCCCCTGGCTGAGGCCCTCGGTCTCCTTCTGCTCGATGGAGACCTCGGCCTTGGCTTCGCTCTCGCGGGAGTCGATCTCGTTCTCAGTTGTGGTGCTCATGTCAGCCCACCTTGATTCTCGGGTCGAGCGCGGCGTACACGAGGTCCGCGATCAGGTTGAACAGGACGGCCAGGGTGCCGGTCACGACGAAGAACGCCATCACAGGGTTGGGATCTCCCACGTCGAGCGCGTCGACGAAGAGACGCCCCATGCCGGTCCAGCCGAACACCGTCTCAGTCACGACCGCACCGCCGATGATGGCGCCCACGTCGAACGCGATGATCGTCGTGATCGGGATCAGCGCGTTGCGGAACGCGTGGCGCACGACGACGGTGCGCTGCGTGAGGCCCTTGGCGCGGGCCGTGCGGATGTAGTCCTGGTTCATCACCTCGAGGAGGCTCGCGCGCGAGTAGCGCGTGTAGCTGGCGAACGAGATGAGGATGATGGCGATCGTCGGCAGCAGGAGGTGGGTGAAGAGGTCGATGCCCTGCACCCAGAAGTTGCCGCCGAGCCCGGGCGTCGAAGAACCCACCGTCGCGATCGGGCGGCCGCGGACGCGGCTGGAGTTCGCGTAGGCCTGCCAGTACGACATGTACTTGTCGAGGGCGATGAAGGCCGCGACGAGGAATCCGGTGATCGCCGTCGTGCGGACGACCGGCGCCCGATCGGGCGCGCCCATGAACCAGCCGATGGCGCCCGAGACGACGACGGCGCCCACGGCGAGCAGGAGGAACACCCACATCGTCATCCCGTTGAGGATGTAGTTCATCATCGGCGTGTACAGGGCGATGCCGACCGCCGCGACGATCAGCGAGGCGTACAGGGCCTTGCGGTTGCGCAGGCCGGCCGAGATCGCCGTCACGCCGACGGCCACGCCGACGGCGAGGAAGGCGTAGACCACGATGCCGATGCTCGGGTCGGCGAACCACTCGGTGGCCGAGAGGAAGGCGAGGACCGCGCCGGTCGCCACGGCGGAGACGCCGAAGACGATGAGGCGTCGCCGCCATCTGCCGCCGATGAGCGACATCCAGATCAGGCCGGCGAGCACCGACAGCCCGATGATCACCGGGACGGAGATGACCGGGTCGCCCAGCCAGTTGTTGAGCTGGATCGCGCCGTACTGCTTGAGGAGCACGGCCACCCAGAAGATGGGGAGCGAGAAGAACAGGAACGACAGCAGCGTCACCCCGTAGTCGAACCCGGTGTACTGGCGCAGCGCCGACACGATGCCGACTGTGATGCCGAGGACGATGGCGACGACGGTCGCCGTGGTCACGAGCGTCAGGGTGGCCGTGATCGCGTTGCCCAGCAGTGCGTTCACGGACTGGTTCTGGATGCTGACGCCGAAGTCGCCGCGGAACAGCGCGCCGAGCCACAGGAAGTAGCGCAGCGGCGGCGGGACGTCGAGGTTGAGGAGCTTGGTGCGAGCTTCGATGAGCTCGGCCTTGTTGGGTGCACTGCTCTCACGGAGGTCCTGGAGGGGATCACCCGAGAAGGACACGAGCATGTACATCAGGAAGGTCGCGGCGAAGAGCACGAAGATCGATGCGATCAATCGCCGAATGATGAATGAAGCCATGGTCTGGCCGCCTGCCAATCGATCAATCAGCACAGAAGAAGAGGCAGGCGACGATGCCGGCCTCGAGATCCGTCACTGAGAGGAGTCTAACGCGGTGGGGTGCAGGTCCCCTTGGTGACCTGCACCCCACCTCGGTGATCATCCGGGCCGGAGCCCGGGCGACTACCGTACGACGATCACTCCTCCGAGCCGCCGTCCGTCACAGCCCAGTCCCACGTGTTCCAGAAGATCGTGGGAGCGAGGATCGACGAGTCGATGCCCTCCACACGGTCGCTGATCGCGGTGACCTCGGGGAACTGGTAGATGGTCGGGCCGAAGAAGTCCTCCCAGAGGATCTTGTCGGCTTCCATCATCAGCTCCTGCTGAGCAGCCGGGTCGAACTCGCCCGAGATCTCCTGCGAGATCTCGTCGATGCGCGGGTTCGAGTAGAAGCTCAGGTTGTTGATGCCGCCGGTGACGAAGTTCGCCGTCCAGTCGGTCACGCTGAGCGAGGTCGACTGCCAGCCGAACAGCGACGCGTCGTAGGCGCCCGGCGTGCCGAGCAGCCCGCCCCAGTCGGTCGAACCGCAGTCGGTGACGTTGAAGCCGGCCTGGTTGGCCGACGCCTGGATGAGCGCGAACTCGTTCACACGGCGCGGGTTGTTCGACGCGTAGAGGATGCAGACCTCGGGGTTGCTGATGCCGGCACCGGCGAGGAGAGCCTTGGCACCCTCGATGTCGACCTCGGCGTACTCGGCCGAGCCGTTGTTCGCGACCGACTCGTCGTAGCCCTCGGCGCCCGGGACGAAGATGTACGAGTCGCGCAGGATGGCGTCGTCACCGATGATCGGCTTGATCAGGGTGTCGAGGATCTCCTGACGCGGGATCGTCATCATGAACGCCTGACGCACGTCCGGGTTCGAGAAGATGTTCTCGGGGTTGCGCGCGTTGGCCATCTGCAGGTCGACGTGCTCGTAGGTGCCACCGACGCCGGTCGCGACCGTGATGCCCTCGATGCCCTCGAGCGCCGTGGTGATGTCGGCGGTCGCCTGCGGCTGGATGACGTCGACTTCACCGTTCTCGAGCGCCTGCACTGCGGCGAGCGGGTCGGGGATGAAGCGGATCGTGACCTCTTCGATGTTCGGCGTGTTGTCACCCGTGTACTCGGGGTTCGCGGTGAGCGTGACGAACTGGTCGGCCTCGAAGTCGCTGATCATGTACGGGCCGCTCGCCGTGACGAGCTCGAGGTCCGACGGCATCTCGGTGAAGTTGAAGCCGTTGTTCCAGAACGCCGAGAGGGAAGCGAGCGCCTCGGCGTCGTCGCTCTCGATGGCGTCGAGGACCGCCTGCTTGGCCTCGGCGTTGTCGTCGATGCCGAGCGACTTCTTCGCGATGATGTGCGCGGGCAGGATCTCGCCCATCGTGCCGTAGGCGACCTCCCAGTCGACGTACGGGCTGTCGTAGGTCATCGTGATCGAGCGTCCGTCGTCGCCGATCTCCGGCGTCTGCGTGACGAGGCCGAACTGCGAGCCCTCGGTGGCACCGGAGTCGAAGTAGACGACGTCGGTGGGGAACGCGTCGGTGAACTCGCCGGTCTCCGGGTCGGTGTACTCGGCCGGGTCGAAGTCAGGCGTGTCGAGGGCACGCGACAGTGCGGCCCAGTGCAGCATCAGGTCGGCTGCGTCGATCTCGGTGCCGTCCGACCACTTCTTGCCCTCGGCGACGGTGTACTTCACCGTCAGCGGGTCCTCGCTGACGAGCTCGTACGAGCCGAACGAGTCGTTCTTCACCAGCTTCGGGGTGTTGTCGTAGTAGTTGAAACCGTCGAGCACCAAGTAGTTGATGTTGTTGTTCGCGGTCGCGTTGCCGAACGACGAGTTGCCGTTCATCGAGTAGAACGCCTGGTTCCACGCCGCAGTGATCGACGAACCTTCGACGAGACCGGAGTCGTCGGCGCTGTCGTCCGCACCACCGCCGGGGGCGCACCCCGAGATCACCAGTGCGCCGGCAGCGGCGAGTGCCACCGCAGCCGAGATGCGCTTAATTCTCACTGTTCCTCCTGTGCAGGGTCATGCGCATCCGTCCGCTGGGGGGACGGGCGCGCGGATGAGAAAACGATAAGCACGGTGTATGAGATGGTCAAAACGATCGACCAAAACGTTACACACCCTTAACTCAACCGCGAACAAGTGTGACAATCTGACAAGATGACGCCCCGGACCCCTCCCCTCGGCCGTAGGGAATCCACTACTCTTGCGCCCGCCGATCGCTACGAGCGGCGGCGACTCACGTGGGAGATCTCGATCGTCCTGGCGGTAACGGTCGGGCAGTCGGCGCTGTATTCCGTGCTCTCCCTCGTGCGGCGTCTTCTCGCTCCCGTCCCCCTCGGCCAGCAGCAGACGCAGGTCAATCCGTCGCGTGACACGCAGGCGCTGTGGGATGCCGCGTACCAGCTGCTCTCGGTGTTCTTCGCGCTGTCGCTCGTGGCGCTGGTGGTCTACCTGCTGTGGGAGCCCGGCAGCAATGCGCTGCGCCGCATCGGCCTCGACTTCTCACGGTTCGGCGGCGACCTCGGACGAGGCATCCTGCTCGCCGCCGTCATCGGCGTGCCGGGTCTCGCGCTCTATGCGGCGGGGCGCGCGCTCGGGATCACGGTGGCCGTCGTCGCCTCGCCGCTCGACGCCGCCTGGTGGACGGTGCCGCTGCTCGTGCTCTCGGCGCTGCGCGCGGGGCTGACCGAGGAGGTCATCTTCATCGGCTACCTCTTCGACCGCCTGCGGCGCCTGGGCTGGAACGACTGGACCATCATCCTCTCGAGCGCCGCGCTGCGCGCCGCCTATCACGCGTATCAGGGCTTCGGCGCGATCGTCGGCAACTTCGTGATGGGCGTCGTCTTCGGCTGGTGCTACCGGCGCTGGGGCCGCGTGATGCCGCTCGTGATCGCCCATACCCTCCTCGACATCGTGGCCTTCGTCGGCTATCCGCTGGCGGTGGCGCTCTGGCCCGGCGTGTTCGCCCCGGTCCCCACCCCGACCCCGACCCCGACCCCCACGCCGTCGGCCTGACCCGTCCCGGATGCCCGGGCCCGCGGCATCCGTCTCTCCACCCGGCCCGCCCCGCCGCCGCCACTCCGGCGAGAGTACAGCTGGTCGCCCAGATGCTGGTTGGTTCCCTACCTCTCGTCCACCAGCTGCACTCTCGCCGACCCAGGTGCTGCGGGGAGGCGCCAAGACGCGGGTTCGGAAGAACTCGCGTGTTCCTCCACAACGGCGGGAGGATGCGCGCGGTCCACAGAAAGTGCTGTCCCGTGTCCGCTGGGCGCGCGACTCGAGGATGGTGGACGGATGCCGCTGGTCACTGTCGCTCGAACTGCAAGACCGAGTCCCCTGGCCTTGCTCCGCCACAGCGACACGCCGCACCCAGAACGCAGCGTAGCCAAGGGCGTTCTGGTCAAGGTCCGCCATGGCGTGTATGCCTCCGCGCCCGCGTGGAAGTCACTGCCGCCGTGGGACAGATATCTTGCACGCGTCCACGCTGCGGCGCTCATCCACCCGGACGCGATCTTCTGTCTGGAGTCCGCTGCTGCGCTCCTGGGCATGCCGGTCTTCGGCGACCCCGTCGATGTTCACATCCTGGTGCCCGCACGGTGCGCCTCGCGGCTCATTGCGGGTGTCCGCGCGCATCGCTCGAGTGAGGATAGGACGATCGTGGAGCTCGGCGGTCTCGCCATGACGTCGCCGGAAGACACCGCAGTGGATCTCGCCCGCCTACGGCACCCGGCGATCGGCCTGGCAATGGCAGACGCTGCGCTGCGGATCGAAACGGAGTCGACCGCCGAGCGCCTGCTGCTGATCAACGAAGCCCGCGTCAGCAGCCGCGGTCGCGCCCTCGCACGGTGGCCGCTCGCTCGCGCGTCCGCCCGGTCCGAGACGGCGATCGAAGCCGTCAGTCGCGCAGTGATCGAGTGGCTCGGCTTCCCCGCGCCCGAACTCCAGGTCGTCTTCCGATCCTCCGGCAAGGAGGATCGCAGCGACTTCGTCTGGAAGCAGGTCGGGCTCGGCGGCGAAGCCGACGGCGACCTCAAGTTCGACGGGCGATACGGCGATCCTCGTGACGTGCTGCGCCGCCAGTCGCTCCGGGACAGGAGGCTGCGAACCCACCTCCGCGCGGTCGCTCATTGGGGGTGGAGCGATGTGACCGCAATCACCCCGTTGCGAGACATCCTCACCGGCGCAGGTCTTCGGGCGATCGCGCCCGAGCAGACCGCACGCCTCTACTCGCTCCGTCGCTCGCTGACCTCGCTCGCACCACCTCGTCGGCGCACCCACGCCGCCTCAGGTCCGCTGAGACCGCGAGAGTACAGCTGATCGCCGAGGTGTTGGTTGGTTCCCTACCTCTCGTCCACCAGGTGTACTCTCGCGGATTCGAGCGGGGCGGGGCGGGCCGCGGGACGGCGGGACGGCGGGACGGCGGGACGGCGGGGCGACGGGCCCGCGGCCCGCGGCCGGCGGGACGGCGGCCGGGCGGCCACCGCAGGCGAACGGGCGCAGAACGTCGCGCAGGCGCGGGCCGCACGAACGAGAGGAGGGACGGATGCCGGGGCCACCGGCATCCGTCCCTCCTCTGCTCAGCGAGGCGCGAGGCTCAGGCGAACGCCTCGATCGGCGGGCAGGCGCACACGAGGTTGCGGTCGCCGTAGGCCTGGTCGATGCGGCGGACCGGCGGCCAGTACTTGGTCCGCACGAGCGCGTGCACCGGGTACACCGCGGTCTCGCGCGTGTAGGGGTGATCCCACGAGCCGGCGACGACCGACTCCGCCGTGTGCGGGGCGTTCACCAGCGGGTTGTCGCCCTGGGGCCACTCCCCCGCGGCCACGCGGTCGGCCTCGGCCTTGATCGCGATCATCGCCTCGATGAACCGCTCGATCTCGGCGAGGTCCTCCGACTCGGTCGGCTCGACCATGAGCGTGCCCGCGACGGGGAACGACATCGTCGGGGCGTGGAAGCCGTAGTCGATCAGGCGCTTGGCGACGTCGTCGACCGTCACACCGGTCGCCTCGCGCAGCGGTCGCAGGTCGAGGATGCACTCGTGGGCGACCAGCCCGCCCTCGCCGGTGTAGAGCACCGGATAGTGGTCGCGCAGGCGGTACGCGATGTAGTTCGCGGCGAGCACCGCCGCGGCGGTCGCCGCCCGCAGGCCCTCCGCGCCCATCATGCGCACATACGCCCAGGAGATGGGAAGGATGCCGGCAGACCCGTGCGGTGCGGCCGAGATGGGTCCCCCGTCGAAGACGCCGCCGGCGTGGTCCCGCCGCTGCGAGAACGGGTGGCTCGGCAGGTACGGCGCCAGGTGCGCCTTCGCCGCGACGGGTCCGACGCCCGGGCCGCCGCCCCCGTGCGGGATCGCGAACGTCTTGTGCAGGTTCAGGTGCGAGACGTCGCCGCCCAGGTCGCCGAAGCGCGCATAGCCCAGGAGCGCGTTGAGGTTGGCACCGTCGACGTAGACCTGTCCGCCGGCGTCGTGCACGGCCTGGGTGATGTCGAGCACGTCGTGCTCGTACACGCCGTGGGTCGACGGGTACGTGATCATGAGCGCGGCCAGTTCGTCGGCGTGGGCCGCGATCTTCGCGCGCAGGTCGTCGAGGTCGACGTTGCCCGCCTCGTCGCACGCCACGACGACGACGCGCATGCCCGCGAGCACGGCCGAGGCCGCGTTCGTGCCGTGCGCCGACGACGGGATGAGGCAGACGGTGCGCTCGAGGTCGCCGTTCGCGCGGTGGTAACCGCGGATCGCCATGAGCCCCGCGAGCTCGCCCTGCGAGCCGGCGTTCGGCTGCAGCGAGACCGCGTCGTAGCCCGTGACCTCCGCGAGCCACACCTCGAGCTGCTCGATCAGGGCGAGGTAGCCGTGCACGTCCGCCTCGGGCGCGAACGGGTGCACGCGCGAGAACTCCGGCCACGAGACCGCCGCCATCTCGGTCGCGGCGTTCAACTTCATCGTGCACGAGCCGAGCGGGATCATGCCGCGATCCAGCGCGTAGTCGCGGTCCGACAGCTGCTTGAGGTAGCGCATCATCGCCGTCTCGGAGCGGTGCGTGTTGAACACCGGGTGGGTGAGGAACTCCTCGACCCGGCGCAGCTCGGAGGGCACGCCGGCGAGCGCTTCGGCATCCGCGAAGGAGAGCACTCGCTCGCCCTGCTCACCCGCACCGAGGAACTCGCCCTCGGGCAGGCCGAAGGCCCAGGCCACGGCGGCGAGGTCGTCGGCGGTCGTCGTCTCGTCGACCGAGACGCCGACCGTCGCGTCGTCGGCCCAGAACAGCTGGTAGCCGCGCTCGCGGGCGCGCTCGATGACGCGGCGCGACGCGCCGGGCGTGGCCACGCGGATGGTGTCGAAGAAGGAGTCCGACCGCAGGGAGAGGCCATACGACCGCAGCCGTTCGGCGAGAGCCTCGGCCTTGCGAGCCACGTCGGTGGCGATCGCGCGAAGCCCCTCCGGGCCGTGATACACCGCGTACATGGACGCCATGACAGCCAGCAGCACCTGCGACGTGCAGATGTTGGAGGTCGCCTTCTCCCGGCGGATGTGCTGCTCGCGCGTCTGGAGCGCGAGGCGGTAGGCGGGGTGACCGGCGGCGTCCTGCGAGACGCCGACGAGGCGGCCCGGCAGCTGACGCTCGAGCCCCTGGCGGACCGCCATGTAGCCGGCGTGCGGGCCGCCGAAGCCGAGCGGCACCCCGAAGCGCTGGGTCGAGCCCACGGCGACGTCGGCGCCGAACGAGCCCGGCGAGCGCAGCAGCGTGAGCGCGAGGATGTCGGCGGCCGCGACCACGAGGCCGCCTGCGATGTGCGCGGCGTCCACGACGCCGGACGGATCCCACACGTTGCCCGAGGCGCCCGGGTACTGCACGAGCACGCCGAACAGCTCATCGGGGAGCGTGGCACCGTGGGCGAGGTCGAGCTCGAGCAGCTCGATGCCGACCGCCGCCGCGCGGTGGGCGAGCAGCGCCTTCGTCTGCGGCAGGGCGTCGGCGTCGACCACGAACACGTTCGACGCGGACTTCGAGCCGCGGCGGGCGACGAGCATGCCCTCGACCGCGGCGGTCGACTCGTCGAGCATCGACGCGTTCGCCGTGGCGAGCCCGGTCAGGTCGGTGACCATGGTCTGGAAGTTGATGAGGGCCTCGAGACGTCCCTGCGAGATCTCGGGCTGGTACGGCGTGTAGGCCGTGTACCACGAGGGGTTCTCGAGAACGTTCCGCGCGATCACCGAAGGGGTGAGCGTGTCGTAGTAGCCGAGGCCGATCATGGGACGAGCCGTGCGGTTCTGCGACGCGAGCACGCGCAGCTCGGCGAGCGCCTCGGCCTCGGTCGCCGCGGGCGGGATGTCGCTCGTGGCGCGCGGCTGGGCATGGATGGATGCCGGGACCGCCGCCTCGACGAGGGCGTCGACGCTGTCGTAGCCCAGGGCCTGGAGCATCGTGCGCTGGGCTGCGGCATCCGTCCCGATGTGGCGCTCGGCGAACAGACCCGTCATTCGGCGCCGCCCGTGAGCGAGATGTAGGCGTCGCGATCGAGCAGCCTCTCGACCGCGGCCGGGTCGACCGTGATCTTCACCAGCCAGCCCGCGCCGAAGGGGTCGGCGTTGACGAGCGACGGGTCGTCGACGACCGCGTCGTTGACGGCCACGACCTCGCCGGTCAGCGGCGCGTAGAGCTCGCCGACCGACTTGGTCGACTCGATCTCGCCGACCACGGTGGCGGCGGTCACCGAGCTGCCCACGGCCGGCAGCTCGACGAAGACCACGTCGCCGAGCTTGTCGGCGGCGTACGCGGTGATGCCGACGGTCGCGGTGTCGCCGTCCAGGGCGACCCACTCGTGCTCGGCGGTGTACTTGAGGGCGGTGAGATCGGTCATGAGTTCCTCCGGTAGAAGGGCAGGGCGGTGACGGTCGCCGGGATGCGGGTCCCCCGGACATCGATGAAGAGCTGCGTGCCGGGCTCGGCGGCGGCGGGCGAGACGAACGCCATGGCGACAGGATGCCCGAGCGTCGGGCTGAGCGCACCGCTCGTGACCTCTCCGACCGGCGCCTCGGCGTCAGCGCCGTCGAAGACGGCGTAGCCGGCGCGACCGGCGCGGCGCCCTTCCGAGGCGAGGCCGACCAGCACGGGGGCGTCGGGGGCGGAGCCGGCGAGGCCGTCCTTGCCGACGAAGTCCTCCTTGCCCGTCGCGACCACGCGGCCGAGCCCCGCCTGCGCCGGCACGACGTCGAGCGACAGCTCGTGACCGTAGAGCGGCATCCCGGCCTCCAGGCGCAGCGTGTCGCGAGCGGCGAGCCCCGCCGCCACGAGGCCCAGCGGCTCCCCCGCGGCCAGCAGCGCGTCCCACAGCGCGGGAGCGGAGGCGTTCGGCACGAGCAGCTCGAAGCCGTCCTCCCCGGTGTACCCGGTGCGCGCGACGAAGAGGGGTTCTCCCTGGAACGTGCCCTCCGACCAGGCGTAGTACCCGAGGTCGGCGAACGACGGTTCGACGTCCGCGATGCCGGCCGTCGCCTCCACCACCGCGCGCGCGACCGGTCCCTGCACCGCGATCAGCGCGAGCTCGTCGGTCTGATCCTCGACCTCGACGTCGAAGGCGCCCACGCGCGCGGCGAGCGCCGTGGCGACGGCATCCCGGTTCCCGGCGTTCGCGATCACGAGGAAGCGGTCCTCGGCGAGGCGGTAGACGATCACGTCGTCGACGATGCCGCCCGACTCGGCGAGCACCAGCGAGTACTTCGCCTTGCCGCTCTTCATCGGCGAGATGGCGCCGGCGAGCGCGTAGTCGAGGAACGCGGCGGCCTGCGCGCCGGTCACCCGGAACTCGGCCATGTGCGAGATGTCGAAGAGTCCCGCCGCCGTGCGCACCGCGTGGTGCTCGGCGAGATCCGAGGTATAGCGCACCGGCATGAGCCAGCCGCCGAAGTCGGTGAAGGAGGCGCCGAGCGCCTCGTGGCGGTCGTGCAGAGCAGTCGTGCGGAGTTCTGTCATGAGTTCTCCCGGTCGCGGACGGGCAGACGCCGATCGGCGCCTGTGAACTCCCCCTCTGTCATGGGCCTGAGAGCTTCGCCGGATGCGGCATCCGGCTTTCTCCTTCGGCGGACGCGAACGTCACTCTCCAGAGTCGGCCTGCCCGGACGGTACGCGTACCTGAGAGATTGGCGGGGAGGCTTGCTCCTTCGGTGCCCGGCTATGACGCTGCCGAGGCTCTCCCGCCCGGGTGATGGGCCGTATTGACTTGCGGAGCCAGCATACCCGGCGTGCCGCTCAGGCGACGCATGCCCCCGACGACACGGTGTCGCCGAGCGACGGTGCGCGCTCGGCCACCGGCGTGAGCTCGGCCATGGTCATCGCGTAGCCCAGGTTCTCGTCGTCCTCGGCGCGGGCGAAGACGACGCCCGCGACCTCGCCGTCGCCGGTGAGCAGCGGTCCTCCGGAGTTACCCGGCCGCACGGTCGCCTGGAGCGCATAGATCTCGCGCGGGTTCCACGAGTCGTCGTAGACGTCGGGCACCGTCGCGGTGCCCACCGACGTCACGCCGGCCGAGACCATCGTGAACGGGCCGCCGTAGGGGTAGCCCTGCACCACCGCCGCCTCACCGGCCGCCAGCGTCGGCGAGACGGGCAGGGCGGCCGCGCCGAGGTCGTCGACGGCGATCACGGCGAGGTCGTCGACCGGGTCGAAGTACACGATGCGCCCCTCGCGCGCCGCCACGCCGGGAAGCTCGACGATGGGCGTGTCGACGCCCGCCACCACGTGCGCGTTGGTCACGACGCGGTCCTCCGCGATGACGAATCCGGTGCCCGACGATCCGCGGCCGCAGGCGTACGCGTTGCCCGAGACGCGGGCGACGGATGCCGCAGCCCGCTGCAGGTCGGGATCGTCCAGGGCCACCGGGGGCGCGGGCTCGGCCGTACCGGGCCCGAGCAG
Organism: Microbacterium sp. M3; assembly: GCF_033548675.1. Taxonomy (NCBI): domain Bacteria; kingdom Bacillati; phylum Actinomycetota; class Actinomycetes; order Micrococcales; family Microbacteriaceae; genus Microbacterium; species Microbacterium sp. M3. Next base: position 25,718 of record NZ_JAWTZT010000001.1, read on the forward strand.
CACCCCGAGACCGGGCAGGCCGTCGTCGAGCACCGCTCCCCGCAGCTCGGCGAGCGCGGCCGCGACCGGATCGGGCGTGGCGGCCTCGATCCCGCGCAGCAGCGACGATGAAGCCACGGCCGAGGAGATCACGGGGATGCCGGCCACGGCGATCGCGGGGGTGACCAGCGCCAGCGCGAGGATCGCGGCGACCACCGACGCGATGCCGCCCAGGAAGCGCTCGAGACCGCGGAGCTTCAGCCGGTCGGCTCCGGAGCGCAGCGCGCCGCCGATCGCGGCGCCCAGCGCGGCGCCGCCGAACACGAGGCCGATCGCGGTGAGGAGCACGGCCGGGCCGCGCCAGACCGGGGACGGGACCCACGCGCTCACCAGCGGGGTGAGCCAGAACGCGGCCACCGCGCCCGCGGCGAGCCCGGCGAGGGTGCCGATGCTGGCGAAGAACCCGCGCTGGATGCCGGCGACGAGAGCACCGACGAGAAGGAGCACGACGATCACGTCGACGACGATCATCGCCCCTCCGTCCCTCTCCGGCGCGTCAGGACAGGCTACGCACCGAGCCTGGGAGACGGCCCCGACACCGCGTCGCCGTGGAACATGACGACGTGCGTTTGGCTTCTGGTCATCATGACACTATGATCGGAGCGAGAGTTAGAGTCACCATGACCAGAACACCGCCAACCACCCTGAGGCCCCGTCCCCCGTCGACGGAGGGCGATCCCACGCGCGTCGCCGTTTCGACGGTGATCTTCACGCTCCGGCGCCTCCCCGGCTCCGATGACGTCCGGGTCGCGCTCCCTCTGGTGCGGCGCACGCGCGATCCCCACGAAGGCCAGTGGGCCCTCCCGGGCGGATGGCTGGATGTCAGCGAGAGCCTGGTGGCCGCGGCATCCCGCACCCTCTCCGAGACGACCGGGCTGGCACCGAGCTATCTCGAGCAGCTGTACGCGTTCGGAGCCGTCGACCGCTCCCCCACGCGCGTCGTGTCGATCGTCTACTGGGCGCTGCTGCGCGCCGACGACGTCTCGACCGAGCTCGACAGCGCCGACCAGCGCGAGAACGTCCAGTGGTTCGACGCCGCCACCCTCCCGCGGCTCGCCTTCGACCACAACGAGATCGTCGACTACGCGCTGTGGCGGCTGCGCAACAAGGTGGGCTACAGCCGCATCGCGCACGGCCTGCTCGCCGACGAGTTCACCCTCGCCGAGCTGCGCGAGGTGTACGAGGCCATCCTCGGGCGCCGCCTGGACCCCGCGAACTTCCGCCGCCAGGTCGAGAACTCCGGAACCCTCATCCCGACCGACCGCTTCCGCACCGGCAGCCACCGCCCCGCGCGGCTGTACCGCTACAACCAGGACGTCGAGCTCGCCGATCGCGGCCCGCTCGGCGACCGCGACTGATCCGCCCGAACGAAAGCACACGCCATGTCCGCCGTGAACATCACCCTTCAGCCCCGGCCCGACCTCGATGCGTCCGTCGACCACGCCATCCAGGCGATCGTCGCCGGCGCGACGACGGGCGAGACATGCAACACCGATCTGGCCGCCGGCCCGTGGGACTTCGACACGCGTCCCGGCTACGGCCCGGGCTCGTCGATGGGCGACGTGATCCCCACGGGGTCGCCGCGCCAGGGCGAGCTGCCGCGGGAGTACCGCGAGGCGTCCGAGGCCGAGCTCGACGCGCGCATCCGCGCGGCCAAGGCGACCCTCGGCGAGCGCGTCGTGGTGCTCGGGCACTTCTACCAGCGCGAAGAGGTGGTGGTGCACGCCGACTACGTGGGCGACTCGTTCCAGCTCGCGAACGCCGCCCTCGAGCACCCGGATGCCGAGGCCATCGTGTTCTGCGGCGTGCACTTCATGGCCGAGACCGCCGATCTGCTGTCGCGCCCCGAGCAGGCCGTGATCCTCCCCAACCTCGCGGCCGGCTGCTCGATGGCCGACATGGCCGACATCGACCAGGTCGAGGAGTGCTGGGAGCAGCTGGCCGACGTCTACGGCGACATGGACGCCGTCGACGAGGACGGCCTCGTGCCGGTCATCCCGGTCACGTACATGAACTCCTCGGCCGCCATCAAGGGCTTCGTGGGCCGGCACGGCGGCATCGTGTGCACGTCGTCCAACGCGCGCACCGTGCTGGAATGGGCGTTCGCGCGGGGCCGCCGGGTGCTGTTCTTCCCCGACCAGCACCTCGGCCGCAACACGGCCAAGGCGATGGGCGTGCCGCTCGAGCAGATGCCGATGTGGAATCCGCGCCGTCCCCTGGGCGGCTCGTCGGAGGAGGCCCTGACCGACGCCCGCGTCATCCTGTGGCACGGCTTCTGCTCCGTGCATCGCCGCTTCTCGGTCGCCCAGATCGACCAGGCGCGCGCCGAGCACCCCGGGGTGCGCGTGATCGTGCACCCGGAGTGCCCGATGGAGGTCGTCGACGCCGCCGACGAGGCGGGCTCCACCGACTACATCCGCAAGGCGATCGAAGCGGCGACCGAGCCGACGACGTTCGCGATCGGCACCGAGGTCAACCTGGTGCAGCGCCTGGCCGCCGAGCACCCGCAGCACACGATCTTCTGCCTCGATCCGGTGGTGTGCCCCTGCTCGACGATGTACCGCATCCACCCCGGCTACCTCGCATGGGTGCTCGAGGGGCTCGTCGACGGCGAGGTGCGCAACCGCATCACGGTCCCGCGCGACGTCGCCGACCCCGCCCGGCTTGCGCTCGAGCGCATGCTCGCCGCCAAGCCTCCGGCAGCGCCGGCGGCCGCGTGGGAGAACGCGTCATGACCGTTCGCGCGCGCGGCGGGGTGACGCCGGTGCACGCGGTGGTCGTCGGCTCGGGCATCGCGGGTCTCACCGTCGCCCTGCACGCGGTCGAGCGGGGCTGCCGCGTCACGCTCGTGACGAAGGACGTGCTGGAGCACGCCAACACGCGCTACGCGCAGGGCGGCATCGCCGGGGTCATGTTCGGCGACGACCGCATCGACGACCACATCCACGACACCCTCGTCGCGGGCGCGGGTCTGAGCGACCCCGACGCGGTGCGCGTGCTCGCCGAGGAGGGCCCCGCCCGCATCCGCGAGCTCATCGAGCTCGGCGTCGCCTTCGACCGCGACGCCGCGGGCGGCTTCGTGAAGGGGCTCGAGGCGGCGCACTCCTATCCGCGCATCCTGCACGCCGGCGGCGACGCCACGGGCACCGCGATCGAGAAGGCCCTCGTCGCGCGGCTGCGCGCGAGCGACGTGGAGGTCATCGAGCACGCCTTCCTCCTGAACCTCGACGTGGCGGGCGAGCGCGTACGCGGTGTGGAGCTGCTCGTGGGAGAAGCGGATGCCGAACCCGGCCGCCGCGTGATCCTCCGGGCCGACGCGGTCGTGCTCGCGACCGGCGGCGCGGGCGAGCTGTACGCGCACTCGACCAATCCGACCGTGGCGACCGGCGACGGCATCGCCGCCGCGATCCGGTCCGGTGCCGAGGTCGCCGATCTCGAGTTCTTCCAGTTCCATCCGACGGTCCTCGCCGTGGGCGAGGCGTTCCTGGTGTCGGAGGCGGTGCGCGGCGAAGGCGCGACTCTCGTGGACGAGCACGGCCGCCGATTCGCGTTCGATGCGCACCCGGACGGCGAGCTCGCGCCGCGCGACATCGTCGCCCGCGCGATCGCGCAGCAGATGGAGTCACAGGGCGGTCGGCCGGTGCACCTCGACGCGACCGGCATCCACTCCGCCGACGTCCGCGAGCGCGCCGCGTTCCTCGCGCGGCGGTTCCCCACCATCGACCGCGCGGTGCGCGATCGCGGCCTCGATTGGGCGCGAGAGCCCATTCCGGTGACACCGGCCGCGCACTACCTCATGGGCGGGGTCGCGACCGATCTGTGCGGCCGCACCACGCTTCCCGGCCTCTACGCGGTGGGCGAGGTCGCCCGCACCGGCGTGCACGGCGCCAATCGCCTCGCGTCGAACTCGCTGCTCGAGGGCGCGGTGTTCGGAGCCCGTGCGGGCGACGCGATCGCGGCGGATGCGGCATCCGGATCCTGGCCCTCCGTCCCCTCCGCTCCAGGGTCGCGAAGCGCGATCTCCCCCCACGGCGATCCGCACCTCGCGACGGCGGAGGCGGCGGGTCACGCTGTTCCGCAGGCCCGAAGCGCGGCCGGGGAGGCGACGGTTTCGCCATCTGTGACCGCGGGGCACGGGGATCCTGGCGTCGTCGCGCCGGAGTTCACGCGGGAGGCGCTGCAGGAGCTGCTGTGGGAGCACGCCGGACTGGTGCGCGACGATGCCGGGCTCGCGCACGCGGCCGCGGTCATCGCGGCCTGGCGTGCGCAGCAGCGGACTCCTGCCACCGAGCACGACTACGAGGACGAGAACCTGCTGCTCGTCGGCGCCCACCTCGTCGCCGCGGCGCGGGCGCGCCGCGCGTCGGTCGGCGCGCATTTCCGCTCCGACGACGGCGCCGGCCGAACTCCACGGAATCCGGATGCCTTGACCACCGCGTCAGCAGATCCGGCGACGTCTGCACCGGATCCGTGGAGTTCCGCCGAGACCGAGCTCTCGAAGGAGGCACTCGCATGCTGACCCGAGCCGTCATCGACCGCACCGTCGCCGCCGCCCTCGAGGAGGATGCGCCCTGGGGCGACCTCACGAGCGAGGCGCTCATCCCCGAGAACGCGGTCGCGCGTGCCGACCTGGTCGCCCGCGAACGCGGGGTCTTCTCGGGCGGCGAGGTCTTCGCCGCAGCCTTCCGGCTCACCGACCCGACGATCGACGTGCAGCTCGTCGTCGAAGACGGCGAGTGGTTCGAGCCCGGCGCGGTGCTCGCGGTCGTCACCGGCCCCGCCCGCGGGGTGCTCACCGCGGAGCGCATCGGCCTGAACTTCGTCCAGCGCATGTCGGGCATCGCCACGCTCACGGGCGCCTATGTCGCCGAGGTGGCGCACACCGGCGCGCGCATCGCCGACACGCGCAAGACGACCCCCGGGCTGCGCGCGTTCGAGCGCAAGGCCGTCCGCGACGGCGGCGGCCGCAACCACCGGCACTCGCTGTCGGATGCCGTCATGGCCAAGGACAACCACCTGGCCGTCCTCGCGCAGAAGGGCGTCTCGCCCACGGCCGCGCTCCTGGCCGCGAAGGACCTGCTGCCGCACACGGCGCACATCGAGGTGGAGGTCGACCGCATCGACCAGATCGAGCCCGTCCTCGCGGCCGGGATCGGCACGATCATGCTCGACAACTTCTCCCTCGACGAGCTCCGCGCCGGCGTCGCCCAGGTCGGCGGACGAGCGACCGTGGAGGCCTCGGGCGGGGTGTCGCTCGAGACGGTCCGTGCCATCGCCGAGACCGGCGTCGACGTCATCTCGGTCGGCGCCCTCACGCACTCGGCGCGCGCACTGGACCTGGGCCTGGACGTCCGCATCGACGTCGCCTGACCCCGAGGAGCCACCCGTGAGCATGCTGTACCTCGACAACGCCGCGACCACACCGGTGCGCCCCGAAGTGCTCGAGGCGATGATGCCGTACCTCACGCGCTGGTACGGCAATGCCTCGAGCCATCACTCGGTCGGCGAGGCCGCCGCCGAGGGCCTCGCCGACGCGCGCGCTCGCGTGGCACGCGTGCTGGGTCTGCGCACCGGCGACATCGTGTTCACGTCGGGCGGCACCGAGGCCGACAACCTGGCCATCAAGGGCATCGCGATCGCCGCGGCGCAGCGGCGCGCAGACCGGCACGCGCACGTGGTCACCACCCCGATCGAGCACGAGGCGGTGCTCGAGTCGGTGGAGTTCCTCGAGCGGGTGCACGGCTTCGCCGCGACGCACGTGCCGGTCGACGAGCACGGGCGCGTGTCGACGGATGCCGTGACCGCCGCGCTGCGCGACGACACCGCGCTGGTGAGCATCGGCTACGCCAACAACGAGGTCGGCACGGTGCAGGACGTCGCGGCCATCACCGCCGCGTTGCGCGAACAGCGCGTGCCGCTGCACCTCGACGCCGTGCAGGCGGCCGGCTGGCTTCCGCTGTCGGCGGAAGAGCTCGGCTACGACGCGATCTCGCTCGCCGGGCACAAGCTGGGCACGCCTAAGGGCATCGGCGTGCTCGGCGTACGCGGGCGCATCCCGCTCGAGCCGCTGCTGCACGGGGGCGGGCAGGAACGGGGACGCCGCAGCGGCACCGAGGACGTCGCCGGTGCCGTCGGCTTCGCGACGGCGCTGGAGCTGGCCGAGGCCGAGCGGGTGGAGGCATCCGTCCGCGTCAGTGCACTCCGCGACCGCTTCATCGCACGCGTGCTCGAGCGCGTCCCGGCCGCGCGACTCACCGGCGATCCGGTGCACCGCCTGCCGGGAACGGCGAGCTTCACGTTCGCGGGGACGAGCGGCGAGGCGGTGCTGCTCGAGCTCGAGCGCCGCGGCGTCGTGTCATCCAGCGGCTCGGCGTGCGCCGCCGGCAGCGATGAGCCGTCGCATGTGCTCGTCGCGATGGGGATCCCCTCCGAGATCGCACAGACCGCCGTGCGCTTCACCTTCCCGCGCTGGCTGAACGCGCCGCTGGATGCCGTCGCCGACGCGGTCGAGGCGTCCGTGGCCGCCGTCGCCGACCCCGGTCGCTGACGCGCACCCCCGCGCGCCGGGGCGACGATCCGCCCCTAGGATCGGACGGTGACCCCCGCCGTGACCGTCATCGTCCCGGGCTACGACGTGGCCGCATACGCCGTCGAGGCGCTGGACTCCCTGCGCGCGCAGACCCGCCGTGACTGGACGGCCGTGCTGGTCGACGATGCGTCCACGGACGACACCGGTCGGCTGTTCGCGGCCGCCGCGGCGGCCGACGAGCGATTCCGGGTCGTGCACCACTCCTCCCAGCGCGGACTCGGCGCCGCTCGCAACACGGCGCTCGATCTCGTGCGCACGCCGTTCCTCGGGTTCCTCGACGCCGACGACCGGCTGACCCCCCATGCCCTCGACCGACTGCTCGGAACCGTGTCGGCCAGCGGCAGCGACTTCGCCGTCGGCGCATACGTCCGGCTGCGCCCCGACACCGCCGGCGGCTACGAGGCGGGGAGCGTGCAGCCCTGGGTGGCCGCTGCCACCGCGCCCGCGCGGGTGGGCACGACGCTCGACGAGCATCCCGACGCGTCCGGCAACATCGTCGCGTGGTCGAAGGTGAGCCGCACCGACCTGTGGCAGCGCACCGGACTGAGGTTCCCCGTGGGCAAGGCCTACGAGGACCAGATCGTGGCGCAGCAGATGTACACGCGCGCCCGCGCCTTCGACGTCATCCCCGACGTGGTCGTGGAGTGGCGCGAGCGCGCCGACGGCTCGTCGATCACGCAGCACAAGGGCGAGCTGCCCGTGCTGCGCGACTATCTCGAGGCGCTCGCCGGCGGGATCGAGGTGCTCGACGCGGCCGGCCAGGTGCGGGCTGCGGCATCCCGCGTCCGCCTCATCCTCGCGATGGACCTTCCGCCCCTGGTCGAACTGGCCCGTGACCACCCCGACGAGGCCTACCGGCGCGAGCTCGGCGCGTTCGTGCGGACGCTCTGGTCGCGCGTGGACGGACTCCCCCTGCCCCCGCCGGCCGCGACCGCGCTCGCGGCCGCACGCCTGTGGTGACCGCCGGCCGCTGACGACTCGAGCCCGCCGGTCCGATGCGCATCACTCCGCGGACGCTGCGGTGGAGCCCCGGCGTCCGGCGGCGAGCACCTCGTCGGCGGGGACGATCGGCACGTCGGGCGCACTGTCGGCCCGGCGATCGCGGTGATCGGCGGGCGGCTCCGCCTCTTCGGCCTCGAGGATGCGCGTGGTCGCCAGCTGCTGCGCGGCGAGTTCGGCGTAGAGGCCGCCGGCAGCCAGCAGCTCCGAGTGCGTGCCCGACTCGACGATGCGCCCCGCCTCCACCACGTGGATGACGTCGGCGGCGATCACCGTCGACAGCCGGTGCGCGATCGTCAGCGTGGTGCGGCCGCGCGCGGCGGCATCCAGCGCCTCCTGCACCACCCGCTCCGACACGGTGTCGAGCGCGGAGGTCGCCTCGTCGAGCAGCAGCACGGGCGGATCCTTAAGCAGCACGCGCGCGATCGCGATGCGCTGCTTCTCTCCGCCGGACAGGCGGTACCCGCGTTCGCCGACGACCGTCTCGTAGCCCTGCTCGAACCCCGCGATCACGTGGTGGATGTTGGCCGCGCGGCACGCGGCCTCGAGGTCGGCATCCGTCGCGTCCGGTTTCGCGTAGCGGAGGTTGTCGCGGATCGACGCGTGGAAGAGGTACGTCTCCTGCGACACGATGCCGACGTGGTCGATGATCGACTCCTGGCTGAGACGCCGCACGTCCTCCCCCGCGAAGAGCACCGACCCGCCGGATGCCTCGTACAGGCGCGGGGTGAGGTACAGCACCGTCGTCTTGCCGGCGCCGGAGGGTCCGACGAACGCCACGTGCTGACCGGGCTCGGCGACGAACGACACGCCCTGCAGGGTCGCACGGGCGTCGGCGGCGGAGTCGGGGTACCGGAAGACGACATCGCGGAACTCGATCCGCCCGAGCGGCCCCGGCGCGTCGGCGACGTCGATCGCGGCGGGCGCGTCCCGGATCGCGGGCACGAGATCGAGGTACTCGAAGATGCGCGCGAAGAGCGCCGCCGAGGTCTGCAGGTCGAGCGACACCCGCATGAGCCCCATGAGCGGCATGAGGAGCCGCGCCTGCACGGTGGTGAAGGCCACGATGGTGCCGGCGGTGATGACGTCGGCGCTCCCGGTGATGAGGTAGCCCGACACGAGGTAGATCACCGCCGGCACGCTCGCCATCAGCACCTGGACGACGGCGAAGAATCCCTGCCCGCTCATGGCCCGGCGCACCTGCAGGCGCACCTGGTTGCGGTTCTCATCGGCGTAGCGCGCGGCTTCGGTGCGCTGGCGGTTGAACGACTTCGACAGCAGGATGCCCGAGACGCTCAGGGTCTCCTGCGTGATGGCGGTGAGCTCCGAGAGCGACTCCTGCGTCTCGCCGGCGATGCGGGCGCGCACCTGGCCGACCCGCCGCTGCACGAGCACGAGGAAGGGCATCAGCACCACCGCGATGATGGTGAGCCGCCAGTCGATGAGGATCATGGCCACGAGCGAGGCGATGACGGTGACGGCGTTGCCCAGGATGCTGGTGACGGTGTTCGTGAGGACGCCCGAGACGCCGCCGACGTCGTTCTGCAGCCGCGACTGGATGACGCCGGTCTTCGTGCGCGTGAAGAAGCCGAGCTCCATGGACTGCAAGTGGTCGAACAGCCGGGTGCGCAGGTCGCCGGTCACGCGGTTGCCCACCGTGGAGGTGAACCACGTCTGCACCACGCCGACCGCCGCCGACAGCAGGAAGAGGGCGATCATGCCGAGGACGAGCTTCCAGAGCAGATCCAGGTCGGGACCGGAGCCGTCGGACGGGAAGAGCGCGTCGTCGAACACGCGCTCCACGAGCAGCGGCGGGATGACGGCGATGCCCGCACCCACCACCACGAGCACGCCGGTGACGACCATGGGCCAGGTGTAGGGGCGGAACAGGGCGACGACGCGGCGCCCCAGCTGCGGGATGCGGGGCGCCTCGGCGTTCGCGCGTCGCTGCGCCTCGGTGTCGATCGGACGGAAGCCGGGGTGTCCTCCCCCGCCTCCCCCGCCGCGCATGCTCACCCGGCCAGCCTAATTCGCCCCGCCGACGCTAGGCTCGTCGCATGACCTCGACTCCCGATGCCCCCGAACACGACGGCAGCGACCTCGCCGAGCTGCGCGAGGAGATCGACGCGCTCAAGGCGATCCCGCACGAGGAGGTCGTGAACCCGATGCCCAAGGACATCGAGGAGCGCGAGCCGACGCCCCGGCCCACGGACGCCATCGGGTCGGAGAAGTGGGAAGACGGCGCAGCACCGACGCGCTGACCCCCGGGTCGTCCGCCGACATCGTCCTCCGGATCGGGAATGCGATGTCGGCGGCTGTGGTTAAGTTGGTAGCTTGCCATCCTCGGGTGGCCCTTCGCTGACCTTCCGAGCCCTCGAGGAGACGACCCATGGCCGCCATCGAAACGACCCCCGGAACCGGCAGCATACCCGCACCCGCCGCGGCGGACGCTCCCCGGCTCCGCCCGGAGGAGAGCCGCGTCATCTGGCTGCTCCTCGCCGCCGCCTTCGTCGCGATCCTCAACGAGACGACGATGGGCGTCGCGATCCCGCATCTCATCACCGACCTCGGGATCACGGCGCTCGCCGCACAGTGGCTGACGACCGCGTTCATGTTGACCATGGCCGTCATCATCCCGATCACGGGCTTCCTGCTGCGCCGCTTCACGACGCGCACGATGTTCGTCGCCGCGATGGGGCTGTTCTCGCTCGGCACGCTTCTGGCGTTCCTCTCCCCCGGGTTCCCGATGCTCCTCGCCGCGCGGGTGGTGCAGGCGTCCGGCACGGCGATCATGATGCCGCTCCTCATGACGACGCTCATGACGGTCGTCCCCCCGGCGATCCGCGGCCGCATGATGGGCCGCGTCAGCATAGTGATGTCGCTCGCCCCGGCGATCGGCCCGACCCTCGCCGGCGCCATCCTCAACAACTTCGAGTGGCGCTGGATCTTCGGGATCGTCCTGCCCATCGCCGTCGTGGCGCTCATCGTCGGCGCCCGCTGGATCCACAACCTCGGCGAGACGACCCACGCGCCCATCGACGTGCTGTCGGTGATCCTCTCGGCCCTCGGCTTCGGTGGACTGGTGTTCGGTCTCAGCCAGCTGGGCGCCGGCGGGCACGGTGGCGGAGCGGATGCCGCGGCCGCCGCCACCGCGTCGACCACGACCCTGATCGTGGCGCTGGCGGTCGGCATCGTCGCGCTCGGCCTCTTCGGCTGGCGGCAGGTCGCGCTGCAGCGCAAGGACGACGCCCTGCTCGACCTCCGCGTCTTCCGCAGCGCCAACTTCTCGCTGTCGATCGCGCAGATGGCGATCATGTCGATGGCCTTCTTCGGGGCGATCACCGTGGTTCCGCTGTACCTGCAGGACGTGCTCCTCGTCGACCCGCTCACCACCGGCCTGGTGGTGCTCCCCGGCGCGCTCGCGATGGGCCTTGCGGGTCCCTTCATCGGCCGCATCTACGACCGGTGGGGCACGACGGTGCTGCTGGTGCCCGGCGCCGTCATCACCAGCGCCATGCTGTGGTCTTACACCACGTTCTCCGATGCGACGCCGGTGTGGCTCGTCGCTGTCGCGCAGACGGTCCTGTCGGTGGGTCTTGCGCTGTCGTTCACCCCGTTGTTCACGGCATCGCTGGGTTCGCTCCAGCCGAAGTTCTACTCCTACGGCTCGGCCGTGGTCGGAACGGTGCAGCAGGTCGCCGGCGCCGCCGGCATCGCGCTGATGTTCGGCGTCATGGCCGCCGCCAGCGCCGCGGCGTCCGGTTCGGGAGCGAGTGAGGTCGCGGCGGGTGCGGCGGGAACGCATGCCGCCTTCCTCACGGCGGCGATCCTGTCGCTGCCGCTCCTCGTGGGCGCCTTCCTCATCCGCAAGCCCGCGGATCAGCCGATGGGTGCCCCGGTCGGCCACTGAGCCCCGGCCTCGACCCGGTATCAGGCGGATGCCCCACCCCTCGACAAGGGGTGGGGCATCCGCCATCCTGGTTGCGCCCGATCCGACGGGAAGGCCGGCACCATGATCATCACCACTCCTGACCCCGACGACGTGACGGGCCACGCGGCCGAGATCTACGGCAAAGACCTGAGCGGCGACGGCATGGTGTTCGGGTACACGCGTGCCATGGCGGTCAACCCCGAGGCGCACGAGGCGTTCGAGGCTCTGGTGAGGGCGGTCGTCCCCTCGATCGGCCTCCGCACGTACGAGCTCGCGACCCTGGGCGCGGCGCGCGCGATCGGCTCGGATCACTGTCTGCTCGCGCACGGCCGGAAGAGCCTGCGTGCCGAGCTCTTCGACGAGCGTCAGCTTGCGCAGCTCGCCGAGGACTACACGACGGCGGGACTCTCGGAGACGGATGTCGCCGTGCTCGCCTTCGCGGAGAGGCTGTCGACGGATGCCGCGTCCATGTCCGATGCGGACTCGCAGCGCCTGCGGGACGTCGGCTTCACCGACCGGCAGATCGTGGACATCGCCCTCGCCGCCGCCGCGCGGAACTTCTTCAGCCGCGCACTTCTCGCGATCGCGGTGCCGGTGGACGACGTGCCGGGTCTGAGCGGCGAGCTGGTCGCGGCGTTGCGGGCGCCGGGTGACCGGGCACGCGCCGTCAGTGGTGGATGACCGCCTTCAGGATGATGAGCGCACCGCCGAAGGCCGCGGTGGTCAGGGCGCTGAGGAGGCGCGGCACCCAGTGGGTGCTCCACCGCGCGACGGCGATCCAGCCCAGCACGCCCAGCAGCGCGGTGTTCACGATGAGCGCCGCCCACAGCGTCGTGCTGTCGTCGATGACGCGCGTTGCTCCGAGCAGCAGGATGATGAGGGGCGGGACCGACGCGAGGAGCATGCCGCTGGACTGATGCACGGCCGCCATCAGGCTGGCACGCAGGCCGGCGTGGCCATCGGTGGCCGCGAGACGGCCGAGCGTGCCGGCGTAGACGTGCGCGGCGAAGAAGACGACCACCGTCACCAGCACGGTGATGAACGCGTCGAGCGACGAGCCGTGTGCGCTGCCGCTCACCACGATCATCCCCGAGACGAGGATCAGGCCGTAGATCGCCTCCTCCGACATGAGGATGCGCCCCAGGCGTGGCGTGATGTGCAGCTGCTCGTCGGTCATCGCCGGCGTGTGTCGAGGATCGCGGGGATGCGGGTCAGTCGATGCTGCAGCTGCCGCCGCCGCAGCACGAGCCACCGGACTCGACGACCGTGAGCAGGTTCTTGTCGTCGGAGACGGGAGCCAGGGTGATCGGAGCGGGCTGCGGGGAAGTCGTCATGCCCACCATGCTACCCACGTCTGGGCAGAGGGGGCGGCGGTGGGCGAGGGCCGTCAGAGCGGCGCTCCCCCGTTCTGGCACGTCGGGCAGTATTGCGCCGACGCCCCCGCGAACGTGAGGTCGCGGATCGTGTCGCCGCACACGGGGCAGCTCTCACCGGTGCGCCCGTGCACGCGCATCGCCGCCATCTTCGCCGCTTTCAGCTCGGCGATCGGCACGCCCGTCCGCGCGGCGATGGCGTCGCGGACGGTGGTGACGGTCGCCTGGTAGAGGCGTTCGGTCTCGTCGTCGCCGAGGCGCGCGGCATGGGTGACCGGCGAGACGCGGGCCAGGTGCAGGATCTCGTCCGAGTACGCGTTCCCGATCCCCGCGAGCGACTCCTGCTCCTGCAGGATCGCCTTGATCTGCTTGCGCCGGCCGCCGAGGGCGTTGTCGAAGTCGTGACGGGTGAAGCCCTCGACGGCGGGATCGGGGCCGAGCTTGGCGATGGCAGGCACGTCGTCGGCGGTCGCGACGACGAAGAGTCCCAGCGACACCCAGGATCCGGCATCCGTCACCTCGAGGATCGCCCCCGACAGGTCCATCGTCGCCAGCGCCGGCGGTGCGTCGGCTGCGGACTCCTCCCCGGCCGACCCGCCTTCGTTCCACCGCATCCAGCCGTGGCGGCCGAGTGAGACCACGAGACTGCCGGTGTCGAGGACGAGCTCGACATGCTTGCCGTGGCGGACCGCTCCGGTGATCGAGCGGCCGATCAGGCCGGACGGCGGCGCGCCACGGGTCTTGATCGCGCGGAACTCGAGCACGTCGACAGCCGCGATCTCGCGCCCGGCTGCCTCCTCGGCGAGGAACCTCGCGAGCGCCTCGACCTCCGGCGACTCTGGCATGGTGCCATCCTGCCACCGGCCGCCGACGTCGAGGGCTCAGGCGTGCGCGGGCGGGCGGTGCGGGATCGGTGCCGGCTTCAAGGCGCCGAGGCTGCGGCACTGCGCGAGCATCTCGACCGCCGCCCGGAACAGCCCCTCGAGCGACGAGAAGCGCGCGGCGCCGAGGCCGACCGAGACCCAGACCGCTTCGTACGCACCGCTGTCGAGCTGTTCCACGTACGCGACGACGCTCGTCGCGTCATCCCGCGCGACCCCGCGGTCGCACAGACGCCAGGCGCGGTCGCCGAGGGGCGTCAGCACCAGTTGGTGGATGTCTTCGTGAGCCATGTCCCCTCCGTTCACTCGTGACGGTCCGCGGGCATCGCGGCGGCGCGGACGGCGTGCGGCGGACGCTCGCTCCGCACGGGACGACGTGGATCCCCGGCAGCGGTTTCCCTCGCGCGCGGTGCGGATGGTGCCGGTTCGCGGTCGCGAGCGTCGTCGCTCGGCGGATGGTCGGACATCGTCGTGCCTCCTGCTGTGGCCGTCCTGCGCCCAGAGGATGCCTCGCTCCCCACCGCGAGAGCGAGGGGCTTGACACGGACCGGCGTGCCCGGATACTCGTGCGCAGGAGTCAGGTCAGCCGACGCACCAGGTCGAGCAGTCCCCCACCGGCCCGCGCCAGGAACGCGCTCTGATCGGTGCCCACCTCGTGAAGATAGAGTTCGTCTGCCCCCACGGCGGCGAGCGCCGCCAGCTTCTCCGCCGTCTCGTCGTCGTCCGCCGAGATGAGCACGCCGCGCTCGAGCGCCTGCCGGTCGGTGGGGTCTGCCAGACGATCGAACTCCTCAGGCTGCGCGATCTCCCACATGAGCTGCGGCGGCACCGTGGCCTGCGGCCACTGCTCCCGCGCGATCTGCAGGCCGTCGCCGTCGGATCCCGCCAGGCAGACGTGCACCTGCACCGCACAGGGGCCCCGCCCCCCGGCCTCGCGGTACGCCTCGATGATCTGCCGCACGGTGCCGGGGTCGTGCCCGACCGTGATCAGTCCGTCGGCCCACGCGGCGGTGAGCGACGCCGTGCGGGCCGACGCGGCGGCCGCGCGGAGCGCGGGCGGATCGGACGGGAGGGACCACACCCGCGCGTCGTGCACGCGCACGAGCCCGTCGTGATCGACCCTCTCCCCGGCGTGAAGGCGCCGGATGACATCCACCACCTCGACCAGTCGCTGCTCCCGCTCGGGCTTGGGCGGCCATTCGTCGCCCGTGATGTGCTCGTTGAGGGCCTCGCCGCTGCCGAGGGCCGCCCAGAATCGCCCGGGGAACATCTCGCTCAACGTCGCGAACGCCTGCGCTGAGACGGCCGGGTGGTAGCGCTGCCCCGGAGCCGTGACGACTCCCAGCGAGAACCGCGTCGTCGCCAGCGCCGCACCCAGCCAGCTCCAGGCGTGCCCCGACTCACCTTGTGCGAGTCCCCAGGGTGCGAAGTGGTCGGAGCACATCGCGCCGTCGAAGCCCGCACGCTCCGCCTCCTGCACGGCCGCCAGCAGGCGAGACGGGGGCAGCTGCTCGTGCGAGGCGTGGTAACCGATGAACACCATGGCTCCACCCTGGGCACAGGCTCCGGTTTTTCCCACGCCGTTGCCACCCGCCGGTCGGGCGTGGTAGCGGATGCCGCCTCAGACCCGCCCGCCGCCGGGCCGGGGCCGGCAGCCCCTCATGCGGCGGGCTGCGCCACCCGGGGGAACGCGTCGGCGTGGGGCTGCGGCATCCGTGCCGGGCGTGTCCTCGAGCCGGCTTCGCCGAGATCGAGGACGAGTCCGCCGTTCGAGTTGGCCGCCGCGGCGAGCGCCTGCAGCAGCTGATGGTCGATGGCGGGGGCTTCGGCGTCGTCGAAGACGAATCGCAGGGGGATGGACGGCTGCAGCCAGACCGCCGACCGCCCCGTCCCGTCGGCATGCCGCCAGGTCATCATGAAGCTCTCGTTGCGACGCAGCTTGGCTGTGACGACGACTTTCACGTGGGCGAGCAGGTGCTCGGGTATGTGGATCGGCTCACCCTCCGTGCCGTAGATGAGTTCGGCCATGACTTCGTCCTTTCGGAGAGGTCCTCCCATGATACTTCGACGTCGAACCTTTCGTCCATGAGAGTTCTGTTATCACACCTTTTGTGAAACTCGCTTTCATGATCCAATGGCAGCAGCCGACCACCGCGTCTTCGGGGAGACAGAAGGAGGGGCACCATGGCCAGGGATCTGACGGCTCGACCCGCAGCGAGCGCCGACGGAAGGCGGCCCGACGTCGCCGGGCTCCTCGAGCGTCTGCGGCTGGCGGAGGCGAAGCTCGCCCGCCAGCGCGAGCAGCAGACGGGGATGAACGAGACCGACCGGGCGGCCATGCGGTTCCTGCTGGAACGCGTGGACAGCGAAGAGGTGACGACCGGCATGATCGCCCGGGCGGTCCACCTCTCGCCCGCCTCGGGCACCGCGCTCATCGATCGTCTCGTGGCACGCGGACTGGTGATCGTGGCCGGACACCCTCGCGACAGGCGCAAGAAGCTCGTCCGGCCGTTCGACCGGAACACCGACCCCGATCACCTGGACCCCCTCACGACGCGGCTGCGCGCGCTTGCGGCTCAGCTTCCGGCATCCGAGGCGCGCGTCGTGGCGACGTTCCTCGAAGACGTGCTCACGACCGTGACCCACGCCACGGCTCCCGCACCCGCCGCGTAGCGGGTCCGAGACGCGCGCTTCAGCGCGGGGAGGACGCCGGCAGCCGCTGCGCGACCGCGTCGAGAGCGTCGCGCAGCGAGGCGAACTCGCGGACGTGCGACGAGGCGCCGACCCACAGCAGGTACACCCGGCCGTCCTTGCACTCCAGGTAGGCGACCACGCGGTGCGGATCGTCGGGACCGGCGTCGGGATCGCAGGCGACCCAGGCTCCCGATCCGACCCACACGAGCTCCGGGCGACGGACCGGATCGGCGATGAGCTCGGTGACACTCATGGCGACCTCCTCCCCTGATGGCGCGCCTCCGCGCCGCGTGGCGCTCACGGTGGCGCGGGCATGGCCGCGGCAGGCAGGGGGTTGACGCCCGCGGCGGCATCTGCAATCGCAGAGGCCGCAGACGCTCATCGCCGCCGACTGACCGGCGGCGCCACCTAGGCTGGAGGCGATGCGCGAGTTCGTGGGCGGAATGGGCATGCTGGGACGCGGGTTCGCGTACTGGCGTCGGCGGCCGGGACTCATGGCGCTCGGACTCGTCCCCGCCGCGATCGTGGGCCTGCTCTTCCTCGGCGGCCTCGTCACGCTGGGGGCGTTCCTCCCGGCGATCACCGAGGCGATGACGCCGTTCGCCGACGGCTGGCCGGGGGTGTGGGTCACCGTCCTGCGCCTCACGGTGGGCACCGCGCTCCTCGGGGCCGCACTCATCCTCGTCGCCGTGACGTTCACAGCGCTGACCCTCGTCGTGGGCGAGCCGTTCTACGACCGGATCTGGCGGGCGGTCGAGACCGACCTCGGCAGCACCGGCCTCGACGCGCGCTACGGCTTCTGGCGCTCCGTCGGCGACGCCGTCTCGCTCATCGCGCGCGGCGTGCTGGTGGCCCTTCTCGCCGCACTCGTGGCGCTGATCCCCGTCGTGGGCGGGGTGCTGGGCCCCGTGGTCGGAGTGCTCCTCACCGGACGCCTGCTCGCCGACGAGCTGACGTCACGGGCGCTCACCGCGCGCGGGCTGGCGCCTGCGGCCCGCCGGAAGCTCGGGAAGGGGCGACGCGCCCGCCTCCTGGGGTTCGGGGTCGCGACGCAGCTCTGCTTCCTCGTGCCGCTCGGCGCCGTGGCGTCGATGCCGGCCGCGGTCGCCGGTGCCACGCTCCTGGCGCGCTCGCTGCTCGACGACGCGGCGTCCGCCGCTCACATCCGGGCGTAGCGCGCACGGGCGAAGCAGAAGACGCCGTAGATGATCAGCCCCGCGGCGACGACCCAGAGGATGACGGCACCCAGCGGCAGTTCGGCGAGCGTGTGGAGCGCGGCATCCAATCCGCCCGCCTTCTGCGGATCGTGGGTGACGGCCGCGACCACGAACAGCACACCGGCGACCGCCACGGCGATGCCCTTGGCGATGTAGCCGACGATGCCGAAGGTCACGATGCCCTTGCGGGCCACGCCGGCGGGCAGGTCGAGGTGCTTCTCGAAGGAGCGCCGGGCTCCGCGGACGACGAACGCCGCGCCGACCCCGAAGATGATCAGCCCGATGAGCACGAGGAGGAAGACGCCGGCGGGGGTGCTCATCAGCTGAGCGCTCATCGTCTGCGACGACTGGGACGAGTCGGACGAGCCGCCGAGGGCGTAGACGACGGCCGTGAAGGCGATCGCCAGGTACGCGACGGCCGTGCCGACGTACTTGACGCGGTAGCCCCACTTCTTCTTCGTGTCGGGATTGCGCTCCAGGAACGCCTGTGTCACCTGCCACACGGCGAGCGCCGCGAGTCCGATGGCGATCGCCCAGAGGAGGAAGAGCCCGAGGGGGGTGCTGCGGATGGCCTCCATGGCACCGCCCTGATCTGCCTCACCGACGCCGCCGGTGGCGACCGAGATCGCGATGAAGCCGATGACGATATGCACGATGCCCAGCACGACGTAGCCGATGCGGGCGATGGTCCGGAATGCGGGCGACTCCGTCGCTGCCCGCGCCGCGTTCTTCGCAGTGGTCATTTTCGAAGGCTATCCCCGCGAAAACCCGCGGGAGGTGGGCTTGCATTCGACGGGCGAACTGTGCTCAGGCGTCCGGCTCCGGCGAGGAGGCCGACGTGGACATCTGCCTCCGGATCCGGAGAGCCTGCATCGCGCTCCACACCAGGCAGGCCACGGCGATTCCCTCCAGCAGCCCGGCGACCACGTCGCTGGCCCAGTGGGCGTGGAGGTAGGTGCGGCTCCACATCATGTACACGACCCAGACGACGCCGAGCGTCCAGACGTACCAGCGACGCAGCAGCAGTCCCAGCGTGACGGCGATCGTCGTCGCCACGGCGGTGTGGCCGGACGGGAAGGAGGTGTCGACGCTCTCGGCGAGCGACTCCGACGGCCGCACCCGCGCGATGATCGCGGCCATCGGGGCGCCGATCGCCGTCACGGTGACGATGGCGACCGCGAGGGTCGCGGCATCCCATCGTCGTCGTCTCCAAAGGAAGATCCCGATGATGAGGATGCCGACGACAGGGGCGCCGATGACGCCGCCGACGATGGACGGCACCCACGCGATCACCAGGCCGGTGTCGCTCAGCCAGGTGAACATCAGCTCGTCCCACCACACGTCGACGGCAAGCGGATCGTGTCCGCCCAGAGCCACTGCGAAGCGCAGCACCACGAACAGCACGGTGGCCACCACGCCGATGACCAGGACCGTGGCACGGTGCGGATCAGGGTGCGGAAGCGGCTCGTCGGGCGTGGCGGCCAGTGGCGCGCGCCCACCCGGGGATTCTTCGTTCTCGCCCACGCGACAATTGTGGACGCGGACGGGTCTCGCGCGCGCCCTCTTGCCGCGGACGGCCTCGGTGTCGTAGGGGCCCATTGACGAGCGGCACGCGCACTGCTCTGATGAGCGCATGGAGGCGATCGCCGACGTCGACTACGTGGTCGTCGGGGCGGGGGCGATGGGGATGGCGTTCACCGACGCCCTCACCGCCCATGCCGACGTGTCCGTGGCGCTGGTGGATCGCCGTCATGGCGCGGGTGGGCACTGGCTGGACGCGTACGGCTTCGTGCGCCTCCACCAGGCCTCGGCGTTCTACGGCGTCGCCTCGACGCTGCTGGGCGGTGGACGCGTCCAGCCCGACGGACCGGAGCGCGGCCTGCACGAGCGTGCCCGGGCGGCCGAGATCACCGAGTACTACGCCCGCGTGCTCGCGCGCCTCGTCGCCTCGGGCCGCGTCGCCTTCCACGGCCGCAGCGAGTACCTCGGCGATCGACGGTTCATGTCGCTCTTGAGCGGCGCGGTCTTCCATGCCCCGCGGGCCCGCGTGGTGGACGCGCGGTACCTCTCCCCCGACATCCCGCTGCTCACGCCGCCCCCCTTCACCGTCGAGGACGGTGCACGGGTCGTCCCGGTCAACGAACTGGTGCGCATCGCGGAGCCGCCCGAGCACTACGTCGTGGTGGGCGCGGGCAAGACCGCGACCGACACGTGCGTGTGGCTGCTGCAGAACGGCGTGTCACCGGATGCCATCACGTGGGTGCGACCGCGAGAACCCTGGCTGCTCAACCGCGCCGTGGTGCAGCCGGATCCGGCGATCTTCCTTCGCATGGCCGCCGACACCATGGCCGCGGCCGCGGCGGCGCGCGACATCGACGACGTGTTCCTCCGGCTCGAGGATGCCGGGATCATGCTGCGGTTCGACACCTCGGTGACCCCGACCATGGCCAAGACCCCGACGTTGGCGGAGTGGGAGCTCGACCTCGTCCGCACCATCGAGGACGTCGTCCGCCGAGGACACCTGCATGCGGTCGGCCGCGGGCGGCTCACCTTCGCCGACGGCGATGTGCGGGTGCCCGCCGAGACCCTCGTCGTGCACTGCGCCGCCCCGGGACTGAAATATCCGGGACTGACACCGATCTGGACGCCGGAGGCCATCCGGCCCCAACCGGTACGGGTGGGGTTCCCCTGCTTCGGGGCGGCCCTCACCGGCTATGTGGAGGCGACCCGCGACGACGACGACGAGAAGAACCGGGTGTGCCGTCCGTCGCCGTATTCGAACACGCCGGCCGACTGGGCGGCCATGCAGGTGATCGGCGGCGACGCGTCACTGGCCCTCACCCAGGAGGCGGACTTGCGCGAGTGGTCCAACGCCACGCCGCTCAATCCCTCTCGCGTCCCTGCGGACCGCGTCGGCGACCCGGCCGTCCTGGAGGCGCGCACGCGGCTCAAGGAGCACATCGTGGCGGCGCGGACCCGCCTGGCCGAATACGCGGCGAGCGCCTGACCGGCGCGCCGCGCGTCAGTCCCAGTCGAGGTACTCCTCGATGATGACGGCGGTCTCGATCGGGTTGGCACCCGGGAACCCGTGGTCACCCTCCACCGTCTTGATGCTCGCCCGCTCCGGCGCCGCATCCCGCAGGCGCTCGGCATGCGCCACCGGAGTGACGGCGTCCGTCGTGCCCTGGATGATGAGGACCGGCAGCGCGGGGGCCAGCTCCACGTCCTCGTCCTCGACACCGAGCAGCAGCAGTCCGTTGGAGCGGTCGGCGTGGGCCGCGACGAACTCGCGTGCGACGGTGCCGCCGAACCCGTGGCCGCCGATCCACGCGCGGTCGAGACCGATGTGGTCCAGGACGGCGACGACGTCGGCGACGCGGTCGGCGCGCGTCGGCTCGCCGTCGGCACCCGCGGACCGGTAGCCGATCCGCACGACGTGGAAGCCCGCCTCCTCGGCCAGATAGTGGCCCACCACCCCGAGGACGTCCTCCCCGCGCTCGGGGATCAGGACCAGTCCGATCGGACCGTCGCCCTCCACGACGTAGGGCACCGTGCGGCCGTCTGACTCGAAGGTCTGGATGTGGGTCATTCTCTGCGGATCCTCTCGGCGGATTACTCAGACGTTGAAGCGGAACTCGACGACGTCGCCGTCCTGCATCACGTAGTCCTTGCCCTCCAGGCGGGCCTTGCCCTTCGCACGGGCTTCGACGACCGATCCGGTCGCGACGAGGTCGTCGAACGAGATGACCTCCGCCTTGATGAAGCCCTTCTCGAAGTCGGTGTGGATGACGCCGGCGGCCTGCGGCGCCTTCCATCCCTTGCCGATGGTCCACGCCCGCGCCTCCTTGGGACCGGCCGTGAGGTAGGTCTGGAGGCCCAGGGTGTCGAAGCCGATGCGGGCGAGCTGGTCCAGTCCCGACTCGTCCTGCCCGGTCGAGGCGAGCAGTTCCGCGGCGTCGGCGGGATCGAGGTCGATCAGCTCGGACTCGATCTTCGCGTCGAGGAAGACGGCCTTGGCCGGGGCGACCAGCGCCTCGAGCGCGGCCTTGCGCGCGGCATCCGTCAGCACCGCCTCGTCGACGTTGAACACGAAGATGAACGGCTTCGCGGTGAGCAGGCCCAGCTCCTTGATCGGCGACAGGTCGATGCCCGAAGCCGACAGCAGCTCGCCGCGCTGCAGCGCTTCGCGCGCCTCGACCGCGGCGGCGAGGACGGCGGGGTCGAGCTTGCGGCCCTTGACCTCTTTCTCGTAGCGGGTGATCGCCTTCTCGAGCGTCTCGAGGTCGGCGAGCTGCAGTTCGGCGTTGATGGTCTCCATGTCGTTCTGCGGGTCGACCGCACCGTCGACGTGGACCACGTCGTCGTCGGCGAAGCCGCGAACGACCTGGGCGATCGCGTCCGCCTCGCGGATGTTCGCGAGGAACTTGTTGCCGAGCCCCTCGCCCTCGGAGGCGCCGCGCACGATGCCGGCGATGTCGACGAACGATACGGCGGCGGGGAGGATCCGCTCGGAGTGGAAGATCTCGGCCAGCGTGTCCAGACGCGGGTCGGGCAGGTTCACGACGCCGACGTTGGGCTCGATCGTCGCGAACGGGTAGTTCGCGGCGAGCACCTGGTTCTTGGTCAGTGCGTTGAAGAGGGTCGACTTGCCGACGTTCGGGAGACCGACGATTCCGATGGTGAGAGCCACGGGCATCCAGTCTAGACGGGCGGGGGCCGGCGCCTTGTCGGCGCTCTCGCGCCGCGCGATACTGTGCGCGTGGACGAGTGCTGCGCCCCGCCGCCCGCGGACGGATTCGACCGGGAGTTCGACGCGCGGTTCGCGGCCCGCCTCGCGCGACGGTACCGTCGCGAAGGCCTGACGCCCAGCGCGCACCTGATCCTCGACTTCGCAGACTCGGTCGGGCTGGACGGCGCATCCGTGCTCGAGATCGGCGGGGGCATCGGCGACATCCAGCTCGAGGCACTGAAGCGCGGGGCCGCCCGCACCACCAATGTCGAGCTGTCGTCCTCGTACGAGCCGATCGCCGCGGAGCTGCTCGACGAGGCGGGACTTCGCGACCGGGTCACCCGGGTGCTCGGCGTCGACGTCGCCCGCGCCCCGGCCGCCGTCGACGTCGCAGATATCGTGGTGCTGCATCGGGTGGTCTGCTGCTACCCCGACTACCGGCGGCTGCTCGGCGCCGCCGCGGCACGCGGCCGGCGGGCTGTCGTCTTCAGCCACCCCGGCCACACGCTCTGGACCCGGATCGCGTCGCGCTCGATCAATGCCCTGTACACGCTCACCGGGAACCCGTACCGCTCTTTCGCGCACGACCCACGGGCCATGGAGGCAGTCCTGGTCGGCCACGGCTTCGCGCCGCGGTACCACGAGCGTCGCGGGCCATGGCACGTCGTCGGCGCGGTGCGCGCATAGACCCGGTGGCGCCGCCGCGGTCGGCTGCGAGGCGCCTTCAGGGGCGGATGCCGCGATACGCGCGCGTGACGTAGGGAAGGTCGACGACCTCGGCGCCGGACGCGTCGGTGAGCCGGCGCTCGTCGAAGAGGCCGGAGACGGCGGCGAGGATCGCGGCCCGCTCCGGCTCGGACGCGGTGATGACATAGCTGCGCGAGGACACCATGTCGAGGAGCGCCGCCCGCGTGACCGTGCGCGTCCACGTCCACCTGCGCTCCTCGAGCCCGCCGAACGGCGCCGCGACTCGGGGACCCTCCCCGGAGAGCATCTCCTCGGCATGGCTGCCGTGCATCGCGGCCGTCAGGCGCGCGACCCACGGGTCGGACTCGTCGCGGATGTTCCACACCAGTCCGAGCACGCCGTCGGCGCGAAGGACACGCGCCGCCTCCGCCGAGGCCGCCTCGGGGTCGACCCAGTGCCACGCCTGGCCGAACAGCACCGCGTCGACGGAGGCGTCGGGCAGCGGCATCCGCTCGCCCGTGCCGGCGAAGGTCGGCACGCCGTGCACGTGCTCGCGCAGGGCGGCGAGCATCGCCGGATCGGGATCGATCGCGACCACGTCGGCCCCGGTCTCCACGACGGTGCGCGTGAGCTTGCCGGTGCCGGCTCCCACGTCGGCCACGCGCAGGGCGCGTTCGTGTCCGCGCAGCGGCGCGAGCATCCAGTCGACCGCCTCGCGCGGGTAGTCCGGCCGCCCCGACTCGTACGCGCCGGCGGCGGATCCGAACGACAGCGACATCTCCTCGTGGCCGGCCATGATCCGACTCTACGACCTCGCGCGGCGCGCCTCCCCGGCGACCGCGCATGCCCGGGTGAGTCTGGACCCGTGCCTCTGGACTTCACCGCGATCGATTTCGAGACGGCGAACTCCAGCAACGCGTCGGCCTGCGCGGTCGGACTGGTGCGGGTCCGCGACGGGCGCATCGTCGACTCCACCGGCTGGCTCATCCGGCCGCCCGCAGGGCATGACGTCTTCTTCGAGCTCAACGTCCGCATCCACGGGATCCAGCCCGAGCACGTCGCCGACGCCGCCACCTGGTCGCAGCAGCTCGCCGACATCGTGGCGTTCGCCGGGGACGACGTGCTCGTGGCCCACAACGCCGGCTTCGACATGGCCGTGCTGAAGCGGGCGTGCGACGCCACCGGCGACGAGTGCCCGCCCTACCGCTACGCCTGCAGCCTGCAGGTGGCGCGCAAGGTCTACCGCCTCGAGTCCTACCGGCTCCCCTTCGTCGCGGCCGAGGCCGGCTTCGCCGACTTCGCGCACCACAACGCCACGGCCGACGCCACGGCCTGCGCGCACGTCATGATCGACGCGGCGCAGCGCGTGGGCGCGACCGACATCGAGACCCTGACCGAAGCGGTCGGCGTGCGGGTGTCGCAGATCACCGTCGCCGAGGCACCGGCGATCTCCTTCGCGGTCGCGTAGACGGATGCCGCGGCACGCCGCCGCGGCCATGTCGGAGGGGTCCGGCACGCTGGTGCCATGGACGCCGTCATGATCAGTGCCGTGGTGATCGCCTGCCTGCTCGTGGGCGCTGTCGCGGGGTGGACCGCGGGACTCGCCCGCGGCGCGGCGCGCGGTGCGCGGGAACAGGCGGGCCTCGCCGCGCGCCTGGCGGCATCCGACGCGGCCCGCGAGGGTGTGCAGGCGCAGCTCGACCACCAGCAGCTGCTGTACCGCGAGCTCGCGAGCCAGGCCCGCCACGACCAGGCGGCGCGCGAGGAGCGCGAGCGTCGCGAGCAGTCGGTGCTGCGGGCTCTCGCACCGGTGCAGGAGACGCTCGCGGCCATGCACCTCAAGGTCGACGAGCTCGAGCGCGATCGGCACACGCAGTTCGGCACGCTGGCCGAGCAGCTGCGGCGCGCGCACGAGTCCGACGAGGCGCTCCGGGCGACCACGGAGTCCCTTGCGGGGGCCCTGTGCTCGGGCAGCACACGCGGGGTCTGGGGCGAGACGCAGCTGCGGCGGGTGGTCGAGGCCGCGGGCCTCACCCGCCACGTCGACTTCGACCTGCAGGCCTCGATCACGACGGATGCCGGAGCAGGCCGCCCCGACATGGTCATCCGCCTGCCCGGCGACAAGGCGATCGCCGTCGACGCCAAGGTGCCGCTCGACGCCTTCCTGGAGGCGAGCGCGATCCCCCTCACCGCCCAGGGGGCGGAGGCCGCCCGGCGGCGGACCCTGCTCGACAAGCACGTGAAGGCGGTGCGGGCCCACGTCGATGCCCTCGCGCGCAAGACGTACTGGGCCGGCCTGTCGTCGAGCCCCGAGTTCGTGGTCTGCTTCGTGCCGAGCGAGTCGCTCCTGGCGGCCGCGCTGGAGGAGGACCCCTCACTGCTCGACTACGCGTTCGGGAAGCGCGTGGCGCTGGCGTCGCCGGTCAACCTCTGGGCGGTGCTCAAGACCGTCGCCTACACGTGGACCCAGCAGGACGTGTCCCAGGAGGCCCGCACGCTGTTCGACCTCGGCAACCAGCTGTACGAGCGGCTCGGCTCCCTCGCGTCCCACGCCGACGACCTGCGGCGTGCCATCGAGCGCACGGTCGACAGCTACAACCGGTTCGCCGGATCGCTCGAGACGCGGGTGCTGGTGAGCGCCCGCAAGTTCCCCGGCATCGACGCCACGAAACTCGACGCGGTGAGTGAGCCGATCGCGATCGAGAAGAGCCCCCGACGACTGACGGCACCAGAACTGCTGGACGGGACTCTCGACGCTCCGGCCGCGGTCGCGGAGCTCGGCGACGTCAGGACCAGGATCGCGTCGCCGGGCGACTGAGCGGGGCGGGGTCAGTGCCCGCCGGGCACGAAGCTCAGCAGCACGATCACCGCGGCCGAGACGCCGACGAAGGCGCCGATCATCCACCAGGCGCTGGGTTCGTGGCCCTCGGCGCGGCGGACGCGCAGCAGCACGTCCGGCCGACGAGCGGGATCGATCGCGTTGGCGACCACCGCCTGCGCGCCCGTCTGGGGCGACGACGATTCACCGGTCTGCTGCGTGGCCATCGTCCACTCCTCGCTCGGGAACACTGTCGCGTCCCCGTCGACACCGGTATCGATTCTGCCAGAGATCGATGCCGAGGGCCGTCACGAAACAGTCACGGCAGTCTCACGTGTCGCGTTGCGGGAGGACCGTCCGGGAGGCGTCGGCTGCGGCTCCTTCCGCGCGAACCCGCTTCCCTGCGACACCGGCTCCGTGCCGGTGGCCGTCAGAGCCACTTCGAGACGAGGTGCTCCGAAGAGATCCGTCGCAGCGTTCCGGAGGCGCCGCGCAGCACCACGCTCTCGGTGTAGACGTAGCCGCCCTCGCGGCGCACACCGGCGACCAGCGCGCCGTCGGTCACGCCTGTCGCCACGAAGATCGTGTTGTTGCCCTTCACGAGGTCGTCCGCCTCGTAGACGAAGCCGTCGAGCTGGAGGCCGGCGTCGATCCCACGCTGCTTCTCATCGTCGTCGCGCGGCCAGAGGCGCCCCTGGATATGACCGCCCAGAGCCTTGATGGCACAGGCCGTCACGATGCCCTCCGGACTGCCGCCGACGCCGACGCACATGTCGGTGCGGGCGTTGTGACGCGCGGCGTTGATGCCGCCGGCGACGTCACCGTCGCTCATGAGCCGCGTCCCCGCGCCCGCCTCGCGGATCTCCTCGATCAGCCGCTCGTGCCGCGGCCGGTGCAGCACCGAGACCACCAGCTCGTCGACGGGCTTGTCGAGCGCCTTGGCAAGGCGGCGGATGTTCTCGCCGATGGGCAGACGGATGTCGACCACGCCGACGCCGGCGGGCCCGGTGACGAGCTTGTCCATGTAGAACACGCTCGACGCGTCGAGCATCGTGCCGTGGTCCGAGACGGCGATGACAGAGAGGGCGTTGTTGCGTCCGGCGGCCGTGAGCGACGTGCCGTCGATCGGGTCGACCGCGACATCCGCCCGCGGGCCGCGCCCGTTGCCGACCCGCTCGCCGTTGTAGAGCATGGGCGCTTCATCCTTCTCGCCCTCGCCGATGACGATCGTGCCGTCGAAGTTCACCGTCGTGAAGAAGGCCCGCATGGCGTCGACGGCCGCACCGTCGGCCGCCTCCTTGGCACCGCGCCCGATGAACGGGACCGCGCGGATCGCCGCCGCCTCCGTCGCGCGCACGAGCTCCAGCGCGAGATTCCGGTCGGGGTGGAGGGGACTCATATCCGCGGTCAGGCTCACCATGCGGTCAGCCTAGCCATCCTCCCGTTCTCGTCGGCGGAATTTCACGCGCGCGAGCGTGAAGGAATCGCATTTCTTTCACCCGCGGCAGGGACGGGGTTTTCCCCGGCTGCACGGCGGGAGGCGGCATCCGATCGCGTCGGCGCCGCTTGGGTAGAGTTTGCGGTGACGCCCGCATCGATCACAGCCTTGAGCCCAAGGCAGACAGAGGAGCACTCATGCCCGTCGCCACCCCGGAGCAGTACGCCGACATGCTGGACCGCGCGAAGGCCGGCGGCTTCGCGTATCCCGCCATCAACGTCGCGAGCTCCCAGTCGATCAACGCCGTGCTGCAGGGCCTCACCGAGGCAGGCTCCGACGGCATCATCCAGGTCACGACCGGCGGCGCCGACTACTTCGCCGGCCACACCGTCAAGGCCCGCGCCGCCGGCGCGCTCGCGTTCGCGAAGTTCGCCACCGAGGTGGCCAAGAGCTACCCGATCACGGTCGCCCTCCACACCGACCACTGCCCGAAGCCGGCGCTCGCCGACTTCGTGCTCCCGCTCATCGAGGCCTCCGAGGAGGAGGTCAAGGCCGGTCGCAACCCGATCTTCCAGTCCCACATGTGGGACGGCTCGGCCGTGCCGCTCGACGAGAACATCGAGATCGCGAAGGACCTCCTCCCCCGCCTGAAGAACATCAACGCCATCCTCGAGGTCGAGATCGGCGTCGTCGGCGGCGAAGAGGACGGCGTGCAGCACGAGGGGTCGAACGAGGCGCTCTACACGACCGTCGCCGATGTGACGAAGGCCGTCGAGGCGCTCGGCCTCGGCGAGAACGGCCGCTACATCTCGGCGCTCACCTTCGGCAACGTGCACGGCGTCTACAAGCCGGGCAACGTCAAGCTGCGCCCCGAGCTCCTCGGTGAGATCCAGGAGGGCATCGCCGCGAAGTTCGGCACCGGCCCCAAGCCGCTCGACCTGGTCTTCCACGGCGGCAGCGGCTCGACCGACGCCGAGATCGCGGAGGCGGTCGCGAACGGCGTCGTGAAGATGAACATCGACACCGACACCCAGTACGCGTTCACGCGCTCGGTCGCCGGCTTCATGTTCCAGAACTACGACGGCGTCCTGAAGGTCGACGGCGAGGTCGGCAACAAGAAGGCCTACGATCCGCGTGCGTGGGGCAAGATCGCCGAGTCGGCGATGGCTGCCCGCGTCGTCGAGGCCACGCAGCAGCTCGGCTCGCACGGCAAGAGCCTCGCCGCGTAAGCACGAGGAACGGCATCGGATGCCGCGACCCGCGCCTCGCGAGAGGCACCGGGTCGCGGCATCCGTCGTCTGGGGGCCTATTCGGGGTCGATGTAGATGTCGAGAACGCCGGGCGCGTCGTCCGGACGGTGCACGACGACGATCTCGTCGCCCGCTCGCACGAGTCCCCCGCGCACGACGCGCAGGTAGGGGCCCAGGCGACGCTCGCGCGAGAACCTCTTCACCCAGCCGCGCGCGTCCGCGCCGCCGACCCAGCGCGCGAAAGTCTGGCACGGGGTTCGCGGCATCGTCACCTCGACGTCGACCCGCTCGCCGATGCGCCACCGCTCGCCGATGCGCGCGGCGTTGACGTCGAGCCCCTCGACGCGGAGGTTCTCGCCGAACCAGCCGGGCTGCAGCTCGCGACCGAGCTCGGACTCCCAGAAGGCGGCATCCTCCTGCGCGTAGGCGTACAGCGCCTTGTCCAGTCCGCCGTGATGCTTGCGATCGGCCTGAACGTCGGCGCGTACCCCGTAGCGCCCGATGCGCACCGCACCTTCCAGCGGACCCTTGTCGATCGCGGTCACGCCGTTGTAGCCGGCGTCCGGGCGCAGCTGACGGACGGCGCAGACGGCGAGGAGACGAGGCATCCGCTCATCCTATGACGCGCGATCACGCGGTGCGGCGGGTGCGCACGCCGCGCCTCATCGTCCGATCGGCGCCCCTCGCAGCAGCACCCGGTCGCCCGACGGCGAGCGCACCTCGATGGCCGCGATCTCATCGGGATCCAAGGCGGTGCCGGCGTCGAGCCGCGCCGTGGTGCCGGGCGCCGCGCGCCACGACGACAGCTCGCTCGCCGTGCCGTCCGCGGCGATCACGACCAGCACGTACGGCCACTCACGGTCCGGCGCGCCGGCATCGTCGCTCGCGGCGTAGCGGCATTCCATCGCGATCCGGGTGCCCCACGAGACCGGCGTCAGCTCGACGGTGGCGGTGAGCGGGACGCCGGCGACCGGCTCGAGCGCGACCACCTCGCCGGCTCGGGACGGCGGCGCGAGGTTCATGGTGACGCCGAACCCGACGACCAGCGCGAGCGCGGCGGCCGCCGCGATGCCGGCCGCCCAGGTCACCACGCGACGACGGCGCGCGTCCGCTGCCGCGCGGGCCACCAGGCGGGCGCGTGCGGCCGGGTCGGGGCCGGTCTCGGGATCGGGCGCCAAGAGCGAATCCGCCCGCTCGGCAGGAACGCGCGCGAGAAGGCCGAGGGTGGGCGCGAGGTCGCCGATGGCGGCGCGGCACAGCGGGCACTCGTCCAGATGCGCCTCGTACTCCAGCCGGTCGACCGAGCTCAGCGCCCGCACGACGTACGCGGCGTCCCACTCGGCGTAGCGGACGTGGTCGGGAGTCATCGGGTCACTCCCCTCTCCTGCAGGGCGAGCCGCAGCGCACGCAGACCGTAGTGGAGCCGCGACTTCACCGTGCCCTCCGGGATGTCCAGGGCGTCAGCCATCTCGGCGACCGACAGCCCGCGATAGTAGGCGTGGATGACGACGGATCGGTGCTCGACGGTGAGCGCGGCGAGCGCCTCTTCCACGAGGATCGCCTCGAAGAGCGCGTCCGTCGCATCGGGCACGCTGCGCTCGGGCACCTCGGCGACGCCGATCTCGCGCCGCCGCCGCGCGCTGCGCACCTCGTCGATCACGAGGTGACGGGCGACCGTGAACATCCAGGAGCGCGTGGTCGACGGATCCTGTTCGAGGATGCGGGGGGTCCGCCAGGCGCGCAGCAGCGTCTCCTGCACGACATCGTCGGCGCCGGCCCGATCGCCGGTCAGGTGCACCACGTAGCGCCACACCGGCGCCGCATGCGCGTCGTAGAGGGCGGCGAGCCGGACGGCGTCGCGGCTCTCGGCCGTGTCACGGCGTTCCACGCTGTCGTGCGGCATCCGTCACCTCCCGCAAGGGACACGAGACGCGGCCCCCGCGGGTTCAGCAGCAACCGCGGTCCGACCGCTTCGTCACCCCGAGTATGGCGGCGGCTGCGACGTCCGCGGTGGTCCTTGCGGCGCGGCGGGTCCGACGCTAGGGCCGGACCGTCAGCCGAGGCCAGGACCGCTGTCGACGAGCGCCTGCCAGATGGCGGGGTCGCCGAGGAGAGGCGCGGCCATCAGTGCGCCCGCGACGAAGGTGACCACGATGCCCGCCGTCAGCGGGATCCACCACGTGAGACGGCCACGGCGGAGGCTCCACACCGACAGGGCGGCGGTGATCGCCCAGCCGATCACGAGCACGAGCGCGGCGGCGATCGCCCATCCGCGCGCGCCGGCCGGGTCGGAGAGCTCGGCGTCCACGCCGAGCATGCCCAGCATCATGTCGGCATACGCCGAGTAGTCGAGGAACGCCGGCACGGACGTCACGACGTTGATGAGGCCGTAGGCCAGCAGCGCGATGGTCACGATCCGGTCCACGGGCCGGCGGCGCGGTTCCGGCGGCACGGGAGCGACGTGCCCGGGTGCGGGCGCGGGGTCGGGCAGATCCGTCATGACCGGCCCCGCGGTCTCGAGCTGCCACGGCGCCGGCTGCTGTATGCGCGCGCGCTGCTCCTCGGGCGTCGCGTACTCGCCGTACTGCGGGCGCGGTCGCCCGGAGTCCGCGGGCCGGGACGCCGGCTCGGGCGACGCGGAGTCGCTCATGCGCGCGCCCGGCCGCCGAGTGCGCGATCGTCGCGCTTGCCGGCGGAATCCTGCCGCAGCTCCTTGGGGAGGGAGAACAGCAGGTCCTCCTCGGCGGTGCGCACCTCCTGCACGTCGCGGTAGCCCGCGGCGGCGAGGTCGTCGAGCACCTGCTGCACGAGCACCTCGGGCACGGACGCGCCGCTGGTGACGCCGACCGTCTCGACGCCCTCGAGCCACGCCTGCTCGACCTCGTCGGCGTAGTCGACGCGGTACGCGGCCTTGGCCCCGTACTCCAGAGCCACCTCGACCAGGCGCACGCTGTTCGACGAGTTCGCCGACCCGACGACGATCACGAGGTCGGCGTCCTTGGCGACCTTCTTGATGGCGACCTGGCGGTTCTGGGTGGCGTAGCAGATGTCGTCCGACGGCGGGTCCTGCAGCTGCGGGAAGCGGGCGCGCAGCCGCCGCACCGTCTCCATCGTCTCGTCCACCGACAGCGTGGTCTGCGACAGCCACACGACCTTCGACGGGTCGCGTACCTCGATCGTGTCGGCCTCGTCGGGCGAGTTCACGATCGTGACGTGGTCGGGCGCCTCGCCCGCGGTGCCCTCGACCTCCTCATGGCCGACGTGGCCGATGAGGAGGATCTCGTAGTCGTCGCGTGCGAACCGGACGGCCTCGCGGTGCACCTTGGTCACGAGCGGGCAGGTCGCGTCGATGGCGCGAAGACCGCGATCGGATGCCGCGTTCACGACCGCCGGCGAGACCCCGTGCGCGCTGAACACGACGTGCGCGCCCTCGGGGACCTCGTCGACCTCCTCGACGAAGATCGCGCCCTTCTTCTCGAGCTCGGTCACGACGTGGATGTTGTGGACGATCTGCTTGCGCACGTACACCGGCGCGCCGAAGCGATCGAGCGCCTTCTCGACCGCGATGACGGCGCGGTCCACGCCCGCGCAGTAGCCGCGCGGCGCGGCCAGGAGCACCCGCTTCTGTCCGGTGCCGGCGATATCCTGGAGCGGTTCGCGCCGCCGCGGGACGCGCGGGACGGGCATGGCCACAGGGGCCTGACTCGGACGGGTCTGCCCCACGGTGCTGATGCTCACCCGTCGATTCTACGGGCGGCCTCCTGAGCGGAGCCTCGGCGCGACCCGCCCGCAGCGACGGCCGGTCCGGCCGCGCACGAGAGGAACGCATGACGACCTTCCAGCCCGCCGTCGTCCCCGGCGAGGCGCCGCCCCCCGACTCGGTGCGGCCTCGCGACTCGACCGCGCAGGCGCCGACGTCGGTGGCCCGGCTCAACGACACGATCCGCGGCTTCGTGCAGACGTGGGGCTCGGTGTGGGTCGAGGGCGAGATCACCGGCTGGAACCAGCGCGGCGGCAACGTGTTCGGCCGCCTGAAAGACCTCGTCACCGACGCGACGGTCTCGTTCCGCATCTGGTCCTCCACGCGCGACCGGCTTCCCGGCGACCTCAAGGTCGGCGACCACGTGATCGCCTGCGTCAAGGCGGACTACTTCCCCAAGAACGGCGACTTCAGCTTCGGCGTCTCGGCGATGCGCCACGTCGGCCTCGGCGACCAGCTCGAGCGCCTCGAACGGCTGCGCGCACAGCTGCGCGCCGAGGGACTGTTCGACCCCGCGCGCAAGAAGCCGATCCCGTTCCTGCCGCACGTCATCGGTCTGATCACCGGTGAGAACTCGGATGCCGAGAAGGACGTCCACCGCAACGCCGAGCTGCGCTGGCCACAGGTGAGCTTCCGCACGAAGTACGCCGCCGTCCAGGGCGACCGCTGCGTGCCCGAGACGATCGCGGCGCTGAAGGCGCTGGATGCCGCGCCCGACGTCGACGTCATCGTCATCGCGCGCGGCGGCGGCGACCCGCAGACACTTCTCGGCTTCAGCGACGAGCGACTGCTGCGAGCGGTGGCCGCGGCATCCACCCCCGTCGTGAGCGCCATCGGCCACGAGAACGACCATCCGCTGCTGGACGACGTGGCCGACCTCCGCGCGTCCACGCCGACCGACGCCGCCAAGCGGCTGGTGCCCGATGTGGCCGAGCAGCGCGCGCTCGTGGCGCAGCTGCGGGCGCGGCTCACCTCGCGCCTCACGCAGCGCGTCACGCACGACATCGCACAGCTGGAGCAGCTGCGCTCGCGGCCGGTGCTGCGCGCGCCGGAGTCGCTCGTCGACAGCCGATCGCACGAGATCGAGCTGCTCGCGGCGCGCGGCAGGGACCGCATCGACCGCAGTCTGCAGACCCACGAGCGGCGCACCGCCGAGCTGCGTGCGACCCTGCGCGCCCTCTCCCCGGCCTCGACGCTCGCCCGCGGCTACGCCATCGCGCACCTGGCCGACGGCGTGATCGTGCGCGACGCGGCGCAGGCCCCGGCATCCACTCCCGTCGTCGTCACCGTCGGCCGTGGGTCGTTCGCCGCCCGCTCCGACGGCGAGATCGCCGAAGGCTCCGGCGCGAGCGCGGACGAGGGCGTCCCCGCGCCGAACTAGACTGGGGGGCATGACCGAGTCGAGCGGCGCCCCCACCGACGTCTCGACCCTCTCGTTCGAGCAGGCGCGCGATGAGCTCGTGCGCGTCGTCGCCGAACTCGAGCAGGGCGCCCCGACGCTCGAGCACTCTCTCGCCCTGTGGGAGCGCGGCGAAGCGCTCGCCGCCCGGTGCGAGGAGTGGCTGCTCGGCGCGAAGCGCCGGCTGGACGCGGCGCGCGCTTCGGCCGACCGGCCGGAGGGCGCACGCCCCGCCGAGCCCGGGGTGGTGTGATGGCCCGCGCGCCCCGCATCGTCGCCGAGCTCGGCCGCCCGGAGACGCCCGAAGAGACGGCCGCCCGCAAGGCGGAGTCGTCGCGGGTCCACCGCTCGAGCCAGAACGTGCGCAACCTCGTGGCGGCGCTGCTGGTGATCCTCGCGGTCGTCGCGGTCATCGTCTTCGCCGTGCCCCGCGGCGCGCCCCCGGAGCGCGAGGCCATCGACGTCGCGGCCGTGGCCGAACGCATCGCCGCGGCCGAGGACCGCGTCGTGATCGCGCCGGAGATGTCGGACGCGTGGGTGATCAACCGCGCCGAGATCGACGGCGTCGGCTCGGTCCGCACCTTCAGCGTGGTGTACGCACCGGCCGGCGAGGACGAGCGCGGCTTCCTGCGCGTCGCGCAGGGCTTCGACGCCGACGAATCGTGGCCCGCTCGCGTCCTCTCGGGCGCCGCCCCCGAAGACACCGTCGAGATCGACGGCATCACGTGGGATCGCTACACCCTCGATCCGGGCCGCACCGGCAACATCTCGGTCGCGCTGGCGACGGATGCCGGAGCCGACACCGTGCTCATCTACGGCGCCGCCGACGCCGAGGCCCTGGAAGAGACCGCACGTTCCGTGACCGATCAGATCAGCGCACTGCGCGAGGAGGCCGAGTGACCGATCAGCCCACCCCCGTGAAGGCCTGGCAGGAGATGCAGCGCGGCAATGCGCGCTTCGTCGCGGGTGAGCCGCGGCACCCTCGCCAGGACGTCGACACCCGCCACGAGCTCGCCGGCGGGCAGCGTCCGCGGGCGGCGCTGTTCGGCTGCGCCGACTCGCGCCTGGCGGCCGAGATCATCTTCGACAAGGGCCTGGGCGACCTGTTCGTGGTGCGCAACGCCGGGCAGGTCGTCTCCGAATCGGTCGTCGGCAGCCTCGAGTACGCCGTCGCCGTGCTGGAAGTGCCGCTCATCGTGGTGCTCGGCCACGACGCGTGCGGCGCCGTGCGCGCGGCGATCGACAGCACCGATCCCGACGCCGATCCGCTCCCCCCGCACATCTGGCGTCTGATCTCCCCGATCGTGCCCGCGGTCCGGCGCGTGCAGCGCGCGTCCGCCGTCGACGGCGTGTTCCCCGACCGCATCGACGCCGAGGAGGTCGGCCGCGAGCACCTGCGCGACACCGTCGGCGAGCTGCTCCACTCCTCCGAGCTCATCAGCCAGGCGGTCGCCGACGGCCGGCTGGCGATCGTCGGCGCGAACTACCGCCTGTCGGAGGGAACCGCCGTACCCGACGTCATCGTCGGCATCTCCGACCCCGCCTGATCCCCCACCCCCTGTACCGACACGTGAGGAACAACGACGTGACCGACATCGAGTACCGCATCGAGCACGACACGATGGGCGAGGTGCGCGTGCCCAAGAACGCGCTCTACGCCGCGCAGACCCAGCGCGCAGTGGAGAACTTCCCCATCTCGGGCGACCGGCTGGAGCCCGCGCAGATCGTCGCGCTCGCCCGCATCAAGAAGGCCGCCGCGCTCGCCAACAAGGAGTTGGGCACGCTCGACGGGGGGATCGCCGACGCCATCGCCGGCGCAGCCGACCGGATCATCGCGGGCGAGTTCGCCGACCAGTTCCCCATCGACGTCTACCAGACCGGCAGCGGCACGTCGTCGAACATGAACATGAACGAGGTGCTGGCGACGCTCGCGACGCAGGCTCTCGGCTCGACGGTGCACCCGAACGACCACGTCAACGCCTCGCAGTCCTCCAACGACGTGTTCCCCACGTCCGTGCACATCGCTGTGACGCAGGAGATCATCGACGACCTGATCCCCGCGCTCGACCACCTCGCTGTCGCCCTCGAGGCCAAGGCCGAGCTGTGGAAGACCGTGGTCAAGTCCGGCCGCACGCACCTCATGGACGCCACGCCGGTCACGCTCGGCCAGGAGTTCGGCGGCTACGCGCGCCAGATCCGTCTCGGAATCGAGCGCGTCCAGGCCGTGCTGCCGCGCGTCGCCGAGGTGCCGCTGGGCGGGACCGCGGTCGGCACCGGCATCAACACGCCGCTCGGCTTCCCGCAGCGGGTCATCGAACTCATCGTCTCCGACACCGAGCTGCCGATCACCGAAGCCAAGGACCACTTCGAGGCCCAGGCCAACCGCGACGGCCTGGTCGAGGCATCCGGCGCCCTGCGCACCATCGCCGTCTCGCTCACGAAGATCAACAACGACCTGCGCTGGATGGGTTCCGGGCCCAACACCGGCCTGGGCGAGCTGCACATCCCCGACCTCCAGCCGGGGTCGTCGATCATGCCCGGCAAGGTCAACCCGGTGATCCCCGAGGCCACGCTCATGGTGTGCGCGCGCGTCATCGGCAACGACGCCACGGTGGCCTGGGCGGGCGCCTCCGGCTCGTTCGAGCTGAACGTCGCCATCCCGATCATGGGCAGCGCGGTGCTCGAGTCGATCGAGCTGCTCGCGAACACCTCGCGCGTCCTCGCCGACAAGACCATCGCGGGCCTCGAGGCCAACGTCGAGCGCGCGGCCGCCTACGCCGGCATGTCGCCGTCCATCGTCACGCCTCTCAACAAGCTCATCGGCTACGAGGCCGCGGCCAAGATCGCCAAGCACTCCGTCGCCAAGGGCATCACGGTGCGCGAGGCCGTGATCGACCTCGGCTACGTGGAGCGCGGCGAGCTCACGCTCGAGCAGCTCGACGAGAAGCTCGATCTGCTCTCGATGACGCACCCGGGCTGAACGCCCGCCCCGTGCCGGATTCGTCGCGTCGGCGGGATAATCGGGAGATGGCCCGCACGCCCCGGCCGATACCCGCACGCGTCAGGATCCTCGCCGCGATCCTGGCGGTCGCGTGCGTGGGTCTGGCGATCGTCGGCAGCGTGACGTTCCTGGTCCAGCGCGAGCAGGCGCTCGGCAGCGTCAAGGAGCGCCTCGACACCCAGGTCGAGTCGCTCAAGGCGGTCGCCGACGACAGCGGCGCAGCGGGCGTTCGCGACGGCGCCTCGGCAGCGACCGAGCAGCTCGACATGAACGAGTACGACTCGATCGACGACTACCTCTACGCGGTCGTCGCGCGCCTCGTCCCCGCCCGGAACGAAGCCTCTCTCGCTCTCGTCGACGGCGTGCCCCGGTGGAAGCCGTCGACGCTCTCGGGCTTCGACATCTCCGACAACCAGCAGCTGATCGACCGGGTCGTGGCCGAGACCAGCGACGGCGAGGCCAAGAGAGGAACGGCGGTGACCGACCAGGGCTCGCTGCGGTACATCGCGATCCCGGTGTCGATGCCCGGCGACGACCGGAAGGGTCTGTACGTGCGCGCCGTCGACCTCGGGGCGGAGCTTCAGCCCGTGACGCTCGCGATGACCACCTACGTCGTCGCCGCCCTCGCCGTGCTGGCGGCGATCGCCGTCGTCGGGTGGTTCGTCACCGGGCGGCTGCTGTCACCCATCCGCCACCTCCGCGAGACCGCCGACGCGATCTCGATCTCCGACCTGTCGCTGCGTCTGGAACCCCACGGCAACGACGACATCTCCGACCTGTCGCGCACCGTCAACTCGATGCTCGATCGCCTGGAGGACTCGGTCGACGGCCAGCGCCAGCTTCTCGACGACGTGCGGCACGAGCTCAAGACCCCGATCACGATCGTCCGCGGCCATCTGGAGCTGATGGACCCGCGGGATGCCGTCGACGTCGCGTCCGCACGTGACATCGGCATCGCCGAGCTCGACCGGCTCGCCCGCCTCGTCGAAGACATCGACCTGCTCGCGACGGCCGAAGCGGATGCCTACACCCTCGACGACGTCGATCTCGGCGCGCTGACCGCCCGCGTGGGCGAACTGGTGGCGGTCATCCCCGGTCACACGTGGACGGTCGAGGCGCGGGCCGACGGCACCGCGGTCGGCGACCAGGATCGCCTGCTGCAGGCCTGGCTGCAGCTCGCCGACAACGCCGCCAAGTACACGCCGGCGGGCAGCCCGATCGAGATCGGCAGCGCGCACGACGACGCCGGTGCACGCCTGTGGGTACGCGACCATGGCCCCGGCATCCCCGCGGCCGCCCGCGTGCGCATCTTCCGGCGCTTCGACCGCGCGCACGTCAAGCGCGCCGTGGGCGGCTCGGGACTCGGGCTCGCCATCGTCGACGCCATCGCCAAGGGGCATGGCGGGCACTGCGCCGTCACCGACACGCCGGGCGGCGGCGCCACGTTCACGATCCATCTGCCTCCTTCGGGTACGGAGGCCGGGCTGCCGGCACCCGTGCGCGCCGGAGACGTCGTGCTGCAACGGGAGGCATCAGGATGACGAGGATCCTCATCATCGAGGACGAGCCGCGGATCGCGGCGTTCGTGAGCCGGGGGCTGGAGTCCGCCGGCTACGAGACGATGCTGGTGGACGACGGTCCGGAGGGCCTCGAAGCGGCCCTCCGGGGCGACGGCGACCTCGTGCTGCTGGACGTCGGCCTCCCCACCATGGACGGCTTCGAGGTGCTGCGCGAACTGCGGGCGCGCGGCTCGGCCGTACCGGTGATCATGCTCACCGCTCGCTCGAGCACGCGCGACACCGTCACCGGACTGGATGCCGGTGCCAACGACTACGTGCCCAAGCCCTTCACCTTCGAGGAGCTCCTCGCCCGCGTGCGCTCGCGCCTGCGCGAGAGCGTGCCCCAGCCCGGGGTGTCGATCTCGCACGGCGACGTCGTGCTCGACATCCTCGCCCGGCGGGCGACGGTCGCCGGGCGCGAGATCGACCTCTCGGCGCGGGAGTTCTCGCTCGCCGAGCAGTTCCTCCGCAACCCGGGCCGCGTGCTCAGCCGCGAACAGCTCCTCAGCCGCGTGTGGGGGCTCGACTTCGACCCGGGGTCGAACGTGGTCGACGTCTACGTACGGTATCTCCGCGGCAAGCTCGGCTCCGACCACATCGTGACGGTGCGCGGCGCAGGCTACCGCTGGGAGTGAGGCGGCACCGAGGCCACGTCCCCGGCGCGGCGGGGCGCGCCCGGCGCGCGAAGAAGCCCCCGGTGCTGGGGGACACCGGGGGCTGGAAATAGGCCGGACTGGGGGATCCGGCCTCTTTCAGTCGCGCCTGTCTGGGGAATCGCGCGACTGGTCTTTCTTCGGGCCCGGGCCGGCGTCATCGCCGTGCCCGGCATTCGATCCCGCGTGCGCGGGACGCTGTGGGGGGTTCTTCTTCTGGTCCTGCGGCGAGTTGCCCGGGCGGTCGCTCGTGGAGCCTGGGCCCACGAGCCCCTGCCGGTCGCCGGAATCGTCGGGGCTCGGCAGCCACTCCTGCCCGCCCTGGCCGCTCTGGTTCGAGCGCTCCTCCTCCAGTCGCGAGACCAGCTGTTCGATCCGGCCGCCGGACCAGCCCTGCTCGGACGCCCACCGCCGCAGGTCGTCCCACGAGCCGGAGGCCTTGGCCGCCGCGATGACCGCGTCGAGGTCGGCAGGGGGCGCGGCCGGCGGTGCCGGCGGCGCGGCAGGTGCCGCCGGCGCAGGGGCGGGCGACTGGTCGACCACGATCCTCGGCCGGTCGACGAACACGGGGTCCGGTGCCGACACGGTCTCGGGGCCCGCGGCCGCCGGCGGGGTGGTCTCGGGGGCGGCCGTCGGCGCTGTCGCCGGGGTGGCGCGTGGAGTCGCAGTCGGGGCTTCGGCGGAGGGCACGACGACCCGTCCGGCCGAGACGCTCGTCCCGGGCGCATCCGCCAGGGCGGCGGTGTTGGCCAGCGCGACCGCGGTCACGACGGCGATGCTCGCTCCGACGGCGGTCATGCCGCCGATCACGAGCCCCGTGCGTGCTTCCACGTCTCGCCTGTCCTCCGGATGTGCGCGGTCGATCGTCCCCTCATCCATGGTGACAGACCGATCACGCCCGCAACGCCGTACGCGATGAGACTCTTCTCATGCGCAGCGACTCCCCGGCAGCCTCGATCACCGGTCCCGGCCGAGGGTCCACAGGAGCGAGGCGCGCGCGCAGACGGCCGGCCGGGAAGCCGCTTCCCGGCCGGCCGCGGATCGGCCCGGCGCGCGCTCAGGCGAGCTCGCCGGCCTCCAGCAGATCGGTGACCAGGGCCGCGATCGCCGAGCGCTCGGACCGGACCAGTGTCACGTGGCCGAACAGCGAATGCCCCTTCAGCGTCTCGATGACCGACGCGACACCGTCGTGGCGCCCCACGCGGAGGTTGTCGCGCTGACCGACGTCGTGCGTGAGCACGACGCGCGAGTTCTGGCCGATGCGGCTCAGCACCGTCAGCAGCACGTTCCGTTCGAGCGACTGCGCCTCGTCGACGATCACGAAGGCGTCGTGCAGCGAGCGGCCGCGGATGTGCGTGAGCGGCAGCACTTCGAGGAGGCCCCGCTCGACGACCTCGTCGAGCACGTTCCCGGAGACGACCGACCCGAGCGTGTCGAACACGGCCTGACCCCAGGGGTTCATCTTCTCCTGCTGGTCGCCCGGCAGGTATCCGAGCTCCTGCCCGCCGACGGCGAACAGCGGGCGGAAGACGATGATCTTGCGCTGCTGCTGGCGTTCGAGCACGGCCTCCAGCGCCGCGCACAGCGCGAGCGCCGACTTGCCCGTGCCGGCCCGGCCGCCGAGCGAGACGATGCCGACCTCCGGGTCGAGCAGCAGGTCGATCGCGATACGCTGCTCGGCCGAGCGGCCGTGCAGCCCGAACACCTCGCGGTCACCGCGCACCAGGCGGTACTCGCCGTCGCCGACGACGCGACCGAGTGCCGAACCCCGCTCGGAGTGGATGATGAGCCCGGTGTTGACCGGCAGCCCGATCACGTCCTCGCTCGAGGCGACCTCGCTCTCGTAGAGGTCGCTGATGTCGTCGCCCGACACATCGAGATCGGTGATGCCGGTCCAGCCGGAGTCGACGGCCTGCTCCGCCAGGTACTCCTCCGCACTGATGCCGAGGGAGGCCGCCTTGACGCGCATCGGCAGGTCCTTGGAGACGACGGTGACCTCCTGCCCGTCCTGCGCGAGGTTCATGGCGACGGCGAGGATACGGCTGTCGTTGTCGCCGAGCCGCATGCCCGAGGGCAGGATGGTGGAGTCGGTGTTGTTGAGCTCGACGCGCAGCGTGCCGCCCTGGCCGACCGGGACCGGGAAGTCGAGGCGGCCGTGCTCGACCCGCAGCTCGTCGAGGTGGCGCAGCGCCTGGCGTGCGAAGTAGCCGATCTCGGGGTCGTGCCGCTTCCCCTCGAGCTCGGTGACCACCACGACGGGGATCACGACGTTGTGCTCGGCGAAGCGGAAGAACGCTCGCGGATCGCTCAGCAGCACCGAGGTGTCGAGCACATAGGTGCGCAGATCCTGATCGGATCCGGCGACCTGCTCGAGGTCCTGACTGCGCTGCTCGTGTGGTGCTCGTGTGGTCACAACCCACTCCCGCCCCGGGTGGTTCACCCGGCAGTCACGAGTCGACCAGGGGTCACGAGTCGCGATCCGGAAGGCCGACTCGACCGGGCTCCTTGCCCGATGTGATGAACGTACGACCGGCCGGCGACATCGCCCCGGCACGACACGCGCGGGAAGATGACGCGCGGGTGAATTCCGGATGCCGGGGGCCGCGGCATCCGTCACCGTCCGGTGTCACCAGACGCGCGACGAGGCGAACGCGGCGAGCGCGTCGCCGAAGAGACGCAGCGTGTCGGCACCCGTCCCGACGTGCGGGGAGACACGGATCCGCCCGCCCCGCGCGGTGACGGTGAGCCCGTGGTTCGCCAGGGATGCCGCCAGCGGGGCGGCGTCCTGCGGCGCGGGCTCGAGCGTCACGATGCCGGCCCGGCGCTCGGGCTCGCGCGGGGTGACGACGGGCACCTCGTACCGGTCGGCGAAGAACATCACGTCGGCGGTGCGCGCCGCCAGCACCGCCTCGATGTCGGCCACTCCGGCATCCGCCACCTCGCGCAGCGCGGCCGCCAGCCGGGCGGCGGCGAGCGTGTCGGGGCTCGAGACCGAGAACGCCTGCGCGGACGCCGCCGGTGCCGGCACCGCGTCGACCGGCAGATCGCCCTCCACCCCTCGGAAGCCCGAGAGCACCGGCGCGATGCGCTCCAGCGCCCGCTCCCCGAACCAGGAGAATCCCGTGCCCCGACCGGCGCGCAGCCACTTGTACCCGTGGCCGCAGACGACGTCGGCGGCGAGGTAGTCGGCCTCGATCACGCCGAAGCCCTGGATCGCGTCGACGATCAGGAGGCGATCACCGATCACCTCCCGCAGCGCCGTCAGGTCGGTGCGGTAGCCCGTGCGGAAGTCCACCAGGCTGACCGCGACCGCGCGCGTGTCGTCATTGAGCGCCGAGCGGACGGCGTCGGGCGTCATGAACCCGTCCGGCGGCTCGACCCACTGCAGCTGCAGGGAGCCGAACGACTCCGACGCCCGGGTGGCGGCCACGGTGAGGCTGGGGAACTCGCCGCGGCCCAGCAGGAGGCCGCCCGCCAGCCCGTAGATCGCGTGCATGAGCCCGTAGGTCGTCGAGGGCTGCAGGACGACCTGCGCGGCATCCGTCCCCATGAGTCCGGCCACGAGCTCCCGCGCGTCGCGCACGTGGTCGGCCACGAGATCGATGCTGGTGCGACGGCCGGAGCCCAGCAGCTCGGTGTCGCCCTGAACCTCGTTGCGGACGGCGGGCGAGAGCGGGCCGAACGCGGCCCAGTCGAGGTATCCGGGTTCTCCGTCGAACGACGCCAGATACGAGTCCAGATCGGTCACGCCGCTCATTCTGGCAGAGGGGTGACGCAGGGTCACCCGCCGTAGCGACGGTCGCGCGAGGCGAAGTCGCGGATGGCGCGCAGGAAGTCGACCTCACGCAGGTCGGGGCCGAGCGCCTCGACGAAGTAGAACTCGCTGTGGGCGGACTGCCACAGCAGGAAGTCGCTCAGGCGCTGCTCCCCCGACGTGCGGATCACCAGGTCGGGGTCGGGCTGCCCTCCGGTGTAGAGGTGCTCGCCGATCTGCTCGGGCGTGAGGCTCGCCGCCAGCTCCTCCAGCGAACCGCCGCCCTCGTCGTGCTGGGCGATGATGCTGCGCACCGCGTCGACGATCTCACCCCGGCCGCCGTAGCCGACCGCGAGGTTCACGTGCATCCCGGCGTTGCCGCGGGTCCTCGCCTCGACGTCGGCCAGCACCCACGCCAGGTCGGCGGGGAGCGCGTCGGCCCGCCCGACGTGCTTGACACGCCAGTCGCGCTCGTGCGAGAGCTCTTCGGCGAGCTCGGCGATGATCTCGATGAGGTCCGAGAGCTCCCGCGAGTCACGCTTGCGGAGGTTGTCGTTCGAGAGCAGGTACAGCGACACCACGCGGATGCCGACGTCGTCGCACCAGCGCAGGAAGTCCTTCATCTTCGCCGCCCCGGCGCGGTGGCCGTGCGCGGCCGAGTCGTAGCCGAGCTGCTTCGCCCAGCGCCGATTGCCGTCGATCATCATCGCGAGATGGTGCGGCACCGCCGCCGGGTCGAGGCGCCGCCGGAGCCGGTTGATGTAGAGGCGGTAGAGGGGACCCCTGCCCTCGTTCGTCGAACCACGCGCCACATGCCTACGCTACCCCGCACGGGCGGCGGGCCCTAGCGGGACGCCGAGTGCCGCAGCCCCGGGGTTCCCGGTATGTTCCTCCGCCGGCATGTGCGCCGACGTACCCTGGGGGAATGAGCAGCCGTCGCCGCATTCCCGGCGCCCCCGACGTTCCCGTGCTGCCGCTGATGGATGCCGCGGCCGTCGACGCCGCGACGCCCGAGCTCAAGCCGTCCTGGCGCGGATGGATCCACGCGGCCACGTTCCCGGTGGCGATCGCCGCGGGCATCGTGCTCATCGTGCTGGCTCAGGGCGCTCCGGCGAAGTGGGCGTCCGCCGTCTTCATGGCGACCTCGCTGCTGCTGTTCGGCAACTCGGCGCTCTACCACCGCTTCAACTGGCAGCCGAAGACCAAGGCGGTCCTCAAGCGCATCGATCACGCCAACATCCTGCTGCTCATCGCTGGGACGTACACGCCCATCGCCACCCTCGCGCTCCCGCCGCAGCAGGGGGCGCTGCTGCTGATCCTGGTGTGGAGCGGCGCGCTCCTGGGAATCCTCTTCCGCGTGTTCTGGATCAACGCGCCGCGGTGGCTCTACGTCGCGCTCTACCTGCTCCTGGGATGGGCCGCCGTGATGTACATCGTGCCCCTGTTCCAGGCGAGCGCCGCGATGATGATCCTCGTCGCGGTCGGCGGCATCCTGTACACGCTCGGCGCGGTCGTCTACGCGCTCAAGCGCCCGAACCCGT
The DNA here is from genome assembly GCF_033548675.1 of Microbacterium sp. M3. Classification (NCBI taxonomy): domain Bacteria; kingdom Bacillati; phylum Actinomycetota; class Actinomycetes; order Micrococcales; family Microbacteriaceae; genus Microbacterium; species Microbacterium sp. M3. The sequence goes on from NZ_JAWTZT010000001.1 coordinate 70,030, forward strand.
GGCCGGGCCACTTCGGCTTCCACGAGATCTTCCACGTGTGCACCGTGCTGGCGTTCCTCTGCCACTGGACCGCGTGCCTGATCATCGCGCTCGATCCGCTGTCGCCGTCGCTCGGCGTCCCGGCCTGACCGGCGCGAGAGCGCGCACGCCCGTCTGAGCCGGGTGGGCGGCGACCTCAGCGCTGGGGGCCGGGCGCACCGTCGTCGGGCGCCCCGTCGACCTGGTCGTCGCCCGCCGCGTCGATGCTCTCGTCATCGGCCTCGGTCGCGGCGGCGGCGCGCGCGGCCTGCTCCTCGGCGTCGAGCTCTTCCTGGATGTCGGCGCGCACGCGGCCGCGGCGGATGCGGCGCATCATGTCCCACACGAGCACGATCACGGCCAGCGCGATGAAGGCCGTGATGAGGAACCCCGTCACACCGGGGGTCACGAGCTCGGGGTCGACCTCGGGCACCGTCGGCGTGGGCGTGGGGGTGGCCGCGGCGCTGACGAGAGCGGCGAGCGCGTGATGCATGGGGGTCCTCGGGTCTGCCCGCGAGGCGGGCGGTGTCATCGGGTGTGCGCGCGAGCGCATAGCCTGGAGTTCCAGCCTAATCTTCCGATGCGACCCGACGAGACGTGAGGAGCGGCATGACCACGCAGGACATGCTCGACGAGCGCTACGGCCGGCGCCGCTCGCCCGGGCGCCGCTGGATCCTCGCCCTGGGCGGCGTCCTCGCCGTCGGCGCCGTCGTCCTGTTCGGCTGGTTCACGGTGCAGGGCGCCCTGGACTCCGTCGACTCCGACACCACCTCCTTCGAGGTCGCCGACGAGCACTCCGTGACCCTCGGGTTCCAGATCACCTCTCCCCCGGGCGCGGCGGTGGCGTGCGCCATCGAGGCACAGGACGAGGAGCACGGCGTGGTGGGCTGGCGGGTCGTCGAGATCCCGGCATCCGACGTCCACGCGCGCGCCTTCCGCGAGGTCATCCCGACCACCGCGCTGGCCACCACCGGCTTCGTGAACTCGTGCTGGGTGCTGCCGCCCGAGGCCTCGTGAGTTTGTCCCCCGCCCGCAGTCTGACGTAGTCTGACGGGAACATCAGTCGAATCGCGCCCTGGCCGTGAGCCGGGGCGTTCGGTTTATCCCGTCACGCCACCGGGGCCGACGGGCCCAACGAAGGAGTCAGCCGTGTCCGACGCCACCGTGACCTTCCTCACCCAGGACGCGTACGACCGCCTGGCCGCCGAGCTCGAGCAGCTCTCGACGACCGGTCGCGAGGAGATCGCCAAGCGCATCGAGGCCGCACGCGAGGAGGGCGACCTCAAGGAGAACGGCGGCTACCACGCCGCCAAGGACGAGCAGGGCAAGCAGGAGGCGCGCATCCGCACGCTCCAGCAGCTGCTGAAGACCGCCAAGGTCGGCGAGGCGCCCGAGAGCAAGGGTGTCGTCGAGCCCGGCACGGTCGTCACCGCAATCATCGCCGGCGGCGAAGAGGTCTTCCTGCTGGGCAACCGCGAGATCGCCGTCGGCTCCGAGCTCGACGTGTACAGCGAGGCCTCGCCGCTCGGCACGGCGATCCTCGGCCGCAAGGAGGGCGAGAAGACCTCGTACACCGCCCCCAACGGCCGCGAGATCGCCGTCGAGATCGTGAAGGTCGAGACCTACAACGGGCAGTGAGTCCGTCGCCGGCGCCCGCCGGCCGTCGCGCCGCGAGGGGCGACGTGCCGGCGTGAGCCCGGCGCCCGCCTGCTAGTCGGGCACCACGGTCGGCGTGTAGCCGGCCTCCTCGAGCACCGAGATGACGTGCGCGCGATGCTCTTCGCCGCGCGTCTCGACGCTCAGCTGCAGGATCACCTCGCTGATCTGCAGTCCCTGGCCGTGCCGGGTGTGCAGCACCTCGATGACGTTCGCCCCCGCGATCGCGAGCAGTTCCGACACGCGCGCGAGCTGCCCCGGACGATCGGGCAGGGGGATGCGCAGGGTCATGTAGCGGCCGGATGCCGAGAGCCCGTGCGCGACGACCCGCTGCAGCAGCAGGGGGTCGATGTTGCCGCCCGAGAGGACGGTCACGGTGGGACCGTGCGCGACGACCTTGCCGGCCAGGATCGCGGCCACCCCGACCGCTCCGGCGGGCTCCACCACCTGCTTGGCACGCTCGAGCAGCACGAGCAGAGCCCGTGCGATGTCGTCCTCCGACACCGTGACGATCTCGTCGACGAGCTCGCGGATGATCTCGAAGGGCAGGTCGCCCGGTCGCGCGACCGCGATGCCGTCGGCGATCGTCGGAGACGTGGCCACGTCGACCGGACGCCCCGCCTCGAGCGACGCGGGGTACGCCGCCGAGTTCGCCGCCTGCACCCCGATGACCCGGACCGTGCGGCCTTCCGCTGCGGCGCGCGCCTTGACCGCCGCGGCGACCCCGGCGATCAGGCCTCCCCCGCCGATGCCGAGGACCACGGTGTCGAGGTCGGGGAGCTCGTCCATGAGCTCGAGCCCGAGCGTGCCCTGACCCGCGATGACGTCGGGGTGGTCGAACGGGTGGATGAAGACGGCGCCGGTGCGCTCGGCGAATTCCGCCGCGAGCCGCAGCGGGGTCTCGACCGTCGCGCCCTCGAGCACGACGTCGGCGCCGTAGCCGCGGGTGGCGAGCAGCTTCGGCACGGGGACTCCGAGCGGCATGAAGATCGTGGCAGGGATGCCGAGGGCCTTGGCCGCGAGTGCGACACCCTGTGCGTGGTTGCCCGCGGATGCCGCGACCACGCCGCGTGCGCGCTCCTCGGGCGTGAGCCGGGAGAGCCGGTAAGTGGCGCCGCGGATCTTGAACGAGCCCGTGCGCTGGAGGTTCTCCAGTTTCAGGTGCACCGGTACGCCGAGCAGATCGGACAGGTGCTGCGACTCGTCGAGCGGGGTGTGCGCGATGACGCCCTCGAGGGTGGCCGCGGCATCCGCGAAGTCCGCCAGGCTGGGCAGGCCGCGCTGCCCGCCGGTCTCAGAGCCGGGGGCCGACGGGAGGGACTGCGCGGCGGACGGGGTGGTGGTGGTCACGAACGGGTTCTCCTCGGCCGCGGGACGGTGCTCCAGATGAGGTCGCCGGTGGGTCTGACGCCGGTCTGCCACGAGCGCTCCGCGATGTACACGAAGACCACGTTGACGAACGCTGCCAGCGGCACGGCGAAGAGGGCGCCCGGGATGCCGGCGATCATGGCGCCGCCGGCCACGACCAGCACGACGGCGAGGGGGTGGACCTTGACGGCGGAACCCATGAGCAGGGGCTGCAGGACGTGCCCCTCGAGCTGCTGCACGCCCAGGACGACGACCAGCATCCACAGGGCGATCCACGGGCCGTTGTAGACGAGGGCGAGGAACACGGCGACCGCGCCGGTGACGACGGCGCCGACGATCGGGACGAAGGCGCCGAGGAAGACGAGCACGGCGACGGGGATGGCGAGGGGAACGCCGAGGAGCGCGGCGCCGAGGCCGATGCCCACCGCGTCGATCGTCGCCACGAGCAGCTGCGTGCGCGCGTAGTTGACGACGGTGATCCACCCGGCGCGTCCGGCGCCGTCAGCCGCCGCCCGCGCCTTCTTCGGGAAGAGGCGCAGGGTCCAGCGCCAGATCCCCGCGCCGTCGGCGAGCAGGCACAGGAGGATGAACAGCGCGAGCACCGCGCCGGTCACGACGTGGCCGATGGTGGAGCCGATCGCGAGCGCACCCGACCAGAGCAGCTCGGCCTGCTCCTGGAAGAAGGCGCCCGCCTGCCGCAGCAGGTCGTCGATCTGCTCCTCGGTCAGGTGCAGGGGCCCGTCGATGAGGTACTGCCGGAACTGGTCGATCGCGGCGAGCGTGCTCGCCTGCACGTCGGTCCACTGGCGCATGACCTGCCACACCACGAGCCACAGGAGTCCCGCCACGACTGCCAGGGTGCCGACGACCGAGATGACGATGGCGAGCCACCGCGGCACCCGGTGCCGCAGCATCCACGCGAACGCAGGCCACAGCAGTGCGGTGATGAGGATGGCGATGAGCAGCGGGATGACGAGCAGCTTCAGCTGGATGACCAGCCAGACGCCGATGCCGATCGCGACAGCCACCACGATCAGACGCCACGAGTACGCGGTCGCCAGGCGCAGTCCGCGAGGAACGGCCGCCGACGTCTCGGTCGAGACGATCCTGCTGCGATCCCGGACGGCGTCGAACAGGGATCCGCGGGGCTTTTCGTCGGAGCCGCTCATCCGCCCAGTCTAGGCGCGGCGCATTCCGCGCCGGTCATGAACGCCGGGGGCGCGGGGGCCCCGTCGTCCGCGCCGACCGCCTGTCGTCGCGCGCGCCATGTCGGACCCGCTGGCTAGGCTGACGCCCGTGAAGTCCGCACTGAGCGCCGCCGAGGCGCGGCGCGTCGCACTCGCCTCCCAGGGATTCGGGCGTGCGCGCCCCGCCACCGCGGGAACGCGTCAGCTCAACGGAGCCCTGGCACGCATGGCGACGCTGCAGATCGACTCGGTCAACGTCTTCGCCCGATCCCACTACATGCCGCTGTTCTCGCGCGTGGGCGCGTACGACACCGCGGCGCTGGACCGGCTGCTGTTCGCGCGGCGAGCCCCCTACGTGGAGTACTGGGCGCACGTGGCGGCGTTCATCCCGGCGTCGGACTGGGGACTCTTCGACTTCCGGATGACCGCGCTGCGCCACAAGTACGGCTCGAAGCCGGGTGGCTGGTTCGACACGCACCGCGAGATCGTCGACTGGGTGCGCGCGGAACTGGCGGACCGCGGCCCGCTGCGGCCGGCCCAGATCGAGCACGACGCCAAGAAGGGCGCGCGGGGCCCCTGGTGGGACTGGGACGTCGTCAAGCACGCACTGGAGTACCTGTGGCTCTTCGGCGAGGTCGCGATCGCGGGGCGACGGGGGTTCGAGCGGCGCTATGCGCTCGCGGAACAGGTGATCCCGCACGACGTACTCGCGTCCCCGGTCCCTCGCGACGACGCGATCCGCGAGCTCGTGCGCCGCGCCGCCCGAGCCTACGGTGTCGCGACCGCCGCCGACGTGGCCGACTACTGGCGCATCGCCGATCGCAAGGCCGTGACCGCCGCGCTCGGCGAACTCGTCGACACCGGCGAGCTGCACCCCGTGACGGTCGAAGGCTGGTCCAGCGGCGGGCGCCCCGCGAAGGCCTGGCTGCACGCCGACGCCGTCATCCCCCGGCGGATCGATGCGGCCGCGATCCTGACGCCGTTCGACCCCGTGGTCTGGTTCCGCGACCGCGCCGAGCGCCTGTTCGACTTCGAGTACCGGATCGAGATCTACACCCCGGCGGCGCAGCGCCGCTATGGCTACTACTCGCTGCCGGTGCTGATCGGCGACGACCTCGTCGGGCGGGTGGATCTGAAAGCCGATCGCGCGGCCTCGACGCTGCGCGTGCAGTCCGCGTGGTGGGAGCGCAGCCGACCGCCGGACGCCGCAGTCCGCCTGGCCGACGAGCTGCGCCTCGCCGCCCGATGGCAGGGACTCGAGTCGATCTCGGTCGCCCGGTGGGGCGACGCCGCCGACGACGTGGCCGACGCGCTCCCCGAGGCCACGCGAGTCGAAGGCGGCGCGGCGGCGGCCGCCCCGTCGGTCACCGACGCCCGCGACGAAGCCGCGGATGTCGGGGCCGAGCTGGACCCCGAGGCGATCGCCGGCTGACCCGCCCCCTTCAGTCGACGGTCAGCCGCCGGAGATGGTCGAGCCGTCGGTCACCTCGAGGCCTCGGTGACCTCGAGGCCGAGCCACTGCGCGAGCCGCTCGATCTCGGAGTGGACGGCGGCCGACGTGTCCTCCGTGAAGGGCACATCCTCATGCACGGCGTGCACGCGCAGCACCCCGGCCTTGCGGTCGGCCTTCGCGTCCAGCTTGCCGATGAACCGGTCGCCGTGGAGGATCGGCAGCGCGAAGTAGCCCCAGCGCCGCTGGGCGGCGGGCTTGTACATCTCCAGCAGATACCCGTAGCCGAAGAGCTCGGTGAGCCTCTTGCGATCGAACACCAGACGGTCGAACGGTGAGAGGAGCGCCGTCCGCGCAGCGAATCCGTCACCGGCCTCGAGGGCCGCCGGATCGACCCGCCACTCCCCCTCGACGCCCTCGACCACGGCGGCCTCGCCGATCTCGCCGACGTCGATCGGCTCCGGTGACTGCGCGGCCTTCGCCCGCGCCACGCCGAGCGCTGCCAGCCGGCGTTGGGCGCGCTCGCGGGCGGCGTCCTCGTCGGACAGCACCGGGACGTCGGCCGGGTACACGCGGTCGGCGACGTCGAACAGCCGGCCCGCGGCATCCCTCGACGAGACGGCGACCTCGCCGCACAGGACGAGGATCTCGAGCAGCTGCAGCGAGTTGCGATTGTTCGTCCACCCCGAGGAACGCCACGGCACCTGCGCCGCGTCGGGGATGTCGGCCGCGTGGAGCGGCCCCTCGGCGCGCAGGCGGGCGATCACGTCGCGCCGGAAGACGTCGTTGGCGGCGAGCCACTCACGGGCCTGGATGGACTCGGGGCGCCGCCGCATCTCCGGAAGCAGCAGGGCGAGGTCTGCCATGGTCCGGTAGAAGCCGCCCCACTCGAACACTGCGCGGTCCCGCTCCACCAGGCGCACGAGGTCGGCGGGCTGGTACGGCCACCCGAGCCGGCTCCACAGGATCAGATCGGCGCTCGGGGCGATCGCCGCGGTCGGCTCGATGTTCACCACGGTGAGCGCATCGATCGTCTCGACGATCCCGGCCGGGCGCTCGGCGGTGAGCAGCTGCGCGCGCACGGCGATGCGGCGCGCCTGCTCGGCAGTCAGCCGGAGGACCATGCGTCGACGGTACCGCCGGCAGCCGACATCACCTCAGAATTGGACGCGGGGAGGCTCCGAGATCGCGGCGCCGTCGATCACCTCGAAGAACTCGCGCTCGTGGAAGCCGAGGTTGCGCGCGAACATGTTGTTGGGGAACACCTTGATCTTCGTGTTCAGCTCGCGCACGCCGCCGTTGTAGAAGCGACGCGACGCCTGCACCTTGTCTTCGGTGTCGACGATCGACTGCTGCAGCTGCAGGAAGTTCTGGCTGGCCTGCAGCTGCGGGTAGGCCTCGGCCACGGCGAACAGCGACTTCAGCGCCTGCTGCATGCGCCCCTCGGCGGCCCCCGCCTCGGCCGGCCCCGAGGCCGAGAGCGTGTCGGCCCGCGCCTGGGTGACCCGTTCGAAGACGGCTTTCTCGTGGGTCGCGTAGCCCTTGACGGCCTCGATCAGATTCGGCAGGAGGTCGGCGCGCCGCTTCAGCTGCACGGTGATGTCGCTCCAGGCCTCGTCGACACGCACGTTCAGCTGGACCAGCGAGTTGTACGTCGCCCAGAGATAGATGCCGACGATGATGGCGAGTGCCACCACGATAAGGACTGGGATCAGCCATTCCATGCCGAGGCTCCGTTTCGATAGTGCCCCTCATCCTACCGACGCCCAGTTACCCCAGATGAGGCCGGAAGCCCTACTCTCAGCCGTTACCCACCGAGGACGCGGTCGAGGTACGGATTGCGGAAGATCCGCTCCGGGTCGAGGCGGTCGCGCAGGCCCGTGAAGTCCTCGAAACGCGGGTACCGCTCGCGGAGCGTGTCGGCGCCCAGCGTGTGCATCTTGCCCCAGTGGGGGCGTCCGTCGAAGCGGAGCATGATCTCCTCCACCGCCTCGAAGTACTCCGTCGGGTCTTCGCGCCAGTACCGGTGCACCGCGATGTATCCCGACGCACGTCCGTGCGCGGTCGACAGCCAGCGGTCGTCGGCCGCGGCGAACCGCACCTCGACCGGAAAGCCGATCCGCCATCCCCGCTCGTCGACGAGGGCTCGGAGCGCGTCGAAGGCCGGCCGCACCTGGGCGGCGGGCAGCGCGTACTCCATCTCCCGGAACCGCACCGACCGGTAGGTCGCGAACACGCGGGCGGAGGCATCCGTGAACTCCCGGTCGCCCCACACCTTCGCCGACAGCCGGTTGATGGGCGGCACGAGCGCGGGCACCAGCTTGCCGGTGGTGCACGCGATCTGGTGGAGTCCGCTTCCCACCAGAGTGTCGTCGACCCACTTCCCCACTGCCGGCAGCGGATGCCGCGGCGCGCTCTCGGGCAGCCGGGTGTTGGTCTTCGTCATCGCACGGTCGGTATGCGGGAACCAGTAGAACTCGAAGTGATCCGCGGCGGCGACGCGGTCGTCGAGGGCGGCCAGCACGTCGTCGAGCGCCTCCGGCCGCTCCACCGCGTGCAGCACGAACGCGGGCACGCACTGCAGGGTGACCTCGACGAGGATGCCCAGCGCACCGAGCCCGAGCGCGACGGCGGGCACGAGCTCGGGGTTCTCGTCCTCATCCACGCGGAGCAGCTCTCCGGACGCCGTCACCAGCGTGGCGCCGACGACCTGCGCCGCGATGCCGCCGAACCGCGCACCGGTGCCGTGCGTGCCGGTCGAGATGGCACCCGAGATGGATTGCCGGTCGATGTCGCCCAGGTTCTCCATCGCGAGGCCGTACGGCGCCAGCAGCCCCGGCACCTGGTGCAACCGGGTTCCGGCGAGCAGGGTGACGCGGCCGCGATCGGCGTCGACCTTGACGAGACCGCTCAGGTCGCGGAGCTCGAGCAGCACTCCGGGAGCCACGGCGATGCCCGTGAAGCTGTGCCCCGCACCCACCGCCTTCACCGGCAGGTGCTGGGCCGCGGCGGCGCGCACCGCGCGCTGCACGGCCGCGATCGTGCGGGGGAACTCGACTCGCTGCGGTCGCACCGACTCGGAACGGCCCCAGTTGCGCCACACTCCGCCTGGACGGGTCACAGGAACGCCTTTCCCTCGCCGCGGTAAGTCGCCAGCTGCCCCGTCACCGCGTCGCCTTCGACGAGATGGTAGCGCTCGACCCGCTCGGCGAGCTCGCCGCTCTTGGCATGACGGAACCAGACCCGGTCGCCGACCCGCAGGCCGCGGGCGGCGTCGCCGCGGAGCGGCGTCTGAACCTCGCCGTGCCCCTCCCGGGGTGCTGTGCGCAGCCCCGCCGGCCACACCGCACGCGGCTGGCGCGACTCGAGCGGCGGACCCGAGGCGATCCAGCCGCCTCCGAGCACGGTGGCCACGTCGGGAGCGGGCTTGCGCACGACCTCGAGCGCGAACGCGGCCGCCGGCGCGGGGTCGAACGCGCGGTAGCCGTCGAAGAGGTGCCCGGCGAGGAGGCCGCTCCCGGCGGTGACCTCGGTGACGGACTGATCGGATGCCGTCAGCTCCAGGGATCCGGTTCCGCCGCCGTTGACGAACTCGAGGGGCGCGATGTCGCGCAGGGCCGCGACGATCGCCCCGCGGCGATCCCGGAGCTCCGAACCCGAGCGTTGCTGCATCCAGCGGATGACGGCATCCCCCGATCCGGTGGCGTCGCCCTGACCCGCGATCTGCGCCTCGTACATCATCAGCCCGACCAGGCGGAACCCGGGGCGCGAGGCGATCGAGCGCGCGAGCGCCGCCACCTCCGCCGCCTCGTGCACGGGCGACCGCAGGACGCCGATGTGGCCGAGCGCGGGTGCGCGCCACGAGGCGTCGGCGTCGATGGCGACACGGATCTCGGGCCGGGAGCCGGGAGCGGCGACCGCGTCGACGGCGTCGAGCTGTGCGAGGTCGTCGACCATCAGGGTGATGCGCGAGGCGGCCGCCTCGTCGGCGGCGAGCGACGCGATCGCGGCGCGGTCCACCGTCGGGTAGCCGAGCACGATGTCGTCGTGATCCTCGGCGAGCCAGAGCGCCTCGGGCAGGGTGAAGGCGAGGATGCCCCGGTAGCCGGGGAGCGCGAGCACCGCGTCGAGCACCGCGCGCACCCGCACCGACTTGCTCGCGACACGGATCGGAACACCTCCCGCGCGCACGACCAGGTCGAGGGCGTTGTAGCGCAGCGCATCCGCATGGATCGCGGCGACGGGGCCGCTGATCTCCGCGACGGCACGGCTCATGCCGCCCCAGTAGGAGGCGGGATGGCTCCACGGCTTCGTCGCCGCGGGCTGGGACAGCAGATCGAGACTCATTGGGCTCGCTTCGGGTGCGCGCACATCGCCCCAGCCTACGACCACGCGGGCAGCCCCGATGACGCGCTGTGCACGGCGCGCCGGGGGTGGCTCCGGATCCGTCCGCGGCGGCTCGGGACGCATCCGCTTCGGCGCGGTCCCGCGCTGTTCCGCGGGCCCGCCCGCTCCTACACTGGCTCCGTGAACACCGGCCGTTCGGACACCGTGCAGAACATCCGCTTCGCACGCTCCGCGGACGGGACGGGCATCGCCTACGCGGTCCACGGCGCGGGTCCCCCGCTGCTCATCGACGCCTGCTGGCTGAGCCACCTCCAGTTCGACTGGCAGAGCCCCGTCTGGTGTCACTACCTCACCGGGCTGGGAAGCATCGCGACCGTCATCCGCTACGACGAGCGCGGGCACGGACTCTCCGACCGCCACGCGACCGATCACGGCCTCGAGGCGCGCGTCGCCGATCTGGAGGCCGTCGCCGACGATGCCGGATTCGAGCGGTTCGCGCTGATGGCCATGGCGCAGGGCGGCCCGGTCGCGCTGGAGTACGCGGCGCGGCATCCCGAGCGACTGACGCGACTCATCTTCTACGGCAGCTACGCCGGTGCGCACGCGGCAGCCACGCCGGAAGAGCTCGACATGTATGCCGCGTTCGAGGCCCTGATCAGGGTGGGCTGGGCACGCCCCACCTCGGAGTTCCGCCGCGTCTTCAGCAGCATGATGATCCCCGGCGGCACGGAGGAGCAGATGCGGTGGCTGGACGATCTGCAGCGCGTCTCGGTCGACGCCGAGACGGCGATCGCCTCCCGCGCCCAACGGCAGGTGACGGACTCGAGCGCGCGGATGCGCGAGATCGACCTGCCGACGCTGGTGATCCACAGCCGGGGCGACCAGATGAACGATTTCCACCACGCGCGCGAACTGGCCGCCGGCATCCGCGGCGCGCGGCTGGCCGCCCTGGAGAGCAACAACCACATCGTGCTCGAGGACGAGCCGGCGTGGGCGCAGTTCCTCAGCGAGGTGACCGACTTCATGGCTCCGGATCGTGCCATCGGCCTTGTGGAGTCGGACGGCATGGACCCGGCTTCGCTGCTGTCGCCCCGGGAGCTCGACATCCTCCGCCTGGCCGCCGAAGGGCGTGACAACGACGGCATCGCGGCCGAGCTCTTCCTCTCGGTCCGCACCGTCGAGCGCCATCTGCAGAACGCCTACGCGAAGCTCGGCCTGCAGGGCCGCGCAGCGCGGACCGCCGCCGTGGCGCGCCTCCTCTCGCAGAGCTGACGCACTACGCGTCAGCCGCCATCGGTCGCCCGGCGGCTGTGCGCGATTGCGCGTTCACCCCGATGCCGCGCCCGTCCACTGATTCCTACGGTGGTGCCCACAACCCATCGATTCGGAGGAATCATGTCCCTTTTCACCGCACAACACGCGATCACCGACACCGAGGAGGACCGCGCACTCAAGGCCAAGCACGCTGCGATGTGGGCCAGCGGCGACTACCCCGCCGTGGCGGACGAAGTCGTCGGAGAGCTCGGCGGCGTCCTCGTCGAGGCGCTCGGCGTGTGCGCCGGCGAGCGCGTCCTCGACGTCGCCGCCGGCACCGGCACCGCCGCGATCCCCGCCGCCCGGCTCGGGGCCGACGTGGTCGCGACCGACCTCACACCGCGTCTGCTCAGCGTGGGCGAGCAGACCGCCGCGGCCGCGGGCGTCGCCCTGCGCTGGCTCACCGCCGATGCCGAGGCCCTGCCGTTCCCCGACGCCGAGTTCGACGTCGTGCTGTCCACCATCGGCGTGATGTTCGCGCCGCACCATCAGCAGGCGGCGGACGAGCTCGTCCGCGTGTGCCGCCCCGGCGGCCGTGTCGGCGTGCTGAGCTGGACCCCCGACGGGTTCATCGGCCAGCTGTTCACGGTCATGAAGCCGTTCGCGCCGCCGGCTCCGGCGGGCGCCTCGCCGGCACCGCTGTGGGGCCTGGCCGACCACGTCGCCACGCTCTTCGGCGATCGGGTCGACGACCTCACCGCCAGTCAGCAGGTGCTCGCCGTCGACCGCTTCGCGAGCGGCCGGGAGTTCCGCGATTTCATGAAGGCGAACTACGGACCGACGATCTCCGTCTACCGCTTCATCGCGCAGGACCCGGAGAAGGTCGCCGCCCTCGACGCCGAGATCGCCGCGCTGGGAGACCGCTTCCTGCACGACGGCGTCATGCCGTGGGAGTACCTGCTCGTGACGGCCCGGCGCGCCTGAGCGCCTCGCGGGTGCGGCCGGGTCCGCTGATCGGGCCGCACCCGCCACGCTCACCGTCCGGCACCGATCCGTCCGTCACCCCCGTCAGGAGACACCGATGCTCGTTCCACCCTTCACACTCGTCGACGACCGTGCGCGCTCGCGCGAGGCCGCCGACGCCCATGCCATCGCGATCGCCATCCGCGAGGGACGCCTGACGCGCCCGCCCGCGCCGTTGCGTGATCGCGTCGTCGTCGTCGGTCAGCGACTCGCCCGAGCGCTGTCGCGCCCGGCACGGCCGGCACACCCCGCGCGGCCAGATCTCGCGGCCGATGTCATTCCGTGACGTTCGAGGGTCGCGGGGCGCCGGCAGAGCGCTCCGCGTCGACCTCGTCCTCGGCGCCGTAGACGGCCACGGGCGGAACGCCTGCGAAGAGGGCGACCACTCTCCACCACCAGCCGTTCTTCGCCGCCGGGGCCCGCTCCACACTCGGTCCGTCGTCGTCGCGCTCGCTCATGTCGGGACCCCTTCTCCGGGATTCCGCCAGATGAGCCGGGGTTCTGCCGGCGCGCGAGGGGGCCGATGGTACCCCCGGTGGGATTCGAACCCACACTGGAGCGAGTTTAAGTCGCCTGCCTCTGCCGTTGGGCTACGGGGGCCTCTCGTCTCCCGCCGGGAACACGAATGCCGCAGGCCCATCTTCTCAGACGGGCCTGCGGCATCCGTTCGGACTCAGCGGGCGGCGACCTTCTCGGCCTCCGCCGCCGGAGCCTTCTTCGCAGGAGCCTTCTTCGCCGCCGTCGCCGGGGCGGGCTCTGCGGGAGCCTCGACGGGCTGCGGCGGTCGCGGGCGCGCGGCAAACTCTTCGAACACGTAGCGCGGGTTCTGCACGGTGGAGAGGTTCACCATGTCACGACCGAGCCAGAAGTTGTTCCACCAGCCCCACAGCACGCGCCACTTGCGCTCCCACGACGGCATGGCCAGGCCGTGGTAGCCGCGGTGGGCGAGCCACGCGATCGGTCCCTTGAGCGCGAGCTTGCCGGACTGGAACACACCGACCCAGAGGCCGAGACCGGCGACCGCGCCGAGGTTCTTGTGGTAGTAGTCGCGCGGCAGCTCGCCGCGCAGCACCGCCACGAGGTTCTTGGCCAGGAGCTTGGCCTGGCGCACCGCGTGCTGCGCGTTGGGCACGCAGTAGCCGCCCACGCCACCGCCGGTGAGGTCGGGCACGGCCGACACGTCGCCGGCCGCCCACGCGCCCTCGACGATCTCGTCGTCGGTGCCGACGCGGAGGTCGGCACGGGTGCGGATGCGGCCCCGCTCCTCGACGGGCAGGTCGCCGCCGCGCACCACCGTCGGGTTCGCCATGACGCCGGCCGTCCAGATGATGAGGTCGGTCGGAATGACCTCGCCGGTCGAGAGCTCGATGTTCCCGCCGATGGCGCCGGTGACCTGCGTGTCGAGGTGCACGAACGCCCCCCGCTGCGCGAGGTTCTTCAGCACCCACTCGCTGGTCTTGAGCGACACCTCGGGCATGATGCGGCCCATCGCCTCGATGAGGTGGAAGTGGGTGTCGTCGAAGGTCAGCTGCGGGTAGCTCTTGACGAGCGACGAGGCGAGCGACCGGAGCTCGGCGAACACCTCGATGCCGGCGAAGCCACCGCCGACGACCACGACGGTCAGGAGACGCTCGCGCTCGGGGCCGGGCGGGAGGGTGGACGCCTTGTCGAAGTTCGACATCAGGCGGTCGCGGATGGCGACCGCCTCTTCGATGGTCTTCAGCCCGATCGCGTTGTCGGCGATGCCGGGGATCGGGAACGTGCGCGAGACGGCACCCGCGGTCACGACGATCTGGTCGTACTCGAACTCGTACGGCTCGCCCGCGATGGGCGTGATGGTCGCCACCTTGTTCGCGTGGTTGATGCCGGTGACCTTGGCGGCCACGACGTTCGTGCGCTTGAGGTGACGCCGAAGGGCCACGACGGAGTGACGGGCCTCGATCGAGCCGGCCGCGACCTCGGGGAGGAACGGCTGGTACGTCATGTAGGGCAGCGGATCGACGATCGTCACGTCCGCCTCGCCCTTGCGCAGGTGCTTCTCGAGCTTCCAGGCCGTGTAGAAGCCTGCGTATCCGCCACCGACGATGAGGATCTTGGGCACGGTGTTGGTCACGGTTTGGAGTTCTCCTCCTGTGTCAGCGGCTCGGCGCGCGGGACGCCAATCGGATGCGTCGGACAGCAGCGGTGACGCCGAGCGCCACCAGTATAGCCGCCACCGTGGCCAAGGTGAGCGGGAGGGTGCCGTAGAGGACGGTGTCACGGTCCGGCAGGAGTGGCGAGGCGAGACGCGTCGCGGGGTCGGCTTCGGGGAGCGGCGGGACCTCGACGGGCGCGGCCGGCTCCTGCGGCGGCGCCGCCACAGGCGCCCGGCGATACAGGCGCACCCAGTCCTCGAGGCTGCCCATGGGATTGGCGGTCACCGTCGGCACATCCGCCGTCACGGCGGCCGCGGCATCCACCAGTCCGTATCCGTACAGGACGTCGGGGACGTCGGTCGCGCCCGCAGCCGGCTGTGCGGTCTTGATGATGCGGTTGATGACGTTGTCGGCGTCGAGGTCGGGATGTGCCGCGCGCACGAGCGCAGCGATCCCCGCCACGATGGGGGCGGCCCCGCTGGTGCCGTCCCACGAGACGAGGGTGGCGTCGGCCGACACTCCGACCAGCTCCTCGCTGGGCGCCGAGACGCCGATCGTGATGCCCTGCGTCGAGGCGTCCACGCTGGCCTTGCCGTTGCGGTCGACGCCTCCGACCGTGAGCACGCCGGGGATCGTGGCCGGCGCGCCGACGCGGGTCGTGCCGCTCCCCCGGTTGCCGGCGGCCACGACGACGACGACGTCGTGCTCGAACGCGTAGAGGAAGGCGTCGTCCCAGCTCTCTGGCCAATCCGGGACGTTCGTGGTGAGGGACATGTTGATGACGTCGGCGCCGTTGTCGACCGACCAGCGGATCGCCTCGGCGATCTGGTCGGCGAACGAGCGCTGCGCCGACGAGCCGAAGGCGACCGACACCGAGAGCAGCTGCGCCTCGGGCGCGACGCCGATCATGCCGGCGCTCGGACCGGTCCCGCGGCCGGCGGCGAGCGAGGCCACCCAGCTGCCGTGGTCCTTGTCGACTGCCCCGACGGGCGTGCGTCCGTCGGGCGAGCCCGCTCCCGACACGTCGGTGCCGCCGGCGACGGCGCCGGCGAACTCCACCGGCCCCCGTCCGATGCCGGTGTCGATGACGGCGATCTTGACGCCGGCGCCCCGCGTGGTGGCCCAGGCCTTCTCGATGCCGTAGTCGGCGAGCCAGTACTCCGCGGCCCGCACCGGATCCGCGTCCGGCGCGGCCGCCTGCGCCGCCCCGGGCCCCACTGCGACGAGGCCGACGACGGCCGCGACGGCGACGAGTGCCCCGAGCAGGCGGCGCGTCATCCGCCCGATCCCGGCTGTGCGCACACGCAGCGTTCGGGCGACCAGGTCGACATCGCCAGTGCGCGGTCGCCGATCGGATTGACACCGGGGCCTGCCGCCAGCGCGTGCCCGGCGAGGGCGTGCAGGCACTTCACGCGCGTCGGCATGCCGCCCGCCGAGATGCCGTCGATCTCCTCGACGTCGCCGTACGCGGCGCGGTCGTGCAGATAGGCCTCGTGTGCGCGGAGGTAAGCCGCGGCGACGTCCTCGTCGGCGGCGAGCTCGTCCGAGAGGGCGCGCATCACGTGGTCGGCCTCGAGCACCGACATGGCGGCCGTGGCCGCCGGATGCGTCAGGTAGTAGAACGTCGGGAAGGGCGTGCCGTCGGGCAGTCGCGGCGACGTGGCCACGACGGTCGGGTTGCCGCACACGCAGCGGGCGGCGATGCCGACGACGCCGCGCGCGGGTCGGCCCAGCTGCTCCCGGAGAACGGCGAGATCGGCGTCGCTGACAGGGGGGAACGGCGGGGTCGTCACTCGACCAGGCTAGCGGCGCCGCCTGGGACGGTGCTGGACCGGACGGCCGCCGCGGGCGACGACGCTTTCGCCGCGGACGCGAACGGATGCCGCGTCCCGCCGTCGTTCACGGCGTCGGCGCGGGCGTGGGCTCGGGGTCGGGCACGCCGATCGTCACCGGGGCCACCGTCTGCGCGAGGCCCGCCTCGGTCACCGACCGCACGAGCTTCGACATCCAGTCCGACCGCGCCGCCTGGAGCTCGTCGCTCACGGGCTCCTGCTCCTGCGGGGCGAGCTCGGGCGGAAGGTCGTCGTCCACGAGGTACACCACTTCCCCGGGCTTGACGTAGTAGAGCCGCTCGCGCGCCTGAGTGGTGATGTAGGCCGGATCCTGCCAGCGCTCCCGCTGGGACTCGAGGTCGTCGACCTCTTCACGGCTGAGCTGCACCGCCGCCTCGAGGGCGGCGATCTGCTGCCGCTGGTCGACGTAGGTGCCGATGGTGGGCACGAGCACGAAGGCGGCGAGCACGACCAGCCCCATCATGATGACCATGAAGCCCGACAGGCGGATGCCGCCGAGCCACCCCCGCACGTCGACCGGGCGGCGTCCGGCCACAGGACGGCGCCGCGGGGTCGCGGACGGCCGAGAGGGGGAAGCCGTCGTCTTGACCACGGCTCCCCCCTCTCTCGAAATCCGGCGCGTCAGCCCTGGAAGCGCGGGAACGCACGACGGCCCGCGAACACCGCGGCCTCGCCGAGCTCCTCCTCGATGCGCAGAAGCTGATTGTATTTCGCGACGCGCTCGCTGCGAGCGGGCGCGCCGGTCTTGATCTGACCGCAGTTCACGGCGACGGCGAGGTCGGCGATCGTGGTGTCCTCGGTCTCACCCGAACGGTGCGACAGCATCGACCGGTAGCCGCTCTGAGTGGCCAGCGCGATCGCGTCGAGCGTCTCGGACAGCGTGCCGATCTGGTTCACCTTGACCAGCAGCGCGTTTGCGACGCCGAGGTCGATGCCGCGCTGCAGGCGCTCCGGGTTGGTGACGAAGAGGTCGTCGCCGACCAGCTGCACCTTCGAGCCGATCTTGTCGGTGAGGGCCTTCCACGCGTCCCAGTCGTCCTCGGCGAGGGCGTCCTCGATGGTGACGACGGGGTAGTTCGCGACGAGGTCGGCGTAGTAGTCCGTGAGCTGCTCGGCCGACCAGGCCTTGCCCTCGACGGTGTAGACGCCGTCCTTGAAGAACTCGGTCGCGGCGACGTCGAGGCCGACGGCGATGTCGCGGCCCGGCGTGAAGCCGGCCTTCTCGATCGCCTTGATGAGGAAGTCGAGCCCCTCGCGGTTGCTGGGCAGGTCGGGGGCGAAGCCGCCCTCGTCGCCCAGGCCGGTGGCGAAGCCGGCGGCCTTCAGCTCGCCCTTGAGGACGTGATAGACCTCGGTCCCCCAGCGCAGCGACTCGCCGTACGTGTCGGCGCCGATCGGCGCGAGGAAGTACTCCTGGAAGTCGATGCCGTTGTCAGCGTGCTCGCCGCCGTTGATGACGTTGAACAGCGGCACGGGCAGCACGTGCGCGTTCGGACCGCCGAGGTAGCGGAAGAGCGGGAGGTCGGCCGCGTCGGCGGCGGCCTTCGCGACGGCCAGCGAGACGCCCAGGATCGCGTTGGCGCCGGTGCGCGACTTGTTCTCGGTGCCGTCGGTGGCGATGAGGATCTCGTCCACGAGGCGCTGCTCGCTCGCCTCGACACCCTCGATCGCCGGGCCGAGCTCGTCGATGACGGCGGCGACGGCCTTCAGCACGCCCTTGCCGCCGTAACGGCTCTTGTCGCCGTCGCGCAGCTCGTACGCCTCGAAGGCGCCGGTCGACGCGCCCGAGGGGACGGCCGCGCGCTGGACGGTGCCGTCTTCGAGCAGCACCTCCACCTCGACGGTCGGGTTTCCGCGCGAGTCGAGAATCTCGCGCGCGCCTACAGCCTCGATCTGTGCCACAGGGGTTTCTCCTTGCTTGTGGAGCGTGAATCGTCGGAGCGTCGTCGGTCCGCCCATGAGTCTAGTGATGACGGATGCCGTGGCCAGAGGCATCCGTCATCCACCGGTTCATCCGCCGGCCGGGAGGCGTCACACCACCAGTGCGATCGCGATGCCGTCGTAGCCCTTGGCGTCGAGCGTCTGGATCGCCGTCGCGTCGAAGCGCGGGTCGCGGCCGAGCATCTCGAGCCCGCGCTGCACGCCGATGATCTGGGGATTCTCGGTGGCGGGATTGGCGATCTCGCCGCCGCGCACGGTGTTGTCGACCATCACGACCGTGCCGGGCCTTCCGAGGCGAGCCGCCCAGTCGAGGTAGATCGTGTTGGACTCCTTGTCGGCGTCGATGAACACGAGGTCGAACGGCGCGCCGCCGTCGAGCGTCGGCAGGACCTCGGCCGCGCGCCCGAGTCTGATCTCGACCTTGTCGCCCACCCCGGCGCGGTCGAGGTTCGCGCGGGCGATGTCGGCGATGCGGGGCTCGGCCTCGATCGTCACGATCCGCCCGTCCTGCGGGACGGCACGCGCCAGCCAGATCGTCGAGTACGCACCGAGGGTGCCGATCTCGAGCACCCGCCGGGCGCCGGTCATACGGGCGATGAGGTGCAGCAGCTTGCCGTTGACCGGCGCCACCTCGATCGCGGGGAGCCCGGCCGCGTTCTGGTCGGCCACGGCCTGCTCGAGGTCTTCGTCGTGGCCGACCAGCAGCTCGGTCAGATAGGAGTCGACACGGCGCCAGGTCTCGGGAGTGGGCTCTGCCATGGCCCCCAGCCAACCGGTGACGTCCCACGGCCGTCAAGGGCCGCGGGACGCCGGGCGCGCGACGCCGGGCGCGCGACGCCGTGCCGGAACGAGGGGATGTGCCGAGACGAGGGCGTGCGGGAGTCCACGGGCCCTCGTCCCGGCTCACGTCCTCGTCTCGGCACTGCGCGGGGCGTGAACGCGCGGCCGCACGGCCCCCGCGGCGCCGTCGATCGTGACCCTCAGCCGTCCGGAGCGGCTCGGACGGTCAGCGCGGGCGACTCGCGCGCGCGGCCAGAGCCTCCAGCAAGGACGCACCCGTGGCGGCGTCGTCGACGGTCACGACGAACGTGCGCCCCTGACGGCGCTCGACCTGGATCGCCTCACCGGCGCGCAGCACCAGGCCGAATCTGCCGTCGAGGCCGGCACGGATGCCCCAGCCGCCGAACTGCGCCATCGGCTGCACGTGCACGACCGAGACCGCCGCGACGTCGTCGATCGGCACGCCGAAGCGCGGGAACCCGGCGACGGACCGCACGCGCAGGCCGTCGGCCGAGACCCGCACGCGGAAGACGCAGGTGGTCGCGGCGAGCACGCCGAACAGCACGGCGAGCCCGGCGAACATGCCCCACAGGGGGCCGCCCGTCAGTGCGAGCACGACGGCGAGCGCCGCCATCAGAAGCGCGACGCCCACGACGGCGATGATGCCGGGACGGGCCATCGTGGTGGTGCGCAGCCACACGGCGCGCTCGCCGGGCGCCAGCTGCATGGCCTCGGCGGAGATCGCGACGGTTCCACCGCTGACCGCGACCGCCGGCTGGACCCACCACGCGATCGCCCCGGTCACGAGGCCCAGCACGCCGGCGACGGCGAGCGCGGGGACGATCGAGGGGGCGTCGGCGGCGTCTTCGAGCCCGCGCTGGCCGGCGAGCGTCGCCGTCACCAGGGCCATGAGGAAGAACGACAGGCCGCACGCCAGCGCACCGAGGAAGCGCAGCGTCGGACCCCACTCACCGGTGCGGGCCGCGGCGGCGGCGACGCCGGCGAAGAGCGCGGCGAGCCCGTAGCCCAGGACCGCCGCGAGCACCGGCGAGGCCCACGCGGGGCCGAAGCCGTCCGGCTCACCCGCACCGTTCCAGTGCGTCGCGACCACGGCCGGGAGTTCGCCGAGCCAGGTGAGCATGAGGACGACCGCGACGGTCGTCACCGCGAGGGGCACCCAGACGGCGACGACGAGGTAGGCGCGACGCGCGCGGCGCACCGCACCCGACGCCGCGGTCATCGTGCCGCTCCCTCGATCGCGCCGGCGGCGAGCGGGGCGGCGGGAGCCCCCGCGCGGAACTGCCGCAGCAGCACGATGGCAACCATGACGACGGCGACCACGGCCCACGCGACCACGCCCAGCGGGCCGACGAGCGCGAGGTCGGGAACGGCGCCGGATGCCGCGAACAGCAGGATGACGCCGCCCACCGCGTTGAGCGAGCCGTGCGCCAGCACGGCCGGCCAGAGCGACGCGCTGCGGAGGCGAAGCCACCCGAGGAGCACCCCCCAGGCCACGCAGCCGCCGATCATGAAGAGCACGCCGGTGAGGTCGGGGCGCGCGAAGTTGTACCCCAGCAGGATGATCGGCGAGTGCCAGAGCCCCCAGACGACGCCCGTCAGGAGGAGCGCGGGCCAGGTGCCGAGCGGGAGCAGCGCGGTCTGCAGCCACCCGCGCCACCCGAGCTCCTCGCCGAACGCGAGCGCGCTGTTGAGCAGCGCGCCGACCGGGATCATGACGAGCTGAATCGCCACGAGCACCCCGACCGGGGGCAGCGGTACTCCGGCGGGGGTGGCCGCGGCCAGCTGATCCGCGAACCCCGAGAACCCGGCGAGGTCCAGTCGCACGAGCCCGAAGGCACCCGAGAGCAGCACGGTCGCGATGACGACCACGATGGGGATGACGAGGCCGAGCACCAGGAAGAGCACGAAGCGTCCGGCCGGCCGCAGCGGCCACATCCCGAGGAAGCGCAGCCGCGCGGCGGCGGGGGCGCGGAAGGCGAACATCACGATGAGGGTGGCGATCGCCGGGGTGAACATCATCACCGGCAGCAGGACGCCGGTCAGCGGCGAGGCCAGGCCCTCTCCGAGCCAGAGGGGCAGCGCGACGAGCCACGCGAGGCCGCAGGCCAGCAGGACGAAGGCGGCGACCGCCGGCCACCGGACGCCGCCGGTTTCGACACCGGGCGATCGGTCGGCGCGCAGGGCGGGGTCAGCGGGAAGTGGACTGGTCATGGGTGGCGATCTCCTTCACGAGGGCGGCGAGGGCGTCGGGCGGGAGTCCCGCCGCGCGGGCACGCGCGGCGAGGTCGGCGATGTCGCTGTGCAGGTCCTGAAGCGCGGCGCCCTGCGCCGTGACGACCGCTCCCCGGCCGCGCCGCAGTTCGACGAGCCCCTCGTCGCGCAGGTCCTGGTAGGCGTGCAGCACGGTGTGGACGTTGACTCCGAGCGCCGCGGCGATGTCACGGGCAGCCGGAAGGCGGTCGCCCGGCTGCACACGGCCGGCCGCGGCATCCGCTCGCACCGATGCCGCGATCTGCGCGAACAGCGGCGCATCGCTCTCGGGGTCGATCCGCACCAACATGGCCTAATTCTATGACAACTAGAACAATGCCACCAGCACTGGGCTGATTTTGTCGACATCAACCAAAGGACTCGGCCGAGCGGCGCGGGTTCGGCCAAGCTGGGCCGATGCGCGTGACCCCCCGACGCCTCGCACTCGGCATGAGCCTGTGGATCCCGAACCTCTTCAGCGGCATCCGGGTGAAGCGGTTCGCCGACGACTGGACGAGCGCCACCGTCGAGCTGCACGTCAACGTCTTCACCCGCAACTACGTGAAGACGGCGTTCGGCGGCTCGATGTCGGCGATGACCGATCCGTACTACTTCATGCTCGTCATGCACCAGCTCGGACGCGACTACGTCGTGTGGGACACCCGCGGCGAGATCGAATTCGTGAAGCCCGGGCGCGGCGTGCTGACGGCGCACTTCGAGGTGCCGCGCGAGAAGGCTGCGGAGCTGCGGGAGCGGGCGCGCGGCGGCGCGAAGGTGCTCGAGTGGTTCGAGACGGAGATCACGGATGCCGCGGGCGACGTCGTCGCCCGCGTGCGGCGCGAGGTCTACGTGCGCGAGAAGAAGCGCGTGACCACGGCGTCGGCGAGCGGCGCGTAGCACTCAGCGGTCGGCGCGGTAGTCCGTCGCGGTCAGCCCGAGCACCGCGCGGAAGTCGTTGGCGAGGTGCGCCTGATCGGCGTAGCCGAGGTCGGCGGCGATCTCGGCGAGCGGGGCGGCGGGATCCTCGCGCACGCGCTGCGCCGCCTCCTGCAGGCGCCGGCGGCGGATCATGGCGGCCGGTGACACGCCGACCGTGCGATGCGCCAGGCGCTGCAGCGTCCGCACCGACACACGCAGGCGCTCGGCGGCATCGTCGAGGCGGAGAATCGACGGGTCGCCCATGAGCAGGTCCGCCATCGCGTTCGCCAGGCGCGCGTCCGACGTCGGCTGCCCGACCCGTGCCGCGAGCCACCTCGAGAGCTCCGCCGCGGCCGCCGCGAGATCCGGCATCGCCGCCGAGACCGCGGTCGACGCCTCGGGCGCGTCGAGCTCGACATGCGTGTCGACGAGAGCGCCTGGCGCGTCGTACAGGCGGGCGTACGCGGCGGGCTTCAGCAGGGCGCCGACGGCCCATCCGCTCCCCCGCAGCTCGCGCTCCGAAGCACGGGTCGTCGCGCCCCACAGCGTCACGGTGCCCGCCTCGACCACGAGGTTCGCGGCCGGATAGCCGAGCACGGGCTGCCGCGACACGACGCCGTCGGGAAGATCCCACTCCGGGATCCAGAACCATTCCACGAGAGTGGATGCTGCGCCCTCCGGCGCGATCCGGGTGAAGCGTGGAAGGCGCTCCGGGTAGAGCACCCCGCGGGTCGGATCGGTCACCCCGACACGGTAGTGCGTGGGGCCGACACCCCGCAGCCGTGGGTGTCGCGAATCTTCAAGACCGCAGCATCCGTTCCTCGCGAGCATGGGGACATGACCACTCAGCACACGACCGGCGTGACCGGCGCGCACACGACCGACGGCCGCCCGAACGGCGCGACCAGCCTCACCCCCTTCCTCGCGATCCGCGGGGCGAAGGAGGCGCTCGACTTCTACCGCGACGTGTTCGGCGCACGCGTGACCGACGTCACCGAGTTCGACGGCGTCGTGGCGCACGCGGGCCTGGACTTCGGCATGGGGCTCCTGCAGCTCGGCGAGCCCTCCCCGGCCTACGGACTCGTGCCGGCGCCCGAGGGCGACGACGACTGCTATTCGATGGGCATCTACGTGCCCGACGTCGACGCGGTGACGGCGCGCGCGGTCGCTGCGGGTGCGACGGTGCGCGAGGAGCCGTCGACGTTCGTGTCGGGCGACCGCTTCGCGAGCGTCCGCGATCCCTTCGGCGTCCGGTGGTCGATCATGACGCGCGTCGAGGACCTCTCGGAGGTGGAGAGCGCCGCGCGCGTCGCGGAGTGGGCCGCGTCGGTCAGCGCGGGCTGACCGCGCCCTCGCGCGCGGCGGCGAGAGCCGAGACGATGGCCGGCAGCAGCGCCTCGGCGGTGCGGCGGTAACCGAGGGCGCTCGGGTGGAACCGGTCGAGGCTGAACATCTCGTCGGGCTGGGTCACGAAGAACGGCCCGACGGCGCGGCCGAGCGACACGGCGCGCGCGCCGGTGCGCGCGGCGGCGACGGCCTGGGCGTCAGCGAGCTGCCGCGACAGTCGCGACCCCAGCGCGCGCAGCGGCTGCGGCACCGGACGCAGCGCCCCGAGGTCGGGGCACGTGCCCACGACGACCACGGCGCCGCGCGCGCGGAGGCGCACGATCGCCGTCTCGAGGTGGGCGATCGAGGTCGACACCGGCACGCGATGCGTGATGTCGTTGCCGCCCACGACGATGACGGCGGCGTCGGGGCGGTAGTCGGCGGGCAGCGCGTCGACCTGCGCGGCGAGCACCGACGACTCCGAGCCGACGATCGCGGCTGTGCGCAGGCGTACCGGCCGTCGCTCGGAGCGCGCGAGCCCCTTGGCCAGGCGAGCACCGAGGGTGTCCTTGCGACGCTCGGCCCCGAGCCCGGCCGCGATCGAGTCGCCGAGCACGACGAGCTCGAGCGGCGCGCCGTCGAAGCGGCGGGCCCACACGCGGTCGGCGTCGAGCGCCTCCTCGCCGAGCGGCTTGCCGATCCGGCGCCGCGCGACCGCCGCCTGGCGCTTCAGCACGGCGCGGCCGCCGAGCAGCGCAACGCCGGCGCCGAGCGCGACGCCGGCCGCGCCGACCAGGACCGAGCGCGGCGCGATCTGACGCGAACGAGCCATGCCCCCATGCGACAACAGCCGGATGAACGGATGCCGTCACCCGGGTGACGACCCGGTGCGCGGCCTTCCCGCCCCGCCCGCGCCGCGCCGCCGCGCCCGGTCGCGCGAGGCCGTGCCATGTCCGCACTGCACCGCATTCGAGGGCAGAGTCCGTGCGATTCCTGGACCGCCCCCTCCCCCTGGCGTGTCCGCACGCCGGCCAGTCGTGCGAAGTCCGGGACTTCACAGGTATCTGACGCGGGCGGGCTGCGGAACCCGGACCGCAGCGGGGGCGCCGACTACGACGCGGAGAGCTCCTCCAGGGCGGCGGCTACGCGGCGCTCGCGGGTCTCGGGCCGCTTGGCCTCCGTGACCCCGCGCGCGAGTTCCTTGCGACGGCTGAACGTCAGCGCGTCGAACGCGGCCCGCACGCCGGCCGCGTCGAGGGCCGCGGCCAGGTCGTCGGGCACCTCGACCTCGCGCTCGGCGGTGTCGAGGTCGATCGTGGCGTCCACCTCGTCGCCGATCTCCACACCGAGCTCGGCGCGGACCGCCTTCGAGAGCCCGACGAGATTGCGGCCGTCCATCACGCCGAGCCGCACACGGGCCGTGCGCCCGCCGATCCCGACGATGACGGCAGCGCGCTTTCCTCCGCCGAGTTCGGCGACCTGCTCGTCGGTGAGCTCGATGGCGGTCGCCGGCCCCATGGGCGCGAGCACGGTGTGGATCTGAAGCGTCATGGGCCTATCCTCTCCGGTGCGGCCACGCTGCGGGAACCCGCCCGTTCTCGGCCGCGGGCTAGAGTTCGCCCGTGACCTCCCCCGCGCTCCAGCGCCGCCTCGGCCTCGGCGACGCCGTGTTCATCGGACTCGGCTCCATGGTGGGAGCCGGCGTCTTTGCGGTGTGGGCGCCGGCGGCGGATGCTGCGGGCACCGGCCTGCTTGTGGGCCTGGCGATCGCGGCGGTGGTCGCCTTCGGCAACGCGACGTCGTCGGCGCAGCTGGCGGCGGCGTATCCGACGTCGGGCGGCACCTACGCGTACGGACGCGCCGAGCTCGGCGCGTGGTGGGGCTTCGTCGCCGGCTGGGGCTTCGTCATCGGCAAGATCGCGAGCTGCGCGGCGATGGCGCTCACATTCGCCGCCTACGCGGCACCGGCAGGATGGGAGCGGCCCGTGGCGATCACGGCCGTCGTGGCGCTCACCGCCGTCAACTGGTTCGGTGTCACTCGCACGGCCACGGCCGCGCGGGCGATCGTCGTGATCTCGCTCGGCGCGCTCGCCGCCGGCGTGACGGCCGCCTTCTCGGCCGGCGCCACGCCGGGGTGGCTCGCGCCCGACGCCCTCTGGATGGGCGGCGGCTACGGCATCCTGCAATCCGCCGGTCTGCTGTTCTTCGCCTTCGCGGGGTACGCGCGCATCGCCACCATGGGCGAGGAGGTGCGCGATCCGCGCCGCGTGATCCCGCGCGCCATCGTGATCGCGTTCCTCGTCGCGCTGGCGGTTTACGCGGTCGTCGCGGTCGCGGTGCTGAGCGCGCTCGGCCCCGGTGCCGTCGCGTCGTCGACCGAGCCCGTTGCCGAGGCCGCCGCGCAGTCGGGGTGGGCCTGGATCGACGTGGTCGTGCGCGTCGGCGCGGCGGCGGCCTCGCTCGGCGCGCTGCTGGCCCTCATCGCGGGCGTGAGCCGCACGACTTTCGCGATGGCGCGCGAGCGCGACCTGCCCGGCGTCCTCGACGCGGTGCACCCCCGCTGGCACGTGCCTCACCGCGCCGAACTCGCCGCGGCCGCCGCGGCGGTGCTGCTGGTGGCGTTCGTGGATCTGCGCGGCGCCATCGGCTTCTCGTCGTTCGGCGTGCTGCTGTACTACTTCGTCGCCAACGTCGCGGCGCTGCGACAGCGTGGCGCCGCGCGCCGCTACCCGGTCGCGCTCCAGGTCGTCGGCGGGATCGGATGCCTCGTCCTCGCCGTGACGCTGCCCTGGCAGTCCGTCGTGGCCGGGGTCGCGGTCGTCGGCGTCGGGGTGGCCTACCGGGCGATCAGGCTCCGCACCCGCCGAGGCTGACCCGATAGCTCGGCGCAACTCCACGGAACTCGCGTGCTGAGAGCGCATCCGGGCGCGAATGCACCGTCCAGCCGCCGAATGCGTGGAGTTCTGCACCCGACCGGATCATGCGAGCGGCTTGACCTCCAGCGACGCCGGGGTCGTGCCCGAGGCGACCGTCGCGAACGCGGTGTAGCCGTCGGCTGCCGCCCGCTCGAGCAGCGCCTTGAGGTTCTTGGTCCGCTGCTCGAGGCGCACGCGCGAGCCCTGGCCGACGAGACCGGCCTTGAGCGCGAGCAGCTCGGCCTGTGGCACGTCACGGTCGTGGACCAGCACGACGGCCGGGGCCGCGGCATCCGTCCCCTCCGCCACCAGGTCGACGATGCGCTCGAAGCCGATCGAGAACCCGACCGCGGGCACGTCCTGGCCGAGGAAGCGGCCGATCATGCCGTCGTAGCGGCCGCCGCCGCCGAGCGAGTAGTCGACCGACGGGTGCGCCAGCTCGAAGATCGTGCCGGTGTAGTAGCCCATGCCGCGCACCAGGAACGGGTCGAACACGAGCGGGATGTCGCCGAGCGGCTCCGCGCCGCCGCGCGCCGCCGCCACAGCCTCACCGATGCCGATGAGGTGCGCGACGATGTCGTCGGGCGCCCCCTCGGGCAGCGCCTTGCGGATCTGGCGCTCGCCGTACGGGTTGTACTCGAGGGTCATGGGGCGACGCAGGAACGCGTCGAAGGCGTCGACCGCCGTCGCGGTGGCGCCGCGTTCGCGCAGCTCGGCGACGATGCCGTCGGGGCCGATCTTGTCGAGCTTGTCGATCGTGATGAGGACGCCGGGTCGCTCATCGGCGCCGAAGCCGAAGCTGTCGAGCATCCAGTCGAGCACGCGCCGGTCGTTGATGCGGACGCTCCCGCCCTCGAGACCGAGCGCGTCGACGGCGTCGAGCGTCGCGACGACGAGCTCGGCCTCGGCGCGCGCCGTCGGGTCGCCGATGATGTCGATGTCGCACTGGACGAACTGGCGGTACCGGCCCTTCTGCGGGCGCTCGGCGCGCCAGACCGGCGCGATCTGGATCGCGCGGAACACCGACGGCAGCTGCCCGCGGTTGGTGGCGTAGAAGCGCGCCAGCGGAACCGTCAGGTCGTACCGCAGGCCGAGGTCGGTGAGTCCCGCGGGGTCGTCGGCGGCCGCGCGAATGGCCTCGGCGTCGAGGCCGCGCTTGAGGACGTTGTAGGCGAGCTTCTCGTTGTCGCCGCCGATGCCGGCGTGCAGCCGCGTGTACTCCTCCATGACCGGCGTCTCGATCTCATCGAAGCCGTGCGCGCGATAGCGCTCGCGGATGACGGCGAGCACGCGCTCGCGACGGGCCTTGTCAGCGGGGAGGAAGTCGCGCATGCCGCGCGGCGGGTTCACGGATGCCACGCCCCTATCTTTTCAGGTCGCGCCAGCGGTCGTCGTGCCGCCCGGGGGTGCTTGGGTGTTGATGCGAATGCGGGTGCGGGTGCGGTCTCCCCCTTGCGTCGACATAGCAGCATCTCGGCGAGCCAGCACGTCGTCGGCGCCCGCAACGTGCTCGTTCGCCGAGATGATGCGATCTCGACGGGTCGGGCGCGGGGTGCGGGTCGGGGATGCGGGGCCCGGGGTGCGAAGTACCCGGGTGCGAGGTGCAGGGGTGCGGTGTGGGGCGCTCGCTCGCGCCCCGGGTGCGGGGTGCGGGGTGCGGGTCAGCGGCCGCGGGGCGGGACGTCGCCTGCTTCGGCGGCGCGGATGTCGCGCTCGAGGCCGCGCAGGCGCTCGCGCAGGGCGCGCTCGGCGTCCCACCCGTTCGCCCGGGCGGTGGCGACGAGCCCCAGCAGGGCCTCGCCGAGCTCGGCCTCCGACTCCGGTCGCCCGGCATCGGATCCGCGAGAGTACACCTGGTCGCCGAGGGGTAGGGAACCAACCGCGCTCTCGTCCGCCCGCTGTACTCTCGCGGGGTCGAGGCCGGCCTGGGCCGCCTTCGACAGGAGCTTCTGCGCGAGCGCGAGGCTCGGCATCCGCTCGCTCACCCCGTCGAGGACGGACCGGCGCTCGTGCTTCTCAGCGGCCTTGGCGGCGTTCCAGTGGACGAGCACCTCCTCGGGCGTCGTCGCGACGGCGTCTCCGAAGACATGCGGATGCCGGCGCACCATCTTGTCGGTGAGCCCGCGGGCGACGTCGTCGATGTCGAAGGGGTGGTCGACGTCGCGCGAGGCGATCTCGGCGTGGAACAGCACCTGCCAGAGCAGGTCGCCGAGCTCTTCGCGTAGTTCGTCGCGGGAGCCGTCCTCGACGGCGTCGATCAGCTCGGCGCTCTCCTCGACGAGGTAGGGCACGAGCGCGCGGTGGTCGATCTGCTGCGTCCAGACGCAGCGGTCGCGCACCGCGCGCATGACGTCGGCCGCCTCGCGCAGCGGGTCGGAGGTCTCACCCCCGCCGGGCGTGCTCATGTCGTCGCGGGAGCCGTCGTCGCGAGGCGTCGATAGTGCCATGCCCGCCACGATACGAGCACCGCGGCCACGATGAGCGAGATGACCGATCCCGCCAGCACGCCGAGCGTCGCCTGATCGCGGAGTGCCGGCTCGTCGGTGAACGCGAGCTCGGACAGCAGGAGCGACACCGTGAACCCGATGCCGCCCAGCGCCCCCGCGGCGAGGAGGTCTCCGAAGGCGAGAGGAGCGGTGCCGCCCCGATGCGCGAGACGCAGCGAGAGCCAGCCGAACACGGCGATGCCGACGATCTTGCCGACGGGCAGCGCGACCAGCACGCCCCAGAAGGCGGGCGAGAGCTCGGACAGCGGCACCGATGGGATGGCCACCAGGGCCGCCGAGAACGCGAAGATCGGCAGCACCACGCCGTTGACCCACGGCTCCAGCTCGTGCCGCACGCGCAGCGCCGGCCGCTGCGCCATGGCCAGCCCCAGCGCGACCCCGGCGATCGTCGCGTGCACGCCGGACTCGTAGGTGAGCACCCATGTGGCGACGGCGAGGACCACGAGCACGATCGCGACCGGCACCCGGGCGCGCGTGTCGAGCTGACGGCTCAGCACGCCGAACGCCACCACGGCGACGGCCGCGCCGGCAAGCGCGGCGAAGTTCACGCCCGTGGTGAACAGCACCGCGATGAAGATGATGCCGACGATGTCGTCGAGGATCGCGAGGGCGAGGAGGAACACGCGCAGCGCCGGGGGAAGCCCCTTGCCGAAGACCGCGAGCACGCCCAGGGCGAAGGCGATGTCGGTGGCGGTGGGGATCGGCCAGCCGGCGGCGGCGTCCGAGCCCCAGGCGAACGCGGCGTAGACGGCGATCGGCACCACGACGCCCCCGGCGGCGGCGATCGCGGGCTGGAGGGCCTTCCGGGCGGAGTTCAGCTGCCCGTTCGTGAGCTCGTACTGCAGCTCGACGGCGACGACGAAGAAGAAGACCGCGAGCAGTCCGTCCTTGATCCAGTGCGACAGACTGAGCTCGAAGACCCCCGGGATGCCGAGATAGGCGTGCATCGCATCGTCCACGGCGGGCCCGATCGCGGAATTGGCGACGATGAGGCCGAGCGCTGCGGCGACGAGCAGGACGATGGCGGGAAAGCGGGCCGAGCGAAGAAGCGACATCGGGCCTCCGTGAGAACTCGCGGGTCGACAAGGGCGCGCCGACCAGACTTCCCGGCTCTCCGCGCGCCAGCTTAGCCAACGCCGCCCGCGCGCCGCGCAGCTCCGGGCACGCGTCGTCACACAACGTCCGCTGTGACATCGGCGAATCATCGCGCGGTTAGCCTGGACAGATGCGCGAACTCACCCACACCGAAGCGATCGACCTCGTCGGACGGTTCGAGGCGGAGCAGGCCATTCCGGAGCAGATGCGCGGCGATGTCCGCATGCTCGGCACGCTCCTCGGTCAGGTGCTGCGCGAGAGCGGGTCGAAGGGCCTCTACGAGGATGTGGAGCGCCTGCGCACCGCGACGATCCAGGCCTACACCGACGAGACACCCGAGGCCTTCGCACGGGCCGCGGCGATCGCCGACTCGTTCACGATCGCGCGGGCCGACGAGGTCGCCCGTGCCTTCACGGCGTACTTCCACCTCGTGAACCTCGCGGAGGAGCACCAGCGGGTGCGCATCCTGCGGGAGCGCGACGGCCGCCCCGACCGCGAGCAGGCGACCGACTCGGTCGCCGCGGCGTTCGTCCGGCTCGCCGCCGAGGTCGGCGACGACACAGCCCTGCAGCACCTGCAGAACATGCGCTTCCACCCGGTCTTCACGGCGCACCCCACCGAGGCGCGCCGTCGCGCGGTGTCGTCCAGCATCCGGCGGCTGGCGTCGCTGCTCGAGGAGCGCGACGCGTCGCTGCGCAACGGCGCCGACGAGCGCCGCGCCGAGCGCCGCATGCTCGAAGAGATCGACACGCTGTGGCGGACCGCGCCGCTGCGCCCCGAGAAGCCATCGCCGACCGACGAGGTTCGCGCGGTCATGGCCGTCTTCGACGAGACCCTGTACACCGCGGTGCCGCACGTCTACCGCCGGGTCGACGACGCGCTGCAGGGTCCGGCTGCGGGGGGTCGTGCCCCGGTCGTGCGTCCGTTCGTCCGCGTCGGCTCGTGGGTCGGCGGCGACCGCGACGGCAACCCGTTCGTGACGGCATCCGTCACCCGCAAGGCGTCCGCGATCGCCAGCGAGCACGTCCTGCTCGGACTCGAGCGCACGGCCGCCCGCATCGGCCGCACCTTGACGCTGGATGCCGCGACCACTCCCCCGAGCGACGCGCTGGTGGCGCTGTGGCGGCGCCTCAAGGCGGCCGACGAGGACGCCGCGAAAGACATCGCGAAGCGCTCGCCCGATGAGCCGCACCGCCGCATCCTGCTGCTCCTCGCGCGCAAGATCGACGCCACGCGGCGCCGCGACGCCGACCTGGCCTATCGCGACCCGGAGCACCTCCTGGCGGATCTGCGCGTCGTGCAGGACTCGCTCGTGCAGGCCGGCGCCCCGCGGCAGGCCTACGGGCACCTGCAGCAGCTGCTGTGGCAGGTCGAGACCTACGGGTTCCACCTGACCGAGCTCGAGGTGCGCCAGCACTCCGCCGTGCACGCCAAGGTGCTGGCCGAGCTGGAGTCGGGTGCGCCGCGCAGCGAGCTCGCCGAAGAGGTGCTCGACGTGATCCGCACGATCGGATTCCTTCAGGAGCGCTACGGCCCGCGGGCGGCCGGCCGGTACATCGTGTCGTTCACGCAGTCCGCCGACGACCTCGCGAACGTGCACAAGCTCGCGCGCTTCGCGGTGGGTCCCGACGGCACACCGCCCGTGCTGGACGTCATCCCGCTGTTCGAGACCTTCGCCGACCTGCAGGCCGCCCCGCGGATCCTCGCCGAGATCGTCGAGCACCCCGAGTTCGCCGCGCGCCTGGACGAGACCGGCCGGCGCCTGGAGGTCATGCTCGGCTACTCCGACTCGTCGAAGGACGTGGGACCCGTCGCCGCCAACCTCGCCCTCTACGAGGCGCAGGCGAAGATCGCCGCGTGGGCGGACGAGAGCGGCATCGAGCTGACGCTCTTCCACGGCCGTGGCGGCGCGCTCGGCCGCGGCGGGGGGCCCGCGAACTCCGCCATCCTCGCCCAGCCGCCGCACTCGGTCGACGGCCGGTTCAAACTCACCGAGCAGGGCGAGGTCATCTTCGCCCGCTACGGGGACCCCGCCATCGCGATGCGTCACATCGACCAGGTCGCGGCGGCGATCCTGCTGGCCTCGGCACCCTCGAACGAGGAGCGCAACCGCGCGGCGGCCGAGAAGTACGCGAGCGTCGCCGCGACGATGGACGCGGCATCCCGCGAGCGCTTCTTCTCCCTCGTCAAGGCGCCGGGCTTCGCGCCCTGGTTCGCGCGGGTGACGCCCATGGAGGAGATCGGGCTGCTCGCCCTCGGCTCACGACCCGCCCGCCGCGGACTGTCGGTCGAGTCGCTCGAGGACCTGCGCGCGATCCCGTGGGTCTTCGCGTGGACGCAGGCCCGCATCAACCTCGCCGGCTGGTTCGGCCTCGGCACCGCGCTCGAGCGGGTCGGCGACGAGCCGCTGCTGCAGCAGGCCTACCGGGAGTGGCCGCTCTTCCGCACGCTGATCGACAACGTCGCCATGAGCCTCGCCAAGACCGACGACCGCATCGCCCGCCATTACCTCGAGCTCGGCGACCGCGAGGATCTCGCCGCCCTGGTGCGCGACGAGATGCAGCTCACCCGCGACTGGGTCGTCCGCGTGACCGCCGGCACCGAGCTCCTCGGCAACAAGCCCGTGCTGCAGCGCGCCGTGAAGATGCGCAGCCCCTACGTCGACGCGCTGTCGCTGCTGCAGCTGCGCGCACTGCGGGCCCTGCGCGACGCCCCCGAGGGCGCGCCGGTCGACCCCGAGCTGCAGCGGCTACTGCTGCTGTCGGTGTCGGGTGTGGCCGCGGGCCTGCAGAACACCGGCTGATCGCCGGCCCGCGCACAACCGCGCGTCGCTGCCGTCATCGCCGGCGGGGCGGCGTACCGTGTCGCGCATGGCTGGCATGATCGTCGCCGAAGTCTGTCCCGGATGCGGGTCGCTCGATGTGCGGGCGACCGAGCCGCGCTGGTTCCGGATCGAATGGGAGCGCCGCACGGTCGTCGACGAGCACTGGGTCGACCTCGAGTTCGGCTGCCGCGACTGCGGGCTCGTCTGGGAGTGACTTCCGAGATCGACGGATGCCGCAGCCCGCGGCATCCGCTCACCACGGTCGCGCCCGTCACCGTGGGCCGGGCGGCCCACCGGCGGCTTCGTCCGGTGAGAAGCGGTCCAGCTCCCGCGCGACGCTCGCCTCGGCCGCGCGGGCGCTGGGCGTGAAGCCGACGACCACGGCGAGGAACCGGGCGCTGGTGAGCGTCTGCAGCTCCAGTGGCGTCCGCGCCACGACGGTCGCGGTGCGCGGCGTGCGCCGCAGCAGTGCGATCTCGCCGAACCCGTCGCCGGGCCCGAGGGTCGCCACGACGCGTCCGTCGCCCAGCACGTCGGCCGCGCCCGACTCGATCACGTAGTACCGATCGCCGGGGTCACCCTGCGAGAACACCACCCGCCCGCCGGGCACCGACACCGGCTCGAGGCCGCGCGCGAGCTGCTCGATCGCCGGCAGCGGCAGCGGATCGAACATGGGCACCCGCTGGAGCAGGCCGATCTCGCGGTCGATCACCTCGACCGACCGGTCCAGCCGGCGCAGCGGCCACCACGCCGCGAGCGCTGCCACGGGGCAGATCGAGCCGATGAGGATGAGCGTCGGCGCGATGCCGATCGCCTCGATGAGCGCCGCCGCGAGGATCGAGCCCGTGCCGATCGAGACCGCCACGAGCGACTCCAGCACGCCGAACACCCGTGCCATCACGGCGTCGGGGGTGAGCCGGCCGATGAGCGTGAACCCGGCCGCGTCGATCAGCGCGTTCGCGACGCCCACCGCAGCGAGCATGCACAGGGCGGTCGCCTGCTGCGGGAACAGGCCGATCAGCGCGATGGGGAGGCCCCAGACCGCGACGCCGATCGCGAACCAGCCGCCCAGCCGCCACGTGCTCACGAGCATCGAGACGGCCAGCGACCCGATCACCGCGCCCACCCCGAAGGCGGCCATCAGCCCGCCGGCCCCCGACTCCCCCATGCCGAGGAGCTCGATCGCCACCACCACCGAGAACACGGTGAGCGCGCCACGGGTGAAGGTCTGCGCTGCGACGAGTGCGAGGATCAGCTGCAGGTCGCGCCGGCGGCCGACGGCGCGAAGGCCCTCGACGGCTTCCGCGATCAGGGCCGGGCGCCGCGGCGGCGCCTCCTTGGCCGGCGCGTCGTACCGCAGCCCGATCACCACCAGACCACCGGCGAAGGCCGCGGCGGAGGCGACGGCGATCACGACCGCGACGTCCGAGAATGCGAGCAGCACGGCCGCCACGAGAGGCCCGACGAGGCTCGCCGCCGAATCCAGGAGTCCCCGCACGACGTTGGCGCCGGCGAGCTCGTGCCCGGTGTGCGACAGCGTGGGAAGCAGGGCGGAGTGTGCGGGGCGGAAGAGCGTGGACGGCACCGCTGACGCCGCGGCGAGCACGAAGACGAGCGCGATCGGACCGCCCATCGCGACGGTCACCGCGGCGGCCGCCATCGCCGCGCCGCGGATCAGCGACACCACCACGAGCACCCGTTCGCGACGCCCGCGGTCGGCGAGCGGCGAGAGCAGCGGCGTGAGCACGGCCGAGGGCAGCATCGTGATGAGACCCACCAGCCCGACCGCGAGCGCACCCCCCGCCTCGTATGCGGCGATGCTGAGCGCCACGGTGAACGCGCACTCCGCGCCCCACATCGCGAAGAAGCTCAGCTGGGCGCGACGCAGACTCACGTTGCGCCATGTGCTCGCGAAGACGACGAGGCCCTCGGCGAGTCGGCCCCGGCTCCCCCGCAGCCCCATGCGAAGACTCTAGGGCGGCCTCCGCGCCGTGGCCAGGGGGTCAGTCCACTCGGCGATCGTCGGCGTGGCGCGCCAGGCTGCGACCGTAGCGCTCGGTGAGCTGCACCATCAGGTCGGGGGTCTCGCGGTCGAGCCCGAAGACGTAGCCGGGGAAGTCGAGCTCGCGCTGCGCCGCCCAGATCTCCTCGTGACGGTCGGGCGAGAGGATCTGCGGCGGGTCGCCGACGGCGACCCAGCCGATCGGCACGGTCGAATCCGCCGGCAGCGTGGTGCGCAGGTGCACGACGCCGTTAATGCGGACCTCGCTGCGGGCGCCGATGCGGGCGCCGTTGAAGACCCGGGTGCCGGTGGCGAGGAAGACCTCCTCCTCGATGACGGCGCCCGAGACGCTCGCCATGGGCCCGACGAGCACGTGATCGGCGATGTGCACCGGGTTGGTGGAGGTCGCCCGGATCAGCGCGTTCTCCATGACGATGACGTTCGTGCCGAGGGTGATGGCACCGCCTTCGGCTGTGATGACCGCGCCGTGGAGGATCTGGCAGTCGGCACCGATCTCGACATCGCCGCTGATCACCGCCGTCGACGCGACGACCGCATCGGGGTGGATGCGGGGCTGGGCCCCCAGGTGCTCGAACCTCATCGTTCCTGCCTCCCGCGTTCGTGGATGGGGCCAGCGTAGCCCCCTGTCACACGCGCGACCGGTGCGGCAGCCGCCGGTTAGGGTGAAAACGGCGCCGCCCGCGCCGCACCGCTCCCCCGCTCCGAAAGCTCCACCGCCATGCCCTCTGCGACTCTCACCTCCACCGACTCCATCCGGCTCGTGCTCGACACCGTCGAAGCGCGCAACCCGAACGAGCCCGAGTTCCTGCAGGCCGTGCACGAGGTGCTCGAGGCGATCACCCCGGTGCTCGAGGCGCACCCCGAGTTCGTCGACGGCGGCATCCTCGAGCGTCTCGTCGAGCCTGAGCGGCAGATCCTGTTCCGCGTGCCGTGGGTCGACGACGCCGGGCGCCTGCAGGTGAACCGCGGCTTCCGTGTGCAGTTCTCCTCGGTGCTGGGCCCGTACAAGGGCGGTCTCCGGTTCCACCCGTCGGTCAACCTGTCGATCATCAAATTCCTCGGCTTCGAGCAGATCTTCAAGAACGCGCTCACCGGCCAGGGCATCGGCGGCGCCAAGGGCGGCAGCGACTTCGACCCGCACGGCCGGTCGGACGCCGAGATCATGCGGTTCTGCCAGTCGTTCATGAGCGAGCTGTACCGGCACCTCGGCGAGCACACCGACGTGCCCGCCGGCGACATCGGCGTCGGCGCCCGCGAGATCGGGTACCTCTTCGGCCAGTACCGCAAGATCACCAACCGCCACGAGTCGGGCATGTTCACCGGCAAGGGCGTGCAGTGGGGCGGTGCCGAGGTCCGCACCGAGGCCACCGGCTATGGCGCCGTGTTCTTCGTGGAGGAGATGCTCGGCGTCCACGGCGACAGCCTCGCGGGCAAGCGCGTCGGTGTCTCGGGCTCGGGCAACGTCGCGATCTACGCGATCGAGAAGGCCCATCAGCTCGGCGCCACGGCGGTGACGGCATCGGACTCCTCCGGCTCGGTCGTCGACGACGCGGGCATCGACGTCGACCTGCTGCGTCAGATCAAGGAGATCGAGCGCGGCCGCATCTCGGAGTACGCGGCGCGCCGGCCCGGTGCGCGGTACCTCGAGGGCGCGCGTCCGTGGCAGGTGCCGGTCGACGTCGCGATCCCGTCGGCGACGCAGAACGAGCTCGACGCCGACGATGCCCGCGCGCTCATCGCGAACGGCGTGCGCGCCGTCGCCGAAGGCGCGAACATGCCCTCCACCCCGGAGGCCGTCGAGCTCTTCCAGACGGCCGGCGTGCTGTTCGGACCGGGCAAGGCCGCCAACGCCGGCGGCGTGGCGACCTCGGCGCTGGAGATGAGCCAGAACGCCGCGCGTCAGCGCTGGACCTTCGACGACAGCGAGGCCAAGCTCCGGGCGATCATGGCGAACGTGCACCAGGCTGCCTTCGACGCCGCCGAGCGGTACGGCCGCCCGGGCGACTACGTCGTCGGAGCGAACTCCGCCGGCTTCGAGCGCGTCGCCCACGCGATGCTCGCGCAGGGCGTCATCTGACGGTCCTCACCGACCGCTGACGGTCTCCGCGACCGCCGACAGGCCGGGCGAACCCTCGACGGGGCGCCCGGCCCGTTCGCGTCAGGGCCCGGCCCGTTCGCGTCAGGCCGTCGCCGCGGCGTCGGCCGCGGCATCCGTCTTCTTCTCCGGCCACAGCTGATCGATCAGCTGCGCGACCCACGCGATGAGCTCGTCGTCGCCCAGCGGCTCGCCGCCCGCCGTCGGCAGCGGCACCACCATCGCCTCTCCCCCGGCGACGAGCTTCGCCTTGGGGTGCAGGCGCTGCAGGCGCACGCGCATCGAGTCGGGCAGGTTCGCCGGCGCCACGCGCAGGTTCGGTCCCATCGCCACGACGTCGGCGAGCCCCGCCTGCGCCGCGCGGCGGCGCAGCCGGGCGACCGCGAGCAGCCCCTCGACGTCGGCCGGCGGCTCTCCGTAGCGGTCGGTGAGCTCGTCGACCACCAGATCGATCGCCTCGGGCGATGCGGTGACGGATGCCGCGGCCGAGAGCTTCTGGTACGCCTCCAGGCGCAGCCGCTCACTGTCGATGTAGGACTCGGGGATGCGGGCCTGCACGGGCAGCTCGAGGCGCAGCTCGGTGGGCCCCTCGGTCTCTTCGCCGCGGAACGTCGCGACCGCCTCTCCGATCATGCGGAGGTACAGGTCGAAGCCGACCCCGGCGATGTGGCCGGCCTGCTCGGCGCCGAGGAGGTTGCCCGCGCCGCGGATCTCGAGGTCTTTGAGCGCCACCTGCATGCCCGACCCGAGGTCGTTGTTGACGGCGATCGTCTCGAGACGGTCGGCGGCGGTCTCCGACAGCGGCTTCATGTCGTCGTAGAGGAAGTAGGCGTACGCGCGCTCGCGGGCGCGCCCCACGCGACCGCGCAGCTGGTGCAGCTGGCTCAGCCCGTACTTGTCGGCGCGGTCGATGATGATCGTGTTGGCATTCGAGATGTCGAGTCCGGTCTCGATGATCGTCGTCGAGACGAGCACGTCGGCCTTGCGCTCCCAGAAGTCGTCGACGACCTGCTCGAGCTGGTGCTCACCCATCTGCCCGTGCGCGACGGCGATGCGGGCCTCGGGCACGAGCTCGGCGAGCTCGGACGCGACGCGCTGGATCGACTGCACGCGGTTGTGC
This sequence comes from Microbacterium sp. M3, assembly GCF_033548675.1. NCBI lineage: Bacteria > Bacillati > Actinomycetota > Actinomycetes > Micrococcales > Microbacteriaceae > Microbacterium > Microbacterium sp. M3. The sequence continues at coordinate 108,136 of NZ_JAWTZT010000001.1, forward strand.
ACGTAGAAGACCTGCCCCTCGCGCAGCAGCTCGCGGCGGATGGCGGCGGCGATCTGCTTGTCGTTGCGCGCGCCCACGTACGAGAGGATCGGGTGCCGGTCTTCGGGCGGCGTCTGCAGCGTCGACATCTCGCGGATGCCGGTGACCGCCATCTCGAGCGTGCGCGGGATCGGCGTCGCGCTCATGGCCAGGATGTCGACGTTGGTCTTGAGCTTCTTCAGCTGGTCCTTGTGCTCGACGCCGAACCGCTGCTCCTCGTCGATGATCATGAGGCCGAGGTCTTTGAACAGCACCTTCTCGGTGAGGATCCGATGCGTGCCGATGACCATGTCGACCGTGCCGTCGGCGAGGCCCGCGATCGTGTCGCGCGCCTGCTTGTCGGTCTGGAAGCGCGACAGCGGCCGCACCTTGACCGGGAAGCCGGCGAACCGCTCCGTGAACGTCTCGAGGTGCTGCTTGACCAGCAGCGTCGTCGGCACCAGCATCGCCACCTGCTTGCCGTCCTGGATCGCCTTGAACGCTGCTCGCACGGCGACCTCGGTCTTGCCGAAGCCGACGTCGCCCGACAGCAGCCGGTCCATCGGGATCGGCTTCTCCATGTCGGCCTTGATCTCGTCGATCGTCTGCAGCTGATCGGGCGTCTCGGCGAACGGGAACGCCTCTTCGAGCTCGCGCTGCCACGGGGTGTCGGGGCCGAACGCGTGCCCCTTGGCCGCCATGCGCGCGGAGTAGAGCTTGACGAGCTCGACGGCGATGTCGCGCACCGCCCGGCGGGCCTTGCTCTTGGCCTGCGCCCAGTCGCTGCCACCCATCTTCGACAGCGACGGCGCCTCGCCGCCGACGTACCGGGAGAGCAGGTCGAGCTGGTCGGTGGGCACGAAGAGCTTGTCGCCGGGGTAGCCGCGCTTGGACGGCGCGTATTCGAGCACGAGGTACTCGCGCATGCTCTTGACCGCGTTGCGGCCGCCGCTGGAGACCTCGCGCTGGGTCAGCTCGACGAACTTGCCGATGCCGTGCGTCGCGTGCACGACGTAGTCGCCGGCGGTCAGCTTGAGCGGGTCGACGACCGCCTTGCGCCGCGACGCGAGCTTCTTGACCACGCGGTTGTCGCCGCCGATCGTGCGGCCGTAGAACTCCGACTCGGTGAGCACCGCGAGCTTCGCGTCGGGCGCCTGGAATCCGCGCTCGAGCACGCTCAGCACGATGTGCGCGACGCCCGGCTCCGGCGCCTGCAGCACCTCGTCGACCTTGCGCGCCGCGATGCCGCGCTCGGCGAGCACGTCGCGTGCGCGCTCCACGAGTCCGGTTCCGGATGCCGCGACCACGACGCGCCAGCCGTCCGCGAGCAGTGCGCCGACATGGTCGACCGCCCCCTCGACGTTGCCCTGGAACGACGGCACGGCAGAGGCGGGCACGCGGATCGCCGCGGCGGCCTCGAGCGCGACGTCGATGTCGGTGTCGATCAGCCCGTCGGCCGCGGCATCCGCTTGGCCCGAGTCGAAGGCGCTCAGCGTCCACCAGACGCCGCCGCGCTCCCGCGTCGCCTCGCGCAGCGCGGGGAGGGTGAGGAAGTCGCCGGCACCGAGATCGACGGGCGTGCTGGCGCCGGCCGTGGCCGCGCTCCACGCGGCGTCGAGGAACTCGCGGTTCGTCTCGCCGAGGGTGATCGCGCGGGTGACGGCGCGCTCGGGGTCGACGAGGGCGACCGCCGCGTGCTCCGGCAGGTAGTCGACGAGGGTCACGAGGCGGTCGACCACGGCGGGAAGGAGCGACTCCATGCCCTCGACCGGGATGCCCTCGGCCATTTTCTCCAGCATGCCGGCGAGGCCCGGGAACTCGTCCTTGAGCTGTCGCGCACGGCCGCGCACCGCGTCGGTCAGCAGCAGCTCGCGACTGGGCAGCAGCGTGACCTCGCGCACATCTCCCGGCAGCGACCGCTGGTCGGCCACCGAGAAGGCGCGCACCTGGTCGACCTCGTCGCCGAAGAACTCGACGCGGAATGGGTGCGGCGCCGTCGGCGGGAAGACGTCCAGGATGCCGCCGCGCACCGCGAACTCGCCACGGCGCGAGACCATGTCGACGCGGTGGTAGGCGAGCTCGACGAGCCGCGTCGACACGTCGCCGAGGTCGTGCCCGCGACCCCCGACGACCAGCTCGATGGGCTGGACGTCGGCGAGGCCGGCCGCGAGGGGCTGGATCGCGCCGCGCACGGAGGCCGTCACGACCAGGGGCGTCTGGGCATCCCACCGCGCGATGCGGGCGAGGATCTCCAGCCGCGCGCCGACGGTCTCGGCGCTGGGGCTCAGCCGCTCGTGCGGCAGCGTCTCCCACGCCGGGAAGTGCAGGACCTCGGCGCCGGGAAGCAGGGCTCCCAGGGCCGGACCGAGCGACTCCGCCCGTCGGCCGGTGGGCGCGACGAGCAGCACGAGCGGCGGCCGCCCCGCCGCGCGACGACGCTCGATGAGAGCTGCCAGCAGCGGCGCGTCGAGTCCTTCGACGAGGGAGAAGTCCGCATCGACGGATGCCGCGGCCACCGCGTCTCGGAATGGTTCAGCCTGCTCGAGGGCGCGCACGATCCCGGGAACTGTCACCGGAAGAGTCTACGACCCGGCACCGACACCGGGCCCCGCAGGAGGAGGCGACCCCGGCACGCCGCGCTGTGGGGCGCCGCGCCCGCGGCGGCCGACGCGGACCCTCCTAGGATGAGTCGCGTGAGCGATCCCTCGCAGCCTGTCGCCCCGCCCGCCGCTCCCGCGCCGCCGGCGTGGGCTCCACCGGGTGCCGCCCCGTTCGGGCCGCCGCCGGGCTACGCCGGCACGCCGCCACAGCCACAGCCGCCCGCCGGCCACGCACCGCCGGCCGCCGGCTACGCACCGCCGACGGGGTATCCGGCGCCCAGCGTGGGCCGACCCGCAGTGCCGTCGCCTCGTCGGAGCCGGGCTCTAGGGTTCGTCGCCCTGGGCCTCGCGCTCGTCGCCACGGTCGGGGCGAGCCTGCTCGGGGCGGTCGCCGCGTTCCGGATCGGGCTGGGCGCGGGGCGTGAGATCACGTCGCGGCCTTTCGATGCCGACTTCGACTGGACGATCCTCACACCCGTGCGCGACTGGGTGCTGACCGGCGAGCTCACCTTCTGGGTGGCGACGGCGCTCGGGGTGTGGGCCCTCGTGCAGGGGATCGTCGCGATCGTGACCCGCCGCGGCCGCGGCGCGGGGATGGCCGCCGTCGTCATCGCTGCGCTCGGTCCTGCCGCGTTCGGCGTCGCGGTGCAGGTCTTCCTCGGCGCGGGCCTCGCCGCCGGCACCGGCCTCTAGCCTCGGGCGCCATCGCCCTGGCGCACGCGCGGATTTCTGCGCACCCGCGGAGACCCGGCCCCGGAACGTCCGGCGGTCCGCAGATCTCCGCTCGTGCGCCGGCCCACCGGCCGGCTCGCATCGCGCGTCCGAAGCGTCAGGCGCGGGGCGCGTGGTGCTTCTGCTGGGCGGCGAGGAGACCTTCGCCCACCAGCTGCTCGACAGCGTCGGCGGCATCGCCCAGGAGGATCGGGAGATTCTTGCGCTCGACCGCACCGAAGGGGTCGAGCACCCAGTCCGCCGGGTCCTGACGGCCGTGCGGACGCCCGATGCCCACCCGCACGCGGGCGAAGTCGGCGCTGGCGAGCGCCTTCGCGACGTCGCGGACGCCGTTGTGCCCGCCATGCCCGCCGCCGACCTTGAGCTTGATGGTGTCGAACGGGATGTCGAGCTCGTCGTGCACGACGACGACGCGCTCGGGCTCGACACCGTAGAACTTCGCGAGGCCGGCGACGGGGCCGCCGGAGACGTTCATGAAGGTGTTCGGCTTGGCGAGGACGAGCTTCGGCCCACCGGGGCGCAGCCAGGTCTCGACGACGCGCGCGTTCGCCTTGTGCGCCTTGAAGGACTCGCTGCGGCGGGCGGCGAGCTCATCCACGACCATCTGCCCGACGTTGTGCCGGGTGAGCTCGTAGCGCGGTCCCGGATTGCCGAGTCCGACGATCAGCCACGCGTCTGCCATGTCATCCATCCTGCCCGAGGCCCGAAGACCCGTCATGCGAAGAGGCGAGGGGATGCGGCATCCGCATCTCCTCGCCCCGTGCGCTCATGCGGCTCGGCCGCCGGTGCTCCCGGTCGGCCGGCCGCCGCGGCGATCCGATTACTCGGCGGCCTCGGCACCGCCCTCGGCAGCCTCGGACTGCTCGGCGGCGACCTCGGCGTCGGCCTCGGCGATCTCGTCCTCCGCGGCGAGCGTCGCGGCCGGGACCGAGATGGCGACGACCAGGACGTCGCCCTCGGCGACGAGCGAAGCACCCTTCGGCAGCTTCAGGTCGGCGGCGGTGACGTGGGTGCCGTCCTCGAGACCCTCGACGTCGACCTCGACGTGCTCGGGGATGTGGGTCGCCTCGACCTCGAGCGCGATGGTCTGCGCGTCGAGGTTGGCGATGGTGCCGGCGGCCGGCTCGCCGACGACGACGACGGGGATGTCGACCTGGACCTTCTCGCCCTTCTTCACGACGAGGAGGTCGATGTGCTCGATGATCTGGTGCACCGGGTCCTTCTGGACGTCCTTGACCAGCGTGAGCTGCTCCTTGCCGGCGAGGTCGAGCTCGAGCACCGCGTTGGCGCGGCGGACGAGCAGCGAGACCTGGTGGCCCGGCAGCGCGACGTGCACCGGGTCGGTGCCGTGGCCGTAGATGACGGCGGGGATCTTGCCGGCGGCGCGCAGGCGGCGGGCAAAGCCCTTGCCGAAGTTCTCGCGAAGCTCGGCCTTGACCTTGGTGTCGACCTCAGTGGACATGGGGTTCTCCTTGCGGGCGCAGAGCCCGTTCATGATCGGCCTGCGCGGTGGCGGGCCCTGGTATGTGGGTGATTTCGACTCGAACGCGAGCGCGTGAGGAAAGCCTGTCGGGGCCGGCATCACCGCGTCGATCACGGATGCCGCAGCCCGCCGTGACCGGCAGGCGCGAGGCATCCCTCGCCGAAGTTCGACACGAGTCTACCAGCGCCCCCGCTACGATGAGGAACGCACCCCTTTTGCGCATCACGGAGGATCCCATGGACTACGGCTTCTGGAGCCACGCTATCTTCTGGCTGATCGGTGCGATGGCCGCCATCGGCGCCCTGGGAACGGTGCTCGCCTTCTGGGGCCTCGGCCGCCAGGAGTACCGCAAGGACTGACTGCAGCGGCGCTCAGCGCACCAGCGGCAGACGGCGCAGGGCGGTGACCGCCGCGTCGACCACGTCGGCCAGCGGCGGGTCGCCCGCCACCACGATGCCCGGCTCGTCCGGATCGAGGTGCTCGAGCGTCTGCAGCTGCGATGTCAGCAGCGACGTCGGCATGAAGTGCTCGCGCCCCGCCATCCGCCGCTCCAGTTCGGCGCGTGAGACGCAGAGCTCGACGAACACCGCATCCGGCGCACCCGCCAGGAGGCGCTCGCGGTAGCGACGAGCCAGCGCCGAGCATGCGACCACCGCTCCGCCGCCGGCGTCGCGCAGGCGCGCCGCGACGACATCGAGCCACGGCATCCGGTCCTCGTCGTCCAGCGGCGTGCCCACCACCATCTTCTGCACGTTGGCGATCGGGTGCAGATCGTCGGCGTCGACGAAGGGCAGCCCCAGGCGCGCGGCGACCGCCGCGCCGACCGCGGACTTGCCGGAGCCGCTCGGGCCCATCACGACGATTCGGGATGCCGTCACCCCGCCACCGTAGCCGAACAGCCGATCACAACGCGGACCCGAGCCTCGTGAGCGTCCGGCCGCTGCGGTGTAACACGGACGCGCCAGACTCTAGGCTGAAAAGCGACGATTCAACCTCAGGAGCTCGTGTGTCTTCGAACGACCCCACCGTGACCGGCGAACAGTCCGGTACCCGTATCTCGACCGATCAGGACCAGGGTCCGGATGAGGCGACGACGGCGCACGAGGCTGCACCGCGGCCCGAGGAGGTCGGTCGCGCCACGCCGGAGCCGGCGGGGCCGGAGTCGGCGGTCGCTGCGACGGCGAACATCGGTGTGGTGGGGTTGGCGGTGATGGGTTCGAACCTGGCCCGGAACCTGGCCTCGCGTGAGGGGAACACGGTGGCGGTGTTCAACCGCAGTCGTTCGAAGACGGACGAGCTGATCGAGGCGCACCCGGAGGCGGAGTTCGTGCCGGCGTTCTCGTACGAGCAGTTCGCGGCGTCGCTGACGAAGCCGCGCACGGCCGTCATCATGGTCAAGGCGGGGCGCCCGACGGATGCGGTGATCGATTCGCTGATCGAGGTGTTCGAGCCGGGCGACATCATCGTCGACGGCGGCAACGCGCTGTTCACCGACACCATCCGTCGTGAGAAGGCGGTCCGTGAGACCGGGATCAACTTCGTCGGCGCCGGGATCTCGGGCGGCGAGGAGGGCGCGCTGAACGGCCCCTCGATCATGCCGGGCGGTTCGGACGAGTCGTGGGTCACCCTCGGCCCGATCCTGCGCTCGATCGCCGCGGTCGCGGAGGGTGAGCCGTGCGTCACGCACGTCGGCCACGACGGCGCCGGGCACTTCGTGAAGATGGTGCACAACGGTATCGAGTACGCCGACATGCAGCTCATCGCCGAGGCGTACGACCTGATCCGCCGCGGCACCGGCAAGACCCCGGCCGAGATCGCCGAGGTGTTCGCCGAATGGAACCGCGGCGAGCTGGAGTCTTACCTCATCGAGATCACCGCCGAGGTGCTCCGCCAGACCGACGCTGCGACCGGGCAGCCGCTGGTGGACGTGATCCTCGACCAGGCCGGTGCGAAGGGCACCGGCGCGTGGACGGTGCAGACCGCGCTGTCCCTCGGCGTCCCGGTGTCGGGTATCGCCGAGGCCACCTTCGCCCGCTCCCTCTCGTCGCACCCCGAGCAGCGTGAGGTCTCCACGGGCCTGCCCGGCCCGGCGGAGGGCCTGCAGGTCGAGGACCCGGACGCGTTCATCGAGGACGTCCGGCTCGCGCTGTACGCGTCGAAGATCGTCGCCTACAGCCAGGGGTTCGATGAGATCCGCGCCGGCGCTGCCGAGTACGACTGGACCATCGACCTCGGTGCGGTCTCGAAGATCTGGCGCGCGGGCTGCATCATCCGCGCCCAGTTCCTCAACCGCATCGCCGACGCCTACGACGCCCAGCCCGACCTGCCCGTGCTGCTGACCGCCCCGTACTTCGTCGAGGCCCTCGGCCGCGCCCAGGCCGCGTGGCGGCGCATCGTCTCCACCTCGGCGCACTCCGGCATCCCCGCCCCCGCGTTCTCGTCATCACTGGCCTACTACGACGGCCTGCGCGCCGAACGCCTGCCCGCCGCCCTCATCCAGGGCCAACGCGACTTCTTCGGCGCCCACACCTACAAGCGCATCGACAAACCCGGCACCTTCCACACCCTCTGGTCCGGCGACCGCACCGAAATCGAAGCCGAAGACACCCACTGACGCGACGCGCGTGCACGCGGGCGGCTCCCTGAGCGGGGAGCCGCCCGCGGCGTTTCAGCCGGCGTGCCCGTCCGGGCTCGGCTTGACGTTGTGGTTGCGGCAGAAGACATTGCCGGGGTCCCACTCACGCTTGACCGCGGCGAGGCGCGCCATCGTCGGCGGCGGATACATCCGCTCCGCGAATTCCGACTCGGTCGTGACGGAGAAGTTGCCGTAGACCCCGGCGCCCTTCGCCTCGATCGCCTCCCAGGCGTCGACCGCCGCGGCGCGGGCGGCGTCATCCATCATCCCGGGCACGTCGAAGGCTCCGGCCATCGCGAACCACGTCGCGTCCCGCGCCGGGAAGACCGAGTCGGAGACGTCGCCGTACGCGCCGCCCAGTGAACGGAGGAACGCCACCGACGCCGGGTTGGCGTCACGGAAGGCGACGAGTCTCTCGATGGCGTCGTCGTCGAGAGCGTGCAGCAGCGTGTTGCCGCCGACGAAGCCGGGCATCGGCTGCTCGGGGTCGAACTCGGGAGCCTCGAGCAGCACATCGGGATACTCCTGCACGCCGAACTCCCGCTCACTCACGCCGGGTGTCGCCGCAAGCGGCGCCAGGACCCGTCGCGCGGCCTCTTCGTCGGTGCCGATCCAGACCGCGGTGATCGTGGCGCCGGCCGGGGCGCTCGGGTCCATCGGCGGCACGTCCATGTAGGTGACCGTGAGCTCGCGCGGCGCGCCGGCCATCAGCTCGCGCAGGGCGCGCAGGATCGGCCGGGCATCGCCGTCCACCCCGTAGACCGCATGCACCACGCCGTCGAGCGCGTGCGCCTCGAAGTCGAATCGGGTGACGACCCCGAAGTTGCCCCCGCCGCCCCGGAGGGCCCACATCAGCTCAGGGTGCGAGGCATCCGACACCTCCACCACCTCGCCCCGCGCAGTGACGAGCTGGGCGCCCGCCAGCTGGTCGGCCGCGAGACCCCACGCGCGCACCATCCAGCCGATCCCGCCGCCGAGAGTGAGACCCCCGACCCCGACCGACGCCGTGTCGCCCGAGCTGATGCCGAGCCCGTGCGCAGTGAGCGCGCGGGCCACCGCGCCCCACTGCGCGCCGCCGCCGACGCGCACGCGGGTGCCGTCGACTTCGACGCCGTCGAGAGCCGAGATGTCGAGCGTCAAGCCGCCCGGCACGCCGCCCCACGCGCTGTGGCCGCCGCAGCGGATCATGACGTCGAGGCGCTCCGCCGACGCGTAGCGCAGCGCGCCGCGGACGTCGTCGACGGTGGCGGCGCGGATCACGGCGGCGGGTTCGCCGATGCCGGAGTGGAAGCGGCGGGCGGACTCCCAGTCGGAGTCTCCCGGGCGGATGACGGTGCCGATCGAGCCGGCGCCGAGGTGGTCGTTGGTCATGCCGACACGCTAGGGGTCGCCGCCGACATCGGCCACCCCTCGGGTGCCGCGCCCCACGACACCGGCACGTCGCGCCACGCGGGCCGACGGCGCACCCCGACCGCCGGGGCGTAGGCTCGCGAGGGTGACGAGCATCCTCTACATCGGCGGCACCGGAACCATCAGCGCGGCCTGCGTGCGCCGCTCCGTCTCCCTCGGCCACGAGGTCGCGATCCTCAATCGCGGCAGCGCGCGGCGCCCGGTGCCCGACGAGGTCGAACTCATCGAGGCCGACATCCGCGATGCGGCCGCCGTTCGCGCAGCGCTCGGCGACCGCCGTTTCGACGTGGTCGCCGAGTTCCTCGCCTTCACTCCCGAGCACATCGCGACCGACCTCGACCTGTTCGAGGGCCGCACGGGCCAGTACGTGTTCATCAGCTCGGCGTCAGCCTACGAAAAGCCGCCGCGCCGGCTGCCGGTGACCGAGTCGACGCCGCTGCGGAACCCCTTCTGGCAGTACTCCCGCGACAAGATCGCGTGCGAGGACGTGCTCGTCGGCGCGCATCGCGAGCGGGGGCTCCCGGTCACGATCATCCGTCCCTCCCACACCTACGACGAGCGGATGCTGCCGACCCTCGGCCACTGGACCGACATCGCGCGCATGCGGGCCGGGAAGCCCGTCATCGTGCACGGCGACGGCACGAGTCTGTGGACGATCACGCACGCCGACGACTTCGCGGTCGCGTTCACGGGCCTGCTGGGCAACCCCGCCGCCATCGGCGAGGCGTTCACGATCACCGGCACCCACGCGCCTACCTGGAATCAGATCTACGGCTGGCTCGCCGATGCCGCCGGGGTCTCGGCGCCCGAACTGGTTCACGTCGCTTCCGACACGATCGCCGCGTTCGCGCCCGACCTCGGTCCCACCCTCATCGGCGACAAGGCGCACTCGATGGTGTTCGACGTGTCGAAGGTGACGCAGCTCGTGCCGGAGTTCCGCACGACGGTGACCTTCGACGAGGGCGCCCGGCGCATCCTCGCCTACCACGACGCCACCCCTGAAGCGCAGCAGGTCGACGAAGGCCGCGATGCGCTGTTCGATCGCATCGCGGCCCACGCCCGTTCCGCCGGCTGAGGCGCGCACCCGCGGATCGCGGGTGCGCCGGCCCCGTCAGCGCGTGATGTCGCGCACCGTGCCCCTGTCGAGACGCAGGCGCCTGCGCGCGCGACGGGCCACGGCCGAGTCGTGTGTGACGACGATGAGCGTGAGCCCCTCCTCGTTCAGCGCCTGCAGCACCTCCAGGATCTCGTCGCGCATGCTCTCGTCCAGATTGCCGGTGGGCTCATCCGCCAGCAGCACACGCGGACGCTTGACGATCGCCCGCGCGATCGCCACACGCTGCTGCTGCCCTCCCGACAGCTCGCCCGGACGGTGGTCGGCGCGATCGGCGAGGCCGACGTGGGTGAGAGCCTCGGTCGCGCGCGCCGTGCGCTCTCCCTTCGCAAGCCCGAGCGGCTCGAGCGCCATGTCGACGTTCTCGTGCGCGGTGAGCGTCGGGATGAGGTTGAAGCCCTGGAACACGAACCCGATCTCGTGCGCCCGGATGCGGCTGAGCTCGCGGTTGCTCGCCGTCGCGATGTCGACATGGCCCAGGCGCACCGCGCCGGAGCTCGGACGGTCCAGCGCGCCGAGCAGCTGCAGCAGCGTGGACTTGCCGCCTCCGGTCGGGCCCTGGATCGTGACGAAGTCGCCCGTCTCGATCGTGAGGTCGACGCCGGCGAGCGCCTTCACGACGCGGCCCTTCTGGGTGTAGGTGCGCGTCACGCCGGCGAGGCGGTAGATCGCGGGGGGCGCGGCATCCGGAACGATGCCTTCAGCGGTCTCTGTCATGGTCATGGTGTGTTCTCCTCTCGTGGAGCGGGATCGGGAAGCTGCGTCGGCGGAGGTGACGTCGGCCATCGGATGCCTCACCCCACCGACCGCAGCGCTTCGGCCGGACTGAGCCGCGCCGCGCGCCATCCGCCGAACGCGCCGGCGACCAGGCCGCCGAGCACCGCGATGCCGACCGCCACGACGATGACCCACAGGGTGACAGGCGCCTGCAGGACGATGTCGGTGGACGACGAGGTCATCGCAGCGCCGAACGGACCACCGCCGCCGCCCGGCAGCGAGCCGCCGCCGGGCATCCCCTCGGTCGACGGTGCGGTGGAGATGGTCGGCGAGATCAGGTTGATCGTGACGATGCCGGCGAGGCCGATCACGATGCCCGCCACGCCGCCGATGACGCCCTGCACGACCGACTCGCCCGCGACCTGTCCGACGACGCGGCCGTTGGACCAGCCGATGGCCTTCAGCGTGCCGAACTCGCGGGTGCGTCGCGAGACGCCCGAGATCGTGAAGAGGACGGCGAGCGCCAGCGCGACGGCGAGCACGATCACCGAGAGCCAGGTGCCCAGGTTGGTGATGAGCGCCGATGCGCTCGAGAGCGAACCCGAGACCGTGGACGCGAGATCCGACTGCGAGCTCACGGTGGCGTCGGGGAGCTCCTCCTGGATGCCCGCCTGCGCGGTGGCGATGGCGTCGGACGAATCGGCCTGGACGTAGATCGTGGACAGGACGTCACCGGCGCCGGAGAGCTCCTGCGCCACCCCGAGCGGGATGTAGACGTTGGCGGCGGTGTCGGCCTCTTCGGACGTCGAGGCGACGATGCCCACGATCTCGAAGTCCTGGCCCCCGACGTCGAGCGTATCTCCCACCGCGAGTTCGGCGGTCGTGGCGTACGTGGCATCGAGCACCGCGACGTACTCCCCGTCGTCGGAGGCCTCGAGGCCGCGGCCATCCGTGAGTTCCACCGCGGAGAGCGGGCCGACCGCGTCAGCGGACGGGTCGATGCCGAGCACGGTGAAGGAGTCGATGTCGAACGAGCCGCCGCCGAACCCGCCGCCCTCGCCCTGCTGCGGCGGCGCCTGCATCACGTCTCCTTCCGTGCCCTCGGCAGGACGCTGCGGCAGTTCGCCCGAGAAGGTGGAGTTGGTGAGGCTGAGGGCCCCGGACGCCGACGCGACCCCGTCGACGCCGGTCACGGTGTCGAGCGACGAGGCTTCGATGGTGCCGCGCATGAAGTCGGTCATCAGCCGGGACTGGCTGAGCTCTGTGGTGCCGTCGTCGGCAGTCTGGCCGCCGTCCTCCTCGAAATCGAACCGCGCGCCGCCGCCCTGACCGGGTTCGGCCTGCGGCCCTGTCACGGTGAGGTCGGTGCCGACCCCGTAGACGGACTCGAGCGCCCGTGCCTGGGCGGCGCTGACGCCGGCGGCCAGCGAATTCACGATCATCACGAGCGCGATGGCGATCGCGAGCCCGGCGGCCACGATGATCGTCTGCTTCTTGCGGCCGGCCAGCTCCCGCCGCAGATAGGTCATGTACATGGGTCTCCTCCCGGCGGCGAGATGCCGGCCGTCGCAGCGACGCTACGAAGGGTCGTGATGGGCGGAGCCAGGAAGAGCTATGGAGACCTTATGAGAACGGATGCGGGGAGCCCCGGCATCCGTCCGCCCCTCGTTCGACCGTCCGCCCCTCTGGTTCGAATCGCGCACTTTGCAGTTCCCATGCGGCCAGAACTGCAAAGTGCGCGATTCGAAAGCAGGAACAGGGCCGGGAATCTCACAGCGGGTGCATAGCGGGCTCCATAGGAAGCCCATAGGAAGCCGTACACAATGGACGCATGACGAACCCCGCTCCCGCCCTGCTGCGACCCGACGGATCGAACCTGCGCGTCCTCGTCGTGGACGACGAGCAGATGCTCACCGACCTGCTGTCGATGGCGCTGCGCATGGAGGGCTGGGAGGTCCGCACCGCCGGCTCCGGATTCGAGGCGCTGCAGACCGCGCGGGAGTTCGAGCCCGACGCCATGGTGCTCGACATCATGATGCCCGACCTCGACGGCATGGCCGTGCTGCAGCGGCTGCGCCAGTCGGGAGACGACGTGCCCGTGCTGTTCCTCACCGCCAAGGACGCGGTGAGCGACCGCGTCGCCGGCCTCACCGCGGGCGGCGACGACTACGTCACGAAGCCGTTCAGCCTCGAAGAGGTGGTCGCCCGGCTCCGTGGGCTGATGCGCCGCGCCGGCACCGCGCATGCCGCGGGCGCCGAGCCGATCCTGCGCGTCGGCGACCTCAGCCTGAACGAGGACAGCCACGAGGTCACCCGCGCCGGCGAGGAGATCGAACTCACCGCCACCGAGTTCGAGCTGCTCCGCTACCTCATGCGCAACCAGCGCCGCGTCGTGTCGAAGGCCCAGATCCTCGACCGCGTCTGGAACTACGACTTCGGCGGACGCTCCAGCGTCGTCGAGCTCTACATCTCGTACCTCCGCAAGAAGATCGACGCGGGCCGCGAGCCCCTCATCCACACCGTGCGCGGCGTCGGCTACATGATCAAGGCGCCGCAGTGACCGACCAGCACACCCGCACACCGGCCTCGGAGGGGACGGATGCCGCGACCGACGATTCCACGCCGGCCGAGGCATCCGTCACCGAGACCGCGACGGGTGACGCACTCCCCCGGCGCGCCCCCTGGACGTTGCAGCGCAAGCTCATCGTCACCGTCGTCGGCATCACGTCGTTCATCATGGTGCTCGTCGCCGTCGCGACCAGCGCGATCCTCGGCCAGGTCGTGGAGCAGCAGCTCGATTCCGAGGTGAAGTCGGCACGCCAGAGCGTCGAGTTCATGCGCGTGCCGATCAGCGCGGGGATGACCGCGGAGGAGATCCTCGAGCAGCAGCCGGCGCCACGTCCGGGCTTCTTCCTCGCCGTCGAGTCGACCATCGGCCAGCCGACCGCGGCCGTGGTCGAGGCCGACGGCGACGTGGTGCCGCTCACCGACGATCAGATCGAGGCGATCGTCGAGAGCATCAAGCAGCAGCAGGGCCAGTTCGTCGTCTCCGTCGACGGCGTCGGCACCTACCGGATCGAGGGAGTCTCGCTGGGGAACGCCTACGCCATCGTCGGCCTCTCTCGTGCGGGCATCAGCGACACCCTCACGCGAATGCTCACCACGATCGGCCTCCTCACCGCCGGCGGGCTGATCCTGCTCGCCGTCGCGACGGCGTGGACGATCCGCCGCGGGCTCGCGCCGCTGCGCGCCGTCGCCGCGACCGCGGAGCGCGTGTCGAAGCAGCAGCTCGACCAGGGCGAGGTGTCGATCGCCGAGCGCGTGCCCGTGCGCGAAGCCGATCCGCGCACCGAGGTCGGTCGCGTGGGCGAGGCGCTCAACACGCTGCTCGACCACGTCGACGAGTCGCTCACCGCCCGTCAGCGCAACGAGGAGCGCATGCGCGCGTTCGTCGCCGACGCGAGCCACGAGCTGCGCACCCCGCTGGCCTCGATCCGCGGCTACTCCGAGCTGTCGCTGAAGGCCCTCGGCCGCGCGTCGCGCCCCGAACCCGGACCGGACGCCATGACCCTCGAGACCACGGAGGCGTCGCTCGAGCGCATCCAGGCGCAGTCGCTGCGCATGACGTCGCTGGTCGAGGACCTGCTGCTGCTCGCCCGCCTCGACGAGGGACAGGAGCTCGTCTACGGCACGGTCGACCTCACCCGCCTCGCCATCGACGCGGTCGGCGACGTCACGCCGACCGGTCCCGGCCACGAGTGGGTGCTCGACGTGGGCGAAGAGCCCGTGCTGATCGCCGGCGACGCCGGACGACTGCACCAGGTCGCCGCGAACCTGCTCGCCAACGCCCGCACGCACACGCCCGAAGGGACGACGGTGACGGTGACCGTGGCGCGCGAGGGCCGCGACGCCGTGCTGCGCGTCCATGACGACGGCCCCGGCATCGACCCGGCGCTGCAGGGCGAGCTGTTCGAGCGGTTCGCGCGCGGCGACCGGTCGCGCGCGCGTCAGACCGGCGGCACCGGCCTCGGGCTCTCGATCGCGCGGGCGATCGTCGACGCCCACGGCGGCAGCATCCGCGTCACGAGCACGCCCGGCGACACGACCTTCGAGGTGCGTCTGCCTGCGCGGCCCACCGACCCGGTCGTGGTCGCGCCGGCCTGAGCGGTCGCGCCCACGCCCGCCGCTCCAGACCGCGAGAGTACAGCTGGTGGACGAGAGGTAGGGAACCCACCTGCATCTCGGCGACCAGCTGTCCTCTCGCGAATCGTGCGAACCGTGCGGGGCGTCGAGGCCGCGCGGCGCGACGGGACGCGTCAGTAGCCGCTGAAGGCGTCGGTCGTGATCGAACGGGCGCGCTCGAGTGCCGGGGCCAGATCGGCGATGAGGGCTGCGGGGCCGGAGATGTAGGCGTGCCGGGACGAGATGTCGGGCACGACCCGCAGCAGCCCGTCCGCGTCGAGCCGCACGCCCTTCGCCCACTCCCAGTGGTCGGGCAGATCCGCCGGGCGGTCGCGCGTGAACACCACGACGCGGGCTCCGGATGCCTCGATCTCGGCGCGGTACGCCAGCTCCGAGGCATCCGACGCCACGTACACGAGCACGATGTCGCGCTCGCGCCCGGCCTCGCGGGCGTGACGCAGCTGCGACACGAACGGCGTCACGCCGATGCCGGCGGCCACCATCAGGATCGGGGCCGCGTCGCGCTTGGGGAGCAGGAAGTCGCCCCACACCCCGGTGATCGCCAGCGCGTCGCCGGGCTGCACCTCGGCGAGGGCCTTCTTGTATGAGCTCAGCGGCTTGGCACTTCCGCCCTCCTTGAAGGCGACCTTGAGCAGTGGCAGGTCCTCGGGCGCCGAGGCGATGCTGAACTCCCGGCGGGTGCCGCGGGCGTCGGGGTGGCGGTGGGGAACCTCGAGCTCGAGGTACTGCCCCGGCAGGAAGGCCAGGCGGTCGTGCACACGGAAGGTGAGCTCCTGCACCGTCGCGGTCGGCGCGGCGCGCGAGACCAGCGTGAGGCGCACCGCGGTGCGGAGGGCGAACGCGAAGGCGACCAGGTTGCCGACGAGGAGCGCGCGCTCCTGACCGAGCGTGATGTCGCCGATCGGGATCGGCCACCCCGCCAGCACGCCGACGACTGTCGCGACGGTCAGCTGCTGCCAGCGGCGCGGCGGAAGGGTGAGGGGCTCCGACAGCATGAACGCGCCGAGGAACAGGAAGGGCGACGACCACAGCACGGGCCACAGCAGGTCGAGCGCCTCGACCTCGAGGCCCGCCGCCTGGTACTGCGATGCCCTGCGGAACACCGCGACGCCCACGGCGATGACGAGGAACACCGCCACGACGCGGAGCTTCTCGGTGCGCACGAGCACCGCGAGGCCGAGCAGGATCACCGGCGCGGCGAGCGCCGGCGTGCCGACCCACCACGAAGAGGCGCCGAGATCGGGCCACGCGAGGCTGAGCAGCGTCAGCACCGTGGCGCCCATGGCGGCCGGATTGAAGATGTGACGGCCGCGCCAGGCCAGCACGTACTTCGACAGCGACGCCACCGCGGCGGCGATCGCGATGCCGAGGAGGCCCGCGAGCTCGACCGTCGGCCGCAGCACGAAGAGCAGGATGTGCGCCGTGATGAGCGAGGACTCCAGACGCCAGGGCAGATGCAGGATGCGCTGGGCCGCGGCATCCACCCCCACGCACACCGCGGCGAGCACGGCGAGCGTCACGACGAGCTGCAGCGGGTCGGGGCCGACGAGGCCGAAGAACGACAGCAGCAGCGAGACGACCGCGAGCGCGGCGAGCGCGAGGTACACCAGGCGGTACATCGACACGCGGCCGAGCACCGCGAAGACACGGTTCCAGAGGGCGGTGAGGGTCCCCATGCGCTCAGACCGGCTGCAGGGGCTCGTGGCGGCCCGCGGACGGGAGGACGCGGATGCCGTCGCCCGGGTGCACGACACCGCCTTCGAGCACGATCGACATCACGCCGGCCAGCCGCACGGTGGCACCGGCGTCGTCGACGTAGACGAGCTCTTTCATCAGTCCCTCCGAGAGGCCGTTGATCTGGGCGCAGGGATTGCGCAGGCCGGTGATCTCGACGACCGCGTCGTCACCGAGGGCGAGGCGCGTGCCGCGGGAGAGCCCGAGCAGGTCGATGCCCGCAGTCGTCACGTTCTCGCCGAGCGCACCCGGGGTCACTTCGTGCCCGCGGCCGGCCATCTCCTCCAGGAGCTCGGCGTGGATCAGGTGCACCTGCCGCAGGTTGGGTGCCGTCGGATCGCGGCGGACGCGAGACAGGTGCTGCACGGTGGCGCCGGCGTGGGCATCGCCCTCGACGCCGAGCCCGGCGATCAGGGTGATGCTCTCGCGCGTCGGCTTGCGGAAGCGATGCGCGTCGTCGCGCGAGACGGCGACGACGTGTCCGGGGAGGGAGTCGGTCACGTTTCCAGGCTATTCGCTCGTGGCCCCGGCGCGGTCCGCCCGACGCCGCCCGCGCGGACGAACAGCTCGGCGGGGCACCCCGGCGACCACTCCACCCGGCCGTCGGTCGTCATGCGCACCCACTCGACGCCCCAGTCGTGGGCGAGGCGCGGGCCGCCGTCGAAGAACAGGGCGGTGGCCGCCGCATCGGCGGTCATGGCGTCGGGCGCGACCGCCCACGTCGCGGCGATCGCCCGCACCGGCTCGCCGGTGCGGGCGTCGAGCACGTGGTGCAGCGTCGTGCCCGTGGCCGAAGGCCAGGACCGCCGGTTGATCGCCGAGGCGCAGAGCGCGGCATCCGTCACCTCCCACACGCCGATCGCACGGCGCGGATCGAACGGATGCTCCAAGCCGATGCGCTGCGGCCGTCCGCGCACGGCGAGGTCGCCGGAGGCGTCGACGACGAGGTCCCCGCGCTCGGTGCGCGCGAGCACATCGAGCACGAGGTCGACCAGACGCCCCTTGCCGAGGGCGCCGACGTCGATGACGGCGGGCCCGCGCAGAGTGAGCGCGCCGTCGTGCCACGTCAGCCGCTTCCGCCAGTCCGCGGGGGCGGCCACCGGGCCGCGATCCCGCAGCGAGTACGCCGCGTCATAGCCGAGCGCCGCGAGCGACGCCCCCACGAGCGGGCTCACCGCACCCTCGGTCGCGTCCGAGATCCCGGCGAGGGCGTCGAGCATCGGCACGGCGTCGCTCGGGCCGGGGATCGAGCCCCCTCCGCGCGCGAGGGCGCTCACGGCGGAATCGACCCGGAATCGCGACCAGGTGCGATCGAAGGCGTCGATCCGGGCGGTCACCGCATCGCGCACCTCGGGCGCGAGCGGGCGCTTCGTGAGGATCTCCCACCCGGTGCCGATCGCGTCGAAACGCCAGGACGCCGCCGCGGCCACGGCCGACTCCTAGTTCGCCGCCTCGGACTTGATCGTCTCGATCGCCTCGTTGAACCCGTTGCTCGTGAGCGACGAGCCGGCGACGCGGCTGACCTGGATCTCGTCGATGTCCTGCCCCACCACGACATCGGCGATGCCGCCGATGAACTGGCTCTGGTACTGCTCGGACTCGCGCTTCTGCGGGTCGCCGGTCACCTCGACGGCGGTGATCACGTCGCCCTCGAGCGTCACGGTGACCGAGATCTGCTCGACGGACTCGGGCGTGGCGTAGGAGCCCTCCGCCGTGTAGGTGCCGTCGGCGTAGGAGCCGGAGCCGGAGCCGCCGGTCGAGCCGGTGTCGGAGGATCCCGACGAGCCGGTGTCGGCGGTGCCCGGCTCCTCGGCCTCCGAGGCGACCGGCGCGCATCCGGCCAGCAGGGCGATGCCGGCCGCCGCCGTGAGGGCGGCGCCGGCGCGGACGGGGCGGGAATCGAGTGCGGTGCGGATCATGACGGTCCTCCTGGCTCGGGTCGGGCTCGTTCCGCTCGTGGTGGCCGTGAGCGGTGACGCGGTGTGCGTCGCTGCGATCCTCGCAACCGCGCCTATGAGTCGCCTTTGAGCGAGCGAGCTGCGGCCGATGAGCGCGGCGACGACGGCGACCGGTGTCGCAGCAGCGCCTTGAGCAGCTCCACGCCGAGGAAGATCGCGATCGAGGCGATCACCGGGACGATCCAGGATGCCGCGGTCAGCGGTCGCGACTCGAACAGCACGTTCATGAACGGCGCGTAGGTGTAGACGAGCTGCAGGACGAGGAGCGCGAGGGCCGACCACCAGATCGCGCGGTTGCCGCGCAGCACGTCGACGGTGAGGCTCGAGCGGGTGAGGAACCGGCAGTTGAAGAGATAGGCGAGCTGCCCGAGCGCCAGCATCAGCACGGCCTCGGTGCGGGCGACGTCGATGTCGGCGCCCGCGGCGACCGAGCCGTAGAACACGCCCATCGCCGCACCCCCGATGAGCAGGGACACCACGAGCACGAAGCCGAGTTCGCCGCGGTCGATGATGGGGCCACCCGTTGCACGGGGCGGCCGGCGCATGATGCCGCGCTCGGCCGGCTCGTAAGCGAGGGCGAGAGAGAGCGTGACCGCGGTCACCATGTTGACCCACAGCACCTGCACGCTCGTCAGCGGCAGCGCCAGCCCGAAGAGCACCGCGACAAGGATCACCAGCGACTGGGCGCCGTTGGTCGGCAACAGGAACACGATCGACTTGCGCAGGTTGTCGTAGATGCGCCGTCCCTCGGCGATGGCGCTGCGGATCGTGGCGAAATTGTCGTCGGCGAGCACGAACTCGGCGGCCTCCTTCGTCGCCTCCGTGCCCTTGATCCCCATGGCGATGCCCACGTCGGCCCGGGTGAGCGCGGGCGCGTCGTTGACCCCGTCGCCGGTCATCGCGACGACCTCGCCGTGCGACTGGAGCGCGCGCACGATGCGGATCTTGTGCTCGGGGCTCGTGCGCGCGTAGACGTCGACGTCGCGCACGACCTCGCGCAGCTGCTCTTGGCTGAGCGCTTCGAGCTCGGCGCCGGTGAGGACATCGGCGTCCGCGGCAGCGAGACCCATCTCGGTCGCGATCGCCAGCGCCGTGCCGGCGTGGTCGCCCGTGATCATCTTCACGCGGATGCCGGCGGTATGGCAGTCGGCGATCGCCGCGACGGCCTCGGGCCGGGGCGGGTCGACGATACCACACAGTCCGATGAACTCGAGGTCGATCAGGTCTTCGAGCGCGAACTCGGCCGTCGTGGCGCGCACGGGTTTGCGGGCGGCGGCCAGCACCCGCAGCCCCTGCGCGCTCAGCGCGGCGACGGCGCGCTCCCACCGCGGCAGGTCGAGCGGCTCGGACCCATCGGCGCCGCGCTGCGTGAGAGAGCGTTCGAGCAGCCGGTCGGGTGCCCCCTTCACGAGGATGGCGCGCGAGACCTCCCCCGCCTCGCCTCCCGAGCGCGCGGCCTCGTTGAGCGTGGCCATGAGCTTGTTCGCCGAATCGAACGGGATCACCGCGACACGGCGTCCGCCGGCGCTGCCGACCCCGCCCTTGATCGCCGCGACCTTGAGCGCGCCCTCAGTCGGCTCGCCCACCAGGCTCCACGCGCCGTCGTCGCCGCGGACGATGTGGGCGTCGTTGCAGAGCGTCGCGATCGCGAGGATCGCCGCGAGGTCGCCCCCGCCGCCGCTCGGCGCGTCGGCGGCCGCGCCCACCTGGTGGATCTCGCCTTCCGGCGTGTAGCCGAGCCCCGTCACCTCGTACTCCGCGAGCGGGGTGACGATGTGCCGCACCGTCATCTCGTTCTTGGTGAGCGTCCCGGTCTTGTCGGAGCACACGGTCGTGACCGAGCCGAGCGCCTCGACCGCGGGGAGCTTGCGCGTGATGGCGTTGTGCCGCGCCATCTGCTGCGCGCCGATCGCCAGCGTGATCGTGACCAGCGCGGGCAGCCCCTCCGGGATCGCGGCCACCGCGAAGCCGATCGCGGCCGAGATCAGCTCGGGGTACGGCATCCCATGCAGGAATCGGCCGATCATCATCATGACGGCGGCCATGCCGAGGATGACCACGGTGAGAACGCGGCCGAAGCCGTCGAGCTGGCGCGTGAGCGGCGTCGCCAGCGAGCCCGCCTCATCGGCGAGGCTCTGGATGCGACCGAGCTCGGTCGTCGGCCCGGTGGCGGTCACGATGCCGCGCCCTTGCCCCGCGCTCACGATCGTGCCCGAGAACGCCATCGAGCGCCGGTCGCCGACGCCGGCGTCCGGGGCAACGGCGTCGGCGGTCTTCGACGACGGCACGGACTCGCCCGTGAGCGCCGCCTCGTCGATGCGCAGCTGGAACGCCTGCAGCAGCCGCAGGTCGGCGGGCACCTTGTCGCCCGGCATCAGCCGCACCACGTCGCCCGGCACGAGGTCGGCGGCCGCGACCGTCACCCACCCGCCGTCGCGCCGCGCACTGGCATCGGACGACAGCATGCCGCGGATGCCGGCCAGTGCCTTCTCGGCCCGCCCCTCCTGGACGTAGCCGATCACGGCATTGATGACGGCGACGACCATGATGACCCAGAAGTCGAGCCAGTCCCCCATGAGCGCCTTGATGACGGCGGCGCCCAGCAGGATGTAGATCAGCGTGTCGTTGAAGTGCGCGAGGAAGCGCACGATCGCGGGCTTGCGGGCGGGTTCCGGCAGGCGGTTCGGGCCGGCGATCTCGAGCCTGGCTGCCGCGTCTGCGGCCCCGAGGCCGCCGGCATCCGCCCCCAGGTGCTCGAGCACCTCATCGGCCGGCATCGCCCACGGACGCGGGACCGTGAGGCGGGCCTCGGTGAGCGGCTGCGTCATGGATGCTCCGTCCTCGAAACCCCCGCCGCAGCCGTCATCGACCCGGTGCCGGCGTCAGGCCGCCCCGTCGAACATGCTGGTGACCGAGCCGTCTTCGAAGACCTCGTGGATCGCGCGCGCCAGCAGCGGTGCGATGGGCAGGATCGTCAGGCTCGGGAACCGCTTCTCGTCGGGGATCGGCACCGTGTCGGTCACGACGACCTCGTCGATCGCGGGGCTCTGCAGGCGCTGCGCGGCGGGATCGCTGAAGATCGCGTGCGTCGCGGCGACGATGACCTTGACGGCGCCGTTGGCCTTGAGGGCCTCGGCGGCCTTCACGATCGTGCCGCCGGTGTCGATCATGTCGTCGACGAGCAGGCACACCCGGCCTTCGACGGCACCGACGATCTCGTTGACCGTGACCTGGTTCGCGACGTTCGGGTCGCGGCGCTTGTGGATGATGGCCAGCGGCGCGCCGAGGCTGTCGGACCACGTGTCGGCCACGCGCACACGACCGGTGTCGGGCGAGACGACGGTCAGTCGCTCGCGGTCCTCCGCGCTGAGGGTGTTCTCGAAGTACTCCAGCAGCACGGGCTTCGCGAAGAGGTGGTCGACGGGTCCGTCGAAGAAGCCCTGGATCTGCGCGGCGTGCAGGTCGACGCTCATGACGCGGTCGGCGCCGGCGGTCTTGAACAGGTCGGCGACGAGGCGCGCGCTGATCGGCTCGCGGCCACGGCCCTTCTTGTCCTGACGGGAGTAGGGGAAGTACGGGGCGACGACGGTGATGCGCTTCGCCGACGCACGCTTGGCGGCGTCGAGCATGATGAGGGTCTCCATCATCCACTCGTTCACCGGCGGGCCGAAGCTCTGGATGAGGAAGAGGTCGCAGCCGCGGATCGACACCTCGAACCGCGTGAGGATCTCCCCCGACGCGAAGGTGCGGTACTCGGTCGGCACGAGCTCCGTGCTCAGCTGCGCGGCGACCTCGGCGGCGAGCTCGGGGTGCGAGCTTCCTCGTGCGACGACGAGGCGCTTCTTCGTCTTGGCGACGAGGCCGGGGGCGATGTCGTTCGCCCGGTCGAGCTCAACGGTCTTCTTCTTGCGCGCCATCGTCCGCCTTCTGTGCGCTGCGGGCCCGGGATGCGACATCCGCCGCACCGGTGCCCGGCCTGTTCTTCTCGACCCACCCCTCGACGTTGCGCTGAGGGGCGACGCTGAGAGCCAGAGCGCCGGCCGGCACATCCTTGCGGATGACCGCCCCGGCCCCGGTCTTCGCGCCGTCTCCGATCCTAACGGGCGCCACGAAGACGTTGTGCGACCCGGAGTGCACCTCGTCGCCGATCTCGGTGCGGTGCTTGGCGATGTCGTCGTAGTTCGCGGTGATGGCCCCGGCGCCGAGATTCACGCGACGGCCGATGGTGGTGTCGCCGATGTACGAGAGGTGCGGCACCTTGCTGCCCTCGCCGATCGTGGAGTTCTTCGTCTCGACGAAGGTGCCGATCTTGCCCTTCTCGCCCAGGTAGGTGCCCGGGCGCAGGTAGGCGAAGGGGCCGACGGTGGCGTTCGCTCCGATGACGGCCAGCGTCGCGTCGGTGCGGGTGACGGTGGCGTCCTCCCCGACCTCGCAGTCGACCAGGCTCGTGTCGGGGCCGACGGTCGCGCCGGTCGCGATCACCGTGGCGCGCAGGATGTGGGTGTTCGGCAGCACCGTCACATCGGCGGCGAGCTTCGCGGTGACATCGATCCAGGTCGTCGCGGGGTCGAGGATGGTCGCGCCCTCGAGCTGCCAGTGACGCACGGTGCGCGCGTTCAGCAGCCGCGCGGCCTCGGCCAGCTGGACGCGGTCGTTCACGCCGAGGGCGGCCGCGGCATCCGGTGCCGTCTGCGCCGCCACCGCCTGACCCGACCCGCGCAGCAGCGCGACCACGTCGGTCAGGTACTTCTCGCCCTGCGCGTTCGCCGTGCCCACGAGCGCCAGCTCGGTGCGGAGGGCCTGCGCGCGGAACACGTAGACGCCGGCATTGATCTCGGTGACGGATGCCTCGTCCGGCGTCGCGTCCTTCTGCTCGACGATGCGCGCCACGGCGCCGTCGGCGTCGCGGATCACGCGACCGTACCCGGTCGCATCGTCGAGGGTCGCGCTCAGCACGGTCGCGGCGACCGCACCGTCGCGGTGGGTGCGGACGAGGGCCGCCAGGGTGTCGGACTCGAGGAGCGGCACGTCGCCGCTCAGGACGAGCACGTCGCCGGCGAAGTCCTCGAGGGCGTCGAGGGCCACCTCGACCGCGCGGCCCGTGCCGGGGATGTCGTCCTGGTCGACGACGACCACGCCCGGCGCCGCGCCGACCACGGCGTCGGCGACGAGGTCGCGCTCGTGCCGCACCACGACGACGACGCGCTCCGGCTCGAGGGCGAGCGCCGTGTCGAGCACGTGACCGACGAGCGGGCGGCCGCCGATGCGGTGCAGCACCTTGGGCAGCGAGGACTTCATGCGCGTGCCTTGTCCTGCGGCCAGGACGATGACGGCGAGAGCGTTGTCGCGGGTGGTGTCGGTCATGCTCCGCCGCCAGGACTCGAACCTGGACCTCACAGCTCCAAAGGCTGTCGTGCTGCCACTACACCACGGCGGACCGCCGCGCCCGGGCCTGGGCGCCGCCCGTCAAGTCTGCCAGACCACTGCGCGGCCGATTCCCGGTGCGCCCTTGCTCCCGCCTCTCTCCTCCACTCTGCTTCGTCGAGATCGTGCGTACTCGGCGAACCTCCCCGTTATCGGCGCCGACAGCGTGCTGTCTCGCCGAGATGGTGGCATCTCGGCGGAGAAGAGGAGCCCCGGCGCGCACGGGATGCCGCACGCGTGGCCGGATAATGGGGGGCATGACGGCGCAGAGCGACGAGGTGGACCGCATCGTCGAGGCGTGGACGACGCAGCGCCCCGACCTCGACTTCTCGCCGCTCGGCGTGCTCTCACGCGTCGACCGGCTCTCGCGCCACCTCGACCGGGCTCGCCGCGACGCCTTCCGCCGGAGCGACCTCGAGCCCTGGGAGTGGGACGTGCTGTCGGCGCTGCGACGCGCGGGCGAGCCCTTCCAGCTGAGCCCCAAGCAGCTGCTGCAGCAGACGCTGGTGTCGAGCGGCACCATGACCAACCGCATCGACAGGCTCG
This sequence comes from Microbacterium sp. M3, assembly GCF_033548675.1. Lineage (NCBI taxonomy): Bacteria > Bacillati > Actinomycetota > Actinomycetes > Micrococcales > Microbacteriaceae > Microbacterium > Microbacterium sp. M3. The sequence goes on from NZ_JAWTZT010000001.1 coordinate 132,710, forward strand.
TCGCGCGCCGCCTGGTGCGTCGCGAGTCCGATCCCGACGACGGCCGCAGCGTGCTGGTCACGCTCACCGACGACGGGAGGATCCGGGTGGATGCCGCGATCACCCGACTCGTCGACGCCGAGGCGGTCCTCCTCGAGTCGCTCTCGCGCCCCGACCGGGACCGCCTGGCGGCGCTGCTGCGCAAACTCAGCCTCGGCTTCGACGCCTGACCCGGACGCCCCGGTTCACACCACGCGCGGACCCGCCGGGGCGCCGCCCGCGGGCGGGCCCCACCGCGAGGGGTTCGTCGCGATGGGGCGCCCGGGCGCCGGCAGCCGGTCGGGCCTATCGCAGCGCCCGCCGCCTGCGGACGACCAGGACGAGGGCCCCGAGCAGCAGCACGACGAGCGCCACGGCGAGTGCGGGCCACGCATCGACACCGGTGAAGGGAAGCGCGGTCACGCCTGCCGCCGACGGCTGCGAGATGGTGAACGGCGCCGACATCACCGACAGCCCCGACGCGCCGATCGCTTCGAGGCGGTGAGTGCCCGGGTCCGCGCCGCGGGGCACCGCCAGCACGCCGGAGACCGTGCCGTCGGCACCGGCCGTGAGCACCTCCGTCAGGGCCAGCGGGTCGGAGTGCAGGACGAACCGCACCTCCTCACCCGGCTGGAATCCGGTGAACGCGACCTGCATGCGCCCACCGGGCGCCAGCGCCCAGCCCGGCGCCGCGGTCACGCTGCCGCTCGGCTCCACCTCTCCGCCGTCACCGGCCGGCTGACCGCCGCCCGGCTGGCCGCCGCCCGGCTCGCCCTCGCCGGGGTCGCCGCCCCCCGGCTCACCTTCGCCAGGGTCGCCGCCGCCCGGCTCGCCACCCCCCGGGTGGGTCTGACCCGGCACGGTCGTGAAGGTGCGGACGGGCGAGTACTCGACGCCCCCGTGGGGTCCTTCTGCGATGACGTACCAGCCGTGCTCGCCCTCGGCGAGACCCGCCCAGGTCACCGTCGCGGGCGCGCCGGACGTCGCGCCCGCGACGCCGCCGATCTCGTGCGCGGTGAGGATCTCGGCGCGGAAGGAGTCCGTGGCGAGCGTCTTGGCCTGCGGCGCGATGCCGACCGCGGCGTACGGGATCTCGAACTCCTGCATGCCCGGCGGGTCGTTCAGCGACGCGTCGTCGGAGTCGAAGTCGTCGAGCGACGGCGAGTACGTGCGGAGGACGATGCGGCCGCCGTCGTTGTCGAAGTGCGCCAGACGCAGGTACCCCTGGCCGCCTTCCGGCAGCCCCTGGTAGTCGAAGAGCATCGAGTAGACCGTGCGGTCGGCGGTGCCGTCGCCGTCGTCGTCGAAGTCGTCGGTGCGCGTGTAGGCATCGTGGTAGTGCCCCGAGCTCACCGCGAACACGTTCGGGTTGGTGGCCACGACCTCGTCGAAGACGCGCTGCGGGAAGGGCCCGAGACCGCCCGTGGTCAGCATGTACTCGTGCAGGTTGAGCCAGACCTTGCGCTCGGGGTGCTGCCGGATCACCTCGTTCATCCAGGCGATGTCCTCGGTGTTGGAGGCCTCGTCGTTCGGCGTGGGCCAGCCCATGTAGAGGAAGAGGAAGTCGACGCCGCCGACCGAGACGAGGTCGTAGTGTCCGCGGTTGTCCTTGTACGAGCCGCCGTACCAGGGGTTGCCGGCGAAGCGCGCCTCGCCGAAGAACTGCGAGTACTGCGTGTAGTCGGCGGCGAACCCGCCCACGTCGTGGTTGCCGGCGAGCACACCGTACGGCAGCGATGCGTCGTCGAGCATGCGGTAGGCGGCATCCGCGTTCGCCCACTGGTGCGGCTGCGTGTGCACGTTGACGATGTCGCCGTTGTGGATGAGGTACTGCAGGTTGAGGTTCTCGCGCTGCGCCAGCAGGAACTCGTGGATCGCGAGCTGGTGCGGGTAGTATCCCTCGGTCTCGTTGTAGTACTGCGTGTCGGATTCGACGCCCACGGTGAAGTCGAACGCGCCGCGCGGTGTCGCCTCCGCGTGATACGGCTCGACCGCGCTGTCGCGAGACGAGAGGTCGGTCGCAGCGAAGCCCTCCGAATGCTGCACGAGAAGGGTGAGCGCCCCGTCGGCGGCGTGCCCGTCGACCGGGATGAGCGCCTCGAGCGTGAACTCGGTCGCTGCTCCGTCGGTCGTCAGCACCTGGTCGACCTGCTCCCACGCCCCGCCGACGGTGCGCGCGTACAGGGTCACCTTGGCGTCCGCGTTCGCGCGGCCGCGCCAGTCGACGCGGGCGAGCGCGCCCGACCCGGCCTCCGCGGGGACGGCCACCGTGAACAGCTGGTACGGCAGGGCGGTCTCGCTCGTCGTCTCGACATCCACCCCGTCGGTGCCCAGCAGCTTCGCGAGGTCGTCGGCGCCGAGCGCCGCTCCCCCGCTGCGATCGGCCGTGCGCGAGTCGGTCACCGTGCCGGCGCTCACCGTCACGCCCGCGTCGCCCGGGGCGAAGCCGAAGCCCTCGCGGAAGCTCAGATCCAGCGCGTCCGACTCGGGGGACGTCGGCGTAGCCGTGAGATCCGCGCTGTCGCCCTCGACGATCTGCCCGTCCACGGGGCCGTCGAGTCGGATGCCGGGCCGCTCGTCCGCCGTCTCGAACCGCACTGTGCGGGTCGAGGTGTTGCCGACCACGTCGACCGCGGTGAACTCGGCGACATGCTCCCCCGGCTCGAGCGCGAGGGACGAGGTGGCCAGCGGAAGCGCGACCGGATCACCGTCCAGGAGCGCGGAGAGCGACTCGAGTCCCGCTCCGGCGTCGGTCGCCGACGCGTCCACGGCGAAGTGGCCGCGGTAACGCTGCCCCTCCACGAGCGTGCTCTCGATCACCGGAGCCGTGTTGTCGACCTGCACCGTGCGCGAGGCGACCGACTCCCCCGCCGTGGCCGCGACGACGTGCGCGCCGTCGGTCTCGCCCGTCGTGTCCCACACGCCGGACATCGAGGTGAAGGCGTCGTCGGGGATGGTGAACGTCGCGAGGAACGAGACGAGGTTCGCGTCGGAGTACGCGATGCGCGCGTCGGGGGCGGGGCAGTCGACGAATGCCGGGGCGGTGACCACGCCCGCCTGCTCCTTGGTCGTCGCGCAGTGGTCGGGCCGCAGAACGCGGCCGTCGGGCAGTGCGAGGCGCAGGTTCATGGTCGTGAAGTCGTCGTTGTTCTCGTTGACGTCTGCGTCGGGCCAGGCCTTGGTGCCAGCGGCGATCGTGAGCGTGAGCTGCTCGCCGGGCACGACCTTATCGACCGGCACCGTCGCGTCGACGGTGACGATGCGGGAGTAGTAGCCCTCGTCGAAGATCCGCAGCACCTCGTCGCCGAGCTTCACGCCGTTGCGGAAGAACGCATCGGTATTCGTCGCCTCGAAGGCGAACACCGGGCCGGTCTCGAGCGAGGGAGCGGCGTCGGCGACCTCCACGCCGTCGACCGTGAGGGCGATGTCGGCGCCCGGCTGGTCGGCGGTCGCGGAGACGCGCACTGCGCCGCCGACGAACTGGCCCTTCACGAGGTTCAGGCGCACCGGGTCCGGGTCGCCCGCGATCAGGTCCACCCGGACGGGGCCGAACTCCGACTCCTGTGCGCCGTCGCTCGCGACCACCGTGTACTCGATCCAGCGCTTGCCGAAGAGGTCGGCCGCCGGCACCGAGTAGTGGTAGCGGTTCGCCGCCTCGAAGACGAGGCCGCGCTCCTCGGTGCCGCCGAGGTTGTCGGTCATCCGCAGCGTCACCGTGCGCACGAGGACGTCGTCGGTGACGTCGAACCCGAGATCCAGGTCGGGCGTGTCCGGCACGTCCGAGGTTCCGGTGAGGTCCGTGATGGCCGGTGCGGCACCGGCGTCGGGAGCGGCGACGAACGCGGCCGGCACCTGGTCGGTGCCGACCGAGCCGGGGGTCGGCGACGCCAGACGGATCATGGTCTGCACCGCGCCGTCGGTCACCGCCGGGGCCCACAGTGCCGCCGCGGAGGGGTTCCAGCCGTACTGGATCGCGGTGGAGGCCGTGGTCTGATCGTCGGCGAAGTAGTACGCGCGGCTGATGTCGTGACCGGTGTTCGTGCGCACCTGGATGCCGCGCGAGCCGCCGTTGGCCATGCCGCCGTTGAACAGCTCGACGATGTCGTCGCCGAGCACCAGATCGGTGCCGAACGCCTCGTTGAAGTCGGCGACCGTCAGCCCCGCGGCGATCCCGGCGGGGTTCTTCACCCAGAGCACGAGCGTGCCGCCCGCCTCGATCGTCACCGCGGCGGGCTCGGCCGGCCACAGCGTCGAGCTCAGCGTGACGGGACCCGAGAGCGCGTTGTCGGTGTAGAGGTACGACAGCGTGTAGTCGCGGAAGTCGATCGACGCGTCGGAGGCGTTGTAGACCTCGATGAACTCGAAGGCGTCGCCCCCGCCGATGTTCGCGGTGTCGGGGGCCATCTCCGTGATCTGCAGGAGCGGCGCGTTCAGCCCGGGGTCGGTCTGACGGACCAGCGCGCTCGTCACCTGCGCGGGCGTGACCGTGCCGGGGGTCACCGCGACGGCCGGTCCCGCCTCCAGCAGCACCGCCTCAACCCCGCCGATGACCTCGGGCACGGCGAACTGCGCGTTCCAGTTCGCGGCGGGATCCGCGTCGGCCGGCGCCCACGCGCGACTCAGGGTGCGCGTCGCATCGACGAGGCTGAAGCCGCGGTCGCCGGCGTTGGCGATGCCCGCCTGCGGACCGAAGCGATAGACCGGCACGTCGGCGGCCGCCCCGACCGCGGTGCGGAACTGGTCCTTGGTGAGCGCGAGCTGCTGCGAGCCCGCTGCGTAGTTCAGCCAGAACAGCGCCGAGGCGCCGGCGGGCACCACGACCGGTGCGTCGGCTTCGCCGTCGACGTGGATCACCGGCTGCGGCGTCCCCTCGTTCCACCGGCTCGTGTGGTAGCGCAGTCCGATGCCCGCCGCGGTGAGGTCGATCGGCGCGGTCGTGGTGTTCGTGACCTCGACGAACTCGTAGAGGTCGGCGCCGGGATTGTCGCCGTGGATCTCGGTGATCACCAGCGGGAAGTAGTAGCCCGCGTTGCCGTCCGCTCCCGCACCGGGCGTCGCGGGCTCCCCCGGGTCGGTCGGCTCGGGCTCGCTCGGGGGCTCGGCCCGCACGAGCTGCTCGGGCAGCACGGTGCCCGGGCTCGGCGCGGCGGCCGTGGGCGCAGTGAGCACGACGCCGGCCGCCGGCAGGCGGAAGTGGTCCGATACCCCCTTCGCCGCCGCCGGGCGGCTGTAGTCCGAGCCCGAGACGAGTGTGACCCCGTCGCCCTCGTACAGCCGCAGCGAGCGGGCGCCGGAGTTGGCGAATCCGGCCTGGCCGGTGACGTGGAACAGGGGGTAGCTCGATGCCGCATCGCCGTAGTGCGCGCGGAAGTCGGCGTCGGTCAGCTGCCACTGCTCGACGGCGGCGTCTCCGCTGCCGACGGCGTAGCGCAGCCAGAACACGACGGTGCCCTCGGCGGGGATGATCACGTCCTCGAGCGCGGTGGTGGTGCCGGTCTGGACCGCCTCGATGAAGCCCCCGCCGTTGTACTGCAGCCGGTAGTCGGCGAAGTCGACCGGCTCAGGCGTGGTGTTGCGCACCTCGAAGAACTCGAAGTAGTCCTGGTCGCCCGGCGTGCCCGCGTTGTCCTGCATCACTTCGGTGACGATCAGCGCCGGGAGCGGCTCTGCCGCAGCGGCAGGGGCGGCGACGCCCACGCCGGTGACGGCGATGGCAGCGGCGGCGAGCGAGGCGACGGCGGCGCGGGACCGCGAGAGGACACGAGGATTCACGAGGATCGAGCACACCCAGCGCGGGTGTCTCGAACGCGTACGGCCGGTGAACGGCGGCCGACTCGCGGGCGTCCGCCCGCCGTCGCGGGCTCAGCCGAGCTGCTCGGTGAGCTCGAACCAGCGCTCCTCGACGCCGTCGCGCTCCTTCTCAAGCTCGCCGATGCGCGCCATCTCGGCGCCGAGGCCGACGTAGTCGGACTGGTCGTGGTCGGCCAGTGCGGTGCGCGCGGCGGCGATCTGCGCCTCGAGCTTCTCCAGGCGCCGCTCGAGGGCGGTCACCTCCTTCTGCGCGGCGCGCAACTCGGCGCCTGCGAGGGCGGGCGTCGCGGAGGGGGTGGATGATCTCGATACACCTCGTTCCTCGGCACTCGATCCGGCGGCCGGGGCCCCGGCATCCGTCGCCTTCGACGTCGCGGGACCCGCGGAGCGCTCGCGCTCGCGCAGGCGCAGGTACTCGTCGACGCCGCCCGGGAGGTGGCGGAGGTGCCCGCCGAGGATCGCGAACTGCTGGTCGGTGACGCGCTCGATGAAGTAGCGGTCGTGCGAGACGACGAGGAGGGTGCCGGGCCACGAGTCGAGCAGGTCCTCGATCGCAGCGAGCATGTCGGTGTCGAGGTCGTTGGTGGGCTCGTCGAGGATCAGGACGTTCGGCTGCTCGAGGAGGATCAGCAGCAGCTGGAGGCGGCGCTTCTGGCCTCCGGACAGATCCTTGACCGGCGTCGACAGCTGCGCGCTCTGAAAGCCCATGCTCTCCAGGAGCTGCCCCGGGGTGAGCTCCTGCGCCTTCGAGCCCGCGCCGAAGGTGTAGGTCGTGCGCAGACGCGAGATGACGACGCGGACCGGGTCGTCGAGGTGCTCTTCCAGCTCGTCGAGCCGCTGCGTGAGGGTGGCGACCTTGACCGTCTTGCCGCGCTTCACACGGCCCGCGGTCGGCTCGACGTCACCCGAGACGAGGCCGAGCAGCGTCGACTTGCCGGCGCCGTTCACGCCGAGGATGCCGGTGCGCTCACCGGGCGCGATCCGCCACTCGACGGGGTGGAGCACCTCGCGCGCAGCTCCGGTGGCCGCATCGGGGTACGACACCGCGGCATCGAGGAGGTCGACGACGTCCTTGCCCAGGCGCGAGACGGCCAGCGAGCGCAGCTCGGTGGCGTCGCGGATCTCGGGCACGTCGGCGATGAGCACGTTGGCGGCGTCGATGCGGAACTTGGGCTTCGACGTGCGCGCGGGCGCGCCGCGGCGCAGCCACGCGAGCTCCTTGCGGGCCAGGTTCTGGCGGCGCTGCTCGATCACGGCCGCCTGACGGTCGCGCTCGACGCGCTGCAGGATGTACGCCGCATAGCCGCCCTCGAACGGCTCGACGATGCGGTCGTGCACCTCCCATGTGGTGTTGCACACCTCGTCGAGGAACCAGCGGTCGTGCGTCACGACGAGGAGTCCGCCCTGATTCGCCGGCCACCGCCGCTTGACGTGCTCGGCGAGCCACGCGATCGCCTCGACGTCGAGGTGGTTCGTGGGCTCGTCGAGGAAGAGCACGTCATGGTCGCCGACGAGCAGCGCGGCGAGCGACACGCGTCGGCGCTGACCACCGGACAGGCCGGCGACGGGGCCGTCCCACGCGAGGTCGCCGAGGAGCCCGGCGATGACGTCTCGCGTGCGCGCGTCGCCGGCCCACTCGTGATCGGGGCGGTCGCCGACGACCGCCTCGCGGATCGTGAGGGAGTCGTCGAGCGTGTCGGCCTGGTCCAGCACGCCGACCCGCACACCGCCCCGGACGGTCACGCGACCGCCGTCGGGCTCGAGCCGCCCGGCCAGCATCGCCAGCAGGCTGGACTTGCCGTCGCCGTTGCGGCCGACGACGCCGATGCGGTCGCCCTCGTCGATGCCGAGCGACACCCGCTCGAAGACGACCTTGGTCGGGAACTCCAGGTGCAGGGCCTCGGCCCCCAGAAGATGTGCCATGTCCCTTCAAGGCTAGGCGACGGGCCACCACACCCGGCGTCACACTGCGGTGGCGCGGAACCGGACAGGTTAGGCTAGCCATACCTTGCACGTGCGCCGGCGACTCTCCCCGCACCGGCGCGTCAGGAGAAAGCCCCGCCTCTATGACCGCGACCGCGCCCACCCTCGGCCTGTCCCTCCTCGGAGGAGCTCCCGACCAGACGGCCCTGATCGCCGACGGCACGCGGATCGACTACGCGGAACTGCGCGCTCGGGTGGGGCGGCGCCGGGACGAGCTCGGCGACGTGCGACGACTCGTGATGATCGCGGCGGGCAACGCCATCGAGCCGATCGTCACCTACCTCGCCGCGCTCGAGGGCGGGCACCCGGTGCTGCTCGTCTCCGGTGACGAGGACGAGGCGGCGGCGGCCGCCCATCGCGCGTCGCTGATCGCTCGGTTCGACCCCGATGTCGTCGCGCACGACGGGCCCTCGGGCTGGACGATCGATGAGCGCCGCGCCGGGAGCCGCCACGAGTTCCACCCCGACCTCGCCGTCCTCTCGAGCACCTCGGGCTCCACGGGCTCGCCGAAGCTCGTGCGCCTGTCGGCCGAGAACGTGCGCAGCAACGCGGCCGCGATCGCGGAGTACCTGCAGCTGACCCCGGCCGACCGCGCCGCGACGACGCTGCCGCTCCAGTACTGCTACGGGCTCTCGGTGGTCAACAGCCACCTGCTGAGCGGGGCGAGTCTGCTGCTCACGGAGCGCTCCGTCGCCGACGAGGAGTTCTGGAACCGGGCGCGCACGCACGGTGTGACCTCGTTCGCGGGTGTCCCCTACACGTTCGAACTGCTCGAGGCGCGAGGCTTCGACGGCGGCGACCTGCCGTCGCTGCGCTACCTGACGCAGGCGGGCGGGCGGATGGCTCCGGACGCGGTGCGACGGTTCGCGCACCTCGGCCGCGAGCGCGGGTTCGAGCTGTTCGTGATGTACGGGCAGACCGAGGCGACCGCCCGCATGGCCTACCTCCCGCCCGACCTCGCGATGACGCACGCCGGCACCATCGGCCTTCCCATCCCGGGCGGCGCGTTCCGCATCGACGCCGTCGACGGCGCCGAGTCGGGCGAGCTCGTATACGAGGGCCCGAACGTCATGATGGGGTACGCCCACGGCCCCGACGACTTCGCGCTCGGGCGCACCGTGACCGAGCTCCGCACCGGAGACGTGGCACGGCTGCGTACGGACGGGCTGTACGAGATCGTCGGCCGCATGAACCGCTTCGTGAAGGTGTTCGGCCTGCGTCTCGACCTCGATCGCGTCGAGCACCTCCTCGCCGACGAGGGGATCGAGGTGCGCGCCGCGAGCGCCGACGAGCGGCTGCTGCTGTTCGCGACCTCCGAGCGCGCGGCCGCCCGTGCGCGCGAGCGCGCCGCCGCCCTCACGGGCGTGCCGGCACGGGTGATCGGCGCGTACGCGGTGGACGAGTTCCCGCGCACGTCCAACGGCAAGCGCGATTACGCCGCGCTGGTGCGCTTCGCCGACGTGCACGACCGCACCGCGACGACGGCCGCGGCAGGACCCGCTACTCCCGCCGCAGTCACGCCCGAGACCGTGCGCGAGCTGTACGCGGCGCTCCTCGGCAAGCCGGACGCGGGCCTCGACGATTCGTTCGCCGGGCTCGGCGGCGACTCCCTGAGCTACGTCGAGGTGTCGCTGCGCCTGGAGGACCTGGTCGGCACGCTCCCCCGGGACTGGCCGACGCGCACGCCCCGCGAACTGGCGGCAGCCGCTGCGCCCCCGCAGCCCCCGGTCGCGGACGTGGAAGCGGATGCCGCGTCCGCGCGTGCTGCGGCGGCAGCGGCCGTGCAGCCCTGGCGACGCCGCCTCGCGTGGACGCGCCTGGAGACGCCGGTCGTGCTGCGGGCGGCGGCGATCTTCCTCATCGTCGCGACCCACGCCGACCTGTTCGCTCTGAAGGGCGGCGCGCACCTGCTCCTCGCCGTCGCCGGCTACAACCTGGCGCGATTCCAGCTGGCGCCCGTCGCAGGCGCCGCACGCCTGCGGCGGCTGGGGCGCAGCGCCGCCCAGCTGGCGGTGCCGGCGGTGCTGTGGATCGGTGCCGTCGCCCTCGTCACCGGCCAGTACGCGCCGACCACCGTCGCACTCGTGAACAATCTCGTTCCCGGCGACGGACGGTGGAACGAGCAGTGGCAGTTCTGGTTCCTCGAGGCGATGCTCTGGTCGTTCGCTGGGGCGGCCGCGCTGTTCGCCGTCCGCCGCGTCGAGCGGCTCGAGCGCCGGGCGCCGTTCGCGTTCGCCCTCGTCGCGCTCGCCGTCGCGCTGGCCGCCCGCTTCGCGATCGCCGGACCCACCGCCGAGTACGTGGAGCGCTACTCGGCGCCGGTCGTCCTCTGGCTCGTCGCGCTCGGATGGCTCGTGGCGCGCGCCGACACCACCGCAAAGCGGATCGTCGCCTGCGTGGTCGCCGTCGCGGCGACCTTCGGCTTCTTCGGCGAGCCGTGGCGCGAAGCTGTCGTCGCGGGCGGCATCCTCGCCCTCGTGTGGGTCAGGGCGATCCCGCTCCCCCGCCTTGCGGTGCCGCTCGTGGTGACCGTGGCCGGGGCGTCCCTGTTCGTGTATCTCACGCACTGGCAGGTGTATCCGCCGTTCGAGCAGAGCGCGCCCTGGTTCGGCACGCTGCTGTCGTTCGCGGTCGGCGTGGTCGCCTACCGGCTCTACGTCGCCGCCGGCGCCCGTGCGGTGGCCGGGTGGGCGCGACTGCGTCGCGCGGCGGCGCCGCTCAGCCTGCGGCTGCGACGCGCGTGACGACGCTCCCCGTCGTGGCGGTCTCACCCGACGCGGCGTAGAGCACGACGCCGCCCTCCACGATCACGCGCACGGCCGTGCCGGGCGCGAACGCCGCCGCGCGATGCTGCGGCACCCGGTACATGAGCTCGGCCTCGAACTCTCCGGTGCCGACGCGGAGGCGCAGGTCGGCGGTCGACCCGGCCGGACGCACCGCGACGACGGTGCCGTTGGCCACCGGGGCCAGGGTGGCCGCTGCCCCGTGCGTCGCGGCGGCCACGCGCAGCTGCGCAGGGCGCACCATCGCCCGCACCCGGGACGCTCCTCCCGACAGATCGTGCCGCACGTCGAGTCGGCCGAACCCGCACTCCACGCCCTTCTCGTCCGATCGGGCCGGGACCACGAGGGCGTCGCCGAGGAACAGCGCCACGCTCGCATCGATCGGCGCGTCGTACACGGCCATCGGGTCGCCCGACTGCACCAGGCGACCGCCGACGAGGACACCCACCTGGTGCCCGAACGACAGCGCCTCATGCTGGTCGTGCGTCACCAGCACGGCGGTGACGCCGCTGCGCTCCAGCACGTCGACCACCGCGTCGCGCGTCGCGGATCGCAGGCCGGTGTCGAGGGCGCTGAACGGCTCGTCGAGCAGGATCACGCCCGGATTCTGCGCGAGCGCCCGCGCGAGCGCCACGCGCTGCTGCTGCCCGCCCGACAGCTCGTGCGGCATGCGGTCCGCGAGGTCGGGGTGCAGGGAGGCGAGTTCGAGCAGCTCCCGCACACGGGCCGCCCGGCCGGATCCCCGCGGGAGCCCGAACGCGATGTTGCGGGCCACCGACAGATGCGGGAAGAGCGCGCCGTCCTGCGCGACGTAGCCGATGCCGCGCCGGTGGGTGGGAACGGCCCGGCCGTCTCCGGACAACCGGCGCTCGCCGAGGCTGATCACCCCGGCGTCAGGGTCGACGAACCCGGCGACCAGACGCAGGAGCGTGGTCTTGCCGCTGCCCGAGGCGCCGACGAGCGCGAGACGTGTGCCCCGGGGAACCTCGAGCGAGACGTCGCGCAGCACCTCGGTGCCGCCGTACGCCTTCGACACACCCTCCAGTCGAAGCGTCATCTGAGGGTCCTCCCCGTCGCGTGCGTGAACATGAGGGCGACCGCCGGCACCGACAGGAGCACCAGCAGCACCGCGTACGGTGCGGCACCCGGGTAGTCGAGGGCGGATGCCGCCGACCAGAAGCTCGTCGCCACCGTGCTCGTGCCGGTCGGGGCGAGCAGCAGCGTCGCGGTCAGCTCGTTCGCCGCGCCGAGGGCGACGAGAGCCGCACCTGCGCCGATCGCGGGGAGCAGCAGCGGCACCGTGACCCGCAGGCGGGCGGCGACGGGCGGCACAGCGAGCGCGCGCGCGGCCTCCTCGAGCGATTCCGGCACCTGCGCGAGGCCCGCGCGCAGCGGCACGAGCGCCCGCGGCAGGAAGATCACGACGTAGGCCGCGACCACGGTGAACGCCGTCTGGTACAGCGACGGCGCGAACGCGAGCGTGACCGCCACGAACGCGAGCGCGACGATGATCGCCGGGAGGCTGCTCGCGAGATACGCGGCACCCTCGAGCAGTCGCGCCAGCCGGCCCGGGTAGCGCACCGCCAGCCACGCGAACGGCAACGCGACGGCGATCGTGCAGAGCGCACCCGCGAGCGCGAGGCCGAGCGTCTGCAGCGCTGCGATGCCGACGTCGCCGAAGGCCGCAGCATCCGCTCTCAGAAGCCACCGGACCACACTCGTCAACGGCACCACCAGCGCGCCCGCGAGCACGGCCGCCACCGCGACGAGCGCCGGCACGGTGAGCCGGCCGAGACCGAGGGTCTCCGGCGGGTGCGGCGAACCGCCGCCCACGCGGGCGTAGCGGGCCCGGCCGCGGGCGGCCGACTCGGCGCCGAGGAGGATCAGGCACAGGAGCGCGAGCACGAGCCCGAGGGCGGCGGCGTTGGGGCCGGCGAACATGCTCTCGTAGGCGACGACGATGGCCGTGGTGAACGTGTCGAAGCGCAGGAAGGCGAACGCGCCGTACTCCGCCAGCAAGTGAAGTGCGACTACGAGCGCCCCGCCGAGCACCGCCAGCCGCAGCTGCGGCGCGACGACCCGGAAGAACACCGCCCACGAGCCCATGCCGAGCGAGCGGGCCGATTCCTCGAGCGCCGGATCCAGACCCCGGATCGCGGCGAGGGCGGGCAGGTAGACGAGGGGGAAGTACGCCAGCGTCGCGACGAGCACCGCCGCCCACAGTCCGTTCATGGACGGGATCGCGCTGGCCCAGCCATAGCTCGCGACGAACGCCGGGATCGCCAGCGGAGCGGCCAGGGCGACCTTGACGAATCCGCGGCCCGGGAGCGTCGTCCGCTCGACCAGCCATGCGCCGCCGACGCCGAGCACCACGGTCGCGGGCACCCCGATGACCACCAGCAGCACCGTGTTGACGAGCAGCTCGGCGACCTTCGGCCGGAAGACGAGCGCCGACAGCTCGTCCCATCCCATCGCGACCGCCGCCTGGACGACGTACCCGATCGGGATGAGGGCGCCGAGAGCGAGCACCGCGACGACGACGACGAGCGCGGCGGGCGGGCGCCTCTCGTCCGTGCCGCGCGCGGGTGTTCGCGTCTGGAGCTGGGTCAGAGGAGTCCGGCTTCCGTCATGAGCTCGATGACCGCCGGCCCGTTGAGGGTCGACGGGTCGATCACGGGTGCGTCGAGCTCCGCGAGCGGGGGCAGCTCGGGCTTCGCCGCCACGTCGGACGCCACGGGGTATTCGAAGCTGTAGCCCTCGCCGAGGATCTTCTGACCCTGCTCACCGGCGATGAACGCGAGGAACTGCTGCGCCTCGTCGGCGTGAGGTGCGTTCTCGAGCACGCCGCCGCCCGAGATGCTGACGAAGGCACCCGGATCCTGGTTGCCGAAGTAGTGCAGGTCCGTGTTCGCGCTGTCTTCGGCCGCGGCGTCCTGATCGCGGAACCAGTAGTAGTGGTAGATGATGCCCATGGGCACCTCGCCGGCGTTGACCGCCTTCATGGTGACGATGTTGTTGCGATACTCGACCGCATTCTCGGCCATGCCCTCGAGCCAGTCGCGCGCGCCGTCCTCGCCCTGGGTCGCGAGCACGGCCGACACGATCGCCTGGAAGTCGGCCTTCGCAGGCGCGGCACCCCACTTGCCCTTCCACTCGGGGTCGGCGAGGTCGAGAAGGGATGCCGGAAGCTCGCTCTCCGAGATCAGCTCGGGGTTGTAGACCAGCACGGTCGAGCGTGCGGCGATCCCGGTCCAGAGGCCCGACGCCGGACGGAACTGCTCGGGCACCAGCTCCAGCGTGGACTCGTCCACCGGAGCGAAGAGGCCCGCCTCTTCGACGAGCGACATGGCGGGCGAGTTCTCGGTGAGGAACACGTCGGCCTTGGACGCCGTCCCCTCCTGCACGAGCTGATTGGCCAGCTCGCTGTCGTCGCCGTTGCGGAGCACGACCTCGATGCCCGTCTCGGCCGTGAAGGCGTCGGCCCACTCCTCGGTGAGCTGCTCGTGCTGCGCGTTGTAGACGACGAGGGCGTCCGGATCGGCGGCGGCATCGTCACCGGCCGCACCACCGGCGCAGCCGGCGAGGGCGAGCGCCGCGATCAGACCGGGTGCGGCGAGGATGGCGCGCAGGCGCGCCGAAGACGGGAGGCGTGAAGGCATGGGGAACCCCTCGAGAACAGACAGGTAAGGCTAGCCTAAAGCACGCGATCCTTGTGTTTCGTCCGGTTCCCTCGTCGGCGCGGAGCCGGGACGCTCAGTACCAAATGCTCAGCCGCGGCGCCGTGTGCCAGCCGAGCACGCTGGTCGCCATGGCGAGCGCATTCACGGATGACTCGGCCGCGGCATCCGTCACCGTCACGCGTCCTGCCGCGGCCAGCGTCGCGAGCGAGACGCCACCCAGGTACGTGGCCGAGAGCTCGGTCACGCCGAGCGCCACCGTCACCGCGTCGACCGTCTCGCTTCCGAGGCTCCGCACGCGCCCGGCCCCGGACTCGTCGACCTCGAGAAGATAGCGGCCGGCGGCGATGCCGAGCGGGTCCGACACGTCGAGCACCAGCGTGCCCGCTCCGCCGTAGCGGCGCGTCTCGAGCGACGCGACGACGTCGAGGATCCGCACGTACTGGTGGTCGCGCACGGTCACCTTGGCGGCGCGCTGGTCGGCGATCATCCACAGGAGCGGTTCGTCGACCGACAGCTGGGACGCGTGCACCTCGGCGACCAGATCGAGCTCGAGGAGGAAGCGCCACAGGGCGGCGTACGCGTCGTCGGTCTCGGCCAGCAGGTAGTGGACGTCGACGGTCGCCTTGGTGAAGTCCTCGTGGTTCTCGCGCACCGCGTACACGGCGGCGCCGCGGACCTCGCCGTCGGCATCGGCGTACTGCACGGCGCGCTTCTCGCCGGTCTTCTCCGCCGCGGGATTGGTGCCCGCGAAGCCGTCCCAGTGACTGCCCGGCACGTCGATCTCGCCGGCGACCGACGGGCGCACGCGCTCGTGCAGGACGGGCAGCAGCTCGCGCACCCGCTCGCGGCTCACGAAGTCGACCCGACCCCCCGGGCGCGGACCGATCCACGCCGCGCGCTTGGTCTCGATGCGCCACTCCGCGCCGGCCGCCGCGGGGGCGAAGCCGTAGCGCCCGTACAGCGGCGACTCGCTCACGGTCAGCATCGCCATCGGCACCCCGGCCGCATGCGCGGCCCGCAGCTCGCCCTCCAGCATCGCGCGCGCGACGCCGCGGCGCCGGTGCGTCGGCGCCACGGTGACCGCCGAGATCGCGCAGGACGGGATCACCGCGTCCCCGGGCACCGAGAGCTCCCCGAGCCACGAGGCGATGGTCGCGACCGGGGCGTCCGCGACGGGCGCCTGCGGGTCGTACACGCCGGTGAGGCGGCGGTAGCCGCTGCGCTCCCGCGACGCGGCGATCTGCTCGGCCGATCGCTCGCCGTCCTGGAAGCCGCGGGCGACCGACTGCAGCCACGAGGGGTAGTCGTCGCCCTCGACGGCGACGCGCCGGTACTCCAGCCCGCCGTCCGCGAGGCGCGAGCGCGACTCCTCGTCGACGGGTCCCGCCCGGAAGGCGGCCCGGTCGTCCTCGCCGACGGCGACGGTGCGGGAATCGAGCGTGGTCATGTGTTCCTCTCCGCCGTCGCAGGGACGGCTCCGGTCGGGTGCGCGCCCGCCGGCCTCAGTTGATCACACGGGCGCCGGCCACCGGCCCGTGCACGTGCAGCGCTTCGTACCCGGCGGCCGACAGCGTGATCTGCAGCTCGAGCGCCGACTCGGGGTCGCCCGTCAGGAAGGCCAGCGTAGGCCCGGACCCCGACACCATCCCGGCGAGCGCGCCCGACTCCTCGCCGAGCTCGAGCACGTCGCGCAGCTCCGGACGCAGCGACAGCGCCGCGACCTGCAGGTCGTTGCGCGCGTGCTCGGCGAGCGCGACGGGGTCGGCCGCGCGCAGCGCCTGCAGCACCCCCGGGTCCACCGCCGGCACGCGCGCACCCGCGACGATGTCGGGACGCGCGCGCAGCTGGTCGAGGTGCGCGTACACCTCCGGCGTCGACAGCCCCGCCTGCGACGGCACGACGACCCAGTCGAACCGCCCCTTGGCCAGGGCGGGACTCAGCTCGTCGCCCCGCCCGGTGCCGACCGCCGTCCCGCCCATGAGCGCGAACGGCACGTCGGCGCCGAGCCGCGCGGCGAGCTTGTGCAGCTCGGCGGTGCCGAGCTCGGCTCCCCACAGCGCGTCGCAGGCGACGAGGGCGGCCGCGGCATCCGCGGATCCTCCGCCCATACCGCCGGCGACCGGCACGTGCTTGACGATGTCGAGGTGCACGCCGCCGGTGTGACCGACGCGCTGCGCCACGAGCCGCGCGGCGCGCACGGCGAGATTGCGGTCGTCGGCCGGGACGCCCGAGACGTCCACGGTGCCCGAGACGGCGATCGTGAACTCGTCGGAGGGCGAAGCCCACACGTCCTCGTACAGCGAGACCGCCTGGTAGGCCGACGCCACGTCGTGGTAGCCGTCGTCCTGCACGCCGCCGACCTCGAAGAAGAGGTTGAGCTTGCCCGGCGCCCTCACGCGGACGCCATCGGCGGCGAGAGCCTGGCTCACCGGTTCGCCGATTCCGCCCAGAGATCGACGTCGATGCCGTCCGACAGGGCGTCGATGCGCTCCTCCTCCTCGGTCGTGAACGCCGGGCCCTCGAGCGCCTTCAGGTTCTCGTCGAGCTGCGCCGGGCGGGAGGCCCCGATGAGCGCCGAGGCGACCACCGGGTCGCGCAGCACCCACTGGATCGCCATCTGCGCCAGCGTCTGCCCGCGCTCCTTCGCGATGACGTCGAGGGAGCGCAGCGTCGACAGGCCCTTCTCGCTGAGCGACCCGGTGGGCAGCGATCCGCGCTGCTGGGCGCGCTCGGCAGAGCCGTCGCCGAGGTACTTGTCGGTGAGCAGCCCCTGGGCGAGCGGCGTGAACGCGATGGCGCCCATGCCCTCCTGCCGCAGCACGCCCGTCAGGCCGTCCTCCACCCAGCGGTTGAGGATCGAGTACGCCGGCTGGTGGATCACGAGCGGCGTGCCGAGGGAACGGGCGACGGATGCCGCGACCGCCGTGCGCTCGGCGCTGTAGGACGAGATGCCGACGTAGAGCGCCTTGCCCTGCCGCACCAGCGTGTCGAGCGCGCCCACCGTCTCCTCGACGGGGACGTCGGGGTCGACGCGGTGCGAGTAGAAGATGTCGACGTAGTCGACGCTCATGCGCTTCAGCGACTGCTCGGCGCTGGCGAGGAGGTACTTGCGCGACCCGCCGTTGCCGTAGGGACCGTGCCACATGTCGTACCCGGCCTTGGACGAGATGATGAGCTCGTCGCGGTACGGCGCGAAGTCCTCGCGCATCATCCGGCCGAAGTTGGTCTCGGCGGTGCCGTAGGGCGGGCCGTAGTTGTTCGCGAGGTCGAAGTGGGTGATGCCGCGGTCGAACGCGTGGCGCAGCAGCGCACGCTGGTTGTCGAACGGGATGTTGTCGCCGAAGTTCCACCAGAGTCCGAGCGACACCGGGGGCAGCGTGAGACCCGACGTGCCGACGCGGCGGTACTGCGCCCCGTCATAGCGCTCGCCAGCGGCGGTGTAGGGGCGGTGGAGGTCTCCTCCACGGGACAGGTAACGCGCGTCTTCGCTCACCGGTCCAGGCTAGCGATGTCGGCGGGCCTGCGCAGGAGCCGGGCACGGCATACGAGCCCCACCCGGCCGGAGGCGGGCACGGCACATGGCAGAACCGTCTGTCAAGGGCCTTCGCCGGAAACGCGCCCGTAACGGACTCTCACTTATGGTGGCGACACCGGGTCCCGCGCACTTCCGCGCCGGCCGGTTCCCCACCCCGAAGGAGGACGCATGAGCCTGCTGTCTGCGCTGCCGCCCGCAGCCGACCCGTGGAGCGTCCTCGTCGAGCGCGGCGACGTCGTCGTCGATCGCGGCATCCTTCATCTCGTGCACGACGACGTCGCGCCGCACCACGCGCGCGAAGCCGACCTGCTGCTCGTCGCCGCGGCCCTCGACGACGCCGGCATCGAGACGCTCCTGATCCGCCACGACAGCGGGGTGCCCGCGCTCGCGGTCGACCTCGCCCACCGGGAGGCGGCGCTGGCCGCCCTCGCCGAGCTGTGCACGCGGGAGCCGCTGTATCTGAAGGCCAAGGGACGGCCACCCGTCCTCGCGTCGGATGCGGCGCCGATCCCCGACGCGCCCGCCACGGTGCGCCTCTTCCGCCCGCGCATCACCCGCGGCGGGTCGCTGCGCTACGGCGCGGCCCTCGGTGTGCACCTGGAGTTCTGGCGGTTCGGATCCGAGACGGTGGAGGCACCGCGCGACAACGCGCTCATGCGCCGCCGCACGGCCGCCGAGGACGTCGCCTGCACCACGGTCGAACGGTACGACCGGGTGTGGCGCACACCGGCGGGGATGTTCGATCCCCACCCGCTCGAGGTCACCTACGACATCGACATGGTCTTCTCATGGGTCGACGGCTCGTCGAGCGACTTCCGCCGGCAGCGGGCCGCGCAGCTCGCGGAGTACGTCGTCGGCGAGGGGGACGACGGCCCTGCCCGGTACCGGCACGTGGACGAGCTGCGCTACGCCCTGCGCAGCGTGCACATGTACGCGCCGTGGGTGCGCCGCATCTTCATCGCGACGGACTCCCCCGCGCCGGCGTGGCTGCTCGACCACCCGAAGGTCACCATCGTGCGCAGCGAGGAGTTCTTCGCCGACCCCTCGGTGCTGCCCACCCACAACTCGCACGCGGTCGAGGCGCAGCTGCACCGCATCCCCGGGCTCGCCGAGCACTTCCTCTACTCCAACGACGACATGTTCTTCGGGCGGGCCGTCGCGCCGGAGATGTTCTTCACCCCGGCGGGCGTCACCAAGTTCGTCGAGTGCGAGGTGCGCATCGGCGCGGGCGACCCGGCGCTGCACCGCAGCGGCCACGACAACGGGCTGCGCGTGAACCGCGCCCTGCTGAAGGAGCGGTTCGGCCGGACGATCGTCCGCGACCTGGAGCACTGCGCTGCTCCCCTGCGCAAGAGCGTGATGGCCGAGCTCGAAGACGCCTTCCCCGACGATTTCGCCCGGACCGCGGCATCCCGCTTCCGCTCGGCGACCGACATCTCGGTGACCAACAGCCTCTACCACTACTACGCGCTGCTGACCGGGCGGGCGGTCCCCACGCGGGCACCGCGCGTCCGCTACGCGCAGACCACCCTGCCCCGCGGGCTGCGGCTCATGGAGCGACTCGCGGAGCGGTGCGACGCCGACATGTTCTGCCTGAACGACGGCGGCGAGAGGGAGGTCGCCGAGGAGATCCGCGTGCGGGCGATCCGCAGCGCGCTGGAGCGGATGTTCCCGGTGCGGGCGCCCTGGGAGCGCGACGAGCTCAGCGCAGCACGGGAATCGGCTCGGTCGGCGCATCCCTCCGCGCGGCGGTAGCGGCAGGAGCTGCGGCGCGGATCGCGGTCAGCGGGGCGACGCCGGCAGCCTCGAGGCGGCGGCGCGCCTCGTCGGCGTCGATGTGCTCGAGCGTGCGCGGTGCCGACACCGGCACGACCGAGTGCACCACGGTGTCGTCGTACACGTGCACCAGGTTGAAGGCCTGCGCGCCGTCCTGCGGGCGCGTGCCGCCGACGGGCACGGTGAGGTCCTGCGCGTAACAGGTCGACGACGCGACCGAGACCGGGATGCCCGCGAACGTCGCGAAGGTCGAGTAATGGAGGTGCCCGGCGATGATCGCGCGGACGTCGCTGCCCCGCAGCACCGCCGCCAGGCGGGCCTGGTCGCACAGCTCGACGCTCGCGGCGAGGGGCAGCACGCTCGGCACCGGCGGGTGGTGCATCGCGAGGATCGTGCCGAGCGGCGCCGGCGTCGCCAGCACCTCGCCGAGCCACTCCAGCTGCTCGTCGCGCACCTCGCCGTGATGGTGGCCGGGCACGCTCGTGTCGAGGGTGATCACGCGCAGGCCGTCGAGCTCGTCGACCCGGTCGATCGGACCCGGCCCGGCGGCCTCGTCCAGGAGCCCTGCGCGGAACGCGCCGCGCTCGTCGTGGTTGCCCATCACCCACAGCACGCGCGCGCCGAGGCGCTCTGCGAACGGCTCGACGAGCGCGCGGAGGTCGGCGTACGCCGCCGGCTCGCCGAGGTCGACGAGGTCGCCGGTGAAGACGATGGCGTCGGGGCGCACGCCGCTCGCCTCGATCGCGGCGATCGCCTCGGTGAGGCGGGCCGCACCGTCGAGTGCGTCGAAGAGCTGCGGCGTCGTCGCGGCGCGCAGGTGGGTGTCGCTGAGGTGCAGAAGGATGCGTTCGGGGGCCGGATACTCGGCGGTGCGCATGTCGGGTCACTCCGCTCCGCCGCGTGGCGATCTGCCAGTGTTACCGGACGACGGATGCCCGGAATGTTACCGGGAGGTTTCGGGAGAACCCCGATGGCGCGGTGAACATCCGCTGAATTTCAGCTCTGGCCGGTGACCGCGACCGTCTCGGCGATGCGGACGTAGTCGTCGATCCCGAGATCCTCGCCGCGCGCGGTCGGGGCGACGCCGGCGCGTTCCAGGAGAGCGGATGCCGCGGCCGACGAGCCGCCGAGCACCTGAGACAGCGCCTGCCGCAGCATCTTCCGCCGTTGCTGGAACGCCGCGTCGACGATCGCGAACGTGCGCCGGCGGAGCTCGTCGTCGCCGCGGGGCTCGACGTCGCGACGGAAGCCGACCAGCACGCTGTCGACGTTCGGCACCGGCCAGAACACCTGGCGCGACACCGTGCCCGCCAGGCGCCACGGACCATACCAGGCCGCCTTGACGCTCGGCGCGCCGTACACCTTCGATCCGGGCGGAGCGGCGAGCCGCTCCCCCACCTCGGCCTGCACCATCACGACGCCGCGGTCGAGTCCCGGGAAGGTCTCGAGGAAGTGCAGCAGCACCGGCACGCTGACGTTGTAGGGCAGGTTGGCGACGAGGACGGCCGGGTCTCCTGGCAGCTCCGTGACGCGCAGCGCATCGGCGTCCACGACGGTGAGCGCGCCGTCCGCGACGCCGTGCGCCGCGGCGGTCGCGGGCAGGCGCTCGGCGAGGCGGTGGTCGATCTCCACCGCGGTGACCGTGGCCCCGGCCTCGAGGATCGCCAGGGTCAGCGATCCCAGACCCGGCCCCACCTCGACCACGCGGTCGCCCGGGCGCACCTCGGCGACGCTCACGATCTTGCGCACCGTGTTGGCGTCGACGACGAAGTTCTGCCCGAGCTTCTTCGTCGGCGTGACGTCGAGTTCGGCGGCGAGCGCGCGGATCTCGGCCGCGCCGAGAAGAGTCACGGGCATGCGTTCACTGTACCCATCAGCGCGCCGGGATCCCGGCGCCGGGCCCGCGCACCGGCGGATCGGCGCGGAAGGATGCCGCCGGCATCCGTCCTGCGTCCGCGCCGTAGCATACGGCGACGCGCGCCGGAGGCCCTCGCCCTGGGGCCGCACGGCCGCTACCGTGACGGTCATGAACACGACAGGGTCGATCCCCACCGGCGCCTTCTCGATGCGCAGCCCGTACGGTCGTCGCGCGATCGGCCTGTCGGTGGCCGCCGCGGTCGGCGGCTTCCTGTTCGGCTTCGACTCGTCGGTCATCAACGGCGCCGTCGACTCGATCTCGAAGGACTTCGCGCTCAACGACGTCATCACCGGCTTCGTCGTCGCGATCGCCCTGCTCGGCTGCGCGGTCGGCGCCATCATCGCCGGCAACCTCTCGGACCGCTGGGGCCGCCTGCGGGTGATGTTCCTCGGCGCCATCATGTTCTTCGTCAGCTCGCTCGGCGCCGGCCTCGCGTTCTCGGCCTGGGATCTCGCGCTGTGGCGCGTCATCGGCGGCCTCGGCATCGGCATCGCGTCGGTCGTGGCGCCGGCCTACATCGCCGAGATCGCGCCGCGCCAGATCCGCGGCGGGCTGGCGTCGCTGCAGCAGCTGGCCATCACCCTCGGCATCTTCGCCGCCCTCCTCTCCGACGCCCTCCTGGCCAACACCGCCGGGGGCGCCGACAACGTGCTGTGGCTGGGGCTCGAGGCCTGGCGGTGGATGTTCCTCGTGGGCGTCGTGCCCTCGGCGGTCTACGGCATCCTGGCGTTCACCCTTCCCGAGTCGCCGCGCTACCTCATCTCGAAGGGCCGCTTCGACGAGGCGCGAGCGATCTTCGCCCGCCTCGTGCCGGAGGCCGACCTCGACCAGACGATGCGGGAGCTCCAGACCGCGATCGAGACCGACCGCAAGAACGCCGGCGTCTCGCTTCGCGGCCCGGTGCTGGGCCTGCAGCGGATCGTGTGGGTCGGCATCATCCTGTCGGTGTTCCAGCAATTCGTGGGCATCAACGTGATCTTCTACTACTCGACCAGCCTGTGGCAGTCGGTCGGGTTCGACGAGAGCGACTCGTTCACGATCAGCGTCGCGACCTCGATCACCAACGTCCTGGTCACGCTCGTCGCGATCTTCCTGGTCGACCGCGTCGGGCGCAAGCCGATCCTCCTCACGGGCTCGGTGCTCATGACGCTCTCGCTCGGCCTCATGGCGATCTCGTTCCTCTTCTCCACGACCGACGCCGAGGGCGCTGTCGTGCTGCCGGCGCCGTGGGGGCCCATCGCGCTCGTGGCCGCGAACATCTTCGTGATCGGGTTCGGGGCGTCGTGGGGACCCCTCGTGTGGGTCCTGCTCGGCGAGATCTTCCCGAGCCGCATCCGCGGCAAGGCGCTGGGCGTCGCCGCCGGCGCGCAGTGGATCGCGAACTTCCTCATCACGATCTCGTTCCCGGCGATGTCGGCCTGGTCGCTGCCGCTCACGTACGGCATGTACGCGCTGTTCGCGGCGCTGTCGTTCGTCTACGTCGCGTGGCGCATCCCCGAGACGAAGGGCATGGACATCGAGCAGACCGAGACGCTGTTCGTGCACCGGAAGGACGCACCGACCGCGAGCTGACGGGCGGTGGCAGCGGCATCCGTCTTCCGCTCTAGGATGAACGGATGCCTTCGCTCGGCGACCTCATCGCACCACGCCGTCTGGGCAGGGACTTCCGCTGGCTGCTCGCGTCGTCGTGGACGAGCAACCTCGGCGACGGGATCGCGCTGGCCGCGGCTCCGCTGCTGATCGCATCGCTCACCTCGTCGCCGATCCTCGTGGCCGCGGGCGCCATGATGCAGTTCCTGCCGTGGCTGCTGTTCGGACTGCTCGCGGGGGCGGTCGCCGACCACCACGACCGCCGGCGGCTGGTGATGCTCGCCAACGGCCTGCGAGCCGTCATCGTGGGCGTGCTGGTGGTGTTCCTGGTGACCGGCCAGGCCACCGTGTGGCTCGTGCTCGCGACCGCCTTCCTCTACGGCACCGCCGAGGTGTTCGCCGACTCCGCCGGCAGCACGCTCCTGCCGATGCTCGTCAAGCCCGCCGACCTCGGCATCGGCAACGCCCGCATGCAGGCGGGGTATCTCGTGGCCAATCAGCTCGCCGGGCCCCCGCTCGGCGCCTTCCTGTTCGCGGTCGGCTCGTTCTGGCCGTTCGTGCTGCAGGTGCTGTGCGTGTCGCTGGCGGTGCTGCTCATCTCGCGGATCGCGCGCACGCCGGTTCCCGAGCACCCCGCATCCGAGCGGGGCACGAAGGCGCACGCGATCCGCGAGGGCCTGCACTGGCTGCGTCACAACGCGCCGGTGCGCACGCTCGTCATCATCATCCTCGTGTTCAACGTCACGTGGGCGGCGCCCTGGGGAGTCCTGGTGCTCTACTCCACCGAGCACCTGGGCATGGGGCCGGTCGGCTACGGCGCGCTCACCACCGCCTCCGCGCTCGGCGGCATCATCGCGGTCTTCAGCTTCGGGTGGCTCGAGAAGCACGTGTCGTTCTCGACGCTGATGCGGGTGTGCCTGTCGCTCGAGGTGCTCATGCACCTGTGCTTCGCGCTCACGACGTCGTCGGTGGTGGCCTTCATGATCATGTTCGGCTTCGGGCTGTACGCGTTCGTGTGGGGCACGATCTCGACGACCGTCCGCCAGCGGCTCGTGCCGATGGAGCTGCAGGGCCGCATCGCCTCGGTCAACATGGTCGGCGTGTTCGGCGGCCTCGTGATCGGGCAGTTCATCGGCGGGGTGCTCGCGCAGCTGTTCGGCCTGACCGCGCCGTGGTGGTTCGCGTTCGCCGGCTCGGCGATCACGCTCGCGCTGGTGTGGCGCTCGATCTCGCACATCGCGGCCGCGAAGCCGGTGCTCGACCCCGATGAGGCCGACGAGGTCGCGGGCGACGAGGAGCCGGGCGCGGGCGGTCTGCCGCTGCGCGACTGACCGCCGTCGCCGAGACACGGCGTCTCGGTCGAGACGCGGGGCGTCACCCCGGGTCTCGGCGCGAATCCCCGGTATCGACGAGCTCACCGAGCCGCGCGCCCAGCTGCGCGAGGCGCGGCGCCCAGGGGCCGGCCATCACGCCGGCATCCGCGCGGCGGAGCGCCTCGGCGAACGGCACCCACGCGCTCTCGCACACCTCCTCGGGGTCGGGGGCGAGCGCCGGGTCGCCCGGCACGTGGGTGACGTACACGTCGAAGAGCGCGATGCGCTCAGTCAGCCGCCCGACGAGCTCGAGCTGCTCGACCTCGACACGCACGCCGGTCTCCTCGTGCAGCTCGCGGGCCGCCGCCTCGGCGCTGGTCTCGCCGGCGAGGGCGCTCCCCGCCGGGAACTCCCACGTGAGGCCCCAGTCCTTCGCCGCCGCACGCCGGGTCATGAGCACCCGGCCGTCGCCGCGCACCACGCACACCGACGCGACGACGTGGAACAGACCCGCGGGGAAGGCGGGGTCGGCGCGCAAGTGGGTCAGGCCGACAGGCGTGCCCGCGGCATCCACCAGATCCCAGAGCTCGCCCTCCACGGCTCAGTCCTCGAAGCTCCCGTAGACAGCGAGCGTGTTCGCGGCGATCTGCGCGCACAGCTCGTCGACGTCGACGTCCAGCTCGGCGGCCATGAAGCGCACCGTCACCGGGATCAGGTAGGGGGCGTTCGGACGACCGCGGTGCGGCGTCGGAGTGAGGAACGGGGCATCCGTCTCGACCAGGATCCGCTCGCGCGGGATCACCGCGAGCGCATCGCGGAGGTTCTGCGCGTTCTTGAACGTCACGTTGCCCGCGAACGACAGCCAGTAGCCGCGCTCCCCCGCGATCCGCGCCATGTCGGCGTCGCCCGAGAAGCAGTGGAACACCGTCCGCTCGGGAGCGCCCACGCGCTCGAGCGTCTCGAGCACCGCGTCGTGCGCGTCGCGGTCGTGGATCTGCATCGCGATGCCGTGCTTCTTCGCGAGGGCGATGTGCGCCTCGAAGCTCTCGACCTGGGCGGGGATGCCGTCGGCCTCGGTGCGGAAGAAGTCCAGGCCCGTCTCGCCGATCGCGCGCACGCGCGGCTGCGCCGCCAGCTCGTCGATCAGGGCGATCGCCTCGTCGAGCCGCCCCGCCTCCTGGTACGCGGGCGCCTCGTTCGGATGGATGGCGACCGCCGCGAGGACGCGGGGATGGGATGCCGCGGCCCACGCCGACCACCGGCTCGACTCGATGTCGCCCCCGGCCTGCACGACGCCGACGACACCGACGGCCGTGGCGCGCTCGAGCTGCTCATCGAGGTCGAGCCCGACGCCGTCCTCGATCTCGAGGTGCGCGTGGTTGTCGTATACCGGCACCGCGAGGGGCTCGGGCGCGTCGGGGTAGGTGACGTCGCGCGAGCCCTTCTCGCGGGTGCGCACGTACTGCGAGGGGTCCGCCGCCGCGTCGGGGTACGGCACCCGGGGTTCAGCCATCATGCGTCTCGCATCCTGTGCTCGGCGCATGTCCCACTTTCGTTCCCAAGGCCCCCCTCTTGGGGCCGGAATCGGGACATGGATCGTTGAAAGTGGGACACGGACGCCTGGGTGGGGTCAGACCGACTGCTCCACGCGCGGGAAGAGCGGGGCGAGCCCGTTCACCGACGTGCCGGGCTTCAGCACACCCCAGGCGCCGGCCTCGCGGATGGGCTGGTCGTGCAGGCGTCCGAGCGACTCGGCGGCGCCGAGCGCCACCCACAGCTTCTCGGTAGCGACCGGCATCACCGGCGACAGCAGCACCGCGAGCGCCCGCAGTCCCTCGGCGGCCGTGTAGAGCACGGTGCCGAGGCGCGCGCGCTGCGCCTCGTCCTTAGCCAGCGCCCACGGCTCGTTCTCGGTGATGTAGAGGTTCAGCGCGTCGACGATCGTCCAGATCGACGCGATGGCCTCGTCGATGCGGAACCGCTCGATGGCGGCGTCGGCGGCGGTGGCGGCATCCGCCACGGTCTTCTGGATGCGCAGGTCGGCGTCGGTGTAGGCGCCCGGCGGCGGAACGACGCCCTCGAAGTAGCGCTCGATCATCGCGGTCGTGCGCGAGGCGAGGTTGCCGAAGCCGTTGGCGAGCTCGGCCTGGTAGCGGGCCGACAGGTCCTCCCACGAGAACGAGCCGTCCTGGCCGAACGCGATGGCCGAGAGGAAGTAGAAGCGGTAGGCGTCCGAGCCGAACACGTCGGTGATCTCGGTGGGGGCGATGCCGGTGAGCTTGGACTTCGACATCTTCTCGCCGCCGACCAGCAGCCAGCCGTGCGCGAAGACGCCGCGCGGCACCTCGACACCCGCGGCCATGAGCATCGCCGGCCAGATGACGGCGTGGAAGCGCAGGATGTCTTTGCCGACCACGTGGTACGCGGGCCAGCGGCGCGCGAACTCCTCCGGGTCGGTGCCGTACCCGATCGCGGTCGCGTAGTTGAGCAGGGCGTCGACCCACACGTAGATGACGTGCGTCTCGTCCCACGGCACCTTGATGCCCCAGTCGAACGTCGACCGCGAGATCGAGAGGTCCTTGAGGCCGTTCTTCACGAACGACACGACCTCGTTGCGCGCCGACTCCGGACGGATGAAGTCCGTCGACGCGTACAGGTCGAGCAGGCGGTCCTGGAACTCGCTGAGCTTGAAGAAGTAGTTCTTCTCCTGGAGCAGCTCGAGCGGCTTCGAGTGGATCGCGCAGACCTTGAGCCCCTCGAACGGCCCGGTGCCGTCGACGATCTCGGCCTCGGTCTTGAACTCCTCGCAGCCCACGCAGTACAGCGCCTCGAACTCGCCGGCATAGATGTAGCCGCGGTCGTAGATCGCCTGCACGAAGGCGCGCACGCGCTCCTCGTGGCGGGGCTGCGTGGTGCGGATGAAGTCGTCGTTCGCGACGTCGAGCGTCTTCAGCAGCGGGAACCACGACTCGCCCACGAGCTTGTCGACCCACTGCTGCGGCGTGACGCCGTTCGCACTGGCGGCGCGCATCATCTTCTGGCCGTGCTCGTCGGTGCCGGTGAGCATCCACGTGTCGTCGCCCGCCTGGCGGTGCCAGCGCGCGAGGGTGTCGACCGCCACGGTGGTGTAGCCGTGGCCGATGTGGGGCACGTCGCTCGGGTAGTAGATCGGCGTCGTGATGTAGAAGGACGAGGGGCCGGAAGTCACCCGACGAGTCTAGTTCGAGCGGATGCCGCCCCCGGCGCTGTGACCGAAGCCCCGGCAGAAGCCGCC
Organism: Microbacterium sp. M3; assembly: GCF_033548675.1. Classification (NCBI taxonomy): domain Bacteria; kingdom Bacillati; phylum Actinomycetota; class Actinomycetes; order Micrococcales; family Microbacteriaceae; genus Microbacterium; species Microbacterium sp. M3. The sequence goes on from NZ_JAWTZT010000001.1 coordinate 160,391, forward strand.
CATGGGCCCGCGAACGTCATAATCCGCGGTCCGGTGTCAGGCGCTCTCGCGCACCACCAGAGTGGTCGGGAGCGTGATCGGCTCGGGCAGCGCACCGTCGATCAGCTGGAGCAGCAACGACACCATGCCCTCGCTGATCCGCTCCCACGGCTGCCGCATGGTGGTCAGCGGCGGCTCGTGGGTGGCGGCCATGCCGGAGTCGTCGAAGCCCGCGACGGCCACGTCGTCCGGCACACGCAGCCCGGCCTTGCGCAGGGTCGCCACCGCGCCCGCCGCCATGAGGTCGCTCGCGGCGAAGACGGCATCGATGTCGCGGGAGCGCTCCAGCAGTCGCGACATCGCGAGTGCGCCGGACTCCTGGCTGTAGTCGCCCTCCTCGACGAGGGCGGAATCGAAGTCCGCGCCCATCTCCTCCTCGAAGCCCACGAGCCGGAACTTCCCGCCCGGGGTGTCGTGCGGGCCCGCGATCATGCCGATCCGGCGGTACCCGCGATTGCGCAGGTACCGTGTCATCTCGCGCGCCGAACCCACCTCGTCCACCGACACCGTCAGCACCTGCGACTCGTGACCGAGCGGGATGCCGCAGCACACGGTGGGCACGCCCGCCTCTAGCAGCTCGTCCACCAGCGGATCGGCCTCGTGCGAGGAGATGAGAAGCACGCCGTCGACGTGGCCCGCGCGGACGAAGTGGGCGACGTTGGCCCGCTCCGCGGGGGTTCCCGCCACGAGAAGGACCAGCGTCATCGAGCGCTGGGCGAGCGCCTCGGCCGCCCCGCGCAGCAGAAGGGCGAAGGTCGGATCCTGGAAAAGGAGGTGCTGCGGCTCGGTCAGGAGGAACGCCAGTGAACCCGCCCGGCCCGTCGCGAGGCTGCGCGCGGCGTGGTTCGCGGTGTAGCCGGTGCGACGGATCGCCTCCTCGACAGCGACGCGTGCGTCCGGCGACACCCAGTGACCGCCGTTGATGACGCGAGACACGGTTCCGCGCGAGACACCCGCAGCGGCCGCGACATCACGGATCGTCGGCTTGCGTCGCACGGACGTCATCTCCTCCACGACCAGCGACTCTACCCCGGTCGAGCGACGCTCCACCCGTCGACACGACGAAACCTGTGACCGGTCACAGTTGCGTAACGGTTCCGGGGTCCAGTTCACGCTGTACCCGCGCGGTCGGGTAAAACTGTGACCGGTCACAGTCATGCGACGCCGGCCACCGCCTTCTTGCAGGACCGCACCTGCACACGACCCGATGGAGTGTTATGACCTCGCCCGACCGCTGGCCTGAGATCCGGGGTATCGCCTACGGAGGCGACTACACCCCCGAGCAGTGGCCGCGAGAGGTGTGGCGCGAAGACGTCGTCCTCATGCGCGAAGCCGGCGTGAATCTCGTGAGCGTGGGCATCTTCGCGTGGGCACTGCTCGAGACGAGCGAAGGCGTGTTCGACTTCGAGTGGCTCGACGAGCTGCTGGACCTGCTGCACGAGAACGGCATCTCGGTCGACCTCGGCACGCCCACCGCCTCTCCCCCGGCGTGGTTCTTCGCCGACCATCCCGACGCCCGCGTCGTCTCGCGCGACGGCGTCACGATGGGCTTCGGCGCTCGAGGCATGGCCTCGCATGCGTCTCCGGCCTACCGCGCGGCGATCGTCCGAATCGCCTCGGCACTGGCCGAGCGCTACGGCTCGCACCCTGCAGTGGTGATGTGGCACGTGCACAACGAGTACGGCGTTCCCGTCGGCGAGGACTACTCCGAGCAATCGGTGCGGGCGTTCCGCGGGTGGCTCCGCGACAAGTACGCCACCCTCGACGCGCTCAACACCGCATGGGGCACGACCTTCTGGGGCCAGCGCTACGGCGAGTGGGACCACGTCGGCGCACCGGCCGCAGCACCCTCGGTGGTGAACCCCGCGCAGCGCCTCGACTTCGCACGCTTCACCGACCACCAGCTCCGGGCCTGCTTCGTCGCTGAGCGCGACGCCATCCGCGCCCACGCGTCGCAGCCGATCACGACGAACTTCATGGCGAACCAGAGCTGGACGACGGACCTCTGGGCGTGGGCGCGCGAGGTCGACATCGTGTCGGACGACCACTACCTGTGGGCGGCGGACTGCGAAGGCGAGATCGGGCTGGCGATCGCCGCGGACCTCTCCCGGTCGGTCGGCGGCGGGGCGCCGTGGATCCTGATGGAGCACTCCACGTCGGCCGTGAACTGGCAGCCGCGGAACGTGGCGAAGCGCCCGGGCGAGATGGCGCGCAACTCACTGACCCACCTCGCGCGCGGCGCCGACGCGATCCTCTTCTTCCAATGGCGCGCCTCGCGCTCGGGCGCCGAGAAGTTCCACTCGGCGATGGTCCCCCACGCCGGCACCGCCTCCCGCGTGTGGCGGGAGGTGGTCGAGCTCGGCGACGCCCTTGGGCGCCTCGAAGAGGTGCGCGGTTCGCGCGTCGCTGCGGACGTCGCGATCCTGTGGGACTTCGAATCGTTCTGGGCCCAGGACCTCGAGTGGCGCCCGTCGGTCGACGTCTCGCACGCCGAGCAGATCCGCGCCTTCTACGAGCGCCTCTGGCGCGACGGCATCACGGTCGACTTCGCGCTCCCGGGCCAGGATCTCTCCGGCTACAAGCTCGTGCTCGCACCCGCCCAGTACCTGCTGAACACCGCCGACGCGGCGAACCTGACGCGCTACGTGGAGGCGGGGGGCACGCTCGTGGTGTCGTTCTTCTCGGCCATCGTCGACGAGAACGACGCGGTGCACCTCGGCGGCTTCGTCGCGCCGCTGCGGGATGCGCTCGGCATCGTCGTCGAGGAGTTCCTCCCCCTGCGTGAGGGCGCCCGCCACGCCGTCGAGTGGACGGGCCCGGCATCCGCCAGGCTCCTCGCCGACGCGTGGCAGGAGGATCTCGTGCTGCACGGCGCCGAGGTGAAGGCGACGTACGTCGACGGCCCGGGGGCCGGTAAGGCAGCGGTCACGCGTCACGCGCACGGCACCGGACACGGCTGGTACATCAGCACCCGGCTGGATGCGGCGGGGCTCCGCACCGTGATGTCCGACGTGTACGCCGACGCGGGCGTCGCCCCCTCGGACCTTCCCGAAGGCCTCGAGGTCGTCATGCGCCGCGGTGATGACGCGGACTACACCATCGCGGTCAACCACCGCGACGACGCCGTCGCCCTCGCCGCGTCCGGCGTCGAGCTTCTCACCGGCGCGGAGGTGGAGGACGAGTTCCTCGTGCCCGCCGGCGGGGTCGCGGTCATCCGCGCCCCGCACATCCCCTGACCCATACGAACCCTGCAACACACACAACCGAAAGGGAAATCATGCGAAAGCAGATCGCATTCGGAGCGCTGGCGCTCACGGCCGCGGTCGTCCTCGCCGGCTGCGCGGCCGGCGGCTCGTCCGAAGAGAGCAGCGAGGCCGACAGCAGCGCGAAGCTCGTCATCTGGACCGATGAGGAGCGCCAGACGGCGGTCAAGGACGCCGCGAAGGCCTTCGAGGAGGAGACCGGCGCGACCGTCGAGATCGTCAAGAAGAACTTCGAGGACCTCCGCAACGACTTCATCGCGCAGGTGCCGACCGGCGAGGGTCCGGACATCACGGTCGGCGCCCACGACTGGCTCGGCGCGCTCGTCGCCGCCGGTGTGGTCGACACGATCGACCTCGGCGACAAGGCGTCGGAGTTCGAGCCCGTCGCTCTCGAGGCCATGACCTACGACGGTCAGCTGTACGCCCTCCCGTACTCGCTCGAGACCATCGCGCTCGTCCAGAACGTCGATCTCGTCGGCGCCGACGCCCCCGCGACGTGGGACGAGATGATCCAGAAGGGCCTGGCGTCCGGCGCCGAGCGCCCGTTCGTCATCAACACGGCGGGCGAGACAGGGGACGGCTACACGATGTACGGCTTCCAGACGTCGTTCGGCGCCCCCGTGTTCGTGCAGGACGCGTCGGGCTCGTACACCACCGAGGTCGGCATGGGCGGCGCGGCGGGCGAGGCCTTCGCGACGTGGCTCGGAGCCAACGGCACCGCCGGCACCGGCTACATCTCGACGACCGTCGACTACGACATCAACAACGAGCTGTTCAACAGCGGCAAGGCGCCCTACACGATCCAGGGCCCGTGGGCGATCAGCGCGTATCCCGATGTCGCGAACATCGCGGTCAACCCGATCCCGTCGGCCGGCGGCGAGACCGCCGCTCCGTTCGTGGGCGTGCAGGGCTTCTACCTGAGCTCGCAGTCGAAGAACGCGCTGCTCGCGCAGGAGTTCCTCGTGAACTATCTCGGAACCGAGGAGGCGCAGCGCGCCCTGTACGAGGCCGACCCGCGCATCCCCGCGTGGTCGACGCTCGCCTCGGAGGTGGCATCCGACCCGGTCATCGCGGGCTTCCTCGCTTCGGCGCAGAACGGCGTTCCGATGCCGAGCATCCCCGAGATGGGGTCGGTCTGGGACCTCTGGAACGCGGCGCAGTCGCAGATCATCAGCGGCGCAGACCCCGTGTCGACATGGAACACCATGGTCTCCGACGTCCAGGCCGCGGTCGAGGGCTGATCCCGGTCGCCTGAACCCGGTCACCGGCACGGTGACCGACATGCTCCGGGAGGCGGGTGAGTGCCTCTCCCCGCCTCCCGGATCCCACCCACTTCCCGATCGACCGATCGATTCCCTCACGCCCGGCGATGAGGCCGGTGACAGGAGCAGACGCATGACGGTGGACTCCCGACCCACCACGACCCCGGCGCCGGTGCAGACGCCGCCGCGCGAATCTCACGCGCGCCGTTGGCGGGGCCTCGGCTGGGGTTTCCTCGCGAAACTCGGCCTGATGGCTCTCGTGAACGCCTTCGGCGTGATGACCCTGTTGAGCGCCTTGCGCGCAGAGTCGTGGGTGGTGTTCTCGGCGACGCTCGTGCTGCTCCTTGCCGCCGACATCGTCTATTTCACCAAGCGCGCGCTGCCGCTCAAGTACCTGTTGCCCGGGCTGGTGTTCCTGCTCGTCTTCCAGGTCTTCATCTTCGGCTACACCGCCTACATCGCCTTCACGAACTACGGCACCGGCCACGCCGGCACCCAGGAGCAGGCGGTCGAGGCCGCCCTCATCCAGGGCGAGCGCCGTATCGACGACTCGCCCACCTACCCGCTCTCCGTCGTCGAGCGCGTCGGCGAGCTCGGATTCGCGATCATGGACGAAAACGGCGACGTCCTCGTCGGCTCTGCCGAACAGCCCCTCGAGGAGGCCCGGGGCGCCGAAGTGGGCAGCGCCGGCGCTCCGACCGAAGTTCCCGGCTGGGACGTCGTCCCTCGCGCCACCGTCATCACCGACGCCGCGCTGCAGGAGCAGATCGCCGGCCTGCGCGTGCCGGTCTCGGAAGACCCCAACGACGGGTCGATCCGCACCCGCGACGGCTCGTCGGGTGCGGTCTACGAGTCGACCCTGGTCTGGGATGCCGAGACCCAGACCATCACCGACACCACGACCGGCACCGTCTACACGGCGAGCGACACGGGCTCCTTCGTCGCCGAGGACGGCTCGGCGCTGCCTGCCGGCTGGTACGTGAACGTCGGCTTCGAGAATTTCCTCCGGCTGTTCACCGACCCGGCGCTCGCGCAGACGCTGCTCTCGGTCACGGTGTGGACGTTTGCGTTCGCAACGCTGTCTGTCGTTCTGCCGTTCGCACTCGGGCTGCTGCTCGCGCTCATCTACAACGACGCGCGGCTGAAGGGCAGGCGGTTCCTCAGGACGCTGTACATCCTCCCGTACGCCTTCCCGGCATTCATGTCTGCGCTGCTGTTCCGCGGCATGTTCAACGCCGAGTTCGGTGTCATCAACGACCTGTTCTTCTTCGGCGCGAACATCAACTGGCTGGGCGATCCGTGGCTCGCCCGTGCCGCAGTCGTGTGGGTGAATCTGTGGCTCACCTACCCGTACTACTTCCTCGTGTGCACGGGAGCGCTACAGGCGCTGCCGCAGGACACTCTCGAGGCCGCGTCGCTGGATGGCGCGGGCCGCTCGCGGCAGCTGCGCTCGATCATCCTGCCGCTGGTTCTCGTGGCCACCGCGCCGCTGCTGATCTCGTCCTTCGCGTTCAGCTTCAACAACTTCACGGTCATCTACATGTTCAACAACGGCGGACCGGCGATCCCCGGCGCCCCGTACGCGCTCGGGGCCACCGACATCCTGATCTCCGCCATCTACGACATCTCCGGGGTGTCGGGCGGCGCGGCGGACTACGGCCTCGCGAGCGCGCTGTCGATCCTCGTGTTCGCCGTCGTCGGGGGCATCTCGGCGATCGCGTTCCGTCAGACCCGCAAGCTCGAGGAGTTCCAGTGATGTCCACCGCCGCCGATGTCGCCGCTGGAGCGACCACCCGCATCCCCGGCGCGCCGCGCGACCGGCGCTCCGCCCGTCGCCGCCGCTGGCTGCTCGAGGTGGGCTGGAAGTACCTGCTGGCCGCCGTCGTGATCTTCTACGCGATCTTCCCACTGGTGTACGTGCTGTCGGCATCGCTCAACCCGAACGGCACGCTCGCCGCGAGCAACGCCCTCTTCAGCGTGGTGGATCTGTCGAACTACGCGGCCCTCGGCGCGACCAGCTTCTGGACCTGGGCGGGCAACACCCTGCTGATCGGCGGCATCGCGTCGGTCGGCGCGGTTCTCATGGGGGCCGCCGCCGCGTATGCCTTCTCGCGCTTCCGGTTCTCCGGGCGTCGCGCCGGCCTCACGGGTCTGCTCATCATCCAGATGTTCCCCCAGGCGCTCGCCTTCGTCGCGATCTTCCTGATGCTGCTGGGACTCGGCGAAGTGATACCCGCGCTCGGGCTCAACTCCAAGATCGCACTCATCTGCGTGTACCTCGGCGGCGCGCTCGGGGTGAACACCTTCCTGATGTACGGCTTCTTCAACACCGTGCCGATCGAGATCGACGAATCCGCCAAGATCGACGGCGCCACGCACGCGCAGATCTTCTGGCGGCTCATCTTCCCCCTGGTGACGCCGATCCTCGCCGTGGTCGCGCTCCTGGCCTTCATCGCCGCTTTCGGTGACTACATCATCGCCAAGATCGTGCTCGTCTCCGAAGACAACTGGACCCTCGCCGTCGGCATGTACCAGTGGGTCTCGAACCAGCTCGCCTCCAACTGGGGTCTGTTCGCGGCCGGTGCCGTGATCGCAGCCATCCCCGTGCTCGTCCTGTTCCTGTCGCTGCAGCGCTACATCGTCGGCGGCCTCACCGCGGGGTCCGTCAAGGGCTGACTTCCAGCCCACCCCTTGATCAACGTCGATCGGAGAACACCGTGTCTCACCACCCCCGATCCGCGCGCCTCGCGGCCGTCGCGGCATCCCTCGCCCTCGTCCTCGGCGTAATAACGGCAGTGCCCGCCGCCGCAGACGACGGCCCCGTCCCAGCCGGCATCACGGTGCCGAAGGTCGAGAACCTCCCCACGGACTTCATCAGCGGCGTCGACGTCTCGTCGGCCATCGCCCTGGAGGAGTCCGGCGTGGTGTTCCGCGACGCCGCCCGGCAGCCGGCGGACCTGTTCGAAGTGCTCGCCGACGCCGGCATCACCGACGTGCGCGTGCGCGTGTGGAACGACCCCTTCGACGCCGCCCGCAACGGCTACGGAGGCGGGGACAACGACGTCGCCCACGCGATCGAGATCGGCACGCGGGCGACGGATGCCGGACTCGGCGTCCTCGTCGACTTCCACTACTCCGACTTCTGGGCAGACCCGGCCAAGCAGCAGGCCCCGAAGGACTGGGCGGCGCTCACCGTGGCCGAGAAGGCCGTCGCTGTGCAGGACTTCACCACCGACGCTCTCGGGCAGCTGAAGACCGCGGGCGTCGACGTGCGCATGGTGCAGGTGGGCAACGAGACCAACAACGCGGTGGCCGGCGTCAGCGGCTGGGACGGCATGGCGCAGATCTTCTCCGCCGGCTCGGCGGCCGTCCGCGAGGTCTTCCCCGACGCCCTCGTCGCCGTGCACTTCACCAACCCGGAGACCAGCGGCCGCTACGCCGGGTACGCAGCGAATCTCGCCTCGCGCGACGTCGATTACGACGTGTTCGCGTCGAGCTACTACCCGTACTGGCACGGCACGGTCCAGAACCTCACGACGGTGCTGAAGAACGTCGCCGACACGTACGGCAAGAAGGTCATGGTCGCGGAGACCTCGTGGGCGTACACACTGGAGGACGGAGACGGGCACGGAAACGTCATCGACGTTCCGTCCGAGGCGACGCAGTATCCGATCAGCGTCCAGGGCCAGGCCACCGCCGTCCGCGACGTCATCCAGGCCGTGGTGAACGTCGGCGACGCGGGCATCGGCGTCTTCTACTGGGAGCCCGCCTGGCTGCCGGTCGGTCCGCCGTCGCAGCTCGAGACGAACAAGGCGCTCTGGGAGGCCCACGGGTCGGGCTGGGCGTCGAGCTACGCCGGTGAGTACGACCCCCACGACGCCGGGCAGTGGTACGGCGGCTCAGCGTGGGACAACCAGGCGCTGTTCGCGCACGACGGCACGCCGCTCGAGTCGCTCAACGTCTTCGCCTATGCCCGCACCGGCGCGCTGGCGCCGCGGGAGGTCACCGAGGTGGCGCCGGCGGAGCTCACCGTGACTGAGGGCGACGAGATCATCCTCCCGGACACCGTCATGGTGTCGTACAACGACGGTTCGTCAGAGGCGGAACCGGTCGCTTGGTCCGACGCCGCCACCTGGATCGAGGGCCCCGGCACGTACTCGATCTCAGGCGTCACGTCGTCGGGTCTCGCGGCGAACGCCACGGTCGTCGTCGCGCAGAAGAACCTGCTCCGCAGCCCCGGATTCGAGGGTGACAACAGCCCCTGGACGAAGACCGGCACAGGACTCACGATCGGCGCGTGGGACGACCCGCACTCCGGCGACCGGTCCGCGCACTTCTGGGCCGCGGGCGCCTACTCGTTCTCTCTTTCCCAGCGCGTGGACGCCGTCCCCGCCGGATCCTACGTCGTCCGCGGCGCCTTGCAGGGCGATGGAGAGGACGCCGCGAGCAGCGTGCGCCTGAGCGTCTCGAGCGGATCGGCCGAGGCATCCGTCCCCTTCTCGATGGACGGCTGGCGTAACTGGTCGACGCCGACGACGGCGCCGATCGACGTGGCGGAGGGCGCAAGCGTGACGGTCACGGTGACCGCGACGCTCGCCGGCGGGGCCTGGGGCACGATCGACGACCTCGAACTCGTGCGGGCCGCCCCGACGGGCGTCGACACCTCCCCCCTCACCGCGGACCTCGCCGCCGCGGAGGCGATCGATCCGGCCGCGTACACGCCTGCGACCGCGGCCGCGCTGCAGGCGGCGATCGAGCGGGCCCGCATCGTGCTGTCGGCGGATGCCGCGTCCCGCGACGCGGTCGAGGGCGCGACGACCGCGCTGGCCGACGCCGTCGACGGGCTCGTCGCACTCGATGCCGCCGCGAAGGCGCCGGGCCGGGGCATCCTCTCGCACGACAACGGCTGGGACACGGGTCTCAAGGACGGCGCCTACACCGTGAGGATGAACCTGTGGTGGGGTGAGAACGGCACGAAGCTCCGAGTGTTCGAGAACGGCGAGCGCATCGCGACGGTGTCGCTCGCGTACGGCGGCGTCGGCGAGCAGTCGGCCGAGATCCCGGTGACGGGGAAGAAGAACGGCGTCTACGTCTACACCGGCGAACTCGTCAACTCGCAGGGCGCGACGGCGCTCCGCCCGGTCACCGTCACCGTGACGGACGCCTCACCGGGAAAGCCGGTGCTCAGCCACGACAACAAGGACGGAGACGGCGTCTTCACGCTGACCGCCGACCTGTGGTGGGGCACCAACGCCACCACCTACCGGTTCTTCGAAGGCGACACCGTCATCGCCGGCGGAACGCTCGTCGCGGCGACCCCCGGCGCACAGCACGCGACGTTCGTCGTCACCGGTGCCGCCCGCGGCACGCACACCTACCGTGTCGAATTCGCGAACGACGCGGGTGTGACGATGAGTAAGGATGTCTCGGTCACAGTGCGGAGATGACGGCGGCGGTGCCGTGTCAGCCCCGCACGGCGAGCGCCGCCTGATACAGCTCGCGGCTGGAGTGGCCGGTGAGGCCGGACACTTCGGCCGCGGCCGCTTTCAAGCGCACGCCGTCGCGCACCAGCTCGAGCACCTGCGTGACCGCGTCGGGGAAGGCGACGCCGCGTGCGGGCGCTCCCTCCACCACGATCACAAGTTCGCCGCGCACCCCCGCATCGGCCCAGCGGGCCAGGTCGGCGAGCGGACCCCGGGCGACCTCCTCGTGGAGCTTCGTCAGCTCCCGGCACACGGCCGCGCGGCGGTCGTCGCCGAAGGCGGCGGCCATGTCGGCGAGGGTCGCGGCGACCCGCGACGGCGCCTCGAAGAAGACCATCGTGCGCGGCTCGGAGGCGAGCGCCCGCAGCGTCGCCGCCCGCTCGCCGGGCTTGCGCGGCACGAAGCCCTCGAAGGTGAACCGGTCGGTGGGGAGCCCCGAGACGGCGAGGGCGGTGACGACGGCGCTCGGTCCGGGGATCGCGGTGACGTCGACGCCGGCCGCCGCGGCCGCGGCCACCAGGCCGTACCCCGGATCGCTGACCGTCGGCATGCCGGCGTCGCTGAGCACGAGCACGTCCTGGTCGCGCGCGAGCTCGACGAGCTCGGGCGCGCGCTCCTTCTCGTTGTGGTCGTGGAGGGCGATCAGCCGGGGCCGGTTGGCGACGCCGAGCGCCGCCAGCAGGCGCTGCGTGGTGCGGGTGTCCTCGGCGGCGACGACGGTCGCGTCCTCCAGCGCCTCGATGAGCCGGCGGGAGGCGTCCCCGAGGTTGCCGATCGGGGTCGCCGCGAGGATGATCACGCCCTCAGCCTAGACTTGGCCGGGTGACGGATGCCCCGCGGCTCGAGGCCGAACCGCCCGCCGCGCCCCTCCCGCCGCCGCAGCGCCCGAGCCTCTACGACCGGTTCACGCGGCGCGTGAGCGAGGACCCTCGCGCCGCCCGGCTCTATCGCTGGCTCGGCCCGGCGATCGTCGTCGTGCTGGCCGGCGTGCTGCGGCTGTGGAATCTCGCCGCCGCGCACGACCTGATGAACCAGTTCGACGAGACGTACTACGTCAAGGACGCGTGGACGCTGCTGAACCTCGGGTACGAGGGCTCGTGGCCCTCGGGCGCGAACGAGAGCTTCCTCGCCGGCGACGTGGACGTGTTCACCGGCAACGCGGCGTTCGTGGTGCATCCGCCGCTCGGCAAGTGGATCATCGCGCTCGGCATGATGGTGCTCGGACCCGACAGCGGCTGGGGCTGGCGCATCACGACCGCGCTCCTGGGCACCGCCGCCGTGCTCGTCCTCATGCTGATCGCCAAGCGCCTCTCGACGTCGACGACCTTCGCCGTCGTGGCGGGGCTCCTCATGGCGGTCGACGGCCTGGCGATCTCGATGAGCCGGGTCGCGCTGCTCGACACCTCCCTCACCTTCTTCGTGCTCCTGGGCTTCCTCTTCGTGGTGCGCGATCGTGAGCGCACGATGTCCCGCATCGCGCAGACCGTCGCGGCGCGGTTCGACGGCGACGAGCCGCCGTCGTGGGGTCCGCTGCTGTGGAACCGGCCGTGGGTCATCGCCGCCGGAGCCGCCTTCGGCGCCGCGACCGCGGTCAAGTGGTCGGGCGCGTGGGTGCTGGCGGGGCTCGGCCTCTATCTCGTGGTGACCGACGCCCTGGCGCGCCGCCGCGCGGGCGTGCTGTTCTGGCCGACCGACGCGCTGCGTCAGGGTGTGGTGACGTTCCTGCTCTTCGTGCCGGTGGCCGTCGCCGTGTACCTCGCGTCGTGGACCGGCTGGCTGGTCACCGACGGCGGCTACGACCGTCACGCCGGCAGCAACCCGCTCGAGAGCCTGTGGCTGTACCACGTCGCGATGTACAACTCGACGTCGGGCATCACCTCCCCGCACGCGTACGCGAGTCCGGCGTGGCAGTGGCCGCTGCTGCTGCGGCCCACGAGCGTGTACTTCCACCAGGACGAGCTCGGCGTCGACGGCTGCACCGCCGCGAAGGGGTGCTCCGAGGCCATCTCCACGATGCCGAATCCGCTGGTCTGGTACGCGGGCGTGGCCGCCGTGCTGTACCTCGCGTACCGGTTCGTGGTGGCGCGGGATTGGCGCTACGCCCTCGTGCTCACCGGCGTCGCGGTGACATACGCGCCCTGGCTGTTCCTGCCGGCGCGCACGGTGTTCCAGTTCTACACGGTGCTGATCCTGCCATTCATGATCCTCGCGCTGACCTTCGCGCTGAAAGACATCGCCGGCGGGCCGAACGCGACGACGTACCGCCGGCTCACCGGGCAGCGCCTCGTCATTGTCTTCCTGGGCGTGGCGCTCGCCCTGTCGGCCTACTGGTACCCGATCGTCACGGCGATGAACGTGCCCTACGAGTTCTGGCACATGCACATGTGGCTGACCAGCTGGGTGTGACGCCCGCGCTCAGGGCACCAGGTCAGCCGGGTCGGTGACGGGCAGCCGGCACGCGAAGTCGCGGCAGTCGTAGGCGGTCGGCAGGCCGTCGCGTGCGCCCTTGTCGTCGAACAGCGCGAACCCGGCCGCCGCCCATTCCGCCGCCTGCGCGGACGTCACGACGGTCACGACGTCGGCGGGGATCGCCCGCGCAGCCGCCGCGAGCCCCCGCGGGTCGGCGGCGATCTCGGCCGCACGGGGTTCGCCGGGGTGCACCACCACGACCTGCCGCGGCGCGGCCGCGAGCAGCGCCGCGACGCGCAGCAGTGCCCCATAGGCGAGGGGCTGGCTCGTGGCAGCCGCGGAGTGCGGGGCGAGGAGCCTCTCGGCGACGGCGCGATAGCCGTCGCCCGCCCCCAGCAGCCAGAGCCCGGCGGCCGCCTCCGCGAGCGACGCGACGCCCGAGGGCTCGTCGCCGTCGGACGCGGCGTCCGGCGCCGCGATCCCCTGCTGCGAGAGCACCGGGTCTCCCCCGCCCGGCACTGACGGCCGTCCCGCCGCATCGGCGCAGGCGTCGACCAGCCGGCGTGCCGTGACGGCGTAGGCCGTCTCGCCGGTCGCCGCGGCCAGCGCCAGCAGCCCCGCGGCGAGCTGACCGTGATCGGCGAGCGTGGCGTGCGCCCGCGACGGGACCTCGTCGAGCGATGCCCGCACCAGGCGTCCGTCGGCGTCGAGGTTGGTCTCGAGCACGGCGTCGGCCGCCCAGCGCGCGGATGCGATCCAGGATGCCTCGCCCAGGCGCCCGCCGGCGCGCGCGAGCGCGCCGATCGCGAGGCCGTTCCACCCGGTCACGACCTTGCCGTCGACGGCCGGCGGGTCGAGCGTCGCCCGGGCTGCGGCATCCCGTTCGTAATAGCCGCCCTCGCTGCGCGCGCCGTCGATCCACGACTCGGAGTCCTGCGCCGCGCCGAAGCCGCCGCCCGGCTGCTGCAGCACCTCGACGAGGAAACCGGCGATGCCGCGCGCCACGTCCTCCCGGCTCGGAGAGGCGTCGAGGGCGACGTCGAGCAGCTGCGCGTTGTCGGTCAGCATCCTCTCGAAGTGCGGCACGGTCCAGTCGGGCCGCGTGGCGTAGCGGAAGAACCCGCCTTCCACGGTGTCGCGCAGCGGCGAGGCGGCCATCGCGGCCAGCGCCCGGTCGGCGACCGCCGCCGCCTCGGCCGCCCGCTCGCGCACGAGACGGGTCTGCAGGAAGCGCAGCGCGGTGGCGACCGGGAACTTCGGCGCGGGTGCGGCGGGATCCCCGAAGCCGCCGTGGCGGGGATCCTCCCGGGCGGCGAGCACCCGGGCCGCCTCGGCCAGCGCGTCCGGCCCCGGCAGGCCGCCGTCGGCGGGAGCGGCTGCCCGCGCCTCGGCGAGCGCCTCGGCCACCGCGTCCGCGGTGGCGTCGATCTGGTCGCGCCGCTCGGTCCAGGCCTCCTCGACCGCCGCCAGCACCTGCCGGAACGCCGGGATGCCGGCGCGCGGCTCGGGCGGGAAGTAGGTGCCGGCGTAGAACGGACGGCCCTCGGGCGTGACGAACACCGTGAGCGGCCAGCCGAGGTGCGCCGTGAAGGCAGAGGCCGCCGCCATGTAGGCGGCGTCCACCTCGGGGTGCTCCTCGCGGTCGACCTTGATCGACACGAAGCCGGCGTCGAGCTGGGCGGCCGTCGCGGGATCGTCGAACGACTCCCGCGCCATCACGTGGCACCAGTGGCAGGTCGAGTACCCGATCGACACCATGACCGGCACACCACGGCGGCGCGCCTCGTCGAACGCCTCCTCGCCCCACGGGAACCACGCGACCGGGTTGCCGGCGTGGGCCCGCAGGTACGGGCTCGTGGATTCCGCGAGGCGCGAGTTCACGGCATCCGCCCCGTCAGTTGACCTCGTCGGGATGGGCGCTGACGCGACCCGAGCCGTCGCCCGGGTCCATCGCGTCGATCGCGGCGATCTCGTCGGCGGTGAGCTCGAAGTCGAAGACGTCGAGGTTCTCTTCCAGACGCTCGCGGCGCACCGACTTCGGGAAGACGATGAAGCCCTTCTGCAGGTGCCAGCGCAGCACCGCCTGGGCGGGCGTCTTGCCGTGCGCGCTCGCCGCCGCGGCCACGGGCCCTGCGCCGAACAGGTCGTACTTGCCCTGCCCGAGCGGTCCCCACGACTCGATCTTCACGTCGTGCGCCGCGGCCCAGTCCGTGATCTCGCGCTGCTGGTACGCCGGGTGGAGCTCGATCTGGTTGACCGCCGGCACGACGCCCGTCGCCGCGACGATGCGCTCCAGGTGCGGCACCAGGTGGTTCGAGACGCCGATGCTGCGCGTGAGACCGGCGGCGCGGAGCTCGACCATCTTCTCCCACGCGTGGACGTAGTCGTCCTTGGCGGGCGTCGGCCAGTGCACGAGGTAGAGGTCGACCTTCTCGAGCCCGAGCTTCTCGAGGCTCTCGCCGATGGCCGCGCGGGGCTCCTCGTCGTGGTGACGGTCGTTCCAGAGCTTGGTGGTGATGAACAGGTCGTCGCGGGCGATGCCGCTCGCAGCGATGGCCGCGCCCACGCCCTCCTCGTTGCCGTAGATGGCCGCCGTGTCGATGTGGCGGTAGCCGACCTCGAGAGCCTCGGTGACAGCGCGCTCGGTGTCGGCCGGCGGCACCTTGAAGACGCCGTAGCCGAGCTGGGGGATCGAGTTGCCGTCGTTGAGGGTCACGCTGGGGACTGTCATGCGTCCAGCCTAGAAGCCGCCCGCGGCGAGAGGGGCCGGGGTTGACAGCCCCGGCCCCTCGCCGCAGCTTCTCAGCGGTAGCGCCGCCCCTCGTCGCGGCGGAACAGCAGGAGCGCCGCCGCGAGCGACACCGCGGTCCATACGAGGATGCCGACCCACACCCACCACTCGAGAGTGCCCCCTTCGACGGCCCAGATCACCAGCTCACGGGCCTGGCGCGAGGGGGTGAACTTCGAGATCGTGTCGAGCCAGTCCGGGAAGAGGATCGGCGGCAGGAACAGGCCGCCGATGAACGCGAGACCGAACATCAGGATCTGGATGACCGCGATCGCGGCCTTGAACGGCAGCCCGTAGCCGATGGCCGTGCCGATCAGCATGAAGGGCAGCGCACCGATCGCGAGGGCGACGAGGCCCGCGAGCACCGCGAGGACTGTCGCCTCCGCCGCGGTGAACAGCGCCCCGATCACGATGACCGGCAGTACGGCGACGAGTCCGAGCGTCCCGGTGGAGAGGATCTGCGCCAGCACGCGTGCGAGCCCCGGGGCGGGAAGCGTGCGCAGGTAGGGGTCCCACGGCTTCTCGCGGCTCTCGGCGATCGTGAGTCCGAAGTTGAACAGCGCGTTCGACATGACGGCGAACACCGCGAGCGAGATGACGGCCTGCGTCGCGATGACCGGGTCTTCGGCCACCGCACGTTGCGGCACCACGAAGAACAGCAGCGCGAGCGCGGGGAAGACGAGCGAGCCGATCACGGCGATCGGCACGCGCAGCGTCTCGATCAGCTGGTAGCGCGCGTGCAGCAGGGTCAGCTGCCGGAGGGACGGGACGGATGCCGCGGCCACGCTCATGCGGGCGCCTCCTGATCTGCGGAGTCGGAAAGGGGTGCGGGTGCGCCGGTGTGCGGCGCGCGACCGGTGCCGGTCAGGGCGAGGAAGGCCTCTTCGAGGGTCGCGCCGCGGACGGTGAGGTCTTGGAAGGGGACGCCGCTGCCGACCAGCTCGCGGACGAACGCGTCGGCATCGGCGACGGTGAGCACCTCGCGGTCGTCGTCGCGCTCGTGGTGGACGACGCCGGTCAGCCGGTCCAGACGCGCCGGTTCGGGCGAGCGCAGGCGGACGTGGCTGACGCCCACGCGCGCGAGGATCCGCTCGACCGAGTCGTCGGCGATGAGCCGACCGCCGCCCACCACCACCGCGCGCTGGGCGAGCGCCTCGATCTCCTCGAGGTAGTGGCTCGTGACGACGACGGTCGCGCCGCTGCGGTGCTGGCGGCGGATCGCCTCCCACAGCGTGCGGCGCGCGTCGACGTCGAGCCCGGTCGTCGGCTCGTCGAGCAGCACCAGCCGCGGGCGCCCGACGAACGCGAGCGCGACCGACAGGCGCCGCTTCTGGCCTCCCGACAGCGCGCCGCACTGCCGCCGGAGCAGTTCGTCGATGCCGAACTCGGCGGCCAGCTCGCCGGTCGGCACGCGGTCGGCGAAGTGCCCGCCGACGTAGTCGATCACCTCGCGCACGCGCAGCGTCTCGGGGAGCGCCGTCTCCTGCGGCGTCGAACCGAGCAGCTGCCGGCTGCGGGCGTCCCGGGGATCGCCGCCGAACAGCGTCACCGTCCCGGACGTGGGACGACGGAGGCCCTGCAGCAGCGACAGCAGGGTGGTCTTCCCCGCGCCGTTGGGGCCGAGGAGGCCGACGAGGACGCCGGGCTCGAGGTCGAGGCTGACATCGTCGACCGCGACCACGTCGCCGTAGCGACGCGTGACGCGATCGAAGCGCGCGAGGTTCATGGCAGTTCTCCCAGGACGGAGCGCAGGGCCTCGGTGTAGTCCTCGAACGCGCGACGGCCCTGCCGGGTCAGCGCGAGGTAGGTGACGGGGGTGCGACCGCGGTGGGTCTTCTCGACGGTGACGTAGCCGGCGTCTTCGAGCTTGCGCACGTGCGTCGAGAGGTTGCCGGCGGTCATGTCGAGCAGCTCCTGCAGGCGCGGGAAGGCGATGCTCTCCCCCGGCGTGAGGGTGGCGAGCGTCGCGGTGATGCGCAGGCGCGCGGCCGCGTGGATGACCGGGTCGAGCTCGGTCATCGGTGCGCCGCCCGCCGCACGCGGCCGCGCAGCCGTGCCAGATGCACGAACGAGGCGACCCCCAGGGCGAGGAACCCGAGGCCGCCGCCGAGCGCCAGGACGAGGTACTGCGTGGGCACGCCGAAGAAGGGGGCCGCGACGGCGACGACTACGGTCCACACGCCGACGACCAGCATCGGCACCGCGCGCCAGATGGCCGCGGCGAGCACGTACATGATGCCGGCGAACGAGACGAATGCGACGGGATAGTAGATCTCGGCCAGGTCGGCCGACATGCCGTTGGCGTGGAGCCCCTGCCCGAGGCCGACGATCGCGATGCTGCCGATCCACCACGCGCAGCCGTACACGATGCCCGTGAAGGCCTCGCCGGGGTTACCTCGTAGCCCGCGTCCGGATCGTGCGCCGAACACCGCCGAGACGACGATCGCCCCGACGATGCAGACGCCGAAGATCGAGAAGGCGATCGAGGCCGGGAGCGAGAACGCCGGCGCGAGCCCCTCGATGAGCCAGAGAGCGCCGAATCCGACCAGCCAGGCGACGCCCCATGCGGTGACGATGTACGGGACGAATCCCGCCATCTGCCGCTCCACGCTCCGGCGCTGATCGTCCACGAGCGCGAGCATCGCCGCCGGATCGAGTGGGGCGTCGTCGGCGACGGAGCCGGGGACGCCCGGGACGGGGCCGCAGGTGGAGGGGTCTGTGATGTTCACATCAACTTTGTATCACAAAGTAGTCGTCGACTCCAATGAGTTTGCTCATGCTGCCACGGGCCGACGGCCACCCTCCCGCGGAATACGATGGAGGGCTATGTCCGCGCCCGAACCCGTCATCTCCTACCCGCCGGAGCTCCCCGTCAGCGCCGCGCGCGACGAGATCGCGCGCGCCATCCGCGACCACCAGGTGGTGATCGTCGCCGGCGCCACCGGCTCCGGGAAGACGACGCAGCTCCCGAAGATCGCCCTCGAGCTCGGCCGGACCCGCATCGCCCACACCCAGCCGCGCCGGATCGCGGCCCGCACGATCGCCGAGCGCGTCGCCGAAGAGCTGCAGGTCCCCCTCGGCTCCACCGTCGGCTACAAGGTGCGCTTCACCGACAAGGTGTCGGAAGACACGCGCATCGCGCTGCTGACCGACGGCATCCTGCTCAACGAGATCCACCGCGACCGGCTGCTGCGCCGCTACGACACGATCATCGTCGACGAGGCGCACGAGCGCTCGCTCAACGTGGACTTCCTCCTGGGGTACCTGCACCGCATCCTGCCGAAGCGCCCCGACCTCAAGGTCGTGATCACCAGCGCGACGATCGATCCCGAGAGCTTCGCGAAGCACTTCGCGGGGGCCGATGGCACCCCGGCGCCGATCATCGAGGTGTCGGGGCGCACCTATCCCGTCGAGATCCGCTACCGCCCGCCCGCGAAGCCCGCGAGAGGCGAGGACGAGTCCGACGACGTCGACGGCATCACGGGCGCCCTGCGCGAGCTCGACCGCGAGGCGGCGGGCGACGTGCTGGTGTTCCTTCCCGGCGAGGCCGAGATCCGTGACGCCGCCGACGCGGTCCGGGGCATGTACGCGAAGGATGCCGCCCCGACCGAGGTGCTGCCGCTCTACGGCCGTCTGTCGGCGGCCGAGCAGCACCGGGTGTTCGAACGATCGCAGGTGGCCGGCATCCGTCGCCGCGTGATCCTCGCGACGAACGTCGCGGAGACGAGCCTCACGGTGCCGGGCATCCGGTACGTCGTCGACACCGGGACGGCGCGCATCTCGCGCTACAGCAACCGCAGCAAGGTGCAGCGGCTGCCCATCGAGCCGGTGTCGCAGGCCTCGGCGCAGCAGCGATCGGGGCGCGCGGGCCGCACCAGCGAGGGCATCGCGATCCGGCTGTACTCGGAGGAGGATTTCGACGCCCGCCCCGAGTTCACCGAGCCCGAGATCCTGCGGACGAGCCTCGCGTCGGTCATCCTGCAGATGCTGTCGCTCGGGTTCGGCGACATCTCGTCGTTCCCGTTCCTGACGCCGCCGGACTCACGGGGCGTCAAGGCCGCGCTCGACCTCCTGGTGGAGCTCGGCGCGGTGCGCACCGGCCGCGAGCACCCGACGCTCACCGACCTCGGCCGCGAAATCTCCCGGCTGCCGATCGATCCGCGCTTCGCGCGCATGCTGATCGAGGCGCGGCGCACGGGCGTGCTGCGCGACGTCCTCGCGATCGTGGCCGGCATGTCGATCCAGGACGTCCGCGAACGCCCGGAGGACCGCCGCGACGAGGCCGACCGCCTGCACGCACGCTTCACCGATCCCACCAGCGACTTCCTGAGCCTGCTGAACCTGTGGAACCACCTGCAGGAGAAGCAGGCCGACCTCGGCTCGAGCGCCTTCCGGCGCCTCTGCCGCGCCGAACATCTCAACTACGTGCGCGTGCGCGAATGGGCCGACGTGCACCGCCAGCTGAGCGCGCTCATGAACGCCCCTCGGGCGAAGGGCTCCGAGCGAGGACGGGCCGACGCGGCGGGCACCGCCGACCCCGACGACATCCACAAGGCGATCCTGTCGGGCCTGCTGTCGCAGCTCGGCGTCCTCGACGAGCGCACCACCGGTTCCGCAGCGCGCGGGCGCGGCGCCGCCGACCGCTCCGAGCGCGCCGAGCAGCGGCGCGGCGCCGAGTACCTCGGCTCGCGCGGCACGCGCTTCGCGATCTTCCCCGGCTCGGGCCTGAAGAAGAAGCGCCCGAGCGCCGTCATGGCCGCCGAGGTCGTGGAGACGAGCCGCCTGTTCGCCCGCACCGTGGCCGCGATCGACCCGGCGTGGGCGGAGCCGCTCGCGGGCGACCTCGCCAAGCGGTCGCTCAGCGAGCCGCACTGGTCGAAGGCGTCGGGTGCGGCATCCGCCTACGAGAAGGTCACGCTCTTCGGCCTCGAGATCATCCCGAAGCGCCGGGTGCAGCTCGCCCGCTTCGACCGGCCGTTCGCGCGCGAGCTGTTCGTGCGCCATGCGCTCGTCGAGGGCGAGTGGGACTCGTCGCACCTCGACAAGAAGCTGACCGCGTTCGAGCGCCGCAACCTCGAGCTGCGCCGCCGTCTGGAGAAGATCGAGGAGCGCGAGCGCCGCCGCGACATCCTCGTCGGCGACGAGGCCGTGTTCCGGTTCTACGACGCGCGCATCCCCCGCGACGTGTTCGATGCGCGCTCGTTCGAGGCCTGGTGGAAGGATGCCTCGGCCCGCACGCCGCGCCTGCTCGACATGACCGAGGCCGACCTGGTCGACGAGGCCTCCCGGGGAGACGAGCGCGACTTCCCCGCGCGCTGGACGCAGGGCGACCAGGTGCTCTCGCTCGCGTACCGGTTCGAGCCCGGCGCGCCCGACGACGGCGTCACGGCCGTCGTGCCGCTGGCGCTCCTCGCCCAGCTGCGCCCGGACGGATTCGACTGGCAGGTGCCCGGCATGCGCGACGAGCTCATCACGGCCCTGCTGCGGGCGCTGCCCAAGGCGATCCGCCGGCACGTGGTGCCTGCGGCCGACTGGGCGGCGACGTTCGCGGCCGACCTCGCGGGTCAGGGCCCCGAGTCACGTCACGGGCTCCCGCCCACGGCGCTGCTCGACGCGCTCGCCGCGCGGATCCAGCGCGTGGCGAACCAGCCCGTGAGCGCCGCCGACTTCGAGCTGGAGCGGGTGCCGTCGCACCTGCGCGTGTCGTTCCGCGCGGTCGACGAGCGCGGCCGGACCGTCGGCTCCGACCGCGATCTCGGCGCGCTGCAGGCGCGGCTCGCCGACCGGGCGCGCGCATCGGTCTCACGGTCGCTCGGCGCCCGGGGCGAGACCGCCCGCGTCGATGGCCCCTCCGGCCGGGTGCCTGCCGCCCCGGTCGCGTCTCCCTCGCCCGGCAACCGGAGTGCGGCAGCCGTCGCCGAGCGCACGGGCCTCACCGACTGGACCTTCGGCGACCTCCCCGAGGTCGTCGACACGAAGGTGGCGGGCGGCGTCGTCCGCGGGTATCCGGCGCTCGTCGACGAGGGCACCTCGGTCGCCCTCCGCATCGAGGCGACCCCCGAGGCCGCCCTCCGGCAGACGACGGCGGGCGTGCGCCGGCTCGTGTTGCTGTCGGTCGCCTCCCCCGCGGCCTACGTCCTCGAGCACCTCACCTCCGCCGAGAAGCTCGCCCTGGCGGCCTCGCCCTATCCGTCGGCGAAGGCGCTCATCGAGGACTGCCGCGTGGCGGTGGCGGATGCCGTCATCGCCCGCACCGCGCCCGACCGCCCGGTGCGCACCCGAGCCGGCTTCGAGGCCGTGCGCGACGCGTTCTCGGCCGTGGTCGTCGACGAGCTGTTCCAGACGGTGTCTCTCGCCGCGCGCATCCTCAGCGGCGCCCGGGACGTGGAGCGGGCGATGCGCGACGCCAACTCGCTGACGCTCCTCGGCGCGCTCGGCGACATCAAGGGGCAGCTCGCCGGCCTGGTCTTCCCCGGGTTCGCCTCGCGGACCGGCACGGCGCGGCTCACGCATCTCCCCCGCTATCTGCGCGGGGCTCTCGACCGCGTGCGGACGCTCTCCGACAACCCTGGGCGCGACCGCCAGCGGATGACCGAGTTCGAGCGCGCGGCGGCGGTGTTCGCCGATGCGGGCGGGGTGATCCCTCCGGTCGAAGACGGTCCCGCGCCGCTCGAGCACGTCCGGTGGCTCCTCGAGGAGTACCGGGTGAGCCTGTTCGCCCAGTCCCTCGGGACGGCCGAGCCGGTGTCGCTCCAGCGGATCCAGAAGGCCCTGCGCGGGTAGCCTTCGAGGGGGCCCGCGACCGAGCGGCCGGTGCCCCGCGGAGAGGAGCCGGCAAACGTCATGACCAGCGCGATCGCGTACACCGAGTTCGGGAACCCCGAGGTCCTCCACGAGATCAGGGTGGCCGATCCGGTTCCCGGCGAGGACGAGGTGCTGGTCCGCGTCGCGGCCGCCGGCGTGAACCCGATCGACGCCAAGCTGCGCAGCGGTGCGCGCCCCTCGGCGCCCATCGTCGAGCCCCGCCGCGTCGGGGCCGACGGAGCGGGCGTGGTGACGGCGGTGGGCGACGGGGTCGACGGCTTCCGCGCCGGCGATGCCGTGGTGTTCACGGGCGCCACCGGCGCCTACGCGGACGAGGTCGCCGTCACCGCCTCGCAGGTCTTCGCCCGCCCGTCGCGGGTGAGCGCGGCAGAGGGCGCCGCCCTCGGCATCCCGGTCGGCACGGCGTACCAGACGCTGCGGTCGCTCGGCGTCGGCGCCGGCGACACGCTCCTCGTGCACGGCGGATCCGGCGCGGTCGGCCAGGCGATCATCCAGTTCGCCGTGCTCTGGGGCGCGACGGTGATCGCCACGTCGTCCGAGCGGCGCTTCGACCGCGTGCGCGAGCTCGGCGCCGCGCCGGTGGCGTACGGCGAGGGACTGACCGACCGCGTGCGCGCGGCCGCTCCGCGCGGGGTGACGGTCGCGATCGACGCTGCCGGCACCGACGAGGCGCTCGCGGTCTCGCTTGAGCTCGTCGACGACCGTCAGCGCGTTGCGACCCTCGTACGGGGGAAGGATGCCGCGGGCCTGGGCATCCGGGCGTTCTCGGGCGGCTCGCCCCAGCCGCTCACGGCGCAGCAGCAGGCGTGGCGCAGCGAGGCGGTCCCGGTCGCCCTCGCGCTCATGGCCGCGGGGGCCTTCGCAGTCGAGCTGGGTCCGTCCTTCGCACTCGCCGATGCCGCCGACGCCCATCGCGCCGTCGAGAGCGGCGTGGACGGCAAGATCACGCTGGTGCCGTGACCGTCCCCGTCACGTCGTCGGGCGTCGCCCCGGTCGCGACGGCGCGCCCGGGCGTGTTCGACCACTGACTCCACGAGCCCGGGTAGATCCGCAGGTCCAGTCCCGCCAGTTCCGCGGCGAAGACCGCCTGCGCGGCGGTGACGCCCGAACCGCAATAGGCGGCGGCCGACACCCCCGGCCGGACGCCGACCGTGTCGAACAGCGCGCGCAGGGTGGCGGCATCCCGGAACCGCTCTCCGTCCATGTACGCGCCGGTGGGCAGGTTCGCCGCGCCCGGGATGTGCCCTGCGACGGGGTCGATCGGCTCCACCTCGCCGCGGTAGCGCTCGGCGGCCCGGACGTCGAGCAGCACGCCCGCGGCCGGGAGGGCTGCGGCGTCGTCGATCGAGAGCACCGGCTCGGAGATCGGATCGAGCGACACGTCGCCCGGCGCGGGGACGACGGGTCCGCTCTCGAGCGCGAGCCCGGCGGCGCGCCAGGCCGGCAGCCCGCCGTCGAGGATGCGCACGTCGGCGACGCCCGACCGGGTGAGCAGCCACCACGCCCGCGACGCGCCGAGCGCGCGGTCCTCGTCGTAGACCACCACCGTCGCGCCCCGGTCGATGCCCCAGCGTCGCGCGGCAGCCTGCAGCGCGGCGCGCTCGGGGAGCGGGTGGCGGCCCTCCTCCGGCCGGCCGTGGCGCGACAGCTCCGTCTCCATGTCGACGTAGACGGCGCCCGGGATGTGGGCCGCGTCGTGGTCCGCGCGGCCGTCCGGCCGGTCCAGCCGGTACCGCACGTCGAGCACGCGCACGGCGCGCCCGCCGGCGTCGGAGCGGAGGAGGTCGTCGAGGTCTGCGGGGGTGATCAGCTGCGCCACCGGTCCATTCTCGCCCGCCGGGGGCCGGTGCTCCGGAATTCCCTCCGCCGTCGCGGGCCGCAACAGTTCGACACACGACGCACGGTGCGGGGCATCACGGATCGACAATGCTTCTTATGTCTGAATCGGTCCGCGACGCCGCCGCGCCCTCCGCCGCCCCCCGCTCGTTCGCGACGGCGCAGGTGCAGGCCGGGTTCGATTCGTCCGTCGCCGAGAACACCGCCGTCCCCTCGATCCACCAGTCCAACGGCTTCGAGTTCGGCTCACTGACCGAGGCGCGGGAGCTGTTCGCGCTGCGCAAGGACGGCAACATCTACAGCCGCGCCGCGAACCCGACCGTGCTGGTGTTCGAGCGACGCGTCGCCGAGCTCGAGGGCGGCATCGGCGCCGCCGGGGTCGCGTCGGGCCAGGCCGCCGTCGCCGTCGCGCTGCTGGCGCTCGCGAAGCAGGGCGAGCACATCGTGGCCGCGCGCCAGCTCTACGGTGGCACGGTCGACCTGCTGCAGGACACCTTCGCCGACTGGGGCATCGAGGTCACGTTCGTCGACCAGGACGACCTGGCGGCCTGGGAGGCCGCCGTGCGTCCCACCACCCGCGCCCTGTTCGCCGAGTCCATCTCGAATCCGATCGCGCAGGTGCTCGACCTCGGTGCGGTCTCGGCCGTGGCGCGCCGGGCGGGCGTGCCGCTGGTCATCGACAACACCGTCGCGACGCCCTACCTGCAGCGCGCGAAGGACTTCGGCGCCGACATCGTCGTGCACTCCGCGACCAAGTTCATCGGCGGGCACGGCACGTCGCTGGGCGGCGTCGTCGTCGACCTCGGCACCTTCGACTTCACCGCCGACGCGGCGCGCTGGCCGCAGCTGACCCGGACCTACCCGCGCGTGCCGGACGGCAGCCTGGTCGAGCGGTTCGGCGCCACCGGCTCGCCCTACATCGCACTCGTGAAGACCAAGTACGTGCACGACCTCGGCCCGTCGCTGTCGGCGTTCAACGCGTTCCAGCTGCTGCAGGGCCTGGAGACCCTCGACCTGCGCATGCAGCGCCACACCGAGAACGCGCTCGCCGTCGCGCGGTTCCTCGAGACGCACCCCGCCGTGGCGCGGGTGCATCACCCCGGCCTGGAGTCGAGCCCGTGGCACGCCGCCGCGCAGACGTACCTGCCGCGCGGCGCCAGCTCGGTCTTCGCCTTCGACGTGCATGCCACCGGCGACGCCGAGGCCGACTTCCGTCTCGTCGAGGAGCTGATCGCGCGCCTGCGCGTGGTCCGGCTCGTCGCCAACATCGGCGACGCGCGCAGCCTCGTCGCCCACCCCGCCTCGATGACGCACAGCCACATGTCGCCGACGCAGCTCGCCGACGCGCACATCTGCTCCACCACCGTGCGGCTGTCGATCGGGCTCGAGGACTCGCGCGACATCGTGGCCGACCTCGCGCGCGCACTCGACCCCATCGCGCTGGACGCCGGACTGACGCAGCCGGCCGGGAGCCTTTCCCGCTAGCCGTCCGCGGCGGACGGGGCGCGGACCAGTAGCCTCGTGACATGACCTCACCGTCCTCCCCTGCCCCGTCGTCGTCCGGAGGATCGTCCGCGCCGCGCTGGGGCATCCTCGGTCCCGGCGGCATCGCACGGGCGTTCACCAGCGACCTGCGCACGGCCGGCTGCGAGGTCGCGGCCGTCGGCTCGCGGCGCCGCGACACTGCCGAGGCCTTCGCGGCCGATTTCGGCATCCCGCACGCCCACGGCTCGTACGAGGAGCTCGTCGCCGATCCCGACGTCGACATCGTCTACATCGCGACGCCGCACCCCATGCACGCCGCGAACGCGCTCCTGGCACTGGAGGCCGGCAAGCACGTGCTCGTCGAGAAGCCCTTCACCCTCAACGCGGCAGAGGCCGCCGCCGTCCGCGACGCGGCCGCCGAGCGCGGGCTGCTCGCGATGGAGGCGATGTGGACCCGGTACCTGCCGCACATGGTGCGCATCCGCGAGCTGGTCGCCGCCGGAGCACTGGGCGAGGTGCGCGCGGTCATGGCCGACCACACCCAGCTCCTCCCGACCGACCCCGCGCACCGCATCAACGCGCTGGAGCTCGGCGGCGGCGCCCTGCTCGACCTCGGGATCTACCCGGTCTCGTTCGCGTGGGACATCCTCGGCGAGCCCCTCTCGATCGTCGCCTCGGCGCGGCTGGGCGACGCCGGATCCGACACCGAGGTGGCGACCATCATGGCCCACGCGTCCGGCGCCCTGTCGACATCTCTGTCGGCGTCGCGGGGCGCGGGACCGAACACCGCATCGATCATCGGCACCGAGGCCAGGATCGACATCGACCGCGTGTGGTACTCCGCGAGCTCGTTCCGCCTCGTCGGCCCCGACGGGACGGTCCGCGAGGAGTTCCGCTCCGACATCGCCGGCCGCGGCATGCAGTATCAGGCACTGGCGGCCGAGCGGTACCTCGCCGATGGGCGCACCGACTCGGACGTGCTGCCGATCGACGAGACCGTCGCGATCATGGCCACGCTCGACGAGATCCGCGCGCTCGTGGGCGTGCGCTACCCCGGGGAGGAATGAGATGCCCGACCTGCAGGATCCCCGCGTCGCGGTGTACCTCGACTTCGACAACATCGTGATGTCGTGGTACGACCGCGTGCACGGCAAGAACTCGTACTCGCGCGACCGCCAGCGGATCGCCGAGAACCCGGCAGACCCCGAGATCGCCGAGCGCCTCTCGGCGGCGACGATCGACGTGGGGGCGATCATCGACTTCGCCGCGTCGTTCGGCACGCTGGTGCTCACGCGCGCGTACGCCGACTGGTCGTCGCCGGTCAACGCGATCTACCGCTCGCAGCTCGTCGCCCGCGCGGTCGACCTCGTGCAGCTGTTCCCGGCCGCCGCGTACGCCAAGAACGGCGCCGACATCCGCCTCGCGGTCGACACGGTCGAGGACATGTTCCGTCTCCCCGATCTCACGCACGTGGTGATCGTCGCCGGCGACTCCGACTACGTGCCGCTCGCCCAGCGCTGCAAGCGCCTCGGCCGCTACGTCGTCGGCGTCGGCGTGGCCGGCTCCACCGCGAAGTCGCTCGCGGCGGCCTGCGACGAGTTCGAGGCCTACGACTCGCTTCCCGGCGTTCCGCGCGTCGTGCGCGAGCCCGCGAAGGCGGCGAAGCCCGCCGAGAAGGCCGAGAAGGCGCCGGTGAAGGCGCCGGTGAAGGCGACGCGCACGACGAAGGCGAAGGCGGCCACGGGCACGGCCGCGGCACCCGCGGCCGGTGGCACCGCACGATCCGGTGGCCGCCGCGGCACGGCGAAGGCGGCCTCGGCGACCGAGACGGAGACGGATGCCGCGACCGCGGCCGGTGCGGGCGCCCCGGGCGCCGGCGCGGCCGTGGCCGCCGCCCCGTCCGCTGCGGAGGTCGAGGCCGCGCTCCAGGAGGCGCTCGGCACCACCGCGCCGCCGAAGCGCACCAGCCGGCGCGCGACATCCCAGAGCGTGGCCGCCGGTGCGGACGTCGCGCCGGCCGAGCCGTCGCAGACCGTCGACGAGCCGCAGCCGGCCGAGGAGCCGGTCGAGGACCCGCAGGTGGTCGCCACGCGACTGCTCGAACGCGCCCTGCGACTGGGCCACGACAAGAACGACGACTCGGAGTGGCTGCACAGCTCCGCGGTGAAGACGCACATGCGCCGGATGGACCCGTCGTTCAGCGAGAAGGCCCTCGGCTACCGCTCCTTCAACGATTTCGTGAAGGCCCGCGAGTCGATCGCCGAACTCGAGGAGACCGGGCACGAACGACTGGTGCGGCTGCGCGAATAGCGCGCCGCCCGGGGCCGGTTCAGCCGACCCGCGCCAGGAAGTCGAGCAGCCCGGCGTTGAACGCCTTCGGCTGCTCGATGTTCGCCGCGTGCCCGTCATGCGCGATCACCGCCGATTCGCCGCGCGGTGCCAGGGCAGCGGCCGCGGCGGCGTGCGAGCTCGGCCAGAACTCGCTCTCGGCGCCCGCGACGAAGAGCACCGGCAGCTGGGTCGCGGCGATGACCGGGCGCCAGTCCGCGCGCGCGTGGTCGTGCAGCAGCGCCAGCTCGCCCGGCGACAGCTCCCGCTCCGCGCCCTTCATGGCCCGCAGCAGCCGCAGCAGCCTCGGCCCGCGCCGGAACAGCGGCGTGCCGTGCCCGGTCTCGGGGATCCCGTCGGCGAAGTACGTGTCGGCGTTCGCCTCGGCGTAGCCGTAGAATCCGTGCGGCCAGTCCGCCGTGTTGAGCATCTTCGGGGTCTGGTCCACCGACACCGCCGCCGCGACGCGCTCCGCTGCGGACTGCGAGAGGTACGACCAGACGGTGCTCGCGCCCATCGATCCCCCCACGAGCACCGCGCGGTGCAGGTCGAGCGCGTCCAGCACGTTCGCGACGTCCTTCCCGCGCCGCGCCATGTCGACGCCGGTCGCCGGGCGCTCGGCGAGACCGTGGCCACGCAGGTCGACGCTCAGCACCCGGTAGCCGGCATGCGCGAGCGCGGGCACCTGATACCGCCAGCTGGCCGCCGCGGCCTTGAATCCGGCCAGCAGCACGACGGGCCGACCCGCCGGGTCGCCGTGCGCGCCGTACTCCAGCCGCACACCGTCGTCAGCGTGGATCGAGGGCATCCGATTCTCCGTCCGGGAAGGCCTTGCCGGGGTTGAGGATCCCGGCCGGGTCGAGGGCGTGCTTGACGGCCCGGTGCAGACCGCGCACGACGGGGCTGAGCTCGGCTGCGGCACCGGGGAGCTTGAGCAGCCCGACGCCGTGCTCGCCGGTGACCGTGCCGCCGAGTGATCGGCAGGCGTCGACGATGCGGTCGAACGCGACCTTGGCCCGCGCCTTCGCCTCGTCGTCGCCCTCGGGCGCGATGATCAGCGGGTGGAGGTTGCCGTCGCCGGCGTGGGCGATGTTGGCGATGACGACGCCGGCCTCCGCCGCAACGGCCTCGATGCGCGCGAGCATCTCGGGCACCGCGCGACGGGGCACGCATACGTCCTCTGTGAGCACGGGGCCGAGTCGTTCGAGGGCGGGGTAGGCCAGGCGGCGCGCGGCGAAGAGGCGATCGATCTCGGCGGGGTCCGCAGCCCGTTCGACACGGTCGCCGCCGGCATCGCGGAACAGGCCGGCGAGCGCGGCGGCGAGCTCCTCGCCCCGCTCCCCCGGCTCGTCGACCTTCGCCAGCAGCAGGGCGTTCGCCTCCTCGGGGAGGTCCCAGCCCTGCCACTGCGCCACCGCGTGCAGGCACGTGCGGTCGATCAGCTCGAGGGCCGAGGGCACGATGCCGGCCCGCGTCACCGCCGCCACGGCGGCTCCGGCATCCGTCAGCGTCCGGAAGTAGCCGACGACGGCGCGCTCCTGCCTCCCGCCCAGCGGCAGCAGCCGGACCGTGACGTCGACGATGATCGCGAGGGTGCCCTCCGAGCCGACCAGCAGACCCGTCAGGTCGTAGCCGGTGACGCCCTTCGCCGTCGTGCGCCCCAGCTTCGCGATGCTGCCGTCGGCGAGCACCACCGTCATGCCCAGGACGTAGTCGCGCGTCACGCCGTACTTGACGCAGCAGATCCCGCCGGCGTTGGTCGCCACGTTGCCGCCGATGGTCGAGATCGCCTGGCTCGCGGGGTCGGGCGGGTACCAGAGCCCGTGCCCGGCGACGTGACGGCGCAGGTCGTCGTTGAGCACGCCGGCCTCGACGACCGCGTAGCGCTCCGCGGCATCGACCTCGACGATCCGGGTCATGCGCTCGAGCGAGAGCACGAGGCATCCGCTCGTCGCATTCGCACCGCCCGACAGCCCGGTGCCGGCGCCGCGGGGCACGACGGGGACGCCGCGCTCGGCGGCGATGCGCACGGTCGCCACG
The DNA here is from genome assembly GCF_033548675.1 of Microbacterium sp. M3. Taxonomy (NCBI): domain Bacteria; kingdom Bacillati; phylum Actinomycetota; class Actinomycetes; order Micrococcales; family Microbacteriaceae; genus Microbacterium; species Microbacterium sp. M3. The sequence continues at coordinate 190,149 of NZ_JAWTZT010000001.1, forward strand.
ACGTCGTCCACACGGGAGGCGAACACGACCGCGGCGGGCAGACCGTAGGGCGCCCATTCCGCGTCGTCGTGGCTGTGGCGGGCGAGCGTCTCGGCGTCGGTGGCGACGGCGAGCGGGGGCAGAACGGCCCGAAGGGCGTCGACGACGGTGTCCATGGCCTACCGATGCTAATGCCCGAGGACGCCCGCGCGTTCGCGGCGCCAGGAGATCCGAGACCCGATCTGGGAAAACGGCGGTCGGGTACAGTGTGACCTGTGGCACGCCGTCAAGCCCCGCCGGGCTCGCAGACCTCGCTGCGCGAGGCCAATCGCGCGCGCGTCGTCGAGTCGCTGAAGCGCCACGGCCGGCTGACCCAGATCGAGCTCGCCGGCAGCACCGGGCTCTCCCCCGCCACCGTCTCGAACATCGTCAAAGAACTGACCGCGTCGGGCCTGCTCCACACCTCGTTCACCACCAGCAGCGGCCGTCGCGCGACCCTCGTCTCGCTCGCCCGGCGGCTCGGCCTCGTCGCCGGCGTGCACTACAGCTCGCGCCACCTGCACATCGCGATCGCAGACACCGCGCGCACCATCGTGACGCAGTCGTCGCTGCCGCTGCCGCTCGACCATCGCCACGACTCCGAGCTCGACCGGCTCGCGCTCCTCCTCGGCGACATGATGGAGTCGCTCGGCGGCACCCTCTCCGATCTGCTCGGAGTGGGACTCGCCCTGCCCGCCCCCATCGACCCGCGCACCGGCATGGTCTCGACGCCCGGACTGCTGCGCGGCTGGGAGGGCGTCGACGTCGCTGAGAGCCTCTCGGCGCGCATCGGGCGTCCCGTCCACGTCGACAGCGAGGCGAACCTCGGCGGCCTCGCCGAGGCGCGCGAGGGCAACGGCCGCTCCGCCGCCTCGTCGGTGTTCATCCGCGTCGGCCACACCATCAGCGCGGGACTCGTCGTCGGCGGCGACCTGTTCCGCGGGGTCAACGGCAAGGCCGGGCAGATCGGGCACGTGACGCTCGACGAGCACGGGCCGATCTGCCGCTGCAGCAACCGCGGGTGCCTCGAGACCTACGCGGGCGGCCCGGCGCTGCTGTCGCTCTTCCCGCCGAGCGAGGGCATGCACCGCCTCGGCGACCTGCTGCACGCCGCCGAGGCCGGCGACGGGGCCGCACGCCGGGTCATCGCCGACGCCGGTCGCCACATCGGCATCGCGGCGGCGAGCCTGTGCAACCTGTTCGATCCCGAGATCATCGTCGTCGGCGGTGAGCTCGGTCAGGCCGGCGAGATCCTCATGGCGCCGATGCGGCACTCGCTCGAGCGCACGGCGCTCCCCTCGGCCGACGGCCTGCCCGAGATCGTCGGGGCGTCGTTCGGCGAGTGGGCCGAGACCCGGGGCGCGATCGCCATCGCCCTCGATCACGTCACGGTCGACGCGCAGCTGCCGTCGGCACCGTCGCTGCCCATCACCGCATAAGCTCGTCCGATGCCCCGTACGCGACTGGATCGGCCGCGACGGCGCCCCGGGCGCCGCGCGAGCGCGGTGGCCGCGTCCCTGCTCGCGGTCTCGCTGCTGGCGGGGTGCGGCGGGACGGCGGCGCCGAGTGCGACGCCCGCCGACGACACCATCGCCCTGCTGCTGCCCGATGCGAAGACCGCGCGCTACGAGACGTTCGACCGGCCCCTGTTCGAGGCCCGCGTCGCCGAGCTCGGCGACTACGAGGTGCTGTACGCCAACGCCGACCAGGACGCCGCGAAACAGCAGCAGCAGGCCGAGTCCGCGCTCACGGCGGGTGCCGGCGTCCTCGTCCTCGACCCCGTCGACGCCAATGCCGCGGTCAGCATCGTGTCTTCGGCGAACGCCAAGGGGGTCCCGGTGATCTCGTACGACCGGCTCGTGGCCGGTGGCGATCTGGCGTACTACATCTCGTTCGACAACGAGAAGGTCGGGGTGCTGCAGGCGACCGCGTTCGTCGAGGGCGTGGGCGACGGCGACGACGGCCGCGGCATCCTGATGGTGAACGGCTCGCCGACCGACAGCAACGCCGCGCTCTTCAAGGAGGGCGCCCACAGCGTCATCGACGACAGCGGCCTGCGCGTGCTCGCGGAGTACGACACCCCGGGCTGGAACCCCGAGAAGGCGCAGGAGTGGGTGTCGGGGCAGATCGCGCAGCACGGCGACGCGATCGCAGGGGTCTACGCCGCCAACGACGCCACGGCCGGTGGCGCCATCGCGGCACTGCGGGTGGCGAACGTCGATCCGCTCCCGATCGTGACGGGACAGGATGCCGAGCTCTCGGCCATCCAACGGCTCCTCACCGGCGACCAGTACATGACGGTCTACAAGGCGATCCGGCCGCAGGCCGAACTCGCCGCGGAGGTCGCCGTCAAGCTCCTGCACGGCGAACAGGTGACCGCGCCGCTCGAGATCGAGGGGACGCCGGCCACCCTCCTCGACCCGGTGGCGGTGACCGTCGACGACATCATGGACACCGTCGTGGCCGACGGCTTCTGGACGGTCGACGACATCTGCACGCCCGCCTACGCCGATGCGTGCGAAGCCGCGGGCATCGGGTAGGGTCCGGAGGATGTCGATGACGCAGCCGCGGACGGGACGCCCGCGCGAACGCGTGCTGACGATGCGGGGCATCGGCAAGCGGTTCGGCGCCGTCCGGGCGCTCACCGACGTGGACTTCTGGGTGAACGAGGGCGAGGTCGTCGCCCTCGTGGGCGACAACGGCGCCGGCAAGTCGACGCTCGTCAAGGTGCTCGCCGGCGTGCACCCGCCGGATGCCGGCACCATCGAGTTCGACGGCGAGCCCGTGGGCATCGGCTCCCCCGCCGACGCCCAGGAGCTCGGGATCGAGACGATCTTCCAGGACCTCGCGCTGTGCGACAACCTCGACGTCGTCGCGAACCTCTGGCTCGGGCGCGAGCTCCGCGACGGCGCCACGCTCGACGAGGTCGACATGGAGCGGCGCACCTGGACGCTGCTGCGCGAGCTGTCGGCGAAGATCCCCTCGGTCCGCGTGCCGGTGGCGGCGCTGTCGGGCGGTCAGCGCCAGACGGTGGCGATCGCGCGATCGCTCATCGGCGAGCCGCGCGTCGTGATCCTCGACGAGCCGACCGCGGCGCTCGGCGTGGCGCAGACGGCCGAGGTGCTGAACCTCATCGAGCGGCTGCGCGAGCGCGGGCACGGTGTGATCCTCATCAGCCACAACATGGCCGACGTGATGGCCGTCGCCGACCGCGTGGTGGTGCTGCGGCTCGGCCGCAACAACGGCGTCTACAACGTCGCTGACGTCACGAGCGAGACGCTCATCGCCGCCATCACGGGCGCCGTGGACCACTCGGCGGTGCGCCGCGCACCCGAGGTCGCCGCGACCGGCGACCGCAGCCCTCACGCCGCTCCCGCCGCCCCGGCTGTCGACAGCCACGCGGGCGAGAGCGACGACGGCGGCGGCGATGACCGCGACGACAGCGGAGGGACGGTGATCCGGATGCCGCGCCCCGGGCCTCGCCGGACGCCCCGGTCCCCCGGCGAGGGGCGCCGATGAGCGCCGGCGGCGAGCGGGTGACGGAGGTCACGGCGCCGGAGCGGCGCGTGCTGAGCGGACCCGCGGTCCGAGAGGCGGTGGGCGGGTTCGTCGCACGCATCCGCGGCGGCGACCTGGGCGCGGTGCCAGTGGTGGTCGGCATCGCGGTGATCTGGACGGTGTTCCAGCTGCTGAACCCCGTGTTCCTCTCGAGCGAGAACCTCGTCAACCTCACGATGCAGTGCGCCGCGATCGGCACGATCGCGCTCGGCGTCGTGCTCGTGCTGCTCGTCGGCGAGATCGATCTGTCGGTGGGGTCGGTGTCGGGACTGGCGGCCGCCGTGCTCGCCGTCACCTTCGTGCAGCTGCAATGGAACCTCATCCTCGCCCTGGTCGCGGCCATCGCGATCGGATGCCTCGTGGGACTGCTCTACGGCTACCTCTTCACCCGCTTCGGCCTGCCGAGCTTCGTGATCACGCTCGCGGGCCTGCTCGGGTTCCTGGGGCTGCAGCTCTGGGTGCTCGGCGAGACGGGGTCGATCGCGCTGCCGTTCGACTCGTGGCTGGTGCAGTTCGCACAGCAGATGTTCCTTCCGGTGTGGGCCTCGTACGCGGTCGCCGTGCTGACGGTGGCCGCCTTCACCGCGTCGCGCCTCCGGCGTGCGCGCCGCCGCGCGGCGGCGAACCTCGCCAGCCAGAGCTACGCCGAGATCGCGGTGCGCAGTGCGGTGCTGCTGCTGTTCCTGCTGGCGGCGACGTGGTACCTCAACCTGTACCGCGGCGTGGGCGTCATGTTCCTGTTCTTCCTCGCCCTCGTCGTGGCGATGGACTTCGCGCTCACCCGCACCCGGTGGGGCCGGGCCGTGTACGCCGTGGGCGGCTCGGTGGAGGCGGCCCGTCGCGCCGGCATCCGCGTGGACCGGATCTATCTCTCGGTGTTCGCACTGTGCTCGTCGCTGGCCGCGCTCGGCGGCATCCTCGCCGCCGCGCGGCTCGCCTCGGCGAACCAGAGCTCGGGCACCGGCGACGTCAACCTGAACGCGATCGCCGCCGCCGTGATCGGCGGCACGAGCCTGTTCGGCGGCCGGGGGTCGGCGTACGCGGCGCTCATCGGCATCGTCGTGATCCAGTCCATCTCGTCGGGTCTGACGCTGCTGAACCTCGACTCGTCGGTGCAGTTCATGGTCACCGGTGTCGTGCTCGTCCTCGCGGTCATCGTGGACTCGCTCTCGCGCCGCACGCGCGCCGCCGCCGGCCGGGCCTGACGCCACGCGCTGTCTTCACTTCACGAACACGTCCACGTCGCCGAGGACGGTTTTCGCGGTCTCAGCCGTACCCGGAGCCCGCGATCCCGGCGGACCGGTGACTTCCGGCCGGTAAACGCTCTCTGCCTGGCGGCGCCTGGCGCCTGTCGGCAGCGACCTCTCCGGCGTTGCCAAAGCGTTATGTTCAAGACTTGACGCCAAGAATCCGTATCGGAATGATCGCTCTCAGCGCGATGGACACCCGGGGACGATCCTGGGACTCGCTCGCTTCAACGACGAAAGGCGAAAGATGAAGAAGTCTTCACTCCTCGCGGTGGCGGCCCTCACGGGCGCTGCTGCGGTGATGCTGGCCGGCTGTGCCGGCAACAGCGGCGACACCGGCGGTGGCGCGACCGAGGGCGGCGGCGACGCTGCTGGCCGCGCCTGCGTGATCCTTCCCGACGCGGCGTCCTCGCCCCGCTGGGAGAACTTCGACCGCAAGTACCTCCAGGAAGGCCTGGAGGCGGCCGGGTTCGAGGCCGACATCCAGAACGCGCAGGGCGACGTCAACAAGTACTCGACCATCGCCGACCAGCAGCTCACGCAGGGCTGTGGCGTCATGCTCCTGGTCGACTACCAGGGCGCGGCCGAGGCCGTCGCGGCGAAGGCCAAGAGCGAGGGCATCCCGGTCATCGCCTACGACCGCCCCTTCGAGGGCGCCGACTACTACGTGTCGTTCGACAACACCGAGGTCGGACGCATGGAGGGCCAGACCGTGCTCGACGGCCTCGAGGCCGCCGGCAAGGACCCGGCGTCGGCCGTCGTCGTCTACATGGGCGGCGACCCGACCGACGGCAACGCCGCGATGTTCCACGACGGCGCGGTCGAGGTCATGGAGGCTGCCGGCATCAAGGCGGCCGCCGAGCCTCCGGGGGTGTGGGACCAGGCCAAGTCGCAGACCAACTTCGAGCAGGCGCTGACCTCGCTCGGCGGGAAGGTCGACGGCGTGTGGGTCGCGAACGACACCAACGCCGCGGGCGTCATCAAGGTCCTGCAGGACAACAACCTGACCGGCGTGGCCGTGTCGGGCCAGGACGCGAACGTCGCGGGCCTGCAGAACATCCTGCTCGGCTGGCAGACCGCCACGGTGTACAAGCCGGTCAAGGACGAGGCCACGGCCGCGGTCGAGACCGCCGTCTCCCTGCTCAAGGGCGAGGACGTCACGGCGGACGCCGAGCTCGAGGACGGCACTCCCTACGTCCAGGTCACGCCGATCCTTGTCGGACCGGACAAGGTCAAGGACGTCGTCGCCGCCGGTGACGCCGCCTACGACGACGTGTGCACGCCCGACGTGATGGCCGCCTGCGAGCAGTACGGAGTCACCGAGTAAGAACGCCAGCCGGCACAGGCCGCGGGGGCGTCGCGCCGCAGGCGCGGCGCCCCTTCGCGCCGGACCGCCGTCATCGCAAGGAAGCGAGCATGTCAGACACACTCACCGCCACCGAGCCGATCATCCAGCTGGTCGGCGTCAAGAAGTCCTTCGGACCGGTCAGCGTCCTCAAGGGCGTCGATCTCAAGGTCCATCCCGGCAAGGTCACCGCCCTGGTGGGCGACAACGGCGCCGGCAAGTCCACCCTCATCAAGGGGCTCGCGGGCGTCCAGCCCTACGACGAGGGCGAAGTCCTCATCGACGGCAGGCACCGCGACCTCCACGCCCCGCGCGACGCCGCCGGCCTCGGGATCGAGGTGGTGTACCAGGACCTCGCGCTCTGCGACAACCTCGACATCGTGCAGAACATGTTCCTCGGCCGCGAAGAGCTGTCGTTCGGCACCTTCGACGAGGGCCGCATGGAGCGCGAGGCGTCCGACACGCTGCGATCGCTGTCGGTGCGCACGGTCAAGTCCGTCCGCCAGAAGGTGTCGTCCCTCTCGGGCGGCCAGCGACAGACGGTCGCGATCGCCCGCGCTGTGCTCAAGAAGGCGCGTGTGGTGATCCTCGACGAGCCCACCGCGGCGCTGGGCGTCGCGCAGACCGAGCAGGTGCTCAACCTCGTCAAGCGACTCTCCGAGCAGGGCGTCGCGGTGATCCTCATCAGCCACAACCTCGCCGACGTGTTCGAGGTGGCCGACGACATCGCCGTGCTCTACCTCGGCCAGATGGTCGCGCAGATCCCGACCAGCGAGACCACCCGCGACGATGTCGTGGGCTACATCACCGGCACGAAGGCGCCGGCCGGCGTCTCGATCGTCGACACATCCACCATCCGCACCGAAGGAGGCGACGAATGAGCAGCAACGCGACCACCCGCACCGAGGCCGCGCCCGACCCGCTGGCGAGCGACCTCATCGGCAGCGGCGTCGAGGGCGGGCTCGGCGACCAGCTCCGCGCCTGGTGGCAGCGCGTCCGCGGCGGCGACATGGGCGCCCTGCCGGCGATCGGCGGCCTCATCGTGCTCGGGGCGCTGTTCTCGATCCTGAGCCCGTACTTCCTCACCGAGCGCAACTTCGCCAACCTGCTCAACCAGGCGGCGACCCTGGTCGTGCTCGGCATGGCGCTGGTCTTCGTGCTGCTCCTCGGTGAGATCGACCTGTCGGCCGGTGTCACCGGCGGCGTCGGCATGGCGCTCTTCGTGGTGCTGAACGCCCAGTTCGGCGTGCCCTGGCCGCTCGCGCTCCTGATCGGCTTCGGGTTCGGCTTCCTCACCGGTGCGCTGATCGGCTTCTTCGTGGCCAGGGTCGGCATCCCGTCCTTCGTGGTGACGTTGGGTCTCTTCCTCGGCTTCCAGGGGCTCGCGCTCGTCATCATCGGCCCGGGTGGCCTGTTCCGCCTCGAGGTGCCCGAGCTCATCGCGCTGCAGAACGGCAACCTCCCGGTGTGGGGCGGCTGGGCGATGCTGGTGATCATGCTGGCGATCTCGGCGGGCACGTCGTTCTGGGATCGCGCACGGCGCAGCCGCGCGGGGGTACCCAACCGCGCGCTCTCCATGGTCTGGATCAAGCTCGCCGCGATCGCCGTCATCGGCGGCGTGGTCGTGTACGTGCTGAACCAGAACCGCGGGCAGTCCGTCGTCGAGGTGGCCGGCGTGCCGATCGTCGTCCCGGTCGTGCTTGCGATCCTCTGGATCGGCACCTTCGTCCTCGACCGCACCCGCTTCGGCCGCTACATCTACGCGATCGGCGGCAACGCCGAGGCGGCGCGCCGCTCAGGCGTCAAGGTGCGCTGGATCAAGTGGTGGGCGTTCGTGATCTGCTCGAGCCTCGCGGTCTTCTCGGCGCTGCTCAGCGTCGCCCGCGTCGGATCGGTCGACGCGACCGTGGGGCGCGACATCGTCCTCTCGGGCGTGGCGGCGGCGGTCGTCGGCGGCGTCAGCCTGTTCGGCGGCAAGGGGCGCCTGATGCACGCGGCGATCGGCGCGCTGGTCATCGCGACCATCACGAATGGGCTGGGCCTGCTCAACCTGCCGGCCGGCATCAACCTGCTCGTCACGGGCGGCGTGCTCATCCTCGCCGCCACGGTCGACGCGCTCTCGCGCGTGCGATCGGGCGGAGTGCGCATGTAGCGTCACCGCACCACGCAAGAGCGCCGGACGGATGCCTCCGCCCGGCGCTCTTGCGCGTTCACGACCGAGCCGAAGCCTCCGCCGCGATGACCTCGTCGACCCAGGCCGGCACGAGCTCGCTCGCGCGGCCGGCGCGCGCATCGTCGAACGGCACGTCGGCGTCGCTCGGCTCGAGGTTCAGCTCGACCGTGCGCGCGCCGAACGCCGACGCGAGTGCGACGTACCCGGCCGCCGGATACACGACGCCGGACGTGCCGATCGAGGCGAAGACGTCGCAGGCGACGATCGCCTGCTCGATCCGGTCGAGCTCGTACGGCATCTCGCCGAACCAGACCACGTCGGGGCGCAGCATCCGCTGTCCGCATGTCGGGCAGGACGGGCGCCCGGCGAGATCCTCGTCCCATTCGGGGCGCGCTCCGCAGGCGACGCACAGCGCGCGGCGGAGCTCGCCGTGCATGTGGACGAGGTTACGGCTGCCGGCCCGCTCGTGCAGGTCGTCGACGTTCTGCGTGACCACGAGCAGGCCGTCGCCGAGTGCGCCCTCCAGCCGTGCGAGGGCGCGGTGCGCGGCGTTGGGCGCGACGCGCGTCAGGGCCCGGCGACGGGCGTCGTAGAACCGCAGCACCGTGCCGGGGTCGAGGTCGAACGCCTGGGGGGTCGCGACGTCTTCGATCCGGTGCCCTTCCCACAGGCCGTCCGGTCCGCGGAAGGTCGGCACGCCGCTCTCGGCCGAGATGCCCGCGCCGGTCAGGACGACGATGCGGGTCATCGCACGGTTCCGGGGGCGGCGTGCGAGAGCACGCGCTCCCACACGTCGGCGAGGATGAGCCGCCCCTCGGGATCAGACGTGCGGGGCACCATCTCGACCCGCGCCGAAGACAGTCGCTCCTGGAACCACCGCGCCGCGGCGGCCGCGGCATCCGGATCCGACCCCGCGTTCATGACGAGCGCCTTCGCGTCGATCTCCGCGAGCAGCTCGGCGACCTCGTGGCCGCCGAGCTCGGATTCGGGCCGCGGAACCGCGACGAGCGCCAGGCGGTCGACGCCTGCGCCCAGCCGCGCGGCGATCAGGATCGCCAGTTCACCCGCCGCGCCCACCCCGACGAGCCCGACCGGGGTGTCGTGCCCCTCCCCCGCGATGAACTGCGAGATGGCGTCGGCGGTCGCCTCGGCGGGCGTCGTGCCCCGGTAGGCGGCGGGGTCGTCGATGTCGTCGACGGTCAGCGCCACGGCGAGGATCCGCACATCGCGGCGGGCGGTGACGTCGGGGTGAGGATCCGACAGCGTCGCCGTCCCGGTGCGCAGGACGACGACAGTGCGCTCGGCGCCGGGGGCGCCGAAGCTGCGGTGCTCGAAGGCGGCGTCGGGTGCGGCTGCCCTGGTCATGCGATCATCCTAGGATCCGCGGCAGCCGCACCGGCGGCATCACGCGACGAGCGGGATCGCACCGACGAGGACGCCGACCGCCAGCATCGCCAGCGACACCACTGAGGCCCGCCAGAGCACCTTCTTGTGGTGGTCGCCCAGGTTCACGTTCGCGAGCGAGACCAGCAGCAGGATCGCCGGCACGAGCGGGCTCTGCAGGTGCACCGGCTGCCCGGTGATCGAGGCGCGGGCCATCTCGACGGGCTCGATGCCGAAGTGCGCGGCGCTCTCGGCGAGCACGGGGAGGATGCCGAAGTAGAACGCGTCGTTCGACATGAAGAACGTGAACGGGATCGACAGCACCCCCGTGATGACCGCGAGGAAGGGACCCAGCGACGCCGGGATCACGGTGGTGATCCAGGTCGCCATGGCGTCGACCATCCCGGTGCCGTTGAGCACGCCGACGAGCACGCCGGCGGCCAGGACCATGGACACGACGCCGACGATGCTCGGGGCGTGCGCGACGATCTCGTCGGCCTGGCTCTTGAGCTTGCGGAAGTTCACCAGGAGCGCGATCGCCGCGCCCACCATGAAGACGTAGGCCAGCGGGAAGAGGTCGAGCACGAGCAGCACCATCACCGCGACCGTCAGGGCCAGGTTGAACCAGATGAGCTTCGGTCGCAGCGTCGCGCGGTTCGGGTCGAGGAGCGTGTCGGCCATCGCGGTGTCGTCGCGGTCGACGACCGCGGTCGCGGCCGCCACCGCCCCGTGACCGCCGGCCACGGTCACGATGTTCCCGGTGCGCAGCGTCGCGCGGGCGCCCGGCTTGGCGTCCGGGGTGCGGAAGATCCGCCCCGCTGTGCCGCCGCCCGCGCCGCCGGAGCCGCCGTCCAGGCGCGTGGTGTCGATGAGGCCGATGCGCTTGCGCTCGGCGAGGCCCAGGAACCACGCGAAGGTGAACGCGATGACGAGTCCCGCGGCGAGAGAGGGCAGCATCGGCACGAAGACGTCCGTCGGCTCGATGCCGAGCGCGGTGGCCGCCCGCACGGTGGGCCCTCCCCACGGCACGATGTTGAGCGTCCCGTTGACGAGGCCGGCGACGCAGGTGAGCACGACCGGGCTCATCCCCAGGCGCAGGTAGATCGGCAGCATCGCCGACGTCGTGATGATGAACGTGGTCGAGCCGTCGCCGTCGAGCGACACCGCGCCGGCGAGGATCGCCGTGCCGAGCACGACCTTCGCCGGATCCTCGCCCAGCACGCGCGTGATGACGCGGATGAGCGGGTCGAACAGGCCGACGTCGATCATGATGCCGAAGTACATGATCGCGAACATGAGGAGCGCCGCCGTGGGCGCCATGCTGCCGATCGCGTCGATGATCATGTCGCCGAGGCCGAGGCCCGCGCCGGCGAACAGGCCGAACGCCGTCGGCACGAGGATGAGCGCGACCATGGGGGTGAGCCGCCGCGTCATGATGAGCGCCATGAACACGAGGACCATGGTGAACCCGAGGGCGACGAGCACCCCTTCGGGCGGCACGAAGGCCGTGTCGTAGGTCTCGGCGTCGGCCGCCGTGAAGATCGGGAGTGCCGCGTGCATGTCGACTCCTTCGTCGTGTCGTGCGTGGTGCGTCGCGTGGTCCGCGCATCGGGCGGGAAGCGAGATGCGTTCCCGCGAGAGTAGGAGGCGTCGCCGAGGCCGCGCGCGCTAAGTCTCATTCCCGCGCCTTATGCGCGTAGCGTAGGTTCTGCGCATTGTGCTCGACCCCGGACGCCGAGCGAGGAGGACGCATGCGATTCGCGACCCGCCTGCTGCTGGTCCAGCTGGCGACGGTGACCGCCGTCGTCGCGATCTGCGTCGCCGTCTTCGGCTGGCTGGCGGTGCGGCAGCTGCGCGCCGAGTCCGAGGCATCCGCCCTCAACATCGCGCGCACCGTCGCGGAGGACCCCGACGTCCGCGCCCTCGTCGCGGACTTCTCCGCGGATCCCGGCACGCCCGACGACGAGGACCTGCGCGACGGGGCGCTGCAGCAGGTCGCCATCGCCGTCGCCGAGCGCACCGACGCGCTGTTCGTCGTCATCACCGACGACCACGGCATCCGGCTCGCCCATCCGAATCAGGACCTGCTCGGGCAGGTCGTGTCGACGCCGTTCGCCGAGGTGCTCGAGGGCAACGAGGTCGTCGACTGGGAGACCGGCACGCTCGGCGAGTCCGCGCGCGCGAAGGTGCCCATCCTGCCGCCGGACGGCGAGCGCCCCGTCGGCGAGGTGAGCGTGGGCTTCGAGCGCGCGAGCGTGTTCGACGACCTGCCCGCACTCGTGACCACGATCGCCGTCGCTGCCGCGGGGGCGCTGGTGCTCGCCACCCTGGCCACGCTGCTGCTGCGCCGCCGCTTCGAACGGCAGACGCTGGGCCTGCAGCCCGAGGAGCTCGTCGCGCTCGTGCAGAATCAGGCCGCCGTCCTCGACGGCGTCGGCGACGGGGTCATCGCCATCGACACCGCGGGCGTCGTGCGCGTGTGCAACCGCGCGGCGGAGCGGATGCTGGGACTAAAGGCTCCCGTCGGCCGCACCGTCGAGGCGCTCGGCCTGGCCGGCACCGTGCTCGAGGCGATGCGCGACGGCGTCGGGACCGGCAAGGACGCGGCGGGCGGGGGCGTCGAGGCGGTGGTCGCCGATCGCGTGCTGTACATCGAGGTGCGGCCGGTCCTCCGCGACGAACGCTCCCTCGGCCGTGTCGTCGTGGTGCGCGACCGCACCGACATCGAGGCGCTGGCTGGCCGGCTCGAGACGGTGCGCGCCATGACGGAGGCGTTGCGCGTGCAGCGGCACGAGTTCGCGAACCGTCTGCACGTCGCCACCGGGCTCCTCGACGCCGGCCGCACGGACGACGCGCGCGCGTTCCTCGGCGACCTGACCTCGCGCGGCTCCGTCGACTTCGCCGTCGAGGGGATCGAGCGGCTGCCGGATCCGTTCCTGCAGTCGCTCGTCGGCGCCCTGTCGATGTCGGCACGCGAGCGCGGCGTCGCGCTGCGCGTCTCGGATGACACCCTGCTGCTGGGCGAGGTCGCAGAGCCCGAGGACGTCGCCGCGATCCTCGGCAACCTCGTCGACAACGCGGTCCGCGCCGCCGTTTCGGCGGCGGAGTCCTCTCCCGGCTGGGTCGAGCTCGCGCTCCTCGGCGACCGGGGCGAGCTGGTCGTCACCGTCGCCGACTCCGGCCCGGGCCTTCCCGCCGGCGCCGACCCGTTCTCGGGCGGTGACGGCCCGGCGTCCCCCTCGGCCTCGGCCGACGCGGTCCACGGCCATGGCTACGGGCTGCCGCTGTCGCGCGACCTGGCGCGGCGGCACGGCGGCGACGTGTGGGTCATCGACGCGGGGGGCGAAGCAGCCGGCGCGGTGTTCGGCGCACGCATCCCGCACGCGCTCCGCGAGCCCGACGGCGACGGATCCGACCGAGAGGAACCCCGATGAGCACCCCGATCCGCGTCCTCGTGGTCGACGACGACTTCCGCGTCGCCGGCCTCCACCGCGACGTCGTCGCCGGGCGACCCGGGTTCGTCGCCCTGGACCCGGTGCACACCCTCGGCGCCGCGCGTCAAGCCGTGCGCGCACACACCCCCGACCTGCTGCTCGTCGACGCGTTCCTGCCCGATGGCGACGGCGTCGACTTCGTCGCCTCGGTCGATGTCGACGCGTTCGTGCTGTCGGCGGCGACGGATGCCGCGACCGTGCGTCGTGCGCTGCGCGTCGGTGCGCTTGTCTACCTGACCAAGCCGTTCGAGGCGCGGACGCTCGCCGATCGCCTCGACCGGTACGCGCGCATGCGCAACGTGCTCGGCGGCGACCGGCCGCTCGAGCAGGAGCAGATCGACCGGTCGCTGTCGATCCTGCACGGCGGGGCGGAGCCCGCGACGGCGTCGCGCTCGGCGACCGAGCAGCTGATCCTCGACGGCCTCGGCGACGAGGAGGCGTCGGCGGCCGAAGTCGCCGATCGCGTCGGCATCTCGCGGGCGACCGCACAGCGGCATCTCGCCGCACTGGCGGCGCGCGGCCAGGTGGAGGTGCGGCTGCGCTACGGAAGCACCGGGCGCCCCGAGCACCGCTACGTCGTGGCGCGGCGCTGAGCGCCGAGGCGGCGGCCCGGGCGGCCCGGCGCGTTGGCCCCGGGGCGTTGGCCCGGGGCGACGGCCCGCGACGGGGGTCGCGCGGGTCGCTGCGCGGCGGCCCCCGCGCACGCCCGGATCAGCCGCGCAGCAGAGCGCGCAGGGTCTGGATCGTATCGGCCTCGTCCACGCGCTTGTCGGGGCGGTAGCCCTTCACGCGCGCGAAGCGCAGCGCCACGCCGCCGGGGTACCGGGTCGACCGCTGCACGCCGTCGATCGCGATCTCGACGACGGTCTCTGGTCGCACGTGCACGGCGTACGACGAGCGATGGGTCTCGATGGTCGGGAAGTGCTCGGTCTGCCACTTCAGCGTCGCGTCGGTCAGCCCCTTGAAGGTCTTGCCGACCATTACGAACCCGCCCGGTTCGCCGAACTCACCCTCGGGGTCGCGCGCCCCGAGGTGCAGATTCGACAGCCTGCCGGTGCGCCGACCCGAGCCCCACTCCACCGCGAGCACGACGAGATCGTAGGTGAGCACCGGCTTGACCTTGAGCCAGCTCTTTCCGCGCCGCCCCGCGGCATAGGGCGAGTCGATGCCCTTGACCATCACGCCCTCGTGGCCGGCCGCCAGCGCCTCGCGCGAGAACTCCTCGGCCCGGACGGGGTCGTCGGTGACCACGCCGGGCATGCGCGCGTCACCGGCGACCCGTTCGAGCATCTCGAGGCGGGTCGACAGCGGCTCGTCGATCAGGTCGCGCCCGTCGAGGTGGAGGATGTCGAAGAACCACGGACGCAGGGCGACGGCGGCGGCGGCCTCGGAACCGAACCTCGCCATGGTGTCTTGGAACGGCCGGGGCGCGCCGTCCTCGTCGAGCGACAGCGTCTCCCCGTCGAGGATCACGCGCTCCGCCGGCAGCGCCCGCACGGCGTCGACGATCTCGGGGACGCGGTGGGTGATGTCGGCGAGACTGCGCGTGAAGACCCGCACCGCGTCGCCGTCGCGATGCACCTGGACGCGCGCGCCGTCGAGCTTGTACTCGACCGACGCCGCTCCCCCGAGCAGGGCCACGGCCTCGGTCGCCGAGCCCGCGGTCGACGCGAGCATCGGCAGCACACCGCGCCCGACCTCCAGCCCGACCGACGCGAGGTCCTCCGGCTCGCCGAACAGTGCCAGGCGCGCCGTCTCGCCGAGGTCGCCCGACAGCATGGCCGCGCGCCGGACGGTCGCGGCCTCCCGCCCGGACGCCTTGGCCACGGCATCCAGCAGCACGCCCTCGAGGGCCCCGGTGCGCAGCTCGCCGAGGATGACCCGCGCCACGAAGTCCCACTCGGCGGCGGTCGCGGCCGCGGCGAGCGTGTCGAGCTCCGTCCGCCGCGCGCTCACCGACCCCGCGCCGTCGGTCGCCGCGAGCCGGGTCAGGGCGGCATCGACGTCGAGGACCGTGAGCCCCGGCTCGCGGGCGTGCGCGACGTCGAGGCCGCCCAGGCTGCGCCAGCCGACGCCCAGCCGCCCTTGCCGGGGGCTGGCGGTGAGGAAGCCGATCGCCACCGGGACCTCGTCGGCGTCGAGCCCGCGCAGCACGGTCGCGAGCGCGGCGATCTTCGCCAGACGCGACGACGTGGCGGCGACCGTCTCGGTCGCCTCCACCAGCTCGTTCAGCAGCACTCCCGCATTGTCGCATCAGGTGCCGACACGCGCTCCCCTCGCTATGTGCGCCGCATCGCGCAGCGCGCGCTCCAGGTCGGGCTGCACGAACACGTAGCCGGCGGCGGTGAGCGCGGCGGGCTGCGCCCACCTGCTCTTGAGGACGAGCTCCGGCTCGGTGCGCAGCACCCACATCGCCGGCTCCAGCATGAACCGCCATGCCGGCAGACCGACCGGCGCGCCCGTGACGCGTCGCAGGGTCGCCATGAGCGTGCGGTTGTCGCTCGCGGCGGGTGCCGCCAGGTTCACGGGCCCGGCGATGTCGTCGCGGTCCCGGACGAAGCGGACCGCGCCCACCACGTCGTCGAGGTGGATCCAGCTGAATCGCTGGCGCCCGCGCGAGCGATGCCACGGCGGGCGGCCATCGCCCGTGGGCGCCGGCCCGATGCCGCGGTAGCGGCGGCGCGGAAACCACCAGCCGTCGTACTGGGGTCCCCCGAGCCCGAGCCGCGCCAGCCGCAGGAGCACGCGCGTCGCGGGACCGTCGCCGATGACGATCGCCATCCGCAGCGCCACACGCCGTGTCGCCGGCAGCTCGCCGCGGAAGAACTCGTCCTCCCACGTGCGCGCGACGTCGACCGAGAACCCCTGTCCCAGCTCCCCGTCGGCCTCGGTCTGCGGCCGGTCGAGTGCGTAGCGGTAGATCGTGGCGGTGCTGGCATTGAGCCACACCGGCGGTGGGGCCGCGGCATCCGTCACCGCTTCGCGGAGCCGGCGGGTCGTCTCGACACGCGAGCGCAGGATGTCGTCGCGGTTGCGGTCGGTGTACCGGCGGTTGACCGACGTGCCGGCGAGGTTCACGAGCACCGCCGCGCCGTCGACCAGGCGCCGCACGCCGTCCCGGTCGCTCCATGCCACGTCGGCGCCGCCGCCGGGCCGTCCGATGGTGCGCACCTCGTAGCCGTCGTCGGTGAACGCCGCGACGAGCGCCGTGCCGACGAAGCCGGAGGCACCCGCGATGACGGCGCGCGGCTGGCTCACCGGGCGCGCCGGCGAGCGTCGAACGTGCTCCACAGCGCCCAGGCCACGAGCACCGGCTGGAGCAGGAGCCGGAGGAGCCGGGCACGGTCGGTCTCGAGCATCGGCGCAGATCGCCGCGTGCGCCATTGGTGCACGTTGCCCGGGAAGACGGCGACGAAGAACGCGGCGACCACCCATCCGACGCGGCGCCGCTCGGCCGGCAGCGCGACCAGCGCACCGCCGAGCATGATCTCGACCACCCCCGAGGCGACCACGATGGTGTCTTTGTCGGTGCGCAGCAGGCGCGTCGCCCAGTCGGGCACGACGATCCGGTAGCCGCGGCGCCCCCACGTGAGGTGAGACACCCCGGCGGCGAGCAGCAGCGCCGCGAGCGCCGCACGCGCGATCAGCCGGATCACGCGACGGCCTCCGCGACCGCGTCGATGAACCGGAGGTGCTCGTCGACGCCGCCGTGCGGCGTGATCATCCGCAGCGCCACTTCGTCGGCCGCACCCCGGTAGGCCGCGATGCGCTCGCGCAGCTCGGCGGGGCGGATCACGGTGGTCGCGGGATCCACTCCCAGCCGCGCGAAGTTGCGGGCGTAGGCCGGGTACCCGGCGTAACGCGCCGTCTCCTCCTCGAGCGCGGCGACCGCGGCGGGGTCGGTGGCCGCCCGCACGTAGAGCGCGACGTGCGCGCGGGGCGCTAGCTCGTGCGCCTCCGCCGTCTGCGCGGCGGCCGCCTCGGGCGTCAGCCAGCTGAGGAGGAGTCCATCGGATGCCGCGGCCCCCGCCCGCCGCATCCTCGGGCCGAGCGCTCCGACCACGACGCGCGCCCGGGTGGCGGCGCGCAGGTCGGCGGCGGCATCCGTCACGGCGTCGACGGCGCCGACGCGCAGCTGCCCGGATCCGATCCCCAGGACGAGGCGGTCCTGCGGGAGCGCGGCCGCCGCGGCCGCGATGTCGCTCGCGGTGCGCCGGTCGACGCGCAGCACGCCCGTGGCGAGCACGAGGCGCTCCGTCACGTCGGCGGCGACCGCGAGCAGCGCCGGCGCATCATGCCCCGGCGTGTCGTTGACCCACAGCGCATGGAGCCCCGCGGCCTCGGCGGCGGGAGCGATGCGCGCGGCGAGTTCGGAACCGCCGGCCGCCGCGATGCCGAGAGAGAGGACGGCGGTCATGCGGCGTCGCCCCGCACCAGGCGTGCGACCTCGGCGGCCGAGCGGTAGAACTCGGCGATGTCGCCGCGCGAGGCGGGGAGCAGGACGACGTCGTCGACGCCCGCCGCGAAGAACCGCTGCGCCTCGGCGGCGACGCGGTCCGGCTCGCCCCACAGCGCCCGCGACGCCGGATCGGGCTTGTCGCCGACGTCGGCTGTCGCGCGCGCCTCGGCGTCGGCGCCGAACGCCGTCACGACGTACGCCACGATGTCGTGCGCCTCACCGCGCCCCGCCTGCGCGCGGGCATCGCGGATCGACGCGGTCGCCGTGGCGTACTCCTCGGCGGTGTGTCCGCTGTCGAGCACGGTGCCGTCGGCGACCTCGCCGCTGAGGCGCAGCGTCTTGGGGCCCTCGGCGGCCGCGTAGACGAGCGGCGGTGTCACCGGCGGGTAGTCCAGGCGCACGGCATCGAGGCCGACGTAGCGGCCCGGCACCGTCACCTCGTCGCCGGCGAGCAGTGCGCGCAGCGCGGGCACGTACTCGCGCATGAGGGTCAGCGGCGAGGCGGCCCTCGCGCCGACCTGTCCCATCCAGTCGAGCACGCCGTGGCCCACCCCCGGCAGCAGCCGGCCGGGGAACAGCCGCTCGATCGTCGCGATCTCCATGGCCGTCGCCGCGACGTTGCGCAGTGGCATCGGCGCGATGCCGATCCCGACGCGCAGCGCGTCGGTCCAGGCCAGCGCCGCGGACGCGGCGGCGAAGGCCGACTGCCGGAAGCAGTCCTCCCAGATCCACAGCTCCCCGAGGCCCGCGGACTCGGCCGCCAGCACCGCATCGCGGAACTCGTCGGGGGTGTGCGTGTAGGGGTTGAAGATCGCTCCGATGCGCGCCATGGACCCACTCTGTCAGCGGTCGCCGACAGTCGCATCCTGGCGGGGCTATCGCGGACGCGGCGGCGGTGCAACCCCGTGCCGCTCCGGGCCGGCGTCGCCCACGCTGGGGCCATGGCTCGGATCGGGACCTCGGGGTGGATCTACCCCCACTGGCGCGGCGTGATCTATCGCGGCGACCAGCGCACCTGGCTCGACCAGTACACGGCCGAGTTCGACACCGTCGAGCTCAACGGCAGCTTCTACCGCTGGCCCGCCGACGCCCGGTACGCCGCGTGGCGCGATCGCCTCCCCGACGGATTCGAGATGGCCGTCAAGGCCTCGCGCGGCCTCACCCACGCACGCCGGCTGCGCGATCCCGAGGTCTGGATCGAGCGCATCACCCGCGGCCTGCACGCCCTCGATGGCAAACGGGGACCGCTCATCGTGCAGCTGCATCCGAGCCTCGAGCGTGACGATGGGCTGCTCGACCACTTCCTCACGGTGCTGCCGGACTGGACGCGGCCGGCGATCGAGTTCCGGCACCCGTCGTGGCACGACGAGGCGGTGTTCGCGATGCTGGAGCGGCACGCGGCCGCGTACTGCGTCATGAGCGGGGCGCACCTCCCGTGCATCCTCCGCGCGACCACCCACCTCGTGTACGTGCGGCTGCACGGCCCCGACACGCAGCATCTGTACGCCGGCTCGTACTCGGACGACGACCTGAGGTGGTGGGCCGACCGCATCGGGGAATGGGAGGCCGGCGGGCACGAGGTCTTCGCCTACTTCAACAACGACGGCGAGGGCAACGCCGTCCGCAACGCCCGGACGCTGAAGGGGATGCTGCAGCCCTGACCCGTGCCGGAGCACCACGCCCGACGGCCGGCGCCCCCGAAGCTCACCTGTCACAACCTGCCGGCACGGGCGGCAGATCGCGACAGGTGAGCGGGGTTTGAGCGGGTCAGGCGGCCTGGGCGAAGGGCGAACCCGAAACCACCGTCAGCGCGTCGGCCGCGGCATCCACCGTCACCGTCCCGCCGTCCACGAGCGCACCCGTGACGAACAGGTCGGCGATGCGGTCGTCGACCTCGCGCTGGATGAGGCGCCGCAGCGGGCGGGCGCCGTACTCGGGCTCGTAGCCGTTGTCGGCGAGCCAGGCGACGGCCGAGTCGGTCACCACCAGCGACACCTCGCGCTGGGCGAGGCGGGCGTCGGACGCCCCGAGCAGCAGGCGCACGATGCTCTGCAGCTGCGGCTTCTCGAGCTTGCGGAACAGCACGATCTCGTCGATGCGGTTGAGGAACTCCGGCCGCATCGCCTCGCGGAGCTTGCTGAACACGCGGTCGCGCAGGTCCTTCTCCGAGCCGAAGCCGGTCGACCCGCCGCCGTCGGCGAGGAAGCCGATCGCGCCGCCGCGGGAGGCGAGGAACTCCGAGCCGAGGTTGGAGGTCATCACGATCACGGTGTTGCGGAAGTCGACCGTGCGGCCCTGGCCGTCGGTCAGGCGCCCGTCATCGAGCACCTGCAGCAGCAGGTTGAACACGTCGGGGTGCGCCTTCTCGATCTCGTCGAAGAGCACGATCGAGTACGGGTTGCGCCGCACACGCTCGGTGAGCTGTCCGGCCTCGTCGTAGCCGACGTATCCGGGAGGGGCGCCGACGAGACGCGACACGGTGTGCCGCTCGCCGAACTCGCTCATGTCGAACCGGATCACCGCGGTGTCGTCGTCGAAGAGCGACCCGGCCAGCGCCTTGGCGAGCTCGGTCTTGCCCACCCCGGTCGGGCCGAGCAAGAGGAACGAGCCCACGGGCCGGCGGGCGTCGCCCATGCCGGTGCGGCTGCGGCGCACGGCCTTGGCGACGGCGGTCACGGCGTCGTGCTGCCCGATCACGCGATCGTGCAGCTCGTCCTCGAGGGCGGCGAGGCGCTCGCGCTCGGTCTCGGTGAGCCGGTTCACCGGGATGCCGGTGGCCCGGCTGATCACGGCGGCGATCTGTGCCTCGTCGACGACCGCCGCGGGGGTGCCGGCATCCCGAACCCGGGGATTCTCGCCGAGACCGAGGGCATCGCCCTGTGTTTCGCGCGAGATCCCCTGGCTCGGCGCGGTCGCGCGGTCCAGCTGCTCCTGCACGTCGGCGATCTGGTCGCGGATGCGCGAGGCCTCTTCGTAGTGCTCGGCCGAGACGGCGGCGTTCTTGTCGGCCTCGAGCGTCGCGAGGCGCTCGATGAGCCCGCTGATCCGCCGGCTGCTCAGTCCCTCGGCGCGCGCGCCGAGCCGCAGCCGCAGCCGGGCACCCGCCTGGTCGATGAGGTCGATGGCCTTGTCGGGCAGCACGCGCTCGGTGAGGTACCGGTCGCTGAGCTCCACGGCCGCGCGCAGCGCCTCGTCGGTGTACACGATGCCGTGGTGCTCCTCGTAGGCCGGCTTCAGGCCGTGCAGGATCAGCACGGCGTCCTCGACCGACGGCTCGCCGACACGCACGGGCTGGAACCGCCGCTCGAGGGCGGGGTCCTTCTCGATGACGCGGTACTCCTTGAGGGTCGTCGCGCCCACCAGGTGCAGCTCGCCGCGGGCGAGGCGCGGCTTCAGGATGTTGCCGGCGTCCATGCCGCCGTCACCGGCGCCGCCGGCACCCACCACGGTGTGCACCTCGTCGATGAAGACGATGAGCTCGTCCTTGCGGTCGGCGATCTCGTCCATCGTCTTGGTCAGGCGCTCCTCGAAGTCCCCGCGATAGCGGGTGCCCGCCAGCATCGCCGGGAGGTCGAGGGCCACCACGCGCTTGCCGAGCAGCTGCTCGGGCACGGCGCCCTCGACGATCGCCTGGGCGAGGCCCTCGACGATCGCTGTCTTGCCGACACCGGCCTCGCCGACGAGCACGGGGTTGTTCTTCGTGCGGCGGCTGAGGATCTCGATCGTCTGCTCGATCTCGTCGGCGCGGCCGATCACGGGGTCGAGCTCGCCGTCCAGGGCGCGCGCGGTGAGGTCGGTGCCGTAGGTGTCGAGCATCGGAGTGTCGGATGCCGCGGCATCCGCTTCGTCCGTCGCGGGGGCGTTCGAGGGCGATACGGTCTCGCGCGCGCCCTGCGTCAGCGCCTCGGCGGTGACGCCGGCGCGTGCCAGCACCTGCCCGGCCGGGGTGTCCTGCGCGAGCACGAGCGCGAAGAACAGATGCTCCGGGTCGACATACGTGGAACCGGACGACCGGGCGACCTGGTAGGCGTGGAAGAGCGCGCGCTGCACGGACGAGGTGACCACGGCACCGTCGACGTCGGCCGCCGCAGCGGGCGCGGGCAGGCGCTCCTCCGTGGCGCGCACGATCGCGTCGGCGTCCGCACCGATGCGGCGCACCGCGTCGCGCGCCGGGGCCTCGGCCACCAGGACGCGCAGCACGTGGAGGGCGTCGAGCTCATGCTGGCCCCGGTCGAGCGCGTACTTGCCGGCGCGCTGGAGAAGCTGCTGGGTGCGGGCGCCCAGGAAGCGGCTGAGGTCGATCGAGCGCTCCGCACGGGCGCGCTCCCCCGCGAGGTAGCGGGCCAGGAACTCGTCGAACGAGCTTCCGTCGCCGGCGGCCTGGGGGGTGAAGTCTTCGGGCATTCCATCTCTCCTGAAACTTGAGTGGATCGGCATCAAGTTTTGAACTTGATACAGGCGTTGTCAAGTTCAACGGAGGAACCGCGCAGGTATTCCCGGATCGACGCCGACCCCGCCGATTGTCGGACCCCGGGCGTAGCGTGAGCGATGGAGGGGGCCCGATTCACCGACGAGAGGGATGCCCATGGACTGGAAGATCGAGCTCATCTTCGTGCCGGTCAGCGACGTCGACCGCGCGAAGGAGTTCTACGAGCGCATCGGCTTCCACGCCGACCACGACCAGGTGCCCTTCGAAGGGCTCCGCTTCGTGCAGATGACGCCGCCCGGCTCGGCCTGCTCGATCGCCTTCGGCACCGGCCTCGGCGGCACGCTCGAGCCGGGGCAGCAGAACACGATCCAGGTCGTGGTGCCCGACGCCGACGAGGCGCTGGCGCACCTGCGGACGCAGGGCCTCGACGCGCAGGGCGTCGACGAGCAGGCGTGGGGCCGCTTCGTCACCTTCGACGATCCCGACGGCAACACCTGGACGCTGCAGCAGCTGCCGCCGCGGGACTGAGCAGCGACGGACGCGCCGGACGCGCTGCGCAACCGGCGCGTCTGCCGCGCCCGTCCGGCTGCGGTTCGGCGCACCCGTCGCGCCCCTCCGGCCGCGGTCGGCGCGTCAGTCGCGTCCGCCGGGGGGACCGATGATCAGCAGGGCGACGAAGAGAGCGACGACTGCCAGGGCGATGAGCCCGGCGAGCACCCACGGGCGGCGCAGGAACCAGCGCATCGTCCGGTCGTACCAGGTGGCGTCGCGCGGGTCGTCGGTCGGGTCGAGGCGCCAGGCGCCCGCGAGTCGTCCGGTGCGCTGCAGCCACAGCTCGGCCGGGATGGTCGCGTAGGGGATGATGGCGCTAACGAGCGCGACGAGAGTCGCGCCCACGCGCCAGCGGTTGTTGAGCGCGACCAGGATCACCGTCGCCCCGTACGACAGGAAGATGAAGCCGTGGATGCCGCCACCCGCGGTGACCCCGAAAGACCAGCCGGTGAGCGCCCGCGCGATCAGGCCCGCGATGAGGAGCGTCCACGAGATCGCCTCGGCGATCGCGAGCGCACGGAAGAGGTGATGGGGATTTCGGAACACACCTTCAGGCTACCTGAAGGAATCAGCGGTTCGGACCGGCTCCCGTGCCGAGCGAGCCGCGGTCCAGGCCGAACGGCTCCTCGTGCAGTCCCTCCAGCGCGCGGGCCAGGCCCGGCGCGCCCGCGGTGAGATTCGCGTCGAGCGCCGCCAGCCGTCGTTCAGCAGCCTGCAGCACGTCGCTTCCCCGCGCCGTCACCCGCAGGTCGGACGCCGCACCGGCGTGCGCCGTCGCGTCGGCGACGAGGTCGTCAGCGACCAGCGTCTGCACGGCGGCATGCGCCGACTGGACCGTGATCTGCGACCGCCGGGCGAGCTCGCTGAACGAGATGCCCGGTGTGGCGTCGATGTGGGCCAAGAGTCCGTACTTGCGCGTCGTGAGTCCGAGGTCGCGCAACTGGGCGCCCAGGTGCGCGTCCCAGACGGCGGCCACGGTGAGCAGCGAGATGACGGGGCTGAACGGGCGCTCGGACACCTCTGAATGCTAGACCCGCCGTCTGGATCCGGTGCGCATTCGCGGGTGCGGCCGCACCGCCTTCGCACGCACCGCCCCGGTAGCGTGGGACGGTGACGTTCTCGCTCGACGACCTGCGGCGGTGGCCCGACGTCGAGGCTCCCGATCTCGTCGCATCGGATGCCGCCGACCGGCTGCTGCTCGACGAGTCCGTGTCCGCGCGGCGCGAGGCCGCCCCCGGCGAGCTGGTCGTGATCGGAGACGGCTACGGGGCGCTCACCCTGAGTGCCGCCGCCGACGGCGGAAGCGGCATCCGCGTCCACCAGGATCCGCTCACGGGCGAGCGCGCCCTCGCCGCCAACGCGCACCGCGCGGCACTCACCGGCGCCTTCGCGTCGCTGCCGCTGTCGGAGGACCTCGTGCGCGGCGCGCGCGTCGTCCTCCTGCGGCTGCCGCGGTCGCTCGACGCGCTGCGCGACATCGCGCAGCTCATCGCGGCGCACGCCGAGCCGGACGTCGTGGTCTTCGCCGGCGGGCGGGTCAAGCACATGACGCTCGCGATGAACGACGTGCTGCGCGACTCTTTCGTGCGACTGGACGTCACGCACGCGCGTCAGAAGTCGCGCGTGCTCGTGGTCCGCGGCGCGCGGGGCGGAGCCGATCCCGCGCCCCGGCGTGAGACGCACGACGGGCTCGTCGTCTGCGCGTTCGGGGGTGCCTTCGCCGGGACGTCGATCGACATCGGCACGCGATTCCTCCTCGCACAGCTGCCCGAGCTCGTCACCAGCGGCGGGGATGTCATCGACTTCGCGTGCGGCACCGGCGTCGTCGGCGCGACGCTGGCGCTCCGCGAACCCGCGCTGCGGATCGTGGCGTGCGACCAGTCGGCCGCCGCGGTCGCCTCCGCGCGGGCGACCGCGATCGCCAACGGGGTCGCCGACCGTGTCGAGGTCGTCCGTGACGACATGCTCGGGTCACGACCCTACGAGAGCGCGTCGTTCATCGCGCTGAACCCGCCGTTCCACTCCGGTTCCGCCGTGCACGAGGGCATCGCACCCCGCATGTTCGCCGACGCCGCGCGCGTCCTGCGACCGGGCGGCGAGCTGTGGACGGTGTGGAACTCCGCCCTGCGCTACCGCCCCGCGCTGGAGCGCCACGTCGGACCGACGCGCCAGGTCGCACGCAACGCCAAGTTCACCGTCACCGCCTCGACGCGCCGGTCGTAGCGGCGCCGAGTCACTCCGTCGGCTCGGGTTCGGGCGTCGGCTCGGTCGTCGGTCCGAAGAGCACCCACTCCCCGGCCTGGCACTCGTAGAACTCCACCGCGGCGGTGTCGATGTAGATGTCTCCGTCGGCGGTGCACGTCTCATCCGCGGGCGCGGACGTCCCGAGGGCGACCTGCGTCCCGGGCGTTCCGGGCGCGCCGGGCGCGCCCGCCTCTCCCGTCGGCCCCTGCGGCCCCGCAGCTCCCTGCGCCCCGGCCGGCCCCTGCTCGCCGGTGAGGTTCTCGGCCGCCGACTGACGGATGTTGCCGACGTGGGTCCACTCCCCGTCCTCGAAGTAGTAGACGTCGGCGGTCAGGATGTCGATGTAGACGTCGCCCTCGTAGCCCTTGCCCGCCTCGGGCACGCCCGACCCCGCCCTGACGGCAGAGCCCGCGGGCAGGATCTCGGCCAGCGCCTCCTCGTACTCGGGCGCCACGGTCTCGGACTGCGACGGCGCGGGGGCGGGGACCGCCTCGGCGGTGTCGACCGAGCGTGCGAGCCACGAGCCGAGGAAGGCGGCGAAGAACGACAGGAGGACGAACCCCAGGCCGAACCACACCAGGGTCCCGCGGGTGACGGGTGCCGCCGGCGGGCGACCGGGCGCGGCGACGGCGCGCCCGGACTCGCTGCTCGGGCTCGTGCTGCTCTCCACGGTCAACCCCTTCCCCCGCGCTGGGCCCGGACTCCCACAGCCCGGTGCCGATGTGGCCACTGTAGGGAACGCGGTGGCCGCGTGTCACCTGTCCGCCCGCGATTTCACGCGCTTCGCGTGACTCCAGGGAGCTCGCGGCCGCACGCGGGAACACCGCGGCGCAGGCCGGAGATTGACCGGGGGGCCGACGCGAGAATGCCGGCTCCCCCGGTAGCCACAAGCTCGGGACTCGCGGCCGGGGTGCCGGACCGGGGCTCCGGCGCAATCCCCCCACTCAAGAGACACCGCGACGTCGGTTCTATTACGCGACTTCGAGAGGTTCGTCTCGACGAGATGATGACGGATGCCGCGGCCCCCGGCATCCGTCATCATCAGCGCGAGCGTGGCCCCGCGTCGGTGGGATTGACCCATGCCCGATGCGGGGGCACGCTGGGCGGAAGTCGTCGCCGCAGCGACGGTCGCAGGAAGGTTGTGATGTCGCCCGCCTATCTCGAGAGGGTCCTCGATCTCGACGACCCGGACCGGACCGAGCAGCATCTCACGGGGGTGTACGGCCCCGTGAAGATGAGCACGGGGTTCGGTGTGCTCGCTCAGCTCGTGGTCGGGGACGATCGGTTCCAGATCTCGATCACGCGATCCGCGGGATCGTATGGGTGCGCCGGCGAGAGCGACCAGTTCGTGATCGGCACCAGCTCGACCCCGGTCGGCTGGCACACGGGCGACGAAGACGGCGACCTGTCGTCCGCACCGGTGCTGTTCCAGCCGAACACCCGCTACGAGACGTTCTTCCAGCCGACCTGCAACCGCGCCGTCATCCTGGAGCCCGCCGCCCTCGCGGAGACCGCCCGTGTGCTGTACGGGCAGGACGACCTGGCCCTGGCGTTCGACGGAGCACACCCGGCGAGCCCGCGGGCGGGGGCCACGGTTCTTTCCGTGCTCGACGTCGCCGAGAACCTCCAGCGCGCCGGTCGACTGCACGACGACATGGTCCGCACGACCGTCTACCGGCTCCTCGCCGTCACCGCCCTCGACTCTTTCCGACTCGTGGGCGACCCGGTCCAGCGGCGGGCGTCGATAGAGCGCCTGGCTCGGATCCACCGCGAAGCCGTCGATTTCATGCACGCGCACGCGTCGCTGCCCATCACGGTGCTCGACGTCGCGGCGGCCGCGGGAACCTCGGTCAGGGAGTTGACCACCGCGTTCCGCGCCAGGGAGATCGACCAGACGCCACCGAGGACCTATCTGCGCAACGTGCGGCTGCAGGCAGCCTACGAAGACCTCCGTCTCGGAGACCCCACCCGCGGAGACACGGTGCGCGACATCAGCCGACGATGGGGGTTCCTGTCTCCGAGCCGATTCGCCGGGTACTTCGCCGACGCGTACGGCGTCTCGCCCAAGCAGGTCCTGGACCGCTGATCCCCGACCTGCTGTCGGGACGCGCCGCGGATGCCGGGATGCGTCAGGAGGAGCCGCGCGACACCAGCGCGGCTGGCAGCTCGGGGTCGTCGGCGCCTCGGCAGCCGAGCACCCGATGATCCCGATCGGAGAGGAGGCCCGGACCCGCAGAATCCTGCGGGTCCGGGCCTCTCAGCCGCCCAATACGGGCGAAGCGTGTTCTGGAGCTTCTAGAAGTCCCAGTCCTCGTCCTCCGTCGCCTCGGCCTTGCCGATGACGTACGACGAGCCCGACCCCGAGAAGAAGTCGTGGTTCTCGTCGGCGTTCGGCGAGAGGGCCGACAGGATCGCCGGGTTCACGTCGGTGACGGTCGAGGGGAACATCGCCTCGTACCCCAGGTTCATGAGGGCCTTGTTGGCGTTGTAGTGCAGGAACTTCTTGACGTCCTCGGTGAGGCCGACGCCGTCGTAGAGGTCCTGCGTGTACTGCACCTCGTTGTCGTAGAGCTCGTACAGCAGCGAGAACGTGTAGTCCTTGATGTCGTTGCGGGTCGCCTCGTCGACCTTCTCGAGCCCGCGCTGGAACTTGTAGCCGATGTAGTAGCCGTGGACGGCCTCGTCACGGATGATGAGGCGGATCAGGTCGGCCGTGTTGGTGAGCTTGGCGCGGCTCGACCAGTGCATCGGCAGGTAGAAGCCCGAGTAGAACAGGAACGACTCGAGCAGGGTCGACGCGACCTTGCGCTTGAGCGGCTCATCGCCCCGGTAGTACTCCATGACGATCTGAGCCTTCTTCTGAAGGTTCGGGTTCTCGATCGACCAGCGGAACGCCTCGTCGATCTCCTTCGTCGAGCACAGCGTCGAGAAGATCGACGAGTACGACTTGGCGTGCACCGACTCCATGAACGCGATGTTCGTGTAGACGGCCTCCTCGTGAGGGGTGAGCGCATCGGGGATCAGCGACACCGCGCCGACCGTGCCCTGGATGGTGTCGAGCAGGGTCAGGCCGGTGAACACCCGCATCGTGAGGGTCTGCTCCTCGGGGGTGAGCGTGTTCCACGACTGGATGTCGTTGGACAGCGGCACCTTCTCGGGCAGCCAGAAGTTGTTCACGAGGCGGTTCCACACCTCGAGGTCCTTGTCGTCCTGGATCCTGTTCCAGTTGATGGCCTGGACGTGGTCCAGGAGCTGGAGCTTCTCGCTCATCTTTCCTTCTTCTCCGAAAACGTTTCGTCTCGCAAGCTCGCTCAACGACCGGGGGTCAGAGGGTGCAGCTGACGCACTCGCTCATGTCCGTGCCCTCGAGCGCCATCTGGCGGAGGCGGATGTAGTAGATCGTCTTGATGCCCTTGCGCCAGGCGTAGATCTGGGCCTTGTTGATGTCGCGCGTGGTCGCGGTGTCCTTGAAGAACAGCGTGAGCGACAGTCCCTGGTCGACATGCTGGGTGGCGGCGGCGTAGGTGTCGATGACCTTCTCGTAGCCGATCTCGTACGCGTCCTGGTAGTACTCCAGGTTGTCGTTCGTCATGAACGCCGCCGGGTAGTAGACGCGGCCGAGCTTGCCCTCCTTGCGGATCTCGATCTTCGCCGCGATCGGGTGGATCGACGACGTCGAGTTGTTGATGTACGAGATCGAGCCGGTCGGCGGCACCGCCTGCAGGTTCTGGTTGTAGATGCCGTGCTGCTGGATCGACGCCTTCAGCTCGCGCCAGTCGTCCTGCGTCGGGATGTGGTGGCCGGCGAACATCTCGGCGACCTTGTCGGTCGCGGGTGCCCACTCCTGGTCGATGTACTTGTCGAAGAACTCGCCGGTCGCGTACTTCGAGTCCCAGAACCCGTCGAACACCTCACCGCGCTCGATCGCGATGGTGTTCGACGCCTTCAGCGCGTGGAACAGCACCGAGTAGAAGTAGATGTTCGTGAAGTCGACGCCCTCTTCCGAGCCGTAGTAGACGTGCTCGCGGGCGAGGTAGCCGTGCAGGTTCATCTGCCCGAGGCCGATCGCGTGCGAGCGGTCGTTGCCGTCTTCGATCGAGCGCACCGAGCGGATGTGGCTCTGGTCGCTCACGGCGGTGAGAGCGCGGATGCTGGTCTCCACCGTCTGCGCCAGGTCGCCGCCGTCCATCGCGAGGGCGATGTTGAGCGAGCCCAGGTTGCACGAGATGTCCTTGCCGATCTGGTCGTACGACAGGTCCTCGTTGAACGTGGTCGGCGTGTTGACCTGGAGGATCTCGGAGCACAGGTTCGACATGTTGATCCGGCCCTTGATCGGGTTGGCCTTGTTCACCGTGTCTTCGAACATGATGTACGGGTAGCCCGACTCGAACTGGATCTCGGCGAGGGTCTGGAAGAACTCGCGCGCGTTGATCTTCGTCTTCTTGATGCGCGGGTCGTCGACCATCTCGCGGTACTTCTCGGTGACCGAGATGTCGCCGAACGGCACCCCGTAGACGCGCTCGACGTCGTACGGCGAGAAGAGGTACATGTCCTCGCCGTTCTTGGCGAGCTCGAACGTGATGTCGGGGACGACGACGCCCAGCGACAGCGTCTTGATGCGGATCTTCTCGTCGGCGTTCTCGCGCTTGGTGTCGAGGAACCGCATGATGTCGGGGTGATGCGCGTTGAGGTACACCGCGCCCGCACCCTGCCGCGCGCCGAGCTGGTTGGCGTAGCTGAAGCTGTCTTCGAGGAGCTTCATG
Organism: Microbacterium sp. M3; assembly: GCF_033548675.1. Lineage (NCBI taxonomy): Bacteria > Bacillati > Actinomycetota > Actinomycetes > Micrococcales > Microbacteriaceae > Microbacterium > Microbacterium sp. M3. The sequence continues at coordinate 219,814 of NZ_JAWTZT010000001.1, forward strand.
ACCGGGATGATGCCCGACGACTGGTTCTCGATCTGCTTGATCGGCGCACCCGACTCGCGGATGTTCGACAGCAGCAGCGCCACGCCGCCGCCGCGCTTGGACAGCTGCAGCGACGAGTTGATGCCGCGCGAGATCGACTCCATGTTGTCTTCGATGCGGAGCAGGAAGCACGAGACGAGCTCGCCGCGCTGTGCCTTGCCCGCGTTGAGGAACGTGGGGGTCGCCGGCTGGAAGCGACCCGAGATGATCTCCTCCACCAGGGCGGTGGCGAGCTTCTCGTCGCCGTCGGCGAGGGCGAGGGCGGTCATGACGACGCGGTCCTCGAAGCGCTCGAGGTAGCGCTTGCCGTCGAACGTCTTGAGCGTGTAGCTCGTGTAGTACTTGAACGCCCCGAGGAACGTCTCGAAGCGGAACTTCTTCGAGTATGCGAGGTCGTTGAGCTTCTGGATGTACTCGAACGAGTACTTCTCGAGGACGGCGCCCTCGTAGTACTCCTTCTCGACCAGGTAGTCCAGGCGCTCCTTGAGGGAGTGGAAGAACACCGTGTTCTGGTTCACGTGCTGCAGGAAGTACTCCCGCGCCGCGCGCTTGTCGGCGTCGAACTGGATCTGCCCGTCCGCGTCGTACAGGTTCAGCATGGCGTTGAGGGCGTGGTAATCCATGCCCTCGAAGCGAGCCTCCGCCTTGAAATCGGTCTCCGTCAGAGTTCCCACCATCGTTCCAATCCCGCGCTCACGCGTTCCACATCTTCAGGCGTGCCGAATACCTCGAGCCGGTACAAGTGCGGCACGTTGCACTTGCGGCTGATGATGTCGCCGGCGACGCAGAAGTGCTCGCCGAAGTTGGTGTTCCCGGCGGAGATGACTCCGCGGATGAAGCGCCGGTTGCGCTCGTCGTTGAGGAACCGGATCACCTGCTTGGGAACGGCGCCCTTCTCGACGCCCTTCCCCTGGCCGCCGCCATAGGTGGGTGTCACGAGGACGTACGGCTCGTCGACCACGAGCCCCGGATCCGTCGAACGGAGCGGGATCCGGACGGCTCGGGCGCCGAGCTTCTCGACGAATCGTGCGGTGTTGCCCGACACGCTCGAGAAGTAGACCAGCAGCGGGGCGCTCGTCGCGACGCCCTGCGTCACGACGGCCATGTCACGCCAGTCGCGAGGCGAGCTCGTCGATCTTGTCGGGACGGAAGCCCGACCAGTGGTCCTCATCGGTGATGACCACCGGGGCCTGGAGGTAACCCAGGGCCTTGACCTGCTCGAGGGCCGCCGGGTCCTCCGAGAGGTCGTGGATCTCGTACTCGATCCCCTTGGAATCGAGTGCTCGATACGTCGCCGTGCACTGCACGCACGCGGGCTTCGTGTAAACCGTGATCGCCATGTCGATTCCGTCTCCTCAGTGCTTCCCCCGGTGGCATCCGGCGTAGTTTCCGGTAGACCCCCCACCGGGAGTCCAATACTACATATGGGTACCGACATTCGATAGCACCACAAGGGCTAGTAGTTACATCGGTGTGATTTTCCACCGCTCTCCCCATGTACAACACAGGTTGTCCACGGATTCATCCACAGCGCGCGACCCTGGGAAAACGCCTGGATCACAGGGCTTTCACGCTCCGCGGCCGCATCCGTCCACAGGCGCGACGGTAGCGAGGGGCGCCGACATCGGATTCGCCTGTGGAGAGAGCCTTCGGCGTGTCGCGTCGGCGTCCTCGGCGCGTCGCCACCTGACGTAGCGTTGTCGGGTGGCCGGCTACCGGGAACTCCTTCGCACCCCCGGGGTCGCGCGCATCATCGCGGCCCAGCTGACCGCACGGTTCCCGAACGGGATGATCAGCCTCGTGATCCTCCTCCACATCGAGGGGATCACCGGCTCGTACGGGGCGGCGGGGGTCGTGCTGGCCGCCGTCTCGATCGGTCAAGCGCTCGCGGGCCCGGTGACGAGCCGCTGGATGGGCCGCTGGGGCATGCGCCCGGTGCTCACCCTCACCACCGCGGTGGCCGCGGCATCCCTCACGGCGATCGCCCTGCTCGTCGTCCCGGTGCCGGCGTACATCGTCCTCGGGTTCATCGCGGGCGCCGCGACGCCTCCGATCGTCGCCGCGGTGCGCACGATCTACGCCAAGATGGTCAACTCCACGCAGCTGACCGCGCTGTACTCGCTGGACGCCTCGCTGCAGGAGTTCATCTGGATCCTGGCCCCGGTGCTGATCACCTTCGTCGCGACGCAGGCAGGCACCGTCGTCGGCTTGATGCTGGTCGTGGTGATCCTGGTGGGCGGGGGCGCCTGGTTCATCCTCTCCCCCGAGGTCGGGCGCGTGCGCATCCCGCGCAGCAAGCGGTCGTTCGGCAAGGTCCTCACCCGTCCGCCGATCCTGCTGGCGACGATCATCGGCTTCCTTCTCATCGGCTCCTTCGCCGCCGTCGAGGCGAGCGTCGTGGCGACGTTCGACCACGGCGGACTCGAGGCCGGACTCGTGCTCGCCGTCTTCTCGATCGGCAGCCTCGCCGGCGGACTCACCTTCGGGCATCTGCCGATGGGCCGGTGGGCGATGGCGCGGCGCCTGACGGTCGTGGCCGTCGGACTCGCGCTCACCGCGCTCTGGGTGAACGTGTGGTGGATCGGCGCCACCCTGTTCCTGGCCGGCATCGGCATCGCGCCGGCCCTCGCCGTGCTCTCGGCGGTCACGACGGCGAGCGTCAAGTTCAGCGACACCGCCGAGGCGTTCGGGTGGGTCGGCACGGGTCAGCTGATCGGCGCCGCGGCGGGATCGGCCGTCGCCGGCATCCTCATCGACGGCCCGGGCGGCGTGACGGCCGCATACGCGTCCGCCGCGGCCTTCTGCGCGCTCGGCCTGCTCGTCGCCATCGTGTTCGCGCGGGGCCTGCCCGATCTGCGCGTGCGGGGCGCGAGCCCGATCCCCGACACCGAGCCGGTCACGACGATCGGCTGACGCGGCCCGGCCGTTCAGGCCAGGCGGCGCAGCAGCTCGAGCACGGCGAGCGCGTAGGCGTCGGCGGGCTCGGGGTGCTCGAACACCCGCCGCTCGCCGCCCACCACGATCTCGACCTCGTGGGTGTCGGGCAGGCGCCGCAGGGTCCGGAACGCCCCGCGCAGCAGCTCTCGCAGCTGGTGCTCGTGCGGCAGCCACAGGGCATCCTCGAGGGCCACCGAGTCCAGCGCCCACTCGGTGGTGCCGTTGAAGGCGAGGATGCGCCCGGTCGGGTACTCCCGCGGCTCGATCGTCATCTCGCTGACGGTGAAGACGTCGGCCTCGAACTCCGGCTCGTCGAGCTGGAACCGGTCGCCGGATCGCGGATGCCACACCAGGCCGCCGTCGCGCAGGGCCACCGCCAGCTCCGTCGAGATCACCCCACCATTCTTACGCGCCCCGCGCCGGCCGGGCCGCGAGGCCAGCGACGGGGCCGCGAGACCCGCGACCGGACCGCGCGGCCCGCGCCGCCGGGCCGCACCACCCGCGGTCAGCCCGCGGGCCCGCGGTCAGGCCGCCACCGCGCGCACGGGCGGAGCGTCGGCCCGCTCCTCGTCCCACTCCAGCACGATGCCGCGGCTCGACGTGGCCTCGTTCGCCAGCGCGCGCAGGTACTCCTGGTCGAGCGTCTCGGGCTCGGCGCTGTCGAAGACGAACCGGAGCGGGATGGACGGCTGGATCCACACCGACGTGCGACCGTCCGGGCCGTCCTCCCCCTGACGCCACGTCAGCATGAAGCTCTCGCCCCGTCGCAGCTTCGTCGCCGCGACGACCTTGACGTGCGCGAGCACGTGGTCTGGAATCTCGGCCGGGCGAGCGTCTGCTCCGTAGTACAGGTGTGCCATGGCTTCCTCCTCCTGTGCGGCGGTGGGCGAATCGACCACCATCTGTCAATCCCAGTGAATATGTATCACAATGATTGTGTAATCCACTAGCCGTCACAAGTGATGTGAGACTATGCTAGGGCGGACGCGAGGCATCCAGTCGGAATGAAGATCGGGGAGGACGAATGCCCCAGAACGTCGTACGTCACGAGAACGAGCACCTGTACGCCGCCCAGCCGCAGTCGGCGGCCGGCAGGCGGCTGAGCGAGGCCATCCTCCAGCTGCGGCGCGCCGAGCGCCGCCAGTCCGAGCGGGCCCTGCGCGAGTCGGGGCTGTCGAACCTCGATCTCACCGCGCTCCGGTACCTGGTGCAGGGCCTGCGCGAGGAGCGCGACCTGGGACCGAAGGACCTCATCGTGATGCTCGACACCTCGAGCGCGACGGTCACCAACGTCGTCGAACGGCTCGTCACCCGTGGCTACGTGACGCGCGTCGAGCACCCCTCCGATCGCCGCGCGCACTTCCTCGTCCCGACCGACGAGGCGATCCAGCGCATCGATGAGGCGTTCGCCGCGCACCACGAGGCGATCGTCGAGGTCATCGACGGGCTCGACGACGACGAAGCCGAAGGTGCCGCCGCTGTCCTGGTCAGGATCGCGGACGCGCTGGACGGCGTCGCCTGACGACACCGGGTCCACGCAGCCACGCCGCGCCTAGGCTGAACGCATGCCGCACCCCGTGACCCTTCCACGCCAGTCCTGGGGCTTCCCCACGGCCGGGCGCCGCGCGCTCCTCATCCATGGACTCGGCTCGAACGGCGCGCTGATGTGGCGTTACGGGGTCGCTCTCGCCGAAAGAGGATGGCGGGCGGATGCCGTGGACCTGCGTGGGCACGGCACGGCACCGCGCACGCTCGACTACAGCCTCGCGGCCTACGGGGCTGACGTCCTCGGCACGCGCCCGGCGGACGGTGCCCCGTGGGACCTCGTGATCGGCCATTCGCTCGGGGGCGCGGCATCCGTCCTCGCCGCGGCGGAGGATGCGTCGTGGACGCGCCGCCTCGTGCTCATCGACCCCGCCATCTCGCTGACCGCGCGCGATCGCGACATCGTCCGCGACAGCCAGACGCGGTCGTTCGACGACCCGAGCGCGGCCGCCGTCCGCGCCGAGCATCCGGACTGGCATGCGCAGGACGTCGAGCTCAAGGCGCTCTCGGCGCAGCAGGCGAGCCGGTGGGCGGTGGAGCAGACGAGCGTGCAGAATCCGCAGTGGGATGTGACGGATGCCGCGCTCCGCGTCGCCGTGCCCACTCACGTGATCGCCTCCGACCCCGAGGTGTACTCGATCTTCCGCGGCAAGCCCGCGGAGCGGGCGGTCGCCGCCAACCCGCTGTTCCAGGTCTCGGTCGTCGCCGGCGCCGGCCACTCCCCTCACCGCGACGCGCCGGAGGCGACCATCGCGGCGCTCCTCGCAGCCCTCGCCTGACGCGGCGCCGAACGCCGGGTCGCCGGGTCGCGGAGCCCCGAGCCCCGAGCCCCGAGCCCCGAGCCCCGAGCCCCGAGCTACTGCACGCGGACCTCGACACCCTGACCGACGTCGACGAAGACGCCGACGAACGACGGGATCGCCGTTGCGAGCGATTCGCGCAGATCGTCGACGTCGGGGGTCGTGCCGTCGTCGGTCAGCACGTTCACGGTGGCGACCGCGCCCGACCACTCGACGCCCAGGACGCGCGCCCCGTCGTCATCGTCGAGCCAGTCCGCCGTGATGTCCTGGATCGAGACCGACCAGCGCGCGAGGGCGACCGAGATGATGGAGTTCACCGCCAGCGGGATCGCGATGACCACGGCGAGCAGCGTGACGATGACGTAAGCGCGGCGGCGGTTCGCCACGGGCGACGAACCGGGGTCGCGGGCGTAGCCGGCGATGGTGAAGACGATGCTGCCGGCGATGACGAGCGCGACGACGTTCGACAGGAAGAGCCACAGCGCCCCCAGCGCGTCGCCCCACAGCCCCTGGCCGGCGCAGACGCCGACCACTCCGAGCGGCGGCACGAGCGAGATGGCGATCGCGACACCGGGGAGGATGGCGCTGAGGTCACGCCGGCACATGGCGAAGCCGCCCGCGAAGCCCGTGGCCAGTGCCGCGACGAGGTCCATGAAGCTCGGCGACGTGCGGCCGAGCACCTGCGAGTTCGTCTCCAGGCTCTCGGGCGTCGAGACGAACACCGAGAACGCCAGGCCCAGCACCACGACGATGACGAGGCCGAGCAGCACCCACAGGATCGAGCGCACCACGAGGCTCAGGTGCCCCGTCACGATCCCGAGCCCGATGGCGAGGATGGGCGTGCCGAGCGGCGCGATGATCATGGCGCCGATCACGGTCGCCGTCGAGTCGGTGAGCACGCCGGCGATCGCGATGACGCCCGCGAGCGTGAGCATGATGAGGAAGCCGCTGCGCTTGCCCGCCCGGTCTCCTGAGCCGAGGTCGAGCGCCTCGGTGACCTCGGCCGCGGTCTGCCGCTGGGTCGGCGGGATGAGCGCGTGCAGCGCGTCCGAAAGCGTCGCCATGGGCACATCATCGCGTAAGAATGACGGGGTGGCCCCATTCGATTCGCGCGAGATCCTGACCGACGAGATGCTCGAGCGCTTCCGCGCGCGAGCGGCGGTCCACGACCGCGACAACACGTTCCCCGACGACGATCTGGCCGAGCTGCGCGATGCCGGCTACCTCGCCGTCCTGGCGCCGCGCGAGCTCGGCGGGGCGGGTCTCGGGCTGGTAGAGGCATCCGCTCTCCAGCAGCGGCTGGCGGGCGCGGCGCCGGCGACGGCGCTGGCTGTCAACATGCACCTGGTGTGGACGGGCGTGGCGAAGGTGCTGGCCGATCGCGGCAGCGACGACCTGCGGTTCGTGCAGGAGGGCGCGGCCGCCGGCGAGGTGTTCGCCTTCGGCATCAGCGAGGCGGGCAACGACCTCGTGCTCTTCGGGAGCGGGACGGATGCCGCGCCCCTCCCCGACGGCGGCTACGCGTTCACCGGGACCAAGATCTTCACCTCGCTCGCCCCGGTGTGGACCCAGCTGGGGCTGCACGGGCTCGACACCACGTCGGACGACGGACCACGGATGGTCTACGCGTTCGTGCCGCGGTCCGAGGTGCAGGCCGACCGGGTCGTCGTCCGCGACGACTGGGACACCCTCGGCATGCGCGGCACGCAGTCGCGCACCACCGTGCTGCGCGACGCGGTGGCTCCCCCCGACCGCGTGGTGCGCCGCCTGGCGCCGGGGCCGAACCCCGATCCGCTCGTGTTCGGCATCTTCAGCGTCTTCGAGCTGCTGCTGGCATCCGTGTACACCGGCATCGCCCGCAGGGCCCTGGACCTCGCCGTCGCCGCCGCGGGCACCCGCACCTCGAAGCGCACGGGCAAGGCCTACAGCCAGGACCCCGACATCCGCTGGCGCATCGCCGGCATGGCCCTGACCTACGACGCCCTGCCGCCGCAGCTGGCGTCGCTCGCACACGACGTCGACGTCGCCGCCGACCATGGCGCCCGGTGGTTCTCGCTGCTGGCGGGCGTCAAGCACCGCGCGGTGACGGCGGCGAAGGCGATCGTCGACGACGCCATGCTCGTGGCGGGCGGCTCGTCCTACTTCTCGGCGAACGAGCTGAGCCGTCTCTACCGCGACGTCCTCGCGGGCCTCTTCCACCCGTCCGATCCCGAATCCGCGCATTCCGCCGTCGCGACGGCGTGGCTCGGGCCGATCGAGGACTGAGCGCGGTTCAGGAGCGCAGCGCGCGGGTGAGCAGCTGCATCAGCTGGATGTGCACACGGAAACTCCGCAGCATCTCGCGGGTGGAATGGAAGTTCAGCACGATGCGGATGCCGAGCTCGGGCGCCGTGAAGGCGTGCGCGCCCGTCACACCGAGATGGCCGACCGGCCGCGGCAGGCCGCGCAGGAACGGGGAGAACCCCTCGTAGTGCAGGCGCATGAGCCCCTGTCCGTAGCGGATGCCGGGGCGGAACGTGCTGTGGATGTCGCCCATGCGCCGCCGCGACTCCTCGCCGATGAGGTCGCCCGCGCTCCACGCCGACCAGAAGCGGTCGAGATCGTCGAGCGTGGTCACCACTCCCCCGCCGCCCCAGTCGCAGCTGAGGCTGCCGGCCCGGCTGAGCTCGTCGCGACCGATCCACAGCGGCGCGATGCCGAGGTCGGCCGCCGGAGCGGCGGAGGTGGATGCCGCGCCCCCGGGCAGCGTGTGGAACAGCAGGCACGAGTCCGCCATGCCGGTGGGCGCGAAGATGCCCTCGTGCAGCTGCATGCCGAGGCCCGCGCCGCCCGCGTTCTCGATGACGCGGCCGAGGAGGACGTAGCCGGTGTCGGAGTACGAGAACCTTCGACCGGGCTCGGCCACCGGACGCTGGTGATCCCGGCTGAAGGCCAGCAGCTCGGCGGGTGTCCACCGCCGCTCCGGCTCCTGGACGAGCAGCTCCCCGAAGGTCGGCCCCGACAGGACCCTGCCCTCGAAGTAGTCGGCCGCGCCGCTGGTGTGCGCCAGCAGGTGGCGGGTGGTCACCTCCGCGGCGCGGTCCCGGCCGTCGCGCACGAAGAGGCCGCGCCAGTCGTCCTGCGGGAGCACGTCGGTCACCGGTGCGTCGAGATCGAGGCGCCCCGCCTCGGCGAGCTGGAAGGCGCGCGTGGCGGTGAGCGCCTTGCCGACGCTCGCGGCATGGAAGGGCCGCCCCCGGTCGCCGGAGGAGAACTCGAAGCCGGGCGCGCGCACGAGCGCCTGCAGCGGCGGCAGGCCGCGGCGGGCCCGGGCACGATCTGCCGCGGCCACCGCCCGCGTCATCCTCTCCGTCAGCCGGTCCGGGTCGACCGCACGGCCCGTGGGAAGATCGGTGTCGACATCACTCACAGATATACCCCCTAGATATCTCCACTAGATATATCGTGATCGGAGGCGCGGTGCAACACGTGATCCTGGGTCTGCTGATCCTGCACGGGCCCCTGTCGCTGTACGCCGTCCAGCGGCACTTCCAGCAGGGCGTATCCCTCTTCTACAGCGCGAGCTTCGGCAGCATCACGCGCGCGCTCACCCAGCTGGCCGCGCAGGGATCGGTCACCGTCGCCGCGGCGAGCGCCGATGCGCGGGGCCGCAAGCCGTACACGGTGACCGACGCCGGCCGCGCCTCCTGGCGCGCATGGATGCTTTCTCCCGTGACCGGCGCCGACGTCGAGACGACCGCGCTGGCCCGCGTCTTCTTCCTCGGCCTTCTCCCGGACGCCGACCGCCCCGCCGCCGTGGCGTCGATCCGGGCGCGGATCGAGGCGGACCTCGCCGAGCTCGAGGACGTGGCACGCAGCCTCGACGGCGCCGAGATCCCCGCGGAGTTCGCCGAGGTCTTCGCCTTCCAGCGCGCCACCCTGGACTACGGCATCCGCTCGAACCGCCTGGCGCTGGCGTGGTGCGACGAGCTGCCGGCACGCGCCCGCGGATGACGGCCCCGCCTGCTGCCCGCGTGCGAGGATGACGACATGGCGCGGACCCCGACTTCTCTGCTGAGCCCCGCCGATCAAGAGCGGCGGCGCGGACTGCGCACGATGAAGGGCGTCGCGCTCGGCGCCCTCGTCTTCATGGCGGTGCTGTTCGCGTTCTCCTTCGCCTTCCAGCAGGACGTGCCCGCCCTGGCCTACGTACGCGCCGCCGCCGAGGGCGGCATGGTGGGGGCTCTCGCCGACTGGTTCGCGGTCACGGCGCTGTTCCGGCATCCGCTCGGCATTCCCATCCCGCACACCGCGATCATCCCGAGCCGCAAGGACGAGATCGGCCGCACGCTCGGGGAGTTCGTGGAGACGGAGTTCCTGCGGGGCGACGTCGTGCGCACGAAGCTCGAGCAGACCGCGATCTCGGCGCGCCTGGGCGAGTGGCTGAGCGCGCCCGAGCATGCCGAGCGGGTCGCGGCCGAGGCATCCGTCATGGCGGGGAGCGTGCTGCGCGCCCTGAGCGACGACGATGTGCGCGACGTCATCGAGGAGCTCGCCCGCGAGCACCTCATCGCGCCGGAGTGGGGGCCGCCGCTCGGCGAATGGCTGGGGCGCATCGTCGACGCCGGCGCGCACCACGGCGCCGTCGAGCTCGCCGCCGACACCATCGCCGCGTGGCTCGAGGCCAACAAGGGCGCCTTCACCGGCGTGATCTCGCGTCGCCTGCCCTCGTGGATGCCGTCCGTCGCGCACCGGTTCGTCGACGACACCGTCTACAACGAGGCGGTGAAGTTCGTCGCCGCGGTGCGGACAGACCCCCATCACCCCGCGCGCGTCGCGATCGACGGCTACCTCGAGCGCCTCGCCGACAACCTGCAGCACGATCCGGCCACCATCGGGCGGTTCGAGGATGCCAAGCTCGCGGTCTTCGACAGCCCGCGGGTGCGGGAGCTGGCGTCCGAGGCGTGGACGACGGCGAAGTCCGGGCTGCTGCGCTCGCTCGAGGATCCCGCCAGCGGCCTGCGCCGCCGGGCCGCCGAGGCGCTCGCCGAGATCGGCGCACGGCTGACGACGGATGCCGCGCTGCAACGCCGCGTCGACTCCTGGGTCACCGATGCCGCGGTGTTCCTCGTCGACCGGTACCGGCACGACATCGCCTCGATCATCACCGACACCGTCGAACGCTGGGACCCGGCCGAGACCACCGAGAAGATCGAGCTCATGGTCGGGCGCGACCTGCAGTACATCCGCCTCAACGGCACCATCGTCGGCGCGCTCGCCGGGCTCGCCATCTTCTCGATCGCCCACGCGGTGCTCGGCTGACGCCTCCGCCCCACCTGTGCGGGTGTTAAGAGTGCGTGACGTCCCGGTCGCGGGGCGACGGCGAGGGCTAGCCTGAGGCCGTGTCTGCGGATGAGCCCACCCAGTACCTCTTCAGCTACGGAACGCTGCAGAACGCCGACGTGCAGCTCGACACGTTCGGGCGCCTCGTCGAGAGCGAGCCCGACGCCCTGCCCGGCTACACCGTCGACTACGCCGAGATCGACGACACCCGCGTCGTCGACCTGTCGGGGCACTCGGTGCATCCGATCGTGCGCGAGACGGGCAATCCGCTCGACAAGGTGCTCGGCCGCGCGCTGGTCGTCACCGAGGAGGAGCTCGACGCCTCGGACGAGTACGAGGTGTCGCTCTACCGGCGCATCGCCGTCGTGCTCGCGTCGGGGCGCCGCGCCTGGGTGTACGTCGCGGCGTGAGTGCGGCGGGCACGCGCTGGGGTAGCGTCGGGGCGTGACGCTACCGCACGATCCCCTCTGGCCGCGCGCGGGCGCGTGGCCGGCCATCGACGAGACCGGCGCCGACGCCGTGCTCCTCGGGGTCCCCACTTTCCGCACCTCCCTCTCGCCCACCGGCGCGCACGCCACCCCGGCGGCGATCCGCGAGGCGCTCCGCCGGTACAGCCCGACGCTCCTCGGCCCTCCGCCGGTCGACCTGACGGAGGCGCTGCGCATCGCCGATGCGGGCGATGTCGACGAGCCCGACGGGCCGGCGGGCGAGGCATCCGTCCGCGCGGCCGTTCGCGCCCTGTGCGAGCGCGCGGACCTCGTCGTGGCGCTCGGGGGCGACAACTCCCTCACCTATGCGGTGGCGCAGGGCGCCGACGCCGCCGGGCTCATCACCATCGACGCGCACTTCGACCTGCGCGACGGCGTCTCGAACGGCTCGCCGGTGCGCCGCCTCGTCGACGACGGCCTCGACCCGCGGCGCATCGTGCAGCTCGGGATCGCCGACTTCGCCAACTCCGCCGCCTACGCACGGCGGGCGGCCGACCTCGGCATCACCGTCGTGACGATGGACGAGCTGCGGCGCCGAGGCGCCGCGGACGTCGCCGCCGAGGCGCTCGAGATCGCGGGGGCCGGCGGCGGCCCGGTGCATCTCGACATCGATGTCGACGTGTGCGACCGGTCCGTGGCGCCCGGGTGCCCGGCGTCGATCGCGGGCGGCCTCGCGGCCTGGGAGCTGCGGGCGCTCGTGCGCGCCGTCGCCGCCGACGCACGCGTGCACAGCGCCGACATCGCCGAGGTCGATGCGACCGCGGATGCCCCGGACGGGCGCACCGTGCGGCTCGCGGCGCTGTGCGTGCTGGAACTCCTCGCGGGAAAGGCGGTCGGACGATGATCGAACTGGCACTGGTGCGTCACGCGAAGTCGGACTGGGGCGACCCGGGCCTCGCCGACCACGACCGGCCCCTCAACGACCGCGGGATGCGCGACGCGCCGGTCATGGCCGAGCGGCTGGCCGCGAACGGCTTCCGCCCCGAGTTCATCCTCACGAGCACCGCGCTGCGCGCCCGGACCACGGCCGACGCCTTCGCCGCCGCGCTCCGGGTGGCCGTCTCACCCGATCCCGAGCTCTACGGCGCGCCGGCGTCCGCCCTGCTCGCCGCGGCTGCGGCGAGCGGCGCGCGCTCGGTCGCGGTGGTGGCCCACGACCCGGGCATGAGCGTGCTCGCGGGGCGGCTCTCGGGCGGGGGCATCGGCCACATGCCGACGTGCGCCGTGGCGACCTTCCGGTGGTCGGCCGACGACTGGGACGTCGCGACGGCCCTCGATCCCGACGACTGGACCTTCGACACGCCTCGCTGAGCCGAGGCCACGCGCCGATCCGCGCCCCGCACTGATTCGCGCCCCCGCGCTGATCCGCTGCGGCCGAGCGGTCGCGCGGCGCTGACGGGCGGACCCCGACCTCTGCGCGATTGCGATCTACATCGTTGTACTTCTGCTCTACATCGTTGTAGATTGCATGACGACGGTCCGACCCTCGACGCCGAGCGGCGGCATCCGTCACCGTCCCGTCCATCGTCGAACTGGAGACTCCATGACGCGCCGCGCACCCCATCGCACCGCGCTCGCCCTCACCACCGCCGGACTTCTCGTCGCCGGCACGCTCAGCGCCGCGCCCGCCTGGGCGAAGCCGCCGGCAGATCCCCCCGCCCCCGTGTTCACCGACGTCACGGTGCACGACCCGTCGATCGTCACCTCGGGCGACGACATCTGGGCCTTCGGCTCGCACGGCGCGTCGGCGCGCACCACCGACCTCATGTCGTGGCAGCAGCACACCGTCGACCTCTCGCAGAACGCCGACAACGCGCTCTTCGACGACATCTACACCGAGCTCGCCGAGACGTTCGAGTGGGCGCAGACCTCGACGCTGTGGGCGGCCGACGTGATCCAGCTGCCCGACGGCCGGTACGCGATGTACTACAACGCGTGCGAGGGCTCGTCACCGCGGTCGGCGCTCGGCCTTGCGACGTCCGACGCCGTCGACGGCCCGTACGAGAACCAGGGCATCCTGCTCAAGAGCGGCATGTGGGATGAAGAGTCCGAGAACCCCGGCGAGGTCTACGACGCGCGCGTCCACCCCAACGCCGTCGACCCCGACGCGTTCGTCGACGCCGACGGGCGGATGTGGATGGTCTACGGCTCGTACTCGGGCGGCATCTTCCTGCTCGAGATGGATGCCGCGACCGGCCAGCCGCTGCCCGGCCAGGGCTACGGCACGCACCTGGTGGGCGGCAACCACAGCCGCATCGAGGCGCCCACCATCCAGTACGACGCCGCGACCGGCTACTACTACCTCTACCTCTCGTTCGGCGGCCTCGGCGTGACCGGCGGCTACGACGTGCGCGTCGCCCGCTCGAAGGACGTCGCGGGGCCCTACCTCGACGCGCAGGGCAACGACATGCGCGAGGTGAAGTCCGACCCGGCACTGCCGCTGTTCGACGACGCGTCGATTCAGCCCTACGGCGTCAAGCTCATGGGCGGGCACCTGTTCGGCCGCGAGCTCGGCGACCCGGGCACCGGCGCCGGTACGGGCTACGTCTCCCCCGGTCACACCTCGTGGTACCAGGACCCCGCGACCGGCCGCATGTTCATGGTGTTCCACGCCCGTTTCCCGGGCACCGGTGAGCTCCACGAGGTGCGCGTGCACCAGATGTGGATGAACGCCGACGGGTGGCCCGTCGTCTCGCCGATGCGGTACGCGGGCGAGACCGCCGGCAAGGTGAAGCGCGCCGACGTCGTCGGCTCGTGGCAGCTGGTCGATCTGGGCAAGGACATCACGGCGACGGCGGCCGAGGCATCCGATGTCACCCTCGGGAAGACCGGACGGGTCAGCGGCGCGGTCGACGGCGAGTGGAAGCTGACCGGTCAGCACACCGCGACCATCACGATCGACGGCGTCGCCTACCGCGGCGTGTTCGCGCCGGTGTGGGACCCCGACCTCGAGGCGTGGTCGACGGGCTTCACCGCGGTCTCGGACGCCGGCGTCACCCTGTGGGCCCGCAAGAGCGTGGAGGTGACGGATGCCGCAGCCGTCGCCGCGGTGATCGCCGACCTCTCGCTCGGCGACACGTCGGGTGTGACCGTCGACCTCGATCTGCCCGCCTCGGGCACCGGCGGGACCACGATCGCGTGGGCGACGTCGGACGCGAGCGTGATCGCTGCCGACGGCACGGTGACCCGCCCCGGGATCGGCGAGCCCGACGCCCACGTGACGCTCACCGCGACCGTCGCGAACGGGGCGGCATCGGCATCCGCGACCTTCGAGGTGACCGTGCTCGCGCGGACGCCGGGCGTCCTCGCCGGCGCGTGGTCGTTCGACGGCTCGCTTTCCGACGACGCGGGTGCCTTCGCCGACGCCACGCTCACCGGCGCCCGCATCGACGCGCCGGCCACCGCTCCGGCGGCGTTCGTCGCCGACGGGGTCGAGGGGACGGCCCTGCACCTGGACGGTACCGGCGGGGTGCGCCTGCCCGACGGGCTCGTGCAGGGCTCGTCGTACTCGGTGAGCCTGTGGCTGCGGCCCGAGGCGCTGACGGCGTACACGACGGCGTTCTTCGCGGCGGCGACCCCGACCTCGTGGGTGAGCCTCGTGCCGCGCGGCCACGACGGCGTCGGCGGCTCGACGATGCTGTGGTCGGGCACGCAGTGGTACGACGCGGGCACCGGGCGCAGCCTGCCGCTCGGCGAGTGGTCGCACGTCGCGTTCGTCGTCGACGGCGGCGCCGCCTCGGTGTACGTCGACGGCGAGCTGCGGTACCAGGGCACCGGATTCCCCGACGTGCTGTCGGGCGCGGGCAACGTCTTCGCGCTCGGCGTCAACTGGTGGGACGTGCCGTTCCGGGGCGACGTCGACGAGCTGTCGGCGTGGAGCTCGGCGCTCTCGCCCGACGACGTCGCGGAGCTCGCGACGCGCTGAGCCGCACGCTGACCGCAGGGCCGCCCAGCATCCGCGCCGGGCGGCCCTGCGTCATTCGCGGATCTGTCCCGCCACCCACACCGTGCGGACGAGCGGCACCCCCGGGCGGTACGCGAGGTGCACGCGCGTGGGGGCGTCGAGCAGCACGACGTCGGCCCGCATCCCGGGCGCGAGCACACCGACGTCGTCGCGGCGGAGCGCGCGGGCCCCGCCCGCCGTGGCCGCCCACACCGCCTCGGCCGGCGTCATCCCCATCTCGCGGACGGCCAGCGCGATCATGAGCGGCATGGAGCTGGTGAAGCTCGACCCCGGGTTGCAGTCGCTCGCGAGCGCGACGGTGACGCCGGCGTCGATCAGCCGACGCGCGTCGGGATAGGGCTGGCGGGTCGAGAACTCCACGCCGGGCAGCAGCGTGGCGACCGTCGCCGACCCGGCGAGCGCGGCGACGTCGGCGTCGTCGAGGTAGGTGCAGTGGTCGACGGATGCCGCGCCCACCGCCACCGCGAGACGCACGCCCTCGCCGGGCCCGAGCTGGTTGCCGTGCACGCGCGGCTCGAGCCCTGCGGCCACACCGGCGGCGAGGATGTGGCGCGACTCGTCGGCGGTGAAGGCGCCGCGCTCGCAGAACACGTCGATCCACCGGCTGTGCGGCGCGCACGCGCGGAGCATCTCGCCGCACACGAGGTCGATGTACTCGTCGCGGCGCTCGGCGTACTCGGCCGGCACCACATGCGCGCCGAGGAACGTGACCTCGGGCGTGACCTCGGCGGCGAGCCGGGCCAGCCGCTCCTCGTCGGCGACCGCGAGCCCGTAGCCCGTCTTGACCTCGAAGGTGGTCGTGCCCTGGGCGCGCAGCTCGGCGACGAACGCGCGCAGGCGGGCCCGCAGCTCGTCGTCGGTCGCGGCCCGTGTCGAGGCCACGGTGCGGCGTATGCCGCCCGCCGCATACGGCGTGCCGGTCATGCGGGCCTCGAACTCGTCGGCCCGGTCGCCGCCGAACACGAGGTGCGTGTGGCTGTCGACGAACCCCGGGATGACCGCGCGACCGCCGGCGTCGATGACCTCGACCTCCGCCCGGTCCTCGCCGTCGACCGCCCGGTCCTCGCCGTCGCCCTCCGTCCGGTCCTCGCCGTCGCGCCCCGCCCGGTTCCGCGAGAGAACAGCTGGTGGACGAGATGCGGGTGGGTTCCCTACCTCTCGGCGGTCAGGAGTACTCTCGCGGATCAGGCGGGCGGCGGTCGCGGCGTCGGCGGCCGGTCCGACCCAGGCGATCCGGTCGCCCTCGATCAGCACCGCCGCGTCGTGCAGCGTGCCGAGCGGATCACCGTCGCGCGCGACGTTGGTCGTCAGCTCGCCGATGTGGGTGATGAGCGTCGTGGTCACGGCATCCGTCCTCTTCATGTCCCGAAATCTCGCCGGCGTGTCCCGAAATCTCGCCGGCGTGTCCCGATTTCGTTCCTACCCGCGTCACGGTGGGAACGAAATCGGGACATGCCCGGCTTACGCGTCGAGCATCGGCACCTGGAGCCCGCGCTCGCGCGCGACCTCCTTCGCGCGGTCGTAGCCCGCGTCGACGTGCCGCATGACGCCCGTGCCCGGGTCGTTCGTGAGCACGCGCTCGAGCTTCTCCGCCGCCAGCGGGGTGCCGTCGGCGACGGTCACCTGACCGGCATGGATGCTGCGACCGATGCCGACGCCGCCGCCGTGGTGGATCGAGACCCAGGCCGCGCCCGACGCGGTGTTGAGCAGCGCGTTGAGCAGCGGCCAGTCGGCGATCGCGTCGGAGCCGTCGGCCATCGCCTCGGTCTCGCGGTAGGGGCTCGCGACCGATCCGGCGTCGAGGTGGTCGCGGCCGATCACGATCGGCCCCGACAGCTCGCCCGACGCGACCATCTCGTTGAACTTCAGGCCCGCGAGGTGGCGCTCCTGGTAGCCGAGCCAGCAGATGCGGGCGGGGAGTCCCTCGAAGTGCACGGCGTCGCCGGCCTTGTCGAGCCACCGCACGAGCCCGGCGTTGTCGCGGAACAGCGCCTTGACGGCCTGGTCGGTCTTGCGGATGTCTTCGGGGTCGCCCGACAGCGCCACCCACCGGAACGGACCACGGCCCTCGGCGAACTGCGGCCGGATGTACGCCGGCACGAACCCGGGGAACGCGAACGCCCGCTCGAACCCGCCGAGCTGCGCCTCGGCGCGGATCGAGTTGCCGTAGTCGAAGACCTCGGCTCCGGCATCCTGGAATCCGACCATCGCGGCCACGTGCTTCGCCATGCTGCCGCGCGCGCGGGCGGTGAACCCCTCGGGATCGCGGGATGCCTCGGCCTTCCAGTCCTCGAACGCGACGCCCACCGGGAGATAGGCCAGCGGGTCGTGCGCGCTCGTCTGGTCGGTGACGATGTCGACGGTGAGCTCCCCCGCCCGGTGGCGGAGCAGGACGTCGCCGAAGACCTCGGCGGCATTGCCGACGACCCCGACCGAGAGCGCCTCACCGGCGTCCTTGGCCGCCGTGACCCGGGCGAGGGCGGCCTCGAGGTCGGTGGTGTACTCGTCGAGGTAGCCGTGCTCGACGCGGCGCGCGAGGCGCGATTCGTCCACGTCGACGATGAGCACCGCTCCCCCGTTGAGCGTGACGGCGAGCGGCTGCGCGCCGCCCATGCCGCCCGCGCCGCCGGTCAGGGTGAGCGTGCCGGCAAGGTCTTCGCGTCCCAGCGAGCGCGCCACGGCGGCGAACGTCTCGTACGTGCCCTGCAGGATGCCCTGCGTGCCGATGTAGATCCACGACCCGGCGGTCATCTGGCCGTACATGGTCAGGCCGAGCTCTTCGAGCTTGCGGAACTCGGGCCACGTCGCCCAGTCCCCCACGAGGTTCGAGTTCGCGATGAGCACGCGCGGCGCCCACTCGTGGGTGCGGAACACGCCGACCGGCTTGCCCGACTGCACGAGCAGGGTCTCGTCGGGCTCGAGCTCGTCGAGCGTGCGGACGATCGCGTCGAACGCCGCCCAGTTGCGCGCGGCGCGCCCGGTGCCGCCGTAGACGACGAGGTCTTCGGGGTGCTCGGCGACCTCGGGGTCGAGGTTGTTCATGAGCATGCGCTTGGCGGCCTCGGCGCCCCAGCTCTTGGCGGTGCGCTCGCTGCCGCGCGGGGCGCGCACGACACGGGTCCCGGTCGAGGCCGCGGCCGGGCCGGGCGTGCCGGGCGCCACGCCGTCGGAGATCTGCTGTTCTTCGGTCGTCTTCATCGCGTTCCCTCCGATGTTGTGGTGTTCTCCGATGTTGTGGTGAGCGCCGCCCGGGCGACCGCCCCCGACGCGACGAGCGCGGTCACCGCCTCCATCTCGGGCGACAGGAAGCGGTCGGGTCCGGGGCCGCCGGCGACGGTGCGCACCAGGTCGCGCACGGCGCCGGTCGCCGCTGCCGGGTGCAGCGGCGCACGCAGGTCGAGGGCACGCGAAGCCGTCAGCACCTCGATCGCGAGGACTCGCGCCAGCCCGTCGATCGCGCGGCGGAGCTTGCGGGCCGCCGCCCAGCCCATCGACACGTGATCCTCCTGCATCGCGGAGGACGGGATCGAGTCGACGGATGCCGGGACCGCGAGCCGCTTGAGCTCAGACACGATCCCCGCCGCGGCGTACTGGGCGATCATCAGGCCCGAGTCGACGCCGACCTCGTCGGCGAGGAACGGCGGGAGACCGTTGCTGCGGGCGGGGTCGAGCGCGCGGTCGGTGCGGCGCTCCGAGATCGACGCGACGTCGGCCACGGCGATGGCGAGGAAGTCGAGCACGTACGCCACCGGGGCGCCGTGGAAGTTGCCGTTGGACTCGACGCGGCCCTCGTCGGTGATGACGGGGTTGTCGACGGCGGCGGCGAGCTCGCGCGAGGCGATGAGGCGCGCGTGGTCGGCGGTGTCGCGCGCCGCGCCGTGCACCTGGGGCGAGCATCGCAGCGAGTAGGCGTCCTGCACGCGCGTGCACACGGCCGGGTCGCGGTGCGAGGCCACGATGGGCGAGCCCGACAGCACCGCCCGCAGGTTCGCGGCCGAAACCGCCTGCCCCGCCTGCGGGCGCAGCGCCTGCAGGTCGGCGGCGAACACCGCGTCCGTGCCGAGCTGCGACTCGACCGACATCGCGGCGGCGACGTCGGCGGTGTCGAGCAGCACCGAGAGGTCGTGGAGGGCGAGCAGCAGCATGCCGAGCATGCCGTCGGTGCCGTTGATGAGGGCGAGCCCCTCCTTCTCGCGCAGCACGAGCGGGGAGATGGATGCCGCAGCCAGCGCGTCGGCGGCATCGACCTCGACCCCGCCGGCGTCGCGCACGCGACCCTCGCCCATCGCGGCGAGCGCGACGTGCGAGAGCGGCGCGAGGTCGCCGGAGCAGCCGAGCGACCCGTACTCCCGCACGATCGGCGTGATGACGGCATCGAGCATCGCGGCGTAGGTCTCGACGACCACGGGACGCACCCCGGTGTGACCGGTCGCGAGCGTCTGCAGGCGCAGCAGCATGAGCGCGCGAACGACCTCGCGCTCGACCTCGGCCCCGGTGCCGGCGGCGTGCGAGCGGATGAGACTCGCCTGCAGCTGCATGCGGCGCTCGGGGGCGATGAACGTGGTGGCGAGCGCGCCGAACCCGGTCGAGATGCCGTAGTGCGGCTCGGGGTCGTCGGCAAGGCCCTCCACGAGCGTCCGGGTCGCCGCGACGCGGGCGAGCGCTTCGGGTGCGATCTCGACGCGGGCGCCGTGGCGGGCGACGGCGACGACGTCCTCGGGACGCAGCGGCGCGCCGCCGACGGTGACGGGAGGCTCAGCGGTCATGCTCCGATTCCACACCGCCGCGGTGCCGTTCGACAGCGGGTCGTGGCATCCTGTGTCTGTCATGCCAGACAGTTCCGCGTCCTCGCCTCCCCGCCCGCAGGTGCCGGCGGCGGATCAGACGCTGCGCATCCTGTCGTTCCTCGCGCGCCAGCGCGGACCGGCACCGGCCCGCGCGATCGCCCAGGGGCTCGGGATCCCGCGCTCGAGCGTCTATCACCTCCTCACCACGCTGCAGGAGCACCATTTCGTCGTGCACCTCCCCGAGGAGCGGCGCTGGGGGCTCGGCATCGCCGCGTTCGAGCTCGCCGGCGGCTACGCGCGGCAGGAGCCCCTCGCCCGGCTCGGCCGGCCCGTGCTCGCCGACCTCGTCGACCGCACCGGCGAGAGCGCGCACCTCGCCGTCATGCACGGGCGCGACGTGCTCTACATCGTCGAAGAGCGCGCGCCGCGCCGCCCGGCGCTGGTCACCGACGTCGGCGTGCGCCTTCCGTCGCACCTGACCGCGACGGGCCGGGCGATGCTCGCGGCGCTTCCGCGCGAGCAGGTGCGGGCGCTGTATCCGGATGCCGCGGCCTTCGCCGACCGCACCGGCCGGGGTCCGGGGCGGCCGGGCGCGCTGCGCGACCTGCTCCGCGACGTGCGGGAGCGCGGGTTCGCGGTGGAGGACGGCGAGGTGACGCTCGGGATGCGCTCGGTGGGCGTCGTCGTGCGCGACCACACCGGGTGGCCGGCCGCGGCGATCGCGGTGACCTGGCCGGCGGACGTCATCGGGACGGACGGGCGGACGACCGCGCTCTCGGCCCTCGCGGGGGGTGCCGCCGCCGAGCTCGAGCGCCGCATCGGGCGGGTCGAGCGACGCTGAGCGCATCGCCGGCCCGGGCAGCCGACGCCCGCGCCGCCGGAGTCCGCGCCGCCGGAGCCCGCGCCGCCGGAATTCGCGCCGCCGGAATTCGCGCCGCCGGAGCCCGCGCCGCCGGAGTCCGCGCCGCCGGAGCCCGCGCCGCCGGAATCCGCGCCGCCGGAATTCGCGCCGCCGGAGCCCGCGCCGCCGGAGTCCGCGCCGCCGGAGCCCGCGCCGCCGGAATCCGCGCCGCCGGAATTCGCGCCGCCGGAGCCCGCGCCGCCGGAGTCCGCGCCGCCGGAGCCCGCGCCGCCGGGCCGGAGCGCCGCCGAGCCGGAGCGCCGAACCGGCCGGGGCCGACGGCAGTGAGCGCGGGCCGAGAGTCAGTCGACCTGGGCGATCGTGCCGCCGGTGAGGCGGACGAGCTCGTCGTAGGTCATCGGGAACACGGTGTGCGGCGTCCCGCCCGCGGCCCAGATCTCGGGATAGCGGGCGAGCTCCTCGTCGACGATCGTCACGAGCGGCGCCGGGTGGCCCGTGGGCGCGACACCGCCGATCGCCTGACCGGTCGCCTCGCGCACCTGGTCGGGCGTCGCCCGCTGGATCTTCGTGCGGCCCAGGCGCTCGGCGAGCGCGGTCGTGTCGACGCGGTGTGCGCCGCTCGTCATCACCAGCAGCGGCTCGCCGTCAGACCAGAACACCAGGCTGTTGGCGATCGCCCCGACCTCGACCCCGAGGGCCTCCGCGGCCAGCACCGCGGTGGACGCGGCATCCGGGAGCACCACGATGTCGCCCATGATGCCCGCGGCGCGAAGGGCGTCGTGCACGAGCACGCTGCGGGCGGGCAGCGAGGCGGGAGCGCTCATCGGCCCGCCCCGCTCGCGGTGCCGCGGGCGAGGATCTCGCCGTGCGGCATGAGCAGCCAGCCATCCTCCGACGCGGCCCACTCGCGCCACCCGTCCGAGATGCGCTGCAGCTGCGCGTCGTCGGCGCCGGTCGCGCGCGCCGAGTCGGCGAAGGCCGACTGCAGCACGCGGTCGGCCCACATGCCGCCCCACCAGGCGCGGTCGGCCTCGTCCTCGAAAAGCCACGTCGTCGCGGTGGCCCGGATGTCGGCGAGGCCGGCCTCGCGCGCCCACGCCTTCAGCCGGCGTCCGGCGGCGGGCTCGCCGGCGACGCTGCGGTGCGTGGCGAGGTACAGCGTCAGCCACTCATCCAGCGCCGGGATCAGCGGGTACCAGATGACCCCCTCATAGTCGACCTCGCGCGCGGCGACCAGGCCGTCGGCGCCGGCCACCCGGCCGAGCTCGCGCAGCATGTCGACCGGCCGGTCGACGTGCTGCAGCACCTGATGGGCGTGCACGACGTCGAACTCCCCGTCGTCGTACGGCAGCGCGTAGGCGTCGCCGACTTCGAACGCCAGCCCTGCCGGGCCGTCGGCGCCGGCGTGATCGGCCGTGGCCTGGGCGACGACGTCGGCCGAGGCATCCGTCCCCACGACACGGCCGGGTGCGACGATGGTCGCGAAGTCCGCGGTGATCGTGCCCGGACCGCTTCCCACGTCGAGGACCGACACGCCCGGGCGCAGGTGCGGCAGCAGGTAGGCGGCGGAGTTCTCGGCGGTGCGCCAGCGGTGCGACCGCAGGACGCTCTCGTGGTGGCCGTGGGTGTAGGCGTCTGGCATTCGTCGATGCTATCGAGGTGCGCCAGAGTGCTGCGGCATGCCCAGATCCGTCCGTCCCAGGCGCGCAGTGTGCTCACCGCCACGGGTGACGGTTGAACATTCCGCCGAACCGGTGTGCAATGAGAGCGGATGCCGCAACGCCGCGGCGTCCGCAGCGCACTGCCCACGAGGCCCGCCGAAGGAAGTATCGCGATGACGCACACTGTGCCCACCCTGCCCCTGCCCGACTTCACGCACGAACGGGTGGAGGTGATCACGGGACGCCGGAGCGGTCTGTTCCTCACGGTGGCGCTGCACTCCTCGGTGCTCGGCTCGGCCCTCGGCGGCGCCCGGCTCTGGACGTACCCGCACTGGAGCGATGCGCTCGGCGACGCGCTGCGGCTGTCGGCCGCGATGACGCTCAAGAACGCCGCCGCCGGCCTCGATGCGGGCGGCGGCAAGTCCGTGATCGCGCTGCCGCCGGGCGTGACGCTCGACGCCGACCGCCGGCGGGCCGCCTTCCTCGACCTCGGCGACGCGGTCGAGTCGCTGCACGGCCTGTACCGCACCGCCGAGGACGTCGGCTCGACCACCGACGACATGCTCGTCGTGAGCGAGCGCACCGAGCACGTCGTCGGGCTCCCCGACGCCGTGGGCGGATCGGGCGAGCCGGCCGGTCCCACGAGCCTCGGCGTGTACGAGTCGCTGCGCGCGACGCTCGAGCGTGTCACCGGCACCGCCGATGTCGCGGGACGCCGCATCACCGTCTCGGGCCTCGGCCAGGTCGGCAGCCGCCTGGCCGTGCGGCTCTCGGCCGAGGGCGCGCACCTCACGGTGACCGACGTCAACCCCGCCAAGCGCGACCTCGCGACCGAGCTCGGCGCCGACTGGATCGCGCCGGGCGAGGAGCACCTCGTGCCGGCGGACGTCTTCGTTCCCGCGGGCATCGGCGGACTCCTCACCGACGAGGTGATCGACGCGCTCGACGCGAAGGCCGTGTGCGGTCCCGCCAACAATCCGCTGGCCGACCACAGCGGGGCCGAGCGGCTCGCCGGTCGCGGCATCCTGTACGCGCCCGATTTCGTGGTGAACGCCGGCGGGGTCATCTACCTCGACCTCGAGGCCAAGCGCCTCGGCACGCGCACCGAGATCATGGACCGCGTGGCGCAGATCGGCGACACCGTGCGGCGCATCTTCGACGAGGCGGAGTCCCGCGGCGTCACCCCGCTCGAGGCCGCCGAGGGGCTCGCGGCCGAGCGGCTCGCCGCCGGCGGGCGCCAGCCCGCACTCGCCGTCTGAACCGCACGTGCCCGGCCTCGCCTCGGGGGCCGGGCAGGATGCTGTGCTGACACTGCGTTCCACAGACCGCGGGATCCGGTTCCATAACCCGGACCGGAGATGGCATGATGGTCGCACGGCGCCCCGGAAGGTGCGCCCGTCTCATGACCCCGCCGCCCGATCGAAGGAGATCCGGTGTTCACCAGCACGCATCCCGATGTCGAGATCCCCGAGCTCAGCATCTACGACTACCTGTTCTCGAGCCTGACCGACGAGGATCTGGGCCGTGTCGCGCTCATCGATCCCGCCACCGGCGCTGAGACGACGTACGGAGCGCTGCGCACGCAGATCGACCTCTTCGCCGGGGCTCTCGCCGCGCGCGGCGTCGGGATCGACACGGTCGTCGGACTGCTGTGCCCCAACGTGCCCGCGTTCGCCACGGTGTTCCACGGCATCCTGCGCGCCGGCGCCACGGTCACGACGATCAACTCCCTCTACACCGCGGGCGAGATCGAGAAGCAGCTGCGGGATGCCGGGGCCACGTGGCTCGCGACCGTCAGCCCGCTCCTCCCCCAGGCGGCCGCCGCAGCCGAGGCCGTCGGCATCCCTCACGAACGCGTGATCGTGCTGGACGGCGCCGCGGGGCACCCGAACCTCCGTGAGCTGCTCGGCGAGGGCGCGCACGCCCCCGAGGTGTCGTTCGACCCGGCGACCCACGTGGCCGTGCTGCCCTACTCGTCGGGCACGACCGGCATCCCCAAGGGCGTGATGCTGTCGCACCGCAATCTCGTGGCCAACGTCGCGCAGTGCGTGCCCAACATGAACCTCGACCACTCGGACCGGGTCCTCGCGGTACTGCCGTTCTTCCACATCTACGGCATGACCGTGCTGCTGAACCTCGCGCTCCGCCGGCGGGCAAGCCTCGTGACGATGCCGAAGTTCGACCTCGTCGAGTTCCTCACGAACATCCAGAAGTACCAGTGCACCTACCTGTACATCGCCCCGCCGATCGCCGTGGCCCTCGCGAAGCACCCGGTCGTCGACCAGTTCGACATCTCGAGCGTGCACACGGTGTTCTCGGGCGCCGCACCGCTCGACGGCGAGACGGCCGAGCTCGCGGGACGCCGCATCCACGCCCGCATGCTGCAGGGCTACGGCATGAGCGAGCTGAGCCCCGTCTCGCACGCCATGTACTACGCGCGCGACGACGAGCCGGTGAGCTCGGTCGGCGGCATGCTGCCGAACACGCTCAACAAGCTCATCGACACCGAGACCGGCGAGGAGATCACCGAGGTCGGCCCCGACGGCGTGTCCAAGCCCGGCGAGCTGTGGGTGAAGGGGCCGAACGTGATGCTCGGCTACCTCAACAAGCCCGAGGCGACGGCCGAGACGCTCGACGCCGACGGCTTCCTCCACACCGGCGACATCGCCGTGTACCACGAGGGCGGCTACTTCTCGATCGTCGACCGCGTCAAGGAGCTCATCAAGTACAAGGGCTACCAGATCGCGCCCGCCGAGCTCGAGGCACTGCTGCTCGGTCACCCGAAGGTGATGGATGCCGCGGTCATCGGCGTGCTCGACGACGACAAGCAGGAGATCCCGAAGGCCTTCATCGTCGCCGCCCCCGACTCGGGCCTCACCGAAGAAGAGGTGATGTCGTTCGTCGCGGAGCAGGTGGCACCGCACAAGAAAGTGCGTCGCGTGGAGTTCATCGAGGCGATCCCGAAGTCGACCGCCGGCAAGATCCTCCGCAAGGACCTGCGGGCGCGCGAGGTCGCGACCGTCTGACCGACGGTGACCAATGCCCCGGCGGAGTGTCTCCGCCGGGGCATCTTGGTGTCCGGGCTGCGCGCCCGACGGCCGCGCGCGTGCCGCGGGTCTACCGTGGCGCCATGAGTGGTGTGTGGCTCGCGGCGCTGAGCGGCCTGATCGGCGGCGGGACGCTGCTCGTCGGCGCCGGCGTCGCGTGGTTCGTCGCGATTCCGCAGCGTGTGGTGGCCGGGATCATGGCGGTCGGCGCCGGGGTGCTCATCTCGACGCTCGCGTTCGAGCTCGTCGAAGAGGCGGCCGATGTCGGCGGCTTGGTCCCGACGACGGCGGGCTTCCTCGGCGGGGCGATCCTGTACATCGTGGCGGATCAGCTCGTGTCGCGCTCCGGGCGGAAGGCGAGCGCGGCCCGCGCGTCAGGCCCCGCATCATCCGGCCGTACGCCGTCGCACAGCATCGTCGCGCGGCGCGCCGGAGGTGCAGCGGCGGGAGCGGGGGTCGTGATCGCGATCGGAGCGCTGATCGACGGCATCCCGGAGTCCCTCGTGATGGGTCTGTCTGTGCTGCAGGGCGGGATCAGCATCCCGATCGTCGCCGCGATCGCGATCAGCAACATCCCCGAGGGCCTCGGCTCGACCGCGGCGCTCAAGCGCGGCGGCGCGAGCGGCCGTTTCGTCACGCTGCTGTGGGGAGGGATCGCGCTCATCACGGTGGCTGCAGCGGTCGCCGGCTATCTGCTCTTCCAGTCGGCCTCGCCCAACCTGGTGGCCCTCATCACGACGGTCGCCGCCGGCGGGCTGCTCGCGATGGTGTGCAACACGATGATCCCCGAGGCCTTCGCCGAGCAGCGCGCGCTCACCGGCCTCTGGGCGACCCTGGGCTTCCTCGGGGCGTTTCTGCTCCACGAGCTGGCCTGACGGCGGACCGCTCGAACGCCGGCGTGAGCGCCGAGCGGTGCCGTCACGACGTTTCGCGGCCGAGAAGCTCGACCGCCTGTTCCCCAACGCCCCCGCACGGGCGTCATGCGTCACGTGGACGCCGCTACGACCGCGCGGAGGAGGCCGCGCGCGAGCGCGGGCTCCCGGTGCCGACGCTCTGACGCACGAGCCGGGCATGTCCCGATTTCGACCCCACCGTGACACGAGTAGGAACGAAATCGGGACATGCCGGCGAGATTTCGGGACATCAGGAGGACGGATGCCGTGACCACGACGCTCATCACCCACATCGGCGAGCTGACGACCAACCTCGCGCGGCCGGGTCGGGTCCGCAGACCCGAGACACTCCGGGCTACGCGGTCGCCCAGAGGTCGTCGTCGTCGATCGCGCCGCCCGGCGCGTCGATCGACAGACCGTGCAGCAGCTCGAGCGCGGCACGCGCGTCGTCGATGCGGCCTTCGACGGCGAGCTCGCGGATGCGCACCGACGGCTGGTGCAGCAGCACGCCCGCCAGGTGCCGCAGCGCCGCCTCGACGTCGTCGCCGGCGCCGCGCGAGCGGGCTCGGGCGATCTCGTCGTCGACGATCTTCAGCACGTCGCCGCGCAGGGCGCTGATCGCGGGCCCGGCGAGGCGGTCGGCGTGGAACTCGGCGGCGGCGTCGCCCACGATGACCCGGGCGTCGGCGTGCGCCGAGAACTCCTGCAGCGGGGCGTGCAGGCGGATGGTCTCGAGGTCGAGCAGCTCGACGCCGTCGACGGCCCCGACCGCGGGGTCGACGTTGCGCGGCAGTCCCAGGTCGATGACGAGCACGCGGTGGCCGGGCACGAACGCCTCGGCGTGCACCACGGCGTCGGCGGTGCAGGTGATCACGACGTCGGCCTCGGCGGCCGCGGCGACGAAGTCGGCGACCGGGCGCAGGCCGTGCTGGGCGGCGAACGCCTCGGCACGCCCCGACGGCGAGAAGACGCGGATGTCGCCCGCGCCGCGCGCGCGCAGCGCGTCGACGGTGCGTGCAGCGTAGCGGCCCGTGCCGACCAGTACGACGCGAGCGGCGGCCCAGTCGGCGACGCGGCTCGACGCGAGCTCGAGCGCGAGGCGCACGAGCGAGCGGTGCACGCCGCGCAGCTGGGTGCGGTTGCGCACGCCGCGGCTGGTGTGCGTCGCCTTCTGGAAGAGGCGCTCCAGCTCGCTGCTCGTCAGCCCCTGGTCGCGGGCGGTGTCGAGAGCGCGACGGACCTGCCCCGAGATCTCGTCCTCGCCGACGACGACCGACTCCAGGCCGCTGGTGACGGCGAAGAGGTGGGCCGCGGCATCCGCCCCCGAATGCACCGCGACCGACGCGCGCAGCAGATCCGCGGAGACGCCGGATGCCTCGGCCATGGCGTCGACGACGGACTCGACGGCGACCGCCTCACCGCCCGTGAGCGGCTCGTCGATGTCGAGATACGCCTCGAACCGGTTGCAGGTCGCGAGCACGACGGCGCCCGAGACG
Organism: Microbacterium sp. M3; assembly: GCF_033548675.1. Lineage (NCBI taxonomy): Bacteria > Bacillati > Actinomycetota > Actinomycetes > Micrococcales > Microbacteriaceae > Microbacterium > Microbacterium sp. M3. Next base: position 247,655 of record NZ_JAWTZT010000001.1, read on the forward strand.
AAGAACTCGTCCTCGACGAGTGCGCGCGTGGCGCTGGGCGCCCCGACGGAGAGACGCTCCAGGATGTCGAGGCTCGCGTTCCGATGGTTCGCGGTCAGACAGAGGAGCACGACTCTAATCTTAACGTGTGTCTTTGCATGACTCTCACCCTTCCGTCCTTCTGAGAAACGATCCCCCTCCCCTGATACGCGCGTACCGGGGCGAGCGGCCGACGCGGACGCCGGTGTGGTTCATGCGCCAGGCAGGCCGGAGCCTGCCGGAGTACCGCGCGCTGCGCGTCGGCACCGACATGCTCGACGCGTGCCTGAATCCTGAGCTCGCCAGCGAGATCACGCTGCAGCCGGTGCGCCGGCACGGTGTGGACGCGGGCATCTTCTTCAGCGACATCGTGATTCCGGTGCGCCTGGCGGGCGTCGACGTGCGCATCGTCGCGGGTCGCGGTCCGGTGCTCGAGAATCCGGTGCGGACGGCGGCGGATGTCGCTTCCCTGCCTCCCCTCGACCCCGAAGCCCTCGCGCCGATCCGGGAGGCCGTCGCCCTCACCGTCGCCGAGCTCGGCACGACGCCCCTCATCGGCTTCGCCGGCGCGCCGTACACGCTCGCGTCGTACCTCGTCGAGGGCGGCCCCTCGAAGGAGCAGCTGAAGACGCGGGCGCTCATGCACTCCGAGCCCGAGACGTGGGCGGCGCTGCTGACGTGGTGCGCCGAGATCACCGGCGCCTTCCTCGCCGCGCAGATCGAGGCGGGCGCCTCGGCCGGCCAGCTCTTCGACTCGTGGGCGGGCTCCCTGAGCCTGCGCGACTACACCGAGCGGGTCGCGCCGTTCTCGGCACGCGCCCTCGAGCCGGTTCGCGAGCTCGGCGTGCCGCTCGTGCACTTCGGCGTCGGCACCGGCGAGCTGCTCGGCGCGATGCGCGACATCGGCGTCGACGCGGTCGGCGTCGACTGGCGGCTGCCCCTCGACGAGGCCGTGCGGCGCGTCGGACAGGGCGTGAGCGTGCAGGGGAACATCGATCCCGCGCTCCTGCGCGCACCGTGGCCGATCCTCGAGGCGCACATCGTCGACGTGCTCGAGCGCGGCCGCGCCGCGCGCGCTCACGTGCTGAACCTCGGCCACGGCGTCCCGCCCGACACCGACCCGACGGTGCTCACGCGCATCGTGGAGTTCGTCCACGCGCATGGCTGACTTCTCCGTCGTCGGCGGCGGCGTCGCGGGGCTCGTCGTCGCGCGGCGACTCGCCGCGTCGGGCGCGTCGGTGACGCTGTTCGAGGCATCCGACCGACTCGGCGGCACCGTCCGGCGGCATGAGGTCGCAGGGATCGGATTGGATGCCGGAGCCGAGAGCTTCGCGGTCCGCGGCGGCGCCGTCGCGGCGCTGCTGGCCGAGCTCGACCTCGCGGGCGACATCGTGGCACCCGCGCCCGGACCGGCGTGGCTGCAGCCGGTGGACGGCGAAGCCGTGCCGCTCCCCGCGACGGCGCTGCTCGGCATTCCGGCCGACCCGCTCGCCGACGACGTCGTGCGCGTGGTCGGCCGAGCCGCTGCGGAGCGCGCCGCCGAGCTCGACGCGCAACCGGTGACGGCGGTGCCCGCAAGCCTCGGCAGCCTCGTGCGCGATCGCATGGGCGCTGACATGCTGGACCTCCTCCTCGCGCCGGTCGTGCACGGCGTGCACTCGCAGCACCCCGACGAGCTCGCGGTCGCGCGCGCGCATCCGGGCCTCGCCGACGCCGTGGTGAGCGCCGGCTCGCTGAGCGGTGCGGTCGCGCAGCTGCGGGCCGCTGCTCCCCCGGGTGCGGCGGTCGCGGGCATCCGCGGCGGCATCCACCGGCTCGTCCCCGCCCTCGCCGACGACCTCGAGCGCCGCGGCGGCGACATCCGCCTCCGGACGCGTGTCGACGACCTCGACGCACTCGACGGCACGGTGGTCATCGCCGCGCCGGGGGTCGCCGGCACGACCGGCACCGGTCGCCGTATCGACCTCGTGACGCTCGTGGTGGAGCAGGAAGAGTTGGATGCCGCACCCCGCGGCACGGGACTCCTCGTCGCCGCGGGCGCACCGGTGGGGGCCCGCGCGCTCACACACGCCACCGCCAAGTGGGAGTGGCTGCGCGAGGCCGCCGGCGGGCGCCACGTCGTGCGGCTCTCCTACGACGAGACTCCGTCCGACCCGGTGGCCGCCGCGGTCGCCGACGCGGAGACCCTGCTCGGCGTGCCGCTGCCCGTCGTGGTCGACGCGGCCCACGTGTTCTGGGTGCGGCCGGCCGCGGCATCCACCGTCCCTTCCGATGTGGTGGTCGTCGGAGAGACGGTCGCGGGCTCGGGCTTGGCCGGCATCGTCGCCCACGCCGAGCGCACCGCCGCCGAGCTCCTCGCCCGCTGACCCCGGGGCCGGCCCGGCGTGGGCAGCCCGTCGCCGAGCGCCCCTTCGCCGAGCGCCCCGTCGCCGAGCGCCGCCCTGCCCCACCGTGTCCCACAATCTCGCCGTCATGTCCCAAAAACGTTCCCAAGCGGCCGTCCTTGCGAACGATTTCGGGACATGCGGGGGTGAAGAGGGGCCGCAGCCCGGCGCCGACCGCCCCGTCCCCGAGCGCCCCGTCCCCGAGCGCCCCGGCTCAGCGTGCCCCCCCCTGCCACACCGTGTCCCGCAATCTCGCCGTCATGTCCCGAAAACGTTCCCAAACGGCCGTCCTTGCGAACGAATTCGGGACATGCGGAGTGAAGGGGGGCGCGCAGCCCCGGCGCAGTCCTCGAGTCCGATGGGCAAGCCGCGTCAGAACGGAAAGCCCCGACGGGGAGGCGGCGTCCCGAGGGGGTGAAAAGATAGAGGTATGACCGACCTCTCGGCGAACTCCCCCTCCGAAACCCTCGGCTACACCCTGTGGGCCGTCTTCCGCCGCGACCGGTCCCGCCCCGCATCCGCAGGCGACCTCGCGGCCGCGGTGGCGGAGGTCGAGGCATCCGGGGTCGTCGTCCGCGGGTTCTACGACGTCTCGGGCCTGCGCGCCGACGCCGACCTCATGATCTGGCTCACCGGCACCGGCGTCGCCCCCGAGGCGCTGCAGTCCGCCCTCCGCACGCTGCGCCGCAGCGAACCGCTCGCGAGCCTCGTGCCGGTGTGGAACGCGATGGGCGTGCACCGCGACGCGGAGTTCACCGCCAGCCACCTGCCCGCGTTCATGCGCGACAAGGACCCCGAGGCGTGGCTCACGGTGTACCCGTTCGTGCGGTCGTACGACTGGTACATCCTCCCCGACGACGAGCGGCGGCAGATGCTCGCCGACCACGGCCGCAAGGGCGCCGCGCACCGCAGCGTGCTGAGCAACACGGTCGCAAGCTTCGCGCTCGGCGACTACGAGTGGATCCTCGCGCTCGAGGCGCCCGAGCTCGTCGAGCTGGTCGACCTCATGCGCGACCTGCGGCAGACCGAGGCCCGCCGCCACGTGCGCGAAGAGGTGCCGTTCTACACCGGCCGGCGGATCGGCCTCGACGAGATCGCCGAGGTGCTGGCGTGACCACCCTGCGGATCGGCACGCGCGGCAGCGCCCTCGCGCTCGCGCAGACCGGCATGGTGGCCGACGACCTCGCCGACGCGACGGGTGTCACGACGGAGCTCGTCACCATCACCACCGACGGCGACCGCTCCAACGAGCCGCTGTCCCGCGCCGGCGGGACCGGCCTCTTCACCGGCGCCCTGCGCGACGCGCTCCTGGCCGGCGAGTGCGACATCATCGTCCACTCCCTCAAAGACCTCCCCACCGCGCCGCACGAGCATCTCGTGGTCGCGGCCATCCCCGCGCGCGAAGACCCCCGCGACGCCCTCATCGCCCGCGACGGCCTCACGCTCGCCGACCTTCCGGCCGGCGCGCGCGTCGGCACCGGCTCGCCCCGGCGCATGGCGCAGCTGCGCGCCCGCCGCCCCGATCTCGAGGTCGTCGACATCCGCGGCAACGTCGACACGCGCCTCGGCAAGGTGACGAGCGGTGAGCTGGATGCCGTGATCCTCGCCGCCGCCGGACTCCGCCGCGTCGGCCGCACCGACGCCGTCACCGAGTACCTCGACGCCGACGCGTGGCCGACCGCCCCGGGACAGGGCGCCCTGGCGATCGAGGTGCGCCGGGGAGACGAAGAACTCGTCGCCGCCCTCGACCACCTCGAGACGCGGGTGGCCGTCGAGGCCGAGCGCGAGGTGCTCGCGCTCCTCGAGGCCGGCTGCTCCGCGCCCGTCGGCGCGCGCGCCGTCGTCGACGCGGGGCTGCTCCTGCTCTCGGCGAGCGTCTACCGTCTCGACGGCGCGACGAAGCTCACGTCGTCGCACGCGGCCGTCTGGCCCGAAGACGAGGGCGATCCGTCGCGGGAGGTCGCGGCATCCGTCGCCCGGGAACTGCTCGATGCCGGTGCCGCCGGCCTGACGGGAGAGCGACCGTGACCCGCAACATCGTCGGCCCCACCGACCGCCCCCGGCGTCTGCGCCAGTACCCCGCCATGCGGCGCCTCGTCGCCGAGACGCGCCTGCACCCGGCCGAGCTGATCCTCCCGATGTTCGTGCGCGAGGGCGCCACCGAGCCGGTGCCGATCTCGTCGATGCCGGGCGTCGTGCAGCACACGACCGAGAGCCTGAAGAAGGCGGTGACGGATGCCGCGGCCGCCGGCATCGGCGGCATCATGCTGTTCGGCGTGCCCGAGCACAAGGATGCGGTCGGCTCCGGCGCGACCGATCCCGAGGGCATCCTCAACGTCGCGACCCGCATCGCCGTCGCCGAGGCCGGTGACGCGCTCGTCGTGCAGACCGACCTGTGCCTCGACGAGTTCACCGACCACGGCCATTGCGGCGTGCTGGACGCGCACGGCTACGTCGACAACGACGCGTCGCTCGAGCGGTACCGCGACATGGGCATCGCCCAGGCCGAGGCCGGGTCCCAGCTGCTCGGCCTCAGCGGCATGATGGACGGCCAGGTCGCCGCCGTGCGCGATGCGCTCGACGACGCCGGCTTCGGCAACACCCCGATCCTCGGCTACGCCGCGAAGTACGCCTCGGCGTTCTACGGCCCGTTCCGCGAGGCGGTGCAGTCGTCGCTCGAGGGCGACCGCCGCACCTATCAGCAGGATCCCGCGAACCGCCGCGAGGGTGCGCGCGAGGTCGACCTCGACATCGCCGAGGGCGCCGACATCGTGATGGTGAAGCCCGCGATGAGCTACCTCGACGTGCTCGCCGACACCGCGGCCGCGAGCCCCGTGCCGGTCTGGGCGTACCAGGTGTCGGGCGAATACGCCATGATCGAGGCGGCCGCCGCCCACGGCTGGATCGACCGGCGCCGCGCGATCGAGGAGTCGGTGATCGGCATCCGTCGCGCCGGCGCCGGCGCCGTGCTGACCTACTGGGCCCTGGAGCTTGCGGAGTGGATGCGATGACGACGAACGAGCAGGAGTTCGCCCGCGCCCGCGGTGCCATGCCGGGCGGCGTGAACTCGCCGGTGCGCGCGTTCGGCTCGGTGCACGAGACGCCGCGGTTCTTCGTGGCGGCGTCGGGACCATACGTCACCGACGTCGAGGGGCGCGAGTACGTCGACCTCGTCGGCTCGTGGGGTCCCGCGATCCTCGGGCACGCCCATCCCGCCGTCGTCAAGGCGGTGCAGGATGCCGCGGCCCACGGTCTCGGCTTCGGTGCGAGCACGCCCGGCGAGACCGAGCTCGCCGAGCTCATCGCCGCGCGGGTCACGCGCGACGGCGTCCAGAACCCCGTGGAGCGCGTGCGCCTGGTGTCCACCGGCACCGAGGCGACGATGACCGCCATTCGCCTCGCGCGCGGCGCGACCGGGCGCGACCTCGTCGTGAAGTTCGCGGGCCACTACCATGGCCACTCCGACGGGCTGCTGGCCGAGGCGGGCTCGGGTGTCGCGACGCTCGCGATGCCGGGCTCGGCGGGCGTGCCGGCGCCGATCGCCGCGCAGACGCTCGTGATCCCCTACAACGACCTCGACGCGGTGCGCGAGGTGTTCGCCGCGCGCGGCGACGACATCGCGGCGGTCATCGTCGAGGCCGCGCCGGCCAACATGGGCATCGTGCCGCCCGCGCACGGCTTCAACGCCACTCTCGCCGACATCGCCCACGGGCACGGCGCGCTCCTCATCCTCGACGAGGTGCTCACCGGATTCCGCGTGGGCCCGGCCGGCTGGTACGGCGTCGACCCCGTGCCGTTCACGCCCGACCTCATCACCTTCGGCAAGGTGGTCGGGGGCGGTCTCCCGCTGGCCGCCCTCGGCGGATCGGCCGCGCTCATGGAGCTCCTCGCCCCGCTCGGCCCGGTGTATCAGGCGGGGACGCTGAGCGGCAACCCGCTCGCCGTCGCCGCCGGCCGCACGACCCTCGACCACCTCGACGCCGCCGCGTACGCCCGCATCGACGGCGCCGCGACGACGATCGCCGAGGCCGCGGCATCCGCTCTCTCCGAAGCCGGTGTCACGCACGTCGTGCAGCGGTCGGGCAACCTGTTCTCGATCCAGTTCGCCGAGACGCCGCCGCACGACTACGACACGGTCAAGGCGCAGGAGGCGTTCCGGTACCCGCCGTTCTTCCGGGCGATGCTCGCGCAGGGCGTCTCGCTGCCGCCTTCGGTGTTCGAGGCGTGGTTCGTGTCCGCAGCCCACGACGACGCCGCCGTGAGCCGCATCGTCGACGCACTGCCGGCTGCCGCCCGCGCCGCGGCCGAGGCGACTGCGGAGTGACGGGCCCGGGGGGGGGGGGGGGGGGGGGGGGGGGGGGGGGGGGGGGGGGGGGGGGGGGGGGGGGGGGGGGGGGGGGGGGGGGGGGGGGAG
>NZ_JAWTZT010000001.1:254499-305250 GCF_033548675.1 Microbacterium sp. M3
GGTGCCCGCTCACGCGGGCACCGCCGGACGCCTGCTCACTTCAGGAACGGACTGCCCGCACCGACCTTGCCGGGCGCGGGGTTGCCGGGCAGCGACAGCACGTACGCGCGCAGGTTGCCCTTGCCCGACGCCGACACCGTGAGCGATCCCCCGGTGACGGTCTTCGTGTCGCCGGTGACCGCGTCCACGTAGGTGCCGTTCGGAATGCCCGAGAACGTCGCGCCGCCCGAGACCGAGACGAGCACGAAGCTGTCGACCGCGCCCTCGGTGTAGCGGCGCTTGAACGCCATGTCTCCGCTCACCCCTTCGCGCGAGTACTGCCCCTTCTGCAGCGCGGGGACGGCACGGCGGATCTGGTTGAGCGTCTGCAGGTGCTTCGCGAGGGGCGAGTTCAGCGTCTCGGCGACGGCACCGCTCGCCGACGCCACGACACCGAAGTCGCTCGCCGTCACGGACCCCTCGAGGTGGTCGCCGAAGTAGGCGCGACCGGTGGTGGCCAGCGGGCACGTCGGCCCGCAGTCGATCCGCTTGCCCTTCTGGAACTCGATCTCGGAGCCGTAGTACAGCACCGGGATGCCCCGGAACGTCCACATCAGGCTCATGTTCTCGGCCCACGCGTCGGTGCCGCCGTCGAAGCGCACCTGCGACTTGCCGGGACCGTAGTCGTGGCTGTCGACGTAGACGGCGTTGTACGTGGCGTCGTTCGTCGCGTCATCGGAGTCCATGCCCGAGTGGAAGGCGTTCGAGGCGCTGTCGAAGTTCATGTGCATGCGCATGTCGATGATGCTCATGCCCGAGGCCTTCGAGTGGTCCGGGGCGTGGTACGAGTTGCCGTTCAGCCGGTGGTTGTCGCTCGTGGGCTGGTTGCCGGTGCCCATGAGGTTCTCGTACTGGAACTGCTCGGCCGCCGCCACGACGTCGTCGAGGCTGTACTCGCGCCGCTCGTCCCACGTGTAGAACGGCGCGGAGTGGTTCACCGATCCGCGGTTCCACTTGTCGTGCACGAACTGCGCGACTTCACCGAAGACGTAGAAGTCCTTCCCCTTCTCCCCGTGCACGGCCGTGGCATGCTCCTGGATCGCCGGCAGGAAGTGCCGGTTCCACATGACGCGCGGGATGTGCACCGCCGTGTCGATGCGGAAGCCGTCGACGCCCATGTCGATGTACTTGTTGTACGTGTCGATGAGGTAGTCCTGCGCGACCTCGCTCTCGGTGTTGAGGTCGGCCAGGTCCTCGTGGATCCAGCAGTCCTGCGCGTCCTTCCCCTCCCAGTTGCCGATCCAGCACTGGTGATAGACGTCGGACGGGAACATGCCCGACGTCGCGTTGGGCCACTGGCACTGGTACACCTTGTAGCCCTCGGCCGAGAAGCCGCTCTGCACGCCCCAGTTCTTGCAGTTCTGGCCGGCCGGCTGCGTCTGACTCCACAGGTCGCCGTTGTACGTGCTGCCGTCGGCGTCGGGCTGGGCGGGGTTGTACGCCTTCCCCGGCACCTTCTCGTCGTAGTACCAGCTCCACTGGGTGTCGCGCGTGCCGTACACGGTCGGCACGAAGAGGTTCTTCTCACCCCATCGAGACGTGTGGTTGTAGACCACGTCCTGATAGATCTTGATCCCCTTCGCGTGGGCCGCGTCGATGAGCTCCTGATAGGTGGCGCCGTCCGACTCGAGCCGCGGGTCGATGCGCTGGAAGTCCCAGCCGTGGTACCCGTGGAAGTCGTAGTCGCTGCGGTTCGTGACGACCGGCGTGATCCAGATGGCCGAGAAGCCCAGCCCCTTGATGTAGTCGAGCTTGTCGATGACGCCCTGGAAGTCCCCGCGGAACATGGGGTCGTCGTTCGCGGCGTTCCCCGACTTCACGTGCTGGCTGCCGCCCATGTTGTTCGACTCGTCGCCGTCGCTCCAGCGCGCGGTCATCATGAAGTAGATCGAGTCCTCGCGCGGGTCTCCCCCGAGAGGGCTGCCCGTGGTGGCCCCGGCCATCGATCCGCCGGGCTGCGCGACCGTCGCGCTGCCCGTCGTCGCCGGAACGCGCGCCGAGTAGGCGGACGCGCCGGCCGCGTTCTCGGCGCGCACCGCGAACGAGTAGGCCGTCTCGGCCGCCAGCCCCGTGATGGTGCGGGATGCCGCGCCCGTGACCTTGACGGCGACAGCGGCACCCCCGGTCGTCGGGGCGTACTCGATCGTGTACGCCTCAGCGCCGCTGACCGCGGTCCACGACACCGTCACGGACGTCCCGGAGGCGACCGCGGTGACGGATGCCGGGACCCCGGGCACCACCGGCTGCTCAGGCTCTTCGGGCTCCTCAGGCTCCTCCGGAGCCGCGCCGCACGGGTCGGCCGTGCTCACCACGCCGGACGACACGGCAGCCGTCTTCGAGGTGAAGGTGTAGTTCTTGCCGCCGTTGTTGTCCCAGGTGCCCGAGCCGTTGTTGAACGCCGCGGTCACGGACGCGGCCGATCCCGTGGCGATGGCGAGGCGATACCACCCGGCGCCCGCGTCGCACGAGGCGACCGCCGCCATCGGCTTGCCCGGCACGGCCGTCCAGGAGCCCGCCCCCAACTGGTAGTGCGCATTCACCGTGTTCCAGGCGGCGGACGGCTTGTAGTACAGCGTCAGCTCGCCCGCGAGCGGCTCCGCCGCGACGGGCTTGCCCGCCGTCACCGCGCCGCCGGAGACCGAGCGCTCACCGCCGGAGGGGATCGTGTAGTTCGCACCTCCGTTGCTGTCCCACGAGCCGACCCCGTTGTTGAACGCGGCGGTGATCGACTGCCCCGCGGGCGCCTCGACGGCGGCCTGGAACCAGCCGGCCAGCCCGACGACGGCGGCCATGGGCCGGCCGGGCGCCGTCGTCCATGCGCCCGATCCGACCTTGAAGTGGATGTTGGCGGCCGACCACCCCGACGGCGCCTGATAGTAGACGGTCGTCGCGGTCACCGGCTCCTCGGGCGTGGTGCCGCAAGGGTCGGCGGTGCTCACCGCGCCCGCCGAGATCGCGGCCGTCTTCGGCGCGAAGGTGTAGTTCTTCCCGCCGTTGTTGTCCCAGACGCCGGAGTTGTTGTTGAAGGCGGCGGTCACGCTCGTCGCGGCGCCCGTCTCGATCTCGGCCCGGTACCAGCCGGCACCCGCCGCGCACGAGGGCACCGCCGCCATCGGCTTTCCCGGCACCGTCGTCCACGCGCCCGTGCCCAGCTGATAGTGGATGTTCGCCGCCGACCAGCTGGACGGCGCCTTGAAGTACACCGTCGTCACGACGGGCGCGGGCACGTCGCCGGTCTGCGCAGCGGCGGCCGGGGACGCCGCCGAGCTCTTGCCGGCGGCATCCTTCGCCTTGACCGTGTACGAGTAGCTCGTCGACGCCGCGAGCCCGCTGTCGACCAGCCGGGTGCCCGACGCGACCTGCTTCGTCACTGCGCCGCCGGCACCGCCGGTGCGCACGACCTCGTAGCCGCTGACACCGCAGTCGTCGGTGGAGGCATCCCAGGTGACGGTGATCTCGGTGCCCGACGCGACGGCCTTCACGTTGGCGGGCGTGCTGGGCGCCGCGGTGTCGGTGCACGCGGCGACGCGGGCGTCTACGTGCAGCGCGAGCGCCGACGTTCCGGCGACGGTCGCGGTGAAGGTGCCGCCGCGAACGGTGACGGTCTCGCCCGACCAGGTGCTCCCCGACTTCTGCGCCGTGATCACGTTGTAGTACGTGCCGTCCGGGAGCGAGGTGGTGAACTGCCGCTGCACCTGGCCCGAGCCGTTGTTGATGGCGACGAAGCCCTTGCTGCCGCGACCGAAGGCGATCGCCGAGCCGTCGGAGCTCGACCACTTGTCGACGACATCGGTGCCGTACGTCGCGACCCGGAAGCCGACCATGTTCTTGATGTCGTTCTGGGCGTGCTTGAACGTCCAGCCGTTCTGGCCCGGCGCGGGGTCGACCACGCGGCCTTGGGCGTCGACCGCCGGCGCCCGCTTCACATCGGTGAATTGATACCCGGAGTGGATCGACGGCGAGCCGTAGGGCCACGCGAGGGTGAACGTCTGGGCGAGGTCGTAGGCCTTGCCGTTCTTGTACGACAGCGTCTCGCCGTTGCGCTCGGTGTCGTGATTGTCGACGAAGGTCGCGGCATCCTTCTGCTGCAGGAATCCGCCCCACGTGCCGCCGATGCCGGCGCCCGAGATCAGCCAGTCGATCCGCGAGCCGCCGAACGCCTCCTTCATCTTGCGCGCGTAGGCGAACTCGTGGATGTCGCCGATCCCGATGTATTCCTCGGGCTGGATGGGCTCGCCCGCCGCGCGGATGACCTCCTGCACGACGTACAGCTGGTCCTTCTTGGTCACCCGGTTCCAGATGCCCCACATGTCGTCCTTGGAGATGTGCTTGACCGCGTCGAAGCGGAAGCCCTTGACGCCCATGTCGGCGAGACGGTTGAGGTAGTCGGCGATCTTCTGCTGCACCGACGCCTTGCCGGTGTCGAGGTCGGACAGGTTCACGAGGTTGCAGTTCTGCACCGTCTCGCGCACGGCGTACGTGTCGATGTCACGCCGGCAGCTGTGGAAGTCGCTGCTCTCGTACAGCCCCGGGTAGCTGTAGTGCTGGAACTGCGTGCCGGCCCAGCCGGTGCCGCCGTTCGACTGGCCCGACATGTGGTTGATGACCGCGTCGACGATGACGCCGACACCCGCGGCGTTGCACCGCTGCACCATCGAGCGGAACTCGGCCTCGGTGCCCATGCGGGACTCGAGCCGGTACGAGACGGGCTGGTAGTAGATCCACCACGGGTTGCCCTCGTTCGCCACCATCGCGTGCTCCTGCGGGGGCGACGTCTGCACATAGCCGTAGCCGGCAGGGCCGAGCGTGGTCTCGCACTCCTGGGCGATGCGGTTCCACGTGTACGAGAACAGCACCGCGATCGCATCCTTGGGGCCGGGTGCGGCGGCGTCGGCGCGCTGCGCGGGGCTCACGGCCATGAGGCCGGCGAGGACGACGATCACGGCGACGGTCGCCGCCAGCCATCTCCTCGCGAGCGGGCGGTGCGGTACCGGGGGAACTTCCAGCATTGCCATGCTCCTTTGCATCCAACGGCGCGGCGACACCGCCGCGCGTACAACAAAGCAGAAATCCGTCAGGCGTGCAAGCGCTTACAGTCCGCACGTGGAAACATGTCGGCGCGGTCAGGCATGCGAACGGTGCTTTGTCCGGTTGATCAGGAGATGACGGGAGCCTTGCGCCGAATCGGTTCGACCAGAACAGATCACAACCGGTGCAAGCGTTTCCAATCAACGGGTCGCGACCAACCGAGCCGCCCTCCGCGTGCCGCAACCAGCGGTGAGCGCGGGTCTGTCCGCTCTGTCGCTCAGCGATCGATCGCCTCGCCCCCGGCTACTCGGGGGCCTCCCCGCGGAACCGGCTGCGACACGACATCACGAGCCCGGGAAACGCCGAAGGCCCCCGCGCTGCGGGGGCCTTCTCGGGTGGACCTGAGGGGAATCGAACCCCTGACCTCCTCGATGCGAACGAGGCGCGCTACCAACTGCGCTACAGGCCCGTGAACCTCGAAAACACTATCACGGTTCGCACCCCGTCCCGAACCGCGGCGGCTCTCGGGACGGGCTACTGGCCGGATGCGCGACGCGTCAGGAGCGCGCGTACGTGGGCCTCGATCTCCTCGTCGTCGACGTAGCCCATGCGGCTGAACTCGCTGTTCTCGGCGGCGGCCGGACGCGCCGCCCGTGCGGCGTCCAGGGACGGCGTCTGCGTGGCCGTCGTGCGCGCGAGCATGGCCTCCTCCAGCGCCGCCTGCCGCAGCGCCTGACGCGCCGCCTCGGCGTCGAGCACGGCCGCTGCCCGCGACCCGGCCGACGCTGTGAGCGGGCGCGGCAGCTCCCTGGGCGCCCACGTGCGCGGCTCCTGCTCGAGAGCGACGTCCTGCAGCTCCGCCGCACCGGCCCGGTACGGGACGACGTCCACGCCGCGTGCTGCGGCGCGCGAGGCCACGCGCGACATCCGGTGAAGGACGAGGAGGGATGCCGCGACCAGCCCCACACCGGTCCACAGCAGCGTCTGCGCCCCGGCCGTGACGGTCTGGAACACGCCCCACGCCGCGACCCCGACGCCCGCGATGCCGACGAGCGTCGCGACGAGCCGGAAGCGGCGACGCGCTCGCGCCCGGCGCAGCGCGGGCAGCGCGCGAGCGGCGGCGAGCTCGGCACGTGCGGCGGCTTCCGCCTCCGCGCGCTCGGCACGGGCCCGCGCGACGTCGACGCGAGCGGCCGCCTCGACCGCCTCACGCTCGGTGCGGGCACGCTCCAGGTCCACGCGGGCCTCTTCCAGGGCGGCGTGCTCGCGCTCGGCGAGCGCGCGCTTGGCGAGGCGCTGCTGGGCGGCGGCGGTGCGAGCGCTGAGCTCGAGCCGCACCTCCTCGGGCGTCTCACTCGTCTCGGCGAGGACGCGGAGGGCCTGGTTCAGACGGACGGCGTTGCGCTCGGCGGCGTCGTACTGCCGGCGGCTGTGCCAGGACGGCAGCAGGTAGACGAGCCAGAGTACGACCGCGACGAGGACGATGATCCCCCCGCCCCACACCTGCCCGCCCATGCAGACCACGGTAAGGGACGGATGCCGGTGGCCCCGGCATCCGTCCGCGTGTTGCGCGCTTCGACCCGGCTCCGACCTGGGCTTCCCGTCGGCAGGAGCGGGCGGGCTACGCGTGCAGGCGGTCGGCCGGCGGCACCGTGGCGGCGTCCTGGGGCGCCCGGCCCGACACCCACCGCTGCAGGACGCCCTCGGGCACCTCTTCGCGCACCAGCGCGAATGCGTAGTGGTCGCGCCAGTCGCCGTCGATGTGGATGAACCGCCGCCGCAGGCCTTCGTAGCGGAAGCCCAGCTTCTCGACCACCCGCAGGCTCGCCCGGTTCTCGGGGCGGATGCAGATCTCCATGCGGTGCAGCCGCAGCTCCGAGAAGCAGATGTCGGTCGCGAGCGCCACCGCCGTGGGCGTGATGCCGCGGCCCGCGAAGCGCTCGCTCACCCAGTACCCGATGGTCGCCGAGGCCAGCGAGCCGCGGGCGATCCCCCACACGTTGAGCTGCCCGGCGACCTGGCCCCCCGACTCCATGACGAACGGCACGCCGGCGCCGTCACGGTACTGCTGCAGCAGCCGCCGGATGCCCACGCGCATGTCGAACGACACCGGACCGTCGGGACTCGTCGCCTCCCACGGCCGCAGCCATGAGCGGTTCGACAGCAGCTCGTTCTGCAGCACCCGCGCGTCGCGCTGGCGCACGAGCCGGATCGCCACCGATCCGTGGCTGCGGGGAGCCGTCAGATCCACATGACCCCCTCGAACGGGCGGCGTCAGAGGTTCGCCGCGAACTCCTTGAACCAGGGACGCAGTGCGGGACCGAGGTCGTCTCGATCGGCCGCGAGCTGCACGATGGCCTTGATGTAGTCCACCCTATCGCCGGTGTCGTAGCGACGGCCACGGAAGACGACGCCGTACACGCCAGGGCCGTCGGGATCGGCGGCCAGCTCCTGCAGGGCGTCGGTGAGCTGGATCTCGCCGCCCTTGCCGGGCTCGGTGCGCTCGAGGATCTCGAAGACGCTCGGCGACAGCACGTAGCGGCCGATGATGGCGAGGTTCGAAGGCGCGTCCTCGGCCTTCGGCTTCTCGACGAGGCCGCTGACCTTCACGACGCCGTCGCCGTCGGTCGACTCCACCGACGCGACGCCGTACAGGTGGATGTGCTCGGGGTCGACCTCCATGAGGGCGACGATCGCCGCGCCGGTGCGCTCGTGCTCGGCGATCATCGTGGTGAGCAGCTCATCGCGCTCGTCGATCAGGTCGTCGCCGAGCATGACCGCGAACGAGGAGTCGCCCACGTGCGCCTTCGCCCGCAGCACCGCGTGGCCGAGACCCTTGGGCTCGCCCTGGCGCACGAAGTGGATGTCGGCGAGGTCGCTGGACTCGAGCACGCGGCGCAGGCGATCGGTGTCGCCCTTGTCCTTCAGCTTGTCCTCGAGCTCGGGCACCGAGTCGAAGTGGTTCGAGATCGCGTTCTTGTTGCGCCCGATGATCACCAGGATGTCGTCGATCCCCGCCTGCGCCGCCTCTTCGACGACGTACTGGATCGCGGGCTTGTCGACGACGGGGAGCATCTCCTTCGGCATCGCCTTCGTTGCCGGGAGGAAGCGGGTGCCGAGACCTGCGGCCGGGATGACGGCCTTGATCGGAGTGTGAGGCATTCCCCGAGTCTAGAGGGCGCGGCGAGGCGCCGATTTCGCCCGTGACCGGCCGGCGAGCCCCGCCACGTAGAATCGGGAGCATGTCCGACGCGATCGCCGATGCGAAGCGCGCGCTGCGCGCCGAACTGCGCGAGCGGCGCCAGCTCCTGTCGGAGCCTGCGCGCGAGGCGGCCGAAGCGGGCATCCACGCGCAGCTCGACGCACTCGTCGACGAGCACGGCGCCCGCTCGATCTCGTGCTTCCTGTCGACCATGGCCGAGCCCGGCACACGTTCCTTCGTGACGGATGCCGTGGGCCGAGGCGTCCGCGTCCTCCTTCCCGTGACGCGCGTCGACGGCCTGCTCGACTGGGCGGTCGCGACCCCCGAGGGTGACATCGCCGAGGGGATGTACGGGCTGCCGGAGCCCGTCGGCGAGCTGCTCGGGCCGATCGCGGTCAACGACGTCGACCTGCTCGTGATCCCGGCAGCCGCCGTGGACCGGAACGGCATGCGGCTCGGCTGGGGCCGCGGGTTCTTCGACAAGACGCTCGGGTCGATGGAGCGCTGCCCTCCCGTCTACGCCGTCGTCTACGACTCCGAAGTGCTCGACGACCTGCCGAGCGACGTCCACGACCAGCCCGTGACCGGCATCGTCACCCCCACGCGCACCATCACCCTCGCCCCCACCCGGCGCTGAGACCGATCCCCGAGAGAGCAATGCCCACTTACGCCTACGCCTGCAAGCAGTGCGGTCACCGCTTCGACGCGGTGCAGTCCTTCGCCGACCCGACCCTGACCGAGTGCCCCGAGTGCGGCGGACCGCTGCGCAAGGAGTACGGCTCGATCGGCGTCACCTTCAACGGCTCGGGCTTCTACCGCACCGACTCGCGCGCGGGCGGCGGCGCGAAGACGGGCGGATCGGATGCCTCGACTGGCGCCTCCTCGTCGACTTCGACATCATCGAAGAACGAGGCGAAGGCCTCGCCCGCGTCGTCCGGAGCCTGAGTCTCCGGCGCCCCACACGCGGGACGACACCCAGGGGGTTCACGTGATCAAGGGCTTCAAGGAGTTCATCCTCCGCGGCAACGTCATCGACCTGGCGGTCGCGGTCGTCATCGGGGCGGCGTTCACCGGCATCGTCAATGCGATCGTCACCGGGCTCATCAACCCGCTGATCGCGCTCATCTTCCAGGCCGACAGCCTGAACGAGATCGTCATCGCCGTACCGAACGTCCGCGGCGGCACCACCGACTTCGCGATCGGGCTGATCCTCGGCGCGATCATCAACTTCGTCGCCGTTGCGATCGTGGTGTACTTCGTGTTCGTCTACCCGATGAACCGCATCAAGGAGCGCGCGGCCGCGAGGGCTGGTGTCACCCCCGCCGACGAGGAGCCCAAGCTCCCGACGGAGCAGGAGCTGCTGGTGCAGATCCGCGACCTGCTCGAGAAGCAGGGCCCCGTCTCCCGGCCCTGAGCCCCCTCTCGTCCCGGTCGCTGCGCTCACCGGAACCCCCGACGCGTTTCGTCTCGGTCGCTGCGCTCCCTCGCTCAACGACCGGGACCCCCGGTCGTTGAGCGAGCGGAGCGAGACGAAACGCCCCGCCGGGTCAGTAGTGGGGCGGGACGTCGCGCTTGAGGCGCTCGTCGTTCGGCCCCGATGGAGCGGATGCCGCGTCCCCGGCTCGGGGCGCGGCATTCGTCGTCTCGTCCCCGGGGATGGGCTCGGCGCCGGTTCCGGGCGCGGGCGTCAGCTTCGCACGGCGTGAGCCCTTCACCCGTTCGATGCGCTGCCGGTCACTCGACGACATCGATGGGCTGGGTCTCGCTGTCGACCCGGGGCGCGTCGGGCGGCACGCCGAGCATCGCGGCGATGCGCTGGGCGACGTCGGCGGGGTCGCGGTAGAGGTCGAACGAGTGCACGCGCACGTAGTGCCAGCCCAGGCGCCGCAGGATCTGCGGTCGCAGGCGCAGCGACTCGCGCAGCGACTCGCCGATCGTCTCGGGGTCGCTCTCGACCACCACCGCCTTGCCGTCGTACTGCGCGACGAGCGGCAGCAGCCCGCGGTAGTGCACGTCGACCGAGAGCCCCACGCGCCGGAGCTCGCGCGCGAGCGCGCGGGTCAGGGGGTCGGCGAGGTCTTCCAGCCGCGCTTCGCGCGAACGGGCAGCGATGCCGCCGAGGATCGACATGAGGGTCGCGGCGCCGTACTCCAGGCGGCCGTCGTCGAACGCCGAGGGCCGGATCGACGAGACGATCACCATCGAGCGGCGCGCACGCGTCATGCCGACCGTGAGCAGCCGCTCGCCGTCGGGCGACGACAGGTCGCCGAAGTCGCTCAGCACCCGGCCGTGCTTGGTGAGGCCGAAGCCGAGCGAGAAGATCACGCGGTCGCGGCTCTCGGCGACGGACTCCTCGAGGGTCAGCACCGAGAAGGGCTCGGCCGTGTCGCGCGAGACGAAGTCGGCGACGTCCGAGCGGCCCGCGAACGCCGCTTCGACGGCGCCGCGGATGCGCTCGGCGTGCCGGGCGCTGGCGGTCACCACCATGAGCGACTCGCTGCCGCGGTTGACGGCGTGCTCGACCACGAGCGTCACGACGCGCGCAACTTCGGAGTCGGGGCTCTCGACCGCGCCGGTGATCGGATCGGGCGTGCCGTGCCCGCCCTCGACGTAGTCGACGGCCAGGCTGCCGCGGCCGAGGTACGACCCGGCCCACGGCAGCGACACCAGCTCGCCGCCGTAGAAGGCGTCGTTGACGAGCGCCGCGAGGTCTTCGCCGCCGGCGCGGTAGCTGCGGGTGAGCGTCTCGACCGGCAGCAGCTCGGCCAGCCGCTCGAACACGCTCGTGACGTCGAACGGGAGCTCGTCGTCGGCGTCGATCTCGGCGGCCGTCGCGTTGGCCGCGGCCGTCGACGGGGCGCTCCCGGTCGATCCGCCGGTCGATCCGCCGGAAGCCGGTGCGCCTGCCGGGGACGTGGCCGGACCGGCCGCCACGCGGAACGGCGTCGGCTTCTGCGTCACCGGGTCGCCGAACGCCACCACCTGGCCGGCTCGCCGCAGTGCGGGGGCGGCCTCGGCGAGGCAGAGGGCCCCGGCATCCGCCAGCACGACGACGTCGAACCCGACGGCGTCGGGGATGCGCGGCACCTCGTAGGGCGACGCGAGCCAGACCGGCGCCAGCGTGCGCGAGAGCACGGGCGCGACGCGGGCCAGCTCGCCCGGCGTGATGGCACCGCGCTTGAGCGCACGCTTCAGGCCGTCGGCCTCGGCGGCGTGGTCGACGATCCCGATCCGCCACTGCGTCGCGAGATGGGCCGCCAGGAGAGGACCGGATGCCGCGGCATGCGCCTCGTCGACGAGCCGGAAGTCGCGTTCGAGCCGGTCGACGACGGCGGTGTTGGCGCCCAGCACGGCGCGGTCGGTGCGCAGCAGCAGCTCGAGGGCGGACTGCCACCACGCGTACTCGAGCTCGGCGGCCACCTGGTCTTCGGGAACATGCCGCACCGAGAGCTCGAGCAGCAGCGGCTCCAGGCCCATCGCGGCGAGCTCGGCGCGCAGCGTGGCGCGCTCCTTGAGGTTGTCGAACACGTCGGAGTCGGCGGCGAGGCCCGCGAGGATGCGCACCAGCTGCTTCACCGGAACGGTCGCCAGCAGGTCGGCGCCCGACCGGCCGAGCACGGCGTCGAGCTCGCCGAGCTCGGCATCCACCCGCTGCCAGGCGACCTGAACGTCGCTGAGGCCGAGCGGGATCTCGGGCGTCACCCCGGGGTCGACGTAGCGCTGCCACTCGGTGCGCTGCTGCTGCACCCGCACGAGCGCCTCGTACATGTCGGGCACGTGCACGCCGGGGCGCAGGTACTCGCGCGAAAGACGCCGCAGGCGACGACGGTTCGCGCCGTTCATCTCGGGCGCGTCGCGCCGGGGCGCGTGCGCCTGGATGAGCTCGCCGAGGGGCCGCTCGAAGACGGTCAGGCTGAACTTGTCGAGCGAGTCGCGGATGCCGCGCAGCAGGCGGAGGTACACCCCGAGCTCGGCGACCGTCCGGAACGGACGCATGCGCGTCTGCGCGATCAGCTCATAGCCGCGCTCGAGCAGCGTCGGCACATCGCTGCGGTGCAGCTTGCCGGCGAGCGCGTGGGCCCCACGGGCCTGCTCGACCGTCGCGAACGACACGCCGTACCACGGCGAGTCGTCGGGACCGAAGCGGAACTCGCCGAGCCGCGCGGCCGACGCGAGCTTTGCCGCGGCCTCGTGCCGGGTGGCGGCGAGGCGCTCGAGCGCCTCCGCGTCGAAGCGGGCCTCGGTCACCGGCGCGACGCCGCGCGCGGCGAGCGTCGCGAGCTCGCGGAGGATGTCGAGCACCGACACCCCGAATGACGGATGCCGCGCCGTCACGGCACTGCGGTAGTCCCGCAGCACTCCGCGCAGGCGCACGAGCGCGTCGTCGATGTCGGCGACCTTGGGCGCCTCGGCCTTCTCGTTGCGCCCGATCGCGCGGATGAGGTCGCGCTGCAGCCGGTCGGGCGAGACGGCGAGGCCGGGCAGTCCGATGCCGGCGAGCCGATGCCGCACGCCGTCGAGCGTGGACCGCCGCGCACTCACGACGAGCACGCGCTTGCCGTCGCGCACCAGCGCGCCGACGGCGTTGATGACCGTCTGCGTGCCGCCCGTGCCCGGCAGCGTGTGCACCACGAGCGACTGGCCGTCGGCGATCCGCGCGAGGACGCGCTCCTGCTCGGAGTCGGCGTCGAGGAGCAGCGTGTCGGCCGCGGGCGGGCGCTCGTCGGGGTTCGTCAGCACCGGGCGGTCGCGCCGGATCGTCAGCGACTCGCGGTCGGCGACGTGCCCGGCGAGCGCGTTGAGCACGCGGTGGTCGAGATCGGCGGCGTCGGCGGCCATGCCGGCGCCGACGTCGGCGAACGTCGACACCAGGAGGCGCGGCTTGACCGCGTAGCTGTCGATCCCCGCCGTCAGCGCCCGCAGGTGGTCGATGACGGGCTGCGGCTTGAAGACGCCGCCGTCGTACGCGAGGGCGGCGAGACCCCCGGCGTCGATGGCGATGCCGAAGTGGGTGCGCATCGCGCGGACCAGTTCGGGGTTGACCGAGAAGGCGCCGTGCAGCTTGAGCTCGAAGTCGCCGTGGTGGCGCCGGATCGCGAGCGGCCGCAGCAGCACCGGGGCACTGCACGCGAGCCCGCCGATGCGCCAGGTGGCGAGCCCGACGGTCAGCCGCACGGCGTCGAGCCCGCGCGTCGTGCGGAGCTCTTGATCCTTCGACGTGATGCGCGCGGCGGCCAGCCGGGCGTTGCGCAGGGCGACCTCGTCGCGGAACAGGTTCGACAGCAGCGTCGAGCGGCCCGTGATGAACTGCGGCAGGCTGCCGGGGTGTGCCTTGGTGATCTCGATGGCGGCGTCCTGGCCGTCCGCGAAGTGCAGGAGGGTCGAGCGGCCGCCCAGCGCCGCCGACTGCAGACGGAGGCGATCGCGCTCGGGCTCGGCGACGTGCACCACCGTCACGTCGGGTTCGGCGAGGCCGAGATCGCCCGGGGTCACGTCATACCCGCGCTCGGCGTCTTCGGCGCCCAGCACGGCGCTCCGTTCTCCTCGCCACACACGTGACACCCTACGTGCGGCCCGCGCCGGGCACTTGCAATGGACCTGAGTTTCGCGGTATTGGGCGCGGCCCCGTCAGCGCCTCCTCCCCAGGGCGGCTCGTCGGCGCGGTTCCCACAGATGACATCCCGCCTCCGCGAGGCGTCGGGACAGCGGGCCAGGATGGTCGCATGACCCCCACGGATCCGCCTCGCTACCGCGTCCACCCGTCGCCGGTCGGCGACATCCTCATCGTCGCCGTCGACGATGCCCTCGTCACGCTGCATCCGTTCGACGGCCCGCTCGACAGCGAGCTCGAGAGCGTCGCGCTCCGGCTGCGCGCCCTTCCGGTGCCGGACGAAGCGGATGCCGCAGCCCCCGGCTCCCCCGCATCACCGAGCCCGATCGACGAAGCCGCCCGGCAGCTCGACGAGTACTTCGACGGCGAGCGCCGCGAGTTCCAGCTCCCCCTCGACTGGCGGCTGGTCCGGGGATTCACCCGCGCCGCCCTCGAAGCGGTCGTCGAGATCCCGTACGGCGAGACGGCGGGGTATGGCGAGATCGCCATCGCCGCCGGCAGCCCGCGCGCGGCGCGCGCCGTCGGCACCGCCTGCGCGACCACGCCCTTCTCCGTCATCGTGCCCGTGCACCGCGTCGTCCGCGCCGACGGCTCGCTCGGCGAGTACGGCGGGCGACCCGAGGTCAAGCGCTTCCTCGTCGATCTCGAGCAGGGCCTCGCCGTGCCGGCGGCGCCGGACGGCGCGGCCGCACCGGACGCCGGTGCGGATCGGGCCTCCGGATCCGCGCCCGCCCCGTCGACGGCATCTCCGGGCGCGGGCGCACGGCAGGCGGCGGGCGTGTAGGCCGTCCGCACGCCGCGAGGCCCGGGCGGATCGCCCGGGCCTCGCAGTCCCCCGTCTGCGGATCAGTGGTGGGTGGCCTTCTCCGCACCGAATCCGGTGAGCGAGCGGACGTCCATCTCCGCCGCCTTGGAACGGCTCTCGGCCTTCTTCGAGACCACCGAGCCGAGCCAGCCGAGGAAGAACCCGAGCGGGATCGACACGATCCCGGGGTTGTTCAGCGGCCAGATGGGGGTGCCGGTCTTGAACACGCTCGTCTCCCCGCCCCAGAACACCGGCGACAGGAAGATGAGGATGACCGCTGCCGCGAGTCCGCCGTACATGCTCCACACCGCGCCGCGCGTGGTGAAGCCGCGCCAGAACAGCGAGTAGAGGATGGTGGGCAGGTTCGCCGACGCGGCGACCGCGAAGGCCAGCGCGACGAGGAACGCGACGTTCTGGCCCTGCACGCCGATGCCGCCGAGGATCGCCAGGATGCCGATCACGATGACCGTCCGGCGCGCGACCTTCACCTCGCCGTCGGGCGGGACGTTCCCCTTCTTCACGACGTTGGCGTAGATGTCGTGCGCGAACGACGCCGCCGCGGTGATCGTGAGGCCCGCCACCACCGCGAGGATGGTCGCGAACGCCACCGCCGAGATGAACCCGAGCAGGAACGGCCCGCCGAGGTGCAGCGCGAGCAGCGGCGCCGCGGAGTTCACGCCGCCGGGCGCGGCCTTGATCTCTTCCGGGCCGACGAGCGCCGCGGCACCGTACCCGAGCACGAGCGTCAGCAGGTAGAACAAGCCGATCAGCCAGATCGCCCACACCACCGAGCGCCGCGCCTCCTTGGCCGTGGGCACCGTGTAGAAGCGCATCAGCACGTGAGGAAGGCCCGCTGTGCCGAGCACCAGCGCGATCGCGAGCGAGATGAAGTCCCACGGGTTCGCGCCGTACTGCAGGCCAGGGCCGAGGATTGCGTCCTTCGGGTCACTGGTCGAGGCCGCCACGGCGTTCTCGAGCAGGGTGTTGAGGCTGAATCCGTTGAGCGCGAGCACCCAGACCGTCATGACGAGGGCGCCGCCGATGAGGAGGAAGGCCTTGACGATCTGCACCCACGTGGTGCCCTTCATGCCGCCGATCAGCACGTAGACGATCATCAGGACGCCGACCACCGCGACGACGATG
Source organism: Microbacterium sp. M3 (assembly GCF_033548675.1). NCBI lineage: Bacteria > Bacillati > Actinomycetota > Actinomycetes > Micrococcales > Microbacteriaceae > Microbacterium > Microbacterium sp. M3. Next base: position 270,328 of record NZ_JAWTZT010000001.1, read on the forward strand.
GACTGGCCGAGCGTCTCCTTGATGCCCAGCAGCAGCGAGACGAGGCCGCCGGCGCCGGCCATCTGCGCGAGCAGGTAGAAGAAGCACACCGCCAGGGTCGTGATCGCCGCCGCCATGCGCACCGGCCCCTGCTTGAGGCGGAACGACAGCACGTCGGCCATCGTGAACTTGCCCGTGTTGCGCATGAGCTCGGCCACCAGCAGCAGCGCCACGAGCCACGCGACCAGGAACCCGATCGAGTAGAGGAATCCGTCGTAGCCGTTGACCGCGATCGCGCCGCAGATGCCGAGGAACGACGCGGCCGAGAGGTAGTCGCCCGAGATCGCGAAGCCGTTCTGCGGGCCGGTGAACGAGCGGCCGGCGGCGTAGTAGTCGGCCGCGGTCTTGTTGTTGCGGCTGGCCCGGATGACGATGAACAACGTCACCGCGACGAACGCCGCGAAGATCGAGATGTTCAGCACCGGGTTGTTCTCGACCGTCTGCACCGCGGCATGGACGGCGCCGAAGACCTCGTTCATGCCTGCGCCTCCTTGGCCTCGAGCTCAGCCCGGATCTCCTCCGAGATCGGGTCGAGCTTGCGGTTGGCGTACCAGACGTAGGTCATGGTGATCGCGAAGGTGGTGACGAACTGGCCGAGCCCGAAGATCAGCCCGACCGTGATGTCGCCCCAGACCCGCTGGGCCATGAACTCGGGCGCGAACGACGACAGCAGCACGTACGCGAAGTACCAGACGAGGAACGCGATCGCGAGCGGGAAGACGAACCCGCGATGCCGCTTCTTGAGCTCGACGAATCGCGGCGACTGCTCCACCGCGATGTAGTCGATGCCGCCCGGCGGGGCGGTCTCGGTGCTCGGTTCTGACATGTGGCCTCCTTGCCTCATGCGCGGGCGCATCCGCGCGCCCATCAGGGAGAACCGGACCACGGTGGGGGCCGCGCTCCGGGTGGTAGGGTCGACGCTACGAAAGGCGGCGAGGACGCCGTCACCCCCGGAAGTAGGTAGTCGTGGGCGCGTCCCTCCCACATCGCGTGCCGTCCCCCGATCGCACCCGCGCGGGGTCTCGCGGCGAACTCGACGGCACCGTCGGCGACGCCGTGGCACTGGATCATGCGGTGGCCGACCTGGTGCGCCGCACCCGCTTCCCCGTCGCGTTCGGCGGCCTGGCCGTCGACGACGAGATCCGGGTCACGTCCATCCACGGCGCCCGCACCCACAACCTCCAGGGTCTCGTGGTGAAGGCATCCCGCGGCCTCGGCGGACGCGCGCTCGTCGAGAAGCGCCCGCGTCTGGCCCTCGACTACCGGTCATCGCGCAGCATCACGCACGACTACGACCGCGCGGTCCTCGGTGAGGGCATCGCCACGCTGTTCGCCGTCCCCGTGCTGGTGAGCGGCCGCGCGCGCGGCGTCATCTACTGCGGGTCGTGGGCTGAGTCGCCCGTCGGCGATGTGGTCGCCCGACCGGCCTTCACCGTCGCCGAAGAGCTGTCGAGCGAGCTGCGCATCCGCGACGAGGTGCAGCGGCGGCTGGCGCTGTCACCGGTCCGCGCCGCCGCCGACCCGATGCCCGCCGCAACCCGCGAGGAGCTCCGCGAGACCTACGCCGAGCTGCGCAGCATCGCGGCGGTCGTCGACGACCCCGCGTTGCGCGCGCGCCTCGGCCGGCTCGAGCAGCGGCTCGCGACCCTGTCGCACGACGCCGCGGATCCGCCGCTCGAACTCGACGTGCGGCTGTCGCCCCGCGAGGTCGACGTGCTGGCGTGTGCCGCCCTCGGCTCGACGAACGCCGAGATCGCGGCGACCCTCGACCTCAAAGAAGGCACCGTCAAGTCGTACCTGCAGTCCGCGATGGCGAAGCTGGATGCCTCGACCCGCCACGCGGCGGTCGTGACGGCCCGTCGGGCCGGCCTGCTCCCCTGACACCTGCGCACGCCGCGGGCGCGGGGCCGCGGCATCCGTCCCCCTCCGTGCACCGGGCCACGCACTGCGCACGCCCGGCGAGAATCGGAGATCCGCCGGGAATCGGCCAATTCGACGTCGAAGCAGCCGAATTCCACGGGATCTCCGAATTCCACCGCGCATTCTTTTCCCCGGTGCGCATTCCGAGATCGCGGAAAGCGGCGCATGCGGCGTATTGTTCCCTGCATGGCCCGGAGAATTGTGCACCAGCTCGTCGACGACATCGACGGGACGCTGCTCGAAGTCGGCGAAGGCGAGACGGTTCTGTTCTCGCTCGACGGCGTCGCGTACGAGATCGACCTCACCGATGAGAATGCCGCCGCATTGCGCGGCGCACTCGAGCGCTACACGAATGCCGCACGCACGGTCTCGTCCACGCGCGCGACCTCGGCCGCGGCGTCGAACGGACGCAAGCGCCGCCGCAGCGGGCAGCAGGACTACAGCGATGTGCGGGACTGGGCCAAGAAGAACGGGTATCAGGTCTCGGATCGCGGGCGGGTTCCGGCATCCGTTCTCGAAGCCTACGAGGCGGCGCACTGACGCACGCCGCCCCGCGGCATTCACCGATTCCCCGGCGCTTTCACGTGCGTGAGAGCTGCACGAGGATCTCGTCGACTTTGTCTTTCGCGTCACCGAACAGCATCTGTGCATTGTCGCGATAGAAGAGCGGATTCTGCACGCCGGCGTAGCCGGATGCCATCGAGCGCTTGAACACGATGACGTTCGCGGCTTCCCAGACCCGCAGCACGGGCATTCCGGCGATCGGGCTGCCCGGGTCTTCTGCGGCGGCGGGATTGACGGTGTCGTTGGCGCCGATGACGAGCACCACGTCGGTCTGCGAGAGGTCGTCGTTGATCTCGTCCATCTCGAGCACGATGTCGTACGGCACCTTGGCCTCCGCGAGCAGCACGTTCATGTGACCCGGCAGTCGCCCGGCGACGGGATGGATGCCGAACCGCACGTCGACGCCGCGCTCGCGCAGCTTCTGCACCAGGTCGGCGACGCCGTGCTGCGCCTGCGCCACCGCCATGCCGTAGCCCGGCGTGATGACGACGCTCGAGGCGCCCGCGAGGAGGTCGGCGGCGCTCTCCGCGTCGATCTCGCGGTGCTCGCCGTGGTCTTCGTCGCCGCCGCGCGGCGCTTCGATGCCGAAGCCGCCGGCGATCACCGACAGGAACGAGCGGTTCATCGCCTTGCACATGATGTAGCTGAGGTACGCACCCGACGACCCGACGAGCGCGCCGGTGACGATGAGCAGGTCGTTGTTCAGCAGGAAGCCGGCTGCCGCAGCCGCCCAGCCGGAGTAGCTGTTGAGCATCGAGACGACGACGGGCATGTCGCCGCCGCCGATCGAGGCGACCAGGTGCCAGCCGAGGGCGAGCGCGAGGAGCGTGACGAGCACGAGCAGCCACAGCTCCGGAGTGATGACGTACCAGACGGTGAGCGCCAGGAAGGCGACGAGCGCGCCGACGTTGAGCGCGTTCTTGCCCGGCAGCATCAGCGGCTTCGACGAGATGCGCGCCGAGAGCTTCAGGAACGCCACGATCGAGCCGGTGAAGGTCACGCCGCCGATGAAGACCCCGATGAACACCTCGGCGTGGTGGATGTCGGCGAGCGCTCCGGTGAGTCCGGTGTCGTACAGCGCGCCGTTCCAGCCGACGAGCACCGCGGCGAGCCCGACGAACGAGTGCAGCAGCGCGATGAGCTCGGGCATGCCGGTCATCTCGACCACGCGCGCACGCCACAGGCCGATCGCGCCGCCGATCAGCACCGCGGCCACCAGCATGATGAGCCCGGTGGTCGCCACCGGGTCGCTCCAGGCGTCCGCGGCCACGAGCCACACGGTGGCGACGAGGGCGATGACCATGCCCGCGATGCCGTACGACACCCCGCGGCGGCTGGCCTCGTGCTTGCTCAGCCCGGCGAGGCTGAGGATGAACAGCAGCGCGGCGACGATGTAGGCCGCGCCGGCGATCTGGCCGGCGTCGACGGTCATCGGGTCTCACCCTTCTGGAACATCGCGAGCATGCGACGGGTGACGGCGAAGCCGCCGAAGATGTTGATGCTGGCCAGCAGCACGGCCACGGCGGCGAGGATCTGGACGGTCAGGTCGGGAGCCGTGATCTGCACCATGGCGCCGACGACGATGATGCCCGAGATGGCGTTCGTGACGCTCATCAGCGGGGTGTGGAGCGCGTGGGCCACGTGGCCGATCACGTAGAAGCCGACCACGACGGCGAGTGTCAGCACGAGGAAGTGCTGTGGCAGCGGCGGTGGCGCGAAGGCGCAGATCGCGAAGAGCGCGGCGATGCCCGCGACGATCAGCCCGGTCTTCGCTCCGCGCGACAGGGGCTTCTTGGCGGGCGCGGGCGGGGCGGCCGACGCGGGCTTGGCGGCCGGGGCCGCCGAGACCTGAACGGGCGGCGGCGGCCACGTGACGGCGCCGTCCTGCACGACGGTGACCGTGCGCTGCACGACGTCGTCGAAGTCGAGCGTCAGCTCGCCGTCCTTGCCGGGCGTGAGCAGCTTGAGCAGGTTGACGAGGTTCGTTGCGAACAGCTGCGACGCCTGCTGCGGCAGCCGTCCGGGGAGGTCGGTGTACCCGAGGATCACGACGCCGTTGTCGGTGACGACCCGCTCCCCCGCGACCGACCCCTCGACGTTGCCGCCCTGCGCGGCCGCCATGTCGACGATGACGCTGCCCGGCCGCATCGAGGCGACGTCGGCGGCCGTGATCAGGCGCGGCGCCGGCCGCCCCGGGATGAGCGCCGTCGTGATGATGATGTCGACGTCGGCGGCCTGCTCGGAGTAGATCTCGGCCGCGCGCCGGTCGTAGGCCTCGCTCGTCGCCTTCGCGTAGCCGTCGGCCGACACCTGCTTCTGCTCCTCGGGCACGATCACCTCGAGGTACTCGCCGCCGATCGACGCGACCTGGTCGGCGACCTCGGGCCGCGGGTCGGTGGCGCGGACGATCGCGCCGAGGCTCGATGCGGCGCCGATCGCGGCGAGGCCGGCCACCCCGGCGCCGGCGACGAGAACCTTGGCCGGCGGCACCTTGCCCGCCGCCGTCACCTGGCCGGTGAAGAAGCGGCCGAACTCGTGCGCGGCCTCGACCACCGCACGGTAGCCGGCGATGTTCGCCATCGAGCTCAGCACGTCCATCGACTGCGCGCGCGAGATGCGCGGCACCGCGTCGAGCGCGAGCGCGGTGATGCCGCGGGTCGCGAGCGCCTCGACGAGGTCGGGCCGCAGCGCGGGGCTGAGTGTCGCCACGATCGTCGCGCCGTCGGCGAGCCGGTCGATCTCGGCCGGGGTCGGCGCGTTCACCTTGAGCACGATCGGCGATAACCAGGCCTCGGATCCGCTGACGACGGTGGCGCCCGCGGCGGTGTAGGCGGCATCCGGGAAGGACGAAGCGACCCCCGCGCCGGCTTCGACGACGACGTCGTAGCCCAGCGCGATGAGTTTCGGGACGGTGGTCGGAGTCGCGGCCACCCGGGTCTCTCCGGGCGCTTCGGCGACGATGCCAATGCGGGTCATGCGTTCCTCTGGATCTGGTGCGAGATCGATGCGGCGAGCGGCTCCCTCGGCGCTCGCGATGACGCCTCCACCCTGTCAGACCGCGAACGGCATGAGCCCCGTATTGCACCCGACACGGTGATAAGAAGCGCAGAAGTTTCCCACCACGCATCCCCGCAACGGCCTCCCGACTCCGCCGGCGCGGCACACGGCGGGCGGGCTGCGGCATCCGGAGCATCGCATTGCCGGCTCATAGCCGTTGGCGAACCTCGTCGTAGGTGGGCCGCGTAGCCATGGAGCATGGACAACAAGCGCAGCGACAAGAACCGGCGAACCCGCAACCTCGTCATCGCGTCCGGCCTCGTGATCGCCCTGTCGGGTGGCGGGGCGGCGGCGTGGGCGGCAGACCGGTTCCTCATCGAGCACGTCGAGATCGCCGACGTGTCGGCGTACGAGGACGACAACTCGTCGGTCGCTCCTTCGGCCGGGACGACGGATGCCGCAGACGCGACCGTCACCGCCACCTCCTACTCCGACGGCGCCACCTCGGTGACCATCTCCACCGTCACCGAGGGGTCGGGCAGCGACACCGTGACGTACTACGTCGCCGATGTGACGCTCTCGGATGCGACGACCTTGCGCAGCGCGTTCGCGAAAGATCAGTTCGGCGAGAACATCACGCAGCTCACCAGCGGGATCGCCGCAGACAACAGCGCGATCTTCGCCGTCAACGGCGACTACTACGGCTTCCGCGACACCGGCATCGTGATCCGCAACGGGGTCGTCTACCGCGACGAACCGGCCCGCCAGGGGCTCGTGTTCTACACCGACGGCCGGGTGGAGGTGTACGACGAGACGACGACCACCGCCGACGAGCTGCTCGCCGCCGGCGCCTGGAACACCCTCAGCTTCGGCCCCGCCATCGTCGAGGACGGCACGGTGGTCGAGGGCATCGAAGACACCGAGGTCGACACGAACTTCGGCAACCACTCCATCCAGGGCGACCAGCCCCGCACCGCGGTCGGGGTCATCGACGAGAACCACCTCGTGTTCGTCGTGGTCGACGGTCGGCAGTCCGGGTACAGCGCCGGCGTGACCCTCACCGAGCTCGCCGACATCATGGTCGACCTCGGTGCGACGACCGCGTATAACCTCGACGGCGGCGGTTCGTCGACGATGTACTTCAACGGCGACGTGGTCAACCAGCCGTCCAACGGCGGCGAGCGCGCGACGAGCGACATCCTCTACATCGGCGACGCGTCGGCCGACGCCGGGTGACGCCGTGATCGTGCTGATCCCCGCCTACGAGCCCGGCCCGCACCTCGAGCGCCTGGTCGCGGGGCTGCAGGCCACCGACCCCGACGTGGAGGTGGTGGTCGTCGACGACGGCAGCGGCCCGGCCTACGCCCCCGTGTTCGCCCGCGTCGCAGGGCTGGGCGCGGCCGTGCTGAGCCACGACGCCAACCGCGGCAAGGGCGCGGCGCTGCGCACCGGCTTCGACCACGCGCTCGCCGCCCATCCCGGCGACGACGTCGTGACGGCCGATGCCGACGGGCAGCACACGGTCCGCGACATCCTGCGGGTGGCCGACGCCCTCCGGGAGGATGCCGCGACCGGCGCGCCCGCGCTCGTGCTGGGCTGCCGCGCCTTCGCCGGTCGCGTGCCGGTGCGCTCGCGCGTCGGCAACGCGGTCGCGCGCGGGCTGTTCCGGCTCGCGGCCGGATGGCGCCTGAGCGATACGCAGACCGGGCTGCGCGGCATCCCGTCGGATCTTCTCACCTGGGTGCGCGACCAGCCGGGCGAGCGCTTCGAGTACGAGCAGAACGTGCTGCTGCGCAGCCGCCGCGACGGGGTGGCGGCCCGCGAGATCCCCATCGAGACGGTGTACCTCGAGGGGAACGCGTCGAGCCACTTCCGCCCCGTCGTCGACTCGCTGCGCATCATGCTGCCGCTGCTGCTGTTCGCCGGGTCGTCGCTCCTCGCCTTCGGCATCGACACCGTCATGCTGCTGGCGCTGACGGCGCTCACGGGGATGCTGGTGCCCTCGATCATCGCGGCGCGGGTGGTGAGCGCCTCGGTGAACTTCGTGGTGAACCGCCGCGTGGTCTTCCGCGCGGGGCCGCCGGGCTCCCCTGCCGGACGGGGACGGATGCCGCGACAGGCCGTGCGCTACGCCCTGCTGGCCGTCGCGCTCCTGGCGTCGAACATCGTGTGGCTCGACGCACTGACCCGCTTCGGGATGCCGCTGGTGGTGGCCAAGGCGATCACCGAGGCCGTGCTCTTCGTGACGAGCTACGGCCTTCAGCGCCGCTTCGTCTTCGCACGGCCGGCACTGGAAGAACTCGTCAGCGGCGCTGGAGCGGGGCATAGCAGACGCATAGCGGCGGCGGCTCGGATGGAAGCGAACGATCACCCCATCGGGAGGAACCCATGACCACCAGCGCGCTGATCCTCATCGGCATCGACCTGGCAGCCGCCCTCGTGCTGAGCCTCGGGCTCTACTACCGGCGCCACCACCGCCGCGACCTCGTCGTCGCCTTCCTCGGCGTCAACGTCGGCGTGATGACGGTCGCGGCCGTGCTCGGCACGGCCGAGGTCGCGCTGGGCCTCGGCCTCGGCCTCTTCGGCGTGCTGTCGATCATCCGGCTGCGCTCGTCGGAGATCTCGCAGCGCGAGGTCGCCTACTACTTCGCGGCGCTCGCCATCGGACTCGTCAGCGGCCTGCCGCAGACCAACCCCTGGCCGGTCGCCGCGCTGATCGCACTCGTGCTCGTCGTGCTGTGGGCAGCCGATCACCCCGCGTTCCTCGCGCGCACGCGCCATCAGCTGGTGCGGCTCGACCGGGCGATCGCCGACGAGACCGAGCTGCGCGCCGAGCTCGCACAGCGGCTCGGGGGCACCGTCGCGTCGCTCATCGTGCAGGAGGTCGACCTCGTGAACGACACGACGCTCGTCGACGTCCGCTACCGGGTGGCCCGCGCCGGTGGCGCACGCACCGCGGGGCGCACCGCGACGGCCCTCACCAGCCCCGCCCTGGAAGGAGCCGCACGATGACGACGTTCGACCGCTTCGCGCCCGTGACCCTCGACGCGCTCGTCGCCGAGGCATCCTTCCTCACCCGCGTCGATCGCAAGTACATCGTGCCGCGGGCCGACCTCGACCGGCTGATCGCCGCGCTCGACCCGGGAACGCGGGCACTCGAGATCGACGGCCGGCACGAGTTCTCCTACGAGTCGGTGTACTTCGACACCCCCGACCTGCTGAGCTTCCGGATGGCGGCCCAGCCGCGGCGGCGCCGGTTCAAGCTGCGCACCCGCAGCTACCTCGACACCGGCACGTCGTACCTCGAGATCAAGACGCGCGGCGCACGAGGCACCACCGTGAAGGACCGCGGCGAGTACGACACCCGCGCGCGTCATCGGCTCACCGACGAGGCCCGCAACGACGTGGCCGACGCGTTCGCCACCATCGGCGTCGCCGGCGAGCGCGCCGCCGATCTCGACGCGACGCTGCTGACCCGGTATCGCCGCGCGACGCTGCTCGCCCCCGACGGCGCCGGGCGCGCCACGGTCGACACCGCACTGGAATGGGTCGAGCCCGACGGCCACGGTTTCGCCCTGCCCGGCACCGCCATCGTCGAGACGAAGTCGGGCGCGCGTCCGTCGGACGTCGACCGGGTGCTCTGGCGCGCGGGGCATCGGCCCGCCACAGTCAGCAAGTACGCCACCGGGCTCGCCGCCCTGCACCCCGAGCTGCCGCGCAACCGCTGGGCGCGCCTGCTGCGCGGCCCGTTCGAGCAGGCCCGGCGCGCCGCGCCCGCGCAGCCGGCCACCACACCACCGACCACCCCCATCGCCATTCCCGAGGAGGACCCCTCATGCTCCGTCGCCGCCTGATCCTGGCCGCCGCTCCCCTGACCCTCGCCGGACTCGTGCTCGCCGGCTGCGCCACCCAGACCGCCATCGCCGCGGATCCCCACACCTCCTCCGACGACACGTCGACGGCGGAGACCACCGCCGTCGTCGACTCCGACCTCAGCGCGTCGGCGGTCCTCGCCGCCGACGCCGACGTCACCGTGGTCGACGACGACGAGTGGAGTGAGACGGATGCCGTCGACGTCGCGCTCGACGGCGACACCGCGTCGAGCGACTCCGACGCCGTGACCGTCGACGGGTCCACCGTCACGATCACCGACGGCGGGGTGTTCCGGCTCTCCGGATCGCTGGACGGCCAGGTGGTCGTCGCCGCTCCCGACGATGCGCAGGTCGTGCTCATGCTCGACGACGCCGAGATCACGGCATCCGACTCCCCCGCCGTCACCGTCACCGGCGCGGACGACGTCGCCCTCTTCCTCGCCGACGGCAGCGACAACAGCCTGGCGGACGCGTCGTCGTACGCCGACGACGCCGAGGCGCACGCCGCCGTCTGGGCCGACGCCGACCTCACGATCTCGGGGAGCGGCGCGCTCACCGTCTCGGGCAACGGCGACGACGGCATCGCGAGCACCGACGACCTCGTGATCCTGTCGGGCGACATCACCGTCGACGCGGTCGACGACGCGCTGCGCGGCAAGGACTCGCTCACGGTCGCCGGCGGCACCCTCGCGCTGTCGGCGGACGGCGATGCGCTCAAGAGCGACCAGACCGACGACGCCACCCAGGGGTTCGTCGCCGTCGCCGGTGGCTCGATCACCGCCGAGAGCGGCGACGACGGGATCGCGGCGGCGACCGACGCCGTCGTCACCGGCGGCACGCTCGACATTGTCGCCGGTTCGGGCACCGGAACGTCGGAGGCGTCTCCCCAGGGGATCTCGGCCGGCGTCGTGGTTGCGATCGACGGCGGCGAGGTCGCCGTCGAGGCGGCCGACGACGCCGTGCACTCCGACGGGTCGGTCGGGATCGGCGGCGGCACGGTCACCCTGTCGTCGGGCGACGACGGCATCCACGCCGAGCAGCGGCTCGAGATCCGCGACGGCGAGGTGACGGTGGTCGAGTCCGTCGAAGGCCTCGAGGCCACCGACGTGGCGATCTCGGGCGGCACCGTCGACATCTCCTCGAGCGATGACGGCGTCAATGCCGCGAGCGGCACCACCGCCGACAGCGGCGGCGCCGGGGGCGGCATGGGCGGCGGCGGTGAGGCAGACAGCGGAGAGACGCTGTCGATCTCGGGCGGCACCGTGCGGGTGGTCGCGGGCGGTGACGGCCTGGACTCGAACGGCTCGATCTCGGTCACCGGCGGCACCACGGTCGTGAACGGGCCGAGTTCGGCCGGCGGCCAGGGCGCGCTCGACGCCAACGGCGAGATCGCACTCGACGGCGGCGAGCTCTTCGTGGCCGGATCGGTGCTGGTCGCGCCGACGGGTTCGCAGCAGTGGGTCGCGGCGACGGTCAGCGGATCGAGCGGCGACACGGTCGAGGTGACGGATGCCTCGGGCGCCGTCGTTGCCGCGTTCGAGGCCGACCAGAGCTTCGGCGCCGTCTTCTACAGCGGTCCCGCGGTGACCGACGGCGCGACGTACACCGTGACCGTGAACGGCGCCGCGGCAGCGACCGTGACCGAGGGCGTCAACGTCTCGGGCGGCATGGGTGCGGGCCCCGGCGGAGGCGGGGGCGGACGCCGACCCTGACGCGTTCCCGGTCGCCGCGCGGGTTTTCCGCGCGGCGACCGAAAACGTGGGAAGAACCTCCGAATGCACGCCTGGCGGCGCGTACGGGTTGCATCCGGCGATCGATCTCGGAATCGTGGCCCGTCCGGAACCGCCAACGGAAAGGAAAAGCATGCTCACGCTGACCCAGACCGCCGCCGAGGCCGTCAAGGAGATCGTCGCCCGCGTCCCTCTCGCCGAGGACGGTGGGGTGCGGATCCGCGACACCGGAGGGTCGTCGGGCTTCGAACTGAGCGTCGCCCCCGACCCTCAGCCGCACGACACGATCGTGGTGACGGACGGCGCCCGCGTCTTCCTCGACGAGACGGCTGCCGCCGCACTCGACGACCGCGTGCTCGACGCCGAACTGGCCGACGACGGAGCCGTGCGCTTCGCCATCGCCTCCCAGGGCTGACCTCTGCCGCAGGCCCCGGCATCCGTTCGCGATGCCGGGGCCTTCGTCGTACGGCGCCCGGTGCGCTCGCCACCGAGGTTCAGGTGCGCATGGCCGTGCGATCACCCAGACTGAGAGCGTGAGAGCCCTCGTCTACGACCGGTACGGTCAGCCCGACCAGCTGCGTCTGGAAGACATGCCGCTGCCGGTGCCGGGCGCCGGCGAGGTGCTGATCGAGGTGATGGCGACCTCGATCAACCTCAGCGACTGGGAGTCGCTCACCGGCAAGCCGGCGTACGCACGCATCGGTGGCCTCCGTGCGCCCCGTCGCCGTGTGCTGGGCTCCGACATCGCGGGCGTCATTCACGCGGTCGGCGACGGAGTCGAAGGATTCCGCGTCAGCGACGAGGTCTACGCCGACAACCTGGCCCTGAAAGGCGGCCTGGCCGAGTACGCGATCGCACCGGCGTCGGCTGTCGCGCTCAAGCCCGCCGGTCTCTCGTTCGCGCAGGCGTCGACCATCCCGCAGTCGGGAGCCATCGCTGTGCAGGCCGTCGCACGAGCGGGCGCGGGCGAGCGGATGCTGATCAACGGTGCCGGCGGAGGCACCGGAGCCTTCGCGATCCAGCTGGCGAAAGCGGCCGGCCTCCAGGTGACGGGCGTCGACACCGCTGAGAAGCTCGACTTCATGCGTGCGCTGGGCGCGGACGAGGTCATCGACTATCGCGCTCAGGACTTCACGCGCACCGGACCCTATGACGTCATCATCGACCTCGTCGCGAGCAGGTCGGTCGTCGCGTTCCGTCGCGCGCTCGCTCGCGGGGGCAGATACTTCATGGTCGGCGGGACGACCCGAACGCTCCTCCGCCTCCTCACGCTGGGGCCGCTCGTCGGCAGACTGTCGGGAACGCGGCTCGGCGTGCTCTTCGTGCACGAGGGTCCGGCTCAGTTCACGCCCCTCGCTCAACGGGTTCTGGCGGGCGACGTCGCCGTCCACATCGACACGGTGTTCCCGCTCGAGCAGGCACCTGAGGCATTGGCGCTCCATGGCACGGGGCGCGCTCGCGGAAAGGTCGTCGTCGCCGTGCGGGAGGAATGACTCGGCGCCTCAGGCGACGGGTTCGTCCGGCGCGGACCGTAGACTGTGGAGGCCAGCCTCTGTAGCTCAATGGAAGAGCAGTTCCGTCCTAAGGAAACGGTTGGGGGTTCGAGTCCCTCCAGGGGCACAGTCTATTTTTGCCTCTGACCAGGTATTTCTTCTGTGGTCAGACCACTCGGAATGCGCTTTTGCCCGCTTTTTGCCCGCATTCTGAAAATTCGGTGAGTCGACAATGTCCGGTCTCAACGGCCTGCGCGCGACGTCTGAAGGCGCCAAAATCGGGCGTTTCGAGCGAAATCTGCCTCGTCGAGAAACTGAGCAATCTGCTCTCTGGATCACTGAGGTCGGGCGTAGCGGGTCTGCGGGCCCGCGGGCAGCGCCACGAGCGGCATCTGGTCGTTCAGTCGCGTCGCGACGGCATCCAGATCGTCGTCGAAGAGGTCCGCGTACGTGTCCAGCGTCATCGCCGCGGACGCGTGCCCGAGCATCCGCTGCACCGCCTTCACGTTCGCGCCCGAGCTGATCGCGAGCGACGCGGCGGTATGGCGGAGGTCGTGCGGAGTGAGCCGCGGGATCGATGGAACGAACTCCTGCGCACGCCGGACCGCTTCGCGAACCAGCCCTTGCTGCTCGAGTTCCGCATGTGATTGACGCCGTCGCCGAACAGCAGCCCCTCAGGCCCCTTCCCAGCGCACGCCTGCTCGATCATCGGCGCGAGCCGCTCGGGGTAGGGCACCGAGCGCTTCTCGTGCGTCTTGGGCGTTCCGACGTGGATCTCGTACGCGATCATCACCGCGTTCTCCTCGATGACGAAGCGCCGGCGCAGCTTGTTCACGCTGCGCACCCGGAGCCCCGTAGCTTCGCCCCAGCGAAGGCCGGTGTACGCCAACGTCAGGATGAGCGTCGGATACGCGGAGCACGCCGCCAGCGTCGCGACCTGGTCATGCGTGAGGTAGACCCGACGCTTGCCCGGCCCGCGGCGAGGAAGGCTGCGCACGTGGCGGGCCGGATTGCTCGCGAGTCGTCGATCGTCGATGGCGACGTCGAGGATGCCGGCGAGGACTCCCAGCGCGCGAAGAACGACCGTGCGCGACTTCTGCGTCGCAAGGTCGGACACCCAATCCTGGACTTCGGAGCGGCGGATCGACGAGATCTCTCTGTCGGCCCAGACCGGCGCGACGTGGTTCTTCCATGAGCGCTCGAGTGTCATGTAGTACGAGGGCTTCGACATCGGCGGTTGCTTGGATCGCAGCCAGCTGTCGGCGAACATCCGGACCGGTACCCGCGACGACGACGGGTCGATGTACTCCCCCTTTGACTTCGACACCGTGACCATCGAGAGGTACAGCTTCGCCTCGCGCATCGTCGTGAAGCCGCGCTTCTCTGCCTCGGTGCGGTCGGGCTTGCGATACCGCACGCGGTAGCGGCGGCCCTTCGCCGATTCGTACGGGGTGATGCTGCCCATCTCGACCTCCGCTCGTGCTGACTCGACGGTCAGTATCCGGCCAGTGTCGGACACTGGTCGCGCCTCGTCAACGCGGCCGATTACGGATGTGGACAGATGTCGGAGGACGTCGTCAACTGGCGTTGGTGGGAGGGGCGCCTCCCTCCGACGCCGAGAGTGTAACGATCGTTCGAGTCTCCGTTCTCGCCGCTCACTTCTTGCAGACTCCGCGCTGGCGCGCGTCCCTTAGCAGCCGTTCGACGACGAGCACTGCGCCGCGCCCGATCGCTGGGGCGGCTGATTGTCGGAGTAAGCCGCGGACTGCATCCCGCCGATGCAGTTTCACTAACGACGCGCGAAGAGTTCGTACCTCGACGCGAGTCGATCTCGGTCAGGGCGCGCCGCTCGACTTGATGGCAGCCGAATGTGCCTGCCATGCATGTCCTGTAGGCCGTGGCGAAGCATCGGCCCGTCGACCTCATCGAGTAGCTGTTGGTCGATGCGTACCTCAAAGTCGGGGGTGATGCCCATGAGTGATCGATCGTACGCAGCGTGATGGATCTTGCACATGGCCAAGCCGTTGCTCACGTGCGCGACACCTGCGGCGTCTGCATCGGGCGCGATGTGGGCTGCGTCGAGCAACTCCGAGTGCTTGAGGTCGCACACCGTACACGACGCCGCATACGCGTGAAGGACCTGCGCGCGGAAGATCGGCTGATGAAGTCGCGTGCGCACGATTGTCTCTGCATAGCGACGCTGGTCGTCCGTGTACTTCAGCGGATCCCCAAGAAACGCTAGGCCTTGCTCCAGCGGAAATCGCACGACCCGTTCAACCGGGTCGTTGTCGGCGATGATGATGGGATAGAACGGGACGTAGAATCCGGCGCGGACTCCCTTGAAGTAGACGATCGGGTCTCGATTCGCGACAGCACGCGCGAGCTTCGTGTTGTCGCCGCCGTCCCCCACCCGGTAGTGATACGTCACCCATCCATCGATGCTCTCGGTATCCGCGTAGGGATTGCGGCTGCCGGCCGATGTCATGATCGTCAGAGTGGAAGAGAACGAGGCTGGATTCCGAATGCCTCTCCCGCCCGGGTCCAGAAGCTTGATCGGCTCGCCGTCAAAACTGTAGGACTCGAGTAGTTCTCTAGAGAGTTCGTAGCCGCCGTTCTCGTTGAAGCGCTCGTCGAGCCAACGAAAGACGTCGGCGCGAATCGCGAGCTCCTCAATTCTGGAGCGCATTCCTATCCCTCCGCGATGTCGGCTACGACGAGCACTCGCGTCAGCGGGATAACCGACCGCCACGACTCTGGCAGCTCCGTGTAATTCTCCAGCACCATCGTTACGACATCTTCGCCAGAGAGCAGGCGGAGGCCGGGACGTTGGCGCTCGATCGCGAGAGCATCACGTGAGTACCCGCCAAGAGTCACGAAGAGCAGCAGCTCACCCTGCCCTTGCGTGCCAATCAGTTGTTGCACGTCCGGCGCGCCGACAGTGCCCGTGTGGTGCTTGCACTGGACCTTGATCAGAGGCGGTTCAACACCAAGTGGATCGCGATGTGCGATGACGTCGACGCCGCCATCCTGGGAGTACTGTGTGACCCGAGCCTGGTATCCGAGAGCGCGAAGCAATGCAGCCGCGAACTCTTCGAAGTCCTGGTGGCTCAGTCGTTTGTGAAGCGTCTCGAGCACGAAGTCACGCGTGTGTCGTTCAATCCGTGATGCGCGAGGCTCGTCGATTTCGTCCTCGCTCGCCGTCTGGTCGGCGACCAGATCGATGGTCTTGGCGAGAGCGTCGAGAGATTGCTCTGGGCTCTCGAGTGCTGCGAGGAATTCGTCGATATGCCGTCGGACGCGGAAGACGGCGAGAACCGAGCCAATCTCATACAACGCTGCTTGTGAGAACAACGTTCGAGGGAGGCCAACGCGCTTCCACTCGACATGTCGCCTGTGACGGTGAGCTGACGCCAAAGGCTCGAAGTAGTAGTCGCTGGCAATCACTCCTAAGTTGATCGTCGAGTCCGGCTTGTATGGCGCGACAACCACATCGCCGATCCGCATCTCGTCGCGAAAGCGAGTGAGTACCCCGGCTTGGCCAGCAATTGACCGCACCTTGGCATCAGGTTCGACTGCAGTGAGCGCAGCTTTGATCCCATCACGCCCCGCCGCGATCTGCGTCAGGTCGGTCAGGTCATCCCAGCCAAGGCTGATGAAGCCCTCGTCGACAAGCTCGGTGGTCAATGTGTTGTTATGTACGCCCCACACATTCACGTGGCGGATCCCCCTCCCGTGGTCCTTTCGACCGACTTGGACTTCAGGTACTCGTATAGCATCGCCGGCAGCGCCTTCCCCAGTTCAGCGAACAGGCCGCTGTCGCTAAGCATGTCGTCGATGAACGCCGGAGTCTCCTCACGCACCTCCACCACTGCCTTGGTGAATGCCTTGGGCAAAGCCGGCGACTCAGCAAATTGCTGCGGCGTGTTGACTTCCGCCTGCCGAGCGAGGTGGTAATCGAGCGCGAGCTTGCCCACGATGTGGTTCATGGTGATGTCGATGACGCCGACGCCGTACTTGTCGCCGAGGCGTTCGTTGAGCTTGTTGATGATCTCTTCGAGCGCGGACCGGTGTTTCTCGTGGATCGCGCCCGACCCGATGGCTGTAATCGGATCTAGCCCCGGCCCCTGCTCAAGATTGAGCTTTACCGCTTCGCCCGCGCTGATCTTGTAGCCGACCAACGTCACATCCGAGATATCGACCGGTTCGAGGATCGTCGCGGTAGACAGTTGCGGGAGAATTCGGCGGAAGAAGTAGTGCCGGCGAGGCAGATCGGTGTCTTCGAGGTTGCGGGCTTGGGAGATGAAGTCGTAGAACTTCACGAAGTTCCCCACATCGGATTTGAAGAGCCTCAGTTCGTCCTGCTCAGACTTGTCGTTATCCAGCACCGCGGCGATCCAGCGCTTCTGGAACCGATCCACCGCCGGCGCGGTCGCCGCCGACACCTTCGAGTTCGCGCTCACGCCACCAGCCAACGCCGCATTGAAGGCCTGCTCGACCTCTGCCATGTTGTAGATCCCGGCAGAGTCGAGCTTTACCACCAGGTCGTAGATGAGGTTCGGGTCGGTCGTCGCAGTGAGCGTCGCCTTCCGGTAGTACGGCAGGAACGCATCCAGCACGTCGACCGGGTCGTTGACGAAGTCGAGGACGAACGTCTTGTCTTTGCCCGGGTAGGTGCGGTTCAGTCGGGACAGTGTCTGCACGGCCTGCACACCGCCGAGCTTCTTGTCGACATACATCGCGACCAGACGGGGCTGGTCGAACCCGGTCTGGAACTTCTCCGCCACGATCATCACGTTGTACGTTGCCGGCTTGAACGCCTCCGCAAGATCCGACGGCACACCGGGGTTCTGGGTCCGCTCGGTCAGCCCCTCTCCGACATCGTCCGGGTCTTCGACCGTCCCCGAGAACGCGACCAGCGACCGCACCCCAAGCACGCCCGAATCGACGACGTACTTATCGAGGTACTTCTTCCATCGCACCGCTTCGATACGCGAACCGGTGACGACCATCGCCTTCGCCTTGCCGTCCAGCAGCGGCTGGACGAACGCGCGGAAGTGGTCGACGACGATCTTCGCCTTCTGGCTGATGTTCGTCGGATGCAACCGCACGTACTGCACCAGCGCCTTCACCGCGGTCGACTCATCGACCTCCCCGGCCCCGTCGTACTCCGAATCGGGATGCTGCAGCTTCCACGCCACCTTGTACGGCGTGTAGTTCTGCAACACATCGAGGATGAACCCCTCCTCGATCGCCTGCTGCATCGAATACAGATCGAACGGCTCCGGCAGATCGCCACCCTCCGGCACCCGGCCGAACAACTCCAGGGTCTTAGCCTTCGGGGTCGCGGTGAACGCGAAGTACGAAATGTTCGGGGCGGATGCGGTGACCTCCATCGCCCACTGCAGGTACGCGTCCGAATCGATCGGGGCACCTTCGGCGACCGCGGCCTGCTCGTCCGGGGACAGCACCTTCGTCAACGCGCCCGCGGTCGACCCGGTCTGCGACGAGTGCGCCTCATCGGCGATGACCGCGAATCGGCGCCCCTGCAACGCGGGGAGGGTCTGGATCGCGGTGATCAGTGCCTCGAACGATTGGATCGTCACGATCACGATGTTCTTGCCACCGGTCAGCGCCGCGGCGAGCTGCTTCGACTTCGACTCGCCCGCATCCTTTGTGATCGACTGCACCACCCCGGCCTGCTTCTCGAACTGCGAGATCGCATCCTGCAGCTGCTTGTCCAGCACGGTCCGGTCGGTGACCACCACGACCGTGTCGAACACCCGCACGTTCTGGTCGTCGTGGAGCTGGGAGAGGCGGTGTGCCAGCCAGGAGATCGAGTTCGTCTTCCCCGACCCTGCCGAGTGCTGCACCAGGTACCGATTGCCCGGCCCCTCCGCCCGCGCAGCCTCGACCAGACGGGTCACGGCCCGCCACTGGTGATACCGCGGGAACAGCACCTTCTCCGACCGAGTCTTCTTGCCGGTGTCGGGGTCGACATCGACCTCGACCTGCAGGTGCACGAACGACCCCAGCAGCTGCAGCCAGGTGTCGCGCTGCAGGATCTCCTCCCAGAAGTACGCGGATGCCGACCCATCCGGGTTCGGCGGGTTCCCCGCACCCTCATCGGCGCCCTTGTTGAACGGCAGGAATCGGGTAGCGGCGCCGGCGAGCTTCGTGGTCATCCGCACCTCGGAATTCGACACCACGAAATGGACCAGCGACCGCTTCGCGAACCCGAACAACGGCTGACCCGCCGGCGACCGGTCGAACCGATACTGATTCACCGCATTCCCGATCGACTGCGTGAAGTCCGTCTTCAGCTCCACCGTCGCGACCGGGATGCCGTTCACGAACAGAACCAGATCCAACGCATTGTTCGGATGCTTCACCGAGTAGTGCACCTGACGCATCACCCGCACCCGCATCTTCCCGTACGCCTCCAGCGTGTCGGGGTTCTGCGTGGTCGCCGGTCGGAACTGCGCCAACCGGAACTTCACCGCACCCCCATGCATCGGCACCATCGAGAAACCCTCATGCAGGATCCGGATCGTCCCCCCGTTCTTCAACGGATCCAGATCCAGCGACTTCGCCAGACGATTCAGGATGCTGTCGCCCGCGGCCTTGCGCTGGGCCTCGGTGTAAGCGGGGCGGACCACCTTCGCGAACTCGGTCGGCTGCGAATCCTCGAGCCACCCGAGCACGTCCTCGGGGAACAGGGCGAGGTCGCGGTCGTATCCGGCGTCGGACGGCGAGTATAGCCACCCGTTGGTGGCGAGGTGCTCGGCGATCTCGTTCTCCAGCACCGACTCGAGATGCGCCCCAGCGACACCACTCACACCGCCACCCCCACATCGATCTTCCCCGTCACGGCAGCCGAAATCAGTGCGGCTCGACGGTCGCGCGCCAACGCGATGCCACGGCGAGCGATCCCGATCGCATTATCGATCGCGGCGACTTGCTCGCCGACTGCGTCGCTCACACGGCGCTGTTCCTCGAGGCTCGGTAACCAGATGGGCGCCGACCGAAGCAAGGGCAGGCGAATGTTGGTCACCGTGGAACCGTTTGCGGCTAACTCGAAGTAGCTCTGCACTTCGCGCGAGTACAACTGCCAGAGCAGGAACTGTCCATCGGCCTTCGCCGAATCGATCCGCAACAGCACCATCCTCTGGCCCAAGCAGATCTCGGCGGAGGGGACCATGCACGCTTCGCCAGCTGGCGCTTCCCGCGTGAACAACACGTCCCCCCGACGCGGTCCCAGCGAGCCGTTCCGGCTTCGCCAAGTCGCTTCACTGACGGTCAGTCCCTGCCCGGGCACGTAGACGCCGGCCCGGACCGATGCGGTTCGCACAGCTTCGAAGTCGCCATCGTCGTCGACCTCAGGAGTGGTGTGAGGACAGTCGACGACTGCCTCGCATGCATGCGATAGCCGCGCGTTGGGCTCTTCCCTGGCGAAGGGTGCGTTCACAGCAGCAGCACGGCGTTCGTTAAGGAGGGTGATGAGTTCCTCGTTCTTCGCGATGAACGCGTCGATCTGTGCCGTCTCCCGATCCAGATAGTCCGCAATCGCCCGCTGCTCCTCGACCGGTGGTGTCAACACTGGGAGTCGCTTCAGGTCGCTGAATCCAATCGACTGCCTAAGACCCCCACCCATCGAGTAGAACACCTTCATCAGGTCGATCGCGCGGAACTGGTAGGCCATGAATCGCGGATCGACGTTCCGCAGGGCAAGAGCCAGGTACGCAGACGTGATGATGCCGGTCTCACGGACGAGCGCACTGCGCAGGCTGCGCTGATCGTTCTGGAGGTCGGTCATCCGCAGCACGATGTCGTCCGGCCTCACGATCTGGTAGGTCTCGAACGACGCAGGCAACAAGCCCTCATTCGTCTCGATGTCTTTGCGGACGATGCGTCCGTAGCTCAGCGAAAGAAGGTTGGTCTCCGACAGGCCCTTGTTCGGGATCTTCCGTTCGGAGGCGATCCCGTAGAGCGGAACGGCATCCCATCGTTCAGGAATCGCTCCGAACCACCCTGCGGTCGTCACCGCTCGACCTCGACGAGCATTGCGCGGAGTTGGTCCATGACGGCGTCGAGGTCTCGGTCGATCTCCTCAAGAGGGCGGGGCGGGACGTACTGGTAGAAGTGGCGGGTGAAGGGGATCTCCGCGCCTTCCTTGGTCCTGGCGTGGTCGACCCAGGCATCGGGCGCGTACGGGAGGACTTCCCGGGCAACGTAGGCGTCGACCTCCTCGTCCCACGGCACGTTCTCGGTGTCGCGAAGCGACGCATCCGGCTCCGGGTTCCCCTTCGCGTCGGTGCAGGTGTCGGCGGTGTCATCCTGCCCACCCAGCTCGGTCGTCATGGTCTTGAGGAGTGGGGCAGGGAGGGTGAGGCCCTCAGCTTTCGCCGCGTCCTTCAGCACCTTCTGGAACTCGGTGCGGTTCTTCCACACTGAGTGGGTGCCGAGCCGGTCGAGGGCGGCGCGGAGGGCTGCGGCTTCCGTCTCGTTCAGTTTCTGGATGGCCTTAGCTTCGAAGACGGTGTCGATGCGTTCGGGGGTGGCTTGCCAGTTGAGTCTGAGCGGGCGTTCGACGGTGATGGTGCGATAGAGGAAGTCTTCGTTGCGGAAGATCTTCGAGTGCTCGCTGTCCTCGAATCCGGCGTACAGGCCGACGATGGTCTCGATGTTCTTCGGGGAGAGCTCGTTGCGTTTGGAGCCGAGGCTCTTGCGGAGCTTGGTGAACATCTCGCGGCCGTCGATGAGCTGTACTCGGCCTTTGCGGTTCTCGTCTTTGCGGTTGGTGAGGACCCAGATGTAGGTGGAGATGCCGGTGTTGTAGAACATGTCTTTCGGCAGTCCGATGATCGCTTCGACGAGATCGTTGTCGAGCAGCCACTTGCGGATGTTCGACTCGCCGCCGCCGGCTCCGCCTGAGAACAGCGGGGACCCGTTGAGGACGATCGCCATGCGGGAGCCGCCGTCTTCGGGTTTGCGCATCTTTGACACCAGGTGCAGCAGGAACAGCATGGCCCCGTCGCTGACGGCGGGGGTGCCGGGGCCGAAGCGGCCCTTGAAGCCGAGCTTGGTGTGTTCGTCGTCGACGTAGGTGCGCTGGTCTTTCCAGTCGACTCCAAAGGGCGGGTTGGAGAGGCCGTAGTCGAACTTCTTATCGTCGAAATGGTCTTCGGTGAGGGTGTCGCCGAGAGCGATGTTGTCGACGTCCTGGCCCTTGATGACCATGTCGGCCTTGCAGATGGCGTACGAGGCGTCATTGTAGTCCTGCCCGTACAGACTCAGCTGGATGCCCGGGTTCAGGGTGCGGAGGTACTCGTCCGCGACGGAGAGCATGCCGCCGGTGCCGGCGGTCGGGTCGTAGATGGACCGCACTACGCCCGACTTCGACAGGGCGTCGTCGTCGAGCGCGAACAGCAGTTCGACCATGAGCTTGATGACCTCGCGCGGGGTGTAGTGGTCGCCGGCGGTTTCGTTCGACTTCTCGTTCGCGAACCGGATCAGCTCCTCGAACACCAGACCCATCTGGATGTTGCTGACCGTGCGAGGGTGGAAGTCGGCCTGCGCGAACTTCTCCGTCACCGCGAACAGCTTGTTCTTCTCCGCGAGCTTGTTCAGTGTCTTCTCGAACTCGAACCGCTCGAAAATGTCCCGCACGTTCGGAGAGAAGCCGGCCAGATAGGACGACAGGTTCGCGCGAAGGTCGGCCGGGTCGGCGACGAGCTTGCCGAAGTCGAACGGAGACGTGTTGTAGAACTGGTGCCCGGCGGCATCCGTCAACTTCATCTGCTGCAGCATCTCCGGTGCCGTCGCGGCGGTCGGGGCGACCCTCAGCACCTCCGCCTTCGTGTCGGCGAGGACGGCATCGAGGCGTCGGAGCACCGTGAACGGGAGAACGACCGACCCGTACTCGGAGGGCTTGAACGGGCCACGCAGAGACTCGGCGATGTTCCAGATGAAGTTGACGTGGTTGACCACGGGTGGGCACTCCTGCTGCAGTAACGAACACACGCGGCATCGACGCCGCGAACTCTCCCATCCTGGCCTATGAGGACCGCACGTCCGGGACGACGTCATTGCGGCAGCAAGTTCTTGAGTTGTCTTAGCGATGCTTCCTCGCTGAGCACTCCGCCAAGTTACTAGCAAGGTCGGCGCGAGGTCATCCATTTGATTTCAGGAGGTGGTCGGCTGCCCGATCGCCGATCCACATCCGGGCATCGCCCCATGCGGTCCGTCGCGAGCGGGGCTACGTGGGCGCGATCGGACGATGAGCGAAGAGAAACCTGCTACCTCGCTTCTGGAACTATTGTGCGTGTGCTATCGCAGCATTCTCATTGCGTTGACGATCACGATCAGGTCCTTGCCTACTTGCTCGCGCAGCTGTTGCGCTTGCTTCGCCGACTTAGGCTTGTGGGTCACTGCGTTGCGATTGGGCCGGACACGCGCGATAGCCTGTGTAACCCGGCTCTCGACCTGCGTGGGGCCAGCTAGCTGTTGAAAGGCGAGTTCAACTCCTCCGAGAGTGAGCTTTGAGACCTTGTCCTCCGTGTAAAAGACCTGCTTGCCCTTGTCGCTCGCAAACGTTGCACCTGCCCGGACCCGCTTGATCAAGTGCCGACGGGCAGCCTCCTCCAACTCAAGACAAGCCTCCTTATACGCCTCCCGCCAATGGCCATCCGCAAACAGACCTTTCGCTGTTGCGAGCTTCTTCGCTAGCGGCCCAGAGACCGCCGGGAACTCAATGGGCAATGACAGATCCTTGGCTGGACAGAGTTCAGTTACCTCGCTGCCAGAGATCAGGTGAACACCCACCCCGAGGGTTTTCAAATGTGCCAGATCGGATGTCGCGACAGTTCTTCCGTTGGCAACTACGACAACGAACCGAGTGTCGGTTGACGAGGCTTTGCCGTAGCGTACCCAGTCCTCAGCTCGGCCTCGATTGACCTTCGAAGCGATCTCGTAGAAGCACTCCTCTCCGGTCCCGCGGGTGGCTTTCAAGACCGGCGTGTTCGGGTACTCCAGTTCATAGGGCTCGGCTTTCACTTTGTAACCCTGGGATTCGAGCCACGCTGAGTAGGCGAGCACAGCACCCAACACATCTTCGGGCACGGCGACAAAGTCGCTGACGGTCAACGGCATGATTAGTCGCCCAGCACGGCGTCGAGGAGATCCCGCAGGCTCCGCAGCGACCTAATGACACCTTCGGACATGGTCTCTGCCCCAAGCAGGCTCGACACGTTTTCCTGCAACCGCTGGGCAGCGAGATCCAGGTTGTGCTCTTGCTCCGCCCGCTCCACCGTTGCGGCAAATGCGTCTCGCACAGTGAAGGTCGGGTCGGCGATCAGCCTGTCGACGCTGCGCTCAACGGTTGACGCGGGTACGTCACCTCGCTCAACCCCGCGCGCCATTCGCGAGAGCAGGCGCGGCTCGACCGTGCTGGTGAGTGCGCCGGCGCGAAACTTCTCGATAAGCGCGACTTCGAGGTCGGTCTTTCGCGATTCACTGATCACATGCTGTTTGGTGAGTGCCTTTGCACCGCGCGTCACCTCGAGAAGGTGATCCACGGTCAGAGTTTGCTCCGACCTCGGCCGCTCCTGCTCAGCCGTGATGATGTCGAGGTAGCGGTCTGGCAGATTGAGGATGTTCTTGAGTCGGCGCACCTCTCCTCTGCTGAGGCTTGCGAGCTGCGCTAGCTGTGCCTCCGTCGGCGAGCGCCCCTCGGTCTTCTCATAGAGGGCCTCAAGGTCACGGAGCTTAAGCGCGGTCGGGAACGGGTCCCAATCCGTGCGCGCATTGTGAATCGCGAACATCATCATGAGGTTCTGCATGCGGCTGGGCTCTGGCTGCACGATTATGGGAACTCGGTGCAGGCCGAGCTTCTTCGAGCACCGCCAACGCCGCTCGCCGTCTAGGATGACGAGCCCGCCGTCCGAGGCCTTATATACCGTGAGTGGGACCAGGATGCCGTTGGCAGCGATGCTGCTTTCGAGCTCTAGCAACTCCTTCTCCCGAAACACCAGGCGCGGGTTCTCAGGATTTGGCCGAATATCGTTCGGGGAGGCTACTTGAACGTTGGCTGTGTTCTCCACGGTTATGGTCTTCCGATCATTAGAACCTCCGACGTACGGCCCCTCTTCTCTTTTGAAGCCGCGAGTGTCGACGATCTCTCCAGGACGATTGTTTCAAAGTCAGGATAGAGGGCCGTGACAGAATCATGATGCGCGTTAGTTACCAGCACATAGGAACCGCGAGATACTGCGGCTCGAGCTGCGGCCGCTAGACGCTCCTGGTCGGACCACGAGAAGATCTTCTCGTTGTACGCGATGAATCCGTTGTTGTTGTGGGACGTCACGTACGGCGGATCGATAAACGCCAAGTCGCCTCGGCTCGAACGGGCAAGCACATCTGCAAAGTCGCCGTGAGTGATCGTCGCGTCTGCGTCGTTCAGCGTTCTGCTGACTTCTTCGAGGTTCTCAAGATCACAGATGAAGCCGCTCTTCGGCGCGCCCCAGGGGACGTTGAACTCGCCGCGGAGGTTGACCCGATACAACCCGTTGAACGCGCCCTTATTTAGATAGATGAACCGACCGGAGCGCTGCAAGTAGCCTCCGCCTCGCTCGGCGCGTGCCTCGTAATATGAGACCTTGTCCAGCGGCCTTCTGGTCGCTTCGCGATGCACTCCCATCGGATTGCGCTTGACGGCGCGCCAGGTATCAACGAGCGGCAGGCACGCATCATTCAGATACGCGGAGGAGGGGCGAAGATGCAGAAACAGAGAGCCACCTCCGAGGAAGGGCTCGAAGTAGCGATCGAACGACGATGGTAGGTGTGGTTTGATCTGCTCCAGAAGCTTACGTTTCGACCCTGCCCAACTGATGAAAGGTTGCGCGGTTCTCCGGGTCGGTGCCTCACTCAACGGGACAACGCTAGAAACCACTGACACGCTGGTGCCCTGCCGTCTGTGAATGCCGCACTAGATCACAGTATCCTGAGCCTCAGACGCGCCGGTCCAGCCGCGATGATGTCGCCGTGGTGAGCCGCTTGGAAACCCTGCGAATCACCCAATCTGTCCCCTTCCGAGCGTCGCTCGTCTCGGGAGCGCAGGCGACCGCAGATCGAGCGTCCTGCCCGAGACAGACGCACTTGTTTTGGAAGGGTGGTGATTACATGCCAGCGCGTTTCGGGATGGTGGGTGACGCGGTCATGATCCCTGCCTGCGGGCCTGCGTCAGTACCGTGTCAGTGGCGTAGTCGGGACCCGCACGCCGCCGCAGCGACTGGCCCTGAGGTCGAGATTTCGTGACTCGACTCGCGGCCTGCCGGACCGGAAGCCGGTCGGGTCTGCTGCACGAGTAGGTGACACCTGATCTGTGGTGCCATGAGGTGCCGCTGGGAGGATGTCACTATGCCCAAGCCCTATCCGCGCGAGTTCCGGGACGACGTCGTGCGCGTTGCTGTGAACCGCGAGCCTGGTGTTCCGTTGCGTCAGATCGCGGCGGGCTTCGGGATCAGCGAGACCTGCCTGCAGAACTGGGTCCGCCAGGCCGCCGTCGAGTCCGGCGCGAAGCCGGGCGTGAGCCGGGCCGAGGCCGACGAGGCCCGTGAGCTGCGTAAGCGGGTCCGGCTGCTGGAGCAGGAGGACGAGGTGCTGCGCCGTGCGGCGGCATACTTCGCGCAGGCGCATCTGCCGGGAAATGACCTACCCGCTCGTGAGAGAGCTCGCCGCTGACGGGGTCCCCGTCTCGGTGACGTGCCGGGTGCTCAAGCTCGCCCGCCAGCCCTACTACCGCTGGCTGAATCAGCCGATCACCGAGTCCGAGCTCGTGGAGGCGTATCGCGCGAACGCCCTGTTCTACGCCCATCGCGACGATCCCGAGTTCGGGCATCGGCTGCTGCCGACGAGGCCCGTGAAGCCGGTGAGTTGATGGCGGATCGGACCGCGTGGAAGATCGCGTCGGTCAACGGCTGGTGGTCAGTGTTCGGCAAGCGCAAGGCCCGCGGCAAGGGCAAGAAGGCCGGCCCGCCCGTCCACGATGATCTCGTGCAGCGCGAGTTCGTCGCGGACGCGCCGAACCGGCTCTGGCTGACCGACATCACCGAGCACCGCACCGGCGAGGGCAAGCTCTACCTCTGCGCGATCAAGGACGTGTTCAGCAACAAGATCGTCGGCTACTCGATCGACTCCAGGATGAAGTCCCGCCTGGTCGTCAACGCGATCAACAACGCCTCCGCGCTGCGCGGCGACGTCGCCGGGTGCGTGGTCCACAGCGACCGAGGCAGCCAGTTCCGCAGCCGGAAAGCGATCAGGGCGCTGGCTCGTCACCGCATGGTCGGATCGATGGGCAGAGTCGGCGCGGCCGGCGACAACGCCGCGATGGAGAGCTTCTTCAGTCTGCTGCAGAAGAACGTCCTCAATCGGCGATCCTGGGCCACTCGGGAGAAACTACGCATCGCGATCGTCATTTGGATCGAACGGACCTACCACCGCCGCCGCCGCCGCCGAGCCAGACTCGGCCGTTTGACGCCGGTCGAGTTCGAGACCATCATGAACCAGACCCTGGCCCTCGCGGCCTAACCCAAACTGTCACCTATCCGTGCAGCAGACCCATCTGCACTGCGAGGCCGCGTACGTGTGCTCCGCAAAAGGTACCTGTTTCAGCTTGTGGGCGCTCACGTTCTCAGTCGTGGCCAGCGCCACAGGGTCGACAAGGTCCCACTCACGAGGCTGGGGATGTAGATCCCACCTGCGATGGGGGTGCTCGATCGCTCGGCACCGCGAATGACCGGGTCCACAGCGCCGCCGAAAACGTGCGAGGAGTGCTCCGGACTACGGACCGCCGTGCACAGCTCGATGTGATGCTGAGCTTGGCGCAGGAGAGCCCGCCTCCGGCGAGGCGGGAAGATGGCATGATAGGCGCGCACCTAACATCCGTGGAGATTGTGTGTTCGAGAGGCTCAGTTCCGCCGCTGCGCGACGCCTGAGAACGTGGATCCACCGCGTATCTGAGGTTCTTCCCGTCGAGCGCTCCACTCATTGGGTCTCGCTTGACGTCGTCGATAAGGGAGCCGGCGCCGCCATGGTCAAAGCATGAATCCCGCCGCTGGCCTTAACAACGCCTACGTAGTGTCCGGGGCAGGTTTGCGAGAGGTGGCGCCGGGCGCGCTCGGCTCCGACCTCCTTCAGCCCGACAGTCGTGCGATCGTCCTTCGTTACTTCCCCGATGCGCCGAGCCGGGAGGACATAGACGCGCATGTTCTAGCCCTCGAACTACAACTCCAATTGGGAAGCGCCACCAGGAAGCACGCCCAGGTATCGACCATTGGCTTCATGGGCCGCTCGCGCGACGCCCTTCACGTGGCGCATGTTGTGAGCCGTCCGGAGCTCCTGTTCGTCGGCGTCGCGCTAATCGGTACGTTGCCCAGCCCGTGGGACAGCTCCACCCCTTCCCTGGGTGATTCTTCCATTCGATCGACCGTCCTTCGGCTCGCCCGAGCCATGCGTGACCCTTTGGATTGGGAACGTGTTCCCGATGCCTTGGCGTCCGCACTTGAGGAGTCCAGCGTCCACGTCGTCGACGCCACATCGGATGCAGTAGTGCAAGCGCTGGCTGACGCTGGTTCCGGGCCTGGGGAGTACCAGCCAGGCGATCACGGGGCGGGCTTTCATCATGCGATCGCGAGTAGAGTACGGCTTCAACGAGCACTCTTTCTGCTTCGGCACGAGGGCGTACGGGACACGGCGACTGCTCAGTTGGAGGCAGCTATCGCAAGCACCGATGCCGCAGTCGCCGCCCTAGCGAGCGTCACCAACATTCGCTTGAGCGAACAGATCCAACAGGCAAATCGCAGCCGGCTCATCGAAGACGAACGTGCCCAGGAGCGCGACCGCCTCCTCGCCAGAGTCGGAGCGGCGTTGCTTCTTCCGTCCATATGGTTCTCCTACCTGGGCATGAACCTGTTGCCAACCGCTGTCTGGGGCATCCCCCTTCAGAAATGGTGGGTCGCTATCGTGGTGGCCCTTCTGGGTCTAGTGCTGGCATGGGTAGGTTGGCGGGCGGCGGAGTGGCTTACGAAACGAGTCAGAACGAAAGAGGAGAAGACGTGATCGAATCCCCGATGACGTTCGACCAGTTGGTCGAAATGGTCGGCTCGGCCAGTACACGGACGGCGGTCCTCGCGGATCCATTGGTCATCCGCAGCGGGCTTGAGGGCTTCATCGAGCCGAGCTTTGTGACAGGCGAGTCAATCGACGAGTTATCCAAAGGACGAGTCCTCCTCGTTGCGGCACCTGCCGCCGTCGGAAAGTCTGTGCTGGCCCGCGAGTTGGGGCTGCGCACGGGGAATCCTCTGGTGGATCTAGCCGGACGACGGATCGGTGAAGCGTTCTTCACCGGAGCCCTCGCACGTCAATTGGGCGGTCAACAGGCATTGGAGCTCGTCGCGGAACTTCATGCCGGTCGAGCGACGCTCATCATCGATTCTGCAGATGAGGCCCTGGTCGGGAACGGCCCTCAAGATTATGGAGTCGCGATCCAGGACCTGGCCGACCTAATCGGAGCGGGTGCTCTCGGGCGGCCTGCAGCGGTCATTCTTGGCCGTCCGGATACGATCGATGAAACGGCGCGAGTCCTTGAACAGACGATAACTCCAGTGTCTCGGATCGACGTGGCGTTCTTTACAGAGGATCAGGCGAGGGCCTTCGTTCGGCTCAAGGCTCTCGGACCAAAAGGTTCTGGCCCCGCCCAGGAACTCCAAGATTTCCTTGGCGCGTTCTTCGATCTCGTTATGGATGCGCTTGGGGCAAGTGAGTGGCTACAGGCCAACTCGTTTGTTGGCTATGCCCCTGTGCTGGACGCGCTTGCAACGTTCTACGACCCCGAAGTAAACATGATGCGCGTCCTGAATGAGATCAAGCGAGCTGGTACGACCGAGCACGTCTGGGGCCTTTTGATACAGATCATCCAGAAGGTGCTCGATCGCGAGACGGACAAGTTCGCGAAGAGCTTTGGGGCTGGAGACGCGGGAAAGACCGACTACGGACGCCTCAGCTACACTCGAGACCTTCAGCTCTCACTATTGATGGCCGACCGCCCCCTCGAGGTTCCAATCACACCGGAGGTGGAACCTGCCGATGAGATGTGGTGGGTCGAGATTGAGTCTCAGATCCGCGAGCAGTTCCGCGTTCATCCGTTCGTTGCAGGAGGACTCGAGACCCTGGACAACCCGCTCCTGCGATTCACAAATGCGGCCTTTCGAGATTATGTGGTGGCGTCAACGCTGGGGACCACAGATCCCATCCGCGCGAGGGTGATTCGTGATAGCTGGTGCGATCCGGCCGTCGCCCCTTCCCCAATCCTCATGCGTCTCGCGCTGTCGAAGGAGATGGGTCTGGACTCTGTCAATTCGACGGCGGTAACACTCCTCGTGGCGTCACATGCTGCCGAATTTCGGGATGATGTCCAACTATGTGTGGAAGAACGGACCTCGGGCCAGCAGGATGGTGGCGCTCTCGTCGAGGCGCGACTCGTGGAGGCCGGAATCGACGTTCACGTCGTCACTTCGCAGTTTGCCCCGGGCGAGGCATTGTACCTCGCTCAGGCGATCGCTCGAACGGAACTCAATGTTCCGTCGCTTCGGGTAGTTGCCGGAGAAGGAGCGCAGGAGTTCTCCGTAGGGCCCCTCGCGGACATCACTTGCGAGGAATTCGCCTCGGAGGCGCCTGAGTTGCGGCTGCGACCCAACCTCGACGACCAGCCGTCGTTCATCGAGACTCACCGAATCAGTGGTGTTACGCGACGCGTCGTACCGTCGAGCGCTTCCCTCCTAAAGCTCATCACGTCAGAGACGTCTTACCCGTGGACTACCTTCCGCGCCTCGAGACCTTCAGATGGAACGGTAACACCGCAGATCTGGGCAGCCGCTGCAGCTCTTCAGACCAACGCGCGCTGGTTCATCAAGCAATCAATGGTGAAGGGCGATCCTAACTACCCCGCTCATGTGATGGACACGATTCTGGCGAAGGGTCGGGCGAGCCGTGCCGCGCATGACTTCGGGGTCGAGCGCCATGTCATCTCGAGGGAGGACGGGGTCTACTTCCTACGCCTTGCGGACTTTTCCATCCGGGACATCGTGGACTTCAACCTTGACAATGCGGGCTACCGCGTCTTCTTGGCAGACTTCGCTGACTGGGCAGAGCAGAAGGGCATCTCGTTGTAGGGTAGCGGAGTTGCCGTAACGACGCTTGATCGTGCGGTAGTCGACGCCGACGAGCTTCCCGCCATCCTTCATGGGCAGGGTAACCCAGTTCGATGATGAGATCCTCAAGGCAGGCGACGGCATCGCTGGCTGTTCTCGGACGTCGTCGGATGTCGCAGTGCTTCCGGAAGCCCGCGTAATTCCGCGGCAGTTGTCGTCCGACGTCGCTATGCAAAGGCTCAAAACGTGCTCGAGACCCTCCAGGGGTCCTACTTCTTTGTCTGCGGCGATGCCGTCGACCCGATCATCCGGCGCGCGGACGGCGTGCCGGTGATCGACGTGGCAGGCCACAACTTCGTGCTCGACACCGATGACGCGCCCGACACCGTGCATCCCAGCCTGTGGCGGCACGCGCAGGTGAACCAGCCCCACGGGCTGTTCGAGGTGACCGCCGGGATCTATCACAGGTGCGCGGGCTGGATCTGTCGAACATGACGATCGTCGAGGGCGACGAGGGCATCATCGTCATCGACCCGCTTGTATATGCCGAGACCGCCGCGGCGGCCCTCGATCTGTACCGGGCGCACCGCGGCGACCGACCCGTCAAGGCGCTCATTTACACCCACAGCCACGGCGACCACTACGGCGGGGCGAAGGCGGTGCTCAGCCAGGAGCAAGTGGATGCCGGGGATGCCGTAGTCATCGCCCCGGAGGGCTTCCTGTACGAAGCGGTGGCGGAGAACGTCTACGCCGGCAACGCCATGGCCCGCCGTGCCATCTATATGTACGGGCCCCTCATCCCGCCGGGACCGCGAGGTCACGTCAACGCCGGTCTCGCGAACGCACTGTCGAACATGGGAGCGTCCACGCTCATCGCGCCGACCGACCTCATTCGCACCACCGGCGAGAAGCGCACGGTGGACGGCGTGGACATGGTGTTCCAGATGGCGCCGGGCACGGAGGCGCCGGCGGAGTTCCTCGTCCACTTCCCTCAGCGGCGGGCGCTGTGCGCTGCCGAAGACGCCACGCATACGCTGCACAACCTCTACACGCTGCGTGGAGCGCAGGTGAGGGATGCCGCGACCTGGTGGAAGACGCTCAACAACACGATCGAGCTGTTCGGCGCCGACACCGACGTGATCTTCGCTCAGCACCACTGGCCGCGCTGGGGTACGGCCGACATCGTCGCGTTCCTGGAGAGCCAGCGGGATCTGTACAAGTTCCTCCACGACCAGGTGCTGCACCTGGCGAACAAGGGCGAGACGATGCTCGAGATCGCCGAGCAGCTCACGCTTCCGCCGGCGCTGGCAGAGCAGTGGCAGAACCGCGACTACTACGGATCGGTCAACCACAACGCCAAAGGCGTCTACCAGCGGTACCTCGGCTGGTACGACTCCAACCCCGCCCACCTTCACCCCCTCCCACCCGTCCAGGCCGCCACTCGGTACGTCGAGCTCGCCGGCGGGGCCGACGCACTGCTGGCCACGGTGCGCGCGGCGTACGACGACGGTGACTACCGGTGGGCAGCCGAGCTGGGATCTCATCTCGTGTTCGCCGAGCCCGACAACCGGGATGCCGCGCTGCTGCAGGCCGACATTCTCGAACAGCTCGGCTACCAGAGCGAGAACCCGACGTGGCGCAATGAGTACCTGATGGGCGCCCAGGAACTCCGCGGCGGCGTGCGGGACCTCGGGAAGATCGAGCTGGCCACGTTGGACGTGCTCGGTGCGATGCCGCCCGAGATGATCTTCGACTACATGGGCGTCAAACTCGACGGCTCGCGCGCCGCGACCGCATCCTCCCGGATCCAGTGGACCATCCACGACAGCGGGACCAGCTACGCCCTCGAGCTGCGCAACAGCGCCCTCATCTACACCGCGGGCAAGACTCTCGACTCGCCCGACGCCACGGTGCACTCATCGAAGGCGGCCCTGGCCGGCGCCGTGTTCGGCAGCACCCCCGTGGCCGAGGCGGCCGCGAGCGGCGCCATCGCCGTAGACGGATCCGCCGAGGCCCTCGACGAGCTCTTCGCACTCCTCGAGGACTTCCCGTTCTGGTTCCC
Source organism: Microbacterium sp. M3 (assembly GCF_033548675.1). Classification (NCBI taxonomy): domain Bacteria; kingdom Bacillati; phylum Actinomycetota; class Actinomycetes; order Micrococcales; family Microbacteriaceae; genus Microbacterium; species Microbacterium sp. M3. The sequence goes on from NZ_JAWTZT010000001.1 coordinate 303,208, forward strand.
CATCGTCCAGCCCTGAGCACCCGCAACCCGGCCGGCACCGGCGGCCGGTCCCTGATGCAGAAAGCCACCCCGCCGGCCTGAGCCTCGCGCGCGGGCGCGCCCCGGCGCCCGTCACCTTGCCCTCACCTCCCCGGTGCTCCAGCTCGACCGTGCTCCCGCGCATCCGACGACCGAGGTGCGGGAAACGGATACTCTTGCGCACCCGGGATATCGGCGTAAGGTTGCCGGCATCCGATCGAGGGAGAGGACGATGGGCAAGTTCAGCTATGAATCCGTCGTCAAGGCGGACTTCGAGGACCGCGCGCTCGCGCATCTGCAGATCGCGATGATCGCGAAGCTGCGGCGCGGAGAACCGTTCAACTTCACCTGGAAAGACGATGCGAGCATCGGCGACGGCCGCACCTCGGTATGGGTTCATCCGGCCGCGAATCTCGTCTTCAAGTACTACGGCTCCCGCAGGCCCGCGCTGAATCCGGCGTGGGTCGACGCCCTCTCGTACACCGCGAACCAACCGGGCGGCCTCTATCTCGTGCCCGAGCCGCCGGCGCCGAGCCCGAGCAACGGCGTCGACCACAGAGTTGCGCTCGAGTTGTAGATGGTCGCGGCGCGAGGTGCGAACGGCGAGCGCGGAAGCAGCGCCCTCCGCGACGCGACCGCGCCACGGCCCGACCTGGGCAGTCCTGGTCGAGCAGGCGTCGTGGGGCTCATCGATGAGAGCTTCCGCACCACCTCGACATCGGAAGCCGAGGAGCTGATCGGCCGCGTGTACCAGCGGCCCTCGATCAAAGACACATCCGACCCGTTCGTGTTCCGTCAGCGCACGAGGGGCGACCAGCGGGTCAACATCACGCGGTTCCAGATCAGCTCGCCCGCCGTGACAGCAGTGGAACTCGAGACGGTGGTCGGCGTCGGGAACCTGCGTTCCGGGCAGTACGAGGTTCAGTCCAACGGAGTGCGCGTGGACGCCAGCGGTCCGTTCCTGCTGCGTCCCGGGCAGGCATCCTCCTGGTCGAACGACCTCGACATCGTGATGGTGAACTTCGACCTCGGCGCCCTCTCGCGCTTCGCAACGACGCATGGTCTGGCGTCCGACGGCCGGCTGCGGTTCGATCTGGCCACCCCCTCCCCCGAAGCAGCGAGCACCTGGAACCGCGTGCTCGCGCATGTCACCACCCTGTTCGCCGACGCCGACCTCTTCCGCAACGAGCTCATCCGCACCGGCGCCGTGGATCTGCTGTACTCGGCAGCCCTCGCGACCTTCCTCACCGACCGCTCGACGTCTACGAGTCCCACGCCGGCTTACCGGGGCTCGGTGCGGCGCGCTCTGCAGTTCATCGACGACAACGCGGCATCACCGATCGACGTCGCCGACATCGCTGCGGCTGCGCGACTGAGCGTGCGCGGGCTGCAGGCCGCGTTCCGCCGGGAGCTCGACACCACTCCCGCCGCTCGTCTGCGCACGGTGCGCCTGGCGCACGCCCACAGCGACCTGCTCGCCGCCGACCCCCGTACCGACAGCGTGGCCGCGATCGCCCGACGGTGGGGCTTCGCTCACCTGGGCCGCTTCGCCGCGATCTACCGCGACACCTACCACCAGCTGCCCCGCCAGACCCTCGAGGGCTGAGCGGCCGCCACCCGCCACGCCGCGCCTCACGGGGCGCGGACCGACCGCGCGGACATAATGGACCCATGTCTTCCTCTGTCGAACGTCGCTCCAACCCGGCGGCCTGGGCCGCGTTCTGGTTCGGGCTGGCGGGCCTCGTGCTCATGCCCATCCCCCTGTTCATCGGGCTCATCGTGGGCGGCGGTCTGTCGATCGTCGCCGCGATCTTCGCCGTGATCGGCCTGTTCAAGGGCCTCGCGCGCAACGGCAAGGGCATCGCCCCCGTCGTGTTCGCCGCCATCTTCATCGCGCTGACATGGGGCGGCATCTCGATCGGCGGCGGCACCGTCTGGTGATCCCGCGCCGGTGGTCTTCGGCGATCGCTGAAGGGTGACCGCACCGTGACGTCATCGGCGGCTCGGACCCCCTGGGTCCGAGCC
>NZ_JAWTZT010000001.1:305391-467578 GCF_033548675.1 Microbacterium sp. M3
GATGTCGGTGCGGGAGATGCGGCCTCAGCCGCAGAGTCCGCGCGCGGTGTCGTTCTTGCCCTGGCCGCCGATCGCCTTGACGACGTCGCCGACGTTCGTGAACCCGAGGGCGCCCTCGGTGTTGATGGTCTTGTGCACCTGACCGAAGCATGCGGCGTCGGACGGCGCGGCGTTGGCCGTGCCGGCGACGCCGAACACGGCGAGAGCGACGATGGCTCCGGTGGCGAGAATGCGCTTCATTGGACTTTCCCCTCCTCTGTGGCGGGCGCGTGTTCACCCGCTATGGAGTACTTCCGCCGACGGCGCGGGTTTGGATGCACCTCCCCGGCGGAGATCAGAGTCGAGCCGTGACGACCCGCAGTCCGAGCGCTAGCCGCAATTCGGCCGGCAGCCGCGCTGGGTGACCGCGTCGATGAGCACCGTGCCGATGTCGGTCGGCTGCAGCGCCTGATACGCCGCCCCGTCGGTGGCCGCAGCGATCTGCTCGAGGGCCGCCTGGTCGGTGTCGGGTCCGTAGCCGATGGCGATGACGGCGATCGGCTTCGACGGATCGCGCAGCGCCTCGAGCTGGGCCAGCAGTCCCGGCAGGTCGAGCCCCTCGTCGTCCTCGTTGTACCCGTCGGTGTTGAGCAGCACCAGGTGCACCTGGCCGGGAACATACGTGTCGCGCATGTACTGCACCGCGGCGAGCACGCTGTCGTAGAGCCCCGTGCCGCCGCCGACCAGGCTGTCGAGCCCGTTCGCCGTGTCGATCGTGCGCTGCTTGTGCGCCGGATCGCCCAGGGGACCGAACGGCACGATCTCCTGCCAGTCCTGGCCGCCGATCCGCCGGCTCGAGAACACCCAGGTCGCCAGCGACGAGTCGGCCGACAAGGAGTTGACGGCGCGCACGGCCGCCTGCTCGAAGAGGTCGATGCGCCGCATGTCGGCGGTCGCCGGTTGGAACATCGATCCCGACACGTCGTTGAGCGACAGCATCCGCGAAGGTGCCGTGAGCACGTACCACGTCCGCAGCGCCTCCGCCTGATTGGTGCCGTCGACGGGCTCGGCCTCCGCACCGGCCCCCTCGGCGCCCGTGGTCGCGTCCGGCGCAGTGCCCGCGGCATCCCGCAATCCGTACTCGGCCAGCTGCTCGCCGCCGCTCGCGACGGCAGCCGACAGCGCCTCGACCGCCTCGACCGTGTCGTCGGAGGCATCGCCGAGCGCGACGAGCGGCAGCGTCACCGCCGGCTTGACGTCGGTCGGGTACACCGGCACGAGCGGGACCGCGGCGTCGCCCGCGTACTCCAGCACCTGCTGCTCGGTCGTGACGGCGATGGTCGGCGTGGGAGCAGCGGATGCCGCGGCCAGCGCCTCTGCGGTGGTCGGGACGACGCCGGTGTCGAGGCCGAGAACCAGCGCGGTGAAGGCGCGCGCGTCTCCGCCGACCGCGGTCTGCAGGGCGAGGAGGGCGGCGGAGCTCGAGGCCACCGTCGCCGGGTCGGGCAGCACCGCGGCGACCGTGCGCCCCGCGAGGCTCGCGAACCCCGCGCCCGATGCCTGGAGCGCCGCCGCAGTGGGCTCTGTGGCGGCGAACACGACCGGGGTGCTCGCCAGCGCGTCGCCGACCACCAGTTCGGCGGTGTCCACGCCCGCGCGCTCGGCCTGGCCCGTCACCTGCGCGGGCCACATCGCCGAGTCGGGCACCCAGACGTCGAAGTCGGGCTCGGAGCCCGCGGCGAGCGTCGCCGCCGTGGCCGCGCTCGCTTCCTCGTGGACGGTCACTTCGGGGCATTCGCCGCCTGTCCCCGGCATCTCGGCGACGATCTCCTCGAGCGCGCCGGCGACGGCCGGATCCGCGGTGATCCGCAGTCCGGAGGGGAGGCATTCGCTCGCGGCGTTAGGCTGCGCCTCGGGTTCGGCGGCGGCGCCCCGCAGGAGGAAGACGCCGAGCACCACGGCGAGCGCGACGACGAGGGCGAGGATGACGCCCAGCAGGATCAGCAGGCGCTTCCGCTGCTGCGCGGCGCGGACGGCCGCGCGCGTCGGGGCGTCACCGCCGGCGGGCGTGTTCGGCTGCACTCGGGCCACAAGCACTCCGATGGACGGCGGGCCGGGGGGTGCCCGCTTGCGGGATACGGCGTCATATCAGGTCAATACGGCGTCGTACGTGGGGGGATACCCGATGGAGTATAGGCGACACGCCCACGCGGCCGAAACGTCCGCGCTCCTCAGCGCAGGCCGCCGGCGACGTCGAGGATCGTGCCGGTGACGTACGCGGCATCCGTCGTGATGAGCCATTCGACGCCCGCCGCGATCTCATCGGGCGACCCGGCACGGCCGAGCGGCGTGCGCGCGCCTACCTCGGCGGCGCGATCGGGACGACCCGCCCGCGCGTGGATGGAGGTGTCGGTCGTGCCCGGGCTGACGGCGTTCACCCGCACACCGAGGGCCGCCGTCTCGCGCGCCAGGCCCACCGTGAAGGCCTCGACACCGGCCTTCGACGCGGCGTACCAGACGTACTCCCCCGGCGATCCCGTACGGGCGGCGATCGACGAGACGTTGACGATGCTCCGGTCATCGCGCGGTGCCCGCTGCTCCCACCGCGCGACGACCTCCCGGCTCAGGCGCATGGTCGCCACGAGGTTCACGTCCAGCACACGCGCGAGCGTCTCGTCGGACGCGGTGGTCAGTGGACCGATCGGCCCGGTGATGCCGGCGTTGTTCACGAGGATCGTGAGCTCGCCGAGTTCATCGACCGCATCGGCCAGCCGGGCAGGGGCGTCCGCATCGGTGATGTCGCACCGCGACGCCACCGCGACCCCGCCCTCCTCGGTGACCGTGCGCACCACGTCGGCGGCTCCCCCGTCGTCAGAGGTGAAGGTGAACAGCACGACATGCCCGCGCCGGGCGAGCCGGCGCACGATGGCGCGACCGATCCCCCGGCTGCCGCCGGTGACGATCGCGACCGTCCGGCTCACGCTCCCGTCAGGCCTGGTCACAGGTACTCGTAGTCGGTGAACGACTCGTACGGGTAGTCGACGTCGCCCGTGTCGCGCACGTCCTTCTGCTCGGCGTCGAGGAGCTCGGAGGTGAAGACCACCGCCACGCCCGGTGAGACGAGCACCGACACCTCCCGGTTGCCCAGCACGACCAGGTCGACGAGGTCGCCGTTGGCCCGCATGGCCGCCACGGTCGCCGCCTTGACGTCGTCGATGTCGTGCCCCTGGGCCAGCACGAACCTGTCGTCCCCGATTCTCACAGTGTCTCGTCGCATGGCATCCCCGGCCGATCGCTCGCGTCCACCCCCAGCGCGAGTCTCGCAGCGAACCTTCCCCGGCAATCTACGTTCCGGTGCCCGCTGGTGCGAGGGGCTCCGCTTCGCCCACAGCTATCTCCCGGTTCGGATTCGCGGCGCACGGGCCCCGGTCGTCGCCGAGCGTGACAGGGTGGGCGGATGACCTCCACCATTCAGCGTCTCAGCGATCTCGCCCGCGAGCGCGGCCTCACCGTCGCCGTCGCGGAGTCGCTCACCTCCGGCATCCTCGCCAGCGAAGTGGGCAAGGGCGAGTCGGCGGGCGACTGGTTCTCGGGCGGTGTGGTGGCCTACCGGATGCCGGTGAAGACGCACGTGCTGGGTGTGCCGGAGGGCGTCGACCCGTGCTCGGCGGAGTGCGCCACGGCGCTCGCGGCGGGCGTCCGGGCGCTCCTGCAGAGCGGGATCGCCGTCGCGACGACCGGCATCGGCGGTCCCGACGCCGAGGACGGCCACGCGCCCGGCACCGTCTACCTCGGGTGGGCGACGGCCAACGACTCCGGTGCGACGCACCTGCAGCTCGACGGCGAGCCCGAAGAGGTGCTGAGCGCGACGGTCGATCACGCGCTGCAGTTGCTCGTGCGCCTGGCCGAGGGCGACGTTCCGACGAGCTGACGAACGGTCCGGCGGCTGACGGTACGGTCCGGCGGACGCTGGATGCCGGTGTCCCCGGCCGCTGCGAGGATGTGCGGGTGGCAGATGCATCGATGTGGGACGCCGAGGCGCAGACCTTCGACGATGCCGTCGACCACGGGCTGCGGCATCCGTCCGCTCGTGCGGCCTGGCGCGCCCTTCTCGTGGAGGTGCTCGGGCATGAACCCCTGCGTGTCGCCGACCTGGGCTGCGGGACCGGCACGCTGTCGGTGCTGCTCGCGGCAGAAGGCCACGAGGTCACCGGGGTGGACTTCTCGCCGGCGATGATCGAGCGCGCGCGGGCCAAAGCCGGCGCCGCGCAGGTCGCCGCGACGCTCGTGTGCGCCGATGCGTCGGCGCCACCGCTCACCCGCGGCGGGTTCGACGTCGTGCTCAGCAGGCACGTGCTGTGGGCGATGCCCGATCCGCCCGTGGCCCTGGGCGCATGGATCGACCTGCTGCGCCCGGGCGGCCTGCTGGTGCTGATCGAAGGTCGCTGGCACACCGGCGCGGGCCTCACGGCCGAGGCTGCGATGCAGCTCGTGGATGGGCACCGCCTCTTCGGCACTGACGTCCGCCGCCTCCCCGACCCCGAGCTGTGGGGCGGCGAGATCACCGACGAGCGCTACGTGCTGACGGCGCGGCGCGCGGACTGACCGCCGAAGCGGACGCGGCTCGGCGGCCGAGCCGGGTGTGGACCTCGGTCAGCGGGCGGCCCGGACCCGCAGCGCGCGGAGGTAGCGGCGACGCGCGACGCTCTGCGCGACGAGCAGCGCGGGATACGCGGCGCGCCAGCGCGGGTCGTCGCCCGGGCGCGTCAGCGACCGCACCGTCAGCATCACCGCCTCGCCGTCGCGGTGCACGATGAACGCCTCCTCGCCGCTCACCGGATGGCCGGCGAGGGTGCGGTAGGCGAAGCCCACGCGGTCGGGGCGCTCGACGACCGCGACCACCTCGACGGGCTCGCGGACCGACAGGCCGAACGGATGCGCCATGATGACCGGGCGGTCCCCGCGCGAGACCGGGCCGTCCGGGCTCACGCCGAAGCCGCTGCGCGTCTTGACGCCCCACCGCAGCACCTCGTCGCTCGCCCAGCGCCACACACCGTCGCCCCGGCCGAGCGCGGTCGAGCGCTCCCAGCGGCGGAATCCCTCGGGCCGCAGGGTCCAGCGCGGGCTCTCGGGCTGGGTGAGCGAGACGGGGTCGGGCTCGGACATGCTCCGATCCTTCCACCGTCCGCACCACCCGGGCCGGTGTAGCCGGTTCGGGTGCGGTCTGCAACCCCGAAGCCTGACACGCCCGCCCGGCGGTAGGAAAGCACGTGTGAAGAGGGTGATCTACGCGGGAAGCGAGTTCGTGACGGGGGACGAGATCGCGTCGGCGCTGCTGGTGTGCAGCCAGGCGCTGGCCGAGGCGGGTGAGGCGCAGACGGTGTCGGTCCCGTCTCGGGAAGCCGATGGATCGGTGGGCACCGTCATGGTGCTGATCGGACCGGCGAGCCAGATCGTCGCGATGGACGCGCACGGCGATGGTGAGGAGCTGCTCGACGCCGCCGCCGTGGCCCGGCTCGATGCGATCGCACGGAGCCTGCGACCGATCGCCGGCATCGATCCCGACATCCCCGACCAGACCGACTGGGACAGCGAAGTCTGACCGGCAGCGGGTGGATGCCCGCGGAGCAGGAGGAGACATGGACGACAGCACCACTCCCGTCGTGACCCGGTCGAACCGGGGGCAGTGGGAGAACCACGTGGCGGGGCATCCGGAACTGTCGCGGAGCTTCTCGAGCAAGGACGAAGCGGTCGATGCCGGCCGCAGCGTCGCCGACGATCTCGGCGTGGATCATGTCGTCGAGGATGCCGAGGCCACCGGCGCGATCACCGATCCGCAGGAGTGACGGCGCGACGCCGGTGACGCCGGCGCGGGCGGGCACCCGGCCGGCCGGGCGCGGTGCCGAGGGAGAGAAGGCAGGAGCACGACATGTCGGATCCGAACAGCGATCAGGCGAGCGGGAAGCCGAGCCAGGCCGAGGGCGAAGACCGCGATCGGCCGTCGGACGGCGAGACGCAGCCCGCCTCGGGGCATCCGTCCCAGGCGGAGGGCGAAGATCCCGGCCGGTAGCACCGCGACACGGCGGCTGCGGCATCCGCTCGCCTCAGCGGAAGTCCCTCGCGCGATGGTGCACGCCCACACGGAGGTCTTCGAAGCGGTCGGCGACGAGGTTCGTGACGCCCTCGGTCGAGCGCTCGAGGATGCCGCGGGCGATGATCGCCGGCGAGTCGCGCACCACGCGCCGATACCGGTTCCACACCCCGATCGAGCACACGATGTTGACGAGGCCGTGCTCGTCCTCGAGATTGACGAAGGTGATTCCGGATGCCGTGGCAGGCCGTTGCCGGTGGGTCACGAGCCCGGCGACCTCGATGCGACGGCCGGGCTCGTGGCTGCGCAGCTCGCGCGAGGTCAGGACCCCACGCGCATCGAGCCCGGAACGGTAGTGCGCCATCGGGTGGTCGTCGGTCGAGACGCCGGTTGCCCACAGGTCGGCGGCGAGCCGCTCGTAGCTGGTGGGGTCGGTGAACAGCGGCGGCTGCACCGCGATGAGCGAGTTCGGCAGGAACTCCGGGCGGTCCTGCGCCGCCGAGCCCGCGAGCCAGATGGCCTCACGCCGGCTGAGTCCGAGGCACTCGAACGCGCCCGCGGTGGCGAGCGCCTCGACCTGCGCGGCGGTGATGCTCGTGCGGCGCACCAGGTCGCGGAGGTCGCGGAACAGTCCGCCGGCATCGCGCGCCGCGACGATGCGCTGTGCGACCGGTGCGCCGATGCCCTTCACCCCGGCCAGTCCCAGCCGCACCGCGAAGGCACCGTCGCGCCGGTGCGCAGCCGACTCGTCGGGGGCGTCGATGTCGAACTCCCCCGTCGGCGGCTGTTCGGAGTGGGTGCACGATTCCAGGCCGGTCGGCGCGAGACCTCCGGTCGTTGAGCGAGCGAAGCGAGACGAAACGCCCTCGACCGGCTCGGAACCCCCGGTCGTTGAGCGAGCGAAGCGAGACGAAACGCCCTCGACCGGCTCGGAACCCCCGGTCGTTGAGCGAGCGAAGCGAGACGAAACGCCCTCGACCGGCTCGAGCACGGCCTCGACGCCCGACAAGTGCAGGTCGGGGCGGCGCACGTCCACGCCGTGCCGGCGGGCATCGCTCACGAGCGTCGCCGGCGAGTAGAACCCCATCGGCTGCGCGCGCAGCAGCCCTGCGAGGAACGCCCCGGGGTAGTGCAGCTTGATCCACGAACTGGCGTACACCAGCAGGCCGAACGACAGCGAATGCGACTCGGCGAAGCCGAAGTTCGCGAATGCCTGGATCTTGGCGTAGATCGCATCGGCCTCCTCGCCGACGAGGCCGTTCCCGGCCATGCCGGCGTAGAGCTTCTCCTTCAGCGAGTCGATGCGCTCGATCCCGCGCTTGGAGCCCATCGCCCGCCGCAGCAGATCGGCGTCCTCGCCGGTGAGCCCGCCGACGGCCATGCCCATCTGCATCAGCTGCTCCTGGAACACCGGGATGCCGAGGGTGCGGGCCAGCACCGGCTCGAGCTTGGGATGGGCGTAGGTCACCTTCTCCTGCCCCAGCTTGCGCTTGACGTAGGGGTGCACCGCGCCGCCCTGGATCGGGCCGGGGCGGATCAGCGCGATCTCGATCACCAGGTCGTAGAACCGGCGCGGCTGCAGGCGCGGCAGCAGTCCCATCTGCGCGCGCGACTCGACCTGGAACACCCCGATCGAGTCGGCGCGGCACAGCATGTCGTAGACCGCCTTCTCCTCCTTCGGGAGCGTCGAGAGCTCCCAGTCCTCCCCCGTCGAGGCGCGGATCATATCGAAGCAGTACTGCAGGGCCGCCAGCATCCCGAGCCCCAAGAGGTCGAACTTGACCAGCCCCATCCAGGCGGCGTCGTCCTTGTCCCACTGGATCACCGTGCGGTTCTCCATGCGGGCGTGCTCGATCGGCACGACCTCGCCCACCGGCCGGTCGGTGAGGACCATGCCACCGGAGTGGATGCCGAGATGCCGCGGCGCCTTGAGCAGCTCGCTCGCGAACTCGAGCACCTGATCGGGGATGTCGTGGCCGGGGCCCGTCTCGAGCAGCGCGCCCCACCCCTCGATCTGCTTCGACCAGGCGTCCTGCTGCCCCGGCGAGTGCCCGAGCGCCTTGGCCATGTCGCGCACGGCGTTCTTGGGACGGTACTGGATGACGTTGGCGACCTGCGCGGCACGATCGCGCCCGTACTCCTGGTAGACCCACTGGATGATCTCCTCCCGGCGGTCGGAGTCGAAGTCGACGTCGATGTCGGGCTCTTCCTCGCGAAGGCTCGACAGGAACCGCTCGAACGGCAGGTCGTAGGCGATCGCGTCGACGGCGGTGATGTCGAGCAGGTAGCAGATGGCGCTGTTGGCCGCCGAGCCTCGGCCCTGACAGAGGATGCCGCGGCGCCGCGCCTCCTGCACGATGCCGTGCACGATGAGGAAGTAGCCCGGGAAGTCCTTCATCTCGATGACCCCGAGCTCCTTCTCGATGCGCGTCCGGTTCTCCTCCGTCAGCCGCGGATACTTGCGCGGCACCGCCTCCCACACCAGGTGCCGCAGCCACGACATCGGCGTGTGCCCGTCGGGCACCTTCTGCTTCGGCAGGGCGGGCTTGGCACGGCGCAGCGGAAAGGCGAGCTCGTCGGCCAGCGGCACGGTGCGGGCCACGGCGTCGGGGAACCGCACGAACCGCTCCGCCATCTCGGCGCCCGAGCGCAGGTGCGCGCCGGCGTGCACCGGCAGCCAGCCGTCGAGCTCGTCGAGCCCGCGGTTCGCGCGCACCGCCGCGACCGCCGCGGCCAGCAGCTGCCGCTGCGGCACGGCGTAATGGACGTTGTTCGTCGCGAGGAGCGGCAGCCGGCGCTCCCGTGCGAGCCCGGCCAGCACGTCGTTGTCGCGGGTGTCGAGCGGATTGCCGTGGTCGATGAGCTCGACGTGCACGGCGTCGCGCCCGAACAGCGTCACGAGGCGATCGAGCTCGCGGGCCGCGGCATCCGCCCCCGCCGTTCCCGGCGCAGAGGCGAGCGCGCGCCGCACGGCGCCCTTGCGGCATCCGGTGAGCACCGCCCAGTGTCCGTCGGCCTGCGCCGCCAGCTCTTCGAGGTCGTAGACCGGGCGGCCCTTCTCGGCCCCCTGCAGCTGCGCGTGGGTGAGCGCACCCGCCAGCCGGTGATACCCCTCCTCGCCGCGCGCGAGCACGAGCAGGTGCGCCCCGACCGGGTCGGGCTCGCCGTTCTGCGGCTGCGGCAGCTCGAGCGACAGCTCGGCGCCGAACACCGTCTTCAGCCGCAGCGCCTCGGCGGCCTCGGCGAAGCGCACGATGCCGTAGAACCCGTCGTGGTCGGTGACCGCCAGCGCGTGGAGCCCCAGGCGCTCGGCCTCTTCGGCGAGCTCCTCCGGGGAGGAGGCGCCGTCGAGGAACGAGTACGACGAGTGCGCGTGCAGCTCGGCGTACGGGATCGCCTCGGCCGGCCGCTCGATCGCGGGCGCGATGTACGGCCCCCGCTTGCGCGACCACGCCGGGCTGTCGCCGCCGTCCGCGCCGGCCGGCGGCCCGCCGGGTCTGCGGCGGCCGCTGAGCACGCGCTCCATCTCCGACCAGGGAACGCCCGGGTTGTTGAAGCCCATCAGCCGCCGCCCTCGGTTCCGCGCGTCGAGCGGGCGTGCGAGACTCCGACGTCGTTCGTCTGTCCGAGGCGTTTCGTCTCGTCGCTGCGCTCCTCGCTCAACGACCTGGGCTCCCGAGCGAGACGAAACGCCCGAAGCTCCGGTCGTTGAGCGAGCGGAGCGAGACGAAACGCGCGAAGCCCCGATCGTTGAGCGAGCGGAGCGAGACGAAACGCGCTGCGGCGCACCTCAGTCATAGGTCGCCTCCGCCGTCCAGGCGTCGCCGTCGCACACCAGCAGCCAGGCCGCCCCCTCGGCGTCGACCACCTGGAACCGGTGCGCACGGCGCGAGCGCGCGGCATCCCATCCCCGCTCGATCACCGGCCACGGTCCCGCCCACGCCTCGATCGCGCGCCTGCGGCCGCTCTCGATGAAGAACGCAGGCACAGCCGAGACGCTCCCCCGCTCGTCGATGTCGACGAGCTCGCCGCCGAGCGCGCGCACGTCGACCGGCACGGGGTCGGCGAACACCGTCGTCGGGAGCGGATCGGGCAGGCTTCCCGGCCACGGCCGCGCGCGCTGCGCCGCGAGCCCGCCACCCCCCTTCGTCTGCCGGTCGCGCTCGTCCCTGTCGCCCCACGGCACGAGCACCTGCCGCTCGGCCAGCCATCTGCCGCCGCCGATCGCGGGCGTCAGCACGCCCCGGTGCCCGAGCATCGCCTGCACGCGCGACAGCGCATGGTGCACCCGCTCCTCAGGTCCGCCGCCGAAGAGCGCCGGGGCGTGATGGGATGCCGCCTCCACCGCCTCGGGCGAGATCCGCACCAGTGCGACCCCGCTGCGGAGCCCGCCGCCGGCGGCGTCGCCCGCCCCGACGTCTTCCGCGAGCTGCCAGCGCACGCGGTCGACCACCGCCGCCGCGTCGAACGATCCCGGATGCAGCCACACCCGCTCGCTGCGCTCGCCCCGGTCGCCGACGAGCTCGACCCGCAGCTCGGTGCACACGAGGTCGATCGCGCCCAGCCCGGCGACGAAGTCGTCGGCGGTCACGCGCATCGCGAAGGCGACCTGGTCGGCGATCTCGAGCGGCGGCTCGAAGGCGACCTCGCGCTCGAGCTCGGGCGGCGGCGTGCGGGGCTGCACCGGCTGGGAGTCACGCCCCGCGGCGAGCGCGTGCAGCCGGACGCCCCGCTCGCCGAACCGCTCACGCACGCGATCGGGCGCCATCCCGGCGAACCCGCCGAGGGTCTGCACGCCCAGCCTCGCGAGCAGCCCCACCAGGTCGGCCGTCTCCTTCGGCGCCGTCGCGCCGCCGCCGACCATGGCGGAGGCGTCGAGCACGGCGACCGACAGCGGTGCGAGGAAGCCCGCGGCACCCCCGGCAGGCACGACGAAGACCGGTTCATCGGCGGTCGTGCCGCCCCGCGCCGCCTGCTCCGCCGTGAACGGCCCGTCGGCGATCCCGGCGCGGACGCCGTGGAGCCCGGCATCGCGCAGCGCCCCGAGAAGCATGCGGGCGGCCTCGGTCTCACCGCCGTAGTAGCGCGCCGGACCCCGGGCGCCCAGCGCGCACAGTCCCGGCCGCACCAGCTGCACCCCCGGCGCCCGGTCCTCGATCAGCGACACGACCGGCGCGAACGCACGGTGGTCGCGCGCGGCATCCGCGTCCACCAGCCTCAGCCCCGGGCACCGGGCCTGCGCGTCGCGCCGGCGCTGCCCCCGGCGCACCCCCTCCGCCCGAGCGGACGCCGAGCACGCGACGACGAGATTGCGCTCCACGATGGCGATCGGATGCCGCCGCCCGCGCCCTGCGGCGGAGCCCGGGGCGAGCGCACCCGCCGTGTGCCGCCCCGGGCCCGGCGTGGGCTGCCCCGCGCCCGTTGCGTCCTGCCCTGCACCGGCGGCGTCTGGCCTCCACCCCGCCGTGTCCTGCCCCGCACCGACGGCGTCTGGCCTCGACCCCGGCCGCTCCCTCGCGGCCGACCCCGGCCGCTCCCCCGCGGCCGCGCCGGTTCGCTCCCCCGCCGCCCCACCGGCGTGCTCCCCCGCCGCGGGGCCGGTCTCCCGCTCGAGAGCCGTGATCGGCCAGTCGGGGAACCACAGCACGAGGCTGCGCACGGGCGTGCCCGGCGTCATGTCACCCCACCGCCCTGATCGGCTGCGCGAAGGCCTCGGCACCGTCGTCGCGGTGCAGCGCCTCGACGGGACGCATCCGCTCGGGCGGCGCAGAGACGTGGCCCGCGGCATCCGGAAGCATCACGCGAGCCCGCCGGGACCGCGGCCAGCGCCTGCTCGACGCGGTGAGCGTCACCTCGCGGCCGGAGAGGTAGCCGTGCCCGCGCCCCACACCTTCCCAGGTGGGCTCGCCCACCTCGAGCACGGCCTCGGCCTGCGGCCAGGGCCCCTGCACCAGCAGCACCGCACCGCGATCGCGCAGCCGTGCGGCGAGCCGGGCGATCTCGCCGTCGGCGGCGCGACCCGTGGGACGCACCGCGACCACGGGGAGCACCTCGGCGACGGTCGAGGTGACGGCCAGCCACCGCGCACCGGGATCGGGGATGAGCACGAGCCGTGACAGGTCGACGCCCAGTCCTTCGGCCGCCTCGGCGCCGAGCCGCGGCATGCCGATCACCCCGCACCACGAGCCCGCCTGCGACGGCTGGGCCAGCAGCGCGAGCAGCACCGACGTCGACCGCGGCAGAGAATACGCCGAGCCCGGCCGGAGGCCGCCGCCCGGAAGCAGCGACGCCAGTGCGGGGTGGACCGGCAGCACGGGCGCATCGAGGCGGCGGCCCTGCACGCGCTCGAGCTGCGCACGCAGCCGGGCCACGGTGTGGGTCGAGCCGGCCGGCGCGAGGCCAGTCGTCTCGGCGCCACCCGCCGTGCCCGCCGACGCCTCGTCGACGGGCTCGTGCACGTGCTGTGCCGTGAGCTGCACGATGGCCCTCATTCCCACAGGCTAGAACAGATGTTCTAGTATTTCAATCGCAGGGAATGAGACTACCTCGGAGTTCCGACAGTTATGTTCGAGCCGATGCGAGTGGGGGCACGGCATCCGCCGGCGCATCACCCAGAGCACCGCGCTGCCGCGCGGGCGCGGCACCGAGCACGATGCCCGCGAGCACCAGCGCGACACCCACGATCTGCGGCATCCCGAACGCCTCGCCCGCGAGCACCACCCCGAGCACCACGCCGGTCACCGGGTTGAGCAGACCGACCACGCCCACCACACCGGGCGACAGGCGCCGCAGCCCGGCGAACCACGCGACGTACGCGACCGCCGTCGCGATCAGCGTCAGATAGGCGAAGCCGAGCGCCGACGTCGCCGTCAGCGCGGGCGGCGCCCCTTCCACCAGCAGCGCCGCGGGGATCAGCACGATCGAGCCGCCGATGAGCTGCCATGCCGTCATCGGCAGCGCCGGCACGCCCGAGCCCCAGCGCGACGTCAGCACGAAGCCCAGCGACGCCGCCACCATCGCTCCGAGCGACGCCGCGACACCCCATGGATCCGCGCCGTCGGCATCGAAGCCGAGCATCACCCCGACGCCGACGAGCCCCACCGCCGCACCCACCGCGGCCGCGAGCCGCGGCCGCCGGTGCAGCAGCAGCCAGCCGAACAGCAGCATGCCGGCCGCGGATGCCGACATCAGCGTCGCCGCGAGGCTCGACGGCAGCCGCTGCCCCGCGACGTAGACGAGCACGAAGAACCCGCCGACGTTCAGCGCGCCCAGCACGAGCGATCGCCACCACCACGATCCCGCCGGCAGCCGCCGGGCGATCAGCAGCACGAGCAGACCCGCGGGCAGCGCGCGCAGCACCCCGCCCCACAGCGGCGCATCCGCGGGGAGCAGACTGCGCGTGACGACATAGCCGCTCCCCCACGCGATCGGCGCGATCGCGGTCACGAGGATCCATCGCCAGCGCTTATCTTCCATGGAAGACACTTTATCTTACGAGGAAGATAAAGTGGTCGGCATGCCCGAAGACGACGCCGCCACCACAGACGACCTCGACCGCGTCGCCGAGATCCAGCGCGAATGGCGACGCGAGCGGCCCGACCTCGACCCCTCCCCGCAGGGCGTCATCGGTCGCCTCCACCGCATCGCGCTCGAACTCACCGAGCGCCTCGTCGCCGTGTACGAGCAGTTCGGGCTCAGCGAAGGCGAGTTCGACGTGCTCGCCACGCTCCGCCGCGCGGGAGCGCCATACGAGCGGGCCGCCGGCGAGCTCGCCGACCACACCCTCGTCACCACCGGAGGGCTCACCAAACGGGTCGACCGCCTCGCAGCCCGCGGTCTCGTCGAACGGCGGGTCGAGGCATCCGACGCCCGCAAGCGCCTGGTGCGCCTCACCCCGGAGGGCCGCGACCTGATCGATCGCGCCATCACCGCGCACCTGGCCAACGAGCACCGGATCCTGGACGAGCTCGGGAGGACGGATGCCGCGGCCCTCGAGCCGATCCTCACCCGCTGGCTGCGGGTGCTCGACGCCGGCTGACGTCGTCAGCCCCGGCGCGACGCTCAGGCGGCCAGCGCGAGATACGGCTCCCACCGCGGATCGGTGCGCTCCGTGCCGCGCACGGTCCACTGCGCACCGCGCGGTGGACGCGGAGTGAAGCGCAGCTCCCAGTTCATCTCCTGCGGCGTGCGGTCACCCTTGACGTTGTTGCAGCGCAGGCAGCAGGCGACGAGGTTCTCCCACGAGTCGGCCCCGCCGCGCGAACGCGGCAGCACATGGTCGATCGTCGACGCCGCCTTGCCGCAGTACGCGCAGCGCATCGCGTCTCGACGCAGCACGCCTCGCCGCGTCACAGGGACGTGCCTGCCACCCGGCACCCGCACGTAGCGGGTGAGGATGATCACAGCCGGGCGTTCATACGAGCGTCTGGTGCCCCACACCGGATCTGTCTCGGTGTGTTCCACCACGGTGGCCTTCTCGTTCATCACGAGCACGAGCGCCCGCTTGAACGACACGACCGCGAGCGGCTCGTAGCCCGCATTCAGCACCAGAGTGCGCATTGATCATCCTCTCGAATGGCCGGGACGGCTTCTCGGTATTCGACTTGCGCGACGATCGATGGCGCAGGGGCATGAAAAAAGGCGCTGTCTTATAGACAGCGCCTTGGCGCCACGGCAGAGCCGCGGCATCCACTCGTGCAATGCCGAAGGACGAGGCGTCCGAGCGCATCCATGGTTCGGATGCGTGGTATGCAGCCCATCGGCTCCCTCCGCTCTCTCAGCGTCGGGATTCAGGCTAACGCACGCAGCAGACACCGGGGCGGTGCCGCGGTGAACGAGAGCGGGCGTGTCGACGAACGGATGCCGCCGCCCGACGTGGGCGGCGGCATCCGCTTCTCGTTGCTCGCGGTCGGCGAAGACTCAGCCGGCGTTGGCCTGCAGCCACGCCCACGGGTCGACGACGGAGCCGTTGATGTGGACCTCGAAGTGGAGGTGGCACGCGGTCGAGCTGCCGGTGCTGCCGACGAGGCCGATGAGCTGGCCGGCCTCGACCGACTGGCCCACCGACACCTGACGGCTGCCGTAGGTCATGTGGCCGTAGAGCGTGTTCACGCGCTGGCCGCCGATGACGTGGTCGATCGAGACGCCGACGCCGTAGCCGCCGTAGCTCTCCTGCGAGACCTTGACCACGCCGGCCGCGGCCGCGTAGAGGGGCGTGCCGCACGACGACAGCAGGTCGACGCCCTGGTGGTAGCCCGAGTCCCAGAGGCCTCGGCCCTTGGTGAAGTTGAGGATCGGCCAGCGCACCTCGCCGGTGCCCGGCGACGTGAGCGCGATGTTCGTCGGCACGGAGCCGCGCGACGCGGCGGCCGCGGCCGCCCGCTCCGCCACCTGGCGGGCACGCTCGGCTGCCGCCTCTTCGGCCTTCTTCTTCGCGATCTCCTCGGGCGTGGTGGCCGAGTAGCTCTCGCGCGACAGCTGCGTGGCGTTCGCGTCGGATGCCGCGACGAAGGTCTGCGCGTCGTCGACGGCCATCTGCTGGATCGTCATGGGCTCGGCGTCGGCCCGGTCGGCGCTGGCCGCGAACGCGGGGAGCGCCACGGTGGCGACGAGGCCGCCCACCATGCTCAGGATCACGAGGTTGCGCAGCGGCTTGGCCACGCGGCCCTTCTTCGACGGCGCCGAGCTCGACGCGGCGGGACGGACGGACGCGCGAGCCGTCGCCGGCTTCGTCGCGGGCACGCCGGTGCGGGCGCGCCGCGCGGGGGTCTTCCGTCCACGTGCGCGGCGGGTCTGCTCCGCCGCGACGTTCTCGGGTTCGGTCGCGTGCGACTCGATCTCTTCAGCCAAACTTGTCCTCCGGCGCCTCTGCGCCGGGGCGCCTGGCTCGTCAGCACTCGGTGTCGGGGCACGATATGCGGGCTTCACCGCGCGGACGACGAGCCGGTGAGGCAATCCGCGCGGGGTCCGGTCGGCGGGCTTCTCGCCTGGTGGACTGTTCGAGGCTACCCGAAGGTCACGATTCTGTCACGCTCTGCGCCTGGCAATTCGCGCACAGTGCGCGGCATGGATGCCGGGCGTCCGGCATCCGCTTTCCTCAGCGCGCCTCGTCGACGAGGAAGATGTGCGACGCGACCTCGACCGGAAGCTCGAGACCCTCGTCGCTGCCCTCCATCTGCACGAGGACGTAGCCCTCGTTGTAGCGATAGGCGCCGACGGCGCCGGGGACGACGCCCGCGCCCTTGAGCTGCTGCAGCAGCTCGGGGTCGACCTGCGCGGGCTCGGCGAGCCGGCGCACGGTGCCGGTGATGGGCTCGCCGGCGTCGTTGAGGCGGCGGACCAGGCCCACGACGCCCTGCTCGAACCCGTTCGCCGGCACATCGCCGAGCTGGTCGAGTCCCGGGATGGGGTTGCCGTAGGGAGACTCGGTGGGATGCCCGAGCAGCTCGACGAGGCGGCGCTCGACCTGCTCGCTCATCACGTGCTCCCAGCGGCAGGCCTCTTCGTGCACGTAGGCCCAGTCGAGGCCGATGACGTCGGAGAGCAGGCGCTCGGCCAGGCGGTGCTTGCGCATGACGTCGACGGCCTTCTGCCGGCCGGCGTCGGTCAGCTCGAGGGTGCGGTCTTCGGAGACCACGACGAGCCCGTCGCGCTCCATACGGCCGATGGTCTGCGACACCGTCGGGCCGGAGTGACCCAGCCGCTCCGAGATGCGGGCCCGCAGCGGCACGATGTTCTCCTCTTCGAGCTCAAGGATCGTGCGCAGGTACATCTCGGTGGTGTCGATCAGGTCGGTCATCGCGGTGTCCTCAGTTCTCAAGGGGCTGAGGACAGCCTATCCTCCGCTCCCGACCCCGGCCCCGCGGCGCCGGGCCCTCGGCGCCGCGCGGCTCCACGCCGTCGGCCGCGCCGCCGGCCGGCCCACGACAGGTGAACAGCGCTTCCACAGGATGCCCAAGCCCGCAGGTCTCCTTCGCAAGCCCCGTTCACCTGCCAAAGCCCCGGCCACCTTGGCCCGCGCCGCCGGCCCGCCCGCCGCGCCGCCAGCCGGCCCCTCGGGGCCGGGCGGCTCCACGCCGCCGGCCGGGCCGCCGGCCGGCCCACGACAGGTGAACAGCGCGTCCACAGGATGCCCAAGCCCGCAGATCTCCTTCGCAAGCCCCGTTCACCTGCCCAAGCCCCGGCCACCTTGGCCCGCGCCGCCGGCCCGCCCGCCGCGCCGCCAGCCGGCCCCTCGGGGCCGGGCGGCTCCACGCCGCCGGCCGGGCCGCCGGCCGGCCCACGACAGGTGAACAGCGCTTCCACAGGATGCCCAAGCCCGCAGGTCTCCTTCGCAAGCCCCGTTCACCTGCCAAAGCCCCGGCCACCTTGGCCCGCGCCGCCGGCCCGCCCGCCGCGCCGCCAGCCGGCCCCTCGGGGCCGGGCGGCTCCACGCCGCCGGCCGGGCCGCCGGCCGGCCCACGACAGGTGAACAGCGCGTCCACAGGATGCCCAAGCCCGCAGATCTCCTTCGCAAGCCCCGTTCACCTGCACAAGCCCCGGCCACCTTGCCCCGCGCTGCCGGCCCGCCCGCCGCACGCTCGCCGCCGGCCCCCGACAGGTGAACAGCGCTTCCACAGGACGCCCGAGCCCGCAGGTCACCTTCGCAAGCCCCGTTCACCTGCACAAGCCCCGGCCACCTTGCCCCGCGCCGCCGGCCCGCCCGCCGCACGCTCGCCGCCGGCCCACGACAGGTGAACAGCGCTTCCACAGGACGCCCGAGCCCGCAGGTCACCTTCGCAAGCCCCGTTCACCTGCACAAGCCCCGGCCGCGCGGCGGGCTCATCGACCTCATGCGGCGCGGTGAAGCCCTTGAGCCACCGCGCGCATGATCAGGTCCTGCACCTCGTGCCAGCGGTCGATCACCTGCGGGTACGTGACGCGGATGACGTGGTAGCCCAACAGCATGAGCGCGGCGTCGTGAGCGACATCCTCCGCGCGCTGGGCGCCGACGTGATGCCCGCCGTCGATCTGCACGACGAGTCGGTCGCCGATGAGGAAGTCGGCACGATGACCATGGATCCAGATCTGCGCTCGGATCGGATGCCGCAGCCAACGCAACCGCGTCCGGAAGATGGTCTCGAGCCCTGAATCCGCGAACGGGGTCGCTTCCTCGAGAAGACGACAGGAGGAACCGGTCAGCGGCAGACGGGCGAGCTCCCCCTTCTCCACCATGCGCTGGTTGAGGGCCGACTCCCAGATCGCCAGCGCGATCTCGTGAGGTTGGCAGCCGGCGACCATGACGAGGGTGTTCAGGATGCCGTCCTCCAGCGCTCCGGCCGGGCGCGGCTGGACGGGCTTTCCCCAGTGCACCGTCGCATCGGGGTTCTGCAGGTTCAGCCGGGAGGCGTTCGGCGCGGCCCCGACATGCGGTCCCTCGTGAGCCAGGACCCAGAGTCCGAGCCGTTGCGCCATCGTCACGCACGTGAGGACGACACCCGCCCGCGCCGCCGCGAGCAGATAGGGGTCCGCATCGGGGACCGCCAGCCAGCCCTTCCGCGGCCTGTAGATGTGACCGGCCGAGACCGCTGCCGCGATCGCATATCGGCTGACGCCGGCTTCCAAGATCGAAATGGCGCGTGCGACGCCGCCACGCGCGATCAGCTCTGCGATGGGATCTGTCATATCCGGATGGTGGCGGTCAGACGCGTGCCCGCGGTCAGATCGACGGTGCGATCGAAGAAGTCGGGGCCGCGGCGTCCATCCCGCGGTCTGGGGAGGAAGCTCCACCGGTAAAGCGGCGTCCGGCAGGAGCGAGATCGCGGTGGGCTCCCTGCACAGCGCCGGATCACCTGTGGAACCCACAACACCAGGGTTCCGCCGCGAACCGGGCTCGCGGCATCCGCTCCTTCGCGCTCGCTCGCTCCTGCACACGCCGACCGCGGCAGGTCAACCAGGGTCACGCAGGAGCCCCGCGGCGGTACGGATCCTGCGCAAGCCCCGTTCACCGGCGGAAGGGTGGGATGCCGCGGCCCCGGCCTCCGCGCCCGCCCCTTGCCGCGCACGCCGCGCGAGCGACAGGTCAACCGGGGTTCTGCAGGAGCCCCGCGGCGGTACGGCTCCTGCGCAAGCCCCGTTCACCTGCGGAAGGGTGGGATGCCGCGGCCCCGGCATCCGCGCCCGCCCCTTGCCGCGCACGCCGCGCGAGCGACAGGTCAACCGGGGTTCTGCAGGAGCCCCGCGGCGGTACGGCTCCTGCGCAAGCACCGTTCACCTGCGGAAGGGTGGGATGCCGCGGCCCCGGCCTCCGCGCCCGCCCCTTGCCGCGCACGCCGCGCGAGCGACAGGTCAACCGGGGTTCTGCAGGAGCCCCGTGGCGGTACGGCTCCTGCACAAGCCCCGTTCACCGGCGCAAGGGGGGATGCCGCGGGCCCTGGCATCCGCTCCCCCTTCCCCTCACGCCGCGCGACAGGTCAACCGGGGTTCTGCAGGAGCCCCGCGGCGGTACGGCTCCTGCACAAGCCCCGTTCACCTGCGCAAGGCGGGATGCCGCGGGCCCCGGCATCCGCTCCCCCTTCCCCTCACGCCGCGCGACAGGTCAACCGGGGTTCTGCAGGAGCCCCGCGGCGGTACGGCTCCTGCACAAGCCCCGTTCACCGGCGCAAGGGGGGATGCCGCGGGCCCTGGCATCCGCTCCCCCTTCCCCGCACGCCGCGCGACAGGTCAACCGGGGTCCTGCAGGAGCCCCGCGGCGGTACGGCTCCTGCACAAGCCCCGTTCACCGGCGCAAGGGGGGATGCCGCGGGCCCTGGCATCCGCTCCCCCTTCCCCGCACGCCGCGCGACAGGTCAACCGGGGTCCTGCAGGAGCCCCGCGGCGGTACGGCTCCTGCACAAGCCCCGTTCACCTGCGGAAGGGTGGGATGCCGCGGCCCCGGCATCCGCTCCCGTCCCTCGCCCGCGCAGGACGCGAGCGACAGGTCAACCGGGGTTCTGCAGGAGCCCCGCGCCCGACAGGCCAACGTGGCCTCCGCAGGAGCACAACGGCGGTACGGCTCCTGCACAAGCCCCGTTCACCTGCGGAAGGGGTGGGATGCCGCGACCCCGGCGGACGGCAACCCCCGTTCACCTGCAGAAGGGGTCGGATGCCGCGACCCCGGCGGACGGCAACCCCCGTCCACCTGCGGAAGGGGTCGGATACCGCGGCCCCGGCGGACGGCAACCCCCGGTCACCTGCGGAAGGGGTCGGATACCGCGGCCCCGGCGGACGGCAACCCCCGGTCACCTGCGGAAGGGGTCGGATACCGCGGCCCCGGCGGACGGCAACCCCCGGTCACCTGCGGAAGGGGTCGGATGCCGCGACCCCGGCGGACGGCAACCCCCGTTCACCTGCGGAAGGGGTGGGATGCCGCGATCCCCGGCGGACGAGGGGCCTCGGACCTCCCCCACCGGCCACGGCGTCATGGCCCGTCACGAGGACGGGGGGCGCGGCGCGCATCCCTAGAATCGACGCATGGCGCACATCGAGCTTCCCCGAGAGATCCTGCCCGCCGACGGACGCTTCGGGTGCGGCCCGTCGAAGGTGATCCCCGCCCACCTCGAGGCCCTCGCCGGCCGCGGTGCCGCGCTGCTGGGCACCTCGCACCGGCAGGCGCCCGTGAAGGACCTCGTCGGACACGTGCGCGCCGGCCTGCACGATCTCTTCCGCGCCCCGCACGGCTACGAGGTCATCCTCGGCAACGGCGGGTCGACCGCGTTCTGGGATGCCGCGGCCTTCGGCCTCATCGAGAAGCGCAGTCAGAACCTCGTGTTCGGCGAGTTCGGCGGGAAGTTCGCCAAGGCCGCCAAGGCGCCCTGGCTCGAAGCGCCCGACGTGCGCGAGGTGGCCGCGGGCGGAAGCACCACTCCCGAGGCCGTCGAAGGCGTCGACGTGTACGCCTGGCCGCACAACGAGACCTCCACGGGCGTCGCCGCCGCCGTGCAGCGCGTCCACGGCGACGAGGGAGCCCTGACCGTCATCGACGCCACGAGCGCGGCCGGCGGCATCGACTTCTCGCTGCACGAGGCCGACGTCTACTACTTCGCCCCCCAGAAGAACCTCGGCTCGGACGGCGGCCTGTGGTTCGCCCTGGTGTCGCCCGCCGCGATCGAGCGCATCGAGCGCATCGCGGCGTCCGGCCGTTACATCCCCGAGTTCCTCAGCCTGAAGCAGGCCGTCGACAACTCGCGCCTCAACCAGACGCTCAACACCCCGGCGCTCGCGACGCTGTTCCTCCTCAACGAACAGCTCCGCTGGATCAACACCAGCGGCGGCCTGCAGTGGGCCGACGCGCGCACCCGCGAGTCGTCGCAGGCGCTGTACGACTGGGCCGAGGCATCCGCCTTCGCCACGCCCTTCGTCACCGACCCCGCCGACCGCTCCCCCGTCGTCGTCACGATCGACTTCGACGAGAGGGTGGATGCCGCGGCCGTGGCGAAGAGCCTGCGTGCGAACGGGATCGTCGACACCGAGCCGTACCGCAAGCTCGGCCGCAACCAGCTGCGCATCGCGACGTTCGTGTCGGTCGAGCCGGACGACGTGCGTCAGCTGATCCGCTGCATCGACTACACGGTCGAGCGGCTCGGCTGAGCCGCAGCGACCTGTTCGCCCCCGCCGGCCCGCTCGGCCTGATCGCCCCCGCCGGACCCCTCGGCCGCGTCGGCCCCCTCGGGTTCCCGGGCCTCGTCGACCCCTTCGGGGTCATCGGCGCCCTCGCCCAGCGGCGACGGGGCCGGTGACAGCACGGCCGACACGATCGCCTCGATCGCGAACTCCGAGGCGCGCGCGAGGTCGACGTCGTCGGGGTCGAGCAGCCACTGCACCTGCAGGCCGTCCATCACGGCGAGGATGCTCGTCGAGGCGTACGCGATGGTGTCGGGGGCGGTGACCCCGCGCTCGGCACACACGACCGCGAAGGCGTGCGCGACCTCCGACCGGAGGGTCTGATAGCGCTTCTGGAAGAAGTCGCGCCCGGGGTGGTCGGCCGTGACCGACTCGGCCGAGAGCACGACGTAGGCCTGCACGATGCCGGCGCGGTGGGCGTTCACGAACGCGGTGCGCACGAGGTGGCGGAACAGCGGCATGCCGTCGGGGATGTGCTGCTCCTCGAGATCGGCGACATCGGTCTCGTCGCGGTGCTGCAGCACCTGCAGCAGCAGCTGATCCTTCGATCCGAAGTGGTGCAGGATCCCGGCGTGGGTCATGCCGACCTGGTCGGCGATCTCCTGCAGCGTGCCCCCGGCGAACCCCTTGCTGCCGAAGATCTCGACGGCGGCATCGAGGATGTCGCGCCGCTTCGCGAGCGTCTCAGGCCGCGAGCGCGGCTGCCGGCGCTGTCCTGCCATCGGCCGGCACCCCCTTCTGCGCCGGCGACGTCTTCGCCGGCGCCTGTGAGTCTACGCACGCGGAGTCGGAGCGCTCGTGCAGACGCGGTTGCAAAAGTTACTTACTTGATTGTAAGTTGATCCGGCAATCACCCCCGACGGCGTCGTCACCCTCGTATGGCACGACGTCGTGCTGACACATCAAGGAGAAGCAATGAGGCTCAGAACAACGCTCGCCGTCGCCGGCGTCGCTGCCGCGCTGGTGCTCACCGGTTGCGCAGGCGGCGACAACGCGCAGTCCGACGGAGCGGCCCTCACCATCGCCAAGCCCGACGGTGCGATCACGACCGAGTCGAACAACCCGTACCTGGGTGACTCGTCGGCCTCGAAGTACGCCTACGGCAAGGTCATCTTCGAGTCGCTCGCGCTGGTGAACCCCACGGGCGACCTCGGCACCACGCCGTGGCTGGCCGAGTCGGTGGAGTGGAACGACGACTACACGCAGCTCGTCGCGAAGGCGCGCAGCGGCGTGACCTGGAGCGACGGCGAGGAGTTCACCGCGGACGACATCGCATTCTCGTTCAACCAGGTGCTCGACGGGAAGCTCAACGACACCAACGCGCTGGACATCAAGAGCGTCAGTGTCGACGGCGACACGGTCACGATCGACTTCAACAGCTCGAAGTTCACCCAGCAGGCGCGCGTGCTGCACTTCCAGATCGTGCCGGAGCACATCTGGAAGGACATCGAAGACCCCAACACCGATCCGCTCACCGGCGAAGGCCAGGTCGTGGGAACGGGCCCGTACGTGCTGGACTCGTGGACGACGGAGTCGGTCACCCTCGCCGCGAACCCCGACTACTGGGGCGGCGACCTCGCGGTGCCCGAGCTGCACTACGTGTCGTACGGCGACAACGCCGCCCTCACGACGGCGCTCGCGACCGGCGAAGCCGACTGGGCGCAGGCGTTCATCCCGCAGATCGAAGACAGCTACCTGTCGGCCGACCCCGACAACCAGTTCCTCGTCTCGCCCACCGCGGGCGCGGGCACGCTGTTCATGAACCTGCAGGCGAAGCCGTTCGACGACCCGGCGCTGCGCCAGGCGCTGGCCTGGACGATCGACCGTCAGGCCTACGTCGACATCGCGCGCGAAGGCGCCAGCGAGCCGGTGTGGAGCGTCACGGGCCTCGGCGACCTGCTCGAGAGCGAGATCCTGCCCGAGTACGCCGGCCAGAACTACTCCGTCGACGTCGACAAGGCGCGCGAGATCCTCACCGCCGCCGGCTACACGTGGGAGGGCGAGAGGCTCATCGACCCCGACGGCGAGCCGGTCACGTTCTCGATCTCGGTGCCCGCGGGCTGGAGCGACTGGAACACCGAGCAGGCGCTCCTCGCCGAAGAGCTCAAGGAGGGCCTCGGCATCGAGGTCACCGTCGACCAGCCCGACTGGGGCGGCTGGGACGCCGCGCGCCAGGAGGGCACCTTCCAGGCGATCATCCACTGGCTGGAAGACACCGGCAACGCGTACGGCCTCTACACGTCGACGATGGACCCGAAGTGGATCGTCGACGACAAGGCGGCGTTCAACTTCGGCCGCTTCGACGACCCCACGGTCACCGAGGCGCTGAACACCTACGCCAACGCGGCGTCGGACGCCGACCGTGAGGCGGCCCTCGCGGTGATCCAGAAGGCGTTCGTCGACAACGTGCCGGCCATCCCGCTGGGCGCACACCCGCTCCTCGGCGAGTTCAACACCCGCAACTACGTCGGCTGGCCGTCCGAGGACGACCAGTACGCATCGGCCGACCCGACGCAGCCTGCCGTCGTGCAGATCCTGACGCAGCTGCAGCCCGCCGAATGACGCACCGCAGGCGGGGCGGTTGCCCCGGCATCCGTCCCGCCTGCCTGTCCTCCCCCACGAAAGCGACCCCGCCCCGATGAGCGATCCGCTGCTGTCCGTCCACGACTTCTCGATCGTCTACGACGTCGATCCCCCCGTGCGGGCGGTGAAGAACGTCACCCTCGAACTCCAGCGCGGCGAGATCCTCGGGCTCGCCGGCGAGAGCGGGTGCGGCAAGACGACCCTCGCCTACGGCGTCCAGCGCCTGCTCAAGCCGCCCGCCGTGATCACGAGCGGCTCGGTCGTCTTCCACGACGCCTCCGGCGAAGACATCGACATCAACGGGCTCGGGGCCGAGGAGATGCGCCGCTTCCGCTGGGACAAGATCTCGATGGTCTTCCAGGGGGCCATGAACTCGCTCAACCCCGTCGCCACCATCGGCTCGCAGCTGGAGGACGTCTTCGAGGTCCACCGCCCGAGCCTCACCCGCACCCAGCGCCGCGCCGCCGTCGTCGAGCTGCTCGAGATCGTCAAGGTCGGCGCGCAGCGCTACCGCTCGTACCCGCACGAGCTGTCGGGCGGCATGCGCCAGCGCGTCATGATCGCCATGGCCCTGGCGCTGCGCCCCCAGCTCATGGTGATGGACGAGCCGACCACGGCCCTCGACGTGCTCGTCCAGCGCGAGATCCTGCGTCAGATCTCGCACCTGCGCCACGAGTTCGGCTTCTCGGTCATCTTCATCACCCACGACCTCCCGCTGCTGCTCGAGATCAGCGACCGCATCGCCATCATGCGCGAGGGGGAGATCGTCGAGCTCGACACCGCCGAGCGCGTGTGGACCGATCCGCAGGACGAGTACACCCGCACGCTGCTCGCCTCGTTCCCCCGACTCACCGGAGAGAGAGGAGTGGTCCACCGATGACCGTTCTCGAATTCGACGCCGTCACGAAGGTGTACTCCGTGCGGGGCGCGGGTCAGATGAAGGCCCTCGACGACGTGAGCTTCACGCTCCGCTCCGGCCAGACCATCGGCCTCGTGGGCCAGTCCGGCAGCGGCAAGTCGACCATCGCGAAGATCCTCACGCAGCTCGAGACGCCCACGAGCGGCGAGGTGCGCCTCGACGGCCGGCCGATCCCGCGCCGCGGCAAGGGGCTGCGCGCCTACCGCCAGCAGCTGCGCATGGTGTTCCAGGATCCGTTCGCGTCGCTCAACCCGTACCACACCATCCGCTACGCCATCCAGCGACCGCTGCAGCTCGACCAGGTCGTGCCGAAGGATCAGCTGGACGACGAAGTCCGCCGCCTCCTCGGCCGCGTCCGGCTCGATGCCGACGCCGTCATCGACCGCCGCCCGCACGAGCTCTCCGGAGGCCAGCGTCAGCGCGTCGCCATCGCCCGCGCCCTCGCGTCGCGTCCGAAGCTGCTGGTCGCAGACGAGCCCGTCTCGATGCTCGACGTGTCGATACGTCTCGGCGTCCTCAACCTGCTCGCCGACCTGCAGCGGGAAGCGGGGCTCGGGGTGCTGTACATCACGCACGATCTCGCGACCGCCCGTCACTTCAGCGACGAGATCCTCGTCCTGAACCAGGGACGGGTCGTCGAGCGGGGGCCCGCCGACGACGTGATCCTGCGTCCCCAGAACCCGTACACCCAAGAGCTGCGCGCGGCGTCGCCCGATCCCGACACGCATTTCGCGCACGCAGCCGGCATCCTCGGAGGTGAGAAGTGAGCGCCGTCGCTCCGCAGCTCCCGGCCCACGACGTCGACGCGATCGAGGCCGGCACGACCGCGACCGGCGCGGTCAAGAGCCGCGCCCGCGTGCCGTGGCGCTTCCTCGGCAACCGCGCGCTGTTCTACCTGTTCACGCTGTGGGCGGCCATCACCGTCAACTTCTTCCTCCCGCGGCTCATGAAGGGCGACGCGGTGAGCGCGTACCTCGCGCGCAACCGGAACGTCACCCCCGAGGCGGCCGAGGCGCTGCGCGCCCTGCTCGGGCTCGACAACGACACCTCGCTCTGGCAGCAGTACCTCGACTACTGGGGGCTGCTCCTGCGCGGCGAGCTCGGCATCTCGCTGCTGCACGGCATGCGCCCCGTGACCGAGGTCGTCGGTCAGTCGCTGATCTGGACCGTGGGCCTTGTCGGCTTCGCCACGCTCATCGCGTTCGCCCTCGGCACGATCGGCGGAGCGATCGTGGGCTGGCGCCGGGGCAGCCGGCTCGACATCCTCATCCCCCTCACGACCTTCTTCAGCACCATCCCGTACTTCTGGCTGGGACTGCTCGCGATCTCGATCTTCTCGGTCGCGCTCGGCTGGTTCCCGATCGGCAAGGCGTACGGAGTCGGGGTCGCGCCGGAGTGGTCATGGGAGTTCGTCGGCGACGTGCTCCACCACGGCTTCCTTCCCGCCGCGACCATCGTCATCGCCTCGCTCGGCGGGTGGATGCTGGGCATGCGCAACATGATGCTCACCGTGCTCGACGAGGACTACGTCACCGTCGCACAGGCCAAAGGCATGCCCAACGACCGCGTGCTCTGGCGCTACGCCGCACGCAACGCGGTGCTCCCGCAGATCCAGAGCTTCGCGCTGGCGCTCGGGTTCATCGTCGGCGGAACGATCGTCATGGAGGTGGTGTTCAGCTATCCCGGCGTCGGCAAGCTGCTGCTGGACGCCACCAACGCGAAGGACTACGCGCTGATGCAGGGGGTGTTCCTCGTGATCACGATCTCGGTGCTCCTGGCGAACCTCCTCGCCGACATCGCCTACGCGTTCCTCGACCCGCGCACGCGCCAGACGGAGGCCTGAGCATGAACACGATCGCAAACGACACGACGGCGCAGCGGCCGGCGCACACGCCCGCGACCGCCACCGTCCGCAGCACCGCGCTCGCCGGGGGATCCCCCGCGCCGAAGAAGCCGACGCTCTGGTCGAAGCTGGGCACCGCGTTCGCGATGTTCCGCAACCGGAAGTCGATCGCCGGCCTGTCGATCCTCGGGTTCTTCGTGCTGGTCGCGATCTTCGCGGACGTGCTGGCGCCGTACTCCCCCACGAAGGTCGACAACACGGCGCGCTTCCAGCCGCCGTCGGCCGAGCACTGGCTGGGAACGACGCACATCGGCGAAGACGTGCTGAGCCAGGTCATCCACGGCACGCGCGGCGTGATCGTCGTGGGATTCCTCGCAGCGATCATCGCGACGATCATCGCGATCGTCGTCGGCGTGCTGTCGGGCTATCTGCGCGGATGGAAGAGCGAGGGACTGTCGGCGCTCACGAACGTCTTCCTGGTCATCCCCGGCATCCCGCTCATCATCATCGTGGCGTCGATGTTCGAGGACCCGCCCCTCATCCTCGTCGCCGGCGTGCTCGGCCTCATCGGCTGGGCGTGGGGTGCGCGCGTGCTCCGCGCCCAGACCATGTCGCTGCGCAGCCGCGACTTCGTGCAGGCCGCCCGGGCCAACGGCGAGCCGCTGCGACGCATCATCACGGTCGAGATGCTGCCGAACCTCATGGCGCTCATCGCCGCGAGCTTCGTGGGCACGGTGACCGCCGCGATCATCGGCCTCACCACGCTGTCGTACATCGGGATCATCCCGGTGACCACCTACAACTGGGGCACGATCCTGAACTGGGCCAGCGCTCAGGGCGCCTTCCGCCAGGGCCAGTGGTGGTGGTTCCTGCCCCCGGGCCTGTGCATCGCCGCGATCGGCGTGGCCCTCTCGCTCATCAACTTCGGCATCGACGAGTACGTCAACCCCCGCCTGCGGTCCGCCGGTGAGCGCGCCCGCGCCATGAAAAAGAAGGGCATGAACGTCAACGACACCGTCACCGTCGTGCGCACCGACATGCAGACCCAGGAGAACGCGTGACCGCCGCCACCACCCCGAACCACCTCGACGCGTCGCTGCCGGTCGCCGACCGCATCGCCGATCTGCTGGGCCGCATGACGGTCGAGGAGAAGATCGGGCAGATGCTCCAGCTCGACGCCCGCGAAGACCTCGAAGACCAGGTGCTGCGCCGGCACGCGGGCTCGATCCTGCACGCCTCGCCCGAGAAGGTGCTGCGCGCCCGCGCGCTGACCCTCCAGACGCGGCTGCGGATCCCGCTGCTGGTCGCGGAGGACTGCATCCACGGGCACTCCTTCTGGGAGGGCGCGACGATCTACCCGACCCAGCTCGGCATGGCCGCGACATGGGATGCCGCACTGATCGAGCGCGTCGCACGCGCGACCGCCGTCGAGGTCTCGGCCACCGGCATCCACTGGACGTTCTCGCCGGTGCTCTGCATCACGCGCGACCTCCGCTGGGGCCGGGTGGACGAGACCTTCGGCGAGGACCCGTTCCTCATCGGCGAGCTCGCCTCGGCGATGGTCCGCGGCTACCAGGGCGGGGGCCTCGAGGATCCGACGGCGATCCTCGCGACCGCGAAGCACTTCGCCGGCTACTCCGAGACCCAGGGCGGCCGCGACGCGAGCGAGGCCGACCTGTCGCGGCGCAAGCTCCGCTCCTGGTTCCTGCCCCCGTTCGAACGGGTGGCGAGGGAGGGATGCCGCACCTTCATGCTCGGCTATCAGACCACCGACGGCGTCCCGATCACCGTCAACGACTGGCTCCTCAACGACGTGCTGCGCGGCGAGTGGGGCTATCGCGGGACCCTCATCACCGACTGGGACAACGTCGGACGCATGGTGTGGGAGCAGAAGGTGCAGCCCGACTACGCGCACGCGGCCGCGGCGGCCGTGCTCGCCGGCAACGACATGATCATGACGACCCCCGGCTTCTTCCAGGGGGCGCTCGACGCCCTCGCGCAGGGGCTCATGACCGAAGACGCCCTCGACCGCGCGGTCGCCCGCATCCTGCTGCTGAAGTTCGAGTTCGGGCTCTTCGAGGACCCCCGCCTTCCCGACCGTGAACGCATCGCGACGAGCGTGGGCACGGCGGAGCACACCGCGCTCAACCTCGAGGTGGCACGCCGGTCGCTGGTGCTGCTGCGTAACGACGGCACGCTGCCGCTGGCCGGCGGCCTCGTCGCCCCTGGCACGGGACGCGCGCGGGCCGCGGCATCCGCTCCCCGCCGACTCGCGGTCGTCGGCCCCCTCGCCGACGACGCGCAGACGCAGCTGGGTGACTGGGCCGGGTCGTCCGGGCAGGTCGACTGGATGCCGGCCGGCCATCCGCGCGACCGCATCACGACCGTGCTCGACGGCCTGCGCGACCACGCCCCCGCGGACTGGGAGATCGCGCACGCCCGCGGCGCCGACATCCTCACGCTCGAAGAGGACCCCGAGGGCGGTTACTTCCCGGACGGGCAGCCGCGTCCGCAGGTCGTCGTGCCGAGCGCTCCCGACGCGGATCTCATCGCCGAGGCGGTCGCGGCGGCCGAGGCCGCCGACTGGGTCGTGGCGGTCGTGGGCGACCGCATCGAGCTGGTCGGCGAAGGCCGGTCGACCGCGACCCTGGAGCTCGTGGGCGGCCAGATCGCGATGCTCGAGGCGCTCGCCGCCACCGGCACCCCGCTCATCGTCGTGCTGCTGGCGTCCAAGCCGCACGTGCTGCCGCCGGCGGTGATGGATGCCGCCGCGGTCGTCTGGGCCGCCAACCCCGGCATGCGGGGCGGCCAGGCGGTCGCCGAGCTGCTCCTCGGCCTCATCGAGCCCAGCGGACGTCTGCCCGTCTCGTTCGCGCGCCACGCCGGCCAGCTGCCGATCTACTACAACCAGATCCGCGGTCAGCACGGCGACCGGTACGCCGACCTCACCCAGAGCCCCGCGTTCGCCTTCGGCGAGGGCCTCTCGTACACGACGGTCGAGTACACCGGCCTGCGGATCGTCGACACCGAGCTCACGAGCGACGACACCGTGCGCGCCGTCGTCGAGCTGCGCAACACCGGCGAGCGCGCCGCGCGCGAGATCGTGCAGGTCTACGTGCGCGACACCGTGACGTCGGTGAGCTGGGCCGACAAGGAGCTCAAGGCATACCGCCACGTCGACCTCGCGCCCGGCGCGTCGGCGACCGTCGAGCTGTCGGTGCCCGTGACGGAATGCACGATCGTGGATGCCGCGGGCCGGCGCCTCGTCGAAGCAGGCGAGTTCGAGCTGCTCGTGGGTCCCTCGTCGCGCGAGGAGGTGCTGCTCAGCGCCACATTCCGCGTCGCGGGCGCGGAGACGGGCCGGATCGCGTCGGACCGAGAGGCGCTGGAGCGCCGCTGACACCGACGCGAAAGGGTGGATCCCGCCGCGCTGCGGGCGGCGGGATCCACCCTCTTCGTGATGTCGGTGGCGACCGGACTCAGTACTCTCTCAAGTCCTCGTCCTGGTCGTCGTCGTCCGAGTCGTCGTCGTCTTCGTCCTCATAGTCGGAGTCGTCGTCTGAATCCTCGTCCGATTCGTCCTCGTCGGATCCATCCTCGTCGTCGTCGGATTCGTTGTCGTCCTCGTCGTCCGAGTCGTCGTCGTCCTCGTCATCCGAGTCGTCGTCGTCCTCGTCGTCCGCGTCGTCGTCTTCCTCGTCATCCGAGTCGTCGTCGTCTTCGTCCTCATCGTCGGAGTCGTCGTCTGAATCCTCGTCCGATTCGTCCTCGTCGGATCCATCCTCGTCGTCGTCGGATTCGTCGTCGTCCTCGTCATCCGAGTCGTCGTCGTCCTCATCGTCCGAGTCGTCGTCCTCGTCCGAGTCGTCGTCGTCCTCGTCGTCCGCGTCATCGTCGTCACCCGCGTCGGCGAGTTCGTCGATGTCGACGCCGTCCACGTCTCCGGCGTGGAGGATGGGCGAGCCGTCTTCGTCGAAGTCGGACGCGTCGAGGTCGTCGACGTCATCGAACTCACCGGGCTCGCCGTCCGCGCCCGAGTCGTCGGCGTGGGCCGCCTCGGCGAGCGCGGCCTGGGCGGCGTGGTAGTCGGCGAGCCGCACGGCCCACGGCACCCACTCGGGGGCCAGGAGCGCGCCGTCGCCGGGCAGCAGCTCGACCTCGAGCACGGTCGGCTCGGCAGCCTCGACGACCGCGAGGCTCACGGTCCAGAACCAGCCCGGGTATCCCGCGAGCCGGTTCGCGAATCGCAGCGACACCACCCCGTCGGGCTCGACCCGGTAGTCGGCGGGCTCTCCGATCGTGGCTTCGGGAGTGATCTCGCGCAGTGCCGCCAGCGCGAGATCGTGCGCGGCCAGCAGCCGCGCATCCGGCTCGACCGGTGCGGCCGCGACGGTGTCGTCCGGCGCGACGACCTCGTCCGGAGCAACGTTCACGTCCGGCGCGGCGATCTCGTCCGACGCAATGGTCTCGTCCGGCGCGGCGATCTCGTCGGCCGCGACCGGGTCGTCCGACGCGGCGGTGTCCGCGGATGCCGGCTCGGTCACCTCGGACGCGCTCGTTCGTTCGGCCGAGGCGGACGCCTCCGCGTCGTCGTCGGACGCGGCAGCGGCGTCCGCATCGACGGTGGCGGCGGCATCCGTCGACGCGTCTCGCGAGGACGCATCGGACGGGTCGCCGACCTCGATGAGGAAGTCCGCGTCGGGATCGACGGGATCAGGCGTCGAGTTCATCCGCTACCTTGCGCAGGACCGCGGCGACCTTGTTCGCGTGCGCGCCGCTGGGGTAGCGACCCCGACGGAGGTCGCCGCCGATGCCGTCGAGCAGCTTGACGAGGTCTTCGATGATGATCGCCATGTCGTCGGCGGGCTTGCGCGAGCGCTTGGCCAGGCTCACCGGCGCCTCGAGCACACGCACTGACAGGGCCTGCGGTCCGCGCTTGCCGTCGGCGATGCCGAACTCCAGTCGCGTGCCGGTCTTCGGGGCGGGCGTGCCGGCGGGCAGGGCCGTGGCGTGCAGGAAGACGTCCTGACCGTCGTCGGAGGAGATGAAGCCGAACCCCTTCTCCTCGTCGTAGAACCTGACCTTGCCGGTGGGCATCGAGACCTCGCTGGATTGGGCGCCCGCGAGCGTGCGGGCGAAACAGAGCATGACGAAACACGGGACCTTGCGACCCCGTACCCCAGCCTACCGGCGAAGAGGTGCCGCCGACCCCATCACGGCCGTCGCGTCCGCGCCCGCAGGCTACGCCGACGTACCGCGGCAGACCGCGTGAGTGGGTCTGCGAGTAGGCTGGAGCGGATGAGCACGAATCCCGCCGGCGACGTTCCCGTTCGCCGCATCGACCGCATCCTCGCCTTCATGTCGCTGGGGCTGCTCGTGCTGTCGATCGTGAGCTTCTTCGCGATCATGATCGGGTCGGCCTCCGGCGCCGACATGGGCTCCGGCATCTGGCCGCTCGTGGGCGTGCTGGTGTACATCGCCCCCATCGTGGCGTTCGCGATGCTGCTCACCGTCCTGATCATGAGCTTCGTGCGAAGGGCTCGGGCGAACCGAGGAGGCTGACCCGCGTGGCCTCCGACGCGCGCGCCCTCGCGACCCGACTCGCCGACCTCGACGACGCCGCGCTCGCGCGGATCCTCGCGGCGCGCGGCGTCTCGCCGCAGGCGTCCTGGCACGACTTCTTCGACGCGGCCGAGGGGCTGCTCGACCCGTCGTCCATCGACCGGGCGCTCACCCGGCTCGACCGTCAGGACCTCGTCGCGCTGGCGGGCGACGCCGCGTCTGCCGACGGCGGACCGGGCCGGTTCGGCCTGGTGGATGCCGACGGCGCCCCGTATGCCGCCGTCGCCGAGCGCATCGCGGCCGCGGCCACCGCCTCCCCCGCAGCCTTCGCAGCTCCGTCCGCGGTTCCCGAACCCACCGAGGCCGACCCGCGCGCGGCGGCCGCCGCCGCCGAACGGGCTCTCACCACCGCCGGCTCGCTCACCGACGTGCTGCTGGCCTGCCTTCACACCCCGCTCGCGCGCACCGGCGCCGGCCCGGTGAGCGCGGTCGAACGCCGTCGCCTGACGGATGCCGGGGCCATCGCGCTGCCCGACGACCTCGAGGATCTGCTCGCCTCCGCCGCGGCCGCGGGCCTCGCGACGCCGCAGGAGCGCGAGTGGACGGTGACCGAGGCGGGCGAGGACTGGCTCGCCACCCCCACCGCCGAGCGCTGGGCGGCCGTCGCCGAGGGCTTCCGCGCGCGCCTGCCGCGAGGCCTCCGGACGCCGGGCGGAGGCTTCGTCCCCCCGGCCGCCTGGTCCGACGCGTATCCGCTCGATCCGGAATGGCTCGAGCGCGCACAGCACCTCGTGCGCATCGGCGCACGCTGGGGTCTCTTCGACGCCGACGCGCTCGATGCCGAGTTCCCGTGGACGTCGGTGCTCAGGGCGGGCGAGCGAGCGGATGCCGCGACCATGGCTCCGTACCTTCCGGCCGAGATCGACCGGGTCTACCTGCAGGCCGACCTCACCGCCATCGCGCCGGGCCCCCTCGCGCCGGCCCTCGACCTGCGGCTGCGCTCGATCGCGGTCCGCGAGTCACGCGCGCAGGCCTCGACGTACCGGTTCACCGCCGAGTCGCTGGCCGCCGGCATGACCGAGGGCGAGACGGCCGAGTCGCTGCGGACGTTCCTCGCGGAGCTCTCCCTGACCGGCATCCCGCAGCCCCTCGACTACCTCATCGACAGCACGGCTGCCCGCCACGGTCTCGTGCGCGTCCGCACCGACGCGTCCACCGGTCGCACCCGCATCGAGAGCACGGATGCGGGGCTCCTCGACACCATCGCGGTCGACCAGGCGCTGCGCCCGCTCGGCTTCGTGCCCGATGGCGACGCGCTCACGTCGCGCGTCGCGCGCGACGCCGTGTACTGGAGCCTCGCCGACGCGCGCTACCCGGTCATGGCGCTGGACTCGGGCGGCGAGCCCGAGCCGATCCACCGTCGCACCGCGGCGGCGCGCACGACCGCGCCCGCGTCGGCGGCCGACACGTACGCGCGTCTGATCGGCACGCTGCGCGGCGGCCACGGCACCGACGGCGAGGAGGGCTGGCTCGAGCGCGAGCTCGAGCAGGCGGTGCGGGCGCGCGCAGAGATCGTCGTCGTCGTCCGCATGCCCGACGGCGCGGAGCGCGCGTTCACCCTCGAGGCGGCGGGACTGGGCGGCGGCCGACTCCGCGGCCGCGACCGCGCCGCCGACATCGAGCGCACGCTGCCCGTGTCGAGCATCGTCAGCGTGCACGCCGCCTGATCCCGCACCTCCCGAGCCGGCCGGTGCGCGTTCGCCGGTAGACTGGCACGTTATGGCTGACGGCCCCCTCATCGTCCAGAGCGACCGCACGGTGCTCCTCGAAGTCGCGCACCCCGATGCGGAGAGCGCGCGCCACGAGCTCGCGATCTTCGCCGAGCTCGAACGCGCGCCCGAGCACATCCACACCTACCGCATCACGCGACTGGGACTGTGGAACGCGCGCGCGGCCGGGCACGATGCCGACGACATGCTCGCGACCCTCGATCGCTGGTCGCGCTTCCCGGTGCCCCCGTCGGTGTCGATCGACATCGCCGAGACGGTCGGCCGGTACGGGCGCCTCGTCATCGAGCGCACACCGGTCGCCGAGGACGGTTCGGGCGGCGAGCTGATCCTGCGATCGACGGATGCCGCGGTCCTGGCCGAGGTGTCGAAGAACAAGCGCATCCAGCCCCTGCTGATCGGGCGCCCGTCCCCCGACGCGTTCGTCGTCGACGCGTGGGCGCGCGGCCACATCAAGCAGGAGCTGCTGAAGATCGGCTGGCCGGCGGAGGACCTCGCGGGGTACACGCCCGGCACGCCGCACCCGATCGATCTCGCGGAGGACGGCTGGACCCTGCGGCCGTATCAGCGGCAGGCGGTCGACATCTTCACCGACGGCGGCTCGGGCGTCGTGGTGCTCCCCTGCGGCGCCGGCAAGACGCTCGTGGGCGCCGGCGCGATGGCCGAGACCAAGACCACGACGCTGATCCTGGTGACCAACACCGTCAGCGCGCGGCAGTGGCGCGACGAACTGCTCAAGCGCACATCGCTCACCCCCGAGGAGATCGGCGAGTACTCCGGCCAGACCAAGGAGATCAAGCCGGTCACCATCGCGACGTACCAGATCCTCACCGCCAAGCGGAAAGGACAGTACGCGCACCTGGCGCTGCTGGACGCGCTCGACTGGGGCCTCATCGTCTACGACGAGGTGCACCTGCTGCCCGCCCCGGTGTTCAAGCTCACCGCCGACCTGCAGGCGCGGCGCCGCCTCGGCCTCACCGCCACCCTCGTCCGCGAGGACGGGCGCGAGGGCGATGTCTTCAGCCTCATCGGCCCCAAGCGGTTCGACGCGCCGTGGAAGGAGATCGAGGCGCAGGGCTTCATCTCCCCCGCCGTCTGCTACGAGGTGCGGGTCGACCTGCCCGCCGGCGACCGGCTCGAGTACGCCGCCGCCGCCGACGACGAGCGCTATCGCCTGGCCGCGACCGCGCCGGCCAAGATCGGCGTCGTGCGCCGGCTCGTCGAACGGCACGAGGGCGAGCGCATCCTCATCATCGGCCAGTACCTGGATCAGATCGACGTGCTGGCCGAGGCGCTGAACGCCCCGAAGATCACCGGTCAGACGCCGGTGGACGAGCGCGAAGAGCTCTACCAGGCGTTCCGCGTCGGCGACATCTCGGTGCTGGTCGTCTCGAAGGTGGCGAACTTCTCGATCGATCTGCCCGAGGCATCCGTCGCCATCCAGGTCTCGGGCTCGTTCGGCTCGCGCCAGGAGGAGGCCCAGCGGCTCGGGCGCCTGTTGCGGCCGAAGCAGTCGAACCACACCGCCAGCTTCTACACCCTCATCGCGCGCGACACCGTCGACCAGGACTTCGCGCAGAACCGGCAGCGGTTCCTCGCCGAGCAGGGCTACGCCTACACGATCTTGGACGCCCACTCGCTCGCGGCCTGACGCCCGCACGAAGATGCCCGGCGCCGCGATGCGGCGCCGGGCATCCCTGTCCCGAGCGGCTAGTTCTTGATGATGCGGTCGAGCGGCGTCGGCGCGTACGGGCTGTGCGCGGTCAGGTACGCCGCGAACGCGTCGATGTCGAGTCCGCCGTAGTAGACTTTGTCTCCTCCGAGGAACGCCGGGAACCCGTCGCCTCCGCCCGCAAGGAAGTTGTTCGTCACGACGCGGTAGACCGCCGTGTCGTCCAGCGCAACGCCGTTGAGCGTCACCTGACCGAGCGTCGTGCCCGAGTAGGTGTACGAGAAGCCCTCGCTCACCTGCAGGATCTTTGGAGCCCCCGCGTTGGCACCGCTCCACTGCTGGCTCAGCAGCGTCTTGATCTCGGCGCCCGTCAGGTCGAGCGAGACCAGGTAGTTGTTGAACGGCTGGACGTTGAACGCCTCCTCGTACGTGATCTGGCCCGGAGCCTCGCCCCACGAAGAACCGGCGTAGGTCAGGTCGGTGCGGATGCCGCCCGGATTCATGAGCGCGATCACCGGAGCCGCATAGGGCCCGACGACGCTCGGATCGGCCAGCTGCGCGTCGGCGATCAGATCGCCGAGCGCCGACTCGCCACCGGCGTTGATCGCGCGGGTGATGTCGGCGGTGACGCTGCCGATCACCTCGCTCGCGATGGGCTTCACCAGCTCCTTGTACTTCGCGATCAGGTCGGTCTGCACCGGGTCACGGTCGACGTTGCGCGTCACGAGCATGTTGGCGCTGGTGACGGAGGTGCGCACGATGTCCTGCGTCCGACGGTCGTACGTCAGGTTCGTGTCGGTGTACAGCCGCCCGAACGACGAAGCGGACGTCACCAGGCGGTCCTGGCCCGCCGGGTCCTTGATGTTGCAGATGTAGGGCGCGTGCGTGTGGCCCGAGACGATCAGGTCGATCGCGGGGTCGAGGTTCTTCGCGATCGGGATGATCGGGCTGGTCGAGGCGATCTCTGCGCCGTTGCCGCACGCCGCGTTGTAGGCGGCGCTCGACGGCGGCGTGCCGCCCTGGTGGATCAGCACGACGATCGCGTTGACGCCCTGCGCCTTGAGCACGGGGACGAGCGCGTTGGCCGTCTCGACCTCGTCCTTGAAGTCCAGCCCGGCGACGCCTGCTGCGGTCACGATGTCGGGGGTCTCTTCGAGCGTCATGCCGATGAACCCGATCTTGGCGCCCTTGATGTTCTCGATCGAGTACGCCGGCAGGATCGTCTGGTCGGTGCCCTCGTACACGACGTTGGCCGCGAGGAAGTCGAAGTCGGCGCCGTCGAACGACCCGTCGGGGCACGAGTTCTGGTTGTTCGCGCCATCGCCGTCGTCGAGGCATCCGCCGTCCGCCATGCGCTGCAGCTCGATGTAGCCCTCGTCGAACTCGTGGTTGCCCACGGCCGAGACGTCGAGGTGGAGGGCGTTGAGCGCCTCGATCGAGGGCTCGTCGTGGAAGGCGCCCGACAGCAGCGGCGAGGCGCCGATGAGGTCGCCGGCCGCCACCGTGAGCGAGTAGCGGTGACCCTCCCGCGCCTGCGCGAGGTGGGTCGCGAGATACTCGACGCCCCCGACGCCCGGAGGGGTGAGCGAGTCGGTGTTGCCACCTCCCGGCAGGTTGAGCCTGCCGCTGGATCCCACCGGCGGCTCGAGGTTGCCGTGGAAGTCGTTGAACGACAGCAGCTGGATGTCGATCGTCGGGCCGTTCGGCGTGTTCCCGCCGTTGTTCGGCCCCTTCGGCGCTGCGGTGGCGGCGCCGGGACCGACCAGAGCGAGCGTCACCGCGGTGGCGGCGATCACCGCCCCGCCGGCCAGCCGTGTGATCGATGTCTTGCGCGTGGGCACAGGACCCTCCCCTTCTCGCGGGCGCCTCTGCCCGCTGTATGGCACGCGTCCTCGTGGGCGCGACACGAGAAACCTAATACACGGCGGCCCGCTTCGACAGGGGCGACGGGGAGCGGCGGCGACGGCCGCCCCGGCCGCCGGCATCCGCCCGCTTCCCCTTCGGCGTGATGCGCCCTCCGCTCGCCCGCGCCGACGAATTCGCGACCGTGACGCCGATATCCAGCGATGCCATCGGTTCCGCCGACATAATGAGGGCATGACCGCACCGCGCATCCTCGTCGTGGACGACGAACCGAACATCCGCGACCTGCTGATCACCAGCCTGCGATTCGCCGGATTCCAGGTCCGGGCCGTCTCGAACGGCGCCCAGACGATCTCGGCGGTCCTCGAAGAGGAGCCCGACCTCATCATCCTCGACGTGATGCTGCCCGACATGAACGGGTTCAGCGTCACCAAGCGCCTCCGCGGCGCGGGCTACACGGCTCCCATCCTCTTCCTCACCGCGAAGGACGAGACCGAAGACAAGATCACCGGCCTCAACGCCGGCGGCGACGACTACGTGACGAAGCCGTTCTCGCTCGACGAGATCGTGGCGCGCATCCAGGCGATCCTGCGCCGCACCATGCAGGCCGACGAGGAGTCGGTCATCCGGGCCGGCGAGCTCACGATGGACCAGGACACGCACGACGTGCAGGTCGGCGACGCGAGCATCGACCTGAGCCCCACCGAGTTCAAGCTGCTGCGCTATCTCATGCTCAATCCCAACCGGGTGCTGTCGAAGGCGCAGATCCTCGACCACGTGTGGGAGTACGACTTCAACGGCGACGCCGGCATCGTCGAGAGCTACATCTCGTATCTGCGGCGCAAGATCGATCCGCACTCGTCCGAGCCGCTGATCCAGACCAAGCGCGGCTTCGGCTACATGCTGAAGGCCGGCAAGACCGCGTAACGCGGAAAGCGATCGAGGGGGCGACCTGGCGCACAAGCCCGATGCGATCACCCGGTGGTGGCGCGGGACGAGCCTGCGCGCGAAGGTCACCGGGGTCACTGTCGCGCTCCTGGCGATCGGCCTGTTCGCCGCAGGCCTCGGCACCGCGGTCTTCCTGCGCAACACCCTGGTGACGAGCGTCGACGAGCAGACGCAGCAGCTCGCGGCGACGGACGTCGCGAGCACGCTCTTCGACATCGAGGTGACGGGCACCGGCCCGCGCTTCACGAAGAAGACGGGCGTGCCCTCCCCCTCGTACTTCGTGGCGATCTACGGGCCCGAGGGCGAGTTCGTCACCAGCGCCGGCGGCAACGGCGGACCGTCGCCGGACTTCCCCGAGACGATGACCATCGAAGAGGTCACGATCCGCGGCTTCGCCACCTTCCCGCTGGAGAACACCGAGACGGGCAACACCTACCTCGCCAGCACCGACCTGTATCTGATCGACGGCGTGTCGGACTACTACACGCAGCTCGTCGCGCTCCCGCTCGCCCCGAGCAACCAGATCGTCGCCCAGTACATCGGCATCTACTCGGTGCTCGGCCTCGTGATCCTGGTGGCGGGCGCCGTGGCCACGCGCTACCTCGTCACCCTCACGTTCCGCAGCCTCGGGCAGGTGGAGTCCACGGCGGACGCCATCGCCGCCGGCGATCTCGGGCAGCGCATGACCGACATCGAGCCGACGTCGACCGAGGTCGGCCGCCTCAAGACCGCCATCAACGCGATGCTCGACCACGTCGACGCCGCCATCTCGCAGCGGGACGCGACCGTCCGGCAGATGCGACGGTTCATCGGCGACGCCAGCCACGAGCTGCGCACGCCGCTCGTGACGGTCCGCGGCTACGCCGAGCTCTACCGCATGGGGGCCGTGCGCGGCGATGAGGACATCGCGCAGTCGATGGACCGCATCGAGAAGGAGGCCATCCGCATGGGCCTTCTGGTCGAGGATCTGCTGGCGCTGGCGCGCCTGGACGAGCGCCGCGACGTGGTCATCGGCCCCGTCGACCTGCGTCCCGTCGCTCGCGACGCGGCGCTCGACGTGCGTGCCGCCTCTCCGATGCGCCCGGTCACCGTCATCGACACGACGCTCGACGAGCCGCCGGCGCCGGACGAAGACGACGACGACACCGCCGCCATCGCCGAGGTCAAACGGCGCACCGGCGGGCCGTCCGCCATCTCGCGCGCGGGCGCCACGCTGTCTCTCCTGCGTCGCCGTCCGCGTCCCGTTCCCGCGGTTCCGAGCGGAGCGGAGGGGGTCGCCGCCGCCACGCCGCCCCTCGTTCCCGTCCCCGACCCCGCGCCCTCGTCGGAGACGCTGCTTCCGGTGGTGCTCGGCGACGAGAACCGCATCCGCCAGGTCGTGACGAACCTCCTCGGCAACGCCCGGCGCTTCACGGCCGAGGACTCCCCCATCGAGCTGCGGGTCGGGGTCGACCCGCGGGCGCGCATGGGCTGGGTCGAGGTGGTGGACCACGGCGAGGGCGTGCCCGACCAGATCAAGGAGAAGATCTTCCAGCGGTTCTGGCGGGCCGACACGTCCCGCACGCGCGAGACCGGCGGATCGGGACTCGGCCTGTCCATCGTCGCCTCCATCGTCGAGGCGCTGCACGGATCGGTCGGCGTGGTCGACACCCCGGGCGGCGGCGCGACCTTCCGCATCGCGTTCCCGCTCGCCGACTCCCGCGACGCCGCCGAGCACGTCAACATCCCGACGCAGCCGCTGCCCCGCCTGGCCGACGCGTCCGAGTGAGGCGCTTCCTCCCCATCCGGCGTCCGGCGGCGAGTGTGCACAGATGACGACGGATGCCGCGGCCCCGGCCACTTCTGGCACCTAGCGTTGCCGGCACAGCGGGCGCGGCATCCGGCCGTCCCCTCGTGCGACAGGAGCCCCCATGGCCGTCTTCACCGTCGACAGCGACTCGATCCTCACCTCCACCGCCGCCGTGCGCGGCACCATCGAACGGCTGCAGGCCGAGTCGAACGGGATGCTCGCGCAGCTGACGCAGCTGCAGTCCTCCTGGACCGGGTCGGCGTCGGCCGCGTTCGCCGGCGTAGTGGACCAGTGGCGGGCGACGCAGCGACAGGTCGAGGAGTCGCTCGCGAGCATCAACGCCGCACTCGCGGCCGCCGGCCGCCAGTACGCCGACACCGAGCTCGCCACGATGAGCCTCTTCCACTGATCCGGGGCGCCGCCTCCGCGGCGGAAACGCAGAACGGCCCCTCCGAGGAGGGGCCGTTCTGTGAACGCGTTACGCGGTCGTGGAGTTCTGGATCAGAAGTCCATGCCACCGGTCGGGTCGCCGGCGGGAGCCGCGACCTTCTCGGGCTTGTCGGCGACGACGGCCTCGGTCGTGAGGAACAGGCCGGCGATCGACGCGGCGTTCTGCAGCGCCGAACGGGTCACCTTGGCGGGGTCGATGATGCCCTGCGCGAACAGGTCGCCGTACTCGCCCGAAGCGGCGTTGAGGCCGTGGCCCGCCGGGAGCTCCGAGACCTTGTTCGCCACGACGCCCGGCTCGAGACCGGCGTTGAGGGCGATCTGCTTCAGCGGAGCCTCGATCGCGACGCGCACGATGTTCGCGCCGGTCGCCTCGTCACCCGACAGCTCGAGGGCGTCGAGCGCCTTCTTGCCGGACTGGATGAGCGCGACGCCACCACCGGGGACGATGCCCTCCTCGACGGCCGCCTTCGCGTTGCGCACGGCGTCCTCGATGCGGTGCTTGCGCTCCTTGAGCTCGACCTCGGTGGCCGCACCCGCCTTGATGACGGCGACGCCGCCGGCGAGCTTGGCGAGGCGCTCCTGCAGCTTCTCGCGGTCGTAGTCGCTGTCGGTGTTGTCGATCTCGCGACGGATCTGGGTCACGCGGCCGTCGATGGCGGCGGCGTCGCCGGCACCCTCGACGATCGTGGTCTCGTCCTTGGTGACGATGACCTTGCGCGCACGGCCGAGCAGGTCGAGGGTGGCGTTCTCGAGCTTGAGACCGACCTCCTCGGTGATGACCTGGCCGCCGGTGAGGATCGCGATGTCCTGCAGCTGCGCCTTGCGACGGTCGCCGAAGCCGGGAGCCTTGACGGCGACCGACTTGAAGATGCCGCGGATCTTGTTGAGCACCAGGGTCGCCAGCGCCTCACCCTCGACGTCCTCGGCGATGATGACGAGCTCCTTGCCGTCCTG
This sequence comes from Microbacterium sp. M3, assembly GCF_033548675.1. Taxonomy (NCBI): domain Bacteria; kingdom Bacillati; phylum Actinomycetota; class Actinomycetes; order Micrococcales; family Microbacteriaceae; genus Microbacterium; species Microbacterium sp. M3. Next base: position 347,471 of record NZ_JAWTZT010000001.1, read on the forward strand.
GATCACCTTGTCGACGACGGGCAGAAGGTCCTTGATGTTCGAGATCTTCTGGTTCGCGATGAGGATGTACGGGTCCTCGAAGACGGCCTCCTGGCGCTCCGGGTCCGTGACGAAGTAGGGGTTGATGTAGCCCTTGTCGAAGCGCATGCCCTCGGTGAGCTCGAGCTCGGTACCGAACGTCTGCGACTCCTCGACGGTGACGACGCCCTCCTTGCCGACCTTGTCGATGGCCTCGGCGATGAGCTGGCCGATCTCCGGGTCAGCGGCCGAGATCGACGCGGTCGCGGCGATCTGGTCCTTGGACTCGACCTCCTTGGCGCCCTCGAGCAGCTCGGCGGTGATGGCCGTGACGGCCTTCTCGATGCCGCGCTTGAGCGAGATGGGGTCGGCGCCGGCCGCGACGTTGCGCAGGCCCTCGCGCACGAGCGCCTGGGCGAGGACGGTGGCGGTGGTGGTGCCGTCACCGGCGACGTCGTCGGTCTTCTTGGCGACCTCCTTGACGAGCTCCGCGCCGATCTTCTCGTACGGGTCGTCCAGCTCGATCTCCTTGGCGATCGAGACACCGTCGTTCGTGATCGTGGGGGCGCCCCACTTCTTCTCGAGCACGACGTTGCGACCGCGCGGGCCGAGCGTCACCTTGACGGCGTCGGCCAGCGTGTTGAGGCCGCGCTCGAGGCCGCGACGGGCCTCCTCGTCGAAAGCGATGATCTTTGCCATGTGTGTGTCGTCCCTCCGGAACGTTGGCTTGGGGTGTTAGCACTCAACAAACGCGAGTGCTAAATCATTCTGGCACTCGACCCTATCGAGTGCAAGCCGCGGGAGGGATGCCGGAACACGAAGAAACGGGATGCCCCGAGGCATCCCGTCTCTTCATCGGTCGGCGTCTGGCGCCGGATCGCGCGATCAGACGACGCGCACCGACTCGGCCTGCGGGCCCTTCTGCCCGGAGCCGACCGTGAACTCGACCGTCTGCCCCTCTTCGAGCACGCGGAACCCCGTCATGTCGATGTTCGAGTAGTGGACGAAGACGTCCTGGCCGTCGGCGACGGTGATGAAGCCGAAGCCCTTCTCGGCGTTGAACCATTTGACGGTGCCCTGGGTCATGCGTATCTCCTGTAGCCGGCATTGCAGGGCTTCATCGTATTCAGGCGCGATTGCGGCTCCGGCGACTTTCGTCACTTGTTGACACGCAGGCACTCAACTGTTTACCCCCGCGAAACACGGGCCGTCCGCCCGCGTGCGGGCGTGCCCGACCAGGGGTCGAGCGGGCGCTACCCGGCGGTGGCGCGGTCGGTGCCGATCACCACGGTCAGCTGCGGCACGTCGGGCGAGCTCGGCGGATACGCGTCGCTCTGCTCGATCGCGGCACCGCCGATGACCCCCGCGAGTCCGGCAGCCGCGGCCTCGTCGGCGGGGTCCGCATAGAAGACCGTCGTGGTCGGGAACTCCTGGCCCGCCTCACCGGCGGTGACCTTCTCGTCGCTCCACCCGGCCGCGACGACGACGTCCTTCATCTGCGTCGCGAGTCCCTGTTCCGTCGTGGCGTTGAGGATCACCACGTCGTAGTCGGCGTCGATCACCGGCGCCACCTCGGCGGTGGGCGTCGGCGTCGGGGTGGGAGTCGGTGCGAGCTCGATCCGCCCGGAGGCGATGAGCGTCCCGAAGATGCCGATCGCGATGAGCACGATGGTCGCGAGCGCCGCCCACAGCAGCACGACCCAGCCGCGCATGCGCGGGTTCTCCGCGCGGTGCGCGCCGACCCGGTCCGTCTCCGGGACGTCGTCGAAGCGATCCCTGGGGTAGGTGGTGGTCGGCACCCGATGATGTTACCCGCCGAAGCCCGCGCGGCCCGTGTGCCGCAGCGGTGCGTCCGGAGGCGCCCGCATCGGCACGAGCGGGGCCCCGCACCGCCCCGGGGCGCGCGGAAGAAGGCGTCAGCGCACGTCGGCGGCGCGGTCCGCGCGCTCGCGTACCCGGGCGTCGCGGAGGCGGCGCAGCCGCTTCACGAGCATGGGGTCGTGCTGCTGCGCCTCGGCGGTGTCGATGAGCCGGCCGAGCAGCTGGTAGTACCGCGCCGGCGACAGCCCGAGGTCCGCGCGGATCGCCTCCTCCTTCGCCCCCGCGTGCCGGCGCCATTCGGCCTCGAAGTCGAGGATGGCGCGGTCGCGGTCGGTCAGGGGCACGTGCACACGCTAGTGCGCGGCATCCGTCTTCCCCGCGCGCGACGCGCGCCAATGCACGAACGAGCCGAGCGGATCGACGGCGGCGAGCGCTGCGCCGTCCCTGGCGAGCGCGAAACCGCCCCACGCCTCGGCGTCGACCGACGGCACGCCCTCGTGGAGGCCCGGCGGGTCGATGGTGATCCACACCGCGTCGAGTGCGGTGACAGCGGCGATCACACGCTCCCGGCCCGCGCGCGGGACGTGCGGCAGGACGCCCGGGGTGGTGACCACCAGCGTCGCATCGGGCGGCGCGAGGGCGGCGGTCCGGCGCAGCACCTCCGGGTCGGAGGCATCGCCGGCGATCAGGAGCGGCGGATCGACCGCGGCGATGTCGAGCGCCGCTGCGATGCGCTCGACGCGCCCTCTCTCCCCCGGCCACACCAGGCTCTCGAGGAACCGCCGGTCGTCGGGGTCGGCGGCGTCGAGCGGCGCGAGGTCGATGCCGGCGCGCCACACCACCTCCGGCATCCGCAGCGGCGCGTCACCGGTCACGTCGCACTCGAGCACGACCGCCGAGGGCCCTGTCGCCGGGTCGAGCCCGACGACGGACGCGCCTCGGCGGTACCGGTACGAGTAGCGGTCGGGGAAGAGGCAGAGACCGGCGCTCGCCCCCAGCTCGAGCAGGGCGAGCGGTCCGTCGATCGTCGCGAGGCCGGGAAGGAGTGCCGCGCACCGCTGCGGCTCGTTGGTCTGCAGACGGCGGACGGATCCCTCGGCGACCAGGTCGTCGGCCTGCGCGCGCACCCAGGTGGCCCAGGCGGGGAAGGGCGCCTCGGGGGCGCCCAGCATGCGCGACACCGCGAACACCAGCGGGGGCTGGCGCCGGGAGGCCGGGATGCGCGCGAGGATCCTCGCGAGATCCGGGTCGGCGGCGACGCCCGCGGCCCACTCCTCGTACAGCGGCGACCGCCCGGGCGCCTCGTCGCGGGCGAAGCGCGCGTACCGCTCGACGACCGCGGCCTCGTCCTCCCCGTCCACGTTGCCATCCTCCCGCACCCCGGCAGCGCCCTGCAGAACCCAGGGCAGCAGCCGATCGCGCCGCCACCGGCCGAGGGGGCGCGGGGCTGCGGTTGAATGGAGGGGTGCCCGCAGACCGGGCCGAGGAGGACCCATGAGTTACGCCGTCGACAAGAGCGACGCCCAGTGGCGCGCCGAACTGAGCCCCGAGCAGTACGCCGTGCTGCGCGAGGCGGGCACCGAGCGGCCCTGGACCGGCGAGCTGCTCGACGAGCAGCGCGCCGGCCTGTACACGTGCGCGGCGTGCGGAGCCGAGCTGTTCCAGAGCGGGACGAAGTTCGACTCCCACTGCGGCTGGCCGAGCTTCTACGAGTCGATCCGCCCGGAGGCCGTCGAGCTCATCGAAGACAACAGCCACGGCATGGTGCGCACCGAGGTGCGCTGCGCCCACTGCGGGTCGCACCTCGGTCACGTGTTCCCCGACGGATTCGGAACCCCCACCGGCGACCGCTACTGCATGAACTCGATCTCGCTGCAGTTCACGCCCGGCGACGACCGGGGCGACGCCTGATGGCGGGCGCCTTCGAAGCCGCCCTGGACCGGCGGTCGTGGTCGAAGGTGACCGACGACGCCCCGACGCACCGGGAGCTGCTGGAGCTGGTCGCCGCCGCGGGTCGCGTGGCAGACCACTCCTCGCTGCAGCCGTGGCGGCTCATCGAGCTGCGCGGCGACGATCGCGAGAAGCTCGGCCGGGCGATCAACAAGGCCGAGGGCGACAAGGGCTCGTCCTCGAAGCCGCTGCGCGCGCCGCTGCTCATCGCGGTGGTCGCCAGCTACCGCAAGAGCCACAAGGTGCCGCGGTGGGAGCAGGAGGCGGTGGCCTCCGGCGTCGCGCACCTGCTCAGCCTGCTGCTCGACGAGGCCGGCTGGGGCGTCATCTGGCGCACCGGCGGCTACACGCGCGCGAAGGCCGTCGCCAAGGCGCACGGTCTCAAGAAGAACGAGGAGCTCCTCGGCTGGCTGTACGTCGGCGGCAAGCCGCCGCGCTCCCGCGAAGGCCGCCGCAAGACGATCGACGCGCGCAGGCTCGTCAGCCGCATGCCCTGAGGCTTCGGGCCCGCAGGCACGGGATGACGGATGCCGCGACCGGCCGCCGGCATCCGCTCACGGCTCGGCCGCGACCCCCGCTCGCGAGGTCGTGCGCCCCCGCCAGGCGCTCAGGCGGCGAGCTGTGCGCGCAGCCGGGCCACGTGCCCGTTCGGGTCGACCCCGTACTCCGCCGACTCGATGGCGCCGTCCGCCGACAGGACGAAGGTCGAGCGGATGAGGCCGACGCGCTCCTGCCCGTTCACGACCTTGGTCCCCCACGCACCCCATGCCTCGGCCACGGCGTGGTCCTCGTCCGAGAGCAGCGGGAACTCCAGGCGCTCGGCCTCGGCCCACTCGGCGAGCCGCGCCACCGGGTCGGGCGAGATGCCCACGACGGCGACGTCGGCCGCCTGCAGCGAGGCGAGGTTGTCGCGGAAGTCGCAGGCCTCGGTCGTGCATCCGGGCGTGAACGCGGCCGGGTAGAAGAAGACGACGAGGCGGCGTCCGGCGTAGTCCTCCGGCCGCACCGGTGCCCCCGTGGAGTCGGGGAGCGCGAACCCGGGGTTGGCGTCACCGGGGTGGAGGCGGACGTTCTCTGCCATGTGGTGGTCCCTTCGTGTGGCGGGGTCGGCGGGCGGCGATCAGGACGACGGGTGCACGCCGAACGCGATCGCCAGCTTCTCGATCTTCTGCGCCCGGCCCAGCCGCGGCAAGTCGCTGCCGTCACGGACCACACGGCCGCGGCTCTCGAAGTCCGAGAGGAAGTCCATCGCCCACTCGACCTCGCTCGGCGTCGGGCTGATGACCTCGTTGATCACCGGCGCCTGCTCGGCGGCGAGGCAGAGCTTGCCCGTCATGCCCATCGACACCGTGATGGCCGAGTGCTCGCGCAGCGTCGGCATGCTGTTGCCGACCGTCGGGCCGTCGATCGGGCCGGGCAGATCGCCCACGCGGCTCGCGACCACGAGTCGCGCCCGCGGGTAGGCCATTGCCTCGGCATCCGCGCTCATGCCGGTGTCGCGGCGGAAGTCGCCGCTGCCGAAGGCGAGGCGGAACGCCCCACGAGCACGGGCGATGTGCGCGGCGTCCTCCATGCCGATGGCCGACTCGATCAGCGCGACCACCGGCACGTTGCCGCCCAGGCGGTCGAACGAGCTCGTCACGTGGTCGGGCGACTCGGTCTTGGCCAGCATGATGCCCAGCAGCGTCGGAATGCCCGCGAGCGCGGCGAGGTCGTCGGCCCAGAAGGGGCTCAGCGCGTCGTTGACCCGCACCCAGGCGCGACCTCCGCCGCGGAGCCACTCGGCGACGTCCTGCCGGGCCTGCGGCTTGTTGCGCGGGTCGACGGCGTCCTCGATGTCGAGGACCACGGCGTCGGCGCGGGAGGCCGCCATCTCACTGAACGAGTCGGGCCGCGTGCCGGGGGCCAGGAGCCACGACCGGGCGATCGACGGGTCGACGGGGCGATGGCGCGCGGGTCGCGGGGCGATCAGGGTGCGCAGGTCGTCCTCGGCATCGAGGACCTCTGCGGCGCTGCCGTAAGGATCTGCGGACATCTCACTCTTCTTCCGATTGCTGCCCCTCCATTCCACCATCATCCGGCCAGGCCCCTGCCCGGATGACCGTCCGACCCCGCGTCAGCGCCGGTCGCGCGGCATCCGTCGCCACGGCACTGCCGCGACGATCACCGAGAGGATCGCGAGCGCCGACATCAGCAGCGACTGCCCGAGGGTGGGCGCGGCGCTCGTGGGCCACAGCGCGTCGATGGCGACCGAGGTGATGACCTGGCCCACGACGGTGCCGAGCCCGAGCAGCAGGACGCCGGTGTAGGCCACCAGCGCGGCCGCGAGGAAGATGTACGTCACGCCGATCACGCCGCCGAGGTAGAGCCACGGGTCGGGTGGGAAGGATGCCGGCGGCCCGGCGACGACGGTGTGCACGATCTCGGCGATCCCGAGGACGACGGTGCCGCCGATGAAGTTGACGAGCGTCGCGGTCAGCGGCGTGCCCACGCGCTGGCGCAGGCGGCCGTTCACCGCGGACTGCCACGCGATGCCGGCTCCGACGAGGAACGGCAGCACCACGAGGACGGGCGGGGCGTCCACGCCGCCCACCAGCGACACGCCCGCGGCGAGGAGCGCGAGCACGCCGCCGAGCACCCGCGCCGGCGTCACCGCCACGGTGCCGGCCGGCCCGACGCCGGAGCGGTCGAGGAGCAGGCCGCTGACGGTCTGGCCGGCCACCACGCCGACCGTGAAGAGGGCCACGCCGATGATGCCGACGGCCAGCGACTGCGTGGCGACCGAGAGCGCCCCCGCGACGCCGCCGCAGAGCATCCAAAGGGGGATGCTCCGCGTGCGGACACCCGTCGTCAGCGCGGCGAGACCGCGGCGCCCCTGCGGCAGCGCCAGGGTCAGGACGATCAGGAGGAGGAGGCCGGAGCCGAAGGAGATCACCGCCGCGGCGAAGCCGTCGCCGATGCGGACGCCGAGCTGGCCGTTGATCCGCGCCTGCACCGCGGTCAGGATGCCGATCACGGCTGCCGCGCCGACGCCGATCCAGGCGGGCAGGCGGCGTGCGGTCACTCGATCCATCATGCCGTGCGCCGGGCGGCCGACCGACCACCCAACCGGCCGAGCACCCGCGATCGTGGAGCCGACTACGGGACTCGAACCCGTAACCCCCTAATTACAAGTTAGGTGCGCTACCAATTGCGCCAAGTCGGCAGGGCGCCCAGTCTACCGGCGGTCCGAAGCACCGCTGAGCAGGGCGTCGCCGATCAGGGCATCGCCGATCAGGGTGCCGGGGTCGGCGTGGGCGTCGGGGTCGCCTTGAAGTACGCGTCGCTCGCGACCGTGAGCACGAACTGCGCGAACTCCTTCGGGTCGTCGAGCTTTCCGACGTACTGGGTGCCGTTGACCAGCACCATCGGGGTCGTCGTGAGGGCGATGCCGTCGGTGCCCGGCAGCTCCTCCAGCGCGCGCTCGGTGGCCGTCTTCGCCCACGAGGTGTACGCCTGGTCCTCGATGCACGCGCGGACGGCCTTCGCGTCGTCGACGCCGGTGGCCGACGCGAGCGACCAGAGCTCGCGGTCGCTGAAGCCGTCGGAGTTCACTTCGGGCTGGTCGCGAAGGAGCGCGTCGTTGAAGGCGAAGAAGTAGTCGGGCGAGTGCTGCGCCACGCACGCGGCGGCGCCGGCCGCCCGCAGCGAGTACTTCGTGCCGTTGGACTTCGCGGTCAGCATCGCGACCGGGTAGTAGCTGAGCTGCGCCGCGCCCTCGTCGACCCACTCCGACAGCTGCTTCATGTTGGCGAGCTGGAACTCGCGGGAGCCGGTGGAGAGGTAGTCCACGTACACGCGGATGTCGACCGCGTGGTCGTCGACCGTCGGAGTAGGGGTGGGCTCGGCGGGAGCGTCGGCCGGGGCCTCCGTCGGGGTGGGCGTCGCGACCCCCTGCGCCGAGCCGTCGGCGCCGGAGGTGTCGGAGGCGATGCCGAGTCCGGTGACGCCCGTGACGACGAATCCGTCGTCGACGCCGTTGGCGGGGCTCATCGTGGGCTTCGAGGCGCTGGACGAGACGGTCCAGGTGACGACCACGGCGATCACGGCGACGACGGCGACCATCACGACGGCCAGCGACGTCCGCCGGATGAGGCGGGCGCGGGACTGGCGCGCCTTCACCTGCTGCGCCTTCTCGCGCACGGCGTCGCGGCGCTCGCTGGACGCGGCGTTCGGTGACTCGTCGCTGGACATGAAACCTCTCGGGGGCGGGCGGTGGCGGTTCTCGACCGCCCGGGATCGCACTGGTCGCACGGGAAAGCGGCCGTCCACGATGCTAGCCAGCCACCCTGGGAAATGCCCAGACGCAACCTCCGCGCGCGCCGTGTCATACTGTTCCTTGCGCCCGATGGCGGGCGTGCGGGTCAAGCCCCCGCTCATTCCTCACTACGGACCGTCCGGCACGTACCTGCCGGTGAAGGAGAAGAGAACATGGCGTCCGTCACGTTTGACAACGCAACTCGCCTGTACCCCGGGGGCACTCGCCCCGCTGTGGACAAGCTCAACCTCGAGGTCGGTGACGGGGAGTTCCTCGTTCTCGTCGGCCCGTCGGGCTGTGGCAAGTCCACGTCGCTGCGCATGCTGGCCGGCCTCGAAGAGGTCAACTCGGGCCGCATCCTCATCGGCGACCGCGACGTCACCGACGTCCCCCCCAAGGACCGCGACATCGCGATGGTCTTCCAGAACTACGCGCTGTACCCGCACATGACGGTCGCCGAGAACATGGGCTTCGCGCTCAAGATCGCCGGCGTCGGCAAGGAGGAGCGCGCCGCCCGCGTCCTCGAGGCCGCCAAGCTCCTCGACCTCGAGCAGTACCTCACCCGCAAGCCCAAGGCGCTCTCGGGTGGTCAGCGTCAGCGTGTCGCCATGGGCCGCGCCATCGTCCGCCAGCCGCAGGTGTTCCTCATGGACGAGCCGCTGTCGAACCTCGACGCCAAGCTGCGCGTCCAGACGCGCACCCAGATCGCGTCGCTGCAGCGCCGCCTGGGCGTCACGACCGTCTACGTCACGCACGACCAGACCGAGGCCCTCACCATGGGCGACCGCATCGCGGTCCTCAAGGACGGCCTCCTGCAGCAGGTCGGCACGCCGCGCGACCTGTACGAGAAGCCGAACAACGTGTTCGTCGCCGGCTTCATCGGCTCGCCCGCCATGAACCTGTTCCCGGCTCACATCGCCGAAGGCGGCGTGCAGTTCGGCGACACGGTCGTCGGTGTCGAGGCCGACACGCTCGGCAAGGCGCACGGCTCGGAGGTCACCATCGGCGTCCGCCCCGAAGACATCCAGGTCGCACCCGCCGACGGCAAGGGCCTCACGGTGACGGTCGACCTCGTCGAGGAGCTCGGCGCCGACGGCTACCTGTACGGCCACGCCGATGTCGCGGGCAAGCGCACCGACATCGTCGCGCGCGTCGACGGCCGCCGTCACCCGATGGCGGGAGACAAGGTCACGCTGGCCCCGATCCCCGGTCACGTCCACGTCTTCGACGTCGAGTCGGGCGAGCGCCTCACCGACAAGGCCATCGCCTCCGCGTAACGCAGAGATCGCATCGCGACGGCGCGGGTGGGAGTCATCCCCCCGCGCCGTCGCGCCGTTTCCAGGAGAGCACGTGCCCGAGGCCCTCAGTATCACCGCCAGCAGCGTCGACCCGGGGCTGCTCACCCTCCCCTGGTCGACGCCGCTCGGCGAGTGGCCGTCGAACCACATCGTCTTCCTTCCCAAGGGCATCTCGCGCCATCTCGTACGCTTCGCGAACCTGTCGGGGCGCGTGGTCGCCATCAAGGAGACGACGCAGGCGATGGCGCAGCGCGAGTACGACATGCTGGGCAATCTCGCCCGCCTGGACGTCCCGTGCGTCGAGCGGGTCGCCGTCATCGCGGGACGGACGGATGCCGCGGGCGAGCCGCTTCCGGCTGCGCTGGTGACGGCGCACCTGAAGTTCTCACTCCCCTACCGCGCGCTGTTCACGCAGGTGCTCCGACCCGATACGGCGACCCGCCTCGTCGACGCGCTCGCGCTGCTCCTCGTGCGGCTGCACAACGTCGGCTTCTTCTGGGGCGACGTGTCGCTGTCGAACACGCTCTTCCGTCGCGACGCCGGTGCGTTCGCCGCCTACCTCGTGGACGCCGAGACCGGCGAGCTCCACGAGAGCGGCCTCACCCCCGGCCAGCGCGCGCATGATCTCGACGTGGCTCGCACCAACATCGCCGGCGAGATCATGGACCTCGAGGCGGGCGGCCGCCTCGAGGGCGGCGTCGACGCCATCGCGATCGCCGACGGCATCATGTCGTCGTATCACGCGCTGTGGGCGGCCCTCACCGACGAGGAGACCTTCGGCGCCGACGAGTCCTGGCGCCTCACCGAGCGCGTGCAGCGGCTCAACGATCTGGGCTTCGACATCGGCGAGATGTCCATCCAGGCCACGGCCGACGGCACGAAGGTGTCGATCCAGCCGAAGGTGGTCGACTCCGGCCACCACCAGCGGCGGCTGCTGCGCCTGACCGGCCTCGACGTGGAGGAGAACCAGGCGCGCCGCCTGCTGAACGACCTCGACGAGTTCCGCGCGCGCATCTCGCGCCTGGGCGACGACGAGGAGATGGTCGCCCATGAGTGGCTGACCCGCGTGTTCGAGCCCGTCGTCAAGGCCATCCCGTGGGATCTGCGCTCCAAGCTCGAGCCCGCGGAGGTGTTCCACCAGCTGCTCGAGCACCGCTGGTACCTGTCGCAGGCCAAGGGCAAGTCGGTCCCGCTCGCCGAGGCGCTGTCGAGCTACATCGACAACGTGCTGCGGCACCGGCGCGACGAGGCTACCCTGATGGGCCCTCCGACCGAAACCGTCTCGCTCTCGGTCATCACGTCGCCGAACCCCGTGGTCGACGACGAGGCCGACGAGATCGACTGGCGCGACCTGGTCTGACGGGCCACCCGGAGATATGCGAAAGGCACGTCTCCGGTCACCGAAGACGTGCCCCTCTCAGCAAGGCGCGGTTCAGTAGCCCACGGTGAAGCGCGTGCGGGGGTGCTGCGGGTTCTCGATCTCGTCGACGATCGCGACGGCGAGATCCTCGCCCGAGATGTAGGACTCCCCCTCAGCGTCGGTCACGATGACATCGCCGCCGGTGCGGTACGAGCCGGTGCGCTCGCCCGGGTTGTAGGCGCCGAAGCCGCCTGCCGGGTGGATGTAGAACCAGTCCAGCGACTCGGGCGCCTGCTGGAGGTCTTCGAGGATGCCGATCGCCTCGAGCGCCTCGGCCTTGTAGTCCTCGGCGAACGACGGCAGGTCGACGACGCGCTCCCCACCCTCGGTCACGAGGCTGCCACCGGCGCCGCCGATGACGCCCAGGCGGACGCCCTCGGGCAGGAGCGACGCGAGTGCCGAGATGTTCGGCCGCACGAGGCCCTGCATGTCGCCGCGCGGGGCGACGGCTGAGACCACGACGTCGACGCCCTGGAGCTGCGCAAGCAGGTCGGGCACATCGGTCAGCGAGCCCTCGACGTAGAGGGCGCCCTGCTGACGCTCGGCGGGGATGCGGCGGGCGATGGCGAGCACGCTGTGGCCGCGGTTCACCGCCTCGGCGACGATGTGGCGGCCGGCGTATCCCGAGCCTCCGATGACGGCGATGCGTGCCATGTTGTGCCTTTCGACGAGGTGAGGTGGTGCGGCGCCGGCGCGCCCGGCGGGCGGCGCGGCTCTCCGTGGATGGAACGTGCGTGTGCCTGGTTCATTCCCCGGAATGGGAAACGCGTCGACTCACGCGGACGGCGCCGAGCGCAGCGTGGCGACCTGATACAGGGCGACGGATGCCGCGATGCCGGCGTTGAGCGACTCGGTGCTGGAGGAGATCGGAATCGAGACGATCTGGTCGCAGGTCTCGGTGACCAGGCGGGAGAGGCCCTTGCCCTCCGAGCCGACCACGATCACGACCGGCCGGTCGGCGAGCTCGAGCGCCGGGAGCGCGACGTCTCCCCCGCCGTCCAGGCCGAGCACGAACACGCCCTGCTTCTTGAAGTCCTTGAGCATCGCGGTGAGGTTGGAGGCGATCGCCACGGGGATGCGCGCCGCGGCGCCGGCGCTCGTCTTCCACGCCGCCGAGTTGACGCTCGCCGACCGGCGCTGCGGCACGATGACCGCCTGGCCGCCGAACGCCGCCGTCGACCGCAGGATCGCGCCGAGGTTGCGGGGATCGGTGATGCCGTCGAGCGCGACGAACAGGGGCGTCTCGCCGCGGTCGATCACCTTCTCGAGCAGGTCCTGCGGGTGGGCGTACTCGTAGGGCGGCACCTTGAGGGCGACGCCCTGGTGCACGCCGTCGAATCCGGCCATGCGGTCGAGCTCGGGGCGCGTCACCTCGAGCACCGGGATGTCGCGGTGCGTGGCGATCGAGAGCATCTCCTTGACGCGGTCGTCCATCTCGACGCGCTGCGCGATGTAGAACGCGGTGGCCGGGATCTTCGCCCGCAGCGCCTCGAGCACCGAGTTGCGGCCGGTGACCGTCTCGGTGTCGTCGTCCTTCTTCGCCGGACGCGACGGACGCGGGGACGACTGCCCGGGCTTGCCGGTGCCGCCCGCCGCGGCGTAGCGCTCGGCGGCCGCCTTGCGCTTGCCCGCCGGGTGCCACGCGCGGTCCTCGGCCTTCGGGGTCGGTCCGCGTCCCTCGAGCGACCGCTTGTTCTTGCCGCCGGTACCCTTGGTGGGGCCCTTCTTGTTGCTCTTGCTGGCGCCGGGGCGTCCTGGCTTGGCCATCAGTTCTCCTTCGTGCGGGGCAGGGCCCCGGTCAGTTGCTCTCCGCGGGGCGCGGGGCGTCGGCGACACTCCAGTGCGTCCCGTCGGGACCGTCTTCGAGGGCGATGCCGGCCGCCGCGATGGCGTCGCGGATGCGGTCGGCGGCCGCCCAGTCCTTGGCTGCGCGCGCCGCGGCGCGCTGGGCGATCATGGTCTGCACCAGGGCGTCGAGAGCGGATGCCTCGGCCGAGGCATCCGTCGACCGCCACTGCGGGTCGAGGGGGTCGATGCCGAGCACGCCCGCCATCACCGCCACGTCGGCGAAGGCGCGCAGGGCTGCATCGCGGTCGCCGGCGTCGAGGGCACTGTTGCCTTCGCGCACGGTCTCGTGGAGCACCGCGAGCGCCTGCGGCACCCCGAGGTCGTCGTCGAGGGCGGCGGCGAACGCGGCCGGGACGGCGGCATCCACCCTCACGTCCTCCACCCCGCGCAGCGTGCGGATCGCACGCTCGAGGAACGTGCGGATGCGGTCGAGCGCCGCCTCGGCCTCGTCGAACGTCGATGGCGTGATGTCGAGGCTCGAGCGGTAGTGCGCCGCAGCGAGCGCGTAGCGCACGACGAGCGGGTCGCGTTCGCGCAGCACGTCCTCGGCGAGGACGAAGTTGAACAGCGACTTCGACATCTTCTGCGCGCCCACGGTCACCAGGCCGTTGTGCACCCAGTAGCGCGCGAACCCGTCGCCGGCCGCCGTGGACTGGGCGAGCTCGTTCTCGTGGTGCGGGAAGCGCAGGTCGAGGCCGCCGCCGTGGATGTCGAACTCGCCGCCGAGGTACCGGCGCGACATCGCCGAGCACTCGATGTGCCAGCCGGGGCGCCCGGGGCCCCACGGCGACTCCCACGTCGCGGACGCCGGCTCGTCGGGCTTGGCGCCCTTCCACAGCGCAAAGTCGCGCGGGTCGCGCTTGCCGCGCGGATCGGCGTCGGCGGCCGGCTCCATGGCGTCGAGGCTCTGCCGCGTGAGCGACCCGTAGTCGCTCCACGACCGGACGTCGAAGTAGACGTCGCCCGCGGCATCCGCCCCCGCGTCCGCGGCGTAGGCGTGGCCGGACTCGATGAGCCGTGCGATCAGCTCCTGCATCTGCGGGATGGAGGCCGTCGCCCGCGGCTCGTAGGTGGGAGGCAGGATGCCGATCGCCGTATAGGCCCGCGTGAACTCGAGCTCCATCCGATAGGCCAGCGCCCACCACGGCTCGCCGTCGGTCGCGTTGGCCAGCACCTTGTCGTCGATGTCGGTGACGTTGCGTACGAACGTCACGCGCCCGAATCGGTGGGCGAGCCAGCGGCGGAGGATGTCGAAGCTCAGCGCGCCGCGCAGGTGCCCGATATGAGGACCTGACTGCACGGTGGGACCGCAGACGTAGATCGTGACGTTCCCGGGGTCGAGTGGCACGAAGTCGCGCAGCGCCTGCGCCTTGGTGTCGTACAGCTGAACCGTCACCGCACCAGCCTACCGGCGGGCACCCCGGCAACCCCTGAGGATGCGGGGCCGGCGCACGCGGCCGGTCACGCCGGGTACAACTGTAGGGTGCACGTCTTCGCCGTCCTCGCCGCCGCCGTGCTCTTCGGCACGACCGGCACGTCGCAGGCGCTCGGCCCCGAGGGCACCACGCCGCTGTCGATCGGCGTCATGCGCATGGTGATCGGCGGCACCGGTCTCGCGGTCATCGCGTTCGCCCTGGCCGCGCGACACGCACGGCGCCGCCCCGGCCCGGACGCCCGCACCCTGCGCGATCTGCATCCCTCGCGGGGCGGCATCCGACCGCTGGCGCTCATGGTGCTCACGGGCGCCTGCCTGGCGCTCTACCAGCCGCTGTTCTTCCTCGGCACCGCACGCAACGGCGTCGCCGTCGGCACGGTCGTCGCGCTCGGCTCCGCCCCGATCCTCGCGGGTCTTCTGGAATGGGCGCTGACGCGACGGATGCCGAGTCCGACCTGGATGGGTGCCACCGCCCTGGCGACGCTCGGCGTGGTGCTGCTCGGGCTCGGCGGCGAGGCCGGCGCCGGCGGCGGCACCGACCCGCTGGGACTCCTCGGATCGGTGGGCGCGGGCGCGTCGTTCGCCGTCATCGCGAACGCCCAGCGCCGTCTGCTCGACGACGGCTGGGACCCGTTCACCGTCGTCGGCGGGATGGGGGCCAGTTCGGCGCTCCTGTGCGCCTTCGCGCTCCCCTTCGTCGACCTCACGTGGCTCGGCACGACGTCGGGTCTCGTCATGGCCCTGTGGCTCGGTCTGGCGACCATCTCGGTCGCCTACGTGCTGTTCACGTGGGGCCTGAGCGGTCTGACCGCCGCCACCGCCGCCACGCTCACCCTGGGAGAGCCGCTCACGGCGAGCGTGCTGGGCATCGTCGTACTGGGCGAGCGCCTGTCGACGCTGGCGATCGTCGGCCTGGTCGTGCTGGCCGCCGGCTTGGCGCTGCTCGCGTGGGGCTCGCGGGCGCCGCGCGATCCCGCGCCCTATGCCGTCGAGGCCTGAGGAACGCGAACCCCGAAACACCGCCGCAACGCGTGCGTGGCACACTGGGCGCGACATGCAGCGCACCATCGAGATCCGCACCGACGACCTGAGCGGCGAGGCCACGCGTCGCCTCGTCGCCTTCCACCTCGCGGGGATGCACGACACCTCGCCGCCCGAGAGCGTGCACGCGCTCGACCTCGAGGCCCTGCGGCATCCCTCGCTCACGGTGTGGTCGGCGTGGATCGACGACGAGCTGGCGGGCGTCGGAGCGCTCAAGGCGCTGGACGCCGAGCGCGGTGAGATCAAGTCCATGCGCGTCGACGACCGGTTCCGTGGCGCGGGCGTCGGGCGGGCCCTGCTGCGTCACATCATCGCGGACGCGCGCCGCCGCCGCATGACCAGCCTGTGGCTCGAGACGGGGACGACGCCGGACTTCGCACCGGCGCAGCGCCTCTACGAGAGCGAAGGCTTCGAGCTGTGCGGGCCCTTCGAGGACTACACCCTCGACCCGTTCTCGGTCTTCATGACGCGTCGGGTCTGAACCCGGCGGTCAGGCCGGCACGACGAGGGCCATCGCGAACGCCGAGACGCCCTCGCCCCGCCCGGTGAAGCCGAGCCCGTCGGTCGTCGTGGCAGACAACGACACCGGTGCGCCGCCGAGCGCCGCCGACAGCACCCGCTCGGCCTCCGCACGCCGCGCGGAGAACCGGGGGCGGTTCGCCTGCACCTGCACCGCGACGTTGCCCACCCGCCATCCGGCCTCGCCGAGGAGTCCGAGGGTACGGCCCAGGAAGGCCTCCGCGTGGGCGCCGGCGTACTCCGGGTGATCGGTGCCGAAGTGGGTGCCGATATCACCCAGGCCCGCCGCCGACAGGAGCGCGTCCACGATCGCGTGCGCCACGGCATCCCCATCCGAATGCCCCGACAGGGGCGCCTCCCCCGGCCATTCCAGGCCGGCGAGCCACAGGCTGCCCTCGCCGCCGAAGGCGTGTACGTCGGTTCCCACGCCGACGCGCGGGAGCGGCGCCTCGCGCTCCAGCCGCACCGGCGCATGGGCGGCCTGCGCCCCGAGCAGATGGCGCGCCCGGTCGAGGTCGGCCGGGGTCGTGATCTTGAATGCGAGCGGATGCCCCGGCACGGCCGCGACGGCATGCCCGGCCTCGGCGACCACCGCCGCGTCGTCGGTGAAGTCCTCGGTCGCCGTCGCATATGCCGCGTCGAGCACATCACGCCGGAAACCCTGCGGGGTCTGCGCAGCGGCCAGCTCGGCGCGGTCGACGGCCGCGACGATCTCGTCGCCGGCGACCCGCTTGATCGTGTCGATGACCGAGAGCACGGGGATCGCGCCCGGGGCACCTTCGTCGATCGCGGCGATCACGCGCTCGAACACCTCGGGGGGTGTGAGGGAACGGGCGGCGTCGTGCACGAGCACGATCTCGACGTCCGCCCACAGGGCGTCCAGTCCCGCCGCCACCGACGCCTGGCGGGTCGTGCCGCCGCGCACCACGGAGACGAGATCGCGGCGATCGCCGGAGGCGGCGAGCGCCTCGCTCAGCGCGTCACCCTCCCGGCCGTCCGGGGCGACCACGACCACCTGGGCGGTCGGTGCGGCGAAGACGCCGTCGAGGGCGTGGCGCAGGACGCTCCGCCCGTCGATGCCGACGAACGCCTTCGGACCACCCGCCGCGAGGCGGGTTCCGGAGCCGGCGGCCACGACGATGATGCCGACGCGCGGCACGGGGGTGATGGTCACCCGTTCACGCTATCGCGAACGCTCCCGGCGGCCGGCGGACACAGCAGAACGGCGCCCCGGGGGGCGCCGTTCTGGGAGTCTCAGCTCGCGAGGACCTCGTCGAGGAGGACGCTGGCCTTCTCTTCGTCGGTCTTCTCGGCGAGGGCCAGCTCGGAGATCAGGATCTGCTTCGCCTTGGCGAGCATGCGCTTCTCACCGGCCGACAGCCCGCGATCCTGGTCGCGGCGCCAGAGGTCGCGCACGACCTCGCTGACCTTGATGACGTCACCGGAGGCGAGCTTCTCGAGGTTGGCCTTGTAGCGGCGCGACCAGTTGGTCGGCTCCTCCGTGAAGGGAGCGCGCAGCACCTCGAAGACCTTGTCGAGACCCTCCTTGCCGATGACGTCTCGGACGCCGACCAGGTCGACGTTCTCTGCGGGGACTTCGATGATGAGATCACCCTGCGTGACGTTCAGCTTCAGGTACTTCTTCGTCTCGCCCTTGATGATCCGGTCTTTGACCTCGATGATCGTTGCCGCCCCGTGGTGGGGGTAGACGACCGTCTCGCCAACCTCAAAAAGCATGGAGTTATGTCCTTTCGGCAACCTCCAGGATACCACAGGAGAAATACGCTAAGGTTCTCCGCCCTGCCGTCCCGGCACCGCAGCGCGCCAGGCCGCGGCGATCGGCGGCTGCCGGCGCGGACCCCCTAGAATGCTGAAGAACCGTCATCCGTCTTGGGAGGATCTCGATGAACCGCCGCCAGGGATCTGCATCCGCCCCCACGGCCCGCCGTGCGATCGCCTCGCTCGCCGTGGCGGGTGCGCTCGTTCTCACGGCGACGGGTTGCAGCATGATCTCGCCGCAGGCGACCACGATCACCTACGACGCCGCCGAAGGCACCAACGTCTACGACTCCGGCCCCGTCGAGGTGCGGAACGCGCAGATCGTCGCGAACGAGGACGGCACCGAGGGCAACTTCGTCGCCGCGCTGATCAACCGGACCGACGAGACGCACACGCTCAACGTCGAACTGGGTGAGGGATCGACGATCTCGCTCACGGTCCGCGTGCCCGCCGACACCACCATGAGCCTGGGCACCGAGGACGAGGAGCCGATCCTCATCGAAGACCTCGACGCCCTGCCCGGCACCGACATGACCGCCTTCTTCCAGTCCGGCGACGCCGAGGGCGCACTGGTTTCGGTCCCCGTGCTCGACGGCACGCTCGACTACCTGGCGCCGCTCGCCCCCTGAGCAGCGCGCACAGACGCAGAAGAGGGCGCCCCGCCGGGGCGCCCTCTTCGTCGCTCTGCGGGATCAGCCCTCGAAGCGATAGCCGAGACCGCGCACCGTGACCAGCATCTCCGGCGAGCCGGGGTTCTGCTCGATGCGCGAGCGGATGCGCTTGATGTGCACGTCGAGCGTCTTGGTGTCGCCGAAGTAGTCGCTCCCCCACACCCGGTCGATGAGCTGGCCGCGGGTGAGCACGCGACCGGCGTTGCGCATCAGCACCTCGAGCAGCTCGAATTCCTTCAGCGGCATGTTGATCTCGCCGCCGTCGACGGCCACCGTGTGGCGGTCGATGTCGAGCACGACCCGTCCCCCTTCGAGCACGCGGTCCTCGAGGTCGGCGTCGATCTGCGAGAAGCGGCGCAGGACCGCGCGCATGCGCGCCAGCAGCTCCCGGGCCGAGTACGGCTTCGTGACGTAATCGTCGGCCCCCAGCTCGAGGCCCACCACGATGTCGACCTCGGAGTCCTTCGCCGTCAGCATGATGATGGGCACGGCGGACGTCGTACGGATCTGCCGGCACACCTCGGTGCCCGGCATGCCCGGCAGCATGAGATCCAGCAGCACGATGTCGGCGCCGCGCTCGCGGAACGCCGTCAGCGCGGCGGGGCCGTCTTCGGCGATCTCGACGTCGTAGCCTTCGCGACGCAGGAGATAGGCGAGCGGGTCGGCGAGGTCGGGCTCATCCTCGACGATCAGGACGCGGGTCATGCGGGGTCTCCATTCGTGGCGGAAGCAGGGATCGTCTCAGCGGCGCCCGCGGTCGGCGCCACGGCGGGCGCGGCGGGCGCGGCTGCGGCGGTGGGCGCGGTGGCTGCGGTTGGCGCGGTGGCTGCGGCCGGTGCGGCTGATGCGGCGGCAGGCCGCTTCTTCTTGCGGCCGCGCTTGGGCGCCGGGTCGACCGCGGGCGCGTCGATCTCGGGCAGCCGGATGGTGAAGGTCGAGCCGCGTCCGGGGCGCGACCACAGTCGCACGTCGCCGCCGTGGCGCTGCACGGCGTGCTTGACGATCGACAGGCCCAGTCCGCTGCCGCCGGTGCGGCGCGCTCGGGCGGGATCGGCGCGGTAGAAGCGCTCGAAGACGCGGTCCTGGTCGCCCTCGGCGATGCCGATGCCGCGGTCGGTGATCGCGATCTCGACCACGCGGTCGACGGCCTTGATCCCCACTCCGACACTCGATCCGCGCGGGGAGTACGCGATGGCGTTGGCGATGAGGTTGCCCACCGCTTCGCTCAGCACCTGCGCATCGCCGTGCACGTAGAGGCCGCGCGCGCCGCCGCGCACCACCTCGACGCCCGCCGAGTCGGCCTGGATGGCGTGCGCGTCCAGCGCCGAGGCGACGATCTCGTCGATCGACACGTCGCGCTGCGGCAGCTCATCGGCGGCCTGAAGGCGCGACAGGTTCATGATGCGCGAGGTGAGCAGAGCCAGGCGGGACGCCTCGGCCTGCAGCCGGGTCGCGAAGATGCGCACCTGGGGCGGATCGTCGGCGGCCGACTCGATCGCCTCGGCGAGCAGGCTCACCGCCCCGACGGGCGTCTTCAGCTCATGGCTGGTGTTGGCGACGAAGTCGCGACGCATCTCCTCGACGCGCTCCCGCTCGGTGATGTCGCGGAGCACGAGCAGCGTGAGGCGCGGCGAGATGCGCGACGCGCGGACGGCGACCAGGCGCGGCTCCGCCGGCGGCGCGCCACGGCGCAGACGCATCGTCTCCGTCGCGTTCGCCTCGGTGTCGGCCGAATCGCTCGTGCGGACCCGGCGCGCGAGGGTGCGCAGCTCGTCGGTGGGCAGCACGCCGCCCTCCACCAGATCGAAGGCCGCGGCCGCCGAAGACGATGCGAGGACGGTGAACGACGCGTCCACGACGAGGGCGGCGTCGTCCATGCCGTGCAGCACGCCCCGCACGCCATCGGGGATCTCGACCGACATGTCGGTGCGCGCGCGATCGCGCGCCCGCAGCGCCGCGACCACGAGAGCGGAGATCGACCCGCCGATGATGATCCCCGCGAGGAGGGCGAGCAGCGCGAGCTGCGTCGTTTCCATGTCACCAGCGTACGGGCAGGTAAACGGCTGCCTTCGACCAGAAGCGTGCACACCGGGCCCCGCCCGCTGATGTTCACCGCGCCAGCACCATCCGTTAACCTTCCCTGACGAGAATCGCCGGGGCGCGGGCGCAAGCCTCCCCGGAACCCACGAAAGGTGCATCGGAATGCGCGAAGTCTTCCACCAGTCCCTCGAGGACGTGCAGGGGCGTCTCGTCGAGATCGCCGAGCTCGTCACGGTCGCCATCGACAAGGCGACGCGGGCGTTCGGCACGAGCGACGTCGCCCTGGCGGAGGAGGTCATCGAAGCGGACGCCGTCATCGATGAGAAGGCCATCGCCCTCGACGAGCTCGCGATCGAGATCCTCGCGCGTCAGCAGCCGGTCGCCCGCGACCTGCGCATCGTCGTGAGCGCGCTGCGCATGAGCGCCTCGCTCGAGCGGATGGGCGACATCGCCGAGCACATCGCCCAGCTGACCCGCATGCGGTTCCCCGAGCGCGCGATCCCCAAGGGGCTCAAGTCGACGTTCCTGAAGATGGGCGAACTCGACGTCGAGGTCGCGCGCCAGCTCGCCGAGCTGCTGCGGACGCAGGACGGCGAGCTCATCGACCAGATCCGCAACAGCGACGACCGGCTCGACGAGCTGCATGTCTCGGTGTTCGAGAAGGTCCTGAGCGACACCTGGCAGGGCGAGGCGGCGGCGACCGTCGACGCGACGCTCGCCAGTCGCTATCACGAGCGATTCGGCGACCACGCGGTGTCGGTCGCCAAGAAGGTGGCGTACCTGTCCACGGGTGACTGGACCACGTCCACCGACACGATCGACGTCGTCACGCCCTCGGCGTAGGCGGCTTCGCCCCCGCCGCCTGTTCGGGTCAGGCCGCGGGGCGCATGAGAAGAGCGGATGCCGTCCGGGGGGAGGCATCCGCTCTTCGTCGTCGGCGTGAGGTCAGCCCTTGCCCTGGTTGGCCACGGCGGCCGCGCCCGCCGCGGCGGCCTCGGGGTCGAGGTACTCCCCCGCGCCGATCGGCTTCAGGTCCTCGTCGAGGCGGTACACCAGCGGGATGCCGGTGGGGATGTTGAGCTCGGCGATGTCGGCGTCGCTGATGCCGTCGAGGTGCTTGACGAGGCCGCGCAGCGAGTTGCCGTGCGCGGTGACCAGGACGGTCTTGCCGGCCTTCAGATCGGGCACGATGTCGCTGTGCCAGTACGGCAGCATGCGGTCGATGACGATCTTGAGCGACTCGGTGTCGGGCACCTCGCCGTCGATGCCGACGTAGCGGGGGTCGCCCACCTGGCTGTACTGGTCGTCGGCCGGCAGGGGCGGCGGCGGCACGTCGAAGGACCGGCGCCACAGCATGAACTGCTCGTTGCCGAACTCCTCGAGGGTCTGCGCCTTGTCCTTGCCCTGGAGCGCCCCGTAGTGGCGCTCGTTCAGGCGCCACGACCGCTTGACCGGGATCCACAGGCGGTCGGCGGCGTCGAGCGCGATGTTCGCGGTCTGGATGGCGCGGCTCAGCACGGAGGTGTGCAGGACGTCGGGAAGGATGCCGGACTCGGCGAGGAGCTCGCCGCCGCGCTGGGCCTCGGCCTTGCCCTGCTCGGTGAGGCGGACGTCGACCCATCCGGTGAACTGGTTGGTCTTGTTCCACTCGCTCTGCCCGTGGCGGAGGAGGATCAGCGTGTAAGGCGCGGTCATGCGCCCCATGATATCGGCGGCGCGTGACCGGCCCCTGTCCCGTGTCGGCGGCCGCGGCGGGCCGGCTGGCATCATGGAGGCATGGCGCGCGGACCGGTCGGGCAGATCACGCGCGGCACCACCGGCACCAACCGGCTCCGGCGCGTGGACCGCTGGATCGCGCGGCACCCGGCGCTGCGGCGCGCCGCCGACCCGCTGGTCGTCGACCTGGGCTACGGCGCGAGCGGCGTCACCGCCCTCGAGCTCTTCGCGCGGCTGTCGCAGGCCCGGCCCGATGTCGAGGTGCTGGGGCTCGAGATCGACCCCGCGCGCGTGGCGCGGGCGCGCGCGCAGCTGGAGGAGGTGCGCGCCGGGGCCACGTCGTTCCCGCGCGACGCGCGGGTGTCGTTCGCCCGAGGCGGGTTCGAGGTGCCGGTGGCCGGCGGGCGGCGTCCGGCGGTGGTGCGGGCGTTCAACGTCCTGCGGCAGTACGACGAGACCGACGTCCGGCACGCGTGGCAGACCATGGCCGGCCGCCTCGCGCCGGACGGGCTCCTCGTGGAGGGCACGTGCGACGAGATCGGCCGCATCTGCACCTGGGTGGCGGTCGGCCCCGACGCCGAGCCCCGCACCCTGACGGTGTCGCTGCGGCTCGCCGGGCTGCGGCATCCGTCCGTCGCCGCGGAGCGGCTGCCGAAGGCCCTCATCCATCGCAACGTTCCGGGAGAGCCGGTGCACGCGTTCCTCACCGCACTGGACGCTGAGTGGGAACGCGCCGCGAGCGTGACGCCCTTCGGACCGGTGCACCGGTGGCGCACCGCGCTGTCGGCGCTGCAGGCGGAGGGCTGGCCGCTTCTGGAGCGCTCACGGTGGCGTCTCGGCGAGGTCACCGTGCCGTGGAGCGCGGTCGCCCCCCGCTGAGCCGGCCGGCGCCTCGCGGTCGCGCCACGTCTGCCGCAGCTAGACCCGCGGCAGCACCGCGCGCGCCTCGGCGGAAGGCATGCCGGTGGCGGTCAGAAGGTCGACGGCGAGCGGGCGCAGCGCCGTGATGAGATTCAGCTCGGTCTGCGTCCCCTCCGGGAGGATCTGCGCCGGATCGAGCCGGGCGGCCACGGCGCGCACCGCCTCGCGCGCGGCCGGCTGCAGCGCGATGTCGTCGAGGCTCTCGCCGACGAGGGCCGCGCCGCGCATGAGCTCGGCGATGATCTCGGCCGGCACGGGGCGCCGCTGCCCGTCCTCGCAGAGGTAGACGGCGCGCCGCGCGACCACGCGGAGGTTGCGCGTGGCGAAGTCCATCGCCTGCAGCACCGTGTAGTGCCGCCGCAGCTCGGCGCGCTGCGGCCGCAGCCACGGCGAGAAGCCGGCGACGGCGAGGCCCGAGTCCAGGGATGCCCGCCAGTCGTCGATGCGCGGCCCGATGCTCCGCGCCTTGTCGAGGCCGCGTGCCGCCCGCAGAGCGTCGCCGCGGCGCAGTGCCTGGACGATGGTGCGCGCGGCGGCGTCGGCGGCGGCGAACACCGCGTGGCCGTCGCGCGCCTCCTCCCGCCGCGGATTGCGCGGGATCAGCGCCGTGACGACGAGTGCGGCGACGCCTCCCACGATGCCGTCGACCAGACGCGCGAACGGCTGACTCGCCGGCAGCGACATCACGATCGAGGCCTGGATGCCCGCCATGATCGCGAACGGCGGGTAGGGCGAGAGGAAGCGCGCGACGAGGAGGGTCACGCCCAGCGCGAGCGCCAGCTGCCACCAGCCCGGTCCGACCACCACGACGAACCCCTCGGCCACGAGGATTCCCACGAGCATCCCCACGACGGTCTCGAGCACGCGCCGGGGGCGCGCGTCGCGCACCAGCCCGAGGCTCGAGATGGTGACGGTCGCCGCGAGGAGCGGCGCGGAGTGCCCGATGACGTAGTGGGCGAACGCCCATGCCGCTGTCGCGGCCACCGTGATCTGGACGATGGCGATGGCGGACCCGCGCACCCGCGCCAGCTGCGGGCGCGGATCGAACCGGGCACGCCAACCGGTCGGCACGGCCTGGGTGATCGCGGCGGTGTCGCCGTCGCCGCTCACCGCCGTCGCTCCTACTGCGCCGCGGCGCGGCGCGAGAGCCGGGTGATGCGGGGCACGTTCGCCGTGGCGCCGGCGTCCGGCGGCACGACGACCTCCTGTGCCGCCGCGACCGGGCCGTCGGCGGTGTCCACCGTGAGCGCCGCGTCGACCGCGAGCGAGCGGCGCACGACGGCGAGCGCGATAGGCCCCTCTTCGAAGTGCAGGGCCGCGGAGGTGACGACGCCGACCTCGGCCTCGCCGTGACGCACCACGGCGCCGTGGGCGGGCAGGACGCTTCCCGAGCCGTCGAGCTGCAGGGCCACGAGCCGCCGCGGCGGGTGACCCAGGTTGTGGACCTTTGCGATCGTCTCCTGCCCGCGGTAGCAGCCCTTGTCCAGGTGCACGGCGGTGCGCAGCCAGTCCAGCTCGTGGGGCAGCGCGCGCTCGTCGACGTCGGTGGTCCACCGCGGCCGCCAGGCGGCGACCCGCAGCGCGTCGACCGCCGTCAGGCCCGCGAGCTCCAGCTCGCCGCGGGTCGCGGCATCCGCGATGCGCTGCTCTTCGTCGCGCGTGACGATCGCCTCCGCCCAATCGCGCTCGGCGCCGGGGTGCGGGTCGACCGCCGCGTACGCGTGGCCGCCGGGCGAGACGTCCGGCCACGGGTCGCGCCACACCAGCGGCAGCCCGGACGGCGCGGTCGGCGAGATCCGCTCGACCGCTGCGGCCGCGCCCCCGACCACCGCGTACTCGTCGGCGATGCGCGGGTCGACGCGCAGGCGGAAGCGCATCTTGCGGAGCCACTCGTGCAGCCCCGCGACGTCGGCGCGATCTGCGATGAGCCAGGCGGTCTCGCCGTCGTCGATGACGGATGCCGCGTGCTCGACGTGTCCGTGCGGGTCGAGGATGAGCAGCTCGGTGCCGACACCCGGCGCCAGCCGGGTCAGCGCCTGCGACGAGAGGGAGTCCAGCCAGCTGAGGCGGTCCTCGCCGGGAACCGCGATCACCGCGCGATCGCCCAGCGGAGCCAGTGCCGCACCCGCGGCCAGGCGCCGCTGCTCGATCAGCGGACTGCCGACGTGCTGGAGCCCGGCCTCGTCGACAACGGCACCGGGGATCGCGGCGAACGGGGCGCCGGGCGCAGCGGAAGCCATCACTCCACCCGCGCGAGACGCGCCGACGCGTGCGCGGCGAGCTCGAAGCCGAGTGCGGCGATGTCCCACGCCCACAGCAGGTGACCGTCGACGAGCCCGTACATGCGCGTCGCGGCGGAGTAGGCCTTGGAGCCCGCGGGACGGACGACGGCATCGGTCGCGACATCGATGCGGGGGCCCTTGATCTGGCCGAGGTAGAGCTCGCTCACGCCGTCGGCGTGCACGATCACCGCCTCCAGGTCGAATCCGCCGTCGTCGTTGCGCAGCTGCTCGATGTCGTCCGCGGTGCGCGCGACGGGAGCGGCGAGCGCGGGCAGGAGGCCCGGGCCGGCGTCGGCGTCGCCGGCCGGGATCGACAGCCGCCAGTAGCCGAGCTCCGCGACCAGGCGGGTGCCGCGCTCGGGATCCTCCGCGTCGTGGAGCCACGCTTCGGCGGAGTAGTTCAGGTACTGACCGCCGTCATGGCTGAAGCTGACGCGGTGCGTGAACTCGCCGCCGTACGAGTGCTCGGCGTAGTCGATGACGCCGGTGCCCTCCCACACGCCGATGAGCCACGAGAGGGGCACCAGCTCGGCGGGGAGGTCGGTCGGGATGTCGATCACGACGCGGCCCGTCAGCGCTGGCCGCGGTACAGGTTCTTGAGGACGACCGCGGAGACGAAGACGATCGCGAGCGACGCCAGACCGAGCAGGCCCACGAAGAACAGTTCGAGCGCGACGAGATCCATGGGAAGGAGTCTAGCCGGGAACGAGGGAGGCGAGTCCGAACCCGAGGCTGATGACGCCCATCACCAGCGCGGCGCCCAGCACGCTGGCCGCGACCCGCTCGGTGAACCCCTGGGAGCGGCCGGACCAGAGCTGGATCGCGAACGCCGTGAAGAGGCATCCACCCAGTCCCACGCCCAGCCATGCCGCCCGCGCGTCCGGCCCGGTGAAGAACCCGATGGCGACGGCGATCAGCGCGGCGAGCACCCAGACGGCGACGATGCCGCCGAAGGTGCGGCGAGGGGCGAGTTCAGGGACGGCCACGCACTCATCATCGCGCATGGGAACCGCGCGTGCACCCGCTTGCTCGCTGTCGGCGGATGTCGCGCGCACCGGCGGGCTCGTCGCCACGCCCTACACTGGGTTCGCGGCGCGCCCCCACGCGCTGGGAAGGCGATCCCTTGGCACAGCTCCTGGTTCTCAGCTCCACGCACGGCGGCGGCCCGGTCCTGCCCTCGCTCGAGCTGCTGAGCCACCGCGTGCGGCTGATCCCCGCCGAGCCCGCACAGCTCGTGAACGCCCCGAGCGCCGACATCATCTTCGTCGACGCCCGCGTCGACCTCGTGGGCGCGAAGTCGCTGTGCAAGATCCTGAACACGACCGGGCTCGACGCCCCGCTGCTGCTGATCGTGACCGAGGGCGGCCTGACCGCGGTGTCGCCGGACTGGGGCGTCGACGACGTCATCCTCTTCACCGCCGGCCCCGCCGAGGTCGACGCCCGCATCCGTCTCGCGGTGGGCCGCCAGTCCGCCGAACAGGTCTCGACCCGCATCCAGACCTCGGGCATCACGATCGACGAGTCCTCGTACTCCGCGAAGGTGCACGGGCGGCCGCTCGACCTCACGTACAAGGAGTTCCAGCTCCTCCACTTCTTCGCCACGCACCCGTCGCGCGTGTTCACCCGCGAGCAGCTGCTGAGCGAGGTGTGGGGCTACGACTACTTCGGCGGCACCCGCACGGTCGACGTGCACGTGCGGCGCCTGCGGGCGAAGCTCGGCGACATGGAGCAGCTCATCGGCACCGTGCGCAACGTGGGCTACCGCTTCAACGTCTACGAGGACGAGCCCGAGCCCGCCCCGCGCGAGCGCACGCAAGCCTGAGGGCGACCGCCGGGGCCTGAGGGCGATCGCCGGGGCCTAAGGGCGTGACGGCGAGCACGGGGCGGTCACCATAGACGCCCCGGTGGGCGCTGTCCACGGCATCCGTCCCGTTCACACTCTGGTCACGTGACCCTGCAATGATGAGGGGATGATCGAACCCGAGGTGCTCGACGCCGGCCTGGGCGATGCGGACGACGACGACTTCGAGATGTCGGAGGTCTTCGACTCGCAGCTGCCCGAACACCGCTATCTCGACCGCGAGCTCAGCTGGCTCGCGTTCAACCAGCGCGTGCTCGAGCTGGCCGAAGACCCCGACCTCCCCACGCTCGAGCGGGCGAACTTCCTCGCGATCTTCGCGAGCAACCTCGACGAGTTCTTCATGGTGCGGGTGGCGGGGCTCAAGCGCCGCATCGTGACCGGACTGGCGCTGCCCACCAACGTCGGCCGCTCCCCCGCCGACGTCCTCGCCGACATCTCGGCCGAGGCGCACCGTCTGCAGGTGCGCCACGCCGAGGCCTGGACGTCGCTGGTCAAGCCGGCGCTGGCCGACGCCGGCATCGAGATCGTCTCGTACTCGGCGCTCGGCGACGACGAGCGGGCCGAGCTGTACGAGTACTTCCAGGCCCAGGTGTTCCCCGTGCTGATGCCGCTCGCGGTCGACCCGGCGCATCCGTTCCCGTACATCTCGGGGCTGTCGCTGAACCTGGCGATCCGCATCCGCAGCGCGCGCACCGGCCGGCAGGAGTTCGCGCGCCTGAAGGTGCCGCCGATGCTGCCGCGGTTCGTGGAGCTGCCGTCGGTCGAGGGGGCGGTGCGCTACCTGCCGCTCGAGGACCTCATCTCGAACCACCTCGACGACCTCTTCCCCGGCATGGAGGTGCTCGACCATCACGCCTTCCGCCTCACGCGCAACGAGGACGTCGTGATCGAGGAGGACGAGACCGAGAACCTCATCCAGGCGCTCGAGGCCGAGCTGCTGCGCCGCCGCTTCGGGCCGCCGATCCGCCTCGAGATCACCGACGACATGGACGACGTGACGCTCGACCTCCTCATCAAGGAGCTCGACATCACCGAGCAGGAGGTCTACCGCCTGCCCGGGCCGCTCGACCTGCGCGGACTGTTCGACCTCGGGCGCCTGAACCGGCCCGACCTGCGCTACAAGGCGCACCTGCCGACCACGGCGCTGGCGTTCCAGCCGGGCGACAACAACGAGCGGCCTGACATCTTCGCCGCGATCCGCAAGGGCGACGTGCTGGTGCACCACCCCTACGAGTCCTTCGCCACCAGCGTGCAGGCCTTCCTGGAGCAGGCGGCGAAGGACCCCCACGTCCTCGCCATCAAGCAGACGCTGTACCGCACATCGGGCGACAGCCCCATCGTCGAGGCGCTCATCGACGCGGCCGAGGCGGGCAAGCAGGTGCTGGCCCTCGTCGAGATCAAGGCGCGCTTCGACGAAGCGAACAACATCGAGTGGGCGCGCAAGCTCGAGAAGGCCGGCGTGCATGTCGTCTACGGCCTGGTGGGCCTGAAGACCCACTGCAAGCTGGCGCTAGTGATTCGCGAGGAGAACGGCGTGCTGCGCAGCTACAGCCACGTCGGCACCGGCAACTACAACCCGAAGACCAGCCGCATCTACGAGGACTTCGGCCTGTTCACCGCCGACGACCTGGTCGGCCGCGACCTCACCCGGCTCTTCAACGAGCTGAGCGGCTACGCGATCGAGAAGAAGTTCAAGCGCCTCCTGGTGGCGCCGCTGCACCTGCGCAAGGGACTGCTGCGCCTCATCGACAAGGAGCGCCGCAACGCCCTCGCCGGCAAGCCCGCGAGCGTGCGCATCAAGGTGAACTCGATGGTCGACGAGCAGATCATCGATGCGCTCTACCGCGCGAGCCAGGCGGGCGTGAAGGTCGAGGTCTGGGTGCGCGGCATCTGCTCGCTGAAGCCCGGCGTCGAGGGCATGAGCGAGAACATCACGGTGCGCAGCATCCTCGGCCGCTACCTCGAGCACTCGCGCATCTTCGCCTTCCACAACGACGGCGACTCGGTGGTCTACATCGGCAGCGCCGACATGATGCACCGCAACCTCGACCGCCGGGTCGAGGCGCTCGTCCGGGTGTCGGCGCCGGCGCACGTGAAGGAGCTCAACGACCTCTTCGCGCTGGCGATGAGCGACACCACGAGCTCGTGGCACCTCGGACCCGACGGCGAGTGGATCCGGCATCACCTGGCCGACGACGGCGCGGCACTCCTCGACCTCCAGGACCGCACCATGACGAACGTGCAGCGGCGCCGGCGGGCCCGGGCGGTGCGATGACAGAGACCGCTGTCTATGCCGCGGGCGGCGTGGTCTGGCGCGTCGTCGACGACAAGCTGCGCATCCTGCTGATCCACCGCACGAAGTACCGCGACATCACGCTGCCCAAGGGCAAGGTCGATCCCGGCGAGATGCTGGCCGAGACCGCTGTCCGCGAGATCCATGAAGAGACCGGCATCCGCGTCGCGCTCGGGGTGCCGGTGGGGGTGTCGCGCTACCGGCTGCCCAGCAAGCGCACCAAGATCGTGCACTACTGGGCCGCCGAGGCGACGGACGCGGCGATCCGGGCATCCGCCTTCGTCCCCAACAAAGAGATCGCGGCGATCGAGTGGGTGTCGCCCAAGAAGGCGCTGCGCCGGCTGAGCTACCCGGTCGACATCGAGATCGTGGAGAACTTCCTGCGCCTCGTCGACGAGGGCGTGCTGCGCACCTTCCCCATCGTGGCGCTGCGCCACGCGAAGGCCGTCCCCCGCGAGCAGTGGAAGGGGAAGGATGCCGCGCGCCCGCTCGCCGCACGCGGGCGCAAGCAGGCGGAGTCCATCGTGGGGCCGCTCCTGGCGTTCGGGGTGCGGCGGATCGTGTCGAGCCCGGCCGACCGGTGCACGGCGACCGTCGCGCCGCTGTCGGCGGCGATCGGCCGGAGCGTCGACACCACGAAGCACATCAGCCAGGACGCCTGGGAGGAGGGCCGGTCGGATGCCCGCACGGTCATCGGCGAACGCGTGCGCTCGCGCAAGCCGGCGGTGCTGTGCAGTCACGGACCGGTGCTGCCCGACGTCCTGAGCGAGCTCGCCCTGGCCACCGGGACGCTGCGCGGCTCGTACCTCGGCAGCGCGTCGGCTCTCGAGCCCGCGGCCTTCTCGGTGGTGCACCTGTCGGTGGACAACCCCGGCTCGGGGATCGTCATGATCGAGACGCACGAGCCCAAGGTCTGATGCTCGCCATCGGATCGATCGTCGACATCGGGTGGGTGGCGATCGCTCCGGGTGCTCCGCGTCGTCGCCAGGCCTGGCACCTGCTGTCGGGCATGCTGCCGCACGGCGCCGTGCTCGACAACCGGTGCCCCCGCTGCGACGGCCCGCACGGTCGGGTGACCGTCTCGGGGGCGCCGTTCCTGGCGAGCGTGACGTACGCGGCGGGCTATGCGATCGCGGCGGTGGCGTCGATGACGGATGCCGCGGCCCTGGGCATCGACGCCGAGCCCGAGGTCGACGCGCGAAGGGATGCCGCCGGCATGCGTGGCGTGCTCGGCGCCGGCGAGGCGACGGTGCGGGAGTGGACGCGGGTCGAGGCCGCCCTCAAGGCCGACGGCCGGGGCCTCCGCGTCGACCCTGGGAGCGTGGTCGTGACAGCGGCGGACGACGGCTGGACGGCCGGCGTGCCGGACGGCGCCGTCTACGACGGCTGGGATGCGCCGGGCCCGGCCGGCGTGCTGCTCAGCGTCGCACTCCTCGCACCCGGTCGCGCCTGATTCACGGCGACGACGACGGCGCGGGCAGCTCGGGCAAGGGCGCCTTGTCGAGCCACTCCGACAGCAGCGCCGTGGCATCGGCGCCGCCGGTCCGGCCTACGAGCTCCCGGAACGAGTCCGTCGTCGTGAGGCCATGGCGGTGCTGCTGCACCCACGCACGCAGGAGCGCGCCGAACGCGTCGCCGCCGAGCGTCCGACGCAAGGCCTCGAGGGTCAGCGCCCCCCGCTTGTAGACGCGGTCGTCGAACATGAGACGGGGCCCCGGCTCGGAGATCACGAGGTCCTGCGGGAGCGCCCGCAGGCGGGCGTGGTGGCGGTCGGCGAGTGCGGCGATGCCGGGTCCTCCGGATGCCTCCGACCACACCCATTCGGCGAAGCACGCGAAGCCCTCATTGAGCCAGATGTCGCGCCACTTCTCCACACCCACGCTGTTGCCGAACCACTGGTGCGCGAGTTCGTGCGGCACGAGGCGCTCGGCTTCGGGCACGAAGTGGTTGGCTCCGAAGACGGCGAGGCCCTGCGCCTCGAGCGGGATCTCCAGCTCGTCGGGCGTGACGACGATCGTGCAGTGCTCCTGCGGATACGGTCCGAAGGCCTGCTCGAACGTCTCGAGCATGCGCGGCACATCCGCGAACCAGCGGCGCGCCGCCGAGGCGAGCTGCGGCGGCGCGAGGAGCCGGGCGCGTCCGATCGCGCTCTCGCGGTACGGCCCGATGTGCACGGCGGCGAGGTAGGTGGCGGTGGGCACTCCCGAGACGAACTCCCACCGCGTGAGCCCGCCCTCGCGGACCGGCGGGCGGGCCACGCCCGTCGCCGCGACGGCGTAGTCGTCATCGGTGGTGACGGCGATCCGGTAGCGCGCACGGTCGTCGGGGCGATCGTTGCAGGGGAACCAAGTGGGCGCGCCGATCGGCTGCGACGCCACGAGCACCCCGTCCTCCAGCTCCTCCCAGCCGATGGCGCCCCACGTCGACCGGCGCGGTCCGGGCGCGCCGGCGTAGCGGACCTCGATCGAGAACTCCTCGCCGGGCTCCACCACCCGCGGCAGCGTCACGCGCAGGGACGCGGCATCCTGAGCGAATCTCGTGCGAGGGTCGCCGTCCACCCGAACCCGCGACGCGCGGAGGCCGACCAGGTCGAGCCGCGCCGCGCGCAGCCGCTCGGCGGCGACCGCGTTGACGACCGCGCGCCCCTCGAGCCGGTTCGTGCGGACGCGGTAGCGCAGGTCGAGGTCGTACGAGACCACGTCGTACGAGTCGTCGCCGCTGCGCGGCGTGTAGGGGTCGGGGCCGATCACGAGGTCGACTGGTAGGCGCGGACGGTCACGGCACGCCAGGGTCCGATCGGGTTGCCGCTCCAGCGCGAGCCGACGGGCACGGACTCGCCGCGCATCACGAGCGACGCCGGCCCCACCGTCGCGTGGGCCCCGATCGCCGCGGCCGGGAGGATGACGCTGTGCGGTCCGAGGGTCGCCCCGGCCTCGAGCTCGACGGTGTCCATGCTCATGATTCGATCATGGAACAGGTGCGTCTGCACGACGCACCCGCGGTTCACGGTCGAGGCGTCGCCGAGCGTGACCAGGTCGGGCTCGGGCAGCCAGTAGCTCTCGCACCACACGCCGCGGCCGATGCGCGCGCCGAGGCTCCGCAGCCACACGGCGAGCGCGGGCGTGCCGGCTGCCGCGCGGGCGAACCAGGGCGCCGCCAGCATCTCGGTGAAGGTGTCCGACACCTCGGTGCGCCACACGAAGCTCGACCACAGCGGCTGCTCCCCCGCGCGGATCGGGCCCACGATGACCCACTTCGCCGCGGTCGCCACGCCGGCAGCGACCGCCCCGGCGGTCAGCATGACGACACCCGAGAGCAGCAGCGTGACCCACGGGCCGACCAGCTGCACGAGAGCGGCGAGTGCGAACAGCACCAGCAGCCCCAGCGCGCACGTCGCGAGGACCGCGACGAAGCGGCCGAGCTCCCACAGGGCGCGCGCGACGCGGAGGCCCGTCGGCGGGTCGTACGTCCGGCTCGCATCGCTCTCGTTCGGCTGCCGGCGCAGGCGCGTCGCGGGCGACCCCAGCCACGACGAGCCCGCCTTGGCCTTGACCGGTGCCGCCGACAGCACCGCCACCAGGCCGTCCTTCGGCACCGTGTGCCCGGGCGGGGCCATCCCGGAGTTCCCGAGGAACGCGCGCTTGCCGATGCGCACCTCGCCGAGCCGCAGCCATCCGCCGCGCATCTCGTACGAGGCGACCATCGTGTCGTCGGCGAGGAAGGCGCCGTCTTCGATGCGGGTCATCGCGGGGATCAGCAGGACGGTGGATGCCTCGACGTCGCGGCCGACGCGGGCACCGAGGAGCCGCAGCCAGATCGGCGTGAAGAGACTCGAGTAGAGCGGGAACAGGATCGTGCGGGCGGAGTCGAGCAGGCGCTCGGTGGTCCACGCCTGCCAGCCGATGCGGCTGCGCACGGGGTGCGTGCCCTCCCGGAGGCCGAGCGACGCGAGCCGGACGCCCACGACGACGGCCCCGGCGTAGACGACCCCGGCCACGAGCACCGCCGGCACCAGCCACGCGAACGCCGCCCCGAGGGCCGCCGCGAGGTTCGAGGACCCGCGCATGCCGAGCGCCAGGATCACGCCGCCCGCCGCGAAGCTCAGGATCGGCAGGAGCCCGAGTGCGACGGCCGAGGCGGCGTACGCCCACAGCCAGCGACGCGCCACGGGCGGCCGCTCGGCGGGCCAGTCCTCGGCTCGCCCGCCGACGCGGACGGCCGGCGAACCGGCCCAGGACTGATCGGACCGCACGCGCCCGAACACCGCCGACCCGGGTGCGATCTCGGCGCGCTGGCCGATCCGGGTGCCCGGCGCAAGCGTGCTGCGGGTGCCGACCGTGGCGTCCGCGCCGATGCGCACCTCGCCGATCCGCACCAGGTCGCCGTCGATCCAGTAGCCGCTGAGGTCGACCTCCGGCTCGATCGAGGCTCGGTCGCCGACCTTCAGCATCCCGGTGATGGGCGGCAGGGTGTGCATGTCGACGTCGGTGCCGATGCGCGCCCCCAGCGCGCGGGCGTAGTACGACACCCACGGCGCCCCGGAGAGGCCCACCGCGTCGACCTGATCGGCGATCTGCTCGGCCAGCCACAGCCGCAGGTGCACCGAGCCGCCGCGCGGGTAGTCGCCGGGGCGCAGTCCCGCCAGCAGCAGGCGAGCGGATGCCGCAGCGATCCCCATGCGGCCGAACGGCGTCGCGAAGAGCACGAGGCCGATCACGAGCACCCACCACGGGGCGGCCGGAAGCGCCTCGAATCCCGGGAAGAGCCGCAGGATGGCGCCGGCGGTCAGCAGGTAGAGCAGCCAGCGCACGCCCGACAGGATGAACAGCGGCGCACCGAGGATGGTCTGCGTCCACTGCGTCGCGCGGGGCGTGGGCTCCGGCATCCGGAATCCGCTCGTCTCCTCGCGCGAGAGGAAGGGCTGCAGCGCCTTCGCCATCGCCCCCAGCCGCGGCACGTCGTAGATGTCGGCGACCGAGAAGTCCGGAACGCGCGCGCGGATGCGCGACACCAGCTGCGCCGCCGCGAGCGACCCGCCGCCGAGGTCGAAGAAGTCGGCCTTGCGGTCCGGCACGGGAAGCCCGAGGACCGCCTGCCACTGCTCGGCGAGCCACGCCTCGTCGGGACTGAGATCGGACCGCGGCACGTCGAGGTCGGGAAGCGGCCACGGCAGCGCGGCGCGGTCGACCTTGCCCGACGTGCGCACCGGCAGGTCGGGCACAACCGCCAGGAGCGGCATGACCCCCGCGGGCAGGCGCTCGGCGAGGTGCCCGCGGGCGGCGGCGCGATCGAGCTCGCCGTCGACCACGAGGTAGCCGACCAGCACCGGGACGCCCGCCTCGCTGGTGCGCACCGCCGCGCTGGCGGCGGTGACCCCGGCGAGGTCCTGCAGCGCGTTCTCGACCTCGCCGAGTTCGATGCGGCGTCCGCCGACCTTGACCTGATCGTCGGCGCGGCCCACGAAGAGCAGCCCCTCGGGGTCGTACCGGACGAGATCGCCGGAGCGGTAGGCGCGGTCCCAGCCGAGCGTCGGCATCGGCGCGTACTTCTCGCGGTCCTTGGCGGGGTCGAGGTAGCGCGCGAGGCCGACGCCGCCGATGATCAGCTCGCCCACCTCGCCCGATGCGACCTGGACGTCGTCGGCGCCGACGACGGCCAGCGCCCAGCCGTCGAGCGGCAGGCCGATCCGCACCGGGGCGCCGGCCTCCAGAAGCGCGCCGCACGCGACGACCGTCGCCTCGGTCGGGCCGTACGTGTTCCACACCTCACGGCCCTCGGCGACCAGCCGCGCGACCAGTTCGGGCGGGCAGGCCTCGCCGCCGAAGATGAGCAGCCGCACGTTCTCGATCGCGTCTGCGGGCCACATCGCGGCGAGGGTCGGCACCGTCGAGACGACCGTGATCCCCTGCCGGATGAGCCAGGGCGCGAGGTCCTCGCCCGACCGCACGAGCGAACGGGGTGCGGGAACGAGGCAGGCGCCGTGGCGCCATGCCAGCCACATCTCCTCGCACGAGGCGTCGAACGCGACGGACAGGCCCGCGAGCACCCGGTCGCCGGGGCCGATCGGCGCCTGCTGCAGGAACATCCGCGCCTCGGCGTCGACGAACGCCGCGGCCGAGCGGTGCGACACCGCCACGCCCTTCGGCACGCCGGTCGATCCCGAGGTGAAGATCACCCAGGCGTCGTCGTCGACCGTCGGCGGGGGCACGGTGACGATCGCGTGCGTGCTCGGGTGGGGCGCGTCGCCGCCGAAGAGCGGCGAGCGGTCTTCCGTGGGTTCCACGCCCGACGGGGCGTAGACACCGCCCTCACCGATGACGCCCCGCACCTGCGCCTCGCCGAACACGAGCCGGGCGCGCTCCTCGGAATCGTCGGCGTCGACCGGAACGTAGGCGGCGCCCGCGGCGATCACGCCGAGGATCGAGATGTACAGCTCCTTCGAGCCCGAGGGCATGCGCACGCCGACGCGGTCGCCGCGGCGCACACCGGCCTCGTGCAGGCGGGCGGCGGTGCGTCCGACGCGGGCCATGAGCTCGCGATAGCTCAGCGCGCCCGAGCCGTCGTCGAGAGCGGATGCCTCGGGGGTGCGCTGCACGGTGGCGCGCAGGATGTCCAGCAGCGTGCGCGGCGACGGTGCCGCGGCGGTGCGATCCAACAGAGCCGGCACGGCCGGCAGCGAATCGACGCCCGACACGTCAGGACAGCAGCGCGATCAGGTCGGCCTTGGCGAGCCGTGAGTAGCCGGTCCTGCCCGCGGCGCGGGCCCGCTCGCGCAGCTCCGCGACGGTGAGCGCCTCGAGCCCGGCATCCGCCGACGGGGCACTCTTCACGGGCACCTTCGCGGGGACCTTCGCGGATGCCGCGGCCTTCGCCGGTGCGGGGGCCTTCGCCGGTGCGGCGGCCTTCGCCGGCGCGGCGGCCTTCGCCGGGGCGGCGGCCGTCGCGGACGCCGGGGCTTTGGCGGGCGCGGGGCGCTTCGCGGGGGCCGGGCGTTTGGCGGGCGCGGCAGTCGTCGGGGCCGCCGACGTCGTGGCGGGCGCCGCCGGGGCCACGGCCGCAGGCGCCGGTGCAGCAGGCTCGGACGGCGCGGCGGCGACCGCCGGCGCGGGGGCCGCGGCATCCGTCTCCCGTGCCGAGGCGATCTCCTGCTCGAGCTTCAGGTCAGCGTCGCGGGCCTCGTCCTCGGCCTTCGCGGCCGCCCGCTCGGCCTTGGCAGCAGCCTTCTTCAGGGCCTTGGCCTCGGCCGCCCGCGTCTTCGCCGCCTCGGCGGCCGCGGCGGCATCGGCGGCGGCGCGCTCGGCCTCGGCGCGCAGACGCGCCTTCTTCTCCGCCTTCACGATCGCCGCGCGGGTGGCCTTGCGCACGCGCTCTTCTGCGCGATGAGCCTTCTTCGTGACCTTGCCGGGGTTCTTGCGCAGCGCCTTCTTCGAGACGTCGACGTCGTCGATCGTGTCGGCGGCGACCTCACGGAGCTTCTTGGCCGGCTTCCCGGGGAGGGTCTTCGCGACCTTCCGGGCTTGCCGGGCGGCTGCCGCCGCGTCGTCGATCGCGTCCAGTGCCTTGCGCTGCGCCTTCGTGGTCTTGCTCATGCGTGGCACCTTAGCGGGCGCGGGTGAACGGCAGACCTCGCATGTCGCGGGATTCCGCGGATCCCGGCTGGTCGAGCTCGATGCCGATGCATGGATGTCGGCATCCCGTTCACCTTCCGTTCACCCGCGCAGCGCAGTCTCTTAAGAGTCCGAGCCTACGTTTCAGATCGAACCCCGCACCGGGTTCGCACCCGAAGGCCGATCCGGCCGAATTCCC
Source organism: Microbacterium sp. M3 (assembly GCF_033548675.1). Taxonomy (NCBI): domain Bacteria; kingdom Bacillati; phylum Actinomycetota; class Actinomycetes; order Micrococcales; family Microbacteriaceae; genus Microbacterium; species Microbacterium sp. M3. The sequence goes on from NZ_JAWTZT010000001.1 coordinate 384,487, forward strand.
TGACACGTGAAGGATTCACACAGTGAAGATCTCCCGCATCGCCCAGGTGGGCGCTGTCGCAGCTGTTTCCGCCCTCGCTCTCGCCGGCTGCGCCGCGAACGAGGCGACCGGCAGCACGAACGACGAGACCACCGCAGCGTCGGACCTCTCCGGCGAGATCGCCGGTGGTGGCGCTTCGTCGCAGGAGGTCGCGGTCCAGGCCTGGACCGCCGGCTTCCAGACCGCCAACCCCGACGTCACCATCACGTACGACCCCGCCGGCTCCGGCGCGGGCCGTGAGTCGTTCCAGGCCGGCGCGTTCCCGTTCGCGGGTTCGGACCGTGCCTTCACGGCCGAAGAGATCGAAGAAGGCCCGTTCGACGCGTGCGTCGAGGGCTCCGGCATCCTCGAGCTGCCCACCTACATCTCGCCGATCGCCGTCATCTTCAACATCGAGGGCGTCGACGAGCTCAACCTCGACGCGGCCACCATGGCGGGCTTGTTCGCCGGCACGATCACCAACTGGAACGACCCGGCGATCGCCGCGCTGAACCCCGACGCGACACTCCCCGACCTCGCTGTGACGCCGGTGCACCGCGCCGACGACTCGGGCACCACCGAGAACTTCACCGACTACCTCGGCCAGGCCGCACCCGACGTGTGGACCTTCGAGGCGGATGGCGTGTGGCCGTCGACCCCGGTCGCCGGTGAGGCCGCCCAGGGCACCTCGGGCGTCGTCTCGGCGGTCGCCGGCGGCAACGGCACCATCGGCTACGCCGATGCGTCGCGCGCTGCCGAGGAGGGCCTGTCGACCGCCGCCGTCAAGGTCGGCGACGAGTTCGTCGAGTACTCGCCCGAGGCCGCGGCCGCGATCGTCGACGCATCGCCCCTCGAAGAGGGCCGCGGCGAGGGCGACCTCGCCATCGCGCTGGACCGCACCTCGGAGGAGGCCGGCGTCTACCCGATCGTCCTCGTGAGCTACATGATCGCGTGCCAGGAGTACGCCGACGCGGCCGTCGCGCCGATCGTCAAGGGCTACCTCCAGTACATCGCGAGCCCCGAGGGCCAGGACGCTGCGGCTGCCGCCGCGGGCAACGCCCCGATCTCGGACTCGCTGCGCGAGCAGATCGACGCCGCGATCGACACGATCGTCACGGAGTAAGACCCACGTACCCGGCCCGGTTTCCGCAACCGGGCCGGGTACACCCGTGAAACCCGAACCAGAAGGACACCATGACCACGACCACCACCGCCCCGGCGGCAAAGGTCAAGCAGCGGCCGGGCGACCGCTGGTTCTCCGGAACCGCGCTCGGAGCGGGCGTGATGATCCTCGTCACCCTCGCCGCCGTCGCGATCTTCCTCATCATCCAGTCGATCCCGGGTATCACCGCCACGAGTGAGAACGCCAGCATCCTCTCGGGCAACTTCTGGGAGTACGTCTGGCCGCTCGCCTTCGGCACCGTGTGGGCCTCCTTCCTGGCGCTGCTGATGGCCGTCCCGCTCGCGGTCGCCGTCGCGCTCTTCATCTCCCACTACGCGCCGCGCCGCCTCGCGCAGGGTCTCGGCTACATCGTCGACCTGCTCGCCGCGGTGCCCTCGGTCGTCTTCGGCCTGTGGGGCATCATGGTGCTCGCCCCCGCCGTGCAGCCCGTCTACGCCTGGCTGAACGCGAACATGGGCTGGTTCCCACTCTTCGGCGGCACGGTCTCCAGCACCGGACGCACCATCTTCACCGCCGCCATCGTCCTGGCCGTCATGGTCGTCCCGATCATCACGGCGATCTGCCGCGAGATCTTCCTGCAGACCCCGGTCCTCCACGAAGAGGCCGCGCTCGCCCTCGGCGCCACGCGCTGGGAGATGATCCGCATGGCCGTCTTCCCGTTCGGGCGCAGCGGCATCGTGTCGGCCTCGATGCTCGGTCTCGGCCGCGCGCTCGGCGAGACCATGGCCGTGGCCATGGTGCTCTCGGTCGCCAACGTCGTGACCTTCCAGCTCTTCACGTCCGAGAACCCCGGCACGATCCCCGCGAACATCGCGCTGACCTTCCCCGAGGCCTACGGCGTGAACGTCAACGTGCTGATCGCGACCGGCCTCATCCTCTTCATCGTCACCTTCGCGGTCAACGCCATCGCCCGATGGATCGTCAGCCGCCGCAAGGAATTCTCGGGAGCGAACTGACATGACCTCGACGATCGCTCCTCCCCAGGCGCCGCAGTCGGCGTCCCACCGCGAGACCCCGCGCCTGACCAGCGGCCGCCTGCCGAAGTGGGCGCCCTGGGGCATCCTCGCCGTCAGCGCCGCCGTGAGCGCCGCGGTCTTCGCGATCCCCACCCTCGGCTCGGGCGAGTCGTTCAACCTCGCCGGCTGGGCCGTCGTGGGCGCCGTGCTCTACCTCGTGCTCATCACCCTCATCTCGGCGCTGGTCGAGGGGCGCCGCAAGGCCGTCGATCGTCTCGTGACGGGCGTCGTGACCATCGCGTTCGGCGTCGCCATGGTGCCGCTGGTGTCGGTCGCTGTGACGGTCATCGTCAACGGCGTCGCCGGCCTCTCGGCGGAGTTCTTCAACTCGTCGATGCGCAACGTGGTCGGCGAGGGCGGAGGCGCGCTCCACGCGATCGTGGGCACCCTGCTCATCACGCTCGCCGCCGCAGTCATCTCGATCCCGATCGGGATCTTCACCGCGATCTACCTCGTGGAGTACGGCAACGGCCGACGGCTCGCACAGGGCATCACCTTCCTCGTCGACGTCATGACCGGCATCCCGTCGATCGTGGCCGGCCTGTTCGCCTACGCGGTGTTCGCGCTCATCTTCGGCCCCGGCATCCGCATGGGCATCATGGGCTCGATCGCGCTCTCGGTGCTCATGATCCCCGTCGTGGTCCGCTCGACCGAAGAGATGCTGCGCCTCGTGCCCAACGAGCTGCGCGAGGCGTCGTACGCACTCGGCGTGCCGAAGTGGCGCACGATCGCCAAGGTCGTCCTGCCGACCTCGGTGGCGGGCATCACGACGGGCGTCATGCTCTCGATCTCGCGCGTCATCGGCGAGACTGCGCCCCTCCTGCTCACCGCGGGTGTGGCCACCTCGATGAACTACAACCTGTTCGACGGCCGCATGATGACGCTTCCGGTGTTCGCGTACTCGCAGTACATGAACCAGGGCATCCCCGCGCAGGCCTACATCGACCGCGCCTGGTCGGCCGCGCTCGTCCTCATCGTCATCGTCATGGTGCTGAACCTCGTCGCGCGCATCGTCGCGAAGGTGTTCTCCCCGAAGCTGGGCCGCTGAGCCTCCCCTACCCGAAAGCACTGGCAGAAATCATGTCCAAGAGCATCGAAGTCAACGATCTCAACGTCTACTACGGCGACTTCCTGGCCGTCGAGGGCGTCTCGCTCGACATCGAGCCGCGGAGCGTCACCGCCTTCATCGGCCCCTCCGGCTGCGGCAAGTCGACGTTCCTGCGCACCCTGAACCGCATGCACGAGGTGATCCCCGGCGCCCGCGTCGAGGGCGAGGTGCTGCTGGACGGCGACAACCTCTACGGCGCGAACGTCGACCCCGTGCTCGTGCGCCGGCAGGTCGGAATGGTGTTCCAGCGCCCCAACCCATTCCCCACGATGTCGATCAAGGAGAACGTACTGGCGGGCGTCAAGCTCAACAACAAGAAGATGTCGAAGTCGGACTCCGACGCCCTCGTCGAGAAGTCGCTGCGCGGGGCGAACCTGTGGAACGAGGTCAAGGACCGCCTCGACAAGCCGGGCTCGGGCCTCTCGGGCGGTCAGCAGCAGCGCCTGTGCATCGCGCGCGCGATCGCCGTCTCGCCCGAGGTCATCCTCATGGACGAGCCCTGCTCGGCCCTCGACCCGATCTCGACCTACGCCATCGAGGAGCTCATCGGCGAGCTGAAGAACGACTACACCGTCGTCATCGTCACGCACAACATGCAGCAGGCCTCGCGCGTGAGCGACAAGACGGCGTTCTTCAACATCGCCGGCACCGGCAAGCCCGGGAAGCTCATCGAGTACAACGAGACGAAGGCGATCTTCACGACCCCGTCCGTGCAGGCCACCGAGGACTACGTCTCCGGCCGATTCGGCTGACCGCCGCAGGCGGACACCCGAATCCGGTTGTCGAGTAGCGAGGCACGAGCGTATCGAGACACGGCTGACCGCCGCAGGCGGACAACCGAATCCGGTCCGGTTTCGACGAAGCCCTTCGCCGCATGGCGAAGGGCTTCGTCGTTCGCGGATCAGTCGCGAGGAGTGAGCAGGTAGCGGTTGAAGGATGCCGTCAACTCGGCGTCGACCGCCAGCTCGCGCCCGTCGACGGCCCGGATGGGCGCGGCCAGGCGAACGCTCGACACCAGCCACGCGGCATCCGCCTTCTCGAGGTCCGTCACCGGGATCGTCTCGTAGGCGGTCTCGGAACCGCCCTCTTCGAGGTGTGCGAAGAGGCTCAGCTGCGTCGTGCCGTGCAGGATGCCGCCGTTCGGAGCCGGGGTGACGAAGCGTCCGTCGATGCGCAGGATCAGCGAGGCCGTCGGAGCCTCGAGCACGAAGCCGTCCGACGAGATGAACACCGCGTCGTCGGCGCCGCGCCGCTTGGCCTCGCGGATCGCCGCCATGTTGACCGCGTACGAGAGCGTCTTGGCTCCCAGCAGCAGCCATGGCGCCCGGGCCGGCGTATCGATGCCGTAGCCGCGGTCGAGGGTCACGACGCGGATGCCGCGGTCGCGGACCGCGGAGTTGTCGGGCGCTTCGGCAGCCGTCACCCACGCGGTCGGCGTGGGACCGTGTTCCACCCCGCGGCTCAGGATCAGCTTGATCACCGCCTCGCCCTCCGGCGGGCAGTGCTCCGCGGCGATCGCGACGGCCTGCCGCCACTGCTCGAGGTGCGGCGCGGGCAGGTCGCACAGCCGCGCTGAGTGCGCGAGGCGGTCGAGGTGCGGCCCCACCTCCTGCGCGTGCCGGTCGACGACTCCGATGGACTCGAAGATGCCGTCGCCGCGCTGGGTGCTCATCTCCCCCACGCTCAGCGCCGGTGCCGCCACGTCGATGGGGGTGAAGGTGTCGCCGAAGTCGGTGCGGGCATCGCCCGCTGCCGCCGGATCGATCACGAGAGCGAAGCGCCAAGCCATGGCACGAGCATAGGCCGGGGAATACCCTCCCCTCCGCCTCCGTTAGACTGTGATGGCCGGGCCGCAGTAACCCCGGGCTCCAAAATTTGCCGCTTCGAGCGGCGCCGCGCCGAGAGGCGTTCTGCGGCCCGGCACTTCCATGCCTGCGGACGTTTCGGGTCGCGGGGCGCTGCACCACGGGGTCGGAGAAAACCACCCGGTCGGACCCCACCGCCGCATCAACCCCGACACGATGCCGATCTCCGACCTTATGGCGACGAAACGCGGGGGGACGGATGCCTCAGCCCGAGGAACCCGGAACCACAGGGTCGGAGAAAACCACCCCGCCGGACCCCACAGCCGCATCCGGCCCGACGCGACGCAGATCTCCGACACTGCGGCGGCGACACCCCGACGGGACGGATGCCTCCACCCAGCGCGCCCCGGCACCACAGGGTCGGAGAAAACCACCCCGCCGGACCCCACAGCCGCATCCGGCCCGACGCGACGCAGATCTCCGACACTGCGGCGGCGACACCCCGACGGGACGGATGCCTCCACCCAGCGCGCCCCGGAACCACAGGGTCGGAGAAAACCGCCCCGCCGGACCCCCCAGCCACATCGACCCCGACGCGACGCAGATCTCCGACCTTGCGGCGGCGACCCGCGGGCGACACGGATGCCTCAGCCCAAGGCATCCGGAACCACAGGGTCGGAGAAAACCACCCGGTCGGACCCCACCGCCACATCCGGCCCGACGCGACGCAGGTCTCCGACCTTGCGGCGGCGACCCGCGGGCGACACGGATGCCTCAGCCCACGGCATCCGGAACCACAAGGTCGGAGAAAACCACCCGGTCGGACCCCACCGCCGCATCCGGCCCGACGCGACGCAGGTCTCCGACCTTGCGGCGGCGACCCGCGGACGACACGGATGCCTCAGCCCAAGGCACCCCGGCACCACAGGGTCGGAGAAAACCACCCGGTCGGACCCCCCCGCCACATCGGCCCCGACGCGACGCAGGTCTCCGACCTTGCGGCGGCGACCCGCGGGCGACACGGATGCCTCAGCCCAAGGCACCCCGGCACCACAGGGTCGGAGAAAGCCACCCGGTCGGACCCCCCAGCCACATCGGCCCCGACGCAACGCAGATCTCCGACACTGCGGCGGCGACCCGCGGGCGACACGGCTGCCTCAGCCCAAGGCATCCAGAAACAAAGGGTCGGGAAAAACCACCCGGTCGGACCCCCCCGCCACATCGACCCCGACGCGACGCAGGTCTCCGACACTGCGGCGGCGACAGAAGCCCGAGACAATGCCGATCTCCGCCGCTGCGGCGACGAACACAGCGCGGCGAGACGGGCCGGACGGATGCGTCAGGTCAGGGCGTCGCGGCGCCACAGGGCGGCGCAGGCCGAGAGGTCGGCGCCGTAGTCCGACAGGCGCAGCGCACGAGTGGTGAACGAGGACGCACGCTCCGGCTCGGTGGCCTCGTAGTCGTCGGCGACGTGCGTCGCACCCGACGCCTGCACGCGGCAGAACGCCGCTGCGCGGTCGAGCGCCACCGCGAAGTCGCCCTCGAAGAGGCCGCGCAGGATCGTGTCGACCAGGGCGACGAGCTCGTCAGGGCCGGCGGGAGACGGCGCACCGGCCACGACGTCGTCGGCCGAGGCCAGCTCGGCTCGGCCGCGCTCGTACAGCAGCGCGGCCGTCCGGGGATCGTCGTGGATCATGAGCTGCACCAGGTACAGGCGCCACAGGGCACCGGGCAGGGTCTTCGCCGGCGACCGCGACCACAGCTCGGCGATGTCGTCGATGCCGTTCTCGTCGGTGAACGCGACCAGCCGGTCGACGATGGCGCCGTCGGGGTCGGCCCGCACCCGGGCGAGCAGCGCGTGCGCGGTCGTGTGCGCGACACGCGACACCTCCGCCGGGTCCTCGGCCGCGAACAGGCGGTCGAAGAGCTCGGCCGGCCGGCGAACGGGCTTGTGGAATTCCCGGGACGAGTCGCTCATCCCTCCCAGGCTACCCGCCGCCACCAACGCCGGCTCGCGCTGCAGCGCGGCGGCCCAGGGCAGGCACACGGCTCACACCTGGTTGATGCGGATGTGGTTGCCGGCGGGGTCGCGGAACGCGGCGTCACGGGGCCCCCAGCCCTGCTCCTTGGGCTCCTGCAGCACCTCGGCACCGAACGCGCGCAGCTTCTCGAAGGTGGCGTCGAGGTCGGACGTCGTGAACACGTACGGCCCCGGGCCCGAGCCCTTCACCACCAGGCGCTCGAGGGCCTCGCCGTCCTCGGGCGAGCGCCCGGCGGTCGGGTCGGAGATCACGAGCGACAGACCGGGCTGACCCGGGAAGCCGAAGCTCACCCAGCGGTGGCCGTCGTACGACACGTCGTTCACGACCTCGAGCCCGAGACCGTCTCGGTAGAAGGGGATGGCGGCGTCGACGTCGTCGACGGTGATGGGGCTGTACGCCAGCGCGATGTTCGTCATGTCAGCCACGCTACGGTCGCCCGAGCGGCGGTGCTTCTCCGATCCTGCTCGATTCCCGGCCGCCGCCGACCGGGCGGCGCCGCTCAGGCGTATCGCGTCGGGCGCGTCAGGATCTTCGCCACGCACAGCGGCATCGCCTCCGCCGCGTCGTGCGGCCGCGCGCGATACGCGCTCGGAGTCTCGCCGACGATCTCGGTGAAGGTCGAGCTGAACGAGCCGAGCGAGGTCGCACCGACGGTGGTGCAGGCATCCGTCACCGACATCCCCTCGCGCAGCAGCGCCATGGCCCGCTCGATGCGCCGGGTCATGAGGTACGCGTACGGGGTCTCGCCGTACGCCGCCTTGAACTCGCGCGAGAAGTGCGCGGGAGACATGAGCGCGGCGGTCGCCATCGTGGGCACGTCGAGGGGCTGCGCGTAGTCGCGGTCCATGAGGTCGCGGGCGCGGCGCAGGTGCACGAGGGTCCTGGTGGTCTGCGAGGCGGATGCCACGGCACCAGGCTAGCGCCAGCCTCCGGCGCGCTGAACCGGGGCCGGCAAGGCCAGCAGCAGACCCGCCGCCCTCGGATCCGTCAGGCCGTGGGGATCGCGACGATGGGGTCGGACGTGGGCTGCCCGTCCGGCGCGCCGCCCACGGGCTCCACCGTCACCGCGATGGTGTCGCCCTCCTGCACCGTGCCGTCCAGGAGAGCCGTGGTCTCGCCACCCGCCCGCGGCTCGAACGTGCCGGCCGAGACGGCCTGGCCGTCGCGCACGAACCACATCTCGAACGACTGGTCGTCGGCGAGGGCGGGCAGTCCGGTCGTCACCAGCACCGCCTGCCCGACCGACGCCGACCAGTGCGCGGTCGCCGTGCCGCCGTCGGTGAGCTGCGCCGTGGCGGTCTGCGAATCGGGTGCGTCCTCGATCTGCTGCAGGGCGACGACCTCCGGCGGACGGTTGACGTACTCGTTCACCGTCGCCGCGCCGAACCCCAGCACGACGAGGAGCGCGACGGACGCGGCGAGCGCGAGCAGCCCGCGGGTCCAGTTGCGGCGCTCGACCGCCTGGATCGTCGTCGTCGTGGGCGCGGGCTCGACGAAGGGCGCGTCGGGCTCCTCCGGCTCGGGCTCGACCCAGCGCTCTCGCGGCGCCGCCTCGGCAGCGGCGGCGGCGTCCAGGTCGGGAAGCTGCGGCATGGCGGAGATCTGGGAGAGGAGCGACGACCGCATCGTCAGCGGCGGGAGCGCGTCGGCGACGGCGTATCCGAGCGCCGCGGCGGTCTCGGCATCCGTCTCGATCCAGTGCTCCCACTCCGGGTGGGCGGCGCGCGCGGCATCGAAGGCGGCACGGTCCTGCGGGGTCAGCGCGTGCAGCGCATAGCCCGCTGCGAGTTCTGCGAACTCCTGCTCGTTCATGCCGTCACCCCCATTTCCACGCGCAGGCGGGACAGTCCATCCCGCATCCTCGTCTTGATCGTGCCCAGCGGCGCCCCCAGAAGTGCCGCGATCTCGCTCTGACTGTAGCCACCGTAATAAGCGAGAGTCAGCGCCTCTCGCTGCGCTTCGGGAAGAGTCCGCAGCGCCGCCGTCACCCGCTCGGCCTCCACACGCAGCTCCACCTGCTCGGCGACGCCGTCGTGGGCGACGTCGAGATCGCGGAACCCGACGCGGACGTCGCGATCGCTGCTCGCCTGCGACGCCCGCACGCGGTCGACGGCTCGGCGGTGCGCGATCGTGAGCACCCAGGATCTCCCCTGCCCCTTGTTCGGAGCGAAGCGCGAAGCGGATCGCCAGACTTCGAGGAAGACCTCCTGGAGCACCTCCTCGCTCTGTGCGCGGTCGACGAGCACACGGAGGATCAGTCCGAAGACGCGCGGCGAGAGCATGTCGTACACCCGCGCGAAGGCGGCCTGGTCGCCGGCCGACACGCGCTGCAGCAGCTCGCCGACGTGGTCGACGGGATCGGAGGAGTCCTCGAGGACGTCCACACCGTCGATCACCATGTCCACCAGCATGCCCTACTCCTTCCCCTCGTCCGGTTCGCAGCGCGCCCGCTGGCTCACCCGAAGGTGAACGAGTAGGCTTCGACGCCCGGTGACACCGCCACCTCGAGTTCGCCCGCGCCGCCGCCGAAGTCCTCGACCACGGCGTACGAGCGGGGCGTGCCCGACACCCGGATCACGCGCTCTTCTCCGTCACCGACCCGCACGCGCACCTCTCCTTCGCCTGCCAGGACCATGCGCACCTCGTCGGCGCGGAAGGAGAGACGGATGCCGCCACCGCCGTCGCCGGCGGGCGTGGCGTACTGCGTCTCGATGCGCCACTGCCCCTCGAGCGCGAAGCTGTCGGCCGGCAGGTCGGCGGGGAACGCGTACGCGCGCTCCCCCGCGCGGTACGCGCCCTCGCCGCCGTAGTTCACATCCTTTGAAGAGCCGAGGAAGGTCTCGGGCGTACGCGTGCCGGACTCGGGCGTCCGGTCGACGACGTCCGTCGCGGCCGGCAGGTCGGCACCGGGGTCGGCGTCCTGGAGCAGCTCGCGGATGAGCTTCTCGGTCGCGGCGTAGTTGCCCTCGCCGAAGGCGATGTGCCGGACGACGCCCTCGGCGTCGATCAGGTAGTGCGCCGGCCAATAGCGGTTGCGGTAGTTCGTCCACGTCGAGAGTGAGTTGTCGAGGGCCACGGGATACGTGATGCCGAAGTCCCGTGCTCCCGCCGCCACGTTGCCGGCGTCCTTCTCGAACGCGTACTCCGGGGAGTGGATGCCGATGACCTGGAGTCCGGCGTCACGGTAGGCCTCGTCCCACGCGACCACGTGCGGGATGCTCCGCTGGCAGTTGATGCACGAGTAGGCCCAGAAGTCGATGAGCACGACCTGGCCGCGGAGGTCGTCGAGGTCGATGCCCGCACCGCCCGGCGTGTTGAGCCACGCCTCGATGCCGCGGATGCTCGGCGCGGTGCCGCACGACTCGAGCTCCTCGGCGCCGTTGGAGCACTGATCGAGGTCTTCGTTCTCGTCCGTGACGAGGCCTCCGAGGTCGAGCGCGCGCCGGGCGTCCGGGTTGTCGGTGAGATCGCGCTGGAGGTTCGCGGTGTAGTCGGGTACGAGGCGCTGCAGCTGCTGCGGCACGTTGAACGCCAGCCCCACGGCGAGCGCCAGCATCGCCACGCCGGCCGCGATGCGGATGCCGCGCTCCCGCGTGCGGAACGCCCGGATGCGCTGCACGAGCCCGCGCCCGGCCAGGGCGAAGAACAGCAGCGGCACGGCGACGCCGACCGCGAACGACAGCGTCAGCAGGACCGTGTCGAGGCCGATGCGCCCGGTGGCACCGGCGACGATGATCGCGGCGAGCACCGGCCCGGCGCACGGCACGAACACCGTGCCGAGGGCGAGCCCCACCCCGAAGCCGCTGCCGCGGTTCTGCACCTCGCGGCGCGACGCCAGCCGCTGGAACGGCTTCTCGAGCACCTGCTCGAACCGCGGCACGATCAGTCCGACGCCGATGAGCACGAGCACCGCGATGCCGAACCACCGGATGACGTCCTGCGGGAGGTTCAGCAGCCCCAGCAGCAGCGTGCCGAGCAGCGTGACGAGGGTGAAGCTCACGACGAGGCCGAGGATCACGAGGTAGGGCCGCCACCGCGAGACGGCCGCCGGCTTGCCCGATCCGCCCTCGAAATCCGCGGACTGCGCGCCGCCCGTGAGGAAGATCACCGGGAGCACCGGCAGGATGCACGGCGAGATCCCGGTGATGAGTCCGCCCAGCAGGCCGATGATGACAAGCGACATGTCTTCCCCCTCGAGTTGCATCGCTTGTTCGCGCCGCCACCGTGATTCGGATTGGACATCGGGCGCCCCGATGAGGCGGAACCGCCGGGCGGGGGCCGGTTGCGGCATCCGTCCAATCCGATCCCCGGAAGCCTCCGAAACCCTCCTGACGCCGCCACCCGGCGGCAATGCCCCGACAGCGGGACTGCCAGCGGCAGCCCACGTGGGCCTCACAGAGGAGGAAGTCATGTCCCGAATCACCCGGAAGCGCGTGTCGGCGGGTCTCGCCCTGGCCTTCGCAGCCACGTTCGCCCTGTCCGCCTGCTCGATGGGCGGCACCGCCGCCGAGCCGTCGGAAGAGCCGAGCTCCGCTCCGATGGAGACCGAAGAGCCGATGATGGATGCCGACCCCGCCGCGAACCTCGTCGGCCCGGGCTGCGCCGACTACGCGGAGGCGGTTCCTGATGGCGACGGCTCGATCGAGGGTATGTCGGCGGATCCCGTCGCGGTCGCGGCATCCAACAACCCGCTCCTGACCACGCTCGTCGCGGCGGTCAGCGGGCAGCTCAACCCCGAGGTCGACCTCGTCGACACACTGAACGGCGACGAGTTCACCGTGTTCGCGCCGGTGGACGAGGCCTTCGCGAAGATCGACCCCGCGACCATCGAGGCGCTCAAGACCGACACCGCCACGCTGTCGTCGATCCTCACGTACCACGTCGTTCCCGGGCAGATCGAGCCCGCTGACATCGCCGGCACCCACACCACGGTGCAGGGCGCGGACCTCGAGGTGACGGGCGAGGGCGACATGTGGATGGTCAACGACGCCAACGTCATCTGCGGCGGCGTGCAGACCGCGAACGCCACCGTCTACCTCATCGACTCGGTCCTGATGCCTCCGGCACAGTGACCGTCGCCGGCGGGGGGCCGGCATCCGGGGGGCCGCGAGGCCGTCAGCGCCTGCGAGGTGGCGCCGACGGCCTCGTCGGCCGTCTTGCATGCAACGGCGGCCTCGTCAAGGGCATCCCGTCACGGATGCCGCAGACCTAACGTGATCGTGGGCCCGGAGCCATGCCGGAGGGGTGCGGACGCCGGGCGGGAGGACACGTGACAGACCTGCGCGAGTCGGGTGAAGTCTCGACAGGCGAGCTGCTCGACCACCGGTACAAGCTGCAGGAGCGGATCGGCGAGGGCGGCATGGCCCGCGTCTATCGCGCCGAAGACATCCATCTGCAGCGGTCGGTCGCGGTGAAGGTGTTCCGCGAGCCGACCGACGGCATCGACTCGGTCGAGCGTGCCCTGTCGGAGACGACGCTTCTGGCCTCCCTCAGCCACCACTCGCTCGTCACCGTCTTCGACGCCCGTGTCGGCTCGGACGAGACGAGCTACCTCGTCATGGAGCACGTCGACGGCATCACCCTGCGCGACCTGATCGAGCGCGGGCCGGTCGACCCGAGGATCGTGGCCTCCATCGCGATCGACATCGCCGAGGGCCTGCACGTCGCCCACGAGCACGGCGTGGTCCATCGCGACATCAAGCCGTCGAACGTGCTGCTGTGGTCGTCGCCGCGGCCCGGCTGGGAGTGGCGCGCGAAGCTGGCGGACTTCGGCATCGCGTACCTCATGGACTCGGCTCGCGTGACGACGCCGGGTGTCATCGTCGGCACGATGGCCTACGTCGCGCCCGAGCAGGCTCGCGGCGGCATACCGGCGCCGCCCGCCGACATCTACGCGTTCGGCCTCCTGCTCATCGAGTCGCTCACCGGCGAGCGCCCGTTCGGCGACGCCGAGGGCATCGGCACGGTGGTCGCGCGGCTGTCATCGGCGCCGAAGATCCCGGAATCCCTGCATCCGTCGTGGCAGGGCCTGCTGCGCGGGATGACGGCGATCCGCCCCGACGACCGGCCCACCGCGCTCGAGGTCGTGACCACGGCGTCGCGCCTGGCGGCGATGGAGAACGCCCTCGCGCGCGAGAAGGCCGACCCGTCGACGGCGCCGGTCGCGGCTGTCGTCAGTGCTCCCGCCACCGGGCCGACGCAGGTCTTCACCGCGCTCCCGCCCGTCCCCGCGCCCCCCGTTTCGAGCGGGGCGACCGGCGGGAACGGGATGCTGCGGCGCGACGCCCGTCTGGCGGCGTCGGCTGCGGCGGCCGGGACTGCGGACGCGGATGCCACGACCTCCGCCCGGGCGCTCCCCGTTGTGCCGGACGACGAGCGCCGGCCCTCCCGCCGGGTTCTCGTGATCGGAGCCGTGCTGGCGGCCCTCCTCGCGCTCCTCCTGGCGCTCGGCACGCTCTGGTTCGCGAACAGCTGGCTGCCCTCGCCCGAGCCGGCGCCGACGTCACCCGTCGAGGAGCAGTCACCCGCCACGCCGACCGAGGAGGCTCCCGCCGAGGAGACGCCGGTGGAGGAGGCGCCGGCGAACGCGCCCGTGGAGGATGTCACTCCCGCCGAGGACGTCACGCCGGTCGAGGCCCCGCCCGCCGACACCGGCGGGGGCGGCAGCGACAACAGCGGTCCCGGCAACAACAACGGCAACGGCAACGGCAACGGCCCGGGCAGCAACAGCGGCAACGGACGCGGCAACCGCTGACCGGGCATAGGCCCCTCTGTGCGACGCTCTGAGCCCTACGGTTTGCTGCTCTGTCGCATGGCCGCGGATCGCCAGTTGTGGCCGCCACGTTCGAGCGTCGCGATGGCGTGACAGTTGCGACAGCGCACGTCGCACTTCTCGATCTCCTCCCACAGTTTGGGGATGCTGAAGCCTTCCTTGACCATCGCCATCACGTCTTTTCGCTTCGTGGTACCCGGCCTGTGGTCGAAGTCGAGAACCCGGAGGTCGGTCACTCCGCAATCGACGCACGGGTTGTCCCGGAGATAGCCGACGAGGAACGACTTCGCCTCGATGCGACGCCTGGCGGTGCGTTCGACGATGACCTGCACGTGGTGCTCACGATTGCGCGCATAGTATTCACGCGACGACTTGCGGTTGCACTCGCGACAAACCTCCTGGAGTCCGTCGACTCGTGCCGATTTGCGATTGAACTCCGTGACCGCCTTCGACTGCCGGCACGTGCCGCAGACCTTCATCTCGAGTGCCTCCTGATTCCGGTGAGCGTTGGTACTCCGAATCGTAGGGAGCGCCACCGACGCTCCGCCCCGCCGGATCGGTTGCTAGGGTGGACACGCCCCTATAGCTCAGTTGGTTAGAGCAACGGACTTCAACACAACAAAATGGAGCGCCGGCGCAGAAATGCGTCGGATGACCGCCGCTATATGCTGGGACGCCCTGAGAGCCCGCGGTACTCGCCAGGTGTCTGACGACACCGGCAGTGACAATCCGCCGGGATTGGGTAATCAGCAGGTAACCGCAAGGGAACCTCAGAGACTACACGCGGCGCACCTGACCGGCTCGGCCGAAGGTGAAGATATAGTCCAGACTGCAAGCCGGAGACGGTGGCTGGGGAAACTCAGTGCAGCAGGTTAATCCGTGGGTCCAGGGTTCGAGCCCCTGTGGGGGCACCACCGTTTCCGTGGCGGATGAAACCCGGCGGGAACGTCGGGAAAAGGCATCCCGTGCCCCCTTTCGGAGCGTCCGGACCTTTCGCTAGGGTCCGAGACATGACGCCCCGTATCGGTGTGGACGGTCCGGCTTCCGATGCTCTGCTGGCTGCAGGGCGGTTCTTCACCAGGCGGGACGAGACCGCCGACCATCGGGCCGCGTTCCTCGAGGGCGGACGCGAAGGGGATGCCTTCTACCGCGACCGGTGGAGTCACGACAAGGTCGTGCGGTCCACCCACGGCGTGAACTGCACGGGGTCCTGTTCGTGGAAGGTGTACGTCAAGGACGGCATCATCACGTGGGAGGCCCAGGAGACCGACTACCCCAGCGTCGGTCCCGACCGTCCCGAATACGAGCCCCGCGGTTGCCCCCGCGGGGCCGCTTTTTCGTGGTACACGTACTCCCCCACCCGCGTGCGCTACCCGTACGTGCGCGGCGTACTGCTCGAGGAGTACCGGGCGGCCAAGGCGCGGACGGGCGACCCCGTGCTCGCGTTCGGCGAGATCACGAAGAACCCCGAGACGCGACGGCGGTATCAGCAGGCCCGCGGCAAGGGCGGACTGGTCCGCGCGTCGTGGCGGGAGGCGGTCGAGCTCGTCGCCGCCGGCTACGTCCACACCATCAAGGAGTACGGCCCCGACAGGGTGGCCGGATTCTCGCCGATCCCGGCGATGTCGATGGTGTCGCACTGCATCGGCACCCGCTTCACCCAGCTCATCGGCGGCGTCATGACGTCGTTCTACGACTGGTACGCCGACCTGCCCGTCGCGAGCCCGCAGGTGTTCGGCGACCAGACCGACGTGCCCGAGTCCGGTGACTGGTGGGATGCGACCTACCTCATGATGTGGGGCTCGAACGTGCCGGTCACCCGCACGCCCGACGCGCACTGGATGGCCGAGGTGCGCTATCGCGGCACCAAGGTCGTGACGGTGAGTCCCGACTACGCCGACAACACCAAGTTCGCCGACGAGTGGCTGCCCTGCCAGGCCGGCACCGACGCCGCCCTCGCGATGGCGATGGGCCATGTCGTGCTCAAGGAGAACTACGTCGACCGCCGGGTGCCGTTCTTCGCCGACTTCGCGCGGCAGTACACCGACCTGCCTCACCTCGTGCGGCTCACCGAGCGAGACGGCGCGTACCTGCCCGGCACCTTCCTCACCTCGAAGGACCTCGGCGGCGACACCCCGGAGGACGAATGGAAGACGGTGGTGCTGGATGCCGCCACCGCCGCTCCTCGGGTGCCGAACGGCTCGATGGGGTTCCGGTACGCCGCCTCCGGCGAAGGGCGCTGGAACCTGGACCTCGAGGGGGTGGAGCCGGCGCTGTCCATCGCCGACCTCCCCGCCACGGCCACAGCGCCGGAAGCGGTCGAGGTGCTCCTCCCCCGCTTCGACTCTGCAGACGGCGAGGGTGCAGTGCTGCGCCGGGGGGTCCCCGCGACGCGGGTCGACGGCATCCTCGTCACCACCGTCCTCGATCTCATGCTCGCCCAGTACGGCGTCTCCCGCGACGGGCTGCCCGGCGACTGGCCTACCGGGTTCGACGACGCCGAGTCGCCGTACACTCCGGCCTGGCAGGAGGAGATCACCGGCGTGCCGGCGCAGGCCTGCAGGCGCATCGCCCGCGAGTTCGCCGCGAACGCCGTCGAGTCGAACGGCCGGTCGATGATCATCATGGGCGCCGGCATCTGCCAGTGGTTCCATGGCGACGCGACCTACCGCGCAATCCTCGCGCTGCTGATCCTCACCGGGTCGATGGGTCGTAACGGCGGCGGCTGGGCGCACTACGTCGGGCAGGAGAAGTGCCGTCCGATCACGGGCTGGCTCTCGCTCGCGAACGCGCTGGACTGGTCGCGGCCGCCCCGCACGATGATCGGCACCGCCTACTGGTACATGCACACCGACCAATGGCGTTTCGACGGCTACTCCGCCGACGCGCTCGCCTCGCCGCTGGCCGAGGGCAACCTCGCCGGCATGCACACCGCCGACACGATCGCGCAGTCCGCGCGACTCGGCTGGATGCCGTTCTACCCGCAGTTCGACGTCAACCCGCTCGACCTCGCAGACCAGGCCGACGCCGCGGTGGCGAACGGGGAGACGCCGGATGCGGCATCCTTCGTCGCTTCGAAGCTCCAGTCGGGCGACCTGCGCCCCGCGATCGCCGACGTCGATGCCCCCGAGAACTGGCCGCGCCTGCTCACTCTGTGGCGGTCGAACCTGATGGGATCGAGCGCGAAGGGCAACGAGTACTTCCTCAAGTACCTGCTGGGTACGCACAGCAACGTCATGGCCACCGACGAGGCGAGCGTGCGGCCGAACGACGTGATCTGGCGCGATGAGATCCCCGAGGGCAAGCTCGACCTGCTGGTGTCGGCCGACTTCCGGATGACCTCCACCACGCTGCTGTCGGACGTCGTGTTCCCCGCCGCCACCTGGTACGAGAAGCACGACCTCTCGTCGACCGACATGCACCCGTTCGTGCACGCGTTCACGCCCGCGATCGACCCGCCCTGGGAGGCGAAGAGCGACTTCGACCTCTTCCACGCGATCGCCGTGGAGTTCTCGGCCCAGGCGCGCACGCATCTCGGCACGCGCCGCGACCTGGTCTCGGTGCCGATGCAGCACGACACCCCGGGTGAGACGTCGCAGCCCGGCGGGGAGGTGCGCGACTGGGCACGCGGCGATGGGGCCGGGGTGCCGGGCAGGACGATGCCGCAGTTCGCCGTCGTCGAGCGCGATTACACCGCGATCGCCGACAAACTCGGCGCGGTCGGCCCACTGGCCGACAAGCTCGGGTTCACGATCAAGAACGTCACCTACGACGTGTCGCACGAGGTCGAGCGGCTCGGTCAGAAGAACGGGGTCATGCTCGGCGGCGCGGCGGACGGGCGGCCGGCGATGGACACCGACGTGAAGATGGCCGAGGCGATCCTCGCCTTCTCGGGCACGACGAACGGCGAGCTCGCGGCGCAGGGCTTCCGCACGCTCGAGAAGCGGGTCGGCAAGCCGCTCGCCGACCTCGCCGAGGGCTCGGAGGAGAAGCGCATCACGTTCGCGATGACGCAGGCAGCCCCCGTGCCGGTAATCACGTCGCCGGAGTGGTCGGGCTCGGAGACCGGCGGCCGCCGGTACGCGCCCTTCACGGTGAACATCGAGCGTCTGAAGCCCTTCCACACGCTGACGGGCCGCATGCACTTCTACCTCGACCACGCGTGGATGCGCGACCTCGGCGAGGCGCTCCCGATCTACCGTCCCCCGCTCGACATGAACCGCCTGTTCGGCGAGCCCAAGCTCGGTCCCGACGGCGCGCAGCAGGTCGTGGTGCGCTACCTCACGCCCCACTCGAAGTGGTCGATCCACTCGGAGTACCAGGACAACCTCTTCATGCTGTCGCTCTCGCGCGGCGGCCCCACGGTCTGGATGAGCCCGGCGGATGCCGCGGCCATCGGCGCCGCCGACAACGACTGGGTCGAGTGCGTCAACTCCAACGGCGTGCTCGTGGCTCGGGCGATCGTGTCGCACCGCATGCCGACCGGCGTGGTCTACGTCCACCACGCCCAGGAGCGCACGATCGACGTGCCGAAGTCCGAGGCGACCGGACGGCGCGGCGGCATCCACAACTCCGTCACGAGGCTGCTCGTCAAACCCACGCATCTCATCGGCGGGTACGCGCAGCTCTCGTACGCCTTCAACTACCTCGGCCCCACGGGGAACCAGCGCGACATGGTGGCCACGGTGCGCCGCCGCAGCCAGGAGGTGGTGTTCTGATGCGCGTGATGGCCCAGATGGGCATGGTGATGAACCTCGACAAGTGCATCGGATGCCACACCTGCTCGGTCACGTGCAAGCAGGCGTGGACGAACCGCGCGGGCACCGAGTACGTGTGGTTCAACAACGTCGAGACACGCCCCGGCCAGGGCTACCCGCGCCGCTACGAGGACCAGGAGCAATGGCGCGGCGGCTGGATGCTGAACAAGCGCGGCCGCCTGTCGCTGCGCACCGGCAGCCGGCTGAAGCGGCTCCTCACCATCTTCTCGTCGCCGGTGCAGCCGAAGCTCGAGGACTACTACGAGCCCTGGACCTACGACTACGAGACGCTCATCGACGCGCCGCTGGGCGACGACTTCCCGGTGGCGCGGCCGAAGTCCCTCATCACCGGTGAGGACACCAAGATCACCTGGTCGGCCAACTGGGACGACGACCTCGGCGGGGCCAGCGAGATGGGCCACCTCGACCCCATCGTCGAACGGGTGCGCCGCGAGTCGGAAGACAAGATCAAGCTGCAGTTCGAGAAGACCTTCATGTTCTACCTGCCGCGGATCTGCGAGCACTGCCTCAACCCGTCGTGCATGGCGTCGTGCCCGTCGGGCGCGATCTACAAGCGGGCCGAAGACGGCATCGTGCTCGTCGACCAGGACCGCTGCCGCGGATGGCGACAGTGCATCACCGGCTGCCCGTACAAGAAGATCTACTTCAACCACAAGACGGGCAAGGCCGAGAAGTGCACCATGTGCTACCCCCGGCTCGAGGTCGGCCTTCCGACGGTGTGCTCCGAGACGTGCGTCGGGCGCCTCCGGTACCTCGGCCTGTTCCTCTATGACGCCGACCGCGTCACGGAGGCGGCCTCGACGCCCGACCCGAAGGACCTCTACGAGGCGCAGCTCGACCTCATGCTCGACCCGAACGACCCCGAGGTGATCGCGGCGGTCCGCGCGCAGGGCGACATCCCGGAGGACTGGATGGATGCCGCGCGCCGTTCCCCCGTCTACGCCCTGGCGAAGACCTACCGCGTCGCGCTGCCGCTGCACCCCGAGTACCGCACGATGCCGATGGTCTGGTACATCCCGCCGCTGTCGCCCATTGTCGACCTGCTGCGCGACCAGGGGCACGACTCGGAAGCGGCCGGCACCCTGTTCGGGGCCATCGAGGCTCTGCGCATCCCGGTCGAGTACCTGGCCGAGCTCTTCACCGCGGGTGAGACCGACATCATCACGGGCGTGCTGTGGCGGCTCGCCGCCATGCGGTCGTACCTGCGCGACATCACGCTCGACCGCGAGCGCGACGAGTCGATCCCGGAGGCGGTCGGCATGACCGGCGAGTCGATCTACGCGATGTACCGGCTGCTCGCGATCGCCAAGTACGAAGACCGCTACGTCATCCCCACCGCGCACTACGAGCGCGCGCACGAGCTCGAGGAGCTGGGGTGCTCCCTCGACTTCGACGGCGGTCCGTACGGCAACGATCCCGGCATGTTCGGCGAGGCGAGCGGGCGCCCGGTGCCCGTCGCGGTGGAGACGTTCCACGCGCTGAAGGAACGCCAGACGTCCGACGAGCCGGCGAGCGCAGAGACGCTGCGCGGTCGGGTCAATCTGCTGAACTGGGACGGCAACGGCGCGCCGCCGGGACTGTTCCCTCCGAAGACGGATGCCTCCGCCGGAGGCCCGTCGTGAACGTCCGGGTGGTCTATCAGGCGGCGTCGCTGTGCCTGAGCTACCCCGACGACACCGTGCGCGGGTCGGCGCCGATGATCGACGCCGCCCTGCGGGAGGCGGCGCCGCGGGCCGCGGCATCCTTCGCTCCTCTTCTCGAATGGTGGGCCGGCACGCCGGCGGCGGAGGTGCAGGCGAGCTACGTCGACGTGTTCGACATGTCGCGGCGCCATGCGCTGTACCTGAGCTACTGGACCGACGGCGACACCCGCCGGCGAGGCGCCGTGCTCGCCGACCTGAAGCGCCGCTATCGCGAGGCCGGACTCGCGATCGAGGGCACCGGTGAACTCCCCGACTTCCTCCCGCTCGTGCTGGAGTTCGCGCGCCACGCCCCGCAGGAGGGTGCCGCGCTGCTGCAGGAGTACCGGCCGAGCCTCGAGCTCATCCGGCTCGCTCTCGCCGAACGCGGCTCGCCGTACGCCGGGGTCGTCGCGGCGGTCTGCGACACGCTGCCCGGGCGCTCCCCCGCCGACCGCCAGCAGGCGATGGCGATGGCCGCAGCCGGGCCGCCACGCGAGTCGGTGGGGCTGGACGCGCATGATCCGCGGCTGCTGCCGCTGGAACCAGTCGGAGGGCGGCGATGAGCCTCTTCCTGTGGGGCATCCTCCCCTACGTCATGGTCGCGGTGCTCATCGGCGGCACGATCTGGCGCTACCGCTACGACCAGTTCGGCTGGACCACGCGCTCCTCGCAGCTGTACGAGTCGCGGCTGCTGCGGATCGGCTCACCCCTTTTCCACTTCGGCATCCTCGTCGTGATCATCGGCCACGTCGTCGGGCTCGTCATCCCCAAGGCGTGGACCGACGCGCTCGGTGTCTCGGAGGACATGTACCACCTCGCCGCCCTCGGGCTCGGCACGGTGGCGGGCATCGCGACGCTCGTCGGCGTCGGCATCCTGATCTACCGCCGCCGCACCACGGGGCCCGTCTTCATGGCCACGACGACGAACGACAAGACGATGTACGTGGTGCTGGTGGCCGCGATCGTCGCGGGCCTGGCGACCACCGTGCTGAGTGTGATCGGCCCGCCGCACGAGGTCGGCTACCGCGAGACCGTGGCGCCCTGGTTCCGGTCGCTGTTCGTCTTCCAGCCGGACATCGCGGCGATGAGCGAGGCGTCGCTCGACTTCCAGATCCACACCGTGATCGGCATGGTGCTCTTCATGATCTGGCCGTTCACGCGGCTCGTGCACGCGTTCACCGCACCCGTGCACTACCTGTTCCGGCCGTACATCGTGTACCGCTCGCGCGACGGGCGTCCGACGACGGCCCGCGGCATCCGGCGCGGCTGGGCGCCGGTGGGAACGACCGACCGCACCCCCGACCGCAAGGCTTCGACCACCGCAGGCAAGGGAGGACGACGATGACCACGGATGCCGCCACCGCCGCAGCCGGAACCCAGGCGCTGCCCGGGCGCACCAAGAACCTGCTGCTGGCCCTGCTGGCCTTCACCATCACGTTCTGGGCGTGGAACATGGTGGCGCCGCTGGCCGTGCAGTACACCGCCGAGATGGGGCTGACCTCGACCGAGGCGTCGCTGCTCATCGCGACCCCGGTGCTCGTCGGCTCGCTCGGACGCATCCTCACGGGCGCGTTCACCGACCGGTTCGGCGGTCGCCTCATGTTCACGATCCTCACGGCGGCGTCGGCCGTGCCCGTCGTGCTGGTGGCGCTCGCGGGCGTGTGGGGGTCGTACCCGCTCATGATCGCGTTCGGGTTCCTCCTCGGGATCGCCGGCACGACCTTCGCGATCGGCATCCCCTTCGTCAATGCCTGGTACGAGCCGGCCAAGCGCGGCTTCGCCACCGGGCTCTTCGGCGCCGGGATGGGCGGGACCGCGCTGTCGTCGTTCTTCACGCCGCGGATGGTGGCGTGGTTCGGGTACGTCGCGACCCACCTCATCATCGCGGGCGCGCTGCTGGTGGTCGCCGTCATCGTGTGGCTGTTCATGCGGGATTCGCCGCTGTGGAACCCCAACACGGCGCCGGTAATGCCCAAGCTCAAGGCGGCATCCAAGCTCGCGGTGACCTGGCAGATGGCGTTCCTGTACGCCGTGACCTTCGGCGGCTTCGTCGCGTTCTCGACGTACCTGCCGACCTACCTCAAGGAGGTCTACGGGTACGACCTGGCCGACGCCGGCGCCCGGACCGCGGGCTTCGCCATCGCCGCCGTGATCGCCCGGCCGGTGGGAGGCTGGCTCTCCGACCGCATCGGCCCGGCCACGGTGCTGAGCATCTCGCTCGGCGGCGCCGCCGTGATGGCCGTCGTGATCGCGCTGCAGCCGCCGCCCGAACTGGCCGCGGGAGCCTCGTTCGTGCTCATGGCCCTGTTCCTCGGTCTCGGCACCGGCGCCGTCTTCACGTGGGTGGCCCAGCGCGCGCCCGCCGAGCGCGTCGGCACGGTCACCGGCATCGTCGGCGCGGCCGGCGGCCTCGGCGGCTACTTCCCGCCGCTCGTCATGGGCGCCACCTACAACGCCGAGGCGCACAGCTACACGATCGGGCTCAGCCTGCTGTGCCTCACCGCGCTCGCGGCCCTGGCCTTCGTGATCTTCCTGGCGCGCAGGGGGCGCCAGGCGGCGTGAGGTCGGGGAGGGAGCGACCGCTCCTGCTCAGCGTGCGATCGACGCCGCGACGAGCCAGAGCGCGATGCTCAGCACGAGGGCGATCAGCGGGTACCAGAGGGCGCGGCGCTTGCGAGACAGCGCGACGATGCCCGCGACCGCCCCGATGACCGCGAGGGCGAGAGGCAGGTAGCCGCCCAGCACGATGGCGACGGTGTTGTCGTGATTGCCGATCGCCCACATGAGCGAGACGAAGAAGAGCACCACAGCCGCGCCGACCGAGAACCCGATGAGCAGCAGTGTGGCCACGAGGTCGCCGAGGCTCCGCTCCACCCGGGCCGAGCCGTTCGTCATCGGTCCAGCCCGATCTCGTAGTGGACGAACCCGGTGGAGGTCGCCACGCGGTCGTAGAGCGTGCGGGCGGTCGTGTTGGTCTCCTGCGTGAGCCAGTACACCTTCGCGGCGTCGCGCTCGCGCGCCCACTCGGTCACGTGCGCGATCAACGCGCGCCCGGCGCCGGAACCGCGCGTGTCGGGCGCGACGAAGAGGTCCTCGAGGTAGACATACGGCGCCGCCGACCAGGTGGCGGCGTGAGTGAGCCAGTGGACGAAGCCGATCGCGCGGCCGGCGTCGTCGGTCGCGAGCGCCCCGTGGATCGGGAACTGCGGGTCGAGCAGCCGGTTCCACGTGAGCGCGGTCTGCTCGTCCGAGAGCTCCGACTCGTAGAACTCGAGGTAGCCGTGCCACAGCGGGAGCCAGGCGTCGCGGTCGGCAGGGGCGAGGGGGCGGATCTCGGTCACGACACCCGAGGCTAGCGGGTCGGGAGCCTACGCGAGGGCGGTGCGGGCGGTGCGGCGTGCCGGAGCGCTGAGATCGCCTCCGCGCCGGGCGAGGAATTCCTCCAGGCGGGTCGCGTCGACCCGGCCGATCTCCCGCAGCGCGACACCGACGTTGGTCTGCACCAGATGCTCCGGGTCAGCGGCGAGGAGCTCGCACAGGGCGAGCGGGTCGTCCAGGTCGCCGGCTCGGATGATCGAGAAGGCCGCGGTGATCGCGGTACGCCGATGCCAGCGGTCATCGGAGCGCGCGAGGTCGAACAGCACGTCACGCGGCCGGTCGAGGAGATACAGCCCCACCACGCGGGGCGCCGACCGGTCGATGTAATCCCACGTGTCGATGCGGTCGAGTCGGCGCATCCAGAACTCGTACAGCGCCGCGCGATCGACGCCCTTCGTGCGCGCCTGGAAGTCGAGGATCGACACGGCGACCATCCGCATCTCGTAGGCATCCGAGTCGAGCAGCCGATCCACCTCGCCGAGCGGCATCCGTTCGTTCGCCTTGGCGATGTCGAAGACCGTGCCCATGCGCACGCCGATCACCTCGGTGCGCTCGTCGGTCATGCGCCGCTGGATCCTGGCGCGTTCGTCAGCGGATGCCGCGCCCTCCAGCGCCGCGCGGACGCCCGCCGCCGTGGGCAGCCCGGCGCCCGGCTCAGACACCGTCCGAGATGCCCGACGGGCGCAGTTCTGCGCCTGCGTGAGCGAGCTCGGCGAGCGCGGCGTCGCTCGAATGCGGAGCAACCCCTGCGACGAGATCGGTGAGGACGCGGACGTGCCGGCCGTGCTCGATGGCGTCGAGGCCCGAGGCGCGCACGCAGTAGTCGGTGGCGATGCCGGCGATGTCGACGTCGACGACGCCGTGCTCTTCGAGCAGGTGCGCGACGGTGACGCCCTCGTCCGTCGTGCCCTCGAAGAGGGAGTACGCGGGCTTCCCCTGCCCCTTCTTGACGTGGTGCGTCACGGCCGAGGTGTCGAGACCGGGGTCGTACTCGGCACCCTCGGTGCCGCTCACGCAGTGCACGGGCCACGTGTCGACGAAGTCCGGCTCGGGGTGGAAGTGGCCGCCGTTGTCGCCCTCGGCGTGATGCCAGTCGCGCGAGGCGACGATGACCGCGTACTCCTCGGCGTGCGTAACCAGGTACTCCGAGATGCGCCGGGCGACGGCATCCCCGCCCTGCACCCCCAGCGCCCCGCCCTCGGTGAAGTCGTTCTGGACGTCGACGATGAACAGCGCCTTGCTCATGGTTCGAGCGTACGCCGATACTCCTCCCGGGTGAGCGGGTGGCCGTCGTCCGCGACGAGCTCGGGGTCCGTCTCCGCGGGGAGGGGCGCCTCGTCGTGTGCCGCTGCTCCTCCGGCCGGAAGCGCATGGTTCCGTTCCTGCGGGGCGTCGGAGCCCGTCGGCGGGAGGGAGGAGGAGTCGGCGCCCGCGTCCCTTGCGTCCTTCCGCCACAGCTTCGACGGCCACCAGATCGCCGGGCCGATGTCGTACGAGAGCGCGGGGACGAGGAGCGAGCGCACGACGAAGGTGTCGAGCAGCACGCCGAACGCGACGATGAATGCGATCTGCGCGAGGAAGAGGATCGGGATGACGCCCAGCGCCGCGAAGGTCGCGGCGAGCACGAGCCCCGCCGAGGTGATGACCCCGCCCGTCGCCACGAGCCCGCGCAGAATGCCCCGGCGCGTGCCGTGGACCAGCGATTCCTCTCGCACGCGCGACATCAAGAAGATGTTGTAGTCCACGCCGAGGGCCACGAGGAACACGAACCCGTACAGCGGGACCGCCGGATCGGCGCCCGGGAACCCGAAGAACTCGTTGAACACGAGCGCGCTGACGCCGAGTGCGGTCGCGAACGACAGGATCACCGTCGCGATGAGCAGCACGGGCGCGAGGATCGACCGCAGGAGCAGCATGAGGATGACGAGGATCACCGCCAGCACCACGGGGATGATCACGGTGCGGTCGCGCGTCGAGGTGTCGTTCGTGTCGATGTCGGTCGCCGTCTCGCCGCCGACCACAGCGGTGCCGGCGCCGAGCGCCTCGTCGAGGTCGGTGCGCAGCTCTCGCACGGTGTCCTCCGCGGCGACCGAGTCCGCGGCATCCGTCAGCGTCCCGATCACGAGCACGTCGCCGTCCGAGACGGTCGGCTCGGGTGCGGGCGTTCCCGGTGGGCCTGCCGCGGCGAACACGGGCTCGCCGTCCTGGACCTCGACGGCGGCCTGACCGGTCGGCGAGTCCTCCGACGCCACCGCGACCGAGTCGACGCCGTCCGACGCCTCCAGCACCTCGACCGCTCCGGCGAGCTCCTCCTCGGGCACGATGACGTACACCGGCGAGCCCGAGCCCGCCGGGAAGTGCTCGGCGAGCACCGCCTGACCGTCGCGGGCCTCGGATGCCCCGAGCACGAGATCGCTCGTCGGCACGCCGTCCGCCTTGAGCTGGGTGATCCCGAACGCCCCGGCGAGCAGCACCACCGTGCACGCGACCCACACCACGCGCGCGTGCCGCGCGACGAACCGCGCCTGACGCGGCCACAGGCCCTTCACCGGCTGGGTGAGATCGTCGGGGATCATCGCGAGCGGCTGCTTCGGGATGAACGGCCAGAAGGCCGCGCGTCCGCACAGCGCCAGCAGGGCGGGGAGGAACGTGAGTGCGGCGAGCATCGAGAAGACGATGCCGATCGATGCGATGGGTCCGAGCGCGCGGTTGGTGGCGAGGTCGGAGAGCAGCAGGCACAGCAGGCCCGCGATGACCGTCCCGCCCGATGCGAGGATCGGCTCGAACGCGCCGCGCCAGGCCGAGAGGGTCGCATCCCACCGCCGCGCTCCTGTCGCGATCGCCTCGCGGAAGCGCGCGACGTACAGCAGCGCGTAGTCGGTGGCCGCCCCGATGACCAGGATGAAGAGGATGCCCTGGACCTGCCCGTTCAGCACCACGATGCCGGCGTAGGCCAGCCACCACACGGTGAGCAGCGCCGCGCACAGCGCGAAGACCGACGTGGTGAGCACGAGGACGGGCAGGAGCGGAGACCGGTAGACGATCACCAGGATGATGAACACGGCGATCAGCGCGACGCCGAGGAGCAGCCCGTCGATGCCGAGGAACCCCTCGACGAGATCGGCGGTGAACCCGGCCGGCCCGGTGACCCAGCCCTCGAGGCCTTCCGGAAGGTCTTCGGCCACGAGCGCGCGGATCTCTCCCACGATCTCGCCGATCTCGCCGGCGGAATCGATGGGGACGAAGACCTGCACCGCTTCGCCGTCGTCCGACGGGATCGGCGGCGAGACCTCGTCCTGCACGCCCTCGACCTCGGCGATGTCGTCGACGAGGGCCTGCACGTCGGCGATGTCGTCTTCCGTCAGCTCGCCCTCGCCGGTGACGACCACGACCGCGGGGATGCTGTCCTCGCCGAGGAAGTCGGCCAGCCGCTCGTTCACCTGCGTCGCGTCCGCGCTCTCGGGCAGGAACGACGACCGGTCGTTCGTCGACACCTCGTCGACCTTGCCGAAGTACGGTCCGCCGATGGTCCCGGCGGCCAGCCAGAGGAGCACGAGGAGCGACGGGATGCCGATCCGCAGCCAGCGGGAGGGGCTGCGACGCGCGTGTGAGGGCGAGGTCATATCGCTAGCTTATCTAGCTATCTCCCTTCTGCGCGACTCTGATCCGGATCCGCTCCTAAGCTCAGGACGATGCTCCCCGCGGCCCTGGCACTGATCGGCGCCCTCATCTACGGCTCCGCCGACTTCCTGGGCGGGTTGGCGGCCCGCCGGCTGCGCTCGATCGTCGTCACGGCCGCTTCCGCTCTTTCGGGCTTCCTGGCGCTCGCGCTGGCGCAGACACTCGTGGGCGCACGGTGGACCGCAGCCGACGTCGCGTGGGGCGTCGCCGCCGGCGCGGTCGGCGTCGTGGCCGTTGCGCTCCTCTACGCCTGCCTGGCGATCGGCCCGATGAGCATCCTCTCCCCGCTGACGGCGGTCGTGTCGGCGGTCGCACCCATGACGTGGGGGCTCGTGGTGGAAGGCGACGCGCTCGCGCCCGTGGGCTACGCCGGCCTCGCCGTGGCCCTCGTCGCCGTCGTGCTGGTGGGATTCCTGCCCGGCGAGAAGGTCGCGCGCCCGAGCGCCCGCGGACTCGCGATGGCCATCGGGGCGGGACTGGCGATCGGCGCGTTCCTCATCGTGCTCGACCAGACCTCCGCCGCCAGCGGGCTGGTGCCCCTCGTCATCAGCCGCGCGACGAGCACGGCGCTCACCGCCGGCATCCTCGGCGTGCTCGTCGTGATCGCGTGGACGCGCGGCCGGCGCACGCGCACGGTCTTCGAGGCCGGCGGCGCGCAGCTCGGCGCGACGCCCAGCGGGCACGCGGATCTCGAGCATGCCTCCCGGCATCCGGCGCCGGACGGCGGCGTCACCGTCACCTGGCGACGGGCGTGGGTGCTCGCGATCGCCTGCGGGGTGGTGGACGCGACCGCCAACGCCCTTCTGCTCCTGGCGCTGCGCTCGGGCGACCTCGCCGTGGTCTCGGCGCTGACGGCGCTCTACCCGGCGGGCACCATCCTCCTCGCCGCCTTCCTGCTGCGCGAGCGGATCGCCCCGGTGCAGTGGATCGGGCTGCTGCTCGCCCTCATCGCCGGCGGCATGCTCGCCGCGGCCTGAGCGCACCTCAGCCGCGGACGAACAGCATCACGAGCGACGTGAGCAGGGCGACGAGGCCGAGCGTCAGCATGCCGACGGCCAGCAGCGCGACCGCGCGCACGGCGGGCGAGCGCTGCGTCAGCCGCAGGCGGTTTCGAGAGCCGCGCCGCACGAACACGTCCGCCATGTCGGCGTCGCCGATCCGGTGCTCCTGCTCGTGCGTCAGGCGCGCTTCGCCCACGCCTCCGGCATCGTCGAACCAGCGCGCCAGCCGGCCGTCGCCGTCCGGAGAGTGCTCGATGACCGCGCGCGTGGGCACCCAGGTGCCGTCGAAGAGGTACATGATCAGGGCGACGCCGGCCAGCAGGGCGCCGATGCCGAAACCGACCCACGAGAAGATCTCGGCGAGGGCGTCGATCGCCTGGGACACCGCACCACCGTCCTTCGGATACGGAAAACGGCCGCCTTCCGCGGCCGTTCCGGTTCTGAGCCACCTAAGGGAATCGAACCCTTGACCTATTCATTACGAGTGAATCGCTCTGCCGACTGAGCTAAGGTGGCGCGCTTCGCTCGCGCGATGCACAAGCAACGATCTTACAGGGTCGGACGCGTGCTCGCGAACCACGTCCCGATGCGCACCGTCCGGGACTCGATACCGGTTCACCATCGACTCGGTGTCGACGTGTTACGGATCGATTCGGACGCCTCCGACCCGGCACGTAGGTTCGAATCCGGTCCGCGACGAAGCGTGCGCGGTCCTCCCGGATCGTGCGCGGTCATCCGCCAGGAGCGGACCTCGATCCACAGGAGTACGCACATGCCCACGCCTCGAAAGCTCATCGCCACCGCAGCACTGGTCCTTCCCCTCGCCCTCGTCTTCGCGGGCTGCGCGAGCGGCGGAACGGATGCCGACTCCGCCGGCGGTTCCGCCGAGAACGAGGTCGTCCGCATCGGCGTCGTCAACTCCGGCGACGAGTACTGGGAGACGTTCACCGAGGCGGCCGCCGAGGAGGGCATCGAGGTCGAACTGGTGAACTTCACCGAGTACACGCAGCCCAACCCGGCGCTCTCGGCCGACGAGCTCGACCTCAACCAGTTCCAGCACGTGATCTACCTCGCCACCTACAACGTGCAGAGCGACGACGACCTCCAGCCGATCGGCTCCACCGCGATCTACCCGCTCGGCCTGTACTCGACCCAGTACGACTCGGTCGACGACATCCCCGAGGGCTCCACCGTCGCGGTGCCCAACGACGAGTCCAACCAGGCGCGCGGCCTTCTCGTTCTGCAGTCGGCCGGTCTCATCGAGCTCGAGGACGGCGGTTCGGCGTTCTCGACCGTGGCCGACGTGCTGCCCGACTCGAAGGTCAAGGTCGAGGCCATCGACGCGTCGTTCACGGCGACCTCGCTGCCCGACGTGGCTGCGGCCATCGTGAACAACGACTTCCTCACCGACGCGAACCTCACCGCCGACGACGCGATCGCGCAGGACGACCCCTCCGACCCGTCGGCGATCCCGTACATCAACATCTTCGCGGCCAAGGCGGAGGACGCCGACAACCCGACGTACCTCAAGCTCGTGGAGATCTACCAGAACACGCAGGACGTGCTGGACGGCGTCGTCGAGGCCTCCGGCGGCACCGCCGTGCTGGTGAAGACGCCGGTCGACGACCTCGTCGCGTCGCTCACCGACGTCGAGGACGACATCCGCGCCAACTCGTAACGCCCGCCATACCGCGGCATCCGCTGTGCGGCCCGTCCACGCCTCTCGCGTGCGGGCCGCACACGCGCGTTCCGCCCAGGAGCACACATGACCCTCATCCGCCTCACCGGCGTGACCAAGTCCTATCCCCCGGCCTCGAAGGGCGGCGCACCCGTCGTGGCTGTCGACGATGTGTCTCTCACCGTCGAGGCCGGTGAGGTGTGCGGCATCATCGGCTACTCGGGCGCCGGCAAGAGCACGGTGCTGCGGCTGATGAACGCGCTGGAGACGCCCACCGCCGGAAGCGTCGAGATCGACGGGCGCGACGTCACCCGCCTGCGCGAGCGCGACCTCCGCGCGCTGCGCGGCGACATCGGCATGATCTTCCAGCAGTTCAACCTCTTCGACTCGCGGACGGTCGCCGGCAACATCGCCTATCCGCTCGAAGTCGCCCGCCGACCGCGCACCGAGATCGCCGCGCGCGTGGACGAGCTGCTGCGCTTCGTCGGCCTGGCCGACAAGGCGAAGAGCTACCCCGAGCAGCTCTCGGGCGGCCAGAAGCAGCGGGTCGGCATCGCGCGTGCGCTCGCGACGAGCCCCCGCATCCTCCTCGCCGACGAGGCGACGAGCGCCCTCGACCCCGACACGACGCAGGAGGTGCTCGCGCTGCTGCGCCGCATCAACCGCGAGCTCGGGGTCACGATCCTCGTCATCACGCACGAGATGGACGTCATCCGCGCACTCGCGGATCGCGTCGTCGTGATGGAGAACGGACGGATCATCGAGAGCGGGTCCGTCTTCGACGTGCTGTCGTCGCCCGCGCAGGCCGCCACGCGCCGCTTCGTGGCGAGCATCATCGAAGACGTCCCCGCGGGCGAGCAGCTGCGCACGCTGCACGACCGCCACCCGGGACGCATCGTGACGGTGCAGATCCGCGAGGGAGGCACGCTCGGGGACGGCGGCGTGACGCAGGCCGACCTGTTCGCGGCGCTCTCGTCGCACGGCGTGCGGTTCGAGCTCGTGCACGGCGGCATCAACGACATCGGCGGCCGGGTCTTCGGCCACCTCACCCTGGCGCTGACCGGAGAGGCGGATGCCGTGCAGCAGGCGATCGACGCCGCCTCGGCGTTCGCGCCGCTCATCGAGGAGGACGTCCGTGGATAGGCTCGTCGATCTGCTCCCCGAACTCTGGGCCGCCACGGCCGAGACGCTGTACGTCGTCTCTCTCAGCCTGGTCTTCGGCGGCATCGCCGGGCTCTTCGTGGGTCTCGCGCTGTACGCCACGCGCCCCGGCAGCCTCTTCCCGAACCGGTTCCTGTTCAGCACGCTGAACGTGGTCGTGAACTTCTTCCGCCCGATCCCCTTCGTGATCCTCCTCGCGGCCGTGCAGCCGCTCGCGCGGGCGCTCGGCATCCCCGGCATCGGACCGGAGTTCGGCATCTTCGCGATCACGATCGCCTCGCTCTTCGCCATCAGCCGCATCGTCGAGCAGAACCTGCTCACGGTGCGGCCCGGCGTGATCGAAGCGGCGCGGGCGACCGGCGCGAGCCGCTCCCGCATCCTGCTGCGCCTGCTCCCCCGCGAGGCGCTCGGCCCGCTCATCCTCGGCTACACGTTCATCGTCGTGGCGCTGGTCGACATGACCGCCATCGCGGGCGCCGTCGCCGCCGGAGGACTCGGCGAATTCGCGATCGTCTACGGCTTCAAGCAGTTCAACCCGTGGGTGACCTGGGCTGCGGTGCTCGTCATCATCGTCATCGTGCAGCTGGTGCAGTTCCTCGGCAACGCCCTGGCGCGGCGAGTGCTGCGACGCTGACGCAAACGGACGTCGGGCCTGTCACTCGCAGTACAGGCCGTCCTCGGGGACGGTACCGTCGAGCAGATACGACTCGACGGCCGCATCGACGCACGCGTTGCCCTTGTTGTAGCCGGTGTGCCCCTCGCCCACGCGGGTCACGAGCACGCCCGACGAGAGCTGGTCGGCCAGCGAGAC
Organism: Microbacterium sp. M3; assembly: GCF_033548675.1. NCBI lineage: Bacteria > Bacillati > Actinomycetota > Actinomycetes > Micrococcales > Microbacteriaceae > Microbacterium > Microbacterium sp. M3. Next base: position 416,601 of record NZ_JAWTZT010000001.1, read on the forward strand.
CGACCAGGAGTACGGAGTGGCCGGGTCGTTCGTCGTGCCGACGACCACGATGGGCGCCGCGCCGTCTGCGGTGATCGGCCCGCGCACGCCGGTGGCCGGGTAGGGCCACACCTCGCACGTGTCGGGACCGCCCCAGTACGGCGCGATCGTCGGCGCCTCGGCCTCGAGGCGCGCCCGCGCCTCGGCACGCTGCTCGTCGGTGGTGCCGACCGGGTAGTCCATGCAGTTGTACGCGGTGAAGGCCTCGGTGGAGTTGTCGAGGTACTGCCCGTCCTGCCGGTTGTAGTAGAAATCGGCGAGCTGGAACGCCACGTCGGCGTTCCCCTGCAAGGCGTCGGTGAGGGCCAGCGTGAGGTAGCCCCAGCTCTCCTGCGAGTACAGCGCCGAGACGATGGCCGTCATCAGGGAGTCGGCGCCGAGCAGGCGGCCGTCGGATGCGCGGATCGGGTCGCGCTCGACACTCGCCAGAAGCGTTGCGAGGTCGGCCATGGCGTCGTCGACGCTCCCGCGGAAGGGGCACTCGTCGTCCGTGAGGCAGTCCGCCATGTAGGCCCGCAGAGCCGATTCGAACCCGACACCCTGCACCGTGCCCAGCTCGAAGAGCGAGACCGACGGGTCCACCGCGCCGTCGAGCACGAGCCGGCCGACCTTCTCAGGGAAGAGCTCGGCGTACGTCGCACCGAGGAGGGTGCCGTACGAATACCCGAGGTACGAGAGCTGTTCGTCGCCGAGCACCGCGCGCATGAGGTCCATGTCGCGGGCGGAGTTTTCGGTGGTGATGTACGGCAGGATGCCGTCGCTGTTGGATTCACACGCCTCAGCGAACTCCGTCTGGCGCTCGACGATCTCGTCGGTCCAGGCATCCGATCTCCGCTCGCCCTCGGGGATGTCGAAGAGGTAGGCGTCCATGTCGGACGCGTCGAAGCACGACACGGCCGTGGATTCGCCGACGCCGCGGGGGTCGAAGCCGATCACGTCGTACTGCTGCCGTACGGGCTCGCTCACGGCGAAGCCCACGGAGTCGCGGATGAGCTCCACGCCGCTCGCACCGGGCCCGCCGGGGTTCGTGAGCAGCGAGCCGATCGGCTCCGCCGTGCCCTCGGGGCGGCTGCGGATGACCGAGAGCTCGATGTCGCCCTTCGAGGGGTCGGCCCAGTCCAGTGGCGCGGTGACGGTCGTGCAGTCGAAGAGGTCGTAGCAGGTGGACCAGTCGAGCGTCTGCCCGTAGTAGGGCAGAAGCTCGGCCGGGACGCCCGCCGTGACGGGCGTCTTGCTCGTCGTCGGCCGCGGCGCGGCGTCGGGGATCATGGCCGAGAGGCAACCGCTCAGCATGAGGGTGGCGGCCACCAGGCTCGCCATCACGGCCGCCACTCGGGCGCGGCGCAGCGGGCGGCCGGCTCGAGACGATCGGTGAAGAGGCGTCGGGTTCACGGGGTCCTTCCGCTCGCCACGGTGACGAGCATGCTCTCGAGGGCGAGCGCGGGAGCGGCGTTGAGTTCGAGGTTCTCGCGTGTGACCCCGATGCGGTCGACGACGGTCAGCGTGCGCTCGGGCGCCCACGCGGTCGCGAGGGCGCGCAGATCGCTCTCGAGCTCGCGGTTGATGAGGTCGCCGTCGCGACCGAATTGGATCATGAGCACGTCGCGGAACATCGACTCGAGATCCGTCAGCACGCGGTCGATGCCGTCGCGGAGGCTGCGCGTGGCGCGCCGCTTCTGCTCGTCATCGAGGGCCGACAGCTGCGACCGCACTGCGGGCGGGATCGCGGCGCCTTCGGCGATGCCGAGGGTCCGCAGCAACGTGGCGCGTTCGGCCTGATCGCGCTCGGCCGTGAGCGCCTTCGCGTCGTCGGTCGCGGCTGCCACGATGGCGCCCGCGACCTCGACCGCGTCGCCGACCCCGCGCACCGCGAGCACGCCGCGCAGCGTGGCATCGCGGCGGGCGCGGGCCGCGGCATCCGTCGCCAGTCGCTGGGCCATGCCGATGTGCCGCTGCGCATGACGGGCGGCCTGCTCGGCGATCGCCGGGTCGACGCCGCTGCGGCGCACGATGAGCTCGGCGACGTCGGCGACATCGGGCTCGCGCAGCCGCAGCGTGCGCACGCGCGAGCGGATCGTGGGCAGCAGGTCGGCGTCGCTCGGCGCGCACAGCACCCACACGGTGCGCTCGGGCGGCTCTTCGAGCGCCTTGAGGAGCACGTTGGAGGTGCGCTCGGCCATGCGGTCGGCGTCTTCCATGACGATCACGCGGTACCGCCCGAGCGACGGCGCGAAGTAGGAGCGTTCGACGAGCGACCGTGCGTCCTTGATCGAGATGATCACGCCCTCGGTGCGCAGGGCGGTCAGGTCGGGATGGGTGCCGGCGAGCACCTGCTGCATGGTGCGCTCGTCGCCCGGCTCGGCGATGAGCGCGGCGGCGAACGCGTGGGCGAGCGTCGAGCGGCCCGATCCGGGCGGCCCGGTGATGAGCCAGGCGTGCGTCATGGACGCCGGATCGGATGCCGCCTCCCGCAGCGTGGCGACCGCGGCGTCCTGCCCCCACACGTCACCCCACGGCACGCCGTCGGCAACAGCCCCGCGCGCCTCGGGCGCATGCGCGGGCGCGGGCGGGGTCGCGGCATCCATCCCGCCCAGCCTAACCGCCGCCCCCGACGCCGCCTGCCGGGCACAGCAGCTCCACAGCCGCGCGCTCCGGCACGCCTCGCGAGACCGGGGTCAGGCGAGCAGCCCTGCGATGCGCGCCCGCACGTCTGCGGCCAGTTCGTGCGACGGGCGCGCGGCGTCGAGCACGAGGAAGCGCTCGGGCTCGGCGGCCGCCAGCGTGAGGAACTCCTCACGCACCCGGGCGTGGAAGTGCTCCTTCTCGGCCTCGAGCCGGTCGAAGGGCTTGTCGTCGGCGTCGAGCCGCAGCCGCGCCGCGGCCGGGTCGAGGTCGAGGAGCACGGTGACGTCGGGCAGGAGCCCGCCCGTCGCCCACAGCGAGAGGTCGCGCACCTCTTCGCGGCCGAGCACGCGTCCGGCCCCCTGATAGGCGACCGACGAGTCGATGTAGCGGTCCTGGATCACGACGTCGCCGCGGGCGAGCGCCGGACGCACCAGCGTCTCGACGTGGTGCGCGCGGTCGGCGGCGTACAGCAGCGCCTCCGCGCGCGGTGCGATCTCGCCCCGGTGGTGCAGCACGATGTCGCGGATCAGCAGCCCGACCTCGGTGCCACCGGGCTCGCGCGTGCGCACCACCGTGCGTCCGGCATCCGTCAGCCACTCGTCGAGAAGTGCCGCCTGCGTCGTCTTGCCGACGCCGTCACCGCCCTCGAACGTGACGAACAGCCCGCGTGCCGCCGGCCGCCCCTCGGTCGCGGCGGCCGGATCCGATGCGCCGCCCGCCGTCACTTCTTGGCCGCGGGCTTGCGGGTCGTGGCGCGGCGCGTCGGGCGCTTCGCCGGTCCCTTCGCCCGCTTGTCGGCCAGCAGCTGGACGGCACGCTCGAACGTGACTTCCATCGCATCCTCGCCGCGCGGGATGGTCGCGTTCGTCTCGCCGTCGGTGACGTACGGGCCGAAGCGGCCGTCCTTCAGCTTTATCGGCTTGCCGCTGGTCGGGTCGGCCTCGAACTCCTTGAGCGCCGAGCTCGCCCCGCGCCCGCCGTACTTCGGCTGGGCGTAGACGGCCAGCGCCTCTTCGAGCGTGATGTCGAAGATCTGCTGCTCGCTCTGCAGCGTGCGCGAGTCGGTGCCCTTCTTGAGGTACGGGCCGTAGCGGCCGTTCTGCGCGGTGATCGGGGCTTCGGTCTCGGGATCGATGCCCACGGTGCGCGGCAGATCGAGGAGCTTCAGCGCCGTGTCGAGGTCGATCGTGTCGACCGACATCGACTTGAACAGCGAGGCCGTGCGGGGCTTGGGCGCCGCCTCCTTCTTCGCCCCGCGCTTCTTCGGCGCGGGCTCCGGCTCGACGGCGACGACCTCGCCGGTCTCCTCGTCCACGACCTCCTCGGCCGGCGGGTCGGTCTCCTGCACGTACGGACCGAAGCGGCCGTCCTTCACGACGACGAGCTTGCCTGTGGCGGGGTTCTCGCCGAGCACGCGGTCCCCGGCGACGGGGGCGTCGATGAGCTCCTGCGCGCGGGCGGGAGTCAGCTCGTCGGGCGCCAGATCCTCGGGGATGTTGACGCGCCGCGGCTCGGCATCCGGCTTCTCCTTGTCGGCCACCTCGAGGTACGGGCCGTACTTGCCGAACCGGAGCGTCGCGACGTCGCCGATCGGGGTGGAGTTCAGCGCGCGGGCGTCGATCTCGCCGAGGTTGTCGACGATGTTCCGCAGGCCGACGTGGTCGCCCGAGCCGAAGTAGAACTCGCGCAGCCAGTCCTGGCGCTTCTGCTCGCCGCGCGCGATCGCGTCGAGGTCGTCTTCGAGAGCCGCGGTGAAGTCGTAGTCGACCAGGTCGGCGAAGTGCTGCTCGAGCAGGCGGACGACACTGAACGCGAGCCAGCTCGGGATGAGCGCCTGCCCGCGCTTGGTGACGTAACCCCGGTTGAGGATGACGTCGATGATGCTCGCGAACGTGGACGGGCGGCCGATGCCCTTCTCCTCCAGCGCCTTGACGAGGCTGGCCTCGGTGTAGCGCGGCTTCGGGCTCGTCGCGTGCCCCTTCGGCTCGACATCGCGCAGCCGCAGCACGTCGCCCACGGCCATCGCCGGCAGCGACTGGTCGTCGGACTTGTCGCTGTCGCCGCGCTTCTCGTCGCGGCCCTCCTCGTACGCCTCGAGGAAGCCCTTGAAGGTGTAGACGGTTCCGGATGCCGTGAACTCGGCGCGGCGGCCGCCCGCCGAGACCTCGAGGGTCACGGTCGTGGTCTCGTACTTCGCGTCGGACATCTGGCTGGCCATGGTGCGCTTCCAGATGAGGTCGTACAGGCGCAGCTCGTCGCGGTCGAGCTGCCCCGACACCTCGGAGGGCGTTCGGAACGTCTCACCCGACGGACGGATCGCCTCGTGCGCCTCCTGCGCGTTCTTGCTGTTGTTGCGGTAGCTGCGGGGGTTCGGCGGCACCGACTTGTCGCCGTACATCGCGACCGCCTGCTCGCGCGCGGCCTGCACGGCCTGCGTCGACAGGGCCGTCGAGTCGGTGCGCATATAAGTGATGTACCCCTTCTCGTAGAGCCGCTGCGCGACGCCCATGGCGTGCTTGGCGCTCATCGAGAGCTTGCGACCGGCCTCCTGCTGGAGGGTCGAGGTCGTGAACGGGGGCTTGGGGCTGCGCGTGCCGGGCTTGGATTCGAGGGCGGTGACGGATGCCTCGGCCGCCGCTTCGATCGCGGCCGCGAGTTCGCGCACCTGGGCCTCGTCGAGGACCAGCACCGCCTTCTTCAGCTCACCGCGGTCGTCGAAGTCCGTGCCGCGCGCGAGGACCGCACCGTCCACCCGGGCGAGGCGGGTGGCGAAGGACTCGTCGAGGCCCTGCGGGCGGTTGGGCGCGGCGAGCGCCTCGATGTCCCAGTAGGACGCCGACACGAACGCCATGCGCTCGCGCTCGCGGTCGACCACGAGGCGCGTCGCGGCCGACTGCACGCGGCCGGCCGAGGTGCCCTGCTGCACCTTGTACCAGAGCACCGGGCTGACATCCCAGCCGTAGAGGCGGTCGAGGATGCGGCGGGTCTCCTGCGCGTCGACCAGCGCGAGGTCGAGCTCGCGCGTGTTGCCGACGGCGGCCTGGATGGCGTCCTTGGTGATCTCGTGGAACACCATGCGCTTGACCGGGACCTTGGGCTTCAGCGTCTGGAGCAGGTGCCACGCGATGGCTTCGCCCTCGCGGTCTTCATCGGTGGCGAGCAGGAGCTCGTCCGCCCCCTTCAGCGCGCGCTTGAGCTCGGCGACGGTCTTCTTGCCGCGCTCGCTCTCGACGTAATAGGGATCGAAGCCGTTGTCGATATCGATCGAGTACTTCCCGTAGGCCTCCTTCTTGTCGGCCGGGATGCTCTTCTTGTCTGCGAGGTCTCGGATGTGACCGACAGAGCTGAGCACCTCGTAGCCATCGCCGAGGTAGCCCTGGATCGACTTCATCTTCGTCGGTGACTCGACGATGACGAGCTTCTTGCCTTCTGCCAACGGGGGCGTCCTTTCTTCGACGCAAACCATACACGCCACTTCCCGGTACGAGGGCTGTGAGACCGGATCAGGGCGGTGGGCCGGCCCGCGCCGACGCGCGCGCCGTGAGCCCCGCGAACGGCATGGTCACCGTCACCGTCGCGATCAGCTCGTCGAGCTGACAGGACTCGAGCCCGGCGCCGAATTCTGCTGCGACCTCGGCCGCACGCTCGCACGGAACCCCCGTGATCGCCCCTGATGCCGTGTCGGCGGCGGCCAGGGCGCCGGCGTCAGCGGCGGCAGCGAGCCGCTGGCCGACGACCGCCGCGCCGCCGAGGGCCGCGAGCGACGTCGCGAGGATCGCGGTGGCCGCCACGACCCCGATCGCCGCCGTGCTGCCCGGCATCAACGACCCTCGGCGCGTCGGGGCTTCACAGGCCGCCCGCCAGCGCGCATCCCGCGGCGCTCACCCTCAGGCCGAAGAGGGCGGGCGCCGATGCGGTGACGCACACGAGGTCTCCCCGCGGCGCGATGGCGACGGATGCCCCGGCCACGCTGTCGACGACGGCACCGCGCACCCGCGCCTCGGACTCGCCGCGAGCGCTGAGGCGCGCGGCGTCGGCGACCGCGTCCTGCAGCCTCACCTGACGGCCCGCCGCGGCGAGCGCCCCCACCCCCACGACGAGCACGAGCACCACGGCGGGAAGCGCGACCGCGAACTCGGCCACGACCGCGCCGCCGTCGTCGCCCCGCCGCGGTCGCATCAGGCCACCGTGAGTGCGCGGCGCACGAGTTCGGTGAGGATGCCGCGCACCTCGTCACTGCGCATGATGACGACGAGGAGCCCGGCGAACGCGACGGCGGCCATGGTCGCGATCGCGTACTCCGCCGTGGCGGCGCCGGTGTCGTCGGGATCGTTCGGAAGGAAGAGGCGCTCGGCACGACGGCGCGTGAGGCGCGGAATGCGGTGGATGGTGCGGGGAGAGGACATGACAGTCTCCGTTCGGTCGGGATGGATGCGGGCACGGTCTGGGATGCCGGCGGATCGACGCCGTCACAGCGAGATCGACATCGTCGACATGACGCTGAGCAGCATGGGCCCCACGCCGAGCAGGAGGAACGCCGGCAGCGTGCAGACGCCGAGCGGGATCAGCAGCCGCGACGACAGCCGCGCCGCCCGGAGGCGCCCCTCGACACGAGCTCGATGACGCGCGTGCGCGGCGGCCGCGCGCAGCAGCTCGACGGCCGGCACGCCCGCCGAGCGCGACAGGGCGAGCACGGAGTCGACCCCTTCGGGATCGCGCGCCTGCTCCTCGGCCGGCCGCAGATCGACGGGCCGGTGACGCGGCCCGGGCCGGCCCCGCCGCGCCGGGTCATGCGGGCCGGGACGGGCACCGGCGATCGCCGCAGCGACGGCCGGCGGTGCCGTCGCGGGAGACGCCGGACCGGTCGGCGCGGATGCGGCGAGCTCCTGGGCCTCGCTCACGACGGTGCGCGCCCGGTCGATCGAGACTCCCCCGCTCAGTGCGATGGCGATGAGCTCGGCGTCCAGTCCCGGAACCACATGCGCGCCGCGCGCACCGGCGACGAGCCGCGACGTCCACCGCCGGGCGAGGACGATGAGCACCGCGCCTCCTGCGAGGCAGGCGATGCCGAGCGGTTGCCCGAGCAGGGTCGCGAAGGTGTCGAACCCGAGTGCCGCACCCAGCGCGACGGCCACCAGCGGCAGCCAGCCCATGAGGCGAGCGGTACCGGCCGGCTCTGCGAGCGCGACCCGGACGTCGTCTGCCGCTTCCTGCGCATCCCGGAGCGCGCTCGCCAGGCTCCGGAGGCACTCGGCCAGCGGTGCGCCGACGACCGAGGCCACGCGCCAGGCCACCGCGACGTCGCGCCAGTCGTCGCCGCCGATCGCCGCGATGGCGGCGGGCAACGACCAACCCCGGGAGACGGACGCCTCGACCCGGGCCGCGACCGGGTCGCCCGTGGCGGCCAGGTGCGCCCACGCCCGCGCCGGCGAGACTCCCGCCTGCAGCAGCACGGCGAGCCGCAGCACGGCGGCCGGGGCATCCGTCGTCGAGGTCGCGGATGCCGATCGGCGAGGGCGGTGTGCGCGGCGGGCCGCAACGATCGGCCACACCCCCGCAGCAGTCACGCCGCCCATCGCACTTCCTCGATCGCCAGCCGCCCTGTCGTATCCACGACGGGGCGGCCGACGCCCGCGACACGACGGCCGCCGCCCGTCGTCCGCTCGACGTGGATGACGAGCCCGATGGCGCTGGCCGCCTGCCGCGCGAGCGCATGGTCGTCGAGCCCCGCGAGGGCGCCGAGCGCCTCGAGCCGCGCCGGAACGTCGCTCAGGCTGTTGGCGTGCACCGTGCCCGCGCCCCCGTCGTGGCCCGTGTTGAGCGCCGCGAGCAGCTCGCGCACCTCGTCGCCGCGGCACTCGCCCACGACGAGACGGTCGGGTCTCATGCGCAGCGCCTCGCGGACCAGGCGGGCGAGTCCGATTCCCCCGCTCCCCTCGAGGTTGGGCTGGCGCGCCTCGAGCCGGACGTGATGGGCGTGTGCGATCCGCAGCTCGGCGACGTCCTCGATGGTCACGATCCGCTCGTGCGCCGGCGACTCGCCGAGGAGCGCCGCGAGCAGCGTCGTCTTGCCCGCGCCGGCGGCACCGGTGATCAGCAGATTCTCCCGCTCGGCGACCGCCCCGCGCAGGCGCTCGCGCTCATGCGCGCCGAACATGCCGGTGCCGTGCAGGTGGTCGAGCGTCGGGACCTCGAGCCGGGGGACGCGGATCGAGATCGCCGTGCCCTCCGGCGCGACCGGCGGCAGGACGGCGTGCACGCGGATGCCGTGGTCGAGTCGCACGTCGACGCACGGAGCCGCGTCGTCGATGTGCCGCCCGCCCAGCCCGATGAGCGCCACCGCGAGATCACGCACCTCGTCCTCGGTCGCCCGCCACTCGCGGGCAGGCACCGCCCCCTCCCCCCGATCGACGAACAGGCCCGACGCGCCGTTGATGAAGAGGTCGGTGACGCGGGCGTCGTCGAGGTAGGCCGCGAGCGGAGCGAGCACCGGATGCCGCTCCGACATGTCCCGGCGCACCATCGGCACCGCCGGCACGCCGGGCGAAGCCGCGGGAGCCTGTCCCGGCTCGTCACGTCGTGGGTCGCGAGCACCAGGAGCGGCCGCGACCGCCCCCGTGGATCCGGGACGCGCGGGTACCCATGCCGCCCCCGCTGCGCGGCCCTCCGCCGGGTCGCGACGCCGCTCATCCGCCGGGTCGCGACGCCGCTCATCCGCCGGGTCGCGACGCTGCGCATCCAAGGCGTCGCGGCGCTGCTCTTCCGCCAGGCGCTGCACACCGGCCACCGATGCCCCGAGAACCCCGGCCTCCCGCGCACCGCCGGCCGTCGTCGCCGGCCGGGTCGCGGCATCCGCTCGCCCTCCCGCCACCGTGCGCGCCATCGCCTCGGAGCGCGGACGGGCGATGAAGGGAGCGGACATGTCCCCGACGCTAGGAGCGAGGAGCGCCACCGGTGAGCCGGCTCAGCTCATCGGTGGAGAGCGCGCCGCCGACCGCCGTTGTGGAGGAAGGGCCACCGCGCAGCGCGCACGACAGCCGGGGAAAAAGAAGGCGGCATCCCATGGGGGGAATGGGATGCCGCCGTGCGCGGGCCCGAATTCGGGGGGTGACGTCGGGCGCCGCAATGCCAGAATCGATGTTCGGCCACCGGTCAGCATATGCGAGGTAGGGGTACTGACAAAACGAAAAGGAGAGGATTCTCACTGATATATCGGTCGGGTCCAAGATTCCGGCGGCACCTACTATCGGGGGTAGTCGGTTCGGGCGGGTCTGACTACATTTCCTGGCAGACTCGCCGGCACCCTTCGGCCTCGACCCAGCCCGCAAAGGAGCGCGCTCCCATGAGCGAACAGAACCCGATCACGCAGACCGCCAGCAGCCAGATCGACCACCTCCTCAACGAGGACCGGCGCTTCGCGCCTACCCCGGAGTTCGCCGACAACGCCGTCGCCACCGCCGAGCTCTACGAACGGGCTCGCACGGATCGGCTGGGGTTCTGGGGCGACCAGGCGCGCGAGCTGCACTGGCACAAGCCCTTCACCGAGGTGCTGGACTGGTCGAACCCGCCGTTCGCGCAGTGGTTCGCCGACGGCGAGCTCAACGTCGCCTACAACTGCCTCGACCGCCATGTCGAAGCGGGCAACGGTGACCGCGTGGCGCTGCTGTGGGAGGGCGAGCCGGGCGACGAGCGCCGGGTGACCTACGCCGAGCTCACCGACGAGGTGAAGCGCCTCGCGAACGTGCTCGAGGGCCTCGGCGTCGGCGCGGGCGACCGCGTCGCGATCTATCTGCCGATGATCCCCGAGGCGATCGCCTCGATGCTGGCTGTGGCGCGCATCGGCGCCATCCACTCCGTCGTCTTCGGCGGGTTCTCGGCCGACAGCCTGCGCGCCCGCATCGACGACGCCGGTGCGAAGCTCGTCATCACCGCCGACGGCGGCTACCGCAAGGGCAAGGTCTCACCTCTGAAGCCCGCCGTCGACCTGGCCCTCGGCGACCGCGGCACGGGCGTGCAGGAGACGGTCGAGCACGTGCTCGTCGTCAAGCGCGGCGAGAACGAGGTGGAGTGGACCGACGGCCGCGACCTGTGGTGGCACGACGTCGTGCCCCAGGCCTCCGGCGAGCACGAGGCGCAGGCCTTCCCCGCCGAGAACCCGCTGTTCATCCTCTACACGTCGGGCACCACCGGGAAGCCGAAGGGCATCCTCCACACCTCCGGCGGCTACCTCACCCAGTCGGCGTTCACCAACAAGGTGGTGCACGACATTCACCCCGAGACCGACGTCTACTGGTGCACGGCCGACATCGGCTGGGTGACCGGGCACACCTACGTCACGTACGGCCCGCTGGCCAACGGCGCGACGCAGGTGCTCTACGAGGGGACGCCGGATGCCCCGCACCCGGGTCGCTGGTGGGAGATCGTGCAGAAGTACGGGGTCACGGTGCTCTACACGGCCCCGACCGCGATCCGCTCGTTCATGAAGCTCGGCCGTGCCATCCCGAAGCAGTTCGACCTGTCGTCGCTGCGCCTGCTCGGCTCGGTGGGCGAGCCCATCAACCCCGAGGCGTGGATGTGGTACCGCAAGATCATCGGCGGCAAGACCGCTCCGATCGTCGACACGTGGTGGCAGACCGAGACCGGCTCGATCATGATCTCGGCCCTCCCGGGGGTCACCGAGACGAAGCCCGGTTCCGCCCAGGTGCCGCTCCCCGGCATCTCGATCGACGTCGTCGACGAGGACGGCACCCACGTCGGCAACGGCAACGGCGGCCTGCTCGTCGTCACCGAGCCCTGGCCCTCGATGCTCCGCGGCATCTGGGGAGACCCCGAGCGCTTCGTCGAGACGTACTGGGAGAAGTTCCAGAAGCAGGGCTTCTACTTCGCCGGTGACGGCGCGCGCCTCGACGACGACGGCGACGTGTGGCTGCTCGGCCGCGTCGACGACGTCATGAACGTCTCGGGCCACCGCCTGTCGACGACCGAGATCGAGTCGGCCCTCGTCGGCAACGAGGCGGTCGCCGAGGCCGCCGTCGTCGGGGCCTCGGACGAGACGACGGGTCAGGCCGTCGTCGCCTTCGTCATCATCAAGCAGTCCTACCTCGACGCCCACTCCCCCGACGGCCTGGCGCAGTCGCTCCGACTGTGGGTCGGCGAGCAGATCGGGCCGATCGCCCGCCCGCGCGACGTCTACATCGTCGGCGAGCTGCCCAAGACGCGCTCCGGCAAGATCATGCGCCGTCTCCTGCGCGACGTCGCCGAGGGCCGTGAGGTCGGCGACACGACCACGCTCGCCGACACGGCCGTCATGTCGGTGATCTCTGCGCAGGTGAAGTAGTCCGACAAGAAGAGCGGATGCCGCAGCCCCGGGCTGCGGCATCCGCTCTGTCGTCGTCGGCGGGAACCGTCGATCAGGCGAAGGTGAAGACGACCTCGACCTCGACGGGGGCGTCGAGCGGGAGCACGGGGACGCCGACCGCGGAACGTGCGTGCCTGCCGGCGTCGCCGAAGATCTCGCCGAGCACCTCGCTCGCGCCGTTGATGACGCCCGGCTGTCCGGTGAACTCGGGGACGGATGCCACGAAGCCGGTGACCTTCAGCACGCCCGTGAGCCGGTCGACCCCACCGACGGCGGCCGCGGCGGCCGCGATCGCGTTGAGGGCGCTCTGTCGCGCGTAGCCCTTGGCGTCGTCGGCGGGCACGAGTCCGTCGCCCTCGCCGACCTTCCCGGTCGCGGGCAGGGCGCCCGAGACCATGGGGAGCTGACCGGCGGTGTAGACGAGGTCGCCGTGCGCCTTCGCGGGCACGTACGCGGCGACCGGAGGGACGACGTCGGGGAGTGCGATGCCGAGTTCGGCGAGCCGCTCGCTGAGGGCCATGCTCACGCCTCCTCGAACTGCTTGGCAGCCTGGGCCGCGGCATCCAATCCGGCGTTCTGCTGACCGCCGCCGGACGGGCGCTTGAAGTACGCGACGAGCCCGCCCTCGGGGCCGGGCACGACCTGGACGAGCTCCCAGCCCTGCTTGCCCCAGTTGTTGAGGATGGCGGCGGTGTTGTGGATCAGAAGGGGCGTGGTGAGGTACTCCCACGTCGTCATCGCGACTCCTCGGGGATGCGGGGCTGGGGCGGTGGTGAAGGGCTGGTGGGCCTGTGAAACACCTCCGCGGGCGCGCGCCCGTCGGGGAATCGCCCAGCTAGTTCCCTTACGATCAACCCTATGCCTGATACCAAACGCACGGCCACCGGTGTGTTCGGCGGACTCGCCGGGCTCGTCGGCCTCAGTGCCGCAGCCGGTGTCCTCATCGCGGCGACCGTCACCCCCGCGGTCGCGATCACGAGCACCGCGGCTGAGCGCGCGATCACGATGTTCGACAACCTGCCGAGCTCGCTCGAGATCGACAAGCTCATGCTTCCGAGCAACTTCTACTACACCGACCCGGCCACCGGGCAGGCGCAGCTGATGACGCAGTTCCTCGAGCAGGACCGCACCCCGGTCGATTTCGACCAGATCAACCCCGTCATGTACGACGCGCTCCTCTCCAGTGAGGACCCGCGCTACTACCAGCACGGTGGCATCGACCTCATCGGCACCACGCGCGCGCTCCTGTCCAACGCCGGCGGCGCGTCCGAGACGCAGGGTGGCTCGTCGATCAGCCAGCAGTACGTCAAGAACGTGCTGATCCAGAAGTGCGAGCAGAACGCCGAGATCGAGTACGAGACCAACGAGGCCGGCGAGGCCGTCATCGACGAGGCGACCGGACAGCCGAAGGTGAAGACGAGCCGCGAGCAGGCGCTCCTCAACTGCTGGACCGACGCGACCACGGCGGAGGGCGCCGAGGGCTACACGCGCAAGCTGCAGGAGATGCGCTACGCGATCTCGCTCGAGCAGAAGTATTCCAAGAACGACATCCTGCTCGGCTACCTCAACATCGCGAACTTCGGCGGCATCACCTACGGCATCGAGGCCGCTGCCCGCCGCTACTTCGCCACGACCGCCGCCAACCTCACGGTGGCGCAGGCGGCGACCCTCGCCGGCATGGTGCAGAACCCGAACAGCTACCGCATCGACAAGGCCGGCGGCTCGATCTACGGCTCCGACGGCACCACCTTCAACAAGGCGCCCGACGGCGTCATCGATGAAGGCGCGAACCTCGCGTCTCTCGACGCGCTCGTCGCGTCGGGCGACATCACCGAGGAGCAGAAGTTCGCTGCCGCGGACGGCTACACCTCCACGAAGGTGCGTCAGCTGTACGTGCTCAGCCGCATGCTCGACGACGGCAAGATCACGCGTGAGCAGTACGTCGAGGCCGCGGTCTGGCCGATCACCCCGAGCATCGTGGAGCCCAAGACGGGCTGCGCGAACGCCGGAGGTGCCGCGTACTTCTGCCAGTACGTCAAGTACGTCATCCAGAACGACCCCGTCTTCGGCGAGACCAGGGACGAGCGGCTCGAGACCCTGCAGCGCGGTGGGCTCAACGTCTACACGACGCTCGATCCCCGCATCCAGACGCCTGCCGAGCAGGCGATGGCCGCGAGCGCCCCGACGGCGATCGAGATGCGGCAGGGGACGACCGTGCCCTCGACCGGCCGATTCGGGTCGACCACCGCGAGCATCGAAGCGACCACGGGCCGCGTCCTGGCGATCGCGCAGAGCACGACCTTCAGCGAGGACGCGGCGTTCGCGAACGACTGGAACTACTCCGCACAGGTGTGGGCGGGAGACCAGACGTTCGGCAACTCCACCGGCTTCAGCGCCGGATCGACGTTCAAGCTCTTCACGCTGCTCGACTGGCTCGAGAAGGGCAAGTCGGTCAACGAGACGCTCAACGGCACGCTGCGCGTCTTCAAGAACATGACGTACTGCGGCGAGACCCGAGGGACGGGCGCTGTGAAGCCCACGGGCAACTTCGGCGGCGACCGCGGACGGTTCGGCACCCCGATGCAGTTCACCGCCTCGTCGCTGAACACGGGCTACCTGGCGATGGCCGAGAAGCTCGACTACTGCGACATCGCCAACGTGGCGACGAAGCTGGGCGTGATCGACGCCTACACCAACAAGCCGGTCGACATGAACACGCTGAACTCGGTGATCGGCACCGCGAGCGTGTCACCGCTCGCGATCGCGGGGGCGTATGCCACCGTCGCCAACAACGGCATCTACTGCCAGCCGCAGGTGATCGACCGCGTCACCGACGCCGACGGCAACGACCTTCCGAAGCCCGAGCGCACCTGCAACCAGGTGCTCGAGCCGCGCGTGGCCGCGACGGCCGCGTACGCCCTGCAGGGCGTCATGAACGGCGGAACCGGAAGCCAGGGCAACCCGCGCGACGGCGTGCCGCTCATCGGAAAGACCGGAACGCACGAGGAGCTGCAGTCGTGGCTCGTCGAGTCGAGCACGAAGGTCGCCACGGCGACCTGGGCCGGCAACGTCCAGGGCGGCGGCGACATCTTCAAGACGTACTACAACGGCAGTCGCCTCTCCGACATCCGCTACGCCATCACGAGGAACGTCCAGGGCGCGGCCAACGACGCATACGGCGGCGACCGCTTCGCGGCTCCGGATTCGGAGTTGACGAAGCAGGTGCTGACGGATCTCCCCGACGTCATCGGCAAGACGGTCGACGAGGCGACGAAGATCCTGACCGACGCGGGCTTCACGGTCGAGGTGGGCGCACCGGTCGACTCCAACCAGCCGGCCGGCGTGGTGGCGGCGCAGAACCCGGGAGCGGGGAAGGTCGCCGGCGGCAGCACCGTGACGATCAACCCCAGCAACGGGGAGGGCATCGCCGTGCCCGATGTCTCGGGCCGCACGCTGGAGGATGCCAAACGCGCGCTCCGGAGCGCCGGGTTCGGCAATGCCAGCGACGGCGCGTGCACGACGGACGCGAGCCTCGGCACGCAGACCCGTGCGACCGCCACGAACCCCGCGGTCGGAAGCGTCGTGAACCGCAACACCACGATCGCCGTCGACTACGCCGCCGGCAACTGCGGCGGTGGCGGCAACGGCGGCCGCGGCGGCGGCGGTAACGGCTAGTGCCGTCCACACGATCCCGCTCCGCCCTCACCGTGCTCGGCACGGTGGGGGCGGTCGGCGCGGCGGCCTCGGTCTGGGGCATCGCCATCGAGCGGTACCTCTTCACGGTGCGGTTCCACGAGGTGCCGGTGCTGCCCGCCGGGGCGACGCCGCTGCGAGTGCTGCACCTGTCAGACGCGCACATGGCGCCGTGGCAGCACCGCAAGCAGCAGTGGATCGCCGCCTTGGCCGAGCTTCAGCCCGACCTCATCGTCAACACCGGCGACAACATGGGCCACGTCGACGGCCTCCGCGGACTGCGTGCGGCGTTCGATCCGCTGCGCGGCATCCCCGGGGTCTTCGTGCACGGCTCGAACGACCACGCGGCCCCGTCGCCGAGGAACCCGTTCAAGTACTTCACGGGCCCGTCGAAGGTGAAGAACGAGCCCGAGCCCCTCGACACCGATGCCCTCGACGGCTACCTGACCGACGAGCTCGGCTGGCTCGACCTTAACAACGCGGTGGGATCGTTGGATGCCGCGGGCCTGCGTATCGCGGCGTTCGGGGTGAGCGACGCACACCGTCACTGGGACGACCTCGATGCGCTCCCCGGCCTCGTCGCCGAGCAGCGCGCCCGCGAGACGGCCGACCTCACCATCGGCGTGACGCACGCGCCGTACCGCCGCGTGCTCGACGCGTTCGTCGACCTGGGTGCCGACGCGATCTTCGGCGGGCATACCCACGGCGGCCAGGTGCGCGTGCCGGGATTCGGCGCGCTCGTGGCGAACTGCGACATCCCGCTGAAGCAGGCGCGAGGGCTCAGCGAGTGGACGCATCTCGGCCGCACCGTGCCGCTCAATGTGAGCGCGGGACTGGGGCACTCCATCTACGCTCCGGTCCGCTTCGCGTGCCGACCGGAGGCGTCGGTCCTGACGCTCGTCCCCCGGGCGTAACGCCGGCTCCGGCTCGGCGTCCGTTCCTCCCCAGCCGCGTCGCACGACGCCGTCTCCACAGTTCGCCTCCATCCGGCGGCGAGCGGCTTCGGCTCGGTCGATCCTCGTTGCATGACTGCTTCGCGCTCCACTCCGCCGCACCTCGATCAGTTCCGGAACATGCTCGTCACCACGACGGCGCTGCACGGGATGGGCCTGTCCGGGCGACTGAGGCTGCTGGCGCTGCTGATCGCTCTCGCCATCACGGCCATCGCAGCACCCTTCGCGCATACGACCGGCGACGCGGACGGTGAGACGACCCGGATTCCCCACTTCGGGCGTCACGCACCGCTCGTGCCCGTCGTCGAGCCGGCCGAATGAGCATGCGCGCGGTCACCTTGCCGGCGCGTCCGCTCTCCCGTCGGCGCGGGCGCGCGAAGCCCGCTCGCCCCGCCTTCGCGCTGATCGCGGTCGTCTTCCTGTTCCTCGTCGGCATCGAACTCCTGGCACCGACACCCGCCGGCGCCGCCGAGCGGGGCGCCGGTTTCGGCACCTGGGCGCCCGTCTCCGCCTACGGCTGGCACGGCTCGATGCTGGTGGGCGGGGTGCACACCTACTGCATCACGCCCGGCGCGCCGGCTCCGACCGGGCAGAGCGTCGACCACGGTGTCAGCGGCTCGGCCGCCGGCCTCGCGCCGCAGCAGCTCGCCGGCATCAACCATCTGGTGACGTCGTACGGGCAGACGAACGACCCCGTGCAAGCGGCGGCCGTCGCCTGGGCGGTCAAGGCGACCGCCAACCGCGACGAGACCCTCCACGCCTTCGGCTACCGGGGCGACTCGCTCGCCGGCGCGATCC
This sequence comes from Microbacterium sp. M3, assembly GCF_033548675.1. NCBI lineage: Bacteria > Bacillati > Actinomycetota > Actinomycetes > Micrococcales > Microbacteriaceae > Microbacterium > Microbacterium sp. M3. The sequence continues at coordinate 434,067 of NZ_JAWTZT010000001.1, forward strand.
ACTGGACGATGTCGGCGCTCGCCCCGCAGCATGACCGCGCCGTTCAGGAACGTGCCGTCGCCTTCTACGACGAGGCATCCCGGGTCGCTGCCGGCCCCGCGTCTGCGAGCGGCAGCCTGGTGTTCACGACGGATGCCGCCGACCCGAGCAGCGGCACGGTGCGGGTCGACGCGACCAGCCCCGCGACCGGCACGATCACGCTGACGAACGCCGTCTTCGCCGATTCCGGCGCTCCCGTGCAGGAGGGTGCAGTCACCGGTTCGGCCTACGCGATCCGCGCGGCACCACCCGTCGAGGGCCGGCCCTACGCAGTCTCCGGTGTCGGGCGGTTCGACGCGGGGCTCGCGGCCGCGGTGCGCCACTACACGACACCCGGCGGTCAGGAAACGGCTGGACCCGCCGGCCGCGTGCAGTTCGACGTGGCAGGAGCGGACGCGGCGCCCCGCATCCCGCCGTTCTCCCCTGCGATCTCGACGCGGGTCGCCGCGCCGGGCGAGATCAACAGCCCTTATGTCGACGAGGTCGCCTTCGCTGTTTCCGACGGCGCCTGGCCGCGCGCCGAGGACGGGTCCTTCCTGCCGGTGGTGGCGAACGCGGTCGTCTACCGCACCGAGACCGAGCCGGTGCCCGGTTCGGCGATCCCGCCCGACGCGCAGATCGCCGGCACGCTGCAGCTCGCCACCGACCCGGTGACCGGGCCGACGCTGCCCTACACCGTGACGTCGGACTGGCCGATGACGGCGGCCGGCCACTACACCGCCGTGTGGAGCATCCGAGCGGGCGAACAGAGCCCCGCCGTCGCCGCTCACCTCGGCCCCGACTTCGCATGGACGGAGCGCTTCGGCGAGCCGACGCAGGTCGCAGTGGTCGCGCCCCCGCCCCCGCCACCGCCGGCACCGGCGCCGGAGGCGGCTCCTCCGTCGCCCGCTCCGCCCGCGACGCCCGTGCCGCCCGCGCCCGCTGCGGCGCCGCCCGCCGCGCTCGCGGCAACAGGCACCGATCCGTCCGCCCTCCGCCTGCCCGCGGCGCTGGCGATCGCCCTGCTCAGCGTCGGCACGTCCATCGTGGCGTCGCGCCGGCCATGGTCAGCAGCACCCCTGACGATCGGTTAGACTCGGAGGGTTGCAAAACGGGGTGTGGCGCAGCTTGGTAGCGCGCTTCGTTCGGGACGAAGAGGCCGCAGGTTCAAATCCTGTCACCCCGACCACACAGAGGCTCCGCCGGAAGGCGGAGCCTCTGCCATGAAAGGAGCGGTCCCGGTGGCAGACAGCATCCCTCTCCTCGTCGCGTTCGACCTCGACGACACGCTCGCGCCGTCCAAGAGCGCGATCGACCCCCGCATCGGCGACCTGCTCGTCGCCCTCGCGGAGCGCGTCGAGGTGGCGATCATCTCGGGCGGGCAGCTCGCGCAGTTCACCGCACAGGTCGTCGACCGCCTTCCGGACGCCTCGTCCGAGGCGCGCGCCCGGCTGCACCTGCTGCCCACCTGTGGCACGCAGTACTACCGGCTGTCGGACGACGACGTCGTCACGGTCTACAAGCGGTCCCTGACCGACGACCAGAAGGCGCGCGCCCTGGCCGCCGTCGAGGGCGAGGCCCGCCGTCTCGGGCTGTGGGAGTCCGAGACCTGGGGCGACATCCTCGAGGACCGCGGCTCGCAGATCACGTTCTCCGCCCTCGGCCAGCAGGCTCCCGTCCCGGCGAAGATGGCGTGGGATCCCACGGGCGAGAAGAAGAATGCGCTCCGCGCCGCCGTCGCCGCCCTCCTCCCCGACCTCGAGGTGCGCTCGGGTGGGTCGACGTCCGTCGACATCACCGAGCAGGGCATCGACAAGGCGTACGGCATGCGTCAGCTCGCCGAGCAGACCGGCATCGACCTCGACGACATGCTCTTCGTCGGGGACCGCCTCGACCCCGAGGGCAACGACTACCCCGTCCTCGCGATGGGGGTGCGCTGTCACGCGGTCGACGGCTGGGAAGACACGGTCGCGTACCTGGAGCAGCTGATCCCCACGCTTCCGGTCCGCGTCTGACGCGGCATCCGCTCGCCTGTCACCACCTGCTGCCCCGCGCAGCACATCGTGACAGGCGAGCAACCCTCAGCACGACAAGAGCCGCTCCCCTGTCACAATCTGCCGCGGTGAGCGACACGTCGTGACAGGCGAGCAGCCTCGCGCGCTCAACCACCGGAGCCTGAGCCCGGTCGTTGAGCGGGGAGCGCAGCGACGAAACGAAACGCGTCAGCTCTTCGCGCCGGTGCTCTTCGCCGCCGTTGTCCGCGCGGGGCGGGAGGCCGCGGCATCCGTCTTCCCGTTCGCCGTCGACTTCGGAGCGCGAGCAGCCGTGCCCGACGTCACCCGCACGCGCGGCGCGCCGCCCGCCACCGCCTCGGCCGGGGCCCCCGCCAGGGGCATGAGGCGCGTCAGCTGCGTGACGTGCCGGGGCTCGAGCTCGGCGATCGACGAGACGCCCAGGAGCTTCATGGTGCGCTCGATCTCGCTGCGCAGGATCGCGATCGTGCGGTCGACGCCCTGGCGGCCACCGGCCATCAGGCCGTACAGGTACGCGCGGCCGATGAGGGTGAACTTCGCGCCGAGGGCGATCGAGGCGACGATGTCGGCGCCGTTCATGATGCCGGTGTCGACCATGACGGTGGCGTCCTTGCCGACCTCACGCACGACCTCCGGCAGGAGGCGGAACGGGATCGGCGCCCGGTCGAGCTGACGTCCACCGTGGTTGGACAGGATGATGCCGTCGACGCCGGCATCGATGAGCCGCTTCGAGTCGGCGACGTTCTGCACGCCCTTGACCACGATCTTGCCCGGCCAGATGTCGCGGATGATCGCGAGGTCGTCGTAGCTGATGGTGGGATCCATCGCCGCGTTCAGCAGCTCGCCCACGGTGCCGCCGGTCGTCGAGAGCGACGCGAACTCGAGCTTCGGCGTGGTGAGGAAGTCGTACCACCACCACGGCCGCGGGATGGCGTTGATGATCGTGCCGAGCGTCAGCTGCGGCGGGATCGAGAAGCCGTTGCGCTTGTCGCGCAGGCGCGCGCCGGCGACCGGGGTGTCGACGGTGAACTGCAGGGTGTCGAAGCCGGCGGCGGCGGCACGGCGTGCGAGTCCGTACGAGATCTCGCGGTCGCGCATGACGTACAGCTGGAACCAGTTGCGCCCCTGGGGGTTGGCGCGCTTGACGTCCTCGATGGACGTCGTGCCCAGCGTCGAGAGCGTGAACGGGATGCCGGCGGCACCTGCCGCCCCGGCCCCGGCGATCTCGCCCTCGGTCTGCATGAGGCGCGTGAAGCCGGTCGGGGCGATGCCGAACGGCATCGCGGACGGCCCGCCGAGGATCTCGGTGGACATGTCCACGTTCTCGGCGGGGCGCAGCACGTCGGGGTGGAACTCGACGTCTTCGAAGGCCTGACGCGCCCGCGAGAGCGACAGTTCGCCCTCGGCCGCGCCATCGGTGTAGTCGAAGGCCGCCTTCGGAGTGCGGCGCTTCGCGATGGTGCGCAGGTCGTAGATCGTCAGCGCGCCCTCCAGGCGGCGCTTGCGGCCGTCGAGCTCGGGCTTCTTGAACTGCATCAGCTCGAGGAGCTCGGCGGGCCTGGGGAACTGTCGGGTGACCATGGATACCTCTCGGGGGTCAGCTCAGGGGTGGGGTGAGATCGGCGACGGCCTGCGGGCGGGCGAGACCCGCGGCGGCGTAGTAGCCGGCGATGTGGTCGTGGACGAGCGCGCGGGCACGGGCGCCGTCGCCCGCGTCCACGGCATCGAGGATGGCGTGGTGCTCGCGGCGCAGACGGGCGGCCGCGGCATCCCACTCCGCGATACCGGCGGCTCCCGCCTGCACGTACGACTCGATCGCCGTGCGGAGTCCGGCCATCATGGCGGCGATCACGACGTTGCCCGAGGCCTCGGCGAGAGCGAGGTGCAGCTGGGCATCGAGTGCGAGGAACTCCTGCGCCGTGAGGTCGAGGCCGTCCATCGCCTCGAGCACGCGACGTGCGCGCTCCATCGAACGGTCGGGGTCGGACGCGAGCGCCTCGACGACCGCCGACTCGAGCACGAGGCGCGTGGCGACGACGTCGTCGAAGGGGAAGCCCTGGGCCGCGACCTGCAGCCGCAGCAGGGCCGACATGCCGCCCTCGGGGGTGGCGATGATGATGGCGCCCGATGTCGGACCCGACCCCGTGCCGGTGCGGATGAGCCCCATCACCTCGAGCACGCGCAGCGCCTCCCGCACGCTCGAGCGACCGACGCCGAGCGTGGCGGCGAGCTCGCGCTCCGGGGGGGAGGCGATCGCCGGGCTGAAGGGTGCCGTCGAGCAGGTCGGTCTCGATCTTCTCGAGTACGACGCGCCACGCACGCGCCGGGGGAAGTGCCGGAGCGACCGCGGGAACGGAAGCGGGTGTGCCTGCCACGGATCTCCTCGTCGATGTCGGATCCGCTGCCCTCCTCGTTGAAGGGCATCGTGTGGTCTGACCACGATAGCCTGTGGTCGGACCACAGACAACCCGGATGACGCGAATCGACCGAGGCGGGCGCTACTCTGACCACATGGATCCGCTCCTCCTCGTCCTCATCGTCGCGGGCGTATCGGCCGCGTTCTGCTGGATCACCTCGCTCCTCACCAACGAGACGTCATGGATCGACCGGCTCTGGTCGATCGTCCCGGTCGTGTACGTCTGGATCTTCGCGGGCGCCGCGCTGCTGGCGGGGCTCGATGCCACCCGACTGCTGGTCATGGCCGTGCTGGTGACGGCGTGGGGCGTGCGCCTCACGTTCAACTTCGCCCGCAAGGGCGGTTACACCGGCATGGAGGACTACCGCTGGGCGATCCTGCGCGGCCGCATGACGCGGTGGCAGTTCCAGGTGTTCAACCTCCTCTTCATCGTCCTGTTCCAGAGCGCGCTGCTCGTGCTCATCTCGCTGCCGGCGTACATCGCGTGGCAGCATCCGACGCCGTTCACCGGATGGGATGCCGCGTTCGCTCTGCTCTTCGCCGCGTTCCTCGTCGGCGAGACCGTCGCCGACCAGCAGCAGTGGAACTTCCACCGCGCGAAGAAAGCCGCCGGCGGAACCCTCGAGCCGGGTTTCGTCACCACCGGGCTCTTCGCCTACAGCCGGCACCCGAACTTCTTCTTCGAGCAGGCGCAGTGGTGGGCGTTCTACGCCCTCGGCGCCGTCGCGCTCGTGGCCGACGGCGGGGGCTGGCTCAACTGGACCATCGCCGGCCCTGCTCTGCTGACGGTGCTGTTCATCGGCTCGACAGTCTTCACCGAGTCGATCTCGGCGGCGAAGTACCCCGCGTACCGCCAGTACCAGCGCTCGACCTCGATGCTGGTGCCGCTCCCCCGCCGTGGTCGGCGTGCGCCCGAGACGGCGTGACCGTTCCGCGTCGAGGGCTTACTGCAGGCGCCCGCCGGAGGCCCGCAGATAATCCTCGGCGCAGAGCGACTCGTAGGTGACGCGGTCGGCGTTGAGCTCGTCGATGGCGACCTGATCGCCGTCGAACACGAAGCGGCCGCCCACCAGGCGCGCGTTGAAGAGCGCCTTGCGCCCGCAACGGCAGATGGTCTTGAGCTCCTCGAGGCTGTGCGCCAGCTCGAGGAGGCGCGCCGATCCGGGAAACGCCTGCGTCTGGAAGTCGGTGCGGATGCCGTAGGCGAGAACGGGCACCCCGTCGAAGACGACGATCCGCAGCAGGTCGTCCACCTGCTCGCGCGTGAGGAACTGCGCCTCGTCGATGAGCAGGCACGCGACGTCGACCTCGTGCTCATCGGACTCGGGCACCAGGGCGGCCGCGGCATCCCGCTTCACCCGTGCGCGGTGCTCGGCGAAGAGCGCCCGCAGATCGTCGCCGGGAGCGATGAGGAAGTCGACCGTGCGCTTGACGCCGAGGCGGCTGTCGATCTGATCGGCGCCCTTCGTGTCGATCTCCGGCTTGGCCAGCAGCACGTGCTGGCCGCGCTCCTCGTAGTTGTACGCGGCCTGCAGGAGCGACGTCGACTTTCCGGAGTTCATCGCGCCGTAGCGGAAGTAGAGCTTGGCCACGAACCGAGCGTAGTGCGTGGCGGCCCCCAGCCCGACTCGCGGAAGGGTCCCGCCCGCGCCGCGGGACGCACCGGCTCTGCCTCGGAGCACCCCGGGTGGAAACGCCGCTACGGCTCGAGCGTGCCGCGCTCCCACTCCTCGACCGGCCCCGGGACGGGCACGAAGCTCGGCGCCGCCGTCGCGGTCGTGGGCAGCCGCGGCAGCCACGACGGGTCGCGCACCGCCACCTTCGCGCGCAGATGCGCGAGTTCGAACGCGAGCTGCCCCGTGGTGACGCGGATGCCGGGGGTCGCGGCATCCGGTCGCAGCACGCGTGCGCGGTCGAACGCGTAGCCGCGTGCGGTGGCCTCGTGCTGCAGCGCCATCAGGTAGTGCCCGATGGCCTCGAGCGGCTCGGCGCACGCACGGAAGCGCACGAGCTGAGGATGCTGCGTGTAGCCGCGCGTGCCGCCGATCAGCACGCGCTGGGCGAGCAGCGCCTCACGCCATCCGGCGATGAGCGCCCGGCGGTCGAGCATCGACGGATGCACCGACCACAGCCGCATGGTGGCGTCAGGCCGTCAGCGCGAGGGTCTGGGCGGTCTCGCCGAGCGACTCCTGCGCGACGGCGGGCCGCGCGTTGAGCGTCTCGCCGTAGCTCGGGATGAGTTCCCGCAGGCGCGGCTCCCAGGCGTCGATGCGGTCGGGGAAGCAGGTCTTCAGCAGGCCGAGCATGATCGACACCGCCGTCGACGCTCCCGGGGACGCACCCAGCAGGCCGGCGATCGTGCCGTCGGCACCGGTCACGACCTCGGTGCCGAACTGCAGGATGCCGCCCTTCTCGGGGTCCTTCTTCATCACCTGCGCCCGCTGGCCGGCCTGGATGAGCGTCCAGTCCTCGTCCTTCGCGGTGGGCATGAAGACGCGGAGGCTGTCGACCTTCTTGGCGTGGTTTTTCACCAGCTCGCCGACGAGGTACGTGATGAGGCTCGGGTTGTCCCACGCCACCTTGAGCATCGGGCCGAGGTTGCCGGGCCGCACCTGGCCGACGATGTCGAACCAGGAGCCGGTCTTGAGGAACTTGGGGCTGAAGGTCGCGAACGGGCCGAACAGCAGCGACGCCTCGCCGTCGACGACGCGGGTGTCGAGGTGCGGGACCGACATGGGCGGAGCGCCCACCGACGCCTGCGAGTACACCTTCGCCTTGTGCTGGGCGACGATCGCAGGGTTCGAGGTCTTGAGGAACTGACCGCCGATCGGGAAGACGCCGTAGCCCGAGATCTCGGGGATGCCCGAGCGCTGCAGCAGCTTCAGCGCCCAACCGCCGGCGCCGACGAAGACGAACTTCGCGCGGATCTCGCCCGGCGTGCGACCGACCGTGCGGCGGTACTTGACGCGCCACGTGCCGTCGGCGAGGCGCTTGAGGCGACGCACCTCGGTGTTGGTGCGGACGTCCGCGCCGTTCTCGGCGAGGTGGTCGAACAGCTGACGCGTCAGCGCGCCGAAGTCGACGTCCGTGCCCGCGGGCACCCGGGTGGCCGCGAACGGCTCGCCCTTGCGGCGCTTCTGCATGAGCAGCGGCGCCCACTGGTTGATGACGCGGGAGTCCTCGCTGTACTCGATGCCGGCGAACAGCGGCTCGTCCTTGAGCGCCTCGTAGCGCTTCTTGAGGTACGCCACGTCCTTCTCGCCGCGCACGAAGGTCATGTGCGGAGCCGAGTTGATGAACGTGGACGGCGAGTCGAGCACCCCCTGCTCCACGAGCGACGACCACAGCTGCCGGCTCTGCTGGAACTGCTCGTTGATCGAGATCGCCTTGGCCGGGTCGACCGAGCCGTCCTTGCCCTCAGGCATGTAGTTGAGCTCGCACAGCGCCGCGTGACCGGTGCCCGCGTTGTTCCACGCGTTCGAGCTCTCGAGCGCCACGTCGCTCAGACGCTCGAACACGGCGATCTTGAGATCGGGCTGCAGTTCCTGCAGCAGCGTGCCGAGGGTGGCGCTCATGATGCCGCCGCCGATCAGCAGGACATCGACCGTTCCGGTGGGAAGGTCGCTGTCGTCGGGGCTGGGAAGGGCGTCGGAGGGCGATGCGGTCACCAGACGATTCTAGTTCCGCCCGAAAGCACCCCCGACCGGGCGGCCGCTCGATGGCCGAAAGTCCGCCTGTTCTTTCGCAGACGAAAAGCGAGCGGATGCCGGGGCCCCGGCATCCGCTCGCTCGAGAAGGTCGCGTCAGGCGTGGACGCCGAGGTTCGCGGCGACGACTTCGGCGATCTGCACGGCGTTCAGCGCCGCACCCTTGCGGAGGTTGTCGTTGGAGATGAAGAGCACGAGGCCCTTGCCCTCGGCCGCGGACTGGTCGGCGCGGATGCGGCCGACGTAGCTCGGGTCGTTGCCCGCCGCCTGCAGCGGCGTCGGGACCTCTTCGAGCACCACGCCGGGAGCGGCGGCGAGGATCTCGCGCGCGCGGTCGGGCGTGATGTCGCGCGCGAATTCGGCGTGGATCGAGAGCGAGTGCCCGGTGAACACCGGCACGCGCACGCAGGTGCCTGCGACACGCAGGTCGGGCAGCTCGAGGATCTTGCGGCTCTCGTTGCGGAGCTTCTTCTCCTCGTCGGTCTCGTTCCAGCCGTCGTCGACGATGCTGCCTGCGAGGGGGATGACGTCGAAGGCGATCGGAGCGACGTACTTCTCGGGCTGCGGGAAGTCCACCGCCGAGCCGTCGTGCACGAGGTCGATCGTGTTGCCCTGCGCGAGCACGCCCTCGACCTGGCCGAGCAGCTCCTGCGCGCCGGCGAGACCCGAGCCCGAGACGGCCTGGTAGGTCGAGACGATGAGGCGCTCGAGGCCTGCCTCGGCGTCGAGCACCTTGAGCACCGGCATCGCGGCCATCGTGGTGCAGTTCGGGTTGGCGATGATGCCCTTGGGCGGGTTCGCGATCGCGTGCGGGTTGACCTCGCTGACGACGAGCGGCACCTCGGGGTCCATGCGCCACGCGCTGGAGTTGTCGATGACGACGGCGCCGGCCTCGGCGAAGCGCGGGGCGTGGGCGCGGCTGCCCGTCGCACCGGCCGAGAACAGCGCCACGTCGATGCCCGACGGGTCGGCGGTCGCGACGTCTTCGATGATCACGGTCTGGCCGCCGAACTCGACGGCGGTGCCGGCGGAGCGGGCGGTCGCGAACAGACGCAGCTCGCGGATCGGGAAGCGGCGCTCGGCGAGGATCTCGCGCATGACCGTCCCGACCTGGCCGGTGGCGCCGACGACGGCGACGGAGATTCCTGAGTCAGAGATGCGGGTCATGGTGTTCCTCAGCGTGGGCACAAGCGTGGAGCGGACGCGCGGACGCCGTCGGACGCGCGGGGTTTGGGCGATTCTACCGCCGCCGCTCCGGCGGGGACGCGGGTGTTACCGCCCGCGACGGCCACGGTGCGCGCGATTCCTGCCGTTTCGCGCGGCAGGCGGCGGGCGCGAACAGGCCCGCCGCCCGCGACGCAGTGTCAGGCCCGTCGGTATTCGTTCATCACGACGCCGGAGTCGAACGCACGCGAGCGCTCGCGCACGAACACGTCGGGAGCGTAGCCGCCGGCGAAGAGCGGCAGGCCGTCGCCGAACACGACGGGATTGACCTTCAGCACGAGCCGGTCGATCTGGTCACGCAGCTGTGCGGCGAGCACTCCCCCGCCGCACAGCCAGATGTCTGCGCCGTCCTGGGCCTTGAGGTCCGCGACCACACCGCGAGGGTCGTCGGCGGTGAGGCGCACGCCCGCGCCGACGTCGGCGGCAGTGCGCGTTCGCGAGAAGACGATCTGTTCGAGGTGGGGGTAGGGATCGTCTGTCAACGGCAGCCCCGCTGCGAACGTGTTCCAGCCCATGAGGACCGTCGAGAAGCGACCGCGCGGCGCGGTCAGCCCGAGCGCGTCGTACAGCGGCCCGGGGACAGTGTCGGCCCACTCGGCGTTGATGGCGTCGATGTGGTCGCCTTCGATCGGGAAGGCGTCGAAAGCCCCGTCCGGCGCAGCGATGCGGCCGTCCAGCGAGACGGCGGCGTAGTAGACGAGTTCGCGCATGGAAGTCCTTTCACGACATGTGTAGTGATTATCGAGACTACGACATATGTCGTGGTTGCGCTAGCGTGGCTGCATGGCACGCAATGAGGACAGACGCCGGCTGCTGGCCGACGCCGGCATCGCCGTCCTGGCCGCGGAAGGGATGCGAGGGCTGACGCACCGGGCGGTCGACGCGCGCGCCGCGGTGCCCACCGGGACCGCCTCCAACTACTTCCGCACCAGGGACGCGCTCGTCGGCGCGCTGGTGGAGCGGATCGGCGAGCGCCTCGCGCCCGATCCCGCGGTTCATGCCCAGTGGCGCGACCGCGCGCCGGACCCCGCACTCTTCGCCGACTACACGAGAGACATCGTGCGACGGCTGACGTCGGAGCGCGAGGTCACCCTGGCGCTGTTCACGCTGCGGCTCGAAGCAGCGCGCTCCCCCGGGATCGCCGCAGCGCTCGGCGACTGGATGCGGACGGGTTTCGCCGCCGACGTGGCGTTCAACCGGGATGCGGGGCTCCCGGGCGGGGCGTTCGAGATCGCGCTCTTCCACTACGCGATCGAGGGCCTGATCCTCGACCGGCTCACGGTGTCGATCGACCCCGACACGTCGACGGACGAGATCGTCGAAGCCTTCGTGGCCGGCCTGCTGGGCGGTGACGCGAGCGGACGCCGATGAGGAGCGGATGCCGCGGGCCGCGGCATCCGTCTTCGTCAGATGTGGATCAGCGGCCGGTGCCGGCGTGCACGACCGCTTCGACGTCGCCGTCGAGGCCGTACGCCGTGTGGACGACGCGGGCGGCCTCGGCGAGGTCATCGCCGCGCACCACGACCGAGATGCGGATCTCGGACGTCGAGATCATCTCGATGTTGATGCCCGCGACGCTGAGCGCCTCGAAGAGGGTCGCCGAGACGCCCGAGTGCGTGCGCATGCCCGCGCCGACGACCGACAGCTTGCCGATCTGGTCGTCGTGCACGAGGCTCTCGAAGCCGATCTCGGGCTGATCCCCGGCGAGCGCCTTCAGCGCCGTCGCCGCGTCGGTCTTCGGGAGGGTGAACGAGATGTCGGTGCGGCCGGTGGTGGCCGCCGACACGTTCTGCACGATCATGTCGACGTTCGCGCCGGACTTCGCGACCACCTTGAAGATCTCGGCCGCCTTGCCGGGGACGTCGGGCACGCCGATGACGGTGATCTTGGCCTGGCCGAGGTCGGTGGCGACTCCGGCGACGATGGGCTCTTCCATCTCTTCTCCCTCTTGGCCGTCGGGGATGCTCATCCCCGGGCCGAGCACATAGGTCCCCACGCTCGAGCTGAACGTGGAGCGGGCGTGGATCAGCACGCCGTGGCGGCGCGCGTACTCGACGGCGCGGATGTAGAGCACCTTCGCGCCGTTCGCGGCGAGCTCGAGCATCTCTTCGGCCGAGACGACGCCGAGCTTGCGGGCCTTCGGCACGACGCGCGGGTCGGCGGTGAAGATGCCGTCGACGTCGCTGTAGATCTCGCAGACGTCGGCGTTCAGCGCGGCGGCCAGGGCGACGGCCGTCGTGTCGGAGCCGCCACGGCCGAGCGTCGTGATGTCACGGGTGTCGCGGTTGAAACCCTGGAACCCGGCGACGATGACGATGGCGCCCTCGTCGAGCGCTTCGCGCAGCCGGATCGGGGTGACGTCGACGATGCGCGCCGAGCCGTGGTCGGCGGTGGTGATCATACCGGCCTGGCTGCCGGTGAAGGACCGCGCCTCGAACCCCATCGAGTGGATCGCCATCGCGAGAAGGGCCATCGAGATGCGCTCACCGCTCGACAGCAGCATGTCGAGCTCGCGCGGCGCGGGGATGGGCGCGACCTGGGCCGCGAGGTCGAGCAGCTCGTCGGTCGTGTCGCCCATGGCGCTCACGGCCACGACGACGTCATGACCGGCCCGGCGGGCGTCGACGATGCGCTTGGCGACGCGCTTGATGCTCTCGGCATCCGCGACCGACGATCCGCCGTACTTCTGGACGATCAGCGCCACGATGAGTCTCCACGCGTGTCTCGAGGGGTGGGCGAGAACGGATGCCGCACCCGACGTCCCATCTTACGGACGCGCTCATGCGCCCCCGGCCATGTGACAGGGCCGACCCGAGGCGCGGCACAACATCGGAACTCTGCGGCGACACGCCGCGTGCGGCAGCCTCGGGCCGGCGTGTCGGCGAAAGGTTCCGATCCTGGGCACCGGGGCGCGTCGTCGCTAGCATCCGAGCATGGAGCAGATCGAGACGTGGTCGGACTTCAACGTGGCCATGGTGGGCGCGACGGCCGCGCTGGCCGGTCTCGTGATCGTCGCCGCCAGCGTCAACATCGGCGACATCATCAAGGCCGCCTCGCTCACGGCCCGCCTCGCGGCCGGGATCGCTGGGCTCGTGCTGGCTCTCGTGGGCTCTGCGATCGGACTCATCCCCGAGGTCGGGCCCGTCGCCTACGGTGTGGCGATGATCGCGTTCGCGGTCGGCGCCGGGGCGTTCCAGGTGCAGGCGTCGCGGCAGATCTTCGCGAACCGGCATCCGGCCAATCGCCTCCGGTGGGTGAAAGCCCTCGTCGGCTTCGTCGCACCGGCGGCGTACCTGGCCGGCGGCGTCATGCTCGCGGCCGGCCAGCCGGTGGGTCTGGTGTGGTTCGCGATCGGCTCGATCGTCGCCATCGTCACCGCACTGCTCGTGTCGTGGATCGTGCTCGTCGAGGTGCTCCGCTGACATCGGATGCCGCGGCCGCACGCCGGCGCCGGGTCGGGCGCGTGATCAGCTCGGGGCGATCGGCGGCAGGTCGGCCTCGGACTTGCGCGCCCGCAGCGTGCCGCCCGTGGCCGCGAGCCAGCAGCCGGCGATGACGAGCGGGAAGCCGATCAGCAGCCCCACCGTCAGCGGCTCGTTCAGGATGATCGTGCCGAGCAGGATCGCGACGACGGGATTGACGTACGTGAAGAGCGGCGCGCGCACCGGCCCGACCCGGGCGATCAGCGCGAAGAACACGATGAACGCGACGGCCGTGCAGAGCACCGCGAGGGCGACGAGCGACACCGTGCTCTCGACCGTCGGCACCTGGTGCTGCGTCAGGAACGCGATGGGCGTGTAGAACAATCCGACCGCGAACAGCGCCAGGGTGATCGAGCCCAGGGCCGGCACGTCGCGCAGCTTGGTCGCGATCACGAACGGGGCGATGGCGTACAGCAGCGCGACGAGGAGCACCTCGCCGACCGCGATGAGGCCGCCCCCGCCCTCCACGGCGAGACCCGGGCCGGCGACGATGACGAACACGCCGATGAACCCGATCAGGAGCCCGATCGCCCGCGCCGGGCTGAGCACCGATCGGTCTCCGCCGCCCAGCGCGATGATGGCGGCGAAGAGCGGCACGGTGGCGACCAGGAGCCCGGTGAGCCCCGACGGCAGCGTCTGTTCGGCGTGGCCCAGGAGGAGGAAGGGCCCGGCCATCTCGATGGCGCCGAACAGCAGCACCCAGCCGATCTTGGCGAACGCGGGCCGGAGCGCCTTCTGCCGCAGCGCGAACGGGAGCAGCAGCAGTCCGCCGAGCAAGGTGCGGCCTGCCACGACGGCGGCCGGGGAGTACGTCTCCACCGCGATGCTGATGAAGAGGTAGGGGATGCCCCACAGCACCGCCATCGCGGCGAACAGGAGCCAGGCCCGCGTGTCGAAGCGCTGCGAGGTGTTCATGGGTGCGTCTCCGAGGGAAGTGCGGGGCCCGCCCGCGGGCGTGGTGCCAGGTCGTCACCGTCACAGCTTGCGCGACGAGGACGCCGCGCGCGATGCGGTCGACCGCCAATCTACGACGGGGATCCGACATCGTCAGCTTGCGCCTTCCTCCCCGCGCGCGGCGCGGGTCGCTCGCACGGCCCGCAGCGCGGGGCGCTCGCACGGCCCGCACGGCCCGCACGGCCCGGGCGGCTCGCACAGCGCGGGGGCCCCGCGGCTCACACCGAGCGGCGTCCCTCGAACGCCCGGCCGAGCGTGACCTCGTCGGCGTACTCGAGGTCGCCGCCGACCGGAAGCCCCGAGGCGAGGCGCGTCACCGCGATCTCGAGAGTGTGGAGCAGCCGGCTGAGGTAGGTCGCCGTCGCCTCGCCCTCGAGGTTGGGGTTGGTCGCGAGGATGACCTCCTGCACGGTGCCGTCGGCGAGCCGCTGCATGAGCTGGGTGATGCGCAGGTCGTCGGGGCCGATTCCGGCGATGGGACTGATCGCGCCGCCGAGCACGTGGTAGAGCCCGCGGAACTCGCGCGTGCGCTCGATGGCGGCGACGTCCTTCGCGTCTTCGACGACGCAGATGAGCGTCTGGTTGCGCCGGGGGTCGCGGCAGATGGAGCAGCGCTCCTGCTCCGACACGTTGCCGCAGACCTCGCAGAAGCGCACCTTCTCGCGCACGTCGCGGAGCAGCTCGGCGAGATGCGACACGTCGAAGTTCGGGGTCTGCAGGATGTGGAACGCGATCCGCTGCGCGGACTTCGGCCCGATGCCCGGAAGGCGGCCGAACTCGTCGATCAGATCTTGGACGATGCCGTCGTACATGGGCTAGCTGAACCTCGTCGGCGGCTCGTAGGGCTCCTCGCGCACGAACGTGGCGCCGAGCACCTGCCGCACGACCGCTTCGCCGTAGCGCTGCACGCCCCCGTTGCGCGTGGTCACGACCGGCGCCAGCGGCGGAGCCACCGTCGGGGGAACCGGGACGTCGGCTGCGGCATCCGTCTCGGAGAGCTCGTCTTCGTCGTCGTCGCGTTCGAGCGACGGGGCGACCTCCGCGGGCGCGAGAACCTCGCCCTCGCGGGGAGGGGCGAGGGTCGCGACGCGCCCTTGCGAGGCGGCCGCGGCCTCTTCGGGCTCGTCGTCGACCGCGAACTGTCCCGGTGCCATCGCCGGCATCGCGGCGGGACCCGGGTCGGGCGGCGGCGCGTCGTCGTCGGACGGGATGGGCGCGACGGCCCAGTCGGTCACGGGCGCCGCGGCGGCGGGAACGGATGCCGCACCCCGAGGTGCACCCGGCGCCCCGGCCGTGGAACCTCGCGGCGCCGCGGGCGCCGACGCGCGAGGCGCGGGCGCGGCGGCCGGCGGAGCGGATGCCGAGGGCCGAGGCGCTGCCGCAGCTGAGGGACGCGAGGTCGCCGACGCCGACGAGGCGGAAGGCGACGACCCGACCGCGGACGCCGGAGCGCCGGAGCGCGCGGGCTCTGCGGCCGGCGGGGCGGCCTGCGGCTCGCGTGACGCGCCCGCGGGCGGAACACCGGGCCCGCCCGGCGTGGAGCCCCCGGCGCCGCCCCCACCGCCGGCGGGGTCGTGCCGGGCGATGTACTTCACGCGGATGCCGAGCACGGCGAGGATCGCCTGACGCAGGTCTTCGCTCGGCCCCTTGCCGGCGGCGAGCTGCTTGAACTTGGCGACGTCGCCCTGGCTCGAGAACGCCAGGGTGAGCACGTCGTCGTCGAGGGCGACGATGCGCGCGGCCGAGGCGAGCATCCACGACGAGCGGCTGACGTCACCGAGGCGACCGAGGACCTGCGGCCACGCCTCCTGCAGGCGCTCCAGGGTCACGGGACCCGAGGGCACCGGCGCGGGCGCCGCCGGGGCGGGCGCCGGCGTCGGACGTTCGCGCGCGGCCGAGGGAGGTGCGGCGGCAACGGCGGGCGTCGGGGTTCCGCCGGCGGCAGCGGCAGCCGTCGGGGCTCCGACGGCGGGCGCGACCGCAGCGGGCGGTGTGGCCGCCGGCGCGGCGGGGGCGCTCGCGGCGGGCACGGCGGCGGCCGGGACCGCAGTCACGGGCGCACCAGCGGGGGCTGCGGCATCCGCTCCCCGCGCGAGCACGCGGGCGACCATCAGCTCGAGCTGCAGCCGCGGCGAGGTCGCGCCGGTCATGTCGTCGAGCGTCGCGATGACCAGGTCGGCGATGTGCGAGAGGCGGGACGGACCGAACGCGTCGGCCTGGCGCTGCATGCGCGCGAGGTCGTCGCTCGAGACGCCGCGCAGCACGGCGGCCGCGCCCTGGCCGGTGGCGCCGACGACGATGAGATCGCGCAGTCGCTCGAGCAGGTCGTCGACGAACCGGCGGGGGTCCTGACCCGTCTGCACGACCCGGTCGACCGCGGCGAACGCGGCGGGCGCATCGGCGGCGGCGAACGCGTCGACGGCCTCGTCGAGCAGCTCGGCGTGGGTGTAGCCCAGCAGCGCGACGGCCCGGGCGTACTGCACGCGCACGGTGTCGGATCCGGCCGCGGCATCGGACCCCGCGATGAGCTGGTCGAGCAGCGACAGCGTGTCTCGCGGCGATCCCCCGCCCGCGCGCACCACCAGGGGCAGCACGCCCGCCTCGACCTCGACGCCCTCGGTGGCGCACAGCTGCTCGACGTACTCGAGCATGGCGGCGGGCGGCACGAGGCGGAACGGATAGTGGTGGGTGCGCGAGCGGATGGTGCCGATGACCTTCTCGGGCTCGGTCGTGGCGAAGATGAACTTGACGTGGTCGGGAGGCTCTTCGACGAGCTTCAGCAGGGCGTTGAAACCCTGCGGCGTGACCATGTGCGCCTCGTCGAGGATGAAGATCTTGAACCGGTCGCGCGCAGGAGCGAACACCGCCCGCTCGCGCAGGTCGCGGGCGTCGTCGACGCCGTTGTGGCTGGCGGCGTCGATCTCGACGACGTCGAGCGATCCGCCGCCGCCACGACCGAGCTCGACGCAGCTGTCGCACTCGCCGCACGGGGTGTCGGTCGGACCCTGCGCACAGTTGAGGCAACGCGCGAGAATACGGGCCGACGTGGTCTTTCCGCACCCGCGGGGGCCTGAGAACAGGTAGGCGTGACCCACCCGGTCACCCCGCAGCGCCGTCATGAGCGGCTCGGTGACCTGCGACTGCCCGATCATCTCGCCGAACGACTCGGGTCGGTAGCGGCGATAGAGGGCGGTGGTCACTCCCCCAGCCTACGGCGTGGGGCAGACATCGCGACCGCGCGGTCGACCCGGCGTCACGAGGGCGCTGCCGGGCTCCGCGCACCGCATCGCGACCGCGCGCTTCGATCGCCCGCGACCGCCCGAAACACGCCCTTCGACGGCCGGGATCGCCTGCTAGATTGCTCGGCAGTGACACGGGGTGCCCGCGCGAGCGGGCTGAGAGCACACCCGTCGAACCTGATCTCGATCATGCGAGCGAAGGGATGTCGCGATGAACGCGCGCGCCGAAGACCACCTGTCCGACCGCCTCTCCCCCGCCGCCGCGCTGACGGCGCTGCGGGAGAACGCCCCACTGGTGCAGTGCATCACCAACACGGTGGTGACGAACTTCACCGCCAACGCGCTGCTCGCCGTCGGCGCCGCCCCGGCGATGTGCGACATCCCCGGCGAGGCCGGGCTGTTCGCCGGCATCGCCGACGGCGTGCTGGTGAACCTCGGCACCCCGACCGCCGAGCAGCGCGACGCCGCCCGCGAGGCCGTCCGCGCCGGCACCCCGTGGGTGCTCGACCCCGTGGCGGTCGGTGTGCTGCCGGTGCGCACGGCCCTCGCCGCCGAGCTGCTCGACCACCGCCCCGCGATCATCCGCGGGAACGCCTCCGAGATCCTCGCGCTGGCGGGCGAGGCCGCCGGCGGTCGCGGGGTCGACGCGACGGACGGGACGGATGCCGCAGCCGCCGCGGCGCGGACCCTCGCGCTCCGCACGGGCGGCGTCGTCGCAGTGTCGGGTCCCGTCGACCTCATCACCGACGGCGAGCGGGCGATCCGGGTCCACGGCGGCGACGCGCTGCTCACCCGGGTGACCGGTGGCGGCTGCTCGCTGGGCGCCGTCATGGCGGGGCTCGTCGGCGTGTGCACTTCGCTGGAGGCGGCGGTGGCGGCATCCGCCCTCTACGCCGTCGCGTCGGAACGGGCGGCGTCCCAGGCGAAGGGCCCGGGATCGTTCGCCGTCGCCTTCCTCGACGCCCTCGACGCCGTGGCCGCGGCACCGGCCGAACTCGACGCGCGCGTCGCCGACGCGCCGGCGCTTCGATGAGCGGGCCGGGCGCGCGCCTCGCGCTGCACCTCGTGACCGACGACCGGCTGCCCTTCGACCGGCTGCGGGAGGTGGTCGACGCCGCCGCCGGTGCGGGGGTCGACGTCGTGCAGCTGCGGGCGAAGTCCGTCACCGCGCGCGAGCTGCTGCGCCAGGCGCTGGTGCTCTCGGACGTCGTGGACCGCCGCTGCCTGCTGGTCGTGAACGACCGCGTCGATGTCGCCGTCGCCGCGCGCGACGCCGGCGCACGCGTGGACGGCGTGCACCTCGGCCAGACCGACCTCCCGCCCGAGACCGCCCGGCGCCTGCTCGGCGCGCACGCGGTGGTGGGCTGGACCGCGAACTCCGCTGGGCATCGGGAGGCGGCATCCGCTCTCCCTCCGGGCACCCTCGACTACCTCGGGGTCGGGGTGATCCGGCCCACCTCGACGAAGCCCGACCATCCGCCGGCACTCGGGGTCGACGGCTTCGCGTCGTTCGCCGACGGCTCGCCGCTGCCGTGCGTCGCGATCGGCGGGGTGGGGATCGACGACATTCCCGGCCTTCGCGCCGCGGGCGCGGCCGGAATCGCCGTGGTGTCGGCGATCTGCGGGGCCGAAGACCCGGCGGCGGCGACCCGCGCCCTGCGGGAGGCGGCCGACGCGCCCGCGCTCGAGGCCGACGCGTCCGCGCTCGAGGCCGCGGCAGCTCTCGCGCTCGAGGCTGCGACGGTGACGCGATGACCGACACCGCCGTCGTCGCGCCCATCGCCGCCCGGCGCCGGGCGACGATCCCGCGCGTGCTCAGCATCGCGGGCACCGACCCCACGGGCGGAGCCGGCGTGCAGGCCGACCTCAAGTCGATCGGCGCCCTCGGCGGGTACGGCATGGCCGTCGTGACCGCGCTCGTGGCGCAGAACACGCGCGGCGTGCGCGAGCTGCACGTGCCGCCGGTGGCGTTCCTGGTCTCCCAGCTCGAGGCCGTGTCGGACGACGTCGAGATCGACGCGGTGAAGATCGGCATGCTGCAGTCGGCCGACATCATCGCCGCGGTGCGGGACTGGCTCGGTCGCGTGCGCCCGCCGGTCGTGGTGCTGGATCCGGTCATGGTGGCCACGAGCGGTGATCGCCTGCTCGATCCGGCGGCCGAGGACGCCCTGCGCCGGCTCACCGGCGAGGTCGATCTCGTCACCCCGAACCTCGCGGAGCTCGCGGTGCTCGCCGGGCGGGCCCGGGCGACGACGTGGGCGCAGGCGGTCGAGGACGCGCGCTCGCTCGCAGCCGAGACCGGCACCACCGTGCTGCTCAAGGGCGGGCACCTCGCCGGCGCCGACTGCCCCGACGCGATCGTCACCCCCGGCGGCGGCGTGCGCGAGATCGCCGGCGCCCGTGTCGCGACGCGCAACAACCACGGCACGGGATGCTCGCTCTCGTCGGCGATGGCGACCCTCGGCGCGGGCGGTGCGACCTGGCCGCAGGCGCTCGACCGGGCCAAGACCTGGCTCACCGGCGCGCTGGAGCACGCCGACGCGCTGCGCGTGGGCGAGGGGAACGGGCCGATCGATCACTTCCACGAGCTGCGCACCTCGGCCGACGTCGAGTCGTGGACCGCACGGGCGTGGGAGGAGGCCGCGGCCGTGCGCGCGCAGGTGGACGACCTGGCGTTCGTGCGCGGGCTCGGCGACGGGACGCTGCCCCGCGCGACGTTCCGGCGCTACCTGGCGCAGGACGCGCTCTACCTCGGCGAGTACTCGCGCGTGCTGGCGACGGCGAGCGCGCTCGCCCCCACGCCCGAGGAGCAGGCCTTCTGGGCGCGGTCGGCGGAGTCCTCGATCGTCGAGGAGCGGCGGCTGCACGAGGCGCACCTGGGCTCGGCGACCGTCGCCCCGGCGCCGCAGACGCTCGCCTACACGAACCACCTGCACGCGTCGGCACGTTCCTACGGCGAACTCGTGGCGGCGCTGCTGCCGTGCTTCTGGCTGTACACCGACCTCGGGGTTCGGCTCGCGGCGCGGCGCCACGACGGGCATCCGTACGACGACTGGCTCGCGATGTACGCCGCCCCCGCGTTCACCGCCGCGACCGCGCGCGCGATCGAGATCGCCGACGCGGCCGCTCGCGGGGCCGGCCCCCGCGAGCGGCAGCGCATGAGCGCGGCGTTCGCGACGTCGATGACGCACGAGCGGGAGTTCTTCGCCCGCGCGTGACACCGGCGGGCGGGCGCGCTGGCGCGTGAAGCCGCCGGCGCGCGGTTGGGACGAGGGCTCGCCCGCGGAAGAAGGAGATCCGGCGAGAGGAGGACGGATTGCGGCGAATCGGTCCTTCTCCCGCCGGATCTCCGACGTCGACGGGCGCCGCTAGACGTCGGCGCCGTACTCCACGTCGGCGGCACCCACCACGATCGGGATCGCCGAGGTGACGGTGGGCACCGACGCCGACAGCAGCGAGCCGTCCTCGCGCCGTGCGTCGCCGAGCTCGCGGAGCGTCGGGCGACCGGCGATCACCGGCCCCTGGCCGTCGAGCGCGACCACGGTGTCCTCGCCCGGGCCGACGACGTAGCCGACGCCGCGCACGCTGAAGCCGACCGGGTCGCCGTCGGCCGCGCGCACGCGCAGCTCGTCGCGCGTCAGGGTCACCTCGAGGCGGGTTCCGTGCCAGTGCAGCACGAACTCGAGCGACGGCCAGTCGGCGGGCAGGCGTGGGTCGAACGACAGCTCGCCGAAATGATCGCGCATGCCGCCGAAGCCCGAGACCAGGGCGGTCCACACACCGCCCGCCGACGCGACGTGCACGCCGTCCGCGGCGTTGTGGTGCAGGTCGCCGAGGTCGACGAAGATCGACTGCCGGAAATACTCCAGGGCGAGATCCTGGTACCCGACCTCCGCGGCGAGGATCGCCTGCACGACCGCTGACAGCGTGGAGTCGCCCGTCGTCAGCGGGTCGTAGTACTCGAAGTCGGCGAGCTTGTCCTCGTCGGAGAAGTGGTTGCCCTGCAGGAACAGCGCCAGCACGACGTCGGCCTGCTTGAGCACCTGATACCGGTAGATCACCAGCGGGTGGAAGTGCAGCAGCAGCGGCCGCTTGTCGGGCGGGGTGTTCTCGAGATCCCAGATCTCGCGTTCCAGGAACACGTGGTCCTGAGGGTGGATGCCGAGACCCGGGCTGAACGGGATGTGCATGGCCTCGGCGGCCCGCTCCCAGGCCTCGGGCTCGCCGGGCTCCAGCGACAGGCGATCGACCATCTGCCGGTACACGTCGCCGTCGACCTCGGCCATCTCGCGCACCGTCCGGGCGGCGAAGCGCAGGTTGAAGCGCGCCATGACGTTGGTGAAGAGGTTGTCGTTGACGACCGTCGTGTACTCGTCGGGACCCGTCACGCCGTGGATGTGGAAGGTGTCGCCCTCCCCGTCCAGCACGCCGTCGTTGGAGCGCCAGAAGCCGAGCGTCGCCCAGAGCCGTGCGGTCTCGACCGCGATGTCGACGCCCTCCCGGAAGAGGAACTCGTCGTCGCCGGTGGCGCGGATGTACTTCGCGAGCGCATAGCTGACGTCGGCGTTGATGTGGTACTGCGCGGTGCCGGCGGCATAGTACGCCGACGCCTCCTCGCCGTTGATGGTGCGCCACGGGAAGAGGGCGCCGGCCTCGTTGAGCTGGAACGCGCGCCGCCGTGCCGCCGGCAGCATGAGGTAGCGCATGCGCAGCGCGTTGCGCGCCCAGAGCGGCGTCGTGTACGCGAGGAACGGCAGCACGTAGATCTCGGTGTCCCAGAAGTAGTGTCCCGAGTAGCCCGAGCCGGTCATGCCCTTCGCCGGCACGCCCAGGCCGTCGGCGCGCGCCGCGGCCTGCGCGAGCTGGAACAGGCACCACCGGGTCGCCTGCTGCAGATCGTCGTGGCCGCCGATGCGCACGTCCGAGCGCTCCCAGAAGCCGTCAAGCCACGCGCGCTGCTGCGCGCGGAGCGCGTCGACCCCGACCGCGAGCGCCCGGTCGAGGGTGCGGCGGCCGCGGTCGACGAGCTCCCGCGCCGGCACGCCGCGCGACGTGTGGTAGCTCACGAGCTTGGTCACCCGCACGGGCACCCCCGCGCGCGCCTGTACGCGGAAGACGTTCTTGGCGATGTCGGGCTCGATCAGCGTGCGGGCGCTGTACTCGTTGTCGGTGTCGACGACGTGGTCGGCGACGACGGCGATCGTCATGCCCGAGTCGGTGACGCGATACGACAGCGCGGAGCGGAGCTTGGCCTGCCAGTACTCCTGCGGCTGCATCACGCGCTCGTGCAGCTTCTCGGTCTTGCGGGGGTCGAAGGTGGCCTTGGCGGAAGCCCGCGTGGCCGCCAGCGGCGTGCCGCCGTACACGTCCTCGCCGTCCTGGCGGTTGATGAGCTGGCAGCTGATCGTGACCGGGGCGTCGGCGTTGAGCACCGTCACCTCGACGCTGAGGACCGCGAGGTGCTTCTCCTCGAACGACACCAGCCGCTCGACGTCGATCTGCACCTCTTTGCCCGAGGGCGTCATCCAGAGCAGGTGGCGGCGCAGCACGCCGTCGCGCATGTCGAGGACGCGCTCGTACTGGCGCAGGTCGGCGATGTCGAGCGAGAGCGGCTCGTCGTCGACGTACACGCGCATGACCTTCGCGTCGGGCGCGTTGATGATGGTCTGGCCCACCTCGGCGAACCCGTACGCCTGCTCGGCGTGCCGGATGGGGAACGTCTCGTGGAACCCGTTGATGAAGGTTCCCTCTTCGTGGGCGAAGCGCCCCTCGGAGTGATTGCCCCGGAGGCCCAGGTAGCCGTTGCCGACGGCGAACAGGGTCTCGGTCACACCGGCGTCGGCGAGGTCGAACGACGTCTCGACGAGCCGCCACGGGTCGACGGGGAAGCGGTCGCGGTCGATCATCGTACGAACTCCTCCAGGTCCTGGACCACGACATGGGCGCCGGCCTCCGCGAGCGCCTCCGCGCCCGCGCCCCGGTCCACGCCCACGACGAGTGCGAATCCGCCGGCGGCCGCCGACTGGACGCCGCTCAGCGCATCTTCGACCGCGGCGCTGCGCGCGGGGTCGACCCCCAGCATCCGCGCCGCCTCGACGAAGACGTCCGGTGCGGGCTTGGAGGCGAGGTGGTCGCGCTCGGCGATGACGCCGTCCATCACGACGGCGAAGCGCTCGCGGATGCCCGCGGCGGCGAGCACCTCCTCGGCGTTCTTCGAGCTCGAGACGACCGCGACCGGCGTGCCCGCGGCGCCCAGCACGTCGAGCAGCCGCAGCGAGCCGGGGTAGGCGGCGATGCCCTCGGCGCGCAGCACGCGCTCGAAGACGGCGTTCTTGCGGTTGCCGATGCCGCAGACGGTGTCGGCGGCCGGGTCGTCCGACGGGTCTCCCCACGGCACCTCGACGTCGCGCGAGCGCAGCAGGCTCGCGACCCCGTCGTACCTCTTCTTGCCGTCGAGGTGATCGAAGTAGTCCCGCTCGGTGTACGGCGGGGTGATGTCCCATGCGGCGAAGAGCTCTTCGAACATCGACTGCCAGGCGTGCATGTGCACCTCGGCGGTGGGCGTCAGGACGCCGTCCAGATCGAACAGCACGGCGTCGAAGGCGGTCAGATCGGGCAAGGCGTCGTGGGCCACAGAACCTCCGGGAGCGGGTGGGTGTGCGTCGGCGCGTCCTCGGGCCGTCCAGCAAGCGTAATGCGGGCGGGTGTCCGGTCGACACCCGTGACGCTCACGCCCCGGCGATGCTCATCGCCTGACGGGCGATCTCGAGCTCCTCGTCGGTCGGAACCACCAGGACAGTCACGGCCGAGGCATCCGTCGAGATGATCCGGATGCCGCGATCCGGGCTCTCATTGCGCTGCGGGTCGATCTCGACCCCGGCGAAGCCGAGCGTCTCGAGGGCGCGGGCGCGCACGTGCGGGGCGTTCTCGCCCACCCCGGCGGTGAACGAGATGACGTCGGCGCCGCCGAGCTGCGCGAGGTAGGCGCCGGCGTACGACCGCAGCCGGTGCACGTAGACCTCGAAGGCGAGGATGGCGCGCGGCTCGCCGCGCTGGATCGCGGCCCGGATGTCGCGCAGGTCGTTCGATCCGGCCAGGCCCAGCAGACCGCTCCGCTTGTTCAGCAGGTCGTCGAGGTCGTCGATCGACATGCTGGCGCGGCGCGCGAGCTGGAACAGCACCGCCGGGTCGATGTCGCCCGAGCGGGTGCCCATCACGAGTCCCTCCAGCGGCGTGAAGCCCATCGACGTGTCGATCGAGCGTCCGCCGTCGATCGCCGTGACCGACGCGCCGTTGCCGAGGTGGAACACGATCTGCTTGAGATCGGCGAGCGGCCGCCCGACGAAGGCGGCCGCCGCCTCGCTGACGAACTTGTGCGACGTGCCGTGGAAGCCGTAGCGCCGGATGCGGTGGGATGCAGCCACCTCCGCGTCGATCGCGTAGGTGTAGGCCTCCGGAGCCAGGGTGGCGTGGAAGGCGGTGTCGAACACGGCGACGTGCGGCACGTCGGGGAACGCCTCACGCGCCGCGCGGATGCCCGCAAGGTTGGCGGGATTGTGCAGCGGCGCGAGCACCGAGAGCTCGTCGATGTTGATCTCGACGAGCGGCGTGATGAGGGTCGGCTCGAAGAAGCGCGCTCCGCCGTGGACGACCCGATGGCCGACGGCGACCGGCGGCGTCTCGGCGAGCGACGGGCCGTCGGACGCGAAGGCGTCGAGCATCACCCCGAATCCCGCGGTGTGGTCGGCGATCGGCAGCTCCCGCGTGCGCGTCGCGTCGAGGAAGGTCGGCGCGGGGCCCTCGCCGGAAGCGGCGTAGACCGTGTGCCGGGCGACCCCGACGGGTTCGCCGATGCGCTCGACGAGGCCCGAGGCGAGGGTGCGCTCGGTGTCCATGTCGAGCAGCTGGTACTTGAACGACGACGAGCCGCTGTTGATGACGAGCACCGGGGTCATTCAGCTGCTCCTCTGAGCTCGGTTACGGCATCCGCCTCTGCGCATGTCCCGATTTCTTCCATTCCAGGCGCGTTCTGGGGTCGATTTCGGGACATGCAGGCGAGAAATCGGGACATGGACGACGGATGCCTCGGCACCCGCAGCGACGTGGGCACCGGCTACTCCCCCTGGGCCTGGATCGCGGTGATCGCGATGGTGTTGACGATGTCGTCGACGAGCGCGCCGCGCGACAGGTCGTTGATGGGCTTGTTGAGCCCCTGCAGCACCGGGCCGATCGCCACGGCGCCGGCGGAGCGCTGCACCGCCTTGTAGGTGTTGTTGCCGGTGTTGAGGTCGGGGAAGACGAACACCGTGGCCCGCCCCGCCACCGCCGATCCCGGCATCTTGGCGGCGGCGACCGCGGCGTCGGCGGCCGCGTCGTACTGGATCGGCCCCTCGACCGGCAGCTCCGGCGCCCGCGAGCGCACGAGGGCCGTCGCCTCGCGCACCTTCTCGACGTCGGCGCCGGTGCCGGACTCCCCCGTCGAGTACGACAGCATCGCCACGCGGGGATCGATGCCGAACTGCGCGGCGGTGGCGGCCGACGATATCGCGATATCGGCAAGCTGCTCGCTTGTCGGGTCGGGGATGACCGCGCAGTCGCCGTAGACCAGCACGCGGTCGGCGAGCGCCATGAGGAAGACGCTCGAGACGACCGAGACGCCGGGCTTCGTCTTGATGATCTCGAACGCCGGCCGGATGGTGTGCGCGGTGGTGTGCGCGGCGCCCGACACCATGCCGTCGGCGAGGCCGAGGTGCACCATGAGAGTGCCGAAGTACGAGACGTCGGTGACGGTGTCGGCCGCCTGCGCCTGCGTGACGCCCTTGTGCGCCCGCAGCCGGGCGTACTCCTCGGCGAACTTGTGGACGTGCACCGCGTCCAGCGGCGAGAGCACCTCGGCGCCCTGGATGTCGATGCCCAGCTCGATGGCACGCGCCCGCACCTCGAACGGCTCGCCGAGGATGACGAGGTCGGCGATGCCGCGCTTGAGCACGGTGGCCGCGGCCCGCAGCACGCGGTCGTCGTCGCCCTCGGGCAGCACGATCTTCTTGCGCTGCGAGCGGGCGCGCTCGATGAGCTGGAACTCGAACATCAGCGGAGTGACGACCGTCGCGCGGGCGAGCCCGAAGGCGACCAGGAGCTCGTCGGTGTCGACGCTCTGCTCGAACAGCGCCAGCGCCGTGTCGTACCGCCGCTGCGAGTCGGCGGCCAGCCGGCCGCGCGTGCCCATGATGCGCACGGCCGTCTCGTACGTGCCGAGCTCGGTCGTGATGATCGGCACCTTCGAGCCGAGCCCGTCGATGAGGCGCGTCACCGGCTCGGGCAGCTCGAAGCCGCCGTTGAGCACGATGCCCGAGATCGACGGGAACGTGCCGGACGCGTTGGCGAGCAGGGTCGCCAGCAGCACCTCGGAGCGGTCCGCCGGGATGATGACGACGGCTCCCTCGAGCAGCCGTGGCAGCACGTTGACCATCGACATGCCCGCCACGACGACCGCCAGCGCCTCGCGGGTGAGGCGGTCGGGGTCGCCCGCGAGCAGCTCGCCGTCGACCGAGCGCATGATCCCGCGGATGGAGGGGGCGACGAGGAAGCGGTCCTCGGGGATCGCCCACACCGGCACCGGCGCCGTCGTGGTCGCCGAGGCCGCACCCCCGCCCGCGTGGGCGTCGACCGACCGGCGGATCGCGGCGACCGTCTCGTGGGCGCGCACCGGGTCGGCGCGGTTGGCGACGACGGCGAAGAGCTTGGCGCGGCCGTGCGCAAGCTCGGCGAGCGCGAGATCGGCGATCTGCCCCATCTCGGCGGGCGTGCGCGCCAGCGACGAGCCGAGCGCCTCGGGCTGCGTCTCGTTCTGGGCCGAGCGGCCGCCGAGCACCAGCAGCACGGGCGCCCCGAGGTTGGCCGCGATGCGCGCGTTGTACGCCAGCTCGGCGGGGCTGCCGACGTCGGTGTAGTCGCTGCCGAGCACGACGACCGCGTCGCACTGGGCCTCGACGGCCTTGTAGCGCTCGACGATCGCCGCGAGCGCGGCATCCGGATCCTGCCGGACGTCGTCGTAGGTGACCCCGACGCATTCGTCGTAGGGCAGGTCGACCCCGTCGTGGTCGAGCAGCATCTCGAGCACGTAGTCGCGCTCGAGCGTGGATCGCGCGATGGCGCGGAAGACGCCGACGCGCGGAGTCGCGTGGCTCAGCGCGTCGAGCACCCCGAGCGCGACCGTGGACTTTCCGGAGTGGCCTTCTGCCGACGTGATGTAGATGCTCTGCGCCACCCCTCCAGCCTATGGGCGGGCGCGACACCGCGGCCAGGCGCACCGGCCGGATCAAAGCCGCCGGGCCGCCGGCATCCGTCCCCGCTCGTCCTACGCTCGGACCATGACAGCCTCGCGACCCGGCATCGACGTCCCCGACCACCGCGGCAGGACCGGCCTCGACCGGACCGGCCGCGATCTGGACCGCAACCCCGATGTGCGCGTCACGGACGTCGAGGTGCTCGCCTCGGCGTGGCACGTGCTGCGGCGCACGACGCTCGAGTACCGGGGACCAGCGGGCGAGTGGGAGACGCAGCAGCGCGAGACGTACGACCGGGGCAACGGCGCGACGGTGCTGCTGTACGACCCGCGCCGGCGCACCGTGCTGCTGACCCGGCAGTTCCGCTATCCGGTCTACGTCAACGACCACCCCGACGGCGTGCTCGTCGAGACGGCGGCGGGCCTCCTCGACGAGGACGACCCGGCCACCGCCATCCGGCGCGAGGCCGCGGAGGAGACCGGCGTCGACATCGGCGAGCTGGAGCACGTGTGGGACGTGTACATGAGCCCGGGTTCGGTCACCGAGCGCCTGCACTTCTTCGCGGCGCCCTACGACGGCTCGGTGCGCACCGGCGATCGCGGCGGGCTGGCGGAGGAGGGCGAGCACATCGAGCTGCTCGAGCCCGCGATCGACGAGGCGCTCGCGATGATCCGCGACGGGCGCATCCAGGACGCGAAGACGATCATGCTGCTGCAGTGGGCGGTGCTCGACGGCCCCTTCGCCGCCGGTCGCTGACCCGGCGGCCGCTGAGCAACTGGAGGCGCGGGGAAAAATTAAGACTCTCCGCGAACCCGGCAGAGCCTGGTTACCCTTGCTACGTTTCCGTCCTGGGGGAGTTGGCCTGGATGCCGCCTCGCGGAGAGCTGCGTCCAGTCTAACCCGTCCGCACGACCCCGCCGCGCGCCGCCGGACCGCACCGCGCGGGGACGCGGCATCCAGCGATCTCCCAGTGCCCTCCCCCGCGCCCCGCGATTAGGATCAGAACCGTGGGCGAGGACGCCCGCTGCCACCCCCGACCCGGCTCCGCGGAGGCGGAACAGGAGGCCTCGATGGTCGACACCGCGACGGATGCCCGATCGATGGAAGCCGGTGACGCCTCGGCGGCCGGCGCGCTGACGGCGGAGGGGTTCGCGCGCGTCACCGACGCGATCCTCGACGCGGTGGGCAGCGTGATCGACGGCAAGCCCGACGCGGTGCGCAGCGCGCTGGTCTGCCTGCTGGCCGAGGGGCACCTGCTGATCGAGGACGTGCCCGGCGTGGGCAAGACGATGCTCGCACGGGCGCTGGCCACCTCCGTCGACGCGACGGTGCGCCGCATCCAGTTCACGCCCGACCTCCTGCCCGGCGACGTGACGGGTGTGAGCGTGTACAACCCGGTCGAGCGCGAGTTCGAGTTCAAGCAGGGCGCGATCTTCGCGAACATCGTCATCGCCGACGAGATCAACCGCTCCTCCCCCAAGACGCAGTCGGCACTGCTGGAGGCGATGGAGGAGCGCCAGGTGACAGTCGACGGCCGCACCCATTACGTGCCCGACCCGTTCCTGGTGGTCGCCACCCAGAACCCGCTAGAGATGGAGGGCACGTATGCGCTCCCCGAGGCGCAGCGCGACCGCTTCATGATGCGCATCTCGATGGGCTACCCCGATCCGCGCTCGGAGGCGCTCATGCTCCGCCAGCGCGACACCGTGAACCCTCTCGACCAGCTCGCGCCGGTCGTCTCGGCCGAAGAGGTGGCCGGGCTCATCGCCTGGGCGCGCGCGGTGCACGTGGCCCCGGCGATCGAGGACTACGCCGTGGCGCTCGCGCAGGCCACGCGCACCCACAGCGACCTGCGCCTCGGCGCGAGCCCGCGCGCCACCCTGCAGCTGGTGCGGGCGGCGAAGGTGTGGGCCGCCCTCGACGGCCGCGGCTTCGTCATCCCCGACGACATCACCGCGCTGCTGGCCCCGGTGTTCGCGCACCGGCTCATCCCGACCCGCGCCGCAGGCGGCGCCCGGGCGGCGAGCGCCGCCGACGCGATCGCCACCATCCTGGACCGCATCGCCGCGAGCGTCCGGGTGCCGATCGCCTCCCGCCAGTGAGCCTGTCATGAGACGCGTGTGGCCCCTGACCGTCCGGGGCACCGGTGCGCTCATTCTCGCGATCGCGTGCTTCATCGTCGCCGACGAGGCGGGCCTCGTCGAGCTGATGTACTTCGGCCTGCTGCTGCTGGCCGTCGTGGCGGCGAGCATCGCCTCGCTGTACGTGGGGCGTCACACCGACACCGTGAGCCGCTCGCTCTCACCCGATGTCGCCGCCGTCGGGCAGGAGTCGCGCGTGGCGGTGCGGGTGGGTGTGCGCTCGGCGCTCCCGACCGCGCCCGGCACGTGGCGCGACACGCTGCCCAAGGGGCTGCGCGGCAAGGCCGAGGGCGCGTTCCCCGCGCTCGGATCCGGGCTGCGCGGCGGCGAGCGCGGCGGGCTGCGCAGCATCGACCTCACCTACACGGTCACCGGCACGCAGCGCGGCGTGCATTCCCTCGGCCCGCTCACCGTGCGCTCGTCCGACCCGTTCGGCCTGGCGCGTCGCACGGTCGTCTTCGGTCAGCGGACCGCCGTCACCGTGGCACCCGCCGTCACCGACCTGGCGCCGCTCATCGACTACGCCGGCGCGACCGGCGGCGTGCTCCACACCACGAACGACCACCTGGGCCAGGGGTCCGACAACCTCGTCGCCCGCCCCTACGCCCCCGGCGACTCGATGCGGCGCATCCACTGGCGCGCCACCGCGCACCGCGACGAGCTCATGGTGCGGCAGGAGGAGCAGGAGTCGACGCCGGAGGCCGCCGTCGTGCTCGACCGTGCGGCGCTGCGCTGGTCGACCGACGCGCTGCACGCACCGGGCGCAGACCCGGGATTCGAGGCCGGGGTCACGGCCTGCGTCTCGGCCGTCGCCCGCCTCGTGCGCGACGGCTACGCCGTCGAGGTGATCGACACGGAGGGCACGTCGCTCTTCGGGTCGGGCGACCTGACCGAGCGCATCGAAGGCGGTGACCTGGCCGACGTCGAACGCATGCTGGTCCAGTTCGCGACCGTCACCGCGCGCCGCGATGACGCGCTTCCCCGGCTGCCGCGGCTGTTCGCGGGCGTGTCGACGGGTCCCGTCGTGCTGATCGTCGGCCGCCTGGATCCGGCGGATGCCGCGGCCATCGGCCCGATCGCCCACCACAGCACCCTGCCGGTGCTGCTGTCGGCCGCCCCGGTCGGCGATGCCCTCGAGATCGCGGCCGATCACGGCTGGCATGTGGCCGCGATCGACCCGGAGCGCGACCTGGCCCTTGCGTGGGCGAACGCGGTCGGACGCGGGGTGCATCATGTCGTCGGCTGAGGCGGGACGCCGCACGCGAGCCCGTGGCGGCGAGCGGCTGCTGGCGTTGGCGATCCTGGCGGCGCTGCTCGCGGCGCTGCTTCCGGTGGTGCGCGTGGTGGATCCGGGCTGGTGGCTCGTCGGCGCGCTCCTCCTCTCCGCGCTGGTGCTCGCCGCCGGCTACGGGGCACGCCGCTATCGCCTCCCCGCCGTCGCGGTGACCCTCATCGAGGCCGCCGTCTGGGTCGGGTTCATGACGCTCGTCTTCCTGCGCGAGACGGCGCTGCTCTGGGTCATCCCCACGCTCGACACCGTGCGCACCGTGCCGCTCCTCGTCGAGGCCGCGATGGAGGAGATCACCGTCGGCGCGGCACCGCTGGAGTCGACCCTCGCGCTGGCGTTCATGGTG
The DNA here is from genome assembly GCF_033548675.1 of Microbacterium sp. M3. NCBI lineage: Bacteria > Bacillati > Actinomycetota > Actinomycetes > Micrococcales > Microbacteriaceae > Microbacterium > Microbacterium sp. M3. Next base: position 465,201 of record NZ_JAWTZT010000001.1, read on the forward strand.
GTCGGGGCGATGGGACTCCTCACGATCGTCGTGGATCACGTCGTGGTGACCGCACGGATGCCGCTGCTCGCGTCCGTCGGCATCATCGCGGTGTCGCTGATCCCGGCGATCGCCGCGCCGAGCGACGTGGACGTCGTCGGCTTCGTCTTCCTCGCCGTGACGATCCTCTTCCTCATCCGTGCCGAGACGCGCTCGCGCGAGAAGCCGCGGGAGCGCGAGGCCGAGCGCACCGCCGGCGTGCCGGCGACGGCGGTCGGCATCGGCGCGATCGCGATCGTGATCGCGGTCGTCGCGACGCCGGTGCTGCCGCAGCCCGGCGCACGGGCCGGCTCCGGCATCGGAGCGGGCCCCGGGATCGACGCGACCCTGCAGCTGGGCGACGACCTCCGGCGCCCGCAAGAGATCGAGGTGCTGAGGCTGCGCACCGACTCCCCGACCGTCCCGTATCTGCGGGCGACGACGCTGACGCGCTTCGAGGGGGGCACGTGGAAGCCGGACCGCTCGCAGACGGTGTCGCTCGAGAGCGACCGGGCCTTCGGCGGCGTCGAGGCGGCGGACGGCGTCCGCGTCACCGACTACTCGGCGCACATCGACGTGGTCCAGCTCGATTCACCGTGGGCCCCGGTGCCCTATTCGCCCGTCGGCGTGTCGGGCCTGATCGGACCGTGGGGCGCGGTGCCCTACAACCGCACCGTCGCGACCACCGACGGCTCGACGCAGGGCCAGTCGTACCAGGTCGACTATGCGGTCACCCGGCCGTCGCTGGAGCAGATGCGGGCAACCTCGGCGGTCGGCGCGCAGGCCCGGGACGAGACCAGTCAGGTGCCGGCCGACATCCCGCCGATCATCGCCGAGCTGGCAGCCGAGGTGACGGCGGACGAGCCGACCGACTACGACCGGCTGACGGCGCTGCAGCGCTGGTTCCGCGGCAGCGATTTCGCATACTCGCTGGAGTCGCCGGTCGAAGACGGCTTCGACGGCAGCGGCGCCGAAGCCGTGGCGCGGTTCCTCGACGTGCGCGAGGGCTATTGCATCCATTTCGCGTCGGCCTTCGCGCTCATGGCGCGCACGCTGCACATGCCGTCGCGCGTCGTGGTCGGCTACCTTCCCGGCAACCCGACCACCGAGAGCGTCGACGGCCAGCCGGTGTTCTCGGTCATGAGCTCGCAGCTGCACGCCTGGCCGGAGGTGTTCTTCGAGGGAGTCGGCTGGGTGTCGTTCGAGCCGACGTCGGGCCTGGGCGTTCCCACGACCTTCTCCTCCGACGCGACCCTCCCCGGCCAGACCACCGACCCGAGCACCGGGGCCCCGCGGCCGACGACGACGCCGACCGCCCTCGGCGACGCCGCCGAGATCGACCCCGAGAGCCAGCAGCAGGGCGCCGGCGCGGGCTCGGTGCGTCCCCCGGTCGACCCGCTCCCGACGCTCGGGATGGTCGTGGGCGTCGTGCTCCTGCTGTCGCTGCCCTTCCTCCTTCGGGAGCTGCGCCGGCGCCAGCAGCAGGCGGCCGCCCGCGCGGGCGATGCCGCCGCCGCGTGGCAGTCCGTGCAGGAGGCGGCGATCGACGTCGGCATCGCGGTGCCCGCGAGCGAGACTCCCCGCGCGTTCGCGAACAGGCTGATCGCGGATCACGGGGCCCCGGCATCCGACATGTCCACCGTGCTGCGGGCGATCGAGCGGGCGAGCTACTCCCGCGCCGGGCGGCGCTCGGAGTGGATGGGCGACGCGGCGGCCGAGGCGGCAGCCGCCGTCCGCACCGCGCTGCTGGCTTCGGTGTCGCCGTGGCGCCGGATCCTGGCGCTCGTGGCGCCGCGTTCGCTGGTGATCCGCCCCGGCAGCGTCTATGCCGGCACCGCACCGGTTCGGGCCGGGTAGCCGGGCAGGGTAGGATGGTCGGCGGCCCTTCGGGGCCTCCTGGAGGATTCGCCTAGTGGCCTATGGCGCACGCTTGGAAAGCGTGTTGGGTGCAAGCCCTCAGGGGTTCGAATCCCCTATCCTCCGCCACATGAGAGCTCGAGCATGACCCGCGCCGACCGACCCGCCGCCTCGCTCCAGCGCAACGCGCTCGCCCCCGGCCTGCTGGCCGCGATCGCGCTGTTCCTGGCCCCGCTGCTGATCGGCGGCGACTGGTTCCTGTTCATCCGCTTCGTCGTCGCGATCCTCGCCGTGATCGTGCTGTGGTTCGCGGTGCAGGCGCGTCAGTGGTGGTGGGTGCCCGTCTTCGCGGCGATCGCGGTGATCTGGAACCCCGTCTTCCCGTTCCCCTTCAGCGGTCCGGTCTGGATCGCCGCCCAGCCGGCGGCGGCGATCGTCTTCCTCGTCGCGGGCGCCACCATCAAGACCCCGCGGGCGTAGCCCGCGCACGACGGGGCGGGGGG
>NZ_JAWTZT010000001.1:467695-705562 GCF_033548675.1 Microbacterium sp. M3
CACGACGGGGCGGGCGGCGCGACGAGCGCCGCGCCGCCCGCATCTCGGTTCACACCGGACGTGCTGCGGCGAAGAGGTTCGCCGGGTCGTAGTCGAGCTTGAGCTGCCGCAGCCGCGCCCACGCGTCACCGAAGGCGACCGCGCGGTCGGCGCCCGGCGCGTCGAGAAAGGTCAGCGCGACGGCGTCGATGTGCCAGGGCGCGAGGGCGGCCACTCCCTGGCGTACCGCGGCCGTGGCGGCGGGAGCGGCCTCCGGCGCCGGCACCATCGCGATCGAATGCAGCAGGTAGTCCCCGGCGAGCGCCGCGACGGCGCCGCCGTGCTCGGGCCGGCGGCTCGCGGCGCCGCCGACGTGGCGGAGTTCCTGCACGAACAGCCCGGGCGCGTGCGCGGAGGCGACGAAGGCGTCCACCGCGTCTGCGGGCAGCCCGCCGAGCATCGCGTGCCAGGTCGCCGACGGCGTCGGCTCGGGCGGGTCCATGTGCACCGCGACCAGCGCGGCGGCCGGGATCCGCGCGAACGTGTCGAGCTCGGGTTCCAGCGCGCGCAGCGGAGCGAGGAGGGCGGATGCCGCGGCATCCGTCTCTTCGATCGCCCCGTCGATGACGACCACCGACCGGCCCGAGAGGAAGGGCGGCAGCTGGGGCAGCGGCGGGAAGTTCATGATGCGCAGGGCCGTGGTGGCGGTCTCGGGTGCCGACGCGGACCATTCCGCCCATGCGTGCGCCACGTCGGCGGCGCGGGACGCGTCCCACAGCAGCATGCCGGAGAAGACGTCGGCGATGGGCAGCAGATCGATCTCGAGCGCCACGACGACGCCGAACGCGCCCGATCCGCCGCGGAGGGCCCAGAAGAGGTCGGCGTTCTCGTCGGCGGTCGCGCGGACGAGCGAGCCGTCCGCGGTGACGACCTCCACCGCGCGGACCGCGTTCACGGCCAGCCCGTGGGCGCGCGCGTAGAACGACAGGCCTCCGCTGAGTGCGTAGCCGGCGACCGAGACGTCACCCGCGCTGCCGTGCAGCGCGGCGAGCCCGTGCGGTGCGGCGGCCTCGATCACGTCGTTCCACAGCGACCCCCCGAGCACGCGTGCGGTGCGGGCCGCGGCGTCGACCTCGACGCCGCGCAGCCCGCGCAGCGAGACCAGCACCGTGTGCGAGAGATCGGTGTCGCCGAGCGCGGCGGCGGCGTGGCCGGTGGACTGCGGCGCGACGCGCAGACCCGACAGCGTCGCCGCTCGCACGACGTCGACGACGTCGCCGGCCGAGCGCGGCAGGGCGACGGCGAAGGGACGCTGCGCCACCGCGACGTTCCACGGGGTCCGGGCGGCGTCGAAGCCGTCGTCGCCCGGAAGCAGGACGCGGTCGCCGAGCGCGGCGCGCAGCTCGGCCGCGGCGGCGCCGGCCGCAGCGTGGGGAACGTCGATCGCGAGGTCGTTCAGAGACATGCAGGTGCCTTTCGATGAGGGGTGCGGCGGCGGGGTCCTTCCCGGCTGCGCCGGCGCGGCCGCGCATCCGGTGCCGGCCACCTCACGAAAGAGCCCCGCACCGGCGCTCAGATACATCTGCGGATGAGACGGCGTCAGCCACCGAAGTCCTCGGGCTCGACGTCGTCGAGGAAGCGCTTGAACTCGTCGAGGCTCTCGGCCGCGTCGGTCTCGGTGAGCACATCGGGCACGCCGGCCTCGGCGAGCACCTCATCGGCGACCCAGATCGGCGCGCCCACGCGCGAGGCCAGGGCGACGGCGTCGGAGGGCCGCGCGTCGACGATGCGGTCGCCGAGCGCGGTCGACAGCGTGATCTCGGCGTAGAAGGTGCCGTCGTCGATCCGCGTCACCTCCACGCGCGTCGCGTTCGCGTCGAGCGCGACCAGGATCAGGCGCATGAGGTCGTGGGCGAGCGGGCGCGGCACGTCGGCGTTCTCGACGGCGACGAGGATCGACGTCGCCTCGAGCTGCCCGATCCAGATCGGCAGGACGAGCCCGTCGCCGGGGATCTGATCCACCGGCTTCAGCAGCAGCACGTGCTGTCCCGAGGCGTCCAGGGCGACGCCGGCCACGCGAACCTGGACCATCGCCGTCCCCTCTCGCCGCGGCATCCGATCACTCCGTCTCCGCCATCGTAAGCACGCCCGGCGGGGTGGGACAGGGGTCCACGCTGCCGCCCGTGCGGGTGCGCCGCACCCTGCTGTGCACCTGCATTCACCGGAATGGATGCCGCGGGCGTACCGTTGCAGTCGACATGCGGCGATTCGGAACCCTCTCGTTCGGACACTACGGCCCACTCGGCGGCGGACGGCAGCTGAGCGCCGCCGACTCGATGCTCCAGGCGATCGATCTCGCGCAGGGGATGGACGATCTCGGCGTGAACGGCGCCTACTTCCGCGTGCACCACTTCGCGCGGCAGCAGTCCTCGCCGATGCCGCTCCTGGCCGCGATCGCCGCGCGCACCTCGCGCATCGAGGTCGGCACGGGCGTCATCGACATGCGCTACGAGAACCCCCTCTACCTGGCCGAGGAGGCGGCGGCCGTCGACCTCCTCTCCAGTGGGCGGCTGGCGCTGGGCGTGAGCCGCGGCTCACCCGAGACCGTCGTGCGCGGGTACGAGGCGTTCGGCTACACCGGCTCGCAGGATCCGCGGGGCGCCGATCTCGCCCGCGAGCACTTCGACCTGTTCCTGCGGGCGATCGACGGCGAGGGCCTCGCCGAGCGCGACCCGTCGTCGCCGTTCGGCACGGGCGCGACCGGTCTGCAGCGGATCGAGCCGCACTCCCCCGGCCTGCGCTCCCGGGTGTGGTGGGGCGCCGGCAACCGCGACAGCGCCGAGTGGGCCGGGCGCACGGGCGTCAACCTCATGTCGTCGACATTGCTCACCGAAGCCGACGGCACGCCCTTCGACCTGTTGCAGGCGCAGCAGATCGACGCTTTCCGCGCGGCGTGGCGCGCTGCGGGGCACGCCGGCGAACCGCGGGTGTCGGTCAGCCGGTCGATCTTCCCCATCACCACGGCCGAGGATCGCCTGTACTTCGGCGGCCGGCAGGACGGCGACCAGATCGGCGTCATCGACGGCATGCGGTCGACCTTCGGCAAGACCTATGCCGCCGAGCCCGACGAGCTCGTCGAGCAGCTCAAGGACGATGCGGCGATCGCGTCGGCCGACACGCTCATGCTGACGATCCCGAGCCAGCTGGGCGTCGAGTTCAACCTGCGCGTCGTGGAGTCGTTCGCGAAGCACGTGGCGCCCGCGCTCGGCTGGGAGCCGACGCGGGCATAGGCGCCGCGGCGGGGCGCGCAGGGGGCCCCGGGACGGCGCCCGGGCTGCGCGCCGGGCTCAGTCGAGCATCTCGACGCCCGTGATCCGCAGCTCCTCGACGTCCAGCCGCGTCTGGATCTGAGTCACCACCGCGTCGTCCACCGCGCCCTCGCGGCGCAGCCGGTACAGCACCTCGCGCTTGCGGTCCAGCACCGCGATGCGCAGCCTCGAGTACTCCTCGTCGCGCTCGCGGGGAGAGGGCAGCGGCGCGGGGCTCTCGAGGACCGCGGTCGCGGTCGCGGGCGACGGCATCGCGGCATCCGTCTCCCCCATCAGCGGCTCCGGATCCACGAGCTCCGCCTCGAGGCGGGCCCGCTGGCGCGCCTGCACCCGCTCGTTGTTGCGCTCGAGGTACTCGTAGTAGTCGCGGGTCAGGCGATCGCGGATCTCTTCGCTGACGCCGTGGTCGTGCGCGAGCTCCTTGACGGCCGTGAGGGCGGCGCCGGTGATCGCCCGCTCGGCGAGCTCGAGCTCCTGCTGCATCGCCGAGTCGTCGGGCAGGCTCGCCCACCGCACCACCAGCGGCAGCAGCGGCCCCTGCACGAGGAGCGTGAGCACGATGACCCCGGCGGTGACGAAGATGATCTCGTCGCGACCCGGCAGCGGCTGACCCGCCGAGGTCATCATCGGCACCGAGAGGGCGATCGCAAGCGACACCGCACCGCGGAAGCCGGCGACGGCGCTGACGATCCGCGAGCGATACGTCGTCCGCCGCAGCCGCTGCGAGGGACGACGGTCGAGCAGCCGGATCACCATGACCGACGCGGTCTGGAAGACGAAGCGGGTGACGAGCAGCACCAGCCACACCGCCACGGTCACGACCGCGAGCCACCCGATCTCCCGGGGCGGGATCTCGTGCGCGACGGCCTGCACCTCGAACCCGATGAGCACGAACAACGAGCCGTTGAGGAGGAACGAGCCGAGCGGCCACGTCCAGGCGGCCTGGCGACGCGATGCGGCCGTGCTGATCCGCGGGTTGATGTAGGCGACGATCAGGCCGGCGACCACGACCGCAAGCACGCCCGACGCGTGGATGAGCTCGGCCAGCAGGAACGCCGTGAAGGGCACGAGCAGCAGCGCGATGTTGAGGTTGAGCGTGTTGTGCAGGCGGCGCATCACGAGGTAGGCCGCTCCGGCGACCACGACCCCCGCCACGGCGCCGCCGACGTACGACATCAGCACGAGGCCGGTGACGTCGAGCGGCGTGTACTGACCGCCGACGGCCACGCCCACCGCGACGCCGTAGAGCACGAGAGCCGTGCCGTCGTTGGTGAGGCTCTCCGCCTTCAGATTCATGAAGTTGCGCCGCGGCAGCATGCGTCCGAGGGCGGCGACCGCGGTCGCGTCGGTGGGCGCGACGGCGGCGCCGAGGATGAGCGCCGCGTTCCACGGGAGTCCGAGCGCGGCGGCGATGCCCGCCACCGCGAACGCGCTCGCCACGACGAGCGCCGTGCTCATCAGGACGATGCCGCGGAAGTCCCGCCGGATGGACCGCAGCGAGGTGGTGAGACTCTCCCAGAACAGCAGCACCGGCAGGAAGAGCAGCAGCACGGTCTCGGGCGGCAGCGCGATCTCGCGGATCTCGGGGATGAAACCGAGCCCGAGCCCGGCGACGAGGAGCAGCAGCGGCACGGCCACGCGCAGCCGCGGGGCGAGGATCGCACCGGTGAGCACGGTGATCCCCAGCAGGACGGTGACCTCGAGTCCATTCATGCCGGCTCCCTTCGGTTCTCGCAACCGCGCGCGGGGCGAAGCGATTCCCGGATGCCGCGACAAGAGGGGTCGCGCCACCCCGATGTCAAGCCCCCGCCCCTGCCCCGCGATCGCCGGGTTAGAGTGTCGGTTCGGTGCCCGCACGCACCGAGATCGGGATGGAGGCAGGGTTGGGGGAGGTTCTGACGGTCGCGTCGCGCGACGTCGGCGCCGTCGAGGAGACGTGGCGGCAGTTCGTGCCGTCGGCGGCATTGCAGCGCGTGAATCCGCGGACGTTCGGGTTCTCCTGGACGTCGGCCGCGACACCGGGGTTCTCCGTCGTCCGGTATCGACTGTCGGCGTCGGTGCAATCCGCCATCGATCCCGTCGATCAGCTCATGGCCTGCCGCGTGGTCTCGCGCGGCGGGTGGGTGGGCACACCGCGCGGCGATCTGAACGCCTCGCTCCCCTGGGCCGCGATCGACGGTCCGACCACGGCGCGCTGGCAGCAGCGGGCGGATGTGCGCGCGCTCGTGTTCGATCGGGCGCTCGCCGAGCACGAGGCCCGTCGCATGACCGGCGACGACCGTCTTTCACTCGGGTCCGCGACGGTCGGCTCGGCCCCGATCAGCCGCGGGCTCGCCGCCCACTGGGAGCGCGTCTTCTACCACGTGGCGGGGGCCATGTTCGCGTCGGAGTCCGACTCGGAGCTGATCGAGGTGGAACTGCGCCGGCACGCCCTCCACACCACCCTCGCGGCGTTCTCGCCGGAGTTCGCCTTCAGCCTCGACCGCTCGGCCCAGCGGCGGTCCGCGCCGCGCAGCGTGCGCCGGGCGATCGCCTACATCGAGGCGCACGCGCGCGAGGCCATCACGATCGACGACATCGCCCAGGCGTCCGACATCTCCACGCGCGGCCTCCAGTACGCGTTCCGCCGCGCTCTGGACATCACGCCGACGGAGTACCTGCGCCGTGAGCGCCTCGCCGGCGCGCACGCCGAGCTGCAGCGGGGATCGGCGGCGCCCGTCTCCGACATCGCCCGCCGATGGGGGTTCGCCAGCGCGTCGCGATTCGCCAAGCACTACCGCGACGCGTACGGTCGCAGCCCCCGCGAGACCCTCCGCGGCGACGCTCGCTGAGCCTTCGTTTCCCGGGCGGCGCTTTCGCGCGGCGGTCCGTCCGGGGGCGGCCGCAGGCCGTCTGGCCCAGAGTCTGAAGAGCGGGATTCGTGCCCGTCGAAGGAGTGGCGTGGGCAGATTGACATATGAGGGCGGCGTCCGCGCAGAGCTCGACGACCGGGTGCTCTCCCATCTGCAGGTGGTCATCGGCACCAAGCTCCGGCGCAACGAGCCCTTCTTCTTCACCTGGCACGGCGATATCAGCACCGGCGGCGGGCGCACCACGGTGTGGGTGCACTCCGGCGCCAGCCTGGTCTTCGGCTACTTCGGCGGACGACCGGCCAAGATCAACCGGGCGTGGCTCGAAGCGCTGATGCGCACCGCGAACTCGCCCGCCGGTCTGCAGATCGTCCCCGAGCCGCCCGACGAGGGGGATGCCCCGGAGCCCCTCGCCTGAGCCGTCCCCCCGCCGCGACGAAGCGCCGCCGAGACGCCCGGGCTGCGGCATCCGCTCTGCTGTCAGGCCCGCGCCGCGATCAGCCGCTCGACGAAGCGCGCGGACGCCGCCGCCCCGTTCTCCCCCGCGAACTCGTCTCGCACCCGTGCCGCCGCCGTGCGGAGGCTCTCATCGGACAGCAGCCGCCGCACCGCCGCGGCGAGCGCCGGCGTCCCGGCCTGTTTCGGCGCCAGCGCGAGCGCGTTGCCCTGTTTCACGCACTGGTCGACGTTCCAGACCTGCTCCGGCTGCAGCCCCATCCCGACGAACGGGATGCCGGCGGCGCAGGCGGTCTGCACGGTCCCCTGTCCGCCGTGCAGCACCGCGGCGTCGACGAGCCCGCCGAGGCGATGGGCCGGCAGCAGGTCGGTGACGTGCACGTTGGCGGGCAGCTGGTCGCCCGGCTGCAGATAGTGCCGCACCGGTGCGACGACGTTCACGGGCAGCCCGCCCAGCTGCCGGGCCGCCGCCAGCGTCAGGTCGCGGCTCGCCGAGGAGCCGAGGCCCAGATAGACCAGGGGCTCGTCGCGCGCCGCGAGCTCTTCGACGATCGGCGGGAGCGGCGCGTCGAGGTGCGCGAAGATCGGCCCGACCCGCTCGTAGCCGTCGGGCAGCGTGTACCCCTCGAGCTCCCACGGCATCACGGTGAGCAGGTTCCAGTCCGCCTCCAGCAGCGAGACGACGGTCTTGAGGGGCGGCACGCCGTTCTCTTCGGCGACGCGGGCGAACGCACGCGGCGCGAGCGGCGCGTGGTTGTAGGCCCACCGCAGCGCCTCGGTGGCCACACGGTCGGCGGCGCGGGCCCAGCGCCCGCGTCCCCGCACCAGCCCGAGCCGGCGCGTCTGCTCCACCTGAGGCCGCGTGAGCGCGAACGGCACCGGATAGACCAGCGGGACGCGCTCGGCGCGCGCCGAGATCATCGACGTGGGGTTGGTGCCGCTGACGACGGTCGCGGCATCCGTCTTCCGGATCAGCTCCCGCTCGACGGCCACCCGCGCCGACACGAGCTCGTGCGTGTAAGGGCTGCGGAACGTGCGGCCCTGGTCGTACTTCAGCGCCTGCTCGCGCTCGGCCGGCGTGAACGCCGGCGCGCAGGCGCGGTAGTCGAACCCGGCGTCGGTGATGAGGTGCGAGAAGTCGCTCTCGTAGCCCATGAAGACCGCGTCGTGCCGGGGATCGAGGGCACGGGCCACCTCGATGCCGCGCGTGACCTCGGCCAGATTGAAGGTGATGGGGCAGAACACGACCGTCGCCATACCGCCCACCCTCGCGCATCCCGCCGCCGCGGCGGAAGCGCCACCTCGGGCAGGGTGGCCCGGGATAGCACCGGCCGGCGAGGGTCGCAATCCCCCGGCGAGCGCCGTGCCGGGCCCGTATCGTCGCGCCCATGACACGGTTCGGATACACGCTGATGGGTGAACAGAGCGGTCCGCGGGAGCTGGTCCGCTACGCGCGGGCGGCCGAAAATGCCGGCTTCGACTTCGAGGTGTCGAGCGACCACTACTCCCCGTGGCTGGTGAGTCAGGGCCACTCGCCGCACGCCTGGACGGTGCTCGGAGCCGTCGCGCAGGCGACGTCGCGCGTCGAGCTCATGACCTACGTGACCTGCCCCACGATGCGCTACCACCCGGCGGTCGTCGCGCAGAAGGCGGCGACGCTGCAGCTGCTGAGCGAGGGCCGCTTCCTGCTCGGGCTGGGCTCGGGCGAGAGCCTCAACGAGCACGTCGTCGGTGAGGGCTGGCCGAGCGTCGACAAGCGGCAGGAGATGCTCGTCGAGGCGATCGAGATCATCCACGAGCTGCACACCGGCGACCTGGTGACCTACGTCGGCGAGCACTTCCGCGTGGATTCCGCCCGCATCTGGGATCTGCCCGACAGCCCGCTCGAGATCGGGGTCGCGGTGTCGGGCGACGAGGGCATCGAGGCGTTCGCGCCGCTCGCCGACCATCTCATCGCCGTCGAGCCGCAGGCCGACCTGGTCGCCTCGTGGGACCAGGCCCGTCGCGACGAAGGCGCCGAGGAGCCGTCGCGCAAGATCGGCCAGGTGCCGGTGTCGTGGGACCCCGACAAGGAGACCGCGGTGCAGCGCGCGCACGAGCAGTTCCGCTGGTTCGGCGGCGGGTGGCCGGTGAACGCCGAACTGCCCACTCCGGCCAGCTTCGCGGCGGCGAGCCAGTTCGTCCGGCCCGAGGACGTCGCCGGGTCGATCGCGTGCGGTCCCGACCTCGACGAGCTCGCCGAGAGCGTGCGGCCGTTCGTCGACGCCGGGTTCACCGACGTCGCGATCGTCCAGATCGGCGACGAGCAGCAGGACCGCTTCCTCGCCGAGGTCGCCGAGCCGCTGCTGGAGAAGATGCGCGCGCTGGCGTGACCTCGGGCGCGGGGCCGCGGCATCCGTCCCCCGCGCCGAGGACTACATCTTCGTGGCGCGCTCGATCGACATCACCAGGATCACCCGGTCGGCCTTGTCGCGCGGCGGAGTGCTGCTCGCGTCGCCGTAGCGGTTCTGCAGCCGCACGTAGAACGAGCCCTCGGGGTCGGGCACGACGTCGACGAGGCGGCCCGCCACCTCGAGGTAGCGGAACGGGTTGTCAGGGTCGAGGATCGACAGCGACATGGCCGGGTTGTGCTGGAGGTTGCGGTACTTCTGGCGGTAGTTGGTGTGCGTGAAGCGCACGTGCTCGCCGTCGAACTCGAACCACATGGGGTTCACCTGCACGGTGTCGTTCGGGCGGATGGTTCCGAGGTGGCCGTAGACCGGCAGGTCGAGGAGATGGCGGCGCTCGGCGGGGACGATGTCGTCGACGTGGGGCATGGCACCAGTCTGCCGTGGCCGCGGACCCCCGGGGCCTCTCACCGTCTGCCGCCGTCACGAACTACCCTCGGAGCATGGCGACGCAGCCCGCACCCGGGTGGTATGACGACGGCACCGGCAAGCAGCGCTGGTGGGACGGCTCGCACTGGACCGAGCAGTACATCGACCTGCGCGAGCCCGACATCGAACTGCGGACGGATGCCGGACCCGTCGCGGCGGGTCCCGCCGACGCCGGCTGGTACGACGACCAGCGCGGTCGCACGCGGTGGTGGGACGGGCGCGCGTGGACGAGCCAGGTGCGCTACAGCGGGCAGGAGCAGGACTTCGCGGGGATCGTGGTCGACGGCCGCTGGATCCACTACGGCGACCTGAGCCAGCCGGTGGGCGAGGTCGAGGCATCCGTCGAGGTCGGCGATGCGCTGCTGCGGCGCCCGGCGTTCACGCGAGCGGCGGTCGAGCGGCGCCTGTTCGGGCCGGCGGGGGCCATCACGCCGCGCGCGCTCAACCGGGCGATCCACCGCCTCGCACCGCACGTGGTGATCACCGGCGCGCAGGTCTGGGTCGCGCCGTTCCCGCCGGAGCGCGACGCCGAAGCCCGGCGCTTCACGAGCTGGGTCAACACCAGCGCGCAGCACTACCGCTACCGCTGAGCGGGCGCCGGCCGCCCCGCTACCGCTGAGCCGGCGGCGGATCCCGGTCTTCGGGCAGATCGAGCGGAAGCTCGCGGCTGTCGTCCCACGGCTCGGTCCAGCCGAGGCGGTCGAAGAGGCCGTCGAGCAGCATGCCGGTGAATCCCCAGACGAGATGGTGGCCCGACGCATGCCGCACGAGGAATCCGGGGCCGCGCCATTCCTGCCCGTCGCGGCGGATCACCGTGACCCCGCGGTTGGCGGGGTTCAGCAGGTCGGCGACGGGGGCACGGAACACGGCGGCCGACTCGGCCTCGTCGACCACGTGAACGGGGGACGGATGCCGCCACCACCCGAGCACCGGGGTCACGAGGTGACCCGAGAACGCGAGCGGGATGTCGGCCAGCACGCCGAGCACCTCGACGCCTTCGGGATCGAGACCGGTCTCCTCCCGCGCTTCGCGCAGGGCGGCGCCGACGGGTCCGTCATCGCCCGGGTCGAGGCGCCCGCCCGGGAAGGCGACCTGGCCCGGGTGCGCCCGCAGGGTCGTCGCGCGGGCGAGGAGCAGCACGTCGAGGTCGCGCGATACCGGCTCGGCGCGGGCGGCGTGGTCGCTCGGAAGCGTGTCGAGCACGCCGAACAGCATGAGCACGGCCGCCGGCCGGGCGTCGGGCGGACGCGGCAGATCGACCAGGGGGTCGCGGGCGCCGTGGGTTCGCTCGACGAGTGCGGCCAGCTGTGCGCGGGCGCTTCCGGTGGTCGGTTCGGCGCGCATTGGTTCAGGTTACGCCGGGCGGGCGACACCGCGCGTCGCCGGCATCGGGCAACCGTGCGCACAGCATCGGAGGTTTCGCGCGACACGCCGGGCTGCGGCATCCGCGTCCGGCGTGTCGGCGAAAAGTTCCGATCCTGTGCACCGGAACCCAGCGGGCTCAGCCGGCCGGGCCCTGATACCCGAGGCCGGAGCTGATGCGATCAGCGGCCTCGATGATGATCCGGCCGAGCTCCGCCTCGCGGGTCTCCAGGTCGATGGTGGACCGCGGGCCCGAGATCGACACGGCGGCGACGATCCGCCCCGACTGGTCGAGGATGGGCGCCGCGACCGACGCGCGGCCCAGCACGAACTCCTCCACCTCGGTCGCATACCCGCGCCGCGCGATCAGCGCCACCTCGCGGTCGAGCGCCTCGTGCGTCGTGATGGTGGACTCGGTGTAGCCCGCGAGCTTCGGCATCAGAGCGTGGCGCGACTCGCGCGACGTGCCCACGAGCGTCGACTTGCCGATGCTCGTGGCGTGCAGCGGAACCCGCTGCCCCATCAGCGTGTGCGACTTCGGCGACTGCGGCCCCTCGAAGTTGCAGAGGTAGATGAGCTCGGCGTCGCGCAGCAGCGCGAGGTTCGCACCGAGACCGAGCTTGCCCGCGAGCCCCTGCGCGATCTGACGGCCGACGCGGTGCACGCGGTTCTGATTGATCGCGATGCCGGCGAGCGTCAGCAGCTCCGAGCCGAGGAAGTACAGCGTGGTCTGCGCGTCGCGCTCGACCAGCCCCCCGGCCTCGAGCGTCGCCAGCAGACGCGAGGCCGTCGACTGGCCGATCCCGGCCGCGCGGGCGACATCGCCCACGCGCATCGGCTCGCCACCGGAGAAGCTCTCCAGAACGGCGATCGCCTTCTCGACGCTCTGGTTCGCGCCCTTGTCTGCAGGCATGTGTCCTCCGGTTCATCATCGGCCCCGAGCGCTCTCAGTAAATCACACTCATGCACATAGTGCATAGCAGTTGCGGATATTGCGCACGTCGTGCACTCTGTAGTCGACGTCGAGAGAAGACGTCACTCCGGCCACTCAGCGATGACGCGCCGGATCGACACTGCGAAGGACGACGATGACCACTTCCCGCGTGGCTGCCCCCGCCGCCGCCCGGCGCACGCGCGGCACGGCGCTCAGCGACCGTGCGTTCCTGACCTTCCTGCTGCTGCCGGGCGTGGTGCTGCTGTGCACGATCGTGCTGTACCCGCTCATCCGCTCGCTGATCTCGGGCTTCTTCGACGAGAACCTGCTCTACCCCGGCATGACGTTCGTCGGGTTCGAGAACATCGCCCACGTCCTGACGACCGAGTTCGGTCCGCTCCTCGTGCAGACGCTCATCTTCACGGTCGGGGCGACGGTGGCGCCGTTCGTCATCGGACTGGCGCTCGCCCTGGTGCTGAACCAGTCCTTCCCCGGCCAGCGGTTCCTGCGCGGCGCCTTCCTCATCCCGTGGCTGATCCCGGGCGTCGTCGTCTCGTTCCTGTGGATGTGGATCTTCGACGCCAACTACGGCGTGCTCAACGGCATCCTCCTCTCGCTCGGCGCCATCGACAGCCCGGTCGCCTGGCTGTTCCAGACCGACACCGCGCGGGTCGCCCTGATCGTCGCGAAGACCTGGAACACGTTCCCGTGGATCATGGTGATGCTGCTCGCCGCCCTGCAGACCGTGCCGACCGAGCTCCACGAGGCGGCCGCCATGGACGGCGCCGGCACCGTGCGGCGGTTCTTCACGGTGACCTGGCCGCACATCCGCGGCGTCGCCGGCCTCGTCGTGCTGCTCGAGTTCATCTGGAACTTCCAGCACTTCGACACCATCTTCGTCCTCACGGGCGGCGGCCCCGCGGGCACCACCCAGACGTTCGCGACCGAGGTGTACGACACCGCGTTCAAGGGATACGACCTGGGGCAGGCCGGGGCGCTGGGCATCGTCTGGATGGTCCTGCTGAGCATCCTCGTCGTCGTCTACGTCTGGCTCTCGGAGCGCGGCGAGAAGGGAGCAACCCGGTGACCACCATCACGGCCACGCCCATCACGGTCCTCGCCGAGGAGCCCCCTCCCGCCGAGACGCGCCGCCGTCGCCGGCGCGTGCGCTGGGGCACGTGGATCACGCTCGCCGTGATCGCCTTCTTCGGATTCGCTCCGGTCTACTGGCTCCTGGTCACCTCGCTCACGCCGAACGACCTGGTCTTCGCCTTCCCGCCGACGCTGTTCCCGCGCGAGATCACCCTCGACCACTACGCGACGGTGTTCGGCAACGAGATGATCTTCGTCTACTTCCGCAACAGCGTGATCGTGTCGGTGATCACGGCGGTGCTGTCGGTCATCGTCTCGATGTACATGGGGTACGCCTTCTCGAAGTACCGGTTCGCCGGGCGCAAGTCGCTCATGTACTTCGTGCTGTCGAGCCAGATGTTCCCGCAGGCGCTGCTGCTGGTCACGCTGTACCTGGTGTTCGCCCAGTTCGGCCTGCTCAACACCTACCTGGCGCTCATCCTGTCGTTCACGACGTTCACGCTGCCGCTGTGCGTGTGGATGCTGAAGGGCTTCTTCGACGCTCTCCCCGACGACCTCATCGAGGCCGCCCGCATCGACGGTGCGGGGCCCTGGCGCATCTTCCACTCGATCGTGCTGCCGCTGGCGGCCCCGGGCCTGGTCGCCGCCGGACTGTTCGCGTTCGTGCGCGGGTGGAACGACTTCATCTTCGCGCTGACGCTCGCCGGCCCCGACCGGCAGACGCTGCCCCCGGGCCTGGTGAACACGTTCATCTCCGAGGCGAGCACGTCGTGGCCCGCGCTGATGGCCGCCTCGCTCGTGGTCTCGGTGCCCGTCTGCATCGCCTTCATCCTGCTCCAGCGCTTCCTCGTCGGCGGCATCACCGCCGGCGCCGTCAAGGGCTGACCCGCTCGTCTCGTCCCACCCACACCCACCCGATCGCACTGTTTCGAAGGAGAACTCATGGCAAACGACATCTCGCGGCGGTCTCTGCTGCGCTACTCCGTGTTCGGACTCGGCGGAGCCGCCGTGCTCGGCCTCGTGGGCTGCTCGACCGGGGGCTCGACGGCACCGGCCTCGACGCCCGGCGCCGCGGCCGCGACCGACTTCGCCTTCGCCTCGTGGAGCCTCTCGGAAGAGGCGGCCAAGCCCGCGATCGAGTCCGCGCTGAAGACGTTCTCGAGCGCCGAGGGCATCTCGATCGACACCAGCGCCTACCCGTACAACGAGTACCTCAACCAGCTCACGCTGCAGGTGCGCGGCGGCCAGTTCGCCGGCGCCGCGCAGCTGGACGTGGCGTGGCTGTCGGCCCTCGCCGCCCTCGGCAAGCTCGTCGACCTGTCGGCGTACACGGGCGGCCGCGGGTACACCGACGCGGCGCTGGGCGCCGGCACCTCGGCCGGCAAGCAGCTCGGGCTGCCCTGGACGATCGGCGCGATCGGCCTCATCGGCAACGCCGAGCTCTACGACAAGGCGGGCGCGTCGCTGACGCCGGGCACGATCGACGAGTTCGAGGAGGGCCTCCGGGCGCTCAAGGGCATCGGGGTGATCCCGTACGCGGCGAGCACGAAGGCCGCGCAGCTGAAGGACATCGTCGTCTGGATGCAGACCTTCGGCTCGCCGATCATCGAGGACGGCAAGGCCACGATCGGCGACGACGCCTCGATCGAGGCGGTCGAGTGGTACAAGAAGCTCTACGACGACGGCCTGATCACCGCCGACATCGACCGCGCCGCGGCCCGCACGCTCTTCGCGCAGGGCGCCACCGCCCTGTACGACGACGCCCCGGTCGGCAAGTCGTCGGTGCTCTCGCAGTCGCCCGACGCGTCGCTCGGCGACAAGATGACCCCGATCGCGCGTCCGGTCCTCAAGGCCGGCGCGCAGCCGCAGCACGTGCTGTGGGGTCACCTGGTCGTGGTCGTCGACGGCGAGGGCGCCGAGACCGCGGCCGACTTCGCGCAGTGGCTCACGAGCGACCCGAAGCAGAGCGAGGAGTACTTCTCGGCTCTCGGGCTGCCGCCCACCACCGACGCCGCGCTCGCCTCCGACGCGGTCACCTCGAACGTGTTCGTCCAGGAGTTCACCGACACGATCACGGCCACCGCCAAGCCGAGCCCGCTGTGGCAGTACCCCGCGTACGCGCAGATGGAGACCGCCATCGCCGAGCAGGTGCAGGCGGTGCTCATCGGCCAGAGCTCGGCATCCGACGCGATGAAGGCCGCCGGCCAGACGATCAACGGTCTCATCTGACACTCCCCTCCACTCACCGGCCCGGGGCGACCCGGGCCGGTGACTCCCCTGCCCCACCGCGACCCGTCGAAGGAACCATGCGCACTCAGAACGTCGAAGCCGATATCACCGTCGTGGGAGGCGGCCTCGCCGGGGTCTGCGCCGCGATCAGCGCGGCCCGGCTCGGCAAGCAGGTCGCGCTGGTCGGCAACCGGCCGGTGCTCGGCGGCAACTCGTCGTCCGAGGTGCGGGTGTGGGTGGTCGGCGCAACCGGGCACGGCGTGCAGCGGTTCGCGCGTGAGAGCGGCGTCATCGGCGAGCTGTACGTCGAGAACCAGTACCGCAACCCCGAGGGCAACCCGATCATCTGGGACGAGGTGGTGCACGACGCCGTCCGCGCCGAGCCCAACATCCGGCTCTTCCTCAACACCGACGTCCGGGAGGTGGATGCCGCGGACCAGGGCGGTGAGCGCGTCATCACCGCCGTTCACGGCTGGACGATGGGTTCCGAGACGCTCACCACGTTCCGCAGCCCCTACTTCCTGGACTGCACCGGCGACGGGCTGATCGGGCACCTCGCCGGAGCCGAGTACCGCATCGGCCGTGAGGCGGCGCACGAGCTCGGCGAGAGCTGGGCGCCCGAGGAGGCGGACGGCGAGCTGCTCGGCTCGACGATCCTCTTCTACACCAAGGACCTCGGCCGGCCCGTGGCGTTCGTCGCGCCCGACTCGGCGAAGGACATCACCCAGACCCCGATCCCGGCGTCCCGCATCCTGCGATCCGGCGACTCCGGGGCGCACTACTGGTGGATCGAGTGGGGCGGGCACCTCGACACCGTCCACGACAACGAGACGATCCGCGACGAGCTGCGCTCGGTGATCTTCGGCATCTGGGACTACATCAAGAACTCGGGCAGGTTCGACGCCGAGACCCTCGATCTGGAGTGGGTGGGCGCCCTTCCCGGCAAGCGCGAGTACCGCCGGTTCCTCGGCGACCACGTGCTGTCGCAGAACGACATCCTCGACCAGGTGGACCACGACGACGCCGTCGCCTTCGGGGGCTGGTCGATCGACCTCCACCCCGTCGAGGGCATGTACGCGACCGAGGCCGGCGCGCATCAGCGCTACTCGAACGGCATCTACGGCATCCCGTTCCGCAGCTACTACTCCCGCAACGTGGCGAACCTGCTGCTGGCCGGCCGTGACATCTCGGCCAGCCATGTCGCCTTCGGCTCGACGCGTGTCATGGCCACCTGCGGCGCGGGCGGCGAGGCTGCGGGCACCGGCGCGGCCCTGGCGATCGACCTCGGCGTGCGCCCGCGCGAGCTCGCCGGCACGCACGCCGGCACTCTGCGCCAGACGCTGCTGCGACAGGATGCCTCGGTCTTCGGCATCCGCAATGCCGACCCCGACGATCTCGCCCGACGGGCACGCGTGAGCGCGTCGACCACCGCGCAGACCCTGGACCCCCGCGAGCTCGACCCGGCCGCCGTCGACGAGCCGTTCGCCCTGGAACGCGACCTGGGAGTTCTCGTCCCCGTCGATCCGCGGATCGACCACGTGGAGCTGCTGCTGCACGTTCCGGCCGACACCCGCCTGGCGGCGTCACTCTGGACCACCGGGCACCGGCAGAACGCCGTCCCCATCGACCAGCGTGCGCGGGTGGAGGTCGACGCCTCCGGCTCCGACGAGCCGCAGTGGGTGCGCTTCCCGCTCGCCTGGACGCCCGACGAGCCCGAGAACGTGGTCGTCGTGGTCGAGGCGGCTGACGGCGTCTCGGTGATGCTGGCGCAGGCCCAGGTCCCCGGCATCCTCGCGCTCCCCCACCGGCCACAGGCCGACGGCGACGCGAACGTCGCCGTGGACGAGTCCGAGAGCGTCATCGCGTGGCCGGCCATCCCGCTGCGCGGTCGCACGCCCCGGGTGCGCGTCAGCCCCACCACCGAGGCGTTCTCCGTGTGCAAGGCCGTCGGCGGCTACCAGCGGTTCTACGGCGGCCCCAATCTCTGGATGTCGGAGCCGATCGACGAGGACCCGGCTCTCACGCTCGAGTGGGATGCGCCGCAGCGTCTGCGCGAGGTGCGTCTCGTCTTCGACGACGACACCGACGTCGAGCTGAACACGCTCCACCACCACCGCACGCCCGACCGCGTCTTCCCCGAGCTCGTGCGCGACTACGTGGTCGAGGCGCGGGAGGGCGACGCCTGGCGCGAGCTGGTGCACGTCGAGGCGAACCGCCGCCGCCAGCGCGTGCACGAGGTGTCGGCAGACGCCGCGCAGGCGCTGCGACTGCGGGTGCTCGCGACCAACGGCGCCCCCCGGGCCCACGTGGTGTCGATCCGCGTGTACTGACCGGCGCGGACCGCCGCGCGAGAAACCGATCGAAGGAGATCCGGATGCCTCTTCCCGTCACTCGCGCGGTCCCGCGGCGCCTGCGCGCACGCGGCCGTGCCATGGTCGCGTCCGTCGCCGCCGCGGCCCTCGCCGTCGCGGCTCTCGCCGTCGCGGGGGCTCCTGCCGCCGCGACCGCCGCCGAACCCCCGCCGACCGTGACCGTGCAGGTCAGCGACACCGCGGCCCGCCCCGACGGCTCCCTCCCGTTCTCGACGACCGGCTCGTGGCTCCCCAGCGCGGTGAAGGGTCCTGACGGCGCGCCCTCGCTGTACGCCAACAGCGCCGGCGCCACCGCCACGTGGACCCTGCCCGTCGGCCAGGACGGCACCTACCGTGTCGAGGCGGGCGTGCCGGATGCCGCCAACTCGGAGCCCGCCGCGCAGTACTCGGTGGTGGTCGGCGCGGCGCCGGCCACCACGACCGCCGTGGATCAGAACGCGCACCGCGGGACGTGGGCGCCGCTCGGCTCGGTCCAGCTATCGGCCGGCCAGACGGCGACGGTGACCCTCGCCCGGCAGGCGACGTCGAGCGCGACGAACACCCGCGCGGCCGGCGTGCGGCTCGTGCCGGTGGCGGACGATCCGGAGCCCGGCGGCTCGGGTCTCCCGTTCACCGAGACGTGGTCGGGCGGCGTCGGCGGCTGGACGCCCCTGTCCGGCACCCTCGGCAGCTGGAGCGTGGAGAGCGGAGAGGTCGACGCGGCCGCGATCGACAACATGACCGCCACCTCGGGGAGCTACCTCCGCCCGAACGCGGCGATCGCCCTCCCCGAGGCGTACACGCTCCGCACCTCGATCCGCGCCGACGAGCTGGCGTCCAACGGCACGGTGTCGATCCTGGTCGACGCGACCGCACCCGTCAGTCACGTGGCGCGCAACACCGCCATCCAGCTGACCGCCACCGGGATCAAGCTCGCCCGGCCGAACGGGGGCACGGTGCTGTGCGCCGGACGCGCGCCCTTCGAACTGGGCGATTGGGCCAACATCGAGGTCACCCGCGCGAACGGCATCATCGCGGTCTGGCTCGACAGCGCTCTCGTCGCCGCCGTCCCCGCCGACGTCGCGGGCGGCACCATCGGGATCGGCGCCTACCGGGCCGACGCGCGCATCGGCGGCATCGGGATCGAGGAGATCACCGCCGCGCCCGCGGGGCACCCCACCAGTGCCTCCGGCTGCGGCTGGACGCCGTCCACGGGCACGGGCGCACCGCAGCCCGTCGTCATCAACCAGACCGGGTACGACCTGGGCGGACCCAAGCGCTTCACCGCGCCCCACGCGCAGGACGGCGAGACGTTCCAGGTGGTCGACGCGACCGACGCGGTCGTCTTCGAAGGCACCGTCCAGGCCGGAATCGGCGACTTCACCGCCTTCGACCCGTCCTCCACGGGGCCGTACCGCATCCTGGTCCAGGGTGCGGCGGGCGAAGGCGACTCGTACGAGTTCGGCATCGGCGCCGACTGGACGGAGCGCGTGAGCTACGACAACGCCATCGCATTCATGAGCGACGTGCGGTGCTTCTTCGGTGACGTGACCGCCAAGCCGCTCAACGGCACGCATCCCCAGTGCATGAGAGGCCTCGGCTGGCGGGACTCGCACCAGATGTCGTTCGAGCTGTCGAGCCTCGTCGACCTCTACGCCGCGAACCCGTCGGCGATCGCCGCGATCCGGCTCCCCGACGCCGTGTACCAAGGCATCGAGTACCCGACCGCGGAGGGCAGCCCCGAGATCGCGCGCCTGCTCGCGTGGGGCGCCGAGATCTACCTGCGCGGCCAGTACGACCACGTGCTGGTGAAGGAGCAGCTCGCCTCCTTCCTCTGGGCGTATCCCGAGTTCGACGAGTGGATCCCCGCGTCGCTGTACGAAGACGTGCGCGACTACCTGTTCCCGATCTGGAGCAAGGCCGAGTACAGCAGGTACTTCTGGCACGACTACACCCCGCACACGGCGGATCTGCTGCAGGTGTACACGCAGATCGGCACCGGCAAGGGCGAGTTCCCGCCCGGCCACTCCATCGTCCCCAACCTGCGGATGTGGGAGGTCGCGCTCCGCGAAGGCCGCGGCGACGCCGACTCGTTCCGGGATGCCGCTGTCGCCCAGGCCGCATGGCTGGTCGACAACGTCGACCTGGCCGATCCGCTGACCACCAAGGGGCAGCGCCAGGGCGAATACCTCCTGATGACGTCGCTGGCGACCCTGGCCGCGACACTGCCGGACGACGTCCCCGACGGCCTCTCGGCATTCGCCGGAGTGTGGGCCGACGTCGTGATCGACCGCTCGGCGAACATGTGGGACTTCCGCAAGTACAGCGAAGACCGCTGGACCATCCCGAGCTTCACCGGCGGCGGTTCGTCGGACGACCCGAACGAGTCCGGCAACGTGCTCGGGTTCCCGGCGGCGGCGCTCGCCGCCTCGACGCTGATCGAGAACGACGCCATCGACGCTCGTCTCGGCGAGATCGCACAGGCGCACGTCGACAACGTCTTCGGGCGCAACCCGACGGGCCGGGCCGCGCAGTACCGCATCAACGATCCCGCCCTCGCCTTCGAAGGACTCGACCTGGGGTGGTTCTCGGAGTACCAGGGCGGCTACGGCCTGCTCCAGGGTGCCCGCGGCGTCTTCGACGGCAGCCCCAAGAACGGCCACTACCCGTTCAACACCGGTGTCGCGAACATCGGTCACACGGAGGGCTGGGTGACCTTCACCACTGCCTGGATCGAGTCCCTCGCGTGGCGGGCGTTCACCTCCAGCTCGATCGCGCTCGATGTCGACGAGGCGCCGGCCGACGGCTCGGCCACCGTCACGCTGCGCGCCCCGCTCAACATGGAGACGTCCGGCGGCAACGTGGGCGAAGTGCGCGTGTCGGTCGACGGCCTGCCCGTGACCACGCTCACGGTGGCGCAGACGGGCGTCAACGCGCGGGACTACACCGGGCAGCTCGACCTCGGGGCGCTGGAGGTCGAGGAGGGTGACGTGGTGTCGGTCGAGCACGGCGTCGGGTCGTTCGCGCGGACCGCGTCCCTGCGGGTGACCACCGTGACCGAGCCCGACCTCACGGCACCGGTGCTGACCGGCGTGCCGGCAGAGGGTCTGCTGCTGGCCGACAGCCAGACGCTCCGGCTCGCCGTCGGCGCCGCCGACGACGAGTCCGGGATCGTAGAGCTCGAGGTCGCCTTCGACGGTGAGGTCGTCGCGCCTGACGCCGCCATCGACCTGGCCGGCATGGCCGGAACCCGCATCGTGAGCGTGCGCGCGGTCAACGGTGCGGGGCTCTCGACCGAGGCGACCGCCACGGTCTTGGTCTACGCCGACACCGCCCCGATCGCCGCACCGGGGCGAGGGACGCTGTCGAACACGAGCGGCCACGCCTACGGACTGCACGACGGCGTCTACGACGTCGTCATGAACCTCTGGTGGGGCACGCCCGGCGGCGCGTTCCGCCTCTACGAGAACGGCGTGCTGGTCACCACTCAGGTGCTCGACCCGACGGCCGGCATGTCTCAGGCCACCCGAGTCGCGTTCACCGACAAGCCGAACGGCACCTATCGCTACACCGCCGAGCTCATCAATGCGCGGGGCGCGACGAGCACCACGTCCACCACCGTCACCGTCAGGGATGCCGCGCCCGGCACTCCGGTCGTCAGCCACGACAACTGGGATCGCGACGGCGCGTTCACGGCGACCGCCGACCTGTGGTGGGGCACCAACGCGACGTCCTACCGCTTCGAGCTCGATGGGACGGTCGTCGGCACGGGCGACCTGCCGGCCCGCACGCCGGACGCGCAGCGCGCGACGGTGCGCCTGGAAGACGTCGCACCGGGGTCGCACGCCCTCGTCGCCGTCTTCGCCAACGCGCACGGCGAGACGGCGTCGCGCGTCGTCACCGTGACCGTCCGATGACCACCGCTGGATGACCGAACGAGGGAGAGGAAACAAGATGATGAAGATGCGATGGCGAGCCTCGCTCGCCGCCGTGGCGGCGATGGTGCTCGTGGGTGCGGCGCAGCCGGCCCTGGCCCTGACCGGCGACGACGGCACCTTCCGCGACGACTTCGACACGCTGCGCAGCGTGTGGACGGTCGCCGCGGGCGACTGGCAGGCGTCGGAGGGCGCCGCGCGCGTCGTGACGCCGGGATCCACGCGGGGTTCCGTGCTCGCGCTCACCGAGTACGGGCTGGATGAGACCAGCACGGCGACTGCGACGTTCCGCACCGAGGGCGGCGGCGCGACCGCGTGGGCGGGCTTCACCGTCCATCGCTCCGGCACGACCGACGACTACACGCAGTCCGGCTACACCGTCCTGGTCCGCAACAACGGCGAGCTCGCCGTGATCAAGGCCGCCGGCAACTCCGCGGTGACCTATCTCGGCACCACCCCTACCGCGGCTCGACCGGGCACCGACTGGGTGACGGTCACCGCGCACCTCGACGGAGACCGGCTGGACGTCTCGCTGAACGGCGCGACAGAGCCCGCGCTCTCGGTGACGGATGCCGCCTTCGACGACGGCGGCTTCTCGCTCGCCTCGCACCGCGACCTGCGCATGGTCGTCGACTCGGTGGAGCTCACGGGCGTCGTCGACCGTGACGAGCCGGCGCCGGCCGACTGCGTCGCCTGGTCGGGTGCGGCAGCGACGACCGTCGAGCGCGGGGTGGTGCTGAACAGCCCCGAGCGCATCGCCGAGATCGGGTCGCGCGTGGATCGCGGAGTGGAGCCCCAGGCATCCGCGTTCGATCTGCTCCTCACCGACGCCGCCGCGGGCATGGCGCGCACGCCGGCGCCGCCCGAGGTGTTCTTCGTGCCGTTCTTCTACAACAACCCCACCGCTCACCGGGCGGCCCGCGACGGGCTGCAGAACGATGCGAACACCGCCTACCAGCTGGCTCTGGCCTACCGGCTGACCGGCGACGAGGCGTATGGCACGCACGCCGCCTCGTTCATCGACGCGTGGACCGGGACGATCGACTGCGTCCGCACCAGTGAGGACTCGGCGCTCGCGTTCAGCTACCACTTCCCCGCCTTCGTGTTCGCGGCGGAGCTGCTGCGAGGCACGCCGGTGTGGACGGAGGAGGGTGAGCGCAGCTTCGCCGGCTTCCTCTCCGAGACCGCGACGCCGGTGGCCGGATCCATCCTGCACCGCACCAACAACTGGGGCAGCTGGGCGCTCGAGCTGACCACGGCGAGCGCGGCGTATCTCGCGGACGACGCGGCGATCGCGGCGGCGCACACGCGCGCCACCGAGCTGCTCGAGCACCAGATCGATGCGAACGGGCACCTCCCCGAGGAGGTGACGCGCAACAACGGCGTGGGCGACTACGGCATCTGGTACACCCACTTCTCGCTGCTGCCGCTCATGCTCACCGCCGAGACGCTCGACGCCCATGGCTACGACCTGCACGCGTATGTGAACGCCAACGGCACCGGTCTCGGTGACGCCGTCGCCGCCGCGAGCGCGTGGGTGGCGGCACCCGCGAGCTTCCCGTACTACACCGGCGACATCGCGAAGCTCGCCAACGTGCGCACGATCGACTACCTGCGCGCGGCCGGGGTGATCGCCCACAGCATGAGCTACTTCGAGCTGGCGGCCAACCACTACCCCTCGGCCACGTTCGACGCGCTGCTCGCGGAGGAGGGGCCGATGACCACCATCCACTCGGCGCCGTACCTCAGCCTCACGCACGGCGGACTGACTGATCCGGCCGAGCCCGGTGTCGGTCAGGGTCGCGCCCCGGCGCACGCCGGTGTACCGGGCCCGCCCGACCACGCCGGCGTCCCGGGCATGCCGGGTCACGCGAACGGCAAGGGGCGGCCGCAGGCGCGCTGACCCTGCGATCGGGCGCACAGAATCGGAGGTTTCGCGCGACACGCCGGGCTGCGGCATCCGCTCCCGGCGTGTCGGCGAGAAGCTCCGATTCTGTGCGTCGCACCCGCCCCGGTCAGCGGCGGAAGGCTGCCCCTGCGACACGGACGAGCCGCCGCGCCACCACGAACCCGGCGACGGCGGTGACGACCCAGGGTCCGACGACCAGGAGCGGATCCAGCCACGCGTGCTTGAGGTCGGCTCTGCCCGGGCCGAAGCGCGACGAGAAGGGGCGGTGCCCGCGCTCGCCGAGGACGCCGGACTGGGTGATCGGGTCATCGGGGCGGGTCGAGAAGAGCGACCGCGCGTGTGCGCTCGCCGAGTCGATCCGATCGCCGAGGAGGAGCAGCAGCCAGTGCGCCGCCTGCCCCTCGCTGTAGGTGTCGTAGGCGTACCGCCGCACCCTGCCGGCGATGCCCCGCAGCGGTTGGGCGGTGCCGAACACGGGCGTCAGCCGCTCGTGCTCGACCGATCTCTCGCGCGTGCCGGGATCGGGCTGGGGCTCGGGCATGTTCCAGTGCGCACCGGTCTCGATGCCCGGCTGCTCCCGCGGCGAGGCCGGCCGGTCGGCCGGGTCGAGGTCGGCGCCCCAGCCCGGGATGCGTGCGCGCAGCTCTTCGGCGCTGGGAATCGCGCCGGGCTTGTCGGAGGTGTACGGCATGGTGTTCTCCTTCACGCCGGCTCAGGCCGTCGGGATGACGACCGGCTTGATGATGTCGTCGAGCTTCGACGAGAACAGGTGGTATCCCTCGGCGATGTGCTCGAGCGGGATGCGGTGGGTGATCAGCTCGCTGGGCCGCACGTACCCCGCTCGGATGTGCGCGAACAGGCGCGGCCACTGCCGCTTCACGGGCGCCTGATTCATGCGGAGGGTCAGCCCCTTGTTCATGGCGTCGCCGAACTTCACCGCGCTGAACATCGGCCCGTAGGCGCCCATGACCGAGACCGTGCCACCTTTGCGCACGGAGTCGATCGCCCAGTTCAGTGCGACCGGTGACCCGCCCTGCAGCTTCAGCTTGGCGGAGGTCACGTGCTGGATCACGTGTCCGTCCGCCTCGGCGCCGACGGCGTCGATCGCGACATCCGCGCCCAGCCCGTCGGTCATGCGCTTCAGCTCGCGGACGATGTCACCGACCTGGGTGAAGGCGATGGTCTCCGCGAACGCGAACTCCCGCGCCTTCTGCAGCCGGTAGCCGAGGTGATCGACGACGATGACCCGGCCGGCGCCCATGAGCCAGCACGACCGCGCGGCCGCCAAGCCGACCGGCCCCGCGCCGAAGACGACCGCCGTGTCTCCTTCGACGATGTCGGCGAGCTGCGCGCCGAAGTAGCCGGTGGAGAAGGCGTCGGTGAGCAGCAGCGCGTCCTCGTCGGCGATGTCGTCGGGGATCACCGCGGGTCCGACATCCGCGAAGGGCACTCGCACCATCTCGGCCTGACCGCCGTCGTAGCCGCCGGTCGAATGGGAGTAGCCGTAGATGCCGCCGATCGCCGTGGCGTTGGGATTGACGTTGTGGCAGTTGGAGAACAGGCCCCGCGCGCAGAAGAAGCACGACCCGCAGTAGATGTTGAAAGGCACCATGACGCGGTCGCCCACACGCAGGCGCTCCACCGAGCCGCCGACCGCCTCGACGGTGCCGATGAACTCATGCCCGAAGGTGTGACCGATGCGGGTGTCGGGCATCATGCCGTGGTACAGGTGCAGGTCGGAGCCGCAGATCGCCGCGAGTTCCACGCGCACGATCGCGTCGTTCGGATGCTCGATCCGCGGATCGGGCTTGTTCTCGACGCGGACCTTGTAGGGCCCGCGGTACGTCATCGCCTTCATGTGCGCCTCCCGGTGTCTTGCGACACCCTGCGGGCGCGGGCTCGGTCATCCGAGGGGGTTGCGCCCGCGGGGAGGACGTGCCATGGCACCGTGCCCCGGTCAGCCCGCGACCCGGCCCCGGTCAGCCGCGGAAGTACGCCTCCGCCACGCGGGCGAGGTCCCACAGGTCGCTCACGCCGGCGAGCTCGCGCGCCGAGTGCATGGAGAGGATCGGGATGCCGACGTCCAGGGTTCGGATGCCCAGCCGCGTGGCCGTGATCGGGCCGATCGTCGAGCCGCACGGAACCGCGTTGTTCGAGACGAACTCCTGGCTGGTCACCCCGGCCTGCGCGCACCACTCGCCCCACGCCGCGGCCCCGGCGGCATCGGTGGCGTAGCGCTGGTTGGCGTTGATCTTCAGGATCGGGCCCGACCCGAGGACAGGCTGCACCACCGGGTCGTGCTTCTCGGCGTAGTTCGGGTGCACCGAGTGACCGACGTCGCTCGAGACGCACCACGACGCCGCGAGGGCCCGCAGCTGCTCTTCGCGGCCCGCGCCCAGTGAGAGCCAGAGCCGCTCGAGGACATCCGACAGGAAGGGGCCGGCCGCGCCCGAGCGGGTCCCCGAACCGACCTCCTCGTGGTCGAAGACCGCCAGCATCGCGATGTGGTCGGCGTCGTGACCGTCGGCCGCGCGCTCCAGAGCAGCCACCCCGGCGTGCACCGACGCGAGATCGTCCAGACGCCCCGAGGCGAAGAAGACGTCGTCGCGTCCGAACGTCGTGCCCTGCGCCGCGTCGGCCGTGACGACGTCGTACCCGCGGATGCGGGTGGCGTCCACGCCGGCCGCGTCGGCGAGTTCGCCGAGGAGGTCGGCCGACTCGACGGCGCCGAGGCCCCACACCGGCTGTGTCTGCGACTGCTTGTCGAGCGCAAGGTGGTCGTTCGCCTCGCGGTCGAGGTGAATGGCCAGCTGCGGAAGGCGCAGCAGCGGCCCCGTCGCGGCGAGGACGCTCGACCCGTCGTCGAGCACGAGCCGCCCGGCCAGGCGCAGCTCCCGATCCAGCCAGGAGTTGAGCAAGGGACCGCCGTAGATCTCGACGCCCGCCTGCAACCAGCCGAGGCGACCCGTGGTCGGCTTCGGCTTCAGCTTGAAGCCGGGCGAGTCGGTGTGCGCTCCGAAGATCCGCACAGGCGTGGCGGCCGACGCGGTGGAGGGCACGACCCACGCGATCGCCGCTCCGTCGCGCACCACGACGTACCTGCCACCCGCGGGGGCGGGCCAGCCCTCGGCCTCGTCGAGACGGGTGAACCCGGCCGCTTCCAGGCGCCGCGCGACCTCGGCGGCGGCGTGGAAGCTGGACGGCGACGCGGCTACGAACGTCGCCAGGTCGTCGGCGTGCGCGAGCGATCCGGCGGTCGCGAGGGCGGTGGATGAGGGCAAGGGAAGCCTCCTCGAACGGCGTGAGCGGTGCTTCGATCGTAGTTCGGAGCCCTCTTGCAGCCGTCGCCGACAGCCGCGTCCGGGCCACGTGATCGGGCCTTTTCCGGCCGGCCGCTCACATATAACGTTCAGGTAACGCACCGGAACCGTCCAGAAACGACGGCCAGACTCGGGGACTTGTGCCCGCCCGAACGGTCACACCGCGCCTCTCGCAGGCGCGCTTCGCTGATACGGAACCCGGTTTTTCATGCGCACCCAGACCGCCTTCTCGCCCGCCCGCCGCACTCTCCGACGAGCCGAACGCCGCTTCCGACGTCGTCCGGTGCTGGTCGCGGCGACACTCGCGATCGGCGTTCTGGCAAGTGCCGGATTCACCTCGGCCGCACCGGCATCGCAGGCCGCGGCATCCGGAACCCTCTCGAATTTCTCCCTCGCGTCGTTCACGACGGCATCCGTCACGACGGTCACCGGCGCCGACGCCCACGCGACGACCGACGACGTCTTCGCGGGAGCGTCCGCCGCCGTCACCGCGGCGACGACGGTCGCCTCCGACATCGCCGCGTCGGGACTCGACGTCGGTACGACTGAGACGAGCATCGACACGTCCGAGCTCGAGGCGGCCGTCACCCAGCTGCAGCGCGCGCAGGCCCTGCCGGCCGTGCACGCCGACGACTTCACGACGGCAGTGACCTCGCTCACCGCGACGGTCAACGAGCAGGCGCAGGGCCTGCGCGGCAAGCTGGACGCCGCGATCGCCCTCAAGGCGCAGCAGGAGGCGGAGGAGAAGGCGCGCAAGGAGGCCGAGGCGGCCGCCGCTGCCGCCAAGGCCGAGGCTGAGGCCGCCGCCGCTGCGGCGAAGAAGTCCTCCGGCTCGTCGGCGCCGAGCCCGGTCTACGCGACCGGCGGTGCGGTGGGGGGAACGAGCCCGGCCGACGCACAGGCCACGGCGCGCGCCATGCTGGGCGGCTACGGCTGGGGCGACGACCAGTTCGGATGCCTCGTCTCGCTGTGGCAGAAGGAGTCGGGCTGGAACTACCAGGCGTACAACCGCAGCAGCGGCGCCTTCGGCATCCCGCAGGCGCTGCCCGGCAGCAAGATGGGGAGCGCGGGCGCCGACTGGCAGACCAACCCGGCGACCCAGATCGCGTGGGGTCTCGGCTACATCTCCGGCCGCTACGGCACCCCGTGCGGCGCGTGGGGCCACTCGCAGTCGACCGGCTGGTACTGACGCGACTCCTGCGGGGCCGGCGCCCTCAGCGCAGGAACTCCGCGGGATCGAACTGCTCGATCGGAATGACGCGCACCCGCGGCAGCGGAGCGTCGAACGCCTCGGCGTCGTATTCGAGATCGAAGAACTCGACGCCCGGGATCGCAGCGAACTCCGCGCTGCGGAACTCGTGGAAGGCGACCACGGCGACGCGCCGCCCGTCGCCGGTGAGGCGCGCGAGGTCTTCGGCGAAGTCGCGGTCATGGCTGACCAGCGCGACGTCGTCGCGGCGATCGGCGAGCGCGCGCAGTGTGCGCTGAATGGCGATGTCGACGACCTTCTCGTCGGCGGGGCCTGACAGCGGCACCGGCTGGTAGCCGAGCGCGAGGAGCGCCTGCACGAACGGCATCGGCAGGTGCGCACTGGCGTTGAGGAAGAAGAGTCCCTTGGCCGTCGTGCCCCAGCGGTCCGACACGAAGCTCAGCAGGCGGTCCCAGCGCGGCCGCTCGTCGGGCTGCGGCCTCCTGCCGAGGATCGACCCGCCGAGGGTCGCGTCGATGTTCTCGCCGTCCACCAGCACCCAGCTGCTGCGCTCCACGCCCGCCTCTTCTCTCTGCGACTCGAACCCGAACGTAGCAGTGCCGCCGTCGCCCGCCGGAACCCGCGCCGGGTCTCACGGGGTGCGCTGGATCTTCTCGATCGCCTTGCCCCGGGCCAGCTCGTCGACGACCTTGTCGAGGTAGCGGATCTTCTGCATCAGCGGGTCGTCGATCTCCTCGACGCGCATGCCGCAGATCACCCCGGTGATCAGTCCCGCGTTCGGATTCAGCCGCGCCTCGCCGAAGAAGTCCTCGAACGTCGTGTGCTCGTCGAGGTGGCGCTTCAGCTCCGCGTCGTCGAAGCCGGTGAGCCATTCGATCACCTCGTCGAGCTCTTCGGCGGTGCGCCCCTTCCGCTCCACCTTCGCCACGTAGAGCGGGTACACGGCGGCGAAGCTGGTGGTGAAGATGCGGTGCATGCCCGTCAGGCTATCCCGCGCCGCCGCGCGGTGGGGCAGCAATCGCGGCCGCACGCGGACGCGCGCCGATGCCGACCCCGACCCGTCCCGGATGCCCGGGCTCGCAGCATCCTTCTCTCCGCGGGCCCCGCCCCGCAGCCGCCACCGCGGCGAGAGTACAGCTGGTCGCCCAGATGCTGGTTGGTTCCCTACGTCTCGTCCACCCGTTGCACTCTCGCCGACTCAGGTGCGGCGGGGAGGCGCCGCAGCCGGAAGAACGCGCGCGTTCTCCACAACAGCGGGACGCGCGCCCGGGGCGCCCGGAGACAGCGATGGTCCCGGTGGGTAGCCCTCCCACCGGGACCATCAGCGCGCCTGACGGGAGTCGAAGGCGACCCGAACGCCGTTGCTCGACCGTCTCGCGCTGCACTGAAGTTCACTGCTCCGCCAGCGTATGTCGGCGCGCCCGGACGCGCCGCCCGTTGACACTGCGGCGGCCGGACTGATAAACGCACGGTCGGATTGGCACGCACGGAGGGCAGGACCGATGCGCGTGGCCGCTCACTTCTCCTCGTCGACCACCGCCGCCAGCCGCCGGAACATCTGGTCGGCCGGATGCGCACGGTCGGCGAGGTTCGAGACGTTCGTGAAGACCGCGATCGTGGCGCCGGTCTCGGGCTCGTGGAACACGGCCGCCGTGAAGCCGAAGCCTTCGCCGTTGTGGCCCCACCAGCCCCCGGTCTCGCCCATGCCGAGTGCGTAGAGGTCGTACGGCGGGCCCACCTCGAGCGGGGCGCCCTCCTCGCGCTCGGCCTGCGTCTCGGGCTGCAGCATCGCGCCGGTCGCGAGGATCTCGCCCCATACCCGGGCGTCGTCCAGGCTCGAGACCATCGAACCGGCCGGCCCGAACACCGAGAGGTTGTCGGCCTGCGGCTCGAAGCCGCCGTCGACGGGCGCGTACCCCACGGGGTGCGGGGCGCTCCACGTCGCGACGTCGAGGTTGTACTCCGTGCCGTCCTGGCCGAGGGGTTCCAGGATCCGCTCCCAGAGCACGTCGGCGAACTCCTCGCCCGTCACCGCTTCGATCGTCGCGCCGAGCAGGTTGGTGTTGGCGTTCGTGTAGACCTTCCGGGCGCCCGGAGCGAACTGGGCCGGCTCGCCGAGCATGAATCCGTTGAGCTCGTCGAGCGTGAAGATCCGCTCGGGGTCTTCCGAGAACGCCTCGACGAACGCGTCTTTGGTGTAGTCGGCGTTGCCGCTCGACATGTTCGCCAACTGCCGCAGCGTGATCTCCTCGCCGTCGGTGACGCCGTCCACGTACTGCCCGATGCTCTCGTCGAGGCTGAGCAGTCCCTCGTCGACGAGCTGCAGCAGCAGGGTGACGGTGTACGACTTCGTGATGCTGCGCAGCGGCCACTGCATGTCGGTCGTGACCGGCACGTCCCCTTCGAGATCGGCGATGCCGGCGGCGCTCGTCCACGACCCCTGCTCCGGGATCCAGACGCCCACTGCGGCGCCCGGCACGCCGTACTCGGCCATGGTCTCGTCGACCGTCTGCTGCAGGCGATCCTGCAGCTCGGGCGACAGCTCACCCTCGGGCGCGGCCGGTCTGCTGATGGCGGGATCGGATGCCGTGGGCTCCGCGCTCGGCGCGAGCGCGGGCTCACCGGCACAGCCCGCCAGCACGAGCACCGCGGCCGCGAGCACCGTCGTTCCCGCCCATCGAGCCGGGCCACCGGGTCGCGACGACTCCGCACGCTTCGACATCGACCGTCCCCCTCGTGTTCGCCGAGTCCCGTCCCCGCGTCCACTCTGTCGTGCTCCGCCCTCTCACGACAAGCACTGTCACGACAAGCGCTCTCACGACAAGCGCTCTCACGACAAGCGCTCTCACGACAAGCACTGTCACGACAAGCGCCCCGGCCCGGGGGATCAGCCGCCGGCCGCCGGCAGGAGCGGGCGCAGGGCCTCCCCCATCACTCGCGCCATATCGGCGCTGATGGCGGCGGTGAGGTGGTGCGAATCGCGGTAGACGAGGGTGCTGCCGATGATCGCCGGGCACACCTCGTCATCGCACAGGTAGTCGTTGAGGTCGATCAGCGGGATGCCCCGCTCCCCGGTCGCGGTCCGCTCGGCCTCTCGGGCCGGGCCCGCCAGCGCGTCCGCGCGGGGCTTCGCGCACACCTCCGCCTCCGACAGGTGGGCCGACAGGCACGGCGCCGGATCCTCGTGCATGTCAGGGGTGTCGGCGATCACGGCCACCGGCGCGCTCAGCGCATCGATCGTGCGTCCGAGCGCGGCATCCCACGTCCTCGCGTCGTCCTCGACTCCGGGCGCGAGCTGCGGGTCGGTGAAGGTGCCCAGCACCACCAGCGCCGGGGGGTCGTCGTTGAGGCGTTCGATGACCGCATCGCGCCACGTCGCGCACTGCGGATACGGCGCGCCGCGGCGCAGGGTCTCGATGTCGGTCGCCGGGCACGAGCTCTTGGTGTGCACCTCGAGCGAGTAGCCCGCGGCGGTGGCGAAGCCCTCGAGCGCCGGGAACCACTGCGCCGCGTGCGAGTCGCCGAAGAGCACGATCCGCGGCGCGGCCGGGTCGCCGTACACGCAGCCCTCGGGGTCGGTCGACGCGATCCCGAGCATGCACCCGTCGTCGTAGAGCTCGGGCAGGCTGTCGCGCGCGTCGCGCAGCGCGGGTGCCAGGTTGTCGGGGACGAAATCGGTGCCCCGCGGCGAATCGACGATGACGGTTCCCGACGCCGCGCGCTCCACGTGCAGCGACCGGCTGTCGGCCACCGCGTAGGCCGCGCTGGCGACGCCGAGACAGGCCAGCGACCCCGCCACCGCGCCGATCAGGGTCACCCGTGCGCGCCGTCGGGTGAGGAGCGGTGCACGGCGCACCGGGTCTTCGACGAACCGGTACAGCAGCCATGCCACCGGCACGCAGGCGACGGCGATGAGCAGCGTCGCCCACAGCGGCAGCGGCCCGGGCACGGCGGCCGCGGGCAGCACCATCGCGGGCCAGTGCACGAGGTACAGCGAGTACGAGATCAGTCCCAGGAACGTCATCGCCCGCACCGACAGCATGGCGGTGGGCCCGCCGCGCGTCCGGCCCGCCGCGATCACGGCCGCCGTGCCGAGCACCGGCAGCGCTGCGGCCGCGCCCGGGAAGAGCGTCTCGGATGAGAAGAAGACGACGGATGCCGCGACCGCCGCGATCCCGAGCCACCCGACCGCGGGGGCCCAGCGCTCGGGCACGGCGCGCGCCCGATGCTGCAGCACCACCGCCACGATGCCGCCGATGCCGAGCTCCCACGCGCGGGACGGCAGCGAGAAGAACGCCCACGGCTGAGCGGTGAACGTGAGCCACACGCACAGCGCGAACGACCCTGCCACGACGCCGGCGAGCACCACCGTGAGCGCCCGCCTCGATCGCACGAGCACCCAGACCAGGGCCAGCAATGCCGGCCACAGCAGGTAGAACTGCTCCTCCACACCGAGCGACCAGTAGTGCTGGAACAGCGACGGGTTGGACGACTCGGCGAGATAGTCCGAGTCGGCGGCGGCGAAGAAGTAGTTCGGCACGTACAGCGCCGTCGCCACCGCACCGGCCCACACGTCGCGCATGAGCAACGGCGGGTACCAGATGAGCGCCGCCACGAGCGACAGCACCAGCACGACGAACGAGGCAGGCAGGATGCGCCGCACGCGCCGCGCGTAGAACTCGCCGAACCGCAGCCGCCCGTGACGCTGCAGCTGATCGAGCAGATGCGAGGTGATCAGAAACCCCGAGATGACGAAGAACACGTCGACGCCGACGTACCCGCCGGGGAGGAACGGCACCCCCGCGTGGTACAGCAGCACCGCCCCGACCGCGATCGCTCGCAGTCCCTGGATGTCGGCGCGGAAACCCGAGTGGTCGGGCTGGGCGCGTGCTCGGTCCACCACGACGGGCAGTCTAGGCGGGCCGGGTGACGCGACGGAGGGGTCTTGACGGCCCGCCCAGCGAGTGGCTAGCCGCGACACCTCCTCCCCTCATCCGCGGACCCCGGAGGGCATGTCCCACTTTCGTCCCTTCAAGGCCGCCCATGGGACCGAAAGTGGGACATGCACCGCCGAAAGTGGGACATGCATCGCTGAAAGTGGGACATCGGAGCACCGGGCAGCCCTACGGGCAGCGGTGATGCGCAACCCCTTGCCGAGGAGGGGCGCCGCCTGCCTACCGTGGGAGCACAGAGACGGGAGGCGCGATGGCCGACGAGCACTTGGCGGGACCGCTGATCGGTCCCGTCCCGCCGCCCGGCCTCCACGTGATGACGTTCAACGTGCGCCGCCGCATGGACGGCCTGGCCTGGCGGCGGGCCGATCGATGGCGGCATCGCGCGCCGGCGGTCCGCGCACTGCTGCGGGCCGAGCAGCCGGCGATCCTCGGCACGCAGGAGGCGATGCCCGGCCAGGCGGACCTCGTGCGCGACGCACTGGGTGCGCGGTACCGATCCCTCGGGCGAGGCCACGGCCCGCGCGGCACCGGCGAGGGCTGCCCGCTGTTCTACGACGCCGAGCGGCTCGAGCTCGTGGCATGGGAGCAGACCGCGCTCTCCGAGCATCCGCACGAGGGCGGCTCGCGGTCGTGGGGCAACCTGATCCCGCGCATCGTCGTCACCGCCCGCTTCCGCGATCGGGCGACGGGGCAACGCTTCACCGCGCTGAACACCCATCTCGACCCGTTCTCGCCGCGCTCGCGGGTGCGCTCCACCGACGCGCTCACCGCCATCGCCGACCGCGATCCGACGATCCTCACCGGCGACCTGAACGCCGGCGCAGGCTCGCGCACGCTGCGCGCCCTCCTCGACGACGGCCCCTGGCAGGACGCCTGGCTCACCGCCGCGCGCCGGGTGACGGCATCCGTCGGCACGTTCGCGAACTACCGCCCACCTCGCGACGACCGCCCCCGCATCGACTGGATCCTCGTGACCGCCGGCATCCAGGTGGAGCGCGCCGCGATCAACGCCTCCCGGTACGGCGGCGTCTGGCCATCCGACCACATGCCGGTGCAGGCCGTGGTGACGATGACCGACGCGGAAGGGGCCTCGTGATCGAGCGGTTCCTCTCCCCGCCCCGCAGCGGCGGCGAATGGGTGGCCGACGGCGTCCGGCTCGTCGGCGTGCTGAGCGTCGTCGCCGCGTTCGTCTGGTGGCGTCCGGCCGACGGGGGCGTCGTGGCGCTCTCGCTCCTCGCGCTGGTCGTGCCGCGTTTCGCGGGCGCGCGCCCAGGCTTCGACATCCTCTTCTGCGTCACGGTGCTCGTCGCGGCGTGGAGCAACGTGCTGCACCTCTACGAGACCGTCCCCGCCTGGGACCTCGTGGTGCATTTCGCGTGCACCGGCCTGCTGGCCGCGATGGCCTACGTCGTGCTCGCGCGGCTGCGGATCGTGCCGCCGCCCCGGGGCGACGACACGCGTCGCGCGACCCCGATCGTGCTGGTGACCGCGCTCGGGCTCGCGCTGAGCGCGCTCTGGGAGATGGTGGAGTGGGCCGGCCGCACCTTCATCGCCCCCGAGATCTTCGTGAGCTACCAGGACACGATCGGCGACATGGCCGCCGGGGGGCTGGGCTCGCTCCTCGCCGGGATCGTCGCCGGTGCCGTCAGGCTGACGGACGATCCCGCGCGACCTCGATGAGCCGCACGTCCACGCGGCCGTCGTCGACGACGGCGGTCATCATGGTGTGGACGGGCTGGCGCCGCCGATCCGTAGGCGATCCCGGGTTCAGCAGGCGCAGCCCGCGCGGCGTCGTGGTGTCCCACGGGATGTGGCTGTGCCCGAAGACGAGCACGTCGGCGTCAGGGTACGCGGCATCCATCCGCGCCTCACGGCGCTTCGCGTCGCCGGTCTCGTGCACCACCGCGAACCGGACGCCCTCGATCGTGCGGCGCGCGACCTCGGGGAGGCGCGCGCGCAGGTCGGGTCCGTCGTTGTTCCCCCACACCCCGAGCACCTCGCCGTGCTGCGCCAGATCGTCGACGACGGATGCCGCGACCCAGTCGCCCGCGTGGACCACGAGGTCGGCGGCATCCGCCGCCCGCCGCACGTCGTCGGGGAGCGTCCGCGCGCGCCCCGGGATGTGGGTGTCGGAGATGAGCAGCAGCCGCGTCGCCATTCCCCGATTCTCCCCGCCGCGCGCCACGATG
Organism: Microbacterium sp. M3; assembly: GCF_033548675.1. Lineage (NCBI taxonomy): Bacteria > Bacillati > Actinomycetota > Actinomycetes > Micrococcales > Microbacteriaceae > Microbacterium > Microbacterium sp. M3. The sequence goes on from NZ_JAWTZT010000001.1 coordinate 502,671, forward strand.
TCGGAGATCTCTCGCGGATCGGACCGCCAAGAGCGGATCCCGCTGAGTCGCCGCAGATCTCCGACCTCGCGGCGACGCGGCGGGTGCCCCCGCCGCGCGCCACGATGTCGGAGATCTCCCGCGGATCGGACCGCCAAGAGCGGATCCCGCCGAGTCGCCGCAGATCTCCGACCTTGCGGCGACGCGACGGGCGCCCCCGCCGCGCGCCACGATGTCGGAGATCACCCGCGGGTCGGACCGCCAAGAGCGGATCCCGCCGAGTCGCCGCAGATCTCCGACCGTGTGGCGACGCGACGGGCGCCCCCGCCGCGCGCCACAATGTCGGAGATCACCCGCGGGTCGGACCGCCAAGAGCGGATCCCGCCGAGTCGCCGCAGATCTCCGACCGTGTGGCGACGCGACGGGCGCCCCCGCCGCGCGCCACAATGTCGGAGATCACCCGCGGGTCGGACCGCCAAGAGCGGATCCCGCCGAGTCGCCGCAGATCTCCGACCGTGTGGCGACGCGACGGGCGCCCCCGCCGCGCGCCACAATGTCGGAGATCACCCGCGGGTCGGACCGCCAAGAGCGGATCCCGCCGAGTCGCCGCAGATCTCCGACCTTGCGGCGACGCGACGGGCGCCCCCGCCGCGCGCCACGATGTCGGAGATCACCCGCGGATCGGACCGCCAAGGGCGGATCCCCCCGAGTCGCCGCCGATCTCCGACCTTGCGGCGACGCGACGGGCGCCCCCGCCGCGCGCCGCGATGTCGGAGATCACCCTCGGATCGAACCACCAAGGGCGGATCCCCCCGAGTCGCCGCCGATCTCCGACCTTGCGGCGACGCGACGGGCGCCCCCGCCGCGCGCCACGATGTCGGAGATCACCCTCGGATCGGACCGCCAAGGGCGGATCCCCCCGAGTCGCCGCAGATCTCCGACCTTGCGGCGACGCGACCGGGGACGCCCGCGCGCCGGGAACTCGAAGCTCGCTCCCAGGTTCGCGGGACCAAATCCGACGGGGCGGCGGTTTTTCTCTGTGACGCCGCAGCCAGCGGCGGCGAACCGGAGGAGATCGTGAGCAACGACTACCGCAAGACCCCCGAGGCCCTCAGCCGCCTCACCGACACCCAGTACCGCGTCACGCAGGAGGACGGCACGGAGCCTGCCTTCCGCAACGCGTACTGGAACAACCACGAGCCCGGCATCTACGTCGACGTCGTGTCGGGCCAGCCGCTCTTCTCGTCGGCCGACAAGTACGACAGCGGAACCGGCTGGCCGAGCTTCACTCGGCCCATCGAGCCCGACGCCGTCTCGACCAAGAAGGACTGGAAGCTGCTGCTGCCGCGCACCGAGGTGCGCTCGTCGGGCGCCGACAGCCATCTCGGCCACGTCTTCCCCGACGGCCCCCGGCAGACCGGCGGCCTGAGATACTGCATGAACTCGGCCGCACTGCGCTTCGTGCCCGCCTCGTCGCTCGAGGGCGAGGGCTACGGCGCCTACCGTCACCTCTTCGAGAACCTCAACCGGGACGAGTCCCAGAACCAGGAGCACGCATCATGACCAGCGGTCCTTTCGACACCGGAGAGATCACCCGCACCCCCGGCACCGAGACGGCGGTCCTCGCCGGCGGCTGTTTCTGGGGCATGGAAGACCTCATCCGCCGCCAGCCCGGCGTGCTCGGCACACGTGTCGGCTACACCGGCGGCGAGAACGCGCACGCGACCTACCGCAAGCACCCCGGTCACGCCGAGGCGGTCGAGATCGTCTTCGACCCCACCAAGACCACGTACCGCGACATCCTGGCGTTCTTCTTCCAGATCCACGACCCGTCGACCCTGAACCGCCAGGGCAACGACATCGGCTCGAGCTACCGGTCGGCCATCTTCCCGCTCTCCCCCGAGCAGGAGCAGGTCGCCCGCGACACGATCGCCGACGTCGACGCGTCCGGGCTGTGGCCGGGCAAGGCCGTCACCACGATCGAGCCCGAGGGTCCGTTCTGGGAGGCCGAGCCCGAGCACCAGGACTACCTGCTCCGCATCCCCAACGGGTACACCTGCCACTTCCCGCGCGCGGGATGGGTGCTGCCCAAGCGCGCCGACGCGACGGCATAAGCACGAGCGAGGAGCGGATGCCGCGACCCGGCCGGATCGCGGCATCCGTCGTCTTCGCGTCTAGATGCCCGCGGCGCTCACGTCAAGGGGATGCGATGCAGCGGTGCCGGCACGCACGCTGGAGTCATGAGTCAGATCATCGAGACCATCGACGTCGACGTTCCCATCTCCATGGCCTACAACCAGTGGACGCAGTTCGAGAGCTTCCCGAGCTTCCTCGACGAGGTCGAGTCGATCACGCAGCTCGACGACACGCACACCCACTGGAAGGTGAAGGTGGGGCCGTTCGAGCGCGAGTTCGACGCCGAGATCACCGAGCAGCACCCCGACGAGCGCGTGGCGTGGCGCAGCACCGGCGGCGAGACCGCGCACGCCGGCGTGGTGACCTTCCACAAGCTCGACGACCACAAGACCCGCGTCACGGCCCAGATCGACTGGGAGCCGACCGACGCCATCGAGAAGCTCGGCTCGCTCGTCGGCGCCGGAAAGCACGCGGTCAAGAAGGATCTCGAGAATTTCAAGGAGTTCATCGAGAAGGCCCCGCGAGAGACGGGCGCCTGGCGCGGCGACGTCCCGCGCTGACACAAGACGTGATGACGGATGCCGCGACCCGTTCAGGGTGCGGCATCCGTCGTCCAGGGGTCACCCGACGCGTTCGACGGGCTGGCGGAGGATCGTCCGCAGCTTCTCGGGCGCGGTGCGGCGCGGATCGCCGAGGTAGATCTCGTGGTGGCGGCCCCGCATGCGCAGCCCTTCGCCGGGGATGAAGCGCTCGTGCATGTCGGCGAGCACGGGCGCCTCGTCGTCGTACGAGCCGAGGTGCAGCGTCTGCACGCAGAGGCCCTCTGAGAGCTCCTCCCACCGCAGCAGCCCGACGGCGGCGGAAGCCGCCTTCTCGGCGGCGGCCCGGCGGGCGCGCTCGAGGTGGTCGTCATGGATCCACGCGGGGACGAGGCTCATCATCGTCCAGCTCCACCGCGACTTGTCGCGCTCCGTGGTGAAGGTCGCCATGTCGTCCGACCACCACAGGCCCTCGAGCGGCATGACGACGTAGTCGCGGCCCAGCTCCCGCTTGCTCAGGAACTTGAGCGTGTACGCGACGCCGAAGATCGCCGCGACCGCGTCGCGGTAGTCGCTCGCCACGTTCGGATCGCCGTGGCCGTCCACCATCAGGTAGCGCAGCGGCGGCACGTCGACGATCTCGAAGGACCCCTTCGGCGCGGTGTACGCCGCGATCGTCTTCTTCAGATCCGCCTTCGTCTTGGGATCCGCGTTCGTCACGAGCCGTCGTCCGCCGTGCGGGACTGACCGCGGCCCGACGACTCGGCCTTGCGCGCACCCGCCTCGAGCACGTCGCCCGCGGGGAGCTCCTGGTGACCGCCGAACTGCAGGCGCATCGCCGACAGCACCTGGTTGGCGAAGTGGTCTTCGTCGCGCGACGCGAACCGCTCGAAGAGCGACGCGGCGAGCACCGGCGCCGGCACGCCGGTGTCGACGGCCGCCTTCACCGTCCAGCGCCCCTCGCCCGAGTCCGAGACGCGCCCGGCGAGCCCGTCGAGGGTCGGATTGCCGTGGAGCGCGGCGGCCGTGAGGTCGAGCAGCCAGGACGAGATCACCGACCCGCGCCGCCACAGCTCGGCGACCTTGGGCGTGTCGATCGTGAACTGGTAGAACTCGGGCTCTTCCAGCGGGGCGACCTCTGCCGAGTGCTCCGCCTCCTGCACGCCGGCGTCGGCGTGCTCGAGGATGTTGAGGCCCTCGGCGAGCGCCGCCATCACGCCGTATTCGATGCCGTTGTGCACCATCTTCACGAAGTGCCCGGCACCGGACGGGCCGCAGTGCAGATACCCGAGCTCCTCCGGGGCGAGGTCGCCCGACCTGCCCGGCGTGCGCTCGACCGCGCCACCGCCGGGCGCGATGGTGCGCAGCACCGGCTCGATGCGGCGGAACGCCTCATCGGGCCCGCCCACCATCAGGCAGTAGCCCCGCTCGAGGCCGAACACGCCGCCGCTCGTGCCGACGTCGACGTAGTGCACGCCGGTGCTCTGCAGCGCGGCGGCCCGCCGGACGTCGTCGCGGTAGTTGGAGTTGCCGCCGTCGATCACGATGTCGCCGGGCTCGAGAAGTGCGGCCACCTCGTCGACCACCTTGCCGGTGAGACCCGCGGGGATCATCAGCCAGACCGCACGCGGCGCCTCGAGCTTCGACACCAGGTCGGCCAGGCTCGAGGCGCCGACGGCGCCCTCGGAGGCGAGGCCCGCGACGGCATCGGCGCTCACGTCGTACACGACGCACTCGTGGCCGTCCCGCATCAATCGCCGGACGATGTTGCCGCCCATCCGGCCGAGGCCCACCATTCCCAGTTGCATCGCCGTTCCTCCGCTCCTCGGTCGGGCGCGCCGCAGGGACGCCCCGTCCTCCACTCTAGGGACGCCCCCGGACGCGTTCACCAGGGTCTTGACGCGCCGACCCGGCGTCAGGGTGTCGGCGATCCGCCGGTGACCGCGAGCGTCTCCCCGGCGACGTAGCTCGACTCCGCCGAGGCGAGGAACACATAGGCGGGCGCCAGCTCGGCGGGCTGCCCGGCGCGGCCCAGCGGAGTCTGCTCGCCGAAGCTCTCGATCTTCTCCTGCGGCTGCCCGTCGGTCACCTGCAGCGGCGTCCAGATCGGTCCCGGGGCGACCGCGTTCACGCGGATGCCCTTCGGCGCGAGCTGCTGCGCGAGCGCCTTCGTGAAGGCGTTGATCGTCGCCTTCGTCGAGGCGTAGTCCACGAGGATCTCCGACGGCTGGTACGCCTGGATCGAGGTGGTGTTGATGATCGTCGAGCCGGGGCGCAAGTGCGGGAGCGCGGCCTTGGTGATCCAGAACATCGCGTAGACGTTCGTCTTGAAGGTGTCGTCGAACTGCTGGTCGTCGAGGGTCGCGAGGTCTTCGTGGAAGATCTGCTTGCCGCCGTTGTTGACGACGATGTCGAGCCCGCCGAGCCCCTCCACGGCGCGGGCCACGAGATCGCGGCAGTAGCCGGCGTCGCGCAGATCCCCCGGGAGCGTGAGCGCCGTGACCCCGGCGTCCTGGAGGATCCCGGCGATGCGCTGCGCGTCCTTCTCCTCCTCGGGCAGGTACGACATCGCGACGTCGGCACCCTCGCGTGCGAAGGCAATCGCCGTCGCCGCACCGATGCCCGAGTCGGCGCCGGTGATGAGCGCCTTGCGCCCGGTGAGCCGCCCCGTGCCGCGGTAGGTCTCCTCGCCGAGGTCGGCCCGGGGCTCGAGCTCGGCATCCAGCCCCGGCTCGGGCTGGTGCTGCTTCTTCGGATCGAAGCCGGCGTACATCTCAGCGGGGTTGGTGAACGTGTACTGGTCGCGCTTGTCGGTAGCCATGCCTCACGGTAGGCAGGCCCCGGCACGCGCGCTCCGGGGTTGCGCCCGCGCGGCCGGATCGATACGGCGGCCGGATACTCACGCGTCCCGCGGCGGTCAAGTCCCTCTCGCGCGCGGGGTTCGCTCCCGCACACTGGCAGCACCCCGACCGAGGAGGCACCCATCGCCCACGTCCCCGCCGACGCGCTGACGGTGTCGGTCGTCATCCCCGTCAAGGACGACGACACCGAGCTCGCCCGCTGCCTGCGCGCCCTGCGCGGGCAGTCGCGACCGCCCGACGAGGTGGTCGTCGTCGACAACGGATCGACGGATGCCTCGGCCGCCGTCGCCCGCGCCGCCGGTGTCCGCGTGGTCCGGTGCGAGGCGCCGGGCATCCCGGCGGCGAGCGCTCGCGGCTACGACGCCGCGACGGGCGACGTGCTGCTGCGCCTGGACGCGGACTGCGTGCCCGACGAGAGGTGGGTCGAGGCGATGGTCGCGGCCTTCGCCTCCCGCCGCGACGTGGCGGCGTTCGTGGGCGGTGCGCGCTTCATCGACGGTCCGCCCGCGCTCCGGACGCCGCTGGCTGCGGCGTATCTCGGCGCCTACGGGGCGGTCGCGACGGCGACGCTCGGCCACCTCCCGCTGTTCGGGTCGAACATGGGGATGCGGGCCGGCGCGTGGCGCGGCATCCGCTCGACGGTCCACCGGGATGATCCCGAGCTCCACGACGATCTCGATCTCGCGTTCCACCTCGGCGGACGCGGCCGCATCCGCCTCCTGCGCGGGCCGGCGATGGGCATCTCGATGCGGCCCTTCGGAAGCGGCCGCAGCTTCGCCCGCCGCGTGCTGCGCGGGTTCCGCACCGTGGTCGTCCACTGGCCGGCGGACTTCCCGCCGGTGCGGTGGACGCGCCTGGCCCTGCTCAGCGCCGTCCGAAGCCGGCGAACACGGCGTGCAGCAGCGGCAGCGCCGAGACGCCCATGAGCACGAAGCCGAACACCGGCGCCTGCAGCACGAGGACGCCGCCCCCGATGAAGAGGCCGGCGAAGAGCACCGCCGAGACGATGCGGCGGCTCGTGCGCTCGAGGGCCCGCAGGCGCTGATCGAGGCGCGGCGTGTCGACGGCGAGCCGGCCGTCGTCGATCTTGGTGACGAGGTCGTCGAGCCGCCGCGGCAGCCGCGCCACGATGCCCGCCATGGCGGCCGCTTCGGCGGCGACCGCCTGCGCGGCGTTGCCCCGCTCGTCGCGCAGGAGCTGCGCGGCGTAGGGCTCCACCGCGTCCCACACGTTGAAGGCGGGGTCGAGCGAGCTGCACATGCCCGAGGTGAGCGAGACGGCGCGCACGATGAGGAGGAAGTTCTCCGGCAGCTGGAACGGCAGCGCGCGCATCACGTCGCCGAACTGCACCGCGAAGTCGCGGAACTCCCGCGGGTCGACGTCCTTCAGCTCCGCGAAGCCCATGCCGCCGAAGCGGGCGAAGAGGGCGGTCATCGCCCGCTCCAGCTCGGCGGTGTCGGCCGAGGGCAGCAGCACTCCCAGGGCGCGAATGCTCTCGATCATCTGCCGGCTGTTGCGGGCGGCGACCGCGATGATGAGGCGCTGCAGGTTGCGGCGCAGTCCGTCGGGAACCTCGCCCATCATGCCGAAGTCGATGAAGGTGAGCGTGAACGCCCGCTCCCCCGGCGCGGCGCCGTCAACCGGGGTGACGAAGATGTTGCCGGGGTGCGGGTCGGCGTGGAAGTAGCCGTCGACGAACAGCTGGTCGAACATCACGTTGGCGAACGCGGTGGCCACCTGCGACGGGTCGATGCCCGCGGCGCGGAGGCCGTCGACGTCGTTGATCTTGATGGCCGTCACGTCGGCGAGAGTGAGCACCCGCCGCGTGGTGCGCTCCCACGCGACCTCGGGCACGGCCACGCGTCCGTCGCCGGCGAAGTTCTCGGCGAACCGCTCGGCATTGCGGGCCTCGTGGAGGTAGTCGATCTCCTCACGGCTCGTCGCGGCGAACTCCTCGAGGAGCGCCGGCAGGTCGACGTGCTCGCGCACCACCCGCACGCGGCGCAGCCATCCGGCCACCCTGCGCAGGGCCGCCAGGTCGACGTCGACGATCGCGTCGATGCCCGGCCGCTGCACCTTGACGACGACGTCGGCGAACCCGGTCTCGGCGGCGTCGGCGGCCGTGAGCCGGGCCCGGTGCGCCTGGCCGAGGGATGCCGCGGCCAGCGGCTCGGCGTCGACCCACTCGTAGGCGCGGTCGAGGTCGACGCCGAGCTCCGCCTCGGCGAGCGCGCGGATCGCGGCGAAGTCGACGGGCGGGACCTCGTCCTGGAGCCCTTCGAGCTCCTTCGTGATCTCGGGCGGCAGCACGTCGAGGCGGGACGACATGAACTGCCCCACCTTGATCATGAGTCCGCCGAGCTCGACGGCCAGGCCGTGGAAGTTCCGTGCGAGGGTGCGCAGCCGCCGCGCGCGGCCCCGGGCCGCGACGGCGGCGAGCCCGATGCGCGGCAGGAAGAGCTCATACCACCACGCCTGCACCATGTAGCGCCCGGCGAAGCGCAGGATCCGGCGATAACGCGCGCGCGGACCGGCGACGTCGGCCATCGATTCTCCTCAGATCACGGGAGCCCCGGATCCTCGGGCAGGCGTCCGGCAGGCGTCCGGCAGCGGCAGTCAGTCCTGGGCGAGGATCGAGTAGAGCTTACGACGCGCCTCGTCCAGCACGTCGACCGCCTGCCGCACCTGCTCCGGCGTTCCCCCGCGGCCCACCTGGGCCGCTGCCTGCGCGAGCTTCGCGCCGGCCTTGGGAAGATCGCTCACCCGGCCGGAGTCCTTCGCGCCGAACGACTCCCAGGGCGCGGATCGCGCACCCTCGGCGCCTGCCTCGGCGCGGCCCGCCTCGGTCAGCGAGTACGTCTTCTTCCCGCCGGACTCCTCCGCGACGATGAGCCCCTCGTCGGCGAGCATCTGGAGCGTCGGATAGACCGAGCCCGGGCTCGGCTTCCACGCGCCGTCGCTGCGCGTCTCGATCTCCTGGATGATCTGGTAGCCGTGCATCGGCTTCTCCGCGAGGATCGCGAGCACCGCGGCGCGCACGTCGCCGCGCGCCATGCGCGGCGAGAACTTCTGCTCGAACGCGTCTCGCAGCTGGTCCATCGCATCCCAGAGACTGCCGGGAATGCCGGCCCCCTGACCGCGGTGTCGTGGACCGAACGGATCCCCCGTGAATGAGCCGCTCATGACGACCTCCTCTGACGACTGCCTTCCGATAGCCCGACGATACATAGCGATATATCGCTACACAAGGCCTTCGGCATCCTCACCACCCCATCGATCCCCGGACGCCCTTGAACGGTCCGACGATCTCGGGCGTGATCCAGCCTCCGTAGAAGGTGCCCGGCTGGGGCACGACCGGCACCCCGTCGACGCTGCACGCGTCCATTCCCTGCGCGTAAACCGCGACCCGGCCGACAAGCTCTTCGAAACCCGGGCGGGGGTCCGGGTAGGTCCACGCCGCGCGGGGGCGCACCTCGTCGCCGCCCCGCACGTCGAAGTAGCGGGCCCCGCCCTTGAACTCGCAGTACGACGAGCCCGCTCCAGAGGTGAGCGCCCCGTCGGCGAACGCCGGGATCGGGAGGTAGTAGACCGGCGGATGACTCGTCTCGAGCACCCGGACGACGTCGGCGGTGTCGACGATCGGCCGCCCGCCGAGCTCGATCCGCACCCGCCGATCGACCCTCTCGACACGGGGCGGGCGCGGATAGTCCCACACCGATTCCTGGCCGGCGCCGACCGGATCGCGCTGTGGTCGCATGTGTTCTCCTTCCGGGGTGAGGCGGGGACGGGTTCGCGCGCCCGCCGTCAGGCGAAGCTCAGCTGCCCGCGGACGATGGAGTCGCCGGAATGGTTCGGGTCGCCGTCGATCGGCTCGAACGAGATGTCGACCAGGTCGTACTCGGTGAGGTCGATGCCGGCCGGGATGGGGAACGAGCCCGCGGCCCCTTCGAGCACCCCCAGGCTGATGAGCGCCTGCCCGTCGTTGCGGATCAGCCACACCTCGCGGTAGTCGTCCGATTCGGCGTCCCCCTCCAGCGTGACGGTGAGGGTGCGCTCGCCGTCGCGGGACTCGTCGATCTCGGCGGTGCCCACCGCCGTCGGATGCGACGGGAAGGCGTCCAGCGACGCGCTCGCGATCGACACCGGCGCGAGGCTCGACGAGATGCCGACCCATGCCCCCGCGCCCACGACGGCCACGAGGACGAGGGAGGCCGCGAGCACCCACAGCCTCCGCGCCGAGCGGCGCCGGCGACGGTCCGGTGCGGCCTCCGCCGGGCGAGCGGGTGCGATCTCGGCGGCTGCGGCCGCCGGATCGGGTGCTCCCTCCGAGAGCGCATCGGGATCATCGGCCGGCTCCGCCGTGGAGGCCACGCCGGCGGGCGCCAGCGGATCGGCGACGACCGCCTCACCGAGGCCGAGCTCGTCATGGATGCGCCCCCACACCCGTGCGGGCGGGGTGTCGAGGTCGGCTTCGTCCATGGTCGAGCGGCCCACCACGACGGCGTGGGTCAGCTGCGTCATCTCGGCCGTGCACGCGGGGCACGAGGCGAGGTGAGCGCGCTCCGCCTCGGACGCGACGGGTTCGCCCATCGCGAGCAGGGCGAGCTGCTCGGGGTCAAGGTGCGACACGGGTCACCTCCAATCGGTCGCGCATGCGCATGAGGCTTCGCCTGATATGGCTCTTCACGGTACCCAGCGGCATGTTGAGCCGCCGCGAGATCTCGTCGTGGGTCAGGTCGTCGTAGAACGCCAGCCGCATCACGGCGCGGGCGTCGGGCTCGAGCTGCTGCAGCTCGTTGGCGACGAGGAGCGTCTCCGACAGGTCGGGCGGCTCCCGCACCAGGTCGTCGGGCGAGGTCACCCGCTCCATCTCCGCCTGGATCGCGCGGATCTTCGCCCGCGACTCGTGCGTGTCGGCGATGCGCCGCCGGGCGATGGCGACGAGCCAGGTCGACAGCCGCGCCTTGCGCGCGTCGTACGAGGCCCGCGACGTCCACGCCGAGACGAAGGTGCGCTGCGTGACGTCCTCGGCGTCGCCGCGGTCGCCGAGCGATCGCAGCGCGAGGGTGAAGACCACCGGCGACCACCGCCGGTACACCTCCGCGAGGGCCGCTTCATCGCCGGCCACGAAGCGCGCGTTCAGCTGCGCTTCGGCATCGGGGTCGGCATCCGTCTGCACTGTCTCTCTCCGCTTCTGGCGTCATCGAGGTCGCGCGATGGCGACGACGTTATCGCGATAGTGACCGGTCGTGGGGTCGAAGGGGCCGCCGCACGTGATGATGACGAGCGCCGGTGCGCCGTCGCGGGCGAACAGCTCTGCTGTGGGGAGCGCGGTCTTCTCGTAGAAGGTGACCGACTCGACCGCGTACGCACGGGCGGTGCCGTCCGCGGCCTCCAGCGTCACCGGCGCGCCCGCGGGGATGTCCCGCAGGCGCGCGAGGGGGCCGATCGGGTATCCCGGCGCATCGACGTGGGCGGCCAGCATGATGTGCCCGGCGGTGCTGGCCGCGTCAGGTCCGAACCGGTACCAGCCGGCGACGGCGGGATCCACCGGCAGCTCCATCTGGCCGCTCGGCTCGACGCCCACACCGGTCACCGGGAGATCGGCGCCGATGGCGTCGATGCGCACCCGCACCGGCGCGACGGCGTCGACGGGCGCGGCCGGCGTCGCGGGCGACACCGGCACCTGCACAGCCGGAGTGGGAGCGGGGGGTGGGGCGGACGACGCGCCGCTGGGGGTCGGCGCTGTCACCCCCGCTCCCACGGCCGCGCAGCCCGCGAGGCACGCCGCGAGAGCCGTGAGGGTGAGAGCCGAGACCATCGACTGCCCCCACCGGCCGGTTCGCGGCGTGCCCCGGGTCATCAGCGCTGCGCTCCGCGACGTGCGCGGACGGCGACAGCCGTGCCCGCGGCGAGCGCGATGGCGAGCGCCCCGGCGGCGCCCATGAGCAGGAGCGCGGTCGCGTTGTCGCGCTCGGCCAGGTACCCGGCTGAGCCGGAGGGCACGCCGCCCGGGTTCGAGTGCAGGCCCGACACCGTCTGCGCGGCGATGGCGAGGTTGCCCTCTTCGGCGCTCCCCCACGCGTAGAGGATCGTCAGCACGCCGTCCTGGATCTGCACGTCGGTCGGGCCGAGCACCGGCGTGGTCTCTCCGGCGAGGGCGACGGATGCCGAGACCGTCGAGGCCGGCAGGTTCAGCGTCGCCTCGTTCGGGTTCGTCAGGTCCTCGATGACCGGGGTGCCCCCGGCGAGCACGTCCACCGCGGGAGCCGCAGCGACGTGACGGACCGTGAGGCGGCCCTCGCCGGCCGCCGTGGCCGCCGTGTCGTTGGTGAACAGGTTCAGACCGGGCTGACCCTCCGCGGTCAGGTGGGCCACCGCGGTGTAGTTCATCCCTGCCGCGAGGGTGAGCGTGGCGGGGCCCAGCACGGGAGCACTGGCGTCGGCGGCGTCGGTGGCGGTGAGCGCCACCTCGTAGTCGCCGGCCGGCAGCTCGAGCGGCCCGGCGAGGTCGCCCGGCTGGAAGTCGTCGAGCGTCAGCTCGCCGTTGACGTAGACGTCGACGGGGGTGTCGGGGATGCCGTGCAGCACCGAGAGCTGCGCGGACGTGCCTGTCGCGGCCGATGCGGGCGCCGCGAACCCGAGTGCGGCGATCATGCCGATGGCCAGACCGGCGGCTGCTGTCTTGCGCACTGTCTTCCTCCTCATGAAGGGGCGGTCGTTTCGCCGCCCTGTGAAGATGCATTCCGCTGCATACGCCGGGATGGATGCACCAAGGCGGAAGTTCTGCGCGAGGCACCGGCATCCGCCTTCATCCATCGCGGCCTCGCAGTGTCAACCCCTCGCGCTTTCCGAGGCGCGATACGTAGCGTGCGACGGGAGCGAAAGGATCCGACATGCTCCGCGCACTCGTACTCAACTGCACCCTGAAGCCCTCCCCCGCCGAGTCCAGCGGGGAGCTCCTCGCCCAGCAGGTGCTCGACGCCCTCGCCGAGCACGACGTCACCGGCGAGCAGGTGCGCGTCGTCGACTTCGACGTGAAGCCGGGCGTGCAGGCCGACATGGGCGACGGCGACCAGTGGCCGCAGATCCGCGAGAAGGTGCTCGCGAGCGACATCCTCGTCTTCGCCACCCCGACCTGGATGGGCCACCTCTCGAGCGTCGCGCAGCGGGCGCTGGAGCGCTTGGACGCGGAGCTGTCCGAGACCGACGACGAGGGCCGGGCGCTCCTGGCCGGCAAGGTCGCGGTGACCGTCGTGGTCGGCAACGAGGACGGCGCCCACGCCATCACCGCCGACCTGTACCAGGCGCTCGGCGACGTCGGCTTCAGCATCCCCTCGCAGGGCGGGGTGTACTGGAACGGCGAGGCGATGCAGAAGACCGACTACAAGGACCTTCCCCAGACGCCCGAGAAGGTCGCGTCGACGACCGCGACGCTCGCGCGCAATGCCGCGCATCTCGCCACGCTGCTGCGCGAGCGCCCGTACCCCGCCCCGCCGCAGTGACAGCGCGGTCGGTGCGGGTGGGTCGGCGCGTCAGGCGCCGTACTCCTCCTGCCACCGCAGCCACACCTCGCTGAGCGTCGGGTACGACGGCACCGCGTGGCGCAGCCGGTGCAGCGGCACCTCGCCGACAATCGCGACCGTCGCGGCGTGGAGCATCTCGGCGACGTCCGGCCCGACGAAGGTCGCCCCGACCAGCACCCCGCGCTCGTCGTCGACGATCGCGCGCGCCTGCCCCCGATAGTGGTCGGCGTACGTGCTCGCGCCGGCGAGCCACGACAGGTCGTAGTCGAGGACGCGGATGCCCATGCCCGCCGCCTGCGCCGACTTCGCGGTGTGGCCGACCGCCGCCACCTCCGGGTCGGTGAAGACGACCTGCGGCACGACGGCGTGGTCGGCGGTCGCGACGTGGCGACCCCACGGCGCGTCGTCGACCTCGCCGCCCCGGGCACGCGCGGCGATGACGTCGCCCGCCGCACGGGCCTGATATTTGCCCTGGTGCGTCAGCAGCGCGCGATGGTTGACATCGCCCACCGCGTACAGCCAGTCGGTCCCGCGCACGCGCAGGGTGTCGTCGACGTCGAGCCAGCCGCCCGGTTCCCGTCCGATGGTCTCGAGCCCGATGTCGCCGGTGCGCGGGACGCGCCCGGTCGCGACGAGCACCTCGGCCGCGCTGACCTCCGAGCCGTCCGACAGTGTCAGGACCACCTGATCCGACCGGCGCTCCACCCGCTCGACCTCGACGCCCGAGCGGACGCGGGCGCCGGCATCCGTCAGCGCCTTCGCCACCGCCTCCCCGGCGAAGGGCTCCACCCCGCCGAGGAGGCCCGACCGCGCGATGACGGTCACCTCCACGCCGAACCCCGTGAAGAGGGTCGCCATCTCACTGCCGACGACGCCGCCGCCGAGGATGGCGAGGGATGCCGGGACCTCGCGCACACCCGTCGCGTCGCGGCTCGTCCACGGCTGTGCGTCGCGGAGACCCGGGATGTCGGGGAGCAGCGCGGCGGTGCCCGTGCACACGGCGACCGCGTGCCGCGCGACGAGGACGGTGGCCTCGCCGTCGGCGCCGTCGACCGTGACCTCGCGCTCGCCCGTGAGCCTGCCGTGTCCGCGCACCAGGTCGATGCCGGCGCCCTGCAGCCACTCCACCTGCGAGGAGTCGTTCCACTCGTGGACGACGGCGTCACGCCGGCGGAGAGTCGCGGCCACGTCGACTGTGCCGGTGACGGCCTGCCGGGCGCCGTCGACGTCGCGCGCCGCGCGCAGCGCGCCCGCGCTCCGCAGCAGCGCCTTCGACGGCATGCACGCCCAGTACGAGCATTCGCCGCCGACGAGCTCCGACTCGACGATCGCTACCCGCAGGCCGCCCTGCGTCGCCCGATCGGCCACGTTCTCCCCGACGGGGCCGGCCCCGATGACGACCAGGTCGTATTCGCGTCTGCTCATGCGCCCACGGTATCGACCGCCGGGGACGCGCGGGCAATCCGTTCCCCGGCGGGCGCCGAACCCCGCACAGATCACGTTTCGAGTCAAGGTTTCCGGCAAATCGGGCGGGATGTCGGGGACCTGTGGTTTTCTGGGGTCTCCGCCGAAAGGACAGCATGGCGATCGAATTCCGCGCGGTTTCCAAACGGTTCGCCGACGGCACCCTCGCTGTCGACGACTTCTCCCTCACCATCCCCGCCCACAAGACCACGGTGCTCGTGGGGTCGTCGGGGTGCGGAAAGACGACGCTGCTGCGCATGATCAACCGGCTCGTCGAGCCGACCGGCGGAGTGATCACGATCGACGACGACCCGATCGCCGACCGCGACCCGGTGAAGCTCCGGCGCGGCATCGGCTACGTGCTGCAGAACGCAGGCCTCCTCCCCCACTTCTCGGTGGTCGACAACATCGCGACGGTCCCGGTGCTGAACGGCGTGCGTCGTGAGCAGGCGCGCGCGCGGGCGCTCGAGCTGATGGACGTCGTCGGACTCGACCGCACGCTCGCCAAGCGCTACCCGAGTCAGCTCTCGGGCGGCCAGCAGCAGCGGGTCGGCGTCGCCCGGGCGCTGGCCGTGGATCCCAACATCCTGCTGATGGACGAGCCGTTCGGCGCGGTCGACCCGATCGTGCGCAAAGAGCTCCAGACCGAGACCATCCGGCTGCAGCGCGAGCTCGACAAGACCATCGTCTTCGTGACGCACGACATCGACGAGGCGTTCCTGCTCGGCGACCAGGTCGTCATCCTTCAAAAGGGCGCGCACATCGCGCAGGTCGGCAGCCCGAGCGAGATCATCGAGAACCCCGCCGACGACTTCGTCGCAGAGTTCATCGGCGCCGACCGCGGCGCCCGCGCGCTTCGCGTCAAGCGGACCGATCGCGGCGCCGTGCTCGTCGACGGGGCAGGGCGCACGCAGGGAGTGCTGGTCGAGGAGCAGTCATGAACTGGGTGCTCGACAACCTCGACCTCATCGGCGCGCTGACCGTCGACCACCTGCGACAGAGCATCATCGCGATCGTCGCCGGCTTCGCGCTGTCGGTGCCGATCGGCTGGGCGGCCTTCCGCTACACGAAGCTGCGCGGCCCGGTGCTGACCTTCATCGGGCTCCTGTACACGATCCCGTCGTTCGCGCTGTTCGCACTGCTGACGCTCTTCGGCGTGCCTTATCTCTCCGAGCTCAACCTCGTCGTGGCGCTCACGATCTACGCCGTCGCGATCATGACCCGCTCGGTGACGGACGGCCTCGCCTCGGTCGATGCGGTGACCCGCTCCGCGGCGGTCGCGGTCGGGTTCGGATCATGGCGACGGTTCTGGACGGTGGACTTCCCGCTGGCCGGGCCTGTCGTGCTGTCCGGCCTGCGAGTGACCGCGATGTCGACCATCTCGCTCGCGACCGTCGGCGCACTCATCGGCGTCGAGAACCTCGGCTACCTGTTCACCAACGGGTCGCAGCGCCGCATCATCGCGGAGGTCTTCGCGGGCGTCGTGGCCGTCGTGATCATCGCCCTCGTCATCGACGCGCTGCTCATGCTGGCAGGACGAGCCCTCATGCCCTGGACCCGACGCACCATGCCCCGTCGAGTGACCCAGCCCCGGGTGGTGACCGCGTGAATCTTCTCGCCGAGGCCTTCGCCTGGATCTTCTCGCCCGCGAGACTCACGGGCTCGCTGCCCCTGCCCACTGCCATCGCGCAGCACCTCGCGTTCACCTTCGGCTCCGTGGCCATCGCCGCCGCGATCGCCATTCCCATCGGCTACCTCATCGGCCACACCGGACGTGGCCGAGAGATCGCGGTCTTCCTCTCGGGCGCCGCCCGCGCCCTTCCCGCGCTGGGCCTGGTCGTGCTGTTGTCGCTCCTGCTCGGCGTCACCTTCAAGACCGAGGCGGCGGTCGTCGCGTTCGTGGTGTTGGCGATCCCGTCCATCCTCGCCGGAGCCTACGCCGGCATCGAGGCCATCGACCGCACCGTCATCGACGCAGGTCGCGCGATGGGAATGACCGAGTGGCAGATCCTGTTCCGGATCGAGATGCCGCTCGGACTCGCACTCCTCATCGGCGGACTCCGCTCCGCCACGCTGCAAGTGGTCGCCACGGTGACCATCGGCGCCTACATCGGCGTGGGCGGCCTCGGATTCTTCATCCTCCAGGGCATCGGACTCCGCGATTTCGTCGAGATCCTCGGCGCTTCGATCGTCGTCGTCGCGCTCGCCCTCGCGCTCGACGGGCTCTTCGCGCTCCTCGCCCGTTTCGCCGTGCCGCGCACCGACGGGCCGCGCGTGCGCGCCGCCCGTCTCTCGCGCGCCCCCGTGCCCGTCCCGCAGGTCTCCCGCTGATCCCCACCACCATCCGGAGGTACGACAATGTCCATCACACGCACCCGACTGTCCCTGGCGCTGGCCGGCACCGCCGTCGCCGCGCTCGCCCTCGCCGGCTGCGCCTCGAGCGACCCGCTCACCGGCGACAGCACCGAACCCGCGGGCGGCGGCGACTCGTCGACGATCGTCATCGGGTCGCAGGCGTACTACTCGAACGAGATCATCGCCGAGATCTACGCGCAGGCGCTCGAGGCGAACGGCTTCGAGGTCGAGCGCAACTTCAACATCGGCCAGCGCGACGCCTATATGCCGTCGCTCGAGGACGGCTCGATCGACCTGTTCCCGGAGTACACCGGCAACCTGCTGCAGTACTTCGACGCCGACACGACGGCCACGACGTCCGACGACGTCTACGCGGCCCTGCAAGAGGCGCTCCCCGACGGCCTCACGGTGCTCGACCAGTCGCCGGCCACCGACCAGGACTCGTACAACGTCACGGCCTCGTTCGCCGAGGAGAACGGACTCACCTCGATCGGCGACCTGGCCGGCATCGAAGGACTGGTGCTGGGCGGCGCGCCCGAGCTCGAGGAGCGCCCGTACGGCCCGACGGGCCTGCAGGACCTCTACGGCGTCACGGTCTCCTTCAACGCGACCGCCGACACCACCGTCGAAGAGCTCGTCGCCGGCAACATCCAGGTCGCGAACGTCTACAGCGCCGACCCGCGCATCGAGACCGAAGACCTCGTCACCCTCGAAGACCCGGAGGGTCTGTTCCTCGCGTCGAACGTGGTGCCCGTCGTGAACGCCGACGTCGCCGACGAGATCGCCGACGTGAACAACGCCGTGAGCGCGGCGCTCACGCCCGACGGGCTCGTGGCGCTGAACGTGCAGTCGACCGTCGACCAGCGCTCGCCGGAAGACATCGCCGCGGACTGGCTGACGGAGAACGGCCTGAACTGACCCGACGCGCGTCACGTTCGGCGCCTCCCCTGCGGGCCCTTGTGGGCCGCAGGGGAGGCGCCGCTCTTCGTCTCCACAGAAGCCGCTCCTCCCGGGGCCGGGGTGCGCGGTTCGTTAGGTTGGGGCAGACGCTTCCCTCGCAGAACAGGAACCGCATGTCCGCTCCCCTCCCCCCGGACGCACCCGGCGACTCCCCCGACGCCGCTCCCGACCCGGCCCCCGCGCCCGAGCCCGCCGCGGCACCGGATCCGAGTGCGTCCAGCGACCCGGCGACGACCGGCGCGGCCCCCGCTGACGCGCCCGCACCCACCGGACCCGTCGTCGACGGGGCCGGCTACGCCGTGCCGTCGTACGCGGTGCCCGGCGCCACGTCGGGCGGCGCGCCGGCATCCGGGCCTTACGCGGCTCCCGTCGGGTACGCGGTGCCGACGGGCGCGGATGCCGCGATCCCGCCCTCTGCCGCGCCCGGGGCGCAGTACGCGCCGCCCACCGCCTACGTGCTGCCACCCGGTGCGCACGCGGCATCTCCCACCCCCGCTGCAGCTGCCGGCGCGGCGACGACCGCGGAGCAGCAGGCCGCGGCGCACGCGTACTCGCTGCCCCCGTACGCCCGCACGCCCAGCGCCCCTGCTGCCGGGGCCGCCTACCCGGGCGGCCCGGCCTACCCGGGCGGGCCGACGTATCCCGGTGGGCCGGTCCACCCCGGCGGGTCTGCCTACCCGGGCGGCCTGACGAATCCCGGCGGGCCGACGTATCCCGGCGGGCAGGGCGCTGCCCCCACGGGCGGCCCCGACACGCGCCCGAAGACCCTCGCGATCACGGCGCTCGCGCTCGCCGGCGCGGGGACCCTGATCGGTCTGCTCCCGGCACTGCTCGGCGGCGCGGCCGCAGGGTTCGGCCTGGGCTGGGTGTGGTTCCTGATGCTCTTCGCCGCCTTCGTGATCTCGCTCATCGCGCTGATCAGCAGGACCCAGGGCGGCAAGGGCCTGAGCATCACGGCGCTGGTGCTGTCGATCGTCGGAGGGCTCCTCTCGATCGTCGTCGGCCTCGCCGCCGTCTTCGGCGCCTTCGCCGGCGCGGGCAGCTCCTCCGGCGATGACGGCGGCAGCTGGGGCTTGGACGACGAGGACGGCGGCTACCGCAGCCCGGGCCTCGCCGCTCCCGGGGCCGACGGCGAGCCCGAACCCGGCGCCGAGTTCGCCCCGCCCCTGCCGGCCACCGTGACGGAGATCGCGTTCGGGCCCGAGTCCGACGACAGCTGGTGGTACGCGGTGGTGCTCGACAACCCCAACCCCGACTACGTCTTCGACACCTACTTCGACGTGCACCTGATCGGAGCCGACGGCGCGCCGATCGAGACTTCGCCGGAGTTCGCCGCCCTGCTGCCGGGGCGCACCGTGCTCGTCGGCACCGTGTACGACATCGGCGACGACGAGATCGCCGACATCCAGGTCGATCTTCCTCAAGCCTCCGAGGCCACCCTCCTGCCGGGTGCCGAGGTCGGCTCCTTCACGATCGACGACGTCGTGGCCGAGTCCGACGGCTACACCGTCACCGGCACGGTGAGCGGCCACTTCGCCGACGACCAGGAGTTCGTCGTCGTCCAGACCCTCGCACGAGACGCAGCCGGCACGATCGTCGCGGCGTCCCAGGACTGGGTCGACGCGGTCCCGGGCGACGGCACCCCCGTCGCATTCGAGACCTGGTTCTGGAACGAGCTTCCGGCGGACGTCACGCTCGAGGTGTCGGCGCATCGATGACGGGGATTCCGGATGCCTCGGGCCGAGGCATCCGGAATCCTCCGCCGCCGCGATCTCCGTCGAGAGGGGGATGCCCGCAGGCGGCACCGCGACGTACGCTGAACCATGCTCGTGGGCGAGGTGATGGTGTGGACCTTCGTCGGCCTGCTCATCGCGCTGCCGGTGTACTTCCTCTGGTTCGCGTTCGACACCCACCGCCGCCGCGGTCGCGGCGAGGCCCCCGCGCACTCGTCGGGTGGACTGCTCGGGGTGGAGGAGTTCTTCTACCCGAGCGCCGAGACCGCGCGTGCCGTACGCGAGGCCGAGCAGATCGTTCCGGCGCCCGCCCCGCTGCCCGGCGACGGCCCCGGCGTGATCGACGGCAACCGGATCGTGATCGAGACGGGCCTGCGTCCCGCCCGCCGGGCCGGCGAGCGCTGACGGGACGCCGAGCCCCGCGCCCCGCTCAGCGTCAGCGTCGGACGCGTCTCACGATCGCGGCGACCACCCGCCAGCCGACAAGGGCCAGAAGCAGGGTCAGGGTCGCGACGACGATGAACGGCAGCGCCGTCCCCTGCCCCGACGTCGCCCGCAGGAGCATGCCGCCCGCGACCGTCACCGCCCACACGCCGAGTCCGGTGCGCAGCGGCGCCGACGGCGCACGCCACGCGAGGGTGACGATCCAGCCCGCGCCGAGCGCCGCGAGGAACGGCCACGCCGTCTGCCAGAGTCCCGCCCAGACATCGGAATCGTGGCTGGCCCGGCCGATGGCCGCGAACGCGATCACGAACGCGATGTCGATCGCGAGCGCGGCCACGACGGCGCGCGCGCCGGGCGATGTGCGACGCGCGACAGGCCGCGCGGCCTCGGGCGACGTCATGCGCGTTCCCGCTCGCGAGGCGCCAGTCCGGGGCTCAGCGCCTCCCGTTCGTCGAAGACGAAGCACTCGCCGCTCCAGTGCTCGCCGCCGACGTGCTCGAAGTAGCCGAGGATCCCGCCCTCGAGCTGATAGGCGTCGACGCCCGTCTCCCGCAGGTAGATCGCGGCCTTCTCGCATCGGATGCCGCCGGTGCAGAAGCTGACCACCGTCTTGCCGGCGAGGTCCGCCGCCGCGGCGGTGGCGGCATCCGGAAACTGCGTGAATCTCTCGAGACGCCAGTCGAGAGCGCCGTCGAACGACCCGTAGTCCACCTCGAACGCGTTCCTGGTGTCGAGGAGCACGACCTCGCGGCCGTCGTCGTCGCTTCCCTGCGCGAGCCACCGGCGCAGCGTCGGCGGGGTCACCGCGGGCGCGCGGCCGTCTGCCGGCCGGATGGTCGGGTGATCCATGCGGATGATCTCGCGCTTCACCTTGACGAGCATCCGGCGGAACGGCTGCTCGGCCGACCAGGACTCCTTGGTCGTCAGCGCCGCGAACCGCGCGTCTGCGCGCAGCGCCTCCACGAATCCCCGCACCGCCTGCGGGTCGCCCGCCAGGAAGAGATTGATGCCCTCCTCGGCGAGCAGGATCGTGCCCTTCAGTCCGCCGGCCGCAGCGCGCTCGCGCAGCACGGCCCGCAGTTCCACCGCGTCGGCGATGTGCGTGAACAGATACGCCGAGATGTTGAGAACGGATGCCACGTCTCCAGCCTACGGAGCCTCCGGCGCCCGTCCGTCCAGGAGCCGTCGACGCGTTAGCCCGCCCCTGCGCGACCGTCAAGAGCCTCGCGAGCGGCTCCCGAGCGCACGAGGCTGAGGGCATGCCCGCGGTGCGTCCGGCACCGTCTCAGCCCAGGGAGAGATCATGACAGACCCCACGATTCCCGAGCCGATGCCCGGCGAGATGCCGCCGGGCGATGTGCCGCCCCGGCCAGGAGCCCCTGCGCCCGGGGGTCCGTCACCCGACGCCCCGTCGCCGGGCCCCGCGGAACCGACAGGTCCTTCCGAGCCCGGCGCCCCGTGGCCGGAGGAGCCGCTCGCCCCGCACCCCGAGGAGCCGTCGTTCCCGCAGCCGCCCGAGACCCCGATGCCCTGACCCGCCAGCCGGGCCGGCGCGGATCAGTCCGCGGGCGCGTCGGCGTGGGCCGCGAGAAGCTGTTCCGCCACGTCCCAGATCCGCGCGCCGTCCGCGCGGTCGACGATGCGGCGGTAGGGCCGTTGCCGGGCGGCGGCCCCGCCGAAGTGGAGGAGCCCTGACGGGCCGAAGAAGGGCGGCGCCACGTTCGGTCCGCTCGGTGCGGCCGGCACAGCGGCCACTGCTGCAAGGAGGGCCGTCTGCGCGGCCTGGGCCGGCGTGTGGCCGAGGCGCTGCGCCAGTGCGTGCGACGATCCCCCGGCGCGGCGCTCGCGCAGCGCCGGCGCCATCCCGGTGTCGGGCACCACGCCCGGGTGGCTGAGCGCGACCGTCACGCCGCCGCCCTCGGCGGCCGAGCGGCGTGCCAGTTCGCACGCGAACAGCCCGAGCGCGACCTTGGAGGCGCCATAGGCGCGCAGCGGGGTGTACCTGCGGGCGCTCTGGAGGTCGTTCCAGCGGATCTCGGACACGCCCGCTGCAAGGCTCAGCTGGAAGACGACCCGCGCGCGTCGGTCGCGCAGCAGCGGCAGCAGCGCCGTCGTAAGGGCGAAATGCGCGAGGAAGTTCGTCTGGAAGTGCAGCTCGAAGCCGTCTTCGCTGACGTGTCGCTCGGGGTCGCCGAGCAGGACGATGCCGGCATTCAGCACGAGGAGGTCGAGCGGCGCGCGTTCGGCCCGCAACGCGTCGGCGAGCGCCCGCACCGACGACAGCCGAGCGAGGTCGAGCTCGCGCAGGTCGACGGCGGGATCCGGCACCGATGCGCGAATCCGCTGCGCCGCGCGTTCGCCTTTCACACGATCCCGGACGGGCAGCACGAGCGCTGCGCCGGCCGCCGCGAGCCCGCGCGCGATCTCCACGCCCACCCCGCTGCTCGCACCGGTGACGAGCGCCGTCCGCCCGCGCAGATCGGGCAGGACCGGTGACGCGTGCGTGCGAGACATGGATCCTCCGTTCGGCTTCCGTCCGCAAGGAGGGATGACGGATGCCGGTGATACGCGGAACGACTGCGGTCCCATGATGGCGGCATCCGGGCCTTCCGGCCATGGGTCCCGAGGGCGAAGCGGCGGACTCTTCGTGCGGGACCGGGGCCTCAGGCCTCTCCCAGGACGGGCGGACGGCCCAGCCGGGGCACGCCCGCCTCCACCGCGCGTCCCGCGTCGAACACGATCTCCTCGCCGTGCAGGGGGCCGATGAGCTGGACCCCGCTGGGAAGCCCGTCGGCGCCGGGGCCCGTCGGCAGCGCGAGCGCCGGCAGGCCGAGGAAGTTCACCGTGACGGTGAGCCAGAGGTCGCGCCACGCCGTGTCGGCGGCATCCGCTCCCCCGAGGTCGTAGTCCGGCCCGCGCATCCGCGACGCGGTCACAGGCCCGAGCAGCACGGGCACGTCGGCCTGCAGTCGCTGCCATGCGGCGGCGATCACCGCACGTCGCGCCCAGGCTTCGGCATACTCGCGCGCCGTCTCGTAGGGCCGGGCGGCCGCCGTGCTCTCGCGCAGGAAGTCGGTGGCCGACCGCCCCAGCGGCTGCCCCAGCGCAGCGGGATCGAGCGAGATGAGCATGTCGGTGCACGACAGCCGGCGCCAGAGCACGGCCGCCTCCTCGAGCAGCGGCGCGTCCACGTCGACGACCTCCCACCCGGCGGCCGCGAGCGCAGCCCGGGCCCGGACGACACCGGCGGCCACCTCGGCGTCGACGCTCGACCCGGCCGGGGAGCGCACCACGCCGACGCGCCGCGGCAGCGGTTCGCCGGGCGTGGCCGGGGCTGCGCCCGACACCGGGTCGTCGGCATCCCATCCGCGCAGCACCGCGAACGCGAGGGCGACGTCGTCGACGCGGCGACCGATCGGCCCGTTCACCGAGAACTGCTGCAGCGTCAGCGCGACGGGATGGTCGCCCACCGCCGCGCGCGGAACCGCGCCGCGCGAGGGCCTGAGGCCCACCGCGCCGACGGCGTACGCGGGGAGACGCAGGGAGCCGCCGAAGTCGTTCCCGAGGCCGAGCGCGCTCATCCCGGTGGCGACGGCCACCGCGTCGCCGCCGCTCGACCCGCCGGCGCTGCGATGGGGATCCCAGGGGTTCAGCGTGCGGCCGAAGAGGTCGTTGTCGGTGTCCCACCGCATGCCGAAATCCGGCATGTTGCCCCGCCCGATCGGCACTGCTCCGGCCTCGCGCACCCGCCGCACGATCGTCGCGTCCCGCGCCGGGACCGCATCGGCGAGCCCGCGCCAGCCGTTGGTGGTGGCCGACCACGTGAGGTCGATGTTCTCCTTGACCGAGACCGGCACACCGGCGAGCGCGCCGGGGTCGCGGCCGGCGGCCACCGCGGCGTCGACGAGGGCGGCCGCCTCCCGTGCACGGTCGGCGAAGACGACGGTGAGCGCGTTGAGGCCGGGGTTCACCAGGTCGATGCGGGCGAGGTGGGCATCGACGACCTCCTGCGCCGACACCTCCCCCGCGCGCACGGCGGTGGCGATCGCGGCGGCGGGCAGGTCGGGGTGCGGCGAGGTCATGGCGCCCCCATCCCATCACGCCCCCACCCGCGCGCGCGAGCGCTAGCACGCGGCAGAGCCGAGGGCAATCCCCGGGTGTGCACACCGACCCGTCGCTACGGTCGGTTCATCAGCCGGTGCAGTGCGGATCCCCTCGGGCCGGTCCCCGCCGGCGGTTCATTCAGGAAACGGAGCGATTGTGGCGACGACGACCGCGAAGAAGACCACCTCGAAGAGCAGTTCCTCGGCCGGCTCGGCGGGGAACAAGCGACGCACCGCGCGCGGCGGTGCCGGTGCCGAACTCACCCCCGAGCAGAACGCGGAGCGCGGGTTCACGGCATCCGAATCCCTCAGCGAGAACCTGCAGAAGGTGCTCGTCGACCTCATCGAGCTGTCGCTGCAGGGCAAGCAGGCGCACTGGAACGTCGTCGGCCGCAACTTCCGCGACACCCATCTGCAGCTCGACGAGATCATCGAGGCCGCGCGCGACTTCGCCGACACCGTCGCCGAGCGCATGCGCTCGCTGCACGCGCTGCCGGACGGCCGCAGCGACGAGGTGGCGCAGACCACGACCCTGCCGGAGTTCCCGCAGGGCGAGATCGCGACGACCGAGGTCGTCGACCTGATGACCGAGCGACTGGATGCCGTCGCCACGACCTGTCGCGACGTGCACGACGACGTCGACGAGGAAGACCCCACGAGTGCCGACATCCTCCACGCCATCCTCGAGCGCGTGGAGCAGCTCTCGTGGATGGTGAGCGCGGAGAACCGCACCCCGCAGCGGTGATCCCTGGCGCCCTGACGCTGCCCGCCCCTCCCCACGGACCGGCGGGCAGCGCCGTTTTTCGCGCAGAACGCGCTACGGGGCCGATCGCGCCCGCCACTAGGCTCATGCGCATGGCATCAGGCAAGCAGCAGCAGCGGCACTCCGAACCCGAACTCCATGGGGGTGTCCTCGCCGGCAACGGCAGCCCCGGGCTGTGGGGGGCGCTCATCGGGCTCATCGTCTTCGTCTTCCTCGCGGTCCCGATCTCCATCGCGGTGCGCTTCGCGACGCACCCGGCGACGCAGCAGCTCTTCGGCGGCCGCCTCGAAGAGGCGACGACCGGCGCCTATGTCGCGTTCTGGTGGGTCGTCGCGATCGGCCTGTTCGCGATCCCGTTCCTCATCGGCTGGGCGGTCGCGAAGCGCTCGGGGCGCACCCTCGCGATCATCATCGGCATCGTCGCGGCCTTCTTCATCGCGATCCTGATCCTCGGCCAGCTGTTCTGATCCACGGCCGGTCAGCCGGCCATGCGCGCGGCCGCGTCCCCAGGGCGCGGCCGCGCGCACGCGATAATGGGGTCATGACCGGCGGCTACAGCGCGATCTCGAGCTACTCCCGAGTCGAGATCATGCATCTTCTGCAGCAGCGCCCCCAGCGCGCCATCGCCGAGCTCGTCGAGGCGACCGGGCTCCACGCCAACACCGTGCGCGAGCACGTCCAGCGCCTCATCGACGCGGGCTACGTCATCGCCGAGACCGAGCGGCGCACGACCCGCGG
Source organism: Microbacterium sp. M3 (assembly GCF_033548675.1). Taxonomy (NCBI): domain Bacteria; kingdom Bacillati; phylum Actinomycetota; class Actinomycetes; order Micrococcales; family Microbacteriaceae; genus Microbacterium; species Microbacterium sp. M3. The sequence goes on from NZ_JAWTZT010000001.1 coordinate 528,272, forward strand.
GCGCCCCCGGGTGCTGTATTCGGCGGCGACCGGCCTCGACGAGGCCTCGAGCCCGGTGGCCGTCCGGCGTGCCGAGGCGGCCGCGCGCCGGGGCGACCTGCTGCGCCGGGTCTACGGGTCGGAGACGGATGCCGAGCTCGGCCCCGAAGCCCTCCACCAGCTGGACGCCCTCGTCGAAGATCTGGGCGACGCGGGGTTCGACCCCCTGGTCGACGAGCGCGAGCTGACGGTCGACCTGACGCCGTGCCCGCACGCCTCCGCCGCCGAGCACCGCGGCATCCTCTGCGGGGTGCACGTCGGGCTGATGGACAGCGTCCTCGCCCAGGCCGGCGGGCCGCTCCGCGTCGAGGGCATCGCCCCGTCCTGCGATCCCACGCAGTGCGTGGTGCAGCTCACCGCCTCCGCCTGACGTCCCTGCCGCGCTCAAGACCGTGGCCCAGGCCCGGACCCTCGGGCCCGTGTGCGCGCTGGCGGATCAGACGGCGATGCGGTCGGGACGCGAGTACACGTTCATCGACGACCCGCGGACGAACCCGACGAGGGTGAGGCCCGACGCCGCGGCGAGCTCGACCGCGAGCGAGGACGGCGCCGAGACGGCGGAGAGGATCGGGATGCCGGCCATCACCGCCTTCTGCACGAGCTCGAAGCTCGCCCGGCCCGACACCTGCAGCACCGTGCCCGTCAGCGGCAGGCGGTCTTCGAGCAGAGCCCAGCCCACCACCTTGTCGACGGCGTTGTGGCGGCCGACATCCTCGCGCAGCACCAGCAGCTCGCCCGTCGCCGCGTCGAACAGCGCCGCGGCGTGCAGACCGCCGGTCTTGTCGAACACCGCCTGCCCCGTCCGCAGTGCGGGAGGAAGCCCGGCGATCACGGACGCGGCGGCGGTCGCGGCATCCGTCGACACGTCGAAGCGCGAGCGCTTCTCGATCGCGTCGATCGACGCGGTGCCGCACACACCGCACGAGCTCGTCGCGTAGAAGTTGCGGGCGATGTCGGTCACCGGCGCCGCGAGGCCCGGCGCGAGCGCGATGTCGAGCACGTTGTAGGTGTTCTCGGTCGCCGGGATGGTCCCACCCGCGCCCGGACCGATCGGCAGCAGGGGTCCGATCGCGGCGGTACCGACGGCGCCGGTGCCGGGCGCGCCGCAGTGGATGGCCGAGCGCACATCACCGCCGGCGCCGATCACGCCCTCCGACACGAGGAACCCCGCGGCGAGCTCGAGGTCGTGCCCGGGTGTGCGCATCGTCACGGTGAGCGGTTCACCGCCGATGCGGATCTCGAGGGGCTCTTCCACGACGAGGGTGTCGGCACGACGCCGGGCCGCGGCATCGGTCTCTCCCAGCGCGATGCGGGTGACGGGGACGCGTGTCGTGAGACGGCCCATCTCAGCCGCCGATGGCGTTCATCCCGCGCGCGGGCTGCAGGAACGCGGGGTCGTTGATCGCGTGCCCGGGCAGCTTGCCGCACACGCACGAGCGCAGCATGCCGTCGATCTGCCGGTCATCGCCGCCGGCCGGGGCACGGAGGATCGGCAGCAGGTCGTACTCGGTGGTCGAGAACAGGCAGTTGCGCAGCTGCCCGTCGGCCGTCAGCCGCAGCCGGTCGCAGTCGCCGCAGAACGGCGCCGTGACCGATGCGATGACCCCCACCGCGTGCGGGCCGCCGTCGAGCAGCCACCGCGCGGCGGGCGCTCCGCCGCGGCCGGGCATCGCGGTCAGCGTCCACCGGCGCGACAGCGCGCCGAGGATCTCCTCCTGCGTGACCATGCGCGTCCGGTCCCAGGTGTGGCCGGCGTCCAGCGGCATCTGCTCGATGAAGCGCATCTCGGCGTCGTGCGCGATCGCGAACTCGACCAGGTCGACCAGCTCGTCGTCGTTGACGTCGCGCATCGCCACGGCGTTCAGCTTCAGGGGACGCAGACCGGATGCCGCGGCCGCCGCGATCCCGTCGAGCACGTCGTCGAGCCGGTCACGACGCGTGAGCGCCCGGAAGCGATCGGGGCGCAGCGTGTCGAGTGAGATGTTGAGGCGGTCGAGGCCCGCGTCGACGAGGGCGGGCAGCAGCTCGGGCAGCCGGATGCCGTTCGTCGTCATCGCGATCTGGACCGGACGACCGTCGGGCCCGCGGAGCGCGGCCAGGCGGCCGACCACCTCGACGATGTCGGTGCGCAGCAGCGGCTCGCCGCCGGTGAGGCGGAACGTCGTGATGCCGTCCGCGGCGGCCACCCGCGCGATCTGCACGATCTCGTCGAGGGTCAGGATGCTCGTCTTCGCGAGCCATTCGTTGCCCTGCTCGGGCATGCAGTACGTGCAGCGCAGTGAGCAGCGGTCGGTGAGCGAGATCCGCAGGTCGCGATGGACGCGTCCGTGGGTGTCGACCAAAGGGTCGCCGGGCGTCGCACGGTGGCCGGGCGCCGGAGCGCCGGGCGCGCCGGAAGGCGTGGGCGCCGGCATCCGGCGACCGATCGTGACCGGGACCGTGGTCACGTCCCGGCTCCCGCTCGCTGCGTCCGGATCGCCATGGTTCGAGGGTAGTCGCGCCGTCGGGCGCGCGGCCGCGCGGTGACGCGATTATTCACGGCCAGAACGTCTGCGCGGCGCCCGGGACGCCTGGAAAGGTGGGCCACGAAGAGGCTGGCGGACCTCGCCGCCTCTGTGGTCTGACCACATGTTACTGTGGTCAGACCACGCCCGGATCGATCGGAACCGCACATGGATCTGCTGGACCCTCTGCTGCTCGCCCGCTGGCAGTTCGGCCTCACCACGCTCTACCACTTCCTCTTCGTGCCGCTCACCCTGGGGATGGCGCTCACGGTCGCGATCTTCCAGACCGCGTGGTTCCGCACGGGCAACCTGAAGTGGCTGCACCTCACCCGCTTCTTCGGCAAGATCTTCCTGATCAACTTCGCGATGGGCGTCGTGACGGGCATCGTGCAGGAGTTCCAGTTCGGCATGAACTGGTCGGCGTACTCGCGCTTCGTCGGCGACGTGTTCGGCGCTCCGCTCGCCTTCGAGGGCCTCATGGCGTTCTTCTTCGAGGCGACCTTCATCGGCCTGTGGATCTTCGGCTGGGACAAGCTCCCCAAGGCGCTCCACCTCGCGAGCATCTGGATCGCCACGATAGGCGCGTGGTTCTCGGCGTACTTCATCCTCGCGGCGAACGCGTTCATGCAGAATCCCGTCGGCTTCCGGATGGCCGACGACGGCTCGCGCGCCGAGATGACGGACTTCTTCGCCGTGCTCACCAACCCGGTGGCCCTCGCCGCGCTCCCCCACACACTGTTCGCGGCGTTCATGATGACCGCCGGCGTCATCATCTCGATCTCGGCCTGGCACCTGCTGCGCAAGCAGAACGTCGAGATGATGCGGTCCTCGCTGAAGTACGGCCTGTGGGGCATGATCGTCGCCTTCGCGGGCGTCGCGATCTCGGGCGATCAGCTGAGCCTGGTGATGGTGGCGACGCAGCCGATGAAGATGGCGGCGGCCGAGGCCATGTTCGACAGCGCCTGCGGAGCGGATGCCTCGTTCTCGATCTTCACGCTCGGCACCCCCGACGGCACGAGCGAGCTGTTCTCGATCCGCGTGCCCTACCTGCTCGCGTTCCTCTCGACGCACTCGCTCGACGGCTGCGTGGAGGGCATCAACGACCTCAACATGCAGTACACGACCCAGATGTTCCCCGAGTTCGCCGACCAGGTCGACGGCAACTTCGCCCCGATCCTGTGGGTCACCTACTGGGCGTTCCGCTGGATGATCGGCCTCGGCGGCATCGCGGCACTGACCGCCGTCGTCGGCCTGTGGCTCACGCGCAAGAAGGCCAAGCGCGAGGTCCCGGCGTGGGCGTGGCGCCTGGCGATCTGGGCGTGGCCGGCGTCGCTGCTGGCGATCCTCGTCGGCTGGGTCTTCACCGAGATGGGCCGGCAGCCCTGGATCGTGTTCGGCCTCATGCTCACCGAGGACGGGGTCTCGCCGTCGGTGCCGGGCTGGACGGTGCTCATCTCGCTCACCGCCTTCACGCTCGTCTACGCGGCCCTCGCCGTGGTCGAGTTCGGCCTCATCATGAAGACCGCGAAGAAGGGACCCGACCCGCTGCCCGGACCCGACGACCCCGACCCGCGCGAGCTCGCGCTCGAAGACACCCCGACCACGGTCTACTAGGAGCCCCGGAGACACGTCATGGATCTCGCCTACCTCTGGTTCTGGATCGTCGGATTCCTCTTCGTCGGGTACTTCGTGCTCGACGGATTCGACTTCGGCGTCGGCATGTCGCTGCCCTTCCTCGGCAAGAACGACATCAGCCGCCGCCAGGTCATCAACACCATCGGCCCGGTCTGGGACCTCAATGAGACATGGGTGATCGTCGCGGGCGCGTGCCTCTTCGCCGCCTTCCCGGAGTGGTACGCGACGCTCTTCAGCGGCTTCTACCTGGCGCTGCTGCTGATCCTGCTCGCGCTCATCCTGCGCGGCGTCTCGTTCGAGTACCGCCACCAGCGCGATTCGCTGCGCTGGAAGGCGGGCTTCGACCGCATGATCGTCATCGGCTCGGCCGTGCCGGCGTTCCTCTGGGGCGTCGCGGTGGCGAACATCGTGCAGGGCGTGCCGCTGGACGCGAGCCACGAGTTCACCGGGTCGCTCCTCACGCTGCTGAACCCTTATGGCCTGCTCGGCGGCCTCACGACGCTGCTGCTCTTCTTCACGCACGGCGTGTACTTCGTCGCGCTGAAGACCGACGGTCAGGTCGCGGCCGACGCGCGCCGGCTCGCCGGCCGCGCCGGTCTCCTCACGATCGTGGTCGCCGCGGCGTTCCTGGCGTGGACCGTCGGCATGGCGTTCGCCGAGGGGCGCGACTTCGCGCTGGTGACAGCGGTCCTGTCGGCGGTGGCCGCGGTGCTGCTCATCGCCTCGTGGATCTCGAACGCCCGTGGCCGCGAGGGCTGGGCATTCGGATTCGGGGCGTTCACGATCGTCGGCGCGGTGCTCGCGGTGTGGTTCGCCCTGTTCCCCTACGTGATGCCCTCGACCGGCGATCCGGCGGGCTCGCTCACCATCGAGAACGCGTCGAGCACTGACTACACGCTCACGATCATGTCGTGGGCGGCCCTGATCTTCCTGCCGCTGGTGCTCGCCTACCAGGGCTGGACCTACTGGATCTTCCGCAAGCGCATCACCCGCTCGCGGATCGAGCAGGCGGCGGCAGCGCCCGTCCACTGACGCGGGTGATGACGGATGCCGCGGCCCCCGGCATCCGTCATCCCGTCCCGGCCGGTCTCCCCCGGACGCACCGCGGGTAGGGTCGAAGGAGCGATGGAAGAGACGCAGGACGCCGGCCCCCGACGTATGTCGGGCAAGCCCGTCGATCCGCGGCTGCTGCGGTACGCGAGCGCCTCACGATGGTTCTTCGTCGCGATCGGCGCCATCGCGCTCGCGCAGACGGCGGTCATCGTCGCGTTCGCGTGGCTGCTGACGCGCGCCATCACCGGCGCGATCGACGGGATGCCGTGGCCCGAGCTCGCACCGACGCTCGGCGCCCTCGGGGTCGTGGTGGGCCTGCGGGCCCTCCTCATGTGGACGCGCGAGACCGTCGCCGCCCACGCGGCCGCCCGCGTGCAGCTGCAGCTGCGAGCAGCGCTCATCGACGCGATCGGCCGGCTCGGTCCGGAGTGGCTCGGCGCCCGCAACTCGGCGGCGCTCGGGGTGACCGCGGGGCGCGGGCTCGAGGCCCTCGAGGCGTACTTCGGCCGCTACCTGCCGCAGCTGGTGCAGACGGTGGTCGCGACGCCGCTGATCATCGCGGTGATGTGGTGGCAGGACTGGATCTCGGGCCTCACCGTGCTGCTCACACTGCCCCTGATCCCGATCTTCATGGTGCTCATCGGACTTGCGACCCGCTCGGTGCAGCAACGGCAGTGGCGCACGCTGCAGCACCTCGCGTCGCGCTTCGCCGACACCGTGCAGGGGCTCTCGACGCTCAAGGTCTTCGGCCGCCAGCACCGGGCCGCGGCATCCATCGAACGCGTCACCGGCGAGTACCGCCGCGAGACGATGCGGGTGCTGCGGGTGTCGTTCCTCTCGGGATTCGCGCTGGAGTTCCTCGCGTCGATCTCGGTCGCGATCGTGGCGGTGTCGATCGGCTTCCGCCTCATCGACGGGGCACTCACCCTCGCCGTCGGGCTCTTCGTGCTGCTGCTGGCACCCGAGGCGTACCTGCCGCTCCGTCAGGTCGGCGTGCAGTTCCATGCGGCGGCGGAGGGCGTCGCCGCGACCGATGACGTCTTCGACGTGCTCGACACCGCCCGCGGGACCGCCGTCAGCCTCACCCTCTCCCGCTCCCCTGTCACGAATGGGCGCGGCGAGCGACAGGATGCGACAGGTGAGCAGAGGGAGAGGCTCATTCTGGACGGCGTGCGCGTGCGGCGCGGAGAACGGATGCTGCCACCTGTCGATCTGACCGCGGCGCCGGGTACCGTGACCCTCATCGAGGGGCCGAGCGGCGCCGGCAAGTCCAGTCTCTTCGCGGCGCTCCGGGGCGCGGCCGCGTTCGAAGGGACCGCATCGTGGGCCGGTGCCGACCTGCGTGCGCTCGCGCCGTCGGCCTGGCTGGCGTGGGCGGGGCAGCAGCCCGGTCTCCTCACCGGGAGCATCGCCGACAACGTGGCTCTCGGCGACCCGGCGCCCGACTCCGCACTCATGCGTCGCGCGCTCGACCTCGCCTGCGCCGGATCGCTCGACCCGGACCAGGAGCTCGGCGTGCAGGGCGCCGGGCTGTCGGGCGGCCAGGCCCAGCGGGTCGCGGTGGCGCGCGCCTTCTACCGTCACCTCCGGGGCGCCGCACCGGTGATCGCGCTCGACGAGCCGAGCTCGGCGCTCGACCCGCGCACGGAGGAGCGGCTGTGGCGCGGCCTCCGTCATCTCGCCGACGAAGGCGCGACCGTGCTGCTGATCTCGCATCGCATCTCGGCGCGCGACGTCGCCGACGCGGTCGTGCGCCTCGAGCCGAGCGAGGTGCCCGCGTGACTGCCTCGCAGCTCCCCGACACTCCCTCTTCGCCCGTCGTAATCGGTCACCCCGAGCGGCACATCGTGACAGGCGAGCAGTCTCCCCGACGCAGCCGGGCCGGCTCACCTGGCTCAAATGGTCGGCCCGAGCGGCACATCGTGACAGGCGAACAGGGTGGCTCGGCGGGCAACGTGCTGCGCGGCGCGATGCCGCCGGCGCGGCGATTCTGGTGGTCGCTGGCAGCGGGCTTCGCCTCGGAGGCGTCGGCCGTCGCCCTGCTCGCGGTGAGCGCCTGGCTCATCGTGCGGGCGAGCGAGCAGCCGCCCGTGCTGTACCTGTCGTTCGCGGTGGTCGGCGTGCGGTTCTTCGCGATCTCGCGTGCGGTGTTCCGGTACCTGGAGCGCCTGACCGGGCATGATGCCGCGCTGCGCCAGCTCGCGTCCACGAGGGCCGCGCTGGTGCGCCGGCTCGTCCCCCTCGCACCCGACGGACTCGCGCGCACGCGCCGGGGCTCGGTGCTCGGCGCGCTCGTCGACGACGTGGACGAGCTGCAGAACCTTCCGCTCCGCGTCGTGCAGCCGCTGGTGTCGTCGGCTCTCGTCGCGCTCGGCGCCGTTGTTCTCGTGGCCGTCGTGTGGTGGCCCGCCGCCCTGACGCTCCTCGCCTGCCTCGTGCTCGCGGCCGCGATCGCGACGCTCTGGGGTTGGATCGCCGGCGCGCGCGCCGAGCGCAGCATCGCGCCGCTGCGAGCAGGCCTCGCCGACGCCGTGCTCGACCACTTGACCGCCCTGGAGGTGCTCGAGGCCTTCGGCGCCGAGGAGCAGAGCCGCGCCCGCATCGCCCGCGCCGACGCGGCGCTGCGGCGCGCGGTGGTCCGGCGATCGGGCGCTCAGGCGGCCACCACCGCCGTGGTGTCGCTGCTCGCGGGCGCTGCGTCGATCGCGGCGGTGCTCGTGGCCGCACCCGGGCTCGCCTCGGGATCCCTCGACGCGCCGGGCCTGGCCGTCGTCGTGCTGGTGCCGATGGCGGTGTTCGAGGTGTTCGCCGCCGTGCCGATGGCGGCCTCGGCCTGGCGCCAGGTGCGTGCCTCCGCCGGCCGCATCGCCGCGTCCACGCCGGCCGCCCCTCCCCCGCAGCTGGCGCCCGAGACCGTCGCGCCGACGGGCGAGGCGCCCGAGCTCGGCACGGGCCTGCGCCTCGAGGGCGCCTCCGTGCGCTGGCCGGGTGCCCCGGGTCCCGCCCTCCGCGGCGTCGACCTGACCCTCCACCCGGGCGAGCGCGTGCTGGTGATGGGCTCGAGCGGAGCGGGCAAGAGCACGCTCGCCCATGCCCTGGTGCGGTTCCTCGAGACCGACGGCGCCTATGACATCGGCGGGCGGTCGGTGCACGGCCTCTCGCCCGACGACGTGCGGCTCACCGTCGGCCTGTGCGAGCAGCATCCGATGCTCTTCGACGAGGACATTCGCCAGAACCTGCTGTTCGCCCGCGACACCGCGACCGATGCCGACCTCGAAGCCGCGCTCGACCGCGTGGGCCTCGGCCCGTGGCTGCGCGAGCGCGGCGGTCTCGACGCGCGCGTCGGCGAGCGCGGCTCGCTCGTCTCGGGCGGCCAGGCCCAGCGCATCGCGCTCGCGCGGGCGCTCCTGCGCGGGTTCCCGGTGCTGGTGCTCGACGAGCCGACGGCGGGGGTCGACCCCGCGGCATCCGATCGCCTGCTCGCCGATCTGCTCGGCGCCGTGAGCGACGACCAGGCGGTGGTGCTGATCTCGCACGTCGCCGTGCCCGACGCACTCGTCGACCGCATCGTGCGCATCGAAGACGGCCGCCTGACGGGCTGACGCTCAGGGCTGCGCGGGCGGCGGCCCGGCCGGCCCGGACGGCTCGGCCGGTTCGGCCGGCCTGGCAGGCTCGGCCGGCCCGGCAGCGGCGGCCGGGTCGGTCGCGGCGGCCTCCGCGGTCGCGGTGATGCGCCGCGCCATGCCGGCGAAGATGAAGCCGTGGAAGGGCAGCACCGCGAGCCAGTACAGTCGGCCGGCGAGCCCTCGGGGGAAGAACACCGCCCGCTGGTCGTAGCGTGAGCCGCCACGGTCGCCGTCGGGCGACGCCTGCAGCTCGAGCCAGGCGAGCCCCGGCACCTTCATCTCGGCCCGGAGCCGCAGCATCCGTCCGGGTTCGAGGGCTTCGACCCGCCAGAAGTCGAGCGCATCGCCGACCGCCAGGCGATCCTTGCTGCGCCGGCCGCGGGCGAGCCCGATGCCGCCGACCAGCCGGTCCATCCACCCGCGCACGGCCCACAGCACCGGCGACGAGTACCACCCGTTCTCACCGCCGATCCCGACGATCACCGCCCACAGCGCCGCCGGCGAGGCGTGCGTGCGCGCCGAGCGGACGTCGGTGAAGACCACGCGGCCCGCCCAGTCGGGGTCGTTCGGCAGCGGGTCGCTCGGCGCACCCAGCACCTCGGCGTCCTGCCAGCTCGTCTCGATCGCATCCGCCTCGACCCGGCCGAGGGCCATCCGCACCGCCGTCCGGTATGGCGTGAGGCCTCCGGCCGGCGGCGGGATCAGTGCGTCGACCGCGTGGTCCTTGACGATGCACTCGTTCTGCAGCGACTCGACGAGCGGGCGCGCGATGGACCGCGGGATCGGCGTCACGAGATTGACCCAGTGCGAGGCGAGCCGCGGCGTCAGCACCGGCAGTGCCGCGATCGGCCGCTGCCGCAACCCCGCCTCGACGGCGTAGCCGTTCATCATCTGCCCGTACCGCAGCACATCGGGGCCCCCGATGTCGACCGCCTGATTCACATCCCGCGGCAGCCGCGCCGCGCCGAGCAGGTAGTGCAGCACATCGCGCACGGCGATCGGCTGGATGCGGTTGCGCACCCACTTCGGCGCCGGCATGTACGGCAGCACCTCGGTGAGGTGCCGCACCATCTCGAAGGACGCCGACCCCGACCCGATCACGACGCCCGCCTGCAGCACGATCGTCGGCACGCCGCTGTCGAGGAACGTCTCGCCCACCTCGACGCGCGACCGCAGGTGCGGCGACAGGGTGACCCCCTCGGGGTGCAGACCGCCGAGATAGACGATGCGGTCGACGGATGCCGCCACCGCCGCCCGCGCGACGGTCTGCGCGGCACGGCGGTCATTGTCGGCGAACCGCGCTCCGCCCGACATCGAGTGGACGAGGTAGTACAGCACGTCGACGTCGCGCACCGCCTCGGCGACGGATGCCGCGTCCGTGGCGTCTCCGCGCACGATCTCGACGCGGTCCCCCCAGGGGAAGGCCGCCGCCCGGGCCGGGTCGCGCGCGAGCACCCGCACAACGTAGCCGGCGCTCAGGAGCCGAGGAACCAGGCGGCCGCCGATGTAGCCGGTGGCGCCGAGCACGAGCGCGCGCGGTGCGGAGCCGTCCGCGCGATCGAGGGCGGTCAGGGCCGGCTCACGGCCGGTCGGCGCCGAGACATCGTCCACGCCCGCAGACTACGACAGCGGTGCCCTCGCGGGGATGGCTTGACGTCGATGCGCGAATGCGCTTGCGCCGGCCGACGGGTCGACCGGTCGGCACCGGCTCAGAGGCGGGTGGCGAAGACTCGCGTGCCTTCGGGCGACGGCAGCGGCTCGAAGCCCACCCGCGGGTAGAAGGCGATCGCGCCGGTGTTGTCGGACGACGCCACGAGGTGCAGGCCCGGCACGCCTGCCTCGCGCAGCGCCTGCTCCAGCGTGTCGATGAGCCGCCGGCCGAGGCCCTGACCCTGCGCCTCGGGAAGCAGGTCGATGTGCAGGTGGGCCGGATACTCGTCGCCGAACGGCTGGGCCCCGCCGTGACGCGCGTACGCGTAGCGGACGATGCCGTCCTGGCGCGAGGCGCTCACGGGCAGCGGGTCGCCCTGCGGCTTCGGCCAGCGCTCGGCAAAGCGCGGCCACCACTCGGTCGCGAACCAGTCCTCGAACGCCGCCGAATCGGGCGTGCCGACGACGTATCCGACGACCCGGCCGTCCGCGGTCTCGACGACGAAGGCGAACTCGGGATGACGGGCTGCGTACGGCAGCACGAAGATCTCGGCCCAGAGGTCGTCGTCGTCGAGCAGGCCGGTGCCGTCGGCTCCGGCATCCGCGGTCTTCAGGCAGATGTCGGCGAGCGCCGGCTCGTCGCCGGGCCGGAAGGGGCGGATGCGCGTCACGCGGGCGAGTCTACGGCGCAACGCGTTTCGTCTTGCGGAGCGGCCCTGGCCCCCCGGTCGTTGAGCGAGCGAGGAACGAGCGAGACGAAACGCCCCGCACTGCCGCACGCCCCACGCCCCCGGTCGGTGAGCGCGCGAGGAACGAGCGAGACGAAACGCCCCGCACTGCCGCACGCCCCACGCCCCCGGTCGTTGAGCGAGCGAGGAACGAGCGAGACGAAACGCCCCGCACCGCCGCACGCCCCACGCCCCCGGTCGTTGAGCGAGCGAGGAACGAGCGAGACGAAACGCGCCGCGCCGCCGCACGCCCAGCGCCCGCGGTCGTTGAGCGAGCGAGACGAAACGCCCACCGCCCCGCCGCCCACGCCCCCGGTCGTTGAGCGAGCGAGGAACGAGCGAGACGAAACGCGCCGCGCCGCCGCACACCCACGCCCCCGGTCGTTGAGCGAGCGAGGAACGAGCGAGACGAAACGCGCCGCGCCGCCGCAGGCTCAGGGCTCGTCGATGAAGCGCACGTCCGCGGGATCGACCCGCAGCGTGATGGCCGCACCCGGCGCGAGGCCGGCCGCCCGGTCGGCCGCGACGTCTACAGCGACATCGGGGGCGGCGGTGCGCACCCGCACGCCGGCCGGCGTCTGCTCGAGCCGCACGATCCGCGTCGCCCACTCCCCCACCCCACGTGCCGGTCCGTCGACGACCCGCACGTCGCTGGGGCGGAACACGGCGGTGAGCGGATGCCGCACCCCCGCCGGGTGCGGCAGCACGAGGTCGCCCGCGCGCCAGGCTGCGGCATCCGCCCTTCCCACCACCCGGTTGAGGCCTGCCACCGCCGCCGCGAACCGGGTCGCCGGCGAGGCCAGCACCTCGCGGACGGGCCCGGACTGCGTGACGCGACCCGCTTCGAGCACGACCAGCCGGTCGGCGAGCGCCACCGCGTCCACCGCGTCGTGGGTCGCGACGACCGCCGTCGTGCCGGTGGCGGCGAGCTGCTCGTGCAGGAGCGCCCGCACGTCGCCGGCGGTCTCGGTGTCGAGTGAGGTCAGCGGCTCGTCGAGCAGCAGCGCGGCGGGGTCCGTCGCCAAGGCACGCGCCAGCGCGACCCGCTGCTGCTGCCCGCCCGACAGCTGCGCCGGCCGGCGCCCGCCGAGTTCCGCGAGGCCGACCCGGCGCAGCCAGTGCTCGGCCCCGTCGGCCGCGGCCGCCCGCGCGGCGCCGTGAACGCGCAGCCCGAACGCCACGTTGTCGCGTGCGCTGAGATGCGGGAACAGCCGCGGGTCCTGCCCGAGCAGCACGACGCCGCGCGAGGCGGGCGCGAGGCGCCGCGACGGCGACACGTCCAGGTCGCGGCCGTTCAGCCGCACGTGTCCCTCATCGAAGGCGGTGAGACCCGCGAGCACACCGAGGAGCGTCGACTTGCCCGCGCCGCTCGGGCCCATCAGCGCCACGACCGAGCCGGCGGGCGCCCGCAGCGCCGCATCGAGCGTGAACCCGCCGCGGCGCACCACGACGCGAGCGTCGAGCCCGGCTGCGGGGCCGGAGCCGGCATCCGTCGCTCGCCCCGCCGCGATCGCGCTCACCGCGGGGCCTCCGCGCGCCACGCGCGCACCAGCAGCAGCACGCCGACGGCGGTGACGAGCAGCAGCAGCGACAGCGCGACCGCGGTGCCCTGCGTGACGCCGGCACCGTTGAAGGCGGTGTAGATCGCGAGCGGCATCGTCTGCGTCACGCCCGGGGCGTTGCCTGCGAACAGCGCCGTCGCGCCGAACTCGCCGATCGCGCGCGCGAAGCACAGCACGATGCCCGCGACCAGCCCGGGCGCCGCGAGCGGCAGGGTGACGCGCGCGAGGATGGTCCAGCGTCCCGCGCCGAGACCGGCGGCCGCCTGCTCGAAGCCGGTGCCCGTCGCGCGGAGCGATCCCTCGAGCGCGAGCACCAGGAAGGGAAGCGCGACGAAGGTCTGCGCCATCACGACGGCCGTCGTCGTGAAGGGGATGCGGATGCCCCACTCCGCCAGCAGCCCGCCCAGCAGGCTGGTGCGGCCGAAGAGGAACAGCATCGCGACGCCGCCGACCATCGGCGGCAGCACGAGCGGCACGGTCACGAGCGCACGGAGCACGGCGGCCGTGCGGACGCTGCTGCGGGCGATCAGCAGCGCGAGCGGCACTCCGAGCACGACGCACACCGCCGTCGCGGCCGCTCCGGTCGCGAGCGACAGCCCGAGCGCCGACAGCGCCTCGGGCGAGGTCACGTCGCTCCACAGCGTGGACCACTCCACCCGCAGCACCAGGGCGCCGAGCGGCAGCACGAGCAGCGCGAGCCCGACGACCGCCGGCACGGCCAGGACGCGCGGGACGAACCCGGCGCGCTCCCCCCGGCCTCGTTCGACGGCCTCGGCGGTCACGGTGCTCCGAACCCGCGGCCTGCAAGCACCTCCTGGCCGGCCGCGCTCAAGGCGAACGCGGCGAACGCGGCGGCGGCCTCCGGGTTGCCGGCGCCGCTCAGCGCCGCGATCGGGTAGCGATTGACGACGGCACCCGTGCCCGGCACGGCGACCGGCTCGACGTCGTCGGTGGTCGAGGCATCCGTCACGTACACCAGCCCGGCGTCCGCCTCACCGGCGGCCACCTTCGTGAGCACGGCGGTGACGTTCTGCTCGTAGCTGTCGACGCGCGGCTCGATGCCGGCGTCGGCCAGCAGAGTGACGGATGCCGCACCGCACGGCACCTGCCGCGCGCAGAGAACGACGGTCAGGTCGTCGTCGGCGAGATCGCCGAGGCCCTCGACGTTCCCGGGGTTACCGGTCGGGACGATGAGCACGAGGGTGTTGGTCGCGAAGACCTCGGGGTCCGTCGCCAGCCCGGCGGCGACCACCTTCTGCATGTTGTCCTCGTCCGCCGAGGCGAACACGTCGGCGGGGGCGCCCTCGATGATCTGGGTCGCGAGCGTGGACGAGCCGTCGTACGTGATCGGCTGGACGTCGAGGGACGGATGCCGCGCCTCGAACTCCGTCGCGAGCTCGTCGAACGCCGACTTCAGGGATGCTGCGGCGTACACCGTGAGCTCGCCGGTGAGTTCCGGACCGGCCGACGTCGTCGCCGCCGGAACCGCTGCCGGATCCTCGTCGGCGCCTGCCGCACACCCGGTGAGCGCGAGCGCCAGTGCGGCGACGACGGCTGCGCCGCGCGCACGCAGGAGACGCCGCATCGTCAGGCCCTCGGGGTCTCGACGATGACGTTCGTCGCCTTGACCACCGCGACCGCCAGCGAGCCGGGTTCGAGACCGAGCTCGCGGACCGCCTCCGACGACATGAGCGACACGACGCGATGAGGACCTGCCTGGATGTCGACCTGCGCCATGACGCCGTCGGCCTGCACGCGCGTGACGAGACCGACGAAGCGGTTGCGCGCGCTCGAGAGCAGGTCGGCCGGGTCGCGCGGCGTCGCCGCGAGCTCGACGGCGTGGGCCGCGAGAGCCTCGCCCGGGATCTCGGCGGGCGACGCCCCCGTGGTGGGGAGCGCTCCGGCGTCGACCCACCGCCGCACGGTGTCGTCGCTCACGCCGAGCAGGCGCGCGGCTTCGGCGATCTTGAACGTGGCCACACCGCCACGCTACACCGCAGATGCGGCAGTCTCAGCGTGATTCACCCGCACGAGCGGGGGTGCGCCGGCGTTTCTCCCTCAGTCGAAGCGCGCGCCCTGGCTGCGCGAGGCGCGCAGCGCAAGGAGCAAGACGACCGGTCCACCGAGCGGAAACACCGCCAGCAGCACCCACCAGCCTGACAGGTTCGAGTCATGCAGGCGGCGAACGGCGACGGTGACGCCGGGGACGAGCGTCGCGATCATCCAAAGCGCGGCGAAGATCAGACCGAACGAGGCGAGTGGATGACTCGGAACCGCTCCAGGCGGCCAGTTGATGAGCGGGAGCTCGGCGTACAACCACGAGCCGAACGGCCCCAGAAAGATCCTCGGCTGCGGTGTCTCGCCCGTCACGAGAACGGGGAGCGCGATCTGCGCCGCAGCGAGTACCACCACGTTCGCGAGCATCCACCACCAGTACTCGCTGCGACTCGCGCGCCCGCGTAGCCGGAAGGCACAGCGAACGAAGCGGCCCATCGCCTGCAGCGGCGTCGCCCGGTGCAGCGGGGCGCTCGTCGAGAGGGCGACGTCGGTGTAGACCACGCGGCGAGCCTAGCGGTGCGCGAGCGCGGCGCCTCGTCCGACCGCGGTTGTCGAGACGAAACCTCACGAACGCACCTCCCCCGCCGCGCAACACGTGCATTCGTGCGGTCTCGCGCAAGTCGAGGACACGGATGCCGGCGGCCGAGGCATCCGCTACCACCCGTCGCCTTCGACCCCACTCGCGGGCGAAACCTCACGAACGCACCTGCCCCGGCGCGCAACAGGTGCATTCGTGCGGTCTCGCGCAAGTCGAGGGAACGGATGCCGGCGGCCGAGGCATCCGTCAGCGCCGAGCGCCCGGGCGTATGTCGCGGGCCGGGTGCAGGTCTCCTAGGTTGGGGTGGTGCGCGACGAGAACAACCCTCTGCTTCCGGCCGGCTACGACATCGCATGGTCGATCGTCGCCGTGGCGGTCACCGCGCTGACGATCGTCGCGCTCATCTCGCTCGCCCGGTCGGCGAAGCGGCTCACGACCACGCAGGCGGTGGTGTGGGCGGCGCTCGTCCTGCTGGTGCCGGTGGCGGGTCCGATCGCCTGGCTCGCCGTCGGGCGCCGGGCCGGCGCGGCCGAGCACGAGCACAGCGGCTGACGCACACGCCGTCGGGGCTGGGCGCCGACCCGACGGCGAGATCAGGCGGCCGAGACGGCGTGCCGCGCGAGGAACGTCGCGGCCTTGAGCGTCAGGCGGGGCTCGGCGCGCCGCAACTCCCTGGTGGCACCCACGACATCACCGGCGGCCGAGGGCGCACCGGCGAGGACGCCACGCGCCCACGAGAGCGCCGTCTCGGGAGGCTGACCGCTCGACGGCACCGTTCCACCGAAAACGGCCTGCAGCCGCTTGCGCGGGTCCACTCGGTCGCCGAAGATCTTCGCTGCCCACTCGCTCTGCATGGATTCGCACCTCCGTCCCCGAACCTACGCCCGGCCTCGTAGCGGCACCTCCGTCGCGCGACGGAGATCCGGCACGCACTGGCCGCCCCCCCCCTCTGAGCAGCCCCGCCCCGCAGTCCGGCCGGCCCGGGTCTTCAGCGGGCGGCGAGGCGCTCGACCTGCCAGGCGTGCACATCGGGCAGCCAGTCGAGCGGCGCCGACGGACCGACGCGATCGTCGTCCGGGTTGTCGCCGTGGCGCAGTGCCTCGACGTATGCGCGATCCTGCGCGATGCGGGCCCGCAGCTCGGCTCCGGTGCCGACCGAGCCGTGCCCGGGGACGACGGCATCCACCTCGTCCGCCACCCCGTCGAACAGCTCCAGCGCTGCGAGGTAGTCCTCGAGCGGATCCGCGGCCTCCAGGTCGAGGAACGGCATCAGGATGTCCGACAGCATGTCGCCGGCCACCAGCACCCGAGCGTCCTCGACGAGGAGCGCGGCGTGCCCGGGCGCGTGCGCGCGGTGCTCGATGATCCGCACCGCCGGCCCGTCCCAGGGCACGCGCGTCGCGTCGACGGGCAGCGGCGTGAGCAGTCCGAGCAGTTCCATCGGGATGTCGTCGGAGTACTCCGCCGGCAGTCCCTCGGCGATGACCTCTCGCCAGTCGGCGCGCGCGAGCGTCTCGCGTATCGCCGCCTCGCCGCGAGCGGTGCCCCAGCGGGGTCCGTCACCGAAACGCGGGTGCCACAGCACGTGGTCCCAGTCCGGGTGCGTCGAGAACCCCGCCACCACAGGCTGCCCGAGTTCACGGAGATCATCGGCGAGACCAGCCATCTCGGCTGTCGTGATGCCGGGATCGACCAGCAGCACTCCGGCCCTCCCTTGCACCACCACAGCGTTGCTCTGGATGAACTCGCTCTCGTGCACGAGAACGCCGTCGGCGATGGGCCTGAGCATGGGCTGTCCTCCGGTCAGGACGCGACCCGACCGCCGCGTCCCCGGCATCATGCGACGCCGGGGCCGCGCGCACAACCCCCCTGCGACCGGCCGCTGCGGTGCCTAGCGTCGGGGCATGGAGAACGCGCACCATCGGGTCCTGGTCGTCGGCGGCGGCAACGGCGGCATCTCGGTCGCCGCACGCCTGCGCAACGCCGGCGTCCACGACATCGCCATCGTCGAGCCCCGCGAAGAGCACCTGTACAAGCCACTGTTCTCTCACGTCGCCGGCGGCACGGCGCGCGCGAGCATCACGGTGCGGCCGCAGCGCGACGTCATGCCGAAGGGAGTGACCTGGATCCAGGATGCCGTCACCGCCGTGCAGCCCGAGACGAACGCCGTGGTGCTCGACAGCGGTGACCGCCTGACCTACGACCAGCTCATCGTGTGCCCGGGCATCCAGCTCGACTGGGACCGTGTGCCGGGACTCGTCGAGGCGATGCAGACGCCGGTGGCGGCATCCCATTACGAATTCGATCTCGCGCAGAAGGCGTCGGCCTTGCTGCGCGACCTCACCCGGGGAACGGTCGTCTTCACTCAGCCCGACGGAACGGCATCGTGCGCGGGCGCGGCCCAGAAGCCGATGTATCAGGCGTGCGACTACTGGCGCGCGACCGGTGTGCTGGGCGACATCCGGGTCGTCATGGTCGTGCCGACCGAGACCGCCTTCCTGCCGCCGTTCGACCGCGAGCTCGAGCGCAAGATCGACGAGTACGGCATCGAGCTGCGCACCCGCAGCGTCGTGCTGCGCGTGGATGCCGACGCCCAGGAGGTCGTGCTCGGCGGCCCCGACGGGCCCGAGCACCTGCACTACGACGTGCTCAACGTCGAACCGCCGCAGTCCGCGCCCGACTGGCTGAAGGCGTCGACGCTCACCGCCCCCCGCGCGACGGGCGGGTTCGTCGAGGTCGATCCCGAGACGCTGCGGCACCCGCGGTTCCCGAACGTCTGGTCGCTCGGCGACGCGGCGGGCACGACGAACTCGAAGTGCGGCGGCGCGCTGCGCAAGCAGACGTGGGTCGTGGCCAAGAACGTCGCCCGGGTGCTGCGCGGCAAGGAGCCGACCGCGCGCTACGACGGCTACGCGGTGTGCCCTTTCACGGTCTCGCGGTCGACCGTGGTGTGGGCCGAGTTCGACGACACCGGCGCGCAGAAGCCGACCATCCCGTTCTTCCGCCGCATGTACCGAGAGAGCAGGCTCTCGTGGATCTTCGACCGTCACATCCTGCCCTGGGTGTACTGGAACCTCATCCTCACCGGACGGGTGTGACGGCGGGCGCGCGGCCTCCGCGCGTCCCGCGCGCTTCTCGTCGCGCCCGTCCCCTGATCCGCGCGATTACCCTGAGGGCATGGTCTTTCCCCCGCTCGTGGAGCCGGTCGCCGAGCTGACCGATGCGGAGCGCACGCGCACCGCGCGTCACCGCGTGCTCGCCGGTTTCGGCGACCTCGCACAGCGTCGCCTTGCCGCCGCGCACGTCGCCGTCGTGGGGGCGGGCGGACTGGGCTCGCCCGTCGTGCTGGCCCTCGCGGCCGCCGGCGTCGGCACGATCACCGTGATCGACGACGACGTGGTCGAGGCATCCAATCTGCAGCGTCAGGTGATGCACCGGGTCGCGGACGTCGGTGCCGCGAAGGTGGACTCCGCGGTGCGCATCGCCGCCGACCTCTCGCCGACGACCGTCGTGCGGCCGGTCGCCGCGCTCCTGACCGCCGGCAATGCGCGCGAGCTGCTGACCGGCGCCGATGTCGTCGTGGACGGCACCGACACGTTCGCGACCCGCGAGGTCGTGGCCGCCGCATGCGACGAGCTCGGAGTGCCCCTCGTGTGGGGCGTCGTGCAGGAGTTCCACGCGCAGGTCACGGTGTTCTGGTCGGCCCCGCCCGCCGGCACGGTGTCGGTGCGGCTGTCGGACCTGTATCCGTCGGATGCCGCGCGCGACGCGCCGTCGTGCGCGCAGGTGGGCGTGCTCGGCGCGCTGTGCCTGCAGGTCGGCGCGCTGCTGGCGACCGAAACGGTCAAGCTCATCGCCGGCGTGGGCGACCCTCTCCTCGGGCGCGTGCTCGTCATCGACGCGCTGCGCGGACGCACCGACGAGGTGCCCCTGCGGCCGGCCACGGCCTCCGCACCCACCGCCGCCGCGCCCACCGCCGCTGCGGGTGCAGTGCCTGCGCCGCCCGCCACGGCCGATCCGGCCTCCCCGGCCGATCCGGCCTCCGCCCTCAGCCCGGCCGCCGCGATCCCGCAGCTGACACCCGCCGAGACGCGCGCCGCGCAGCGCGCCGGCGCGCTGCTGCTCGATGTGCGGGAGCCCTTCGAGACCGCCCGCGGCGTCATTGCGGGGTCGGTCGCGGTGCCGCTGGGCGACGTGCTCGCCGATCCTTCCCGCATCGACGCGGCGGCCGTCGTGGTGGTCTGCCAGGTGGGCATGCGCGCGCAGCGCGCGGCTGCGGCCCTGCGGGCGGCCGGGGTCGAGGCATCCGTCCTCGCCGGAGGCATCGACGCGTGGAACCGCGATCCCGCGGCGGTCCTCGCGTGAGCGCCCTGCGCAGCGTCGACGAGCATCTCGCCGACGTGCTCGCGGCCGTCGCGCCGCTCCCCGCGGAACATGTCGCGCTCAGCGCCGCGCACGGTCTCACGCTGCGCGCTCCGGTGCGGGCGGCCGTCGACATCCCGGTCTTCGACAACTCGGCGATGGACGGGTTCGCGGTGCGCTTCGCGGATGCGTCGGATGCCGCGCCCGACGCGCCGACGACCCTGCAGGTCGTCGCAGATCTGCCCGCCGGCACGGCCGATGATCCCGCACTGTCGGCCGGCCAGGCCGCGCGCATCATGACGGGGTCGGCCGTCCCCACGGACGCCGACGCCATCGTGCCGTTCGAGGACACCGCCGGAGGGCTCGCCGACTCGCTCGGCACGATCGCGGTGCTCCGCGCGCCCCGCGGCCCGGGCGCGCACATCCGGCGCGCGGGCGAGGACGCACGCGCGGGCGCCGAGGTGCTGCCGGCCGGCGACGTGCTCGGTCCGCTCCAGGTGGCGGCCGCGGCCGCCGCGGGCGCCGCCGACGTGGTCGTCTCTCGGCGACCCCGCGTCGCCGTCATCTCCACCGGCAGCGAGCTGGTCGAACCCGGAAAGGCGCTGCGGCGCGGGCAGATCCCCGAGTCCAACAGCCTGCTGCTCGCCGCGCTCGCGACCGAGTGCGGAGCGGAGGTCGTGCGGCGCGCGAGCGTCCCGGACGAGAGCGACGAGCTCGAGGCGCTGCTCGCCGCGGTGACGGATGCCGCCTCACCGACCCGCGCGGACGTCGTGGTGTTCTCGGGCGGTGTGAGCGCCGGAGCCTACGAGGTCGTGAAGACCACCCTCGCGCGCGCGATGACCTTCAGCAAGGTGGCGATGCAGCCGGGCAAGCCGCAGGGCTTCGGCCGTCTCCCCTCGGGGGCGCTGCTGTTCGGACTGCCCGGCAACCCGGTGAGCGCTGCGGTGTCGTTCGAGGTCTTCGTGCGCCCCGCGCTGCTTGCTCTGCAAGGGCGCCGGGTCATCGAGCGACCGGTACTCGTGCTCCCGGCCGGGGCGGCATGGCGCACACCGCCCGGGCGGTGCCAGTATCTGCCCGTGAGGCTCGACCGATCGACCGCGGGCGCATGGCGGGTGCTGCCCGCCACCTCGGGGGGTTCGCACCTCGCCGGCGGACTCGGCCGCGCTGAGGCGTACGCCGTCGTGCCGGCCGAGGTCGACGCCGTGGCCGAGGGCGACCTCGTCGATGTCATGCTGATCTCATGAGCTCCGCCGACCAGCCGACGTTCACGCACCTCGACGAATCCGGCCACGCCCGCATGGTCGATGTGACGCTCAAGCAGCCGACCGTGCGCTCCGCCACCGCGCGAGGCGTCGTGCGCTGCGCGCCCGAGGTCGTCACGGCCCTGCGTGACGGCACCGTCCCGAAGGGCGATGTGCTCGCGGTCGCCCGGATCTCGGGCATCCAGGCCGCCAAGCGCACGCCCGAGCTGCTGCCGCTGGCCCACGTCATCGGCGTGCACGGCGCGACCGTCGACCTCGTCGTGACCGACACCGGCGTCGAGATCGAAGCGACGGTGCGCACCGCCGACCGCACCGGGGTCGAGATGGAGGCGCTCACCGCGGTCTCGGTCGCCGCCCTGGCGGTGGTGGACATGGTGAAGGGGCTCGACAAGGCCACGGCGATCGACGACCTGCGCATCGTCACCAAGACGGGCGGCAAGAGCGGCGACTGGCACCGCCCCGGCGAGGCATGACCCCGCGTCCACCGGCCGGCGGCCACGGACCCGACGCCACAGACCGCCGACCCGGCCCCGGAGACCCCGGGTCCGACCCCACGGGTCGCGGATCCGACCCCAAAGTCCGCCGGTCCGACCCCACGGGTCGCGGATCCGACCCCCGGGACCGCCGCTCCGACGTCGCCGGCCTCGGCGCGATCCTCCTCGCGGGCGGTCGAGCCTCCCGCGTCGGCGGTGCGGCCAAGCCCCTCTTCGACGTCGGCGGCCGCACGCTGCTCGCCGCGGCCGTGACGGCGGCGACGGATGCCTCGGCCCGGCCGATCACGGTGGTGGGCCCTGTTCTGGACGAGAGCCTTCCGGTCGCCTGGGTGCGCGAGGACCCGCCCTTCGGCGGACCGGCGGCGGCCGTGGTCGCGGCACTCGCCTCGTGGCCGGAGGAGGACGACCCCACGTGGACGCTCCTGCTCGCATGCGACCTCGCCGGCGTCGGCGCCGCCGTGCGGCGGCTCGTGGACGACATCGTGCTCCTGCCCTCCGACACCGACGGGCTCTGCCTCGCCGACCAGTCGAGCCGCCCCCAGTGGCTCATCGGCGTGTATCGCACACGCGCGCTGCGGGCCGCGGCATCCGCTCTCCCGGATGGCGGCCGCGATGCCCCCGTGCGTGTGCTGCTGGACGACCTCGCCATCGCGGTGGTCGCCGCGCCGGACGACCTGACCCGCGACGTCGACTCGTGGGAGGATCTGGAGGAGGCCCGGCAGCGGGCCGCGCCGTCGTCCGAGGAGCCGTCATGAGCGAGCAGTCCCGCACCCTTCCGCCCGAGGCACTCGACGCGTGGGCCGCCGCGCTGCGCGAGCGGTTCGGACTGTCCGCCGAAGACCTTCCGGTGGCGCTGATCCTCGACCTCGCGCGCGATGTCGCCGTGGGGGTCGCTCGTCCGGCGGCGCCCTTCAGCGCGTTCGCGGCGGGCCTCGTCGCCGGTCGCGCCGGCGGGTCGCCGGAAGACACCACCGCAGCCGTGGCAGCCATCACCGAGATGGCCGCGCAGTGGGAGTACGAGGGCTGATGGCCGTCGTCCGCTACTTCGCCGCCGCCCAGGAGGCCACCGGGCTCGACACCGAACGCCGGCCGGAGACCACGCTCGGGGCGCTGCGCGCCGCAGTGTCAGAGGCGTACCCCGGCCTCGGCGGCATCCTCCCCCGCTGCGCGGTGCTGGTCGGCGGCTCGCGGGTCGACGACGACACGCCCCTCGGCGCCGACGATCTCGTCGACGTGCTGCCGCCCTTCGCCGGCGGCTGAGTCTCGGCGTCCCTCCGAGGACTTCTGCGCAGGAGACGACCTCTCCCGACAAGGCGTCCTCTCACCCGCAGATGTCCTCTGATCCGCCGCCGGTGCGGACTCCCCCGGCGCACACTCCGCCGGCGCACACTCCGCCGGCGCCCACTCCCCCGGCGCGCACTCCGCCGCCGGCGCGCATTCCCCCGGCGATCGCTCCGCCAGCGACGCACCCGGAGGTGGCCGAGCTGAGCGACCTCAGCCGCCGAGACCGAGCCAGGTGGCGGTGCCGTCGGCCTCGACCTGGCGCTTCCACACCGGCAGGTCGGTCTTGATCGCCTCGATGAGGGTGCGGCACACCTCGAACGCCTCGGCCCGGTGCGCCGCGGCCACGGCGATCACGACCGCCGCGTCGCCTACGCCGAGCCGTCCGGCCCGATGAGACACAGCCACGATCGCCCCTGACTCGCCCGCCGCGGCGGTCGCGAGCTGGGCGAGCACCTTCTCGGCATCGGGGTGCGCGGAGTATTCGAGGGCCACGACACCGGTGGCGGCATCCGGATCATGATCGCGCACGCGTCCGACGAACGTCGTGAGCGCCCCCATGTGCGGGTCGTCGACGGCCCGCAGGTGCGCGTCGAGGTCGAGCGGAGCGTCGCTGATGGCGGCGAGCCGGACGGCGCCGGCACCCATCAGTGGTCTCCCCCGCCGAGCTGGTCGAGCACGTGGCGTGCGACCGAGAGCACCACGGGCATGCCGGATGCCACCGCCGCCGTGGATCCCGGGAGGTTCACGACGAGCACCCCGTGGGGGTCGACGACACCGGCGAGGCCACGCGTGAGCATCGCGGCGGGCTTCTCGGCGGCCCCGAGCCGGCGGAGCTCCTCGGCGATGCCCGGGATCTCGCGTGTGAGGACGCGCGCGGTGCCCTCGGGAGTCTGATCGCGTGGAGCGACACCCGTTCCGCCTGTCGTGACGATCAGCTTCACCCCCGCGACGATCTCGGCCGTGAGGGCGCGTTCGACGCTGTCGGCGCCGTCGGGCACGACGACGGCGTCGGCGCAGTCGAAGCCCGCGTCGCGCACAGCGGCGACGGCGATCGGTCCGCTGGCGTCCTCGCGCGCGCCGGCGGCGGATCGGTCGGAGACGGTGATGACGGCGGCGCGGGTCATGGTCCCCAGCCTATGCACCGGCGGTCACGCGCGGCGCTCGAGCCGGATCACCACCGACTTCGAGGTGGGCGTGCCCGAGACGTCGGCGACGGAGTCCAGCGGCACGAGGACGTTCGTCTCGGGGTAGTACGCGGCGGCGTTCCCCCGAGGCGTGCGGTACGCGACGATGCGGAACTC
The DNA here is from genome assembly GCF_033548675.1 of Microbacterium sp. M3. Classification (NCBI taxonomy): domain Bacteria; kingdom Bacillati; phylum Actinomycetota; class Actinomycetes; order Micrococcales; family Microbacteriaceae; genus Microbacterium; species Microbacterium sp. M3. Next base: position 552,368 of record NZ_JAWTZT010000001.1, read on the forward strand.
CTCGGCGCGGCGCTCCTCGACCGTGCCGTCGGGGCGCGTCCACTCCGACACCAGGTCGACGATGTCGTTCTCGGCGAACCCCAGCGCCGCGATGTCCTTGGCGTTGACGAGCACCACGCGCCGCCCGCCATGGATGCCCCGGTACCGGTCGTCCTTCCCGTAGATCGTGGTGTTGTACTGATCGTGCGAGCGCAGCGTCTGCAGCAGCAGGCGACCGCGCGGGATGCGGGGATACTCAAGCGCATTGACGGTGAACCGCGCCTTGCCGTCGACGGTCGCGAAGCGGCGCGCATCGCGCGGGCCGTTCGGCAGGTGCAGCGTGCGGCCCTTGTCGATGCGCTCCTCGTAGTCCTCGAAGCCCGGCACCACCCGCTGGATGTGCGCGCGGATGAGCGCGTAGTCGTGCTCGAGTGCGGCCCAGTCGGCGTGAGGGACGTTGGACGGATGCCGCAGCCCGGCCTGTTCGGCCGCGCCGGCCTCCTCCGCGGTCGCCGCCTGTCGCGCCTCTTCGGTGGGGGTGCGCTCCGGGTAGGCGCGGTCGTGACGCGCGGGGTCGGCGGTGCCCCCGGCCGGAGCGCTCCACGGCGCGGCGCCCCCGGCCCCGGCCCCGAAGAGCAGTCCGCACAGGCGTGCGACGATGGCCACCTCGCTGAGCAGCTCCTCCGACGGCGGAGCGAGTCGGCCGCGGGATGCGTGCACGGCCCCCATCGAGTCCTCGACGGTGACCCGCTGCTCCCGCCCGCCGCGGCGGTCGCGGTCGGTGCGACCCAGTGTCGGCAGGAGGAGCGCGCGGCGTCCGGTGACGACGTGCGAGCGGTTGAGCTTCGTCGAGACCTGCACGGTGAGCCCCACGTGCGACATGCCCGCCTCCACGACGGCGGTGTCGGGGGTGGCCGACACGAAGTTGCCGCCCATGCCCATGAAGAACCTCACCCGGCCGTCGCGCATGGCGCGGATCGCCCCGACGGTGTCGAAGCCGTGCTCGCGCGGCGCCGCGAACGCGAACTCCGCGTCGAGGGCGTCGAGGAACACGGCCGAGGGCTTCTCGTAGATGCCCACGGTGCGGTCGCCCTGCACGTTCGAGTGCCCGCGCACTGGGCACACGCCGGCACCCGGCCGCCCGATGTTCCCCTGCAGCAGGAGGGTGTTGACGATCTCGCGCAGCGTCGGCACCGAGTGCTTGTGCTGCGTGAGGCCCATCGCCCAGCACACGATCGTCGCCTTCGAGGTGCGCACCGCCTCGCCCACGCGGCGCAAGGCCTTCTCGGGGACGCCCGTGGCGGCGACGAGCTCGCGCCACGAGGCATCCGCCATCGCCTGCCGATAGCCGTCGAAGCCGCTCGTGTGCGCGGCGATGAAATCGTGGTCGAGCACGGATCCCTGCAGTGCCGCACCCTCGGCTCCCGCCGCCGACGACGCGGCCGCCGAGGCGGCGTCGGCCTCGAGCAGGTGCTTGCCGATCGCCTGGAACAGCGCCTGGTCGCCGCCGAGGCGGATCTGGACGAACCCGTCGGCGAGCTTCGTGCCGCCGAACGCGACGCCACGCACGGTCTGCGGATTCTCGAACCGCATCAGCCCGGCCTCGGGCAGCGGGTTGACCGCGATGATCGTGGCGCCGTTGCGCTTGGCCTTCTCGAGCGCCGAGAGCATGCGGGGGTGGTTCGTGCCGGGGTTCTGGCCGGCCACGATGAGGAGGTCGGCCTCGTGGATGTCTTCGATCGACACCGTGCCCTTGCCGATGCCGATGGTCTCGGTGAGCGCCGACCCGCTGGACTCGTGGCACATGTTCGAGCAGTCGGGCAGGTTGTTGGTGCCCAGCCCCCGCACGAGCAGCTGGTACAGGAACGCCGCCTCGTTCGAGGTGCGACCCGATGTGTAGAACACCGCTTCGTCGGGGTCGTCGAGGGCGCGCAGCTCGTCGGCGATGAGCCCGAGCGCGTCGTCCCACGAGATCGGACGGTAGTGCGTCGCGCCGTCGTCGAGCAGCATCGGGTGCGTCAGCCGCCCCTGCTGGCCGAGCCACCAGTCGTCGTGGGCGCGCAGCTCGTCGATCGAGTGCGCGGCGAAGAACTCCGGCCCGACCCGCCGCAGCGTCGCCTCCTCGGCGACCGCCTTCGCGCCGTTCTCGCAGAACTCCGCGATGTGGCGCTTGTCCTCCTCGGGCCACGCGCACCCCGGGCAGTCGAAGCCGTCCTTCTGGTTCACCCGCAGCAGCGTCTGCACCGACCGCGCGACGCCCATCTGCTCGTTCGCCATCTCGAGGGCGTGGAGCACGGCCGGCACGCCCACGGCCACCTTCTTGGGCGGCGTGACGCGCACGCGCTTCTCGTCGATGTCGCCTGTCGGGGGCTTCGTCGCCATGCCTCCAGGCTATGCCTCACACCGCGACGGCGGGCGCCCCGGAGTCAGGTGTCAGAGGCCGTACAAGCTCCAGCGGATCATGGCGGCGCCGTGCGTCCGGACCGACTGCCACTCCTTCGCGCTGAGGCTGCCCTTGTGGTCGAGCAGCGCCCGCTCGACATTGGCCTTCGTGAGGTAGGCCGACAACATCTGGTGGACCATGGCCGCGCACGCCGCCTTGGTCGCGCCCGCGCGGTTCATGGTGACGATCTTCTGGCTGATCTGGGTGTAGTACGGCTGCGCGTTGCGGATGAAGGCCGTGTAGCTCTTGTCGAGGGCGGCCGTCGATCCGAGGTCCTTCTGCACACCGATCGTCACGGTGGCGACCGCCTGTGTCTGGCTCGCGCTGAGCGCATACGCCGGGAACAGTGTGCCGAAGGTCGCCTCCAGCGGCTTTCCCGCGTAGACGTTCTCTGCCAGCTTGTCCAGGATCAGCGAGAGCTGGGCATCGGTGTAGAACGTCGTCACGAGGGCCTTGACCTTGGCGATCGCGTTCTGCTTCTGGGTGGTCATCGTCACGGCCGACACCGCCGTGGCGGGCGCCGCGTGGGCGACGCCCACCACGGAGGCGTTGACGAGGAGGACGGAAAGGGCGAGGCCGGCGGCCAGACGAGGGATGCGAGGCATGGCCGAATGCTATCCGCCGGCGGGCATCCGTATATGCCCAGCCCCCGGCATCCGTCACCCCACAGGTCAACCGGGCCTCCACAGGACCCGCCCCGCCCAGAACCACCTGCACAACCCCCGTTCCCCTGCAGACCGCGGAAACGGATGCCGCAGCCCCCGGCATCCGTCGCCCCACAGGTCAACCGGGCCCCCACAGGACCCGACCCGCCCAGAACCACCTGCACAGCGCCCGTTCCCCTGCAGACCGCGGAAACGGATGCCGCAGCCCGGCGCCGGGGAGGCGACTCAGGGCCGTGCGTCGAGGATCCGCTGCAGCGTCTGCTGGTCGGCCTCGGCCTGCTCGCGCACGGCCGCCGCGGACTCCGCGACCGCCGGATGCGGATCTCCGGCGAGGATGAGATCGATGAGCGCGATCATGCCCGTGTTCTGGGCCTGGAGGATCTCGGCGAACCGGCGCTCGGCATCGGGGTGGGCGGCGTCGACGAAGCCCTGCAGCGTGCTCCACGCGGGCATGCCCGGCATCTGGGCGTGATCGGCGCCGTGGCCGGCGCACGGGCCGTCGGCGGGCGGCTCGACGGGGCGCGCGTCCGACCACGAGACGTACCACTCGCGCAGATCCGCGAGCTCGTCCTCGTTGCGCCCGGCGATCCCGCTCGCGAAGCCGCTCGCGCCGGCGTCCAGGCCGTCCTTGCGCAGGAGCGTCTCGGCGAGCTCCGCCTCTTCGACGCCGTAGTAGATCATCGCCTCGACGTAGCAGTAGTCGTCGGCGGTCACCGCGATCGACGGTGATGCGGACGGCGACGCCGCGGGCGCGGCATCCGTCCCGCCAGCCGCGGCGAGCGCGAGCGCGATCCCCGTCCCCGCGGTCGCCAGCGCGATCGTCAGCGCGACGACGGCGACTGCTCTGCGGCGCACGCGAGTGCCTCTCGGATCGGGGGGGATCCGCGGCCCGTCGCGCCTCGGGCAGGGCGACGGGGGTCAGCGCCTGCCGGTGCCGAAGATCCCGCGGATGACTCCCCCGAGGATAGTCTGCGTCGACTTGGAGTTCAGGATCTGCTCGATCGGCGACTTCTGCGCCGACCGCGACGTGCGCGACGTGCCCGCGGTCTTCTTCAGCAGGCGCTCGTACTCCTGCTGCGCCTTCTTCTCGGCCGCGGCGGCCGCCTTGTCGCTGGCGGCCTGCTGCTTGTCGATCGCGGCCTTCTGCTTCGCGTACTCGGCATCGGCCTTCGCCTTGGCGAGCTCCGCCTCCTCGGCGGCGGCCGCGTCGTCGGCGGCGCGCATCTTCGCCGTCAGGATCTCGCGGGCGGACTCGCGGTCGATCGCCGTGCCGTACTTCGCCAGCAGCGGGGATGCCTTCACCGCGGCTTCGATCGCCGGGTCGGGCGTCGGCGACATCAGTCCCTGCGGTGCGCGCAGCCTGGTCCAGGCGACCGGCGTCGGCGCGCCCTTCTCGCTCATCACGGTGACGATCGCCTCACCCGTGCCGAGCTCCTGGAGCACGCGCTCGAGGTCGTAGCCCGACTTCGGGTAGGTGCCGACCGTCGCTCGCAGCGCCTTCGCGTCGTCGGGCGTGAACGCGCGCAGCGCGTGCTGCACGCGCGATCCGAGCTGCCCGAGCACGTCGGACGGCACGTCCTTCGGGGTCTGCGTCACGAAGAACACGCCCACGCCCTTGGAGCGGATCAGCCGGACGGTCTGCACGATCGCCGCGAGGAAGTCCTTCGACGCGTCCTTGAACAGCAGGTGCGCCTCGTCGAAGAAGAAGACGAGCTTCGGCTTGTCGGCATCCCCCACCTCGGGAAGGATCTCGAACAGCTCGGCCAGCAGATACATCAGGAAGGTCGAGAAGAGGGCGGGCTTGTCGATGACTCCCGGCACCTCGAGCAGGCTGATGACGCCTCGCCCGTCGGGCGCCGTGCGGATGAAATCGGCCACGTCGAACTCGGGCTCGCCGAAGAACACGTCGGCTCCGGCATCCGCGAACGTGATCAGCTCGCGCAGGATCACCCCCGCCGTCGCCGCCGAAAGGCCGCCGAGCTCCTTCAGCTCGGCCTTGCCCTCGTCGCTCGTGAGGTGGGTCAGCACCGCCCGGAGGTCCGACAGGTCGACCAGGGCCAGGCCGTTCGCGTCGGCGTAGTGGAACACCAGGCCGAGACTCGACTCCTGCGTCGCGTTGAGGCCGAGCACCTTCGACAGCAGCAGCGGGCCGAAGCCCGAAACCGTCGCCCGCACGGGCACGCCTTTGCCGACGCCACCGAGCGCGAAGTACTCGGTGACGGATGCCTCGGGCTTCCAGTCCTGGCCGATCGCCCGCGTGCGCGCGAGCAGCTTCTCGCTCGTCTCGCCCGGCGTGGCCACGCCGGAGAGGTCGCCCTTGATGTCGGCGGCGAACACGGGCACCCCCTTGGCGGCGAGCTGCTCGGCGAGTCCCTGCAGGGTGCGCGTCTTGCCCGTGCCGGTGGCGCCGGCGACGAGCCCGTGACGGTTCATCATGCCGAGCGGGATGCGGATCTGCGCCTCGGGCACCGGTTCGCCGTTGACGAGCGCCCCCAGGTCGAGCGTGGCCGCCTCGAACGTGTACCCCGCGGTGACCTTGTCGACCTCCTCGCGGGTGAGCGTTCCGGGGGTGGCGGGGTCGGACGACGCGGGTCGCGGCGCGGAGGGGGTCGGCTGAGGATCTGATTCCTGCGTCGGCGGGTTAGCGGTGAGCGCTCCCGCGGGCCCCGGAGCGGCGGCCACCGGGGCCTCGCCCGGCGTCGCCGCGCCCGGGGCCTCGGCGGCTGCGGGTACGGCGGACTCGGCGGCGGCGGTCGGCGCCGAGCCGATGCGGGCCTTCGCCGCGGCAGCTTCGGCGGCCGCGAGGGCGGCTCGCGCCTGCGCCGCCTTGAGCTGCGCCTCGGCCGCTTCCGCCTCGGCGCGCAGGCGCGCGAGGTCGGCTTCTGCGGCGGCGACCGCCGGGTCGGACGAGGGCTCTGACGCGGTCGGATCGGCGGCGGCGGTCATGCGCTCAGCCTAGCGACGGGCAGCGGGGAGCCGTCTCTGCCGCTCTCGCGCCATCGGCACGGCGAAGGCCGCCGCCACCAGCAGCGCCGCTCCCGCGCCGATCATCGCCCCGCCCACCGTGTCGCTCAGCCAGTGCGCGTGCAGATAGGTGCGGCTGAAGGCCATGAGGAAGACCCAGACCGCGCCGACGACGGCCACCCAGGCCCGCGGGAAGATGATGAACGCCGCGACGGCGAGGGTCGCGGCGTTGGCCACGTGACCCGACGGGTACGAGCCGTAGTCCGAGACGACCAGGATGTCTTCGGGGCGCACCCGGCCGAAGAGGTGCTTGAGCACCTGGACGCCGGCCGCCGACACCGCTTCGGCCGCGAGGAAGTAGGCGGCGGCCCAGGGACGACGCAGCAGGATCAGCGCGACGGCGCCCGCGATGGGCACCGCGAGGACCCCGACCCATCCCCCGCCGATCCAGTTCATGAACCGCGAGAAGGCCAGCAGCACCGGGTGCGTGGTGTCGAGGAGCGCCTGGTTCCACCAGACGTCGATGACGAAGGGCTCCTCGCCGCGCACGAAGATCCACCACCCGAGCAGGCATGAGAGCACGACGAGGGCGCCGCCGACGAGGAGCAGGGTGAGGACCGACGTCCTCACGCGGCGCTGCGTATCGGTCATCGCCCTATTGTGCCCGCCCTCCCTCCCGTGACGGGGCACCGTTCCGCGACGGCCCGCCGGGTGCTATGGTGCGGTCTCGCCCACACTGCGAGAGCGGGAGACTCATGTCCGGCGTCGTCGATGCGGTGCGAGCACTCATCGCGCCCCTCACCCGCACCCGGGTGTTCCGGCGTGTCATCGGACCGCTGCTGCTTCCGCCGGTGGAACGGCTCATCGCCCGCCTCTCGGGCGGGCGGGTGCAGCTGAGCGCCCTCCTCGTGCCGTCCCTCGTGCTCCACACCCTCGGTGTGAAGTCCGGGGCGCCCCGAGACGTCCCGCTCATGTACACCCCCGACGGACAGGGCCGCGCGATCGTGGCGGGCACCAACTTCGCGGGTTCGCGGCATCCGGCATGGACGGCCAATCTCCTCGCCCACCCGGACGCCGAGATCACCGTGCGCGGCCGGCGCATGCCGGTGCGCGCGACACCCGTGCCCGACGACGAGCGCGACGCGGCGTGGGCCCGCATCGAGGCGCAGTGGCCCGGGTACCGCGGCTACGAGCGCTCGTCCGGCCGCGCCGTGCGCCTCTTCCGCCTGCAGCCCGTCGGCCCCGCCCAGCCGGTCGGCGACCGCCGCAGGCCCGGCACCACCGCGGCCGGCGTGCTGCGCGAGATCCTCGCGCCGATCTCGCGCACCACGCCGTTCCGCCGCTTCGCGACCACGGTGCTGCCCGCGGTGGAGCGCTTCGCGTGGCGTGCGTCCGGCGGCCGCGTGCAGCTCACCGCGGCCGTCGTACCCTCGCTGGTGCTGCACACCACGGGCGCGAAGTCGGGCGAGCCCCGCGATGCCCCGCTGATGTACACGCCGGACGGCCACGGCCGCGCGATCGTCGCGGGCACGAACTGGGCCGGAGCGCGGCATCCGGCCTGGACGGCGAACCTCCTCGCCCACCCGGACGCCGAGATCACGGTGCGCGGCCGGCGCATGGCCGTGCGCGCGACGCTGATTCCCGAGGACCAGCGCGACGCCACGTGGGCGGTCATGGAGGCCCAGTGGCCCGACTACCGCGAGTACGAGCGCGACTCGGGTCGTACGGCGCGGCTGTTCCTGCTCACGCCGGTGCGCCGGCCTCCTCGGTCCGTCTGACGCGCAGCCGCGCTGGTCGGCGCCGCGCGTCCCGGCTCAGGGCGTCAGACGCTCCACGGTGCGCGGGCGCACGATCAGCCACAGCGAGAGCACGCCGACGACCGCGCACCCCGCCATCACGGCGGCCATCGTCGTGGCCGTGATGCCGGCGTCGCGCGCGATCCACCCGACGAGCGGCGAGATGAGTCCGGCCACTCCGAAGTTCGTGGCGCCGATGATCGACTGCGCGGTGCCGGCGGCCTTGCCGTGGCGGTCGAGCGCGAGCACCTGCACGCACGGGAAGGTGAAGCCGCACGCGGTCATGAAGACGAACAGCGGCACGATCGTGCCCCACAGCCCGAGGCCCAGCTGATCGGTGACGATGATGGCGGATGCCGCGACCACGAGCACCGCGGTCGACCACGCCATCACCCACTGGGGGCCGAAGCGGGCCGCCAGGCGGGACGCCGTCTGCACTCCCACGACGACGCCGAGCGAGTTGACGGCGAACATCAGGCCGTACTCCTGGGCGCTGAGGCCGTAGTCGAGCTGGAACAGGAACGACGAGCTCGACAGGTAGGAGAAGAGCCCCGAGAACGTCATGCCGCCGATGATCAGCACGCCGATGAAGACGCGATCGCTGAACACGCTGCGGTACCGCTGCCACACCGTGGTGGCGCCCCGCTCATGGCGACGAGCCGGCGGCAGCGTCTCGGGCAGGAGCACGATCGAGGCGACGAGCATGACGGCGCCGTATACGGCCAGCACGACGAAGATGCCCCGCCAGGGCATGACCGCGAGCAGCGCCGAGCCGACGAGCGGCGCGAGCACCGGCGCGACGCCCGAGACGAGCGCGAGCCGCGAGAGCATGACGACCAGCCGGCGGCCGCCGAACAGGTCGCGCACGATCGCGGCGGCCACCACGCCGCCCGCGGCCGCGCCGGCGCCCTGCAGCACGCGGGCGACCGACAGCAGCTCGAGCGTGGGCGCCAGAGCCGCCCCGACGCTCGCGACGACGTGCAGGGCGGTGACCGAGAGCAGCGGGATGCGGCGGCCGACCTTGTCGCTCAGCGGGCCGACGATGAGCTGACCGAGCGCGAATCCGATCATGGTGCCCGTCAGGGTGAGCTGGATCGCTGCGGCGCTGGTGGCGAAGTCGGCCTCGAGCACCGGGAACGCCGGCAGGTACAGATCGATCGTGAACGGCCCGAGGGCCGTCAGCGCGCCCAGCAGCACGATGTAGAGAACGCGCCGGCGGTGCGGGATGGAGTCGCCGGGGTGCAGGACGATCGGCGCGGTGGCGGGGTTCGAACCCAGCGTGCGGATGGCGCCGGTCGTGTGCGGTCGCGGGGCGGATTCGGCGGGCGTGCGGTCTGCGGGCTTCTGGACGGGGACGGAGGCGGTGTCGAGCAACAGAGGACTTCGTTTCGTGGCGGGAGTTTCGACAGGGGTGGTGAGGACGGCGCCGGAGCCGGCGGCCGGTGCGGCTGGGTGGAACCGAGGCGGCGGATCATCCGGGCTGACGATGGCACCGGGTCTGCGCAATGTCGACCGTCAGGTCGAATCGATTCGAAGTTTCCATGCTACCGGATGCCGGTCACGCCGCCGCACGCGCGCACCCGGGCCTGGCGCCGACGGAATCCCCGTCCTGTCGGCTGCTTCCCAGGGCCCCGTCGCATGCGCTCGCATAGGATGAGGGCAACCCGTCACCGCCATCCGGGCGGCACGCGCCGGGCGCCCCCGACCCCTGTTCAGCGATTGGCAGAGATCCCGAGCATGACCCCGACCCCCGCCCAGCAGCGTAAGAGCGGCAATCCCGCCACGCAGGCCAAGATCGAGCTGACCGTCAAGCAGCAGCGCGAGCAGAAGCGTCAGGAGAAGCTCGCCGAGTACCAGAAGCAGCTCGCCAAGCGCCGCCGCAGCAAGCTGGTCTGGTGGATCGTCGGGTCGGTGGCCGCCATCCTCGTCATCGCCGCGATCGTCGCCTCGATCGTCTTCGCCCCGGCTCCCGCCCCCACGTACGACCGTGGTGACAGCGACGGCAGCAGCATCGAGGGGGTCGAGACCTTCGAGAACACCGCCAACCACGTCGAGACCGAGGTCGACTACGCCCAGACGCCGCCCGCGGGTGGCGACCACAACGCGATGTGGCTCAACTGCGGCGTCTACACCGAGCCGGTGCCGAACGTGAACGCGGTGCACTCGCTCGAGCACGGGGCGGTGTGGATCACCTATGACCCCGCCCAGGTGTCGGATGAGGACGTCGCCGCGCTCGAGGCGCAGCTGCCGTCGACCTACACGCTGCTGACGCCCTACCCCGACATGGACACCCCGATCGCCGTCAGCGCCTGGAACGCGCAGCTCAAGGTCGACTCGGCCGATGACGAGCGGATCGAGGAGTTCATCAAGGCGTACTGGCGGAGCACCAACGCGCCCGAGCCGAACGCGGCCTGCACCGGCGCGTTCGAGGCTCCCGGCAAGCAGTAGGCCGGCCATGACCGACGAGGCCCGCTCCGGTGCCCCCCGGGGGTGGGTCATCGTCGCGGTCGCGCTCGTGCTGATCGCCGCACTCGCCTTCGCGGTCGGGCGGTTCTCGACTTTCGGCTCGCAGGGCGCGGTCTCTCCGGGACCGAACTCCCCCGAGGCGGGATTCTCGCGCGACATGCAGGTGCACCACGCCCAGGCGATCCAGATGGCGATGGAGATCTACCGCAAGACCGACGACGAAGAGCTGCGCGTGCTGTCGTACGACATCGCCACGGGGCAGGCCGGCCAGCGCGGTGAGATGTACGACTGGCTCGTGCAGTGGGGCCTCGCCCAGTCGGGCGGACCGATGATGCAGTGGATGGACGCGTCGCCCGAGCACGCACACGGGGGCGGCACCGCGGCCGAGCCGATGACCGACGACGAGGCGCATGCCGCGATGGGCATGGCGTCGGCCGACGAGATCGCTGCTCTCGAGGCCGCCACCGGCCAGGAGGCCGACTGCCTGTTCCTCGCGCTGATGATCCGCCACCACCAGGGGGCCATCCCGATGGCGGATGCGCTCCTCGAGCTCGGCAGCGACGCGCGCGCCCTGCAGATGGCGGAGAGCATCGCGGCCGGGCAGACCTCCGAGATCGCCGCGATGCAGGCGATGCAAGCCCGCCTCGGCTGCACCGGCTGACGGACCGATGCCGCGGGCCGGCGCACTGCGCCTGCCCGCGGCATCCGTCATCCGGCTCGCGTCACCCCTTCGTGCTGCCCGCCAGCAGGCCACGGACGAAGTAGCGCTGCAGCGACAGGAACACCACCAGCGGAACCACGAGGGCGATGAACGCGCCCGCTGTGAGAAGGAACCAGTCCTGACCGCGGTTACCGGTCATCTCGGCGAGGAGCTTCGTGATCGGCGCCACGTTGCCGTCGGCGAAGATGAGGGCGACGAGCAGGTCGTTCCACACCCAGAGGAACTGGAAGATCGCGACCGAGGCGATCGCCGGCATCGTGAGCGGCAGGATGATCCGGAAGAAGATCTGCCCGTGCCCCGCGCCGTCGACGCGTGCCGCCTCGATCACCTCGCCGGGGATCTCCGAGATGAAGTTGTGCAGCAGGAAGATCACGAGCGGCAGCGCGAACATCGTGTGCGCGATCCACACCTGCGCGTAGCCGGCCGAGCCGATCGCCTGGATCACCGGGATGCCGAAGATCGTGCCGCGCGAGAACAGCTGCAGCAGCGGGATCAGCGCCATCTGGATCGGCACGATCTGCAGCGCGAACACCAGGACGAACAGGAGGCTCTTGCCCCGGAAGTCCATCCACGCGAAGGCGTACGCGGCGAGCAGCGCGATCGAGATCGGGATGATCGTCGCGGGGATCGTGATCGCGAACGAGTTGACGAACGCCTGCGCCATCGTGAGCTGGCTGTTGCCCGCCTGCAGCGCCGTGGCGTAGTTGTCGAGCGTCCATCCCCAGTTCTCGAAGACGGTCCACCAGCCCGTGGTCTGGATGAGCTCCCGCGGACGGAACGAGCTGATCAGCAGCCCGAAGGTCGGGATCGTCCAGAGGATCGCGATGATCAGCGCGGCGAACGTCGCCCAGCGTGAGGTCAGCCGGCGCTTGGTCTTGCCGAACATGTCGCGGTCGGCCTTACGGGCGCCGCGCGCGAGCTCCTTCTTGCCCTCGTCGTCGATCGGCAGATCGACCGGCATCACCGCGCTCATCAACGCACCTCCCTCTGCTTCTTCAGCTGGATCGCGTTGTAGATCACGATCGGCAGCACCAGCACGAAGAGGATCACCGCGAACGCGGCCGAGCGCCCTGCCTCGAAGCTGCGGAACTGGGTGTACATCTCGTTCGCGATGACGGAGGTGTTGTTGGCACCGCCGGTCATGGTCCGGACGATGTCGAACACCTTCAGCGAGGCGATCGAGATCGTGGTCAGCACCACGATGAGGGCCGGGCGGATGCCCGGGACGATCACGTTGATGAAGCGCTGCCAGCCGTTCGTGCCGTCGAGCTCCGCCGCCTCGATCTGCTCGGTCGGCACGCCCTTGATGGCGGCCGACAGGATCACCATGGCGAAGCCGGTCTGGATCCAGATGAGCACGACGATGAGGAACAGGGTGTTCCACGGCTCGACCGCGAGGAAGTTGACGGGCGTGCCGCCGAACCACACGATCACCTGGTTCAGGAAGCCGATCTGCTCCTCCCCGGCAGGCCGGGCGGTGTACACGAACCGCCAGATGATCGACGCGCCCACGAACGAGATGGCCATCGGCATGAAGACGAGGATCTTGTAGAACCGCTCGCCGCGCGTCTTGTCGATGAAGTAGGCGTACGCGAGACCCGCGATCGTCGAGACGACAGGAGCGATCAGCACCCACACGATCGTGTTCACGATGACGCGGACGTTCTGCTGCTGCGAGAAGATCCAGACGAAGTTGTCCCATCCGACGAAGGTGGTGCCGCGGGAGTTCATGAACGCCTGGAAGATCGTCTGGATCGTCGGCACGATGAGTCCGACGAGGAGCAGCAGGATCGCCGGCGTCATGAAGCCGAAGAGCTGGAACAGCGACCCTTCGCCGCCCTTGGCGCGCTTGTCGAGGAAGAAGAAGATCAGGCCCAGCACGGCGGCGGCGCCGATGGCCCACTGATAGGACTGCAGAAGCCAGAGGAAGAGCGCGGGGAACGCGACGCACGCGGCGAGGCGGATGGTCGTGTACATCCGGCCGGGGCGCGGGGCGATCTCGATGAAGAACAGGATGAGCGCGACCACGAGCAGGAAGACCCCGACGATGACGAGGATCTCCAGCCACGGGTTGAGCGTGCTCACCCATCTCAGGAAGTCGGACATGGTTTCCTTTCGAGTGCAGCGGCGGACTCGGGGCGAGAGCGGGAACGGACGGGGCCGCCGGTGAAGGCGGCCCCGTCGCGTTCGGTGCGGATCAGTCCGCGGGCCAGCCCGCTTCGATCTGCTGCAGCACCGTGTCGAGATCGGTGCCGTTGACGTAGTCGACCATCCCCTTGAAGAAGGTTCCGGCGCCGACCGCACCCGGCATCAGGTCGGAGGCGTCGAACCGGAAGGTCGTCGAGTCGTCCTGCAAGATCGCGATCGCCTGCTGCAGGATCGGGCTCGATGCGCTCTCGGGGTCGAGACCCTTGTTGGCGCTGATCACGCCGCCGAGCTTCACGCGGTTGTTCGCCCACTCGGGGCTCGAGAGGAACTCCTGCACCTTGACAGTGGCCTCGGAGTCGTCGAAGGCGGCCACGATCTCGCCGCCGCCGGTGACGACATCACCCTCGGCCTCGCCGCCCGCCTCGTAGGGCGGGAGCAGGAAGGCCCAGATGTCGCCGTCCTCGCCCACCTCTGCGCCGGCGTCCACGAGGAAGCCGTCGAAGAACGACGCCTGGTGGTGCAGGGCGCACTTCCCGTCGGCCATCGCCTGCGCCGGGTCGGTGCCGAACGGCGTCGTCACGATCGTGTCGATGCCGCCGAAGCCCGCGTTGACGTAGTCGGGGTTCAGCGCGATCTTGCCGAACTCCTCGAACGCCGACTTGATCTGCGGGTCGGTGAAGGGGATCTCGTTCGCGATCCACTGGTCGTAGACCTCGGTGCCCGATTGGCGCAGCACGATGTCTTCGACCCAGTCCGTACCCGGCCAGCCGGTCGCGGCGTCGGACTGGAAGCCGATGCACCACGGCGACGTGCCGAGGTCGGCCTGAGCCTGCGCCGTGAGGTCGAGCACGCCCTGCCAGTCGGTGGGCACCTCCCAGCCGTACTCCTCGAACTGCGCCGGCGAGTACCAGACCCAGCCCTTGACGCTCGCCATGAGCGGCGCGCCGTACAGCGTGTCGCCGACGGTGCCGTAGCCCGCCCAGTCCTCGGACCAGTATTCGGCGACGTTGTCGGCGACGCCCTGCGGGGCGGGCAGGATCAGGTCGCGGCTGGCCATGTCGGCCATGAGGCCCGGCTGCGGGAAGATCGCGAGGTCGGGCGGCGTGCCGCCCTGCGCGCGGACGGCGATCTGCGCCTCGAACTCCTTCGACCCCTCGTACTGGATGTCGATGTCGTTCTCTTCCTCCCAGTCCGCCCAGGATTCCTCGAGCAGCTCCTGCTCCGGCGGGACGATCGTCCCGTAGACCGTGACGACGTTGTCGCCGCCGTCGCCGCCGCCCTCGTCGCCGCCGTTGCCGGCGCCGGGGCCGCCGCTGCACGCGGCCAGTGCGAGGCTCGTGGCGCCTGCCACGGCCAGAGCCACGACGAGGCGGCCCTTCCTGGATGTGTTCATACGTCCTCCTCATCGAGTACCGCGGAACATCGGGCGTCGATGCCGCGCGGGCACATAGGGAACCGATTCCATGTTCACGCTAAGGGATGCCGCAGGGCGACACAACGACGGCACATCACAACTCGGTAAACACCGCATCCCATGGTGGCGCGACTCGATCGGGCGCGGCACAATGTGGACCGGAACCGGTTCCATAATCGGGGACGTCGGCGTCCTCGGGGGCGAGGAGGACCCGATGGCGGGCATCGCCGATGTGGCTCGCGCGGCAGGCGTGTCGAAGTCCACGGCCTCGCGTGCGCTCACCGGATCGGGCTACGTCTCGGCCTCGACGCGCACCCGCGTGCGGGATGCCGCCACCGCCCTCGGCTACGTCCCCACGACGAGCGCGGTGAGCCTCGTGACGGGTCGCACGCAGACGGTCGGCGTGGTCATGCCGTCGCTGGACCGGTGGTTCTTCGCCCAGGTGCTGGAGGGTGTCCAGGACGCACTGCTCGAGCGGCAGTACGACCTCGCCCTGTACGGCGCCGCGCCGGAGTCGGCGGCACGGCGCGAGATGTTCGAGCACTTCCTCGCCCGCAAGAGGTTCGACGGGCTGATCGCGGTCGGCATCGAGCCCAATGCCCGCGAGCTGGAGCGGCTAGTCGCCTTCGGCAAGCCCGTCGTCACGGTGGGAGGGGACGGCGTCGGCGCCGACTCCGTCTCCATCGACGACGAGGCGGCGGCGCGCATCGCCACCGATCATCTCATCGGTCTCGGCCACCGGCAGATCGCCTTCCTCGGCGGCGACCCCGACGGGCGGCGCACCAGTTTCGGCGACGGTCGCCGGCTCGACGGATACCGCGGCGCGATGCGCGATGCCGGGCTCGCGGCATCCGTCCGTCACGTGCCCTCGGAGGTCACGCTCCCCGGTGGCTACGGCGCCGCGGTCGAACTGCTGGGCGATCGCCGCACCCGCCCGACCGCCCTCGTCGGGGTCTGCGACGAAGTCGCCGTGGGGGCCGTCATCGCGGCGCGGCGCCTGGGCATCCGCGTGCCCGAGCGGCTGAGCGTGGTCGGGATCGACGACCATGCGTATGCCGAGATGTTCTCGCTGACCACCCTGCAGCAGCGGCCGCACGAGCAGGGCCGCGCGGCGGTGCAGCTCCTGATGTGGCAGCTGGACGACCCGGCGGCACCCGCCCGGCATCTGTCCGAGTCGTCGCCGCTGGTGGTGCGCAACTCCACCGCCCCGATCGATGACCAGGCCTCGGCCGTCATCGGCGTCGGACCGCTCGGCACCGCGTGACGGCGGCCGCCCTCGTCACAGCACGCCGAGGTCGCGGAAGGTGCGGCCTTCCCACGCCACCTGCTCCGCGGCATCCTCCACTCCGCTCACGACCCGGAACGTCTCGGATCCGGATGCCTCGACCCGCACGAGCCGCCGATCCACGAGGACAGGCGGCGGGCCGGTGACGACCTCCTCGAGCACCCGGGTGAACGCCCCGGTCCGCCGCAGCGGCGCGAGGATCGGACCGCCGTCGCGGACGTGCGCGGCGAGGTCCGCCAGCAGGCCGGTGCGCTCGAAGGCGTACGTGCGCGGCAGCGCCGCCCCGTCCCGGAAGACGTGCAGCGTGTCGAGCGTGTAGTGGTAGACGAGGTGCCCGCGCGACCCGCGGACGAGCACGTAGGGTTCGTGCCGCCGCGGCGCCGTCGTCACCAGGCCCGCGGCCAGACGCACTCCCCCGCGCAGGTCGACGACGAGCGAAGACGTGTCGTCGGTCTCGATGTCGTTCGCCCGCCGCAGATCGGCGTCGATCGCGACCACGTCGTCGGGTTCGGCGGCACCGGCGATGGCGAACGCCGTCGCGAGAGCATGCGCCAGCGGGTTGGTGACGACGCCGTCGCCGACGAGGCGACCGTCGCGCACGCGATGACCCGCCCACGGGGCACGGCGCCAGTACTCCTCCGAGCGCGACCACAGTCCGACCGCGCCGTAGTGCCGCACGTCGCCGATGACACCGGATGCCGACACCTCCGCGGTGGCGGCCACGCCCGCGCTGCCCAGCGACTGGAAGCCGACCTGCACGGCGCGGGAGGCGGCATCCGCTGCGCTCGTGAGCGCGACATGATCGGCGACCGAGGGCACCGGCGGCTTCTCGAGCAGCACGTGGGCGCCGCGTTCCAGCGCCAGGAGCGTGAGCTCGGCGTGTGTCGGGATCGGCGTGCTCAGCACCGCGATGTCGAGGTCGACGTCGGCGAGCATCGCGGCCGCATCGGCGAACACGGCGGTGGAGGAGGGCACGTCGCCGCCGCCCCGGGGGTCGGCGACGGCGACGAGTTCGAGGTCGGCGGAGAGGCCGAGGGTGGCGTCGACGTGGCTGCGGCCGTGCCCGTGCACGCCGGCGATGCCGACGCGCAGGCGCCCGCTCACAGCCCCGCCTCGGCGCGCAGGGCCGGCAGCGCCTCCTCGACCGCGGCGGCATCCGCCAGTTCGCTGTCGAGCACATACGCGGTCAGCTCGAGGCTGAGCTCGCCGCCCTCGGCGATCGTGCGCGGCTGATCCCACGCGACCGACGGGCCGGCGCCGAGGTATTCGGCGAACCGGACGAACCACGGCAGCCGCTCCTCGCCCTGCACCAGCACGACGGTCGTGCCGCGATCGGGGAAGGTGAACGCCAGCCACGGCGTCGTCGCGCCGTGCACGTCGCGCTCGGTGTCGCCGGCGGGGCTGAAGACCCGCGCGATCTCGGGGGCGAACCGCCAGAAGATGCCGCCGTAGCCGGCACCGTCACGCCCGTTGGTGGCCGGCGACCCGAACGTGATGGCGTCGAGGGTCGCCTTGAGGCGGCTGCGCCAGCGCAGCGCCCAGCCGCCGGCGAGCTCTGCCGAGCGCAGCTCGCGGACCTCGACCAGCTGGGTGGTGCCCCGGTGATCGACCCAGCTGAGGCGCTCGTCGAGGGAGTGCCCGTCGATGTGGAGGCGATCCCGTCGCTGGCGCCCGTGATTGGGCACCATGATCGAGCCCTCGCCACGCACGTACGTGCGCCCGCCCCAGTACGAGGTGCCGTTGACGTCGGCGATCGCGAGGCTCACGCCCAGGTGATGGGGGTGATCGGTGGGTTCGGTGACGGTGAGCGGCGTGCCCGTGCGCGAGATGACCGCGTCGAGGTACGGCCGCGGCGAGAGCACGGAGTCGACCTGCGTGCCCTCCTCGTACTGCGCGACGACCGTCGACCCCAGACGGAGCACCGGGCGGGCGGGACCGACCCAGCCGCTGGCGTGCGACGCGGGGCCGGAGCTGCGGCGGGGCACGAGGACGGGGCGGTAGAACAGGGGGTGGTCGGCGTTCTCGCCGTCCAGCGCTTGACGCATGCGATTCCAAGCCTGCCGCCCGATCTCGATCCGCGGGACCGACATCGTGGTCAGCGGAGGGGCGGCGAAACGGGACTGCGGGATGTCGTCGATCCCGACGATGGACAGCTGATCGGGCACTTCGACGCCCACTTCGCGCAGGCGCGACATGAGTCCGAGGGCCACCAGGTCGTTGAACGCGATGGCGGCGGTCGCCCCGGTCTCGAGCACGGCGTCTGCGGAGTCGTAACCCGCCTCCATGCTGGACCCCGCCGGAATGGTGAGGAACTCCAGATCGGGGAACTCACGTGCCAGCTCGCCGAGGCCCTGCGCGCGCTGCTCGTTGGCGTAGCTGAGCGGCGGACCGGCGACGTACGCGATGCGGCGGTGGCCGAACCCGCGCAGGTGGATGCCGAGCTCGCGCACCGCCGTGACGTAGTCCACCGCGAGCTGCGCCGCCGGGGTGTCGTCGACGCGCCGGTTCACCACCACGACCGGGGTCGTGCGCTGGATGAGATCGCGGAGCTCGGCATCCGGCATCCGTGGTGACACCAGCACCAGGGCGTCGCACTTGCTGCGCGCCTCGCTCGCGATCTCGGCCTCGACGCCCACGGCCTCAGCGCTGTCGGCGACGAGGACACGATAGCCGTCCCGCGCCGCCGCGACCGTCAGGCCCTTCAGCACGCCCTGGAACATGGGGTTCTCGAGATCGGGCACCAGCAGCGCGATGGTGTGGCTGCTCCCCCGCACGAGGCTGCGGGCGGCCTCGCTCGGCGAGTAGTTCAGCGCCGCCACCGCGCGGTTCACCTTCGCCACGATCGCGGGGTCGACGGTGGCGACGCCGTTGAGCACGCGCGACACCGACGCCTGCGATACACCGGCGTACTGCGCGACCTGCGCCATCGTGATGGGGCGCGACGTGACCTCGGTCAACCCGATCTCCTTCTGCTCTCAATGATGGGCGTGCACGACCTGCCTGCGGCGCATTCGCCCCCTCGGGGAGCGGCGCGCCGCAAGGGCGGCACCGCGGCCGGCGTGGCCGATGTCGCCGGCGTGGCCGCCCGGGACCGGACCCCTCATCACTTCGGTCCGGCCCCGTGCGGTCTGTGGGGGTGCGTCGCGTGCGGACGCACCCCGGTCCTGGACTAGATCGCCGCGTCGTCGAGCGCCTGCTGCAGCTCGGCGATGAAGCTGGCCGCGGCGTCTTCGGGCGTCAGCTCGCCGAACAGCACCCGCTGGGTGTGCTGGTCGATGATCGTCTCGATCGCACCGCCGCCCGGGGGCGTGGCCGGAGGAGCGTCGCCCACGCGCGGGGCGATCGCGTCGAGGAAGTCGACGACCTCCTGGTTGACCTCGTCGAGTTCGGGCGTGATGTATTCGCGGATCTTCTCGTTGGCCGGCACACCGCGCTCGGCGAGGAGCAGGTCGGCCGCCTCCTCGCTGTTGGCGAGGAAGTCGAGGAACAGCGCCACCTCGGCGGGGTGCTCGGTCTTGGCCGAGGCCGACCAGAACATCGACGGCTTGTAGTACGCCGCCGCGCTCTCGCCTTCGTCGGGCGTGGGAACCATGAGCGGCTGGAGGTTCTGCCCGCTCGCCTCGCGCAGCGCGGCGACCTGGTTCGACCACCACGGGCCGAAGGCGGACTGGTTCGTCGCGGTGAACGACTCGGCAAGACCCGCCGACTCGCGCTCGATCGTCGCGGAGGGGTCGGGCGTGCCGCCCGCCTCGGTGACGTCGAGCAGGTTCTGCCACCACGCGGCCAGGGTCTCCTCGCTCGCGGTGACCTCGGGAGATCCGTCCTCCGCGTACAGCGACTCGCCGTGCTGGCGGAGCCAGTTGTTCAGGCCGCCGTCCTCGAAGCCCCACGACTGCGAGCCCACGACGGCGCCGCCGCTGGCGGCCGTCACCTCCTCGGCGACCTTGTTGAGGTCTTCCCACGACCAGGTCTCGTCGTCGGGCAGCTCGATGCCCAGGCTCTCGAGCAGGTCGACGTTCGCCATGTAGGTGTAGGAGTTGATGCCGACCGGGATGCCGTACTGCGTCCCGTCGAGCGCGCCCGTGCCGAGCACCGCCTCGGGGAAGTCCCCCGTGGGGAGCTGGTCGCCGAGGGTGCCGAGGTCGAGCAGCACGCCGTTCGCGGCGTAGGTCGAGAGCTGCTTCTCGTCCATCTGGATGATGTCGGGAGCGTCGCCGGCTGCCACCGTGGTGGCGAGCTTGTCCCAGTAACCGGCCCAGTCGGTGTACTGCGGCTCGATGGTGATGTTCTCGTGCTCCGCCTCGAAGGCGGCGATGAGCTCCTCGGTGATGCCGTGGCGGACATCGTTGCCCCACCAGGTGAAGCTGAGCGTGACGGGCTCATCGGACAGGGTCGGTCCGGTGGCGGGGGTCTCCGCCTGGCCCCCGCACGCGGTCAGCGTCAGCATCGTCGCTGCGCCGACGGAGGTCAGCAGCAACCAGCGCGGGGCGGTTGTGTTGCGTCGCATGTCTTGCATCCTTTCGACCGGAGTCGGGTGTGGTTGTGGTGCGTTGTGTGATGAGGGTGGGCGGGAGCCCGCGAAGAGGTGCGTGACGCGAGCGTCACTTGATCCCGGTCGTCGCGATCCCCTTGATGAGGAACTTCTGGCCGAACAGGAAGATCAGGAAGATCGGGATGAGCGAGACGACGCTCATCGCGAACATCTGGGCGTAGTTGGTGGAGCTCTGCGCGTCTTCGAACGACCGCAGCGCGAGGGGGACGGTGTACAGCTCGGGCTTGGTGAGGAAGATCAGCTGCGAGAAGAAGTCGTTCCACGTCCAGATGAAGGTGAAGATCGCCGTCGTGGCGAGCGCCGGCACCATGAGCGGAAGGATGATCTGCAGGAAGATGCGCGGGTGCCCGGCGCCATCGATGCGCGCCGCCTCGTCCAGCTCCTTCGGAATGCCGCGGATGAACTGCACCATCAGGAAGATGAAGAACGCGTCCGTGGCGAGCAGCCTCGGCACGATGAGGGGCAGGAACGTGTTCACCCATCCGAGCTGGGAGAACAGCACGTACTGCGGGACGATGATCACGTGGATCGGGAGCATGATGCTCAGCAGCATGATCGCGAACCAGAACCGCTTGCCGGTGAAGTGCAGGCGGGCGAACGCGTACGCGGCCATGGAGCACGACACCAGGTTGCCGATGATGCAGCCCAGCACGATCAGCGCCGAGTTCCACATGTAGACGTTGAAGGGGTACGCCAGCGCGTTCCACCCGTCGGTGTAGTTCGAGATCTCGAAGCTGTCGGGGATGATGCCCGGATCGCGGAAGATCTCGCTGTTCGGCCGCAGCGAGCTGACGACCATCCAGATCACCGGGTAGAGCATGCCGAGGGCGAGCGCGATCAGCAGCGTGTGACGAACGATGCTCGTCATCGGCTTGCGGAACGGGCTGCGCCGGCGGGTGCGGGGCGGGCGACCGGTGACGAGCGTCTCGGTCGCGGGCGTGGCCGTCATGGCGGCGTCGTCAATCTTGGTCATCGTAGAAAACCCAGAATCTCGAGGTCCAGAACATCAGGACGGTCAGTACGCCGATGATCACGAGCAGCAGCCAGGCCATCGCCGAGGCGTAGCCCATGTTGTAGTTCGTGAAGCCCTGCTGATACAGGTACAGCGTGTAGAAGAGCGTGGAGTCGACCGGGCCGCCGGTGCCGCCCGAGACGATGTAGGCCTGCGTGAACGACTGGAAGGTGCCGATCAGCTGGAGCACCGCGTTGAAGAAGATGATCGGCGTGAGCAGCGGGATCGTGATGCGGAAGAGCTGCTGGCGCCTGCTGGCTCCGTCGACGTCAGCCGCTTCGTAGTACATGGTGGGGATCTGGCGGAGGCCGGCGAGGAAGATCACCATCGGCGAGCCGAACGTCCAGACGTTGAGGATCATGAGCGTGCCGAGGGCGGTATCGGGGTTCGAGATCCACCCCTGCCCCTGGATGCCGAAGACGGCCAGCACCTGGTTCACCAGGCCGTCGATCCCGAAGATCTGGCGCCAGAGGATCGCGATCGCGACGCTCGCGCCGAGCAGCGAGGGAAGGTAGAACGCCGAGCGGTAGAAGGCGAGGCCTCGCAGCCCGCGGTCGAGGACGATCGCCAGGAAGAGCGCGACCGCCAGCTGCAGGGGCAGCGAGACGAACACGTACGTGAAGGTCACCTGCAGCGCGTTGTGCAGGCGCTCGTCCTCCCACATGCGCACGTAGTTCTGGAAGCCGATCCACTTCGGCGGGCTCAGCAGGTTGTACCTCGTGAACGACAGCCCGAACGAGGCGACCATCGGACCCATGGTGATCAGGACGAGGCCGACGAACCACGGGGCCAGGAAGAGATAGGCCGCCTTGTTCTGCTTCTTGCCGTCGGCCTTCGCGGACTTGAGCTTGCCGAGCTCGCTGATCGCGCTCATGCGACGGCTCCGCCGGCATGGCGCCGGCGCCGTCTGATGAAGCGGTGCGTCGTCGTCACCGTGTTCCTCCGAGTCTCGTCTTCGAGCTGAGAATGCGCTTTCTGGAATGCGCATTCTCATTCTTGTCAGATCGGATGCCGCGGCGCAAGTCCTCGGGAAAATCAGCGCTCGTTCGTGATCAGGTCGTGAGAAAGGGCTTTCACGATCGCGGCAGTCTCGGCGTCCGCGGGTGGGGTGGGACGGCGCCCGGGCACGACGAAGGCCCCGGATGCGCGGCATCCGGGGCCTTCGGGAATCGCTGCAGAAGCAGCGCGGGATTACTTGAGGGTAACCGTCGCGCCGGCCTCTTCGAGAGCGGCCTTCGCCTTGTCGGCGGTCTCCTTGTTGGCGCCCTCGAGGACGGCCTTCGGAGCACCGTCGACGACGGCCTTCGCCTCACCCAGGCCGAGCGAGGTGAGCTCGCGGACGACCTTGATGACCTGGATCTTCTTGTCGCCGGCGGCCTCGAGGATGACGTCGAACGCGTCCTTCTCCTCGGCCTCCTCGGCGGGGGCACCACCGGCGGGAGCGCCGGCAGCGGCCACGGCCACGGGGGCGGCGGCGGTGACGTCGAAGGTCTCCTCGAACGCCTTGACGAACTCGCTGAGCTCGATGAGCGTGAGCTCCTTGAACGCGTCGAGCAGCTCCTCAGTGCTGAGCTTTGCCATGATGTATCTCCTTGATTGTGGTTTCTACGCCGGGGCCTGAAGTCAGGCCGCGGACTCCTGCTTCTCGCGCAGCGCGTCGACCGTGCGGACGGCCTTCGACGGAAGCGCATTGAAGACGTATGCCGCCTTGGTCATCGAGGCCTTCATCGCACCGGCGAGCTTCGCCAGCAGGACTTCACGGCTCTCGAGGTCGGCGAGCTTGTTGACCTCGTCAGCGCTCAGGGGGTTTCCGTCGAAGAAACCACCCTTGATCACGAGAAGAGGGTGTGCCTTGGCGAAGGCACGGAGACCCTTCGCGACGGAGACCGGGTCACCGTGCACGAACGCGATGGCCGACGGACCCTTGAGGTCGTCGTCCAGCGACGTGATCCCCGCGTTGTTCGCGGCGATCTTGGTCAGCGTGTTCTTCACCACGGCGTATTCCGCGTCCTGACGGATGCTGTTGCGCAGCTCCTTGAGCTGGGCAACCGTCAGACCGCGGTACTCGGTCAGCAGAACGGCGGTCGAGTCCTCGAAGTTCTTCGTGAGCTCGGCGACCGATGCTTCCTTCTGCGCCATGGCCACTCCTTGTGTGTACGAGACGCTCCGCGGTGGCGGGGCGCCGGCCGAGGCATCCGTCATCTGAGCTCGTCACGGCAACAAAAAAGCTCCGGCGCAAGCGCACGGAGCAGGATTCCAGGAGAATCGTTCGTGACACCTGCGCGGGCCCCTGCGTTGCAGAGCTTCGATCTCCATGCGTTCACACGCACGTCGATGACCGGCGGTCTTCGGCTCCGTACAGCCTACGCGACACCCGCCTCTCCGCCAAATCGCCCCCTGTCCCCCTCCCCCTCCCCCCTTCCCCCCTCCCCCCCCCCCCCGCTTCCCGGCCGTTCGCCGAGATGGTGCTATCTCGGCGAGACAGCACGTCCTCGGCGCCGACAACATGCTGGTTCGCCGAGAACGTGCGTTCTCGGCGAGGCAAGGCGGACAGGAGAGAACGGACGAGGGCGAAGTGTGCGGCGGCGCTCACGGGATGCGAATGCCGAAAGCGGCGAGACGCTCCGCCAGCGTTTCAGCCGTGCGCAGGTGCTTGTGCTCGACGCGCACGAAACGCTGCTGAGTGAGACCGCGAATCCAATCCTCGCGGCGCTTCTCGTCGAGGAGAACCTGTTCGAGCGTGCGACCCGACCGCAGAGCTTCGTCCTCGTACTTGCCGATGCCATCGACCTCGAGGAAGCTCTGCACGTCTTCGATCTCGACGTCGATGCGCCATCGCTGACCCGCCGGGCCGGAAACCGGCACTTGGAGGCGGAGTCTCTGAAACCCGAGAGTGCGCAGATGGGTGCGGGCGAGGCTCTCCTCGGGTGACTCGGCGCGTCCGTCTGCGAACTGGATCACCGCCGCGGCCTGCCGGACTCCTCGGACGCCTTTCGCGTGCTTCACCATGAGCGACATCCGCTCCCGCCAGAGCCCGGCTGCGGCCTCATCGTACGCGCGATCCCGGAACGCGATCTGCCGGAGGCCGGCATCGCAAGCGGCGACGGCCGCTTCGAACGGAAGCGAACGGGCGAGGTCGAACAGAGTGCGATCGAGCGTGGTGACGCGAATCCCGTGACGCATCGTCACGTCGCGGTCAGGAAGTGCATCCAGGTGCCGCCGCAGACCGCTGCGGCTCGGCACGTTCTTCTGCCCGGGAATGACCAGGTGCACGGCATCGGGCACATGACGGAGAAGCGGGAGATCCCACAGCACCGCGCTTGACTCGCGGCACGCGACGGCATCGCCCCCGCGCATCTCGCCGAACACCGCAGCGACCTCGATCCGGTGCCGGGACTCCGGCCACAGGTCGTTCCAGTCCGCAGCGAGGACATACCGGTTCCGCTGCAGCCGCATCAAGCCTCCGCTTGCGAGCGCACGCCGGACGTCCCGATCGCTCCAGCGGTTGCGCTCGAGTGTCTCGCGGGTCATCACGGCCCGCCGTGCGCCTTCGAAGCTGATGTGGTGCGGCATCCGTGCACGGTCCCACGCCGAAGCCGCCCCCGCACATCCCGGTTGTGCGTTCTGTGGAGCGATCGACCGACGAAGCCGGTCCGGCGTCCTGAGGAGGAACGGATGCCGGGAGCCCCAGCCGTCGGCAACGCCGTCGAGATCGCATCATCTCGACGAACGAGCATGTCGTCGGCGCCGACGACATGCGTTCTCGCCGAGATCGTGCAATGTCGACGGGGGTGGGAGGGGGATGCGCGGATGCCGTGCGTCGCGTCGGTGGATGTCGCGGCGGCGGCGTACGGTGGAGGGCGTGACCCCCGAACTCGCCGCCCGCATCGTCGCGGATTCGCGCGACCGGGTGGCCTGGGTGCGGGCGCGTTCGCGCGGAATCACCGCGACCGACGTGGCGACGCTCACCTCCGAGCGGGCGATCGCTCGTGCCGCCGATGCCAAGCTCATGGGCTCGGGGTTCTCGGGGAACGCGTACACGGCGCACGGGCGGGCGCGCGAGCCCGAGATCGCGAGCTGGGTCGCGGCTACCCATGGCATCCAGCCGTCGTCGGCGCTCTTCCATGCCGTGGTCGAGAAGCGGCACCTGGCGACCCCCGACGGCATCGCCGTCGACGCGTCCGGACGCGTGGTGCTGGCCGAGATCAAGACGACCAACAAGGCCTGGCGCAGCATCCCCCGGGGCTACCTGCGACAGGTGTGGTGGCAGCAGCATGTGCTCGGCGCCGAGCGCACCCTCGTCGCGTGGGAGCAGCACGATGGCTTCGTGCCCGTCGATGACGAGCCCCGCTGTGCCTGGGTCGACCGCGACGAGGCCGAGATCGCCAAGCTCGTGCACCTGGCCACCGCGCTCATCGACGAGCTCTATCTCCGCACGATGCGCGCACGCCAGGAGCCGGGACGGATGCCGCAGCCGCCGGCCCGCCCGAGGGAACCGTTCCGCGCACTCGCCCTCGCCGACTGACGCGTCACTCGAGCATCGTGACGGTGCGGGTCGCGGCATCCCAGATCCGCAACGCCGTCGCCGCGCCGCGGAGAGGCCGCACGTCGACCGCGCGCAGCGCGTCGGACAGCTGCGCGGCGTCTATCCGCCGGGCCAGCGTGACGTGCGGCGACCAGTGGTCGGACGCGGTGCTGGCGTAGCGCGGCTCGGGCGGGCCCAGCCACTCAGCGACCGCCGCGTGGAACTCCCGCAGGGCGGCGGTGACCACGACGTGCCGCGCGAGGATGACCCGCTCCGCGCCGCCGAACAGGAGGATGCCGTCGAGCTCGAGCGGCAGCGGCAGCGCCGCGGCGAGTCCGGCGAGCCCCGCGACCTGCTGCGCGTCCAGCTGATCCCGCACCGCGAGGGTGAGGTGCGGCCGGTTGCTGAAGCCGCTGTGCCGGCCGGCGCTCGGCAGCCCCGCCTCGATCAGACGCTCCCACTCCGCCCGGATCGCGGCCTCGATGCCCGCATCGGGCAGCAGTTCGACACTGAACACACACCCATCCTGCGCCCGATGGGCTGGTGAGCGCCGCCTTCCGCCCTGTCCATACGGGCGAAAGCGGAGATAGTTGACACAGATCAACGATCCGTATATCGTTGACTTCAATCAACTGTTGACCTGCGTCAACCATTCTCGCGCCACCGTCGCCGCGCCACCCCTCTCCGCTCGAAGGATCTCCTATGGCCACGTCCACCCCCGCGACCGGGCCGGTCGCCACCGAGAGCGCCGACGACAAGCGCCGGCACCGCCGGGTGCTGCAGGCGCTCACCGGTCTGCTGCTCGGCATGTTCGTGTCGATGCTCGCCTCGACCGTCGTCTCGACCTCGCTTCCCGTCATCGTCCACGACCTGGGCGGCGACCAGGCCGCCTTCACCTGGGTCGTCACCGCGACACTGCTCACGACGGCGATCTCGACCCCTATCTGGGGCAAGCTCGCCGACCTGTTCAACCGCAAGCTGCTGATCCAGCTCGCCATCGTGATCTTCGTGCTGGCCACGGCGGCCGCGGGCTTCTCGCAGGACACCGGCACGCTCATCGCGTTCCGCGCCGTGCAGGGCATCGGCGCCGGCGGCCTCGCCGCGCTCAGCCAGGTGATCATGGCCGACATCATCAGCCCCCGCGAGCGCGGCCGCTACATGGGCCTCTTCGGCGCCGTGATGGCCGTCGCCACCGTCGGCGGTCCGCTCCTCGGCGGGTTCATCACCGACACGATCGACTGGCGCTGGAACTTCTTCATCGCCCTCCCCTTCGCCGTCGCGGCGCTCGTCATCATGCAGCGCACACTGCACCTGCCGGCGCGTCCGAAGACCAAGGCGCGCATCGACTACCTCGGCATCGTGCTGCTGTCGACCGCCGTCTCGCTGCTCCTCATCTGGGTGACCAACGCGGGCAAGGACTACGACTGGTGGAGCACCGAGACGATCCTCATGGTCGGCGGCGCGCTCCTGGCAGCCCTGCTGTTCGTGATCGTCGAGCTGCGCTCGAAGGAGCCCCTCGTCCCCCTGACGATGTTCCGCAACCGCACCTTCACGCTCGCGGTCGTCGCGTCGATCTCGATCGGCATCGCGATGTTCGGCACGTCGGTGTTCCTCAGCCAGTACATGCAGCTCGCGCGCGGCGCGACCCCGACCGAGGCCGGCCTCATGACCATCCCGATGATCGGCGGCCTGCTCCTCGCCTCGATCGTCATCGGCGGCCTCGTCACCAAGCACGGCCACTGGAAGCCCTACCTCATCGTGGGCGGCGTGCTGCTGATCGCCGGCTCGTATCTGCTGTCGACGATCCACTACGACACGAACTTCGTGCTCGTCTCGCTCTACATGTTCCTGCTCGGCGCAGGCGTCGGCATGACGATGCAGAACCTCGTGCTCATCGTGCAGAACACCGCCAAGCCGACCGAGATCGGCGTCGCGAGCTCGGGCGTGACGTTCTTCCGCAGCCTCGGCGGCACGATCGGCGTCTCGGTGATGGGCGCGGCGCTCGCCACGTCGGCGACCGACCTGTTCGCCGAGCGCAAGGACGACATCGGGGCTGCCCTGATGAAGCTGGGCGAGAAGGGTGCCGCGATCGGCGAGCAGCTGGCCGCGGGCACCATCCCGCAGGTGTCGGCGCTGCCGGAGTCGATCCGGATCATCGTCGAGGACGTCTACGCCCAGGCCATCGCGCACTCGTTCCTCATCGCCGTGCCGCTGGCGGTCGTGAGCCTCATCGCGATCATCTTCCTGCCCAACAACCCGCTCACGCGTATGACCACGAGCGAGCGCGTCCGGGCGAGCGAGGCCGACCTTGCGACGGTCTCGGTCGCGGAGGGCATGGAGACCCTGACAGCCACCGCGACGGTGGACACGGATGCCGCGTCCCGCGCCGCGGCCGCAGGCCCCGGTTCGCCCGCAGAGACGGCGGACGAGGCATCCGTCACCCGGCGCTAATGTCGAACACGATGATCTCCGACGACACCCGAGCGGCGCGCACCGAGGCGGTGCGCGCCCTCGAGGCGGAGTTCGGCGAGCTGATCAACCGCTTCCGGAAGATCATCACCGAGAACGCCAACCGGGTGAGCCCGGGCATGCTGCCCGGCGCCTACAAGGTGTTCACGACGATCGTGCGGCGCGAGGGCATCACCCTCTCCGCCCTGGCGGAGTCGCTCATGTCCGACAAGGGCCAGATCAGTCGCACGGTGCGTGAGCTCGAGCAGCTCGGACTCGTCCAGCGCACGCCCGACCCCGACGACGGCCGGTCGAGCCTCCTCTCGCCCACGGCC
This sequence comes from Microbacterium sp. M3, assembly GCF_033548675.1. NCBI lineage: Bacteria > Bacillati > Actinomycetota > Actinomycetes > Micrococcales > Microbacteriaceae > Microbacterium > Microbacterium sp. M3. The sequence goes on from NZ_JAWTZT010000001.1 coordinate 581,121, forward strand.
TTCGGCCTGGAGCGGCTCGCCGAGGCGCGGGCACCGCAGGAGAGCCTGCTCGTCGACGCCCTCCAGGAGTGGCCGGTCGACGACATCCTCAACCTGACGCGGCTGCTCCACGCTCTCACCGCCGGAGAGACGCCGGCCGTCTGACCGCCCAGCGGCCCTGCCGGGCGCCCCGGTCCGCGGTCTCAGGCCTGGACGAAGTCGTACTCCTGGAACTGCGCCACTTCCGGCACCCAGCGCTCGGCGACGAACGCCACGTGCGTGGGGTGGTCGTTGTAGGCCTGATAGGCGGCCTCGTCGGCGAACACCATCGAGAACTGGTGACCGAGGTCGCTCTTCGGGCTCACCTGCCGGTTGACCTGGAAGTCGTCGACGCCCGGGATCGACGTGAGCGCGGCGCGCGCATCGGCGAGGAACGCCTGCTCCTCGGCGGAACCTTCGGCGTGGGAGAGGCGGAAGACGACGGTGTGCTGAATCGGCATGCTCCGAGTCTTCCGCATCACTGGTTGCTGAACGCGGCGTCGAACGATGCGGCCGGCGGGGGCCACAGCAGTGACCGCACGAACCGGACCGCTTCCTCGGCGCCGTGGAGCCGGTCCATGCCGGCGTCCTCCCACTCGATGGAGATCGGGCCGGTGTAGCCGATCGCGTCGAGCGCGCGGAACGAGTCCTCCCACGGCACGTCGCCGTGCCCGGTCGAGACGAAGTCCCAGCCGCGGCGCGGATCCCCCCACGGCAGGTGCGACCCGAGCACCCCCGCCCGGCCGTTGCGCGGCCGCATCCGGGTGTCCTTGCAGTCCACGTGATAGATCCGGTCCTGGAAATCCCAGATGAACCCGACCGGGTCGATGTTCTGCCACATCATGTGCGACGGATCCCAGTTGAACCCGAACGCCGCCCGGTGCCCGATCGCCTCCAGTGCCCGCACGCTCGACCAGTAGTCATAGGCGATCTCGCCCGGGTGCACCTCGTGCGCGAACCGCACCCCCTCGGCGTCGAACACATCCAGGATCGGGTTCCACCGCGCCGCGAAGTCCTCGAACCCGCTCTCGATCACCGCCGCCGGCACCGGCGGGAACATCGCCAGGTACGGCCAGATCGACGACCCGGTGAACCCCACCACGACATCGACGCCGAGCTTGCGCGCGACGCGTGCCGAGCGCTTCATGTCCTCCGCCGCACGCTGCCGCACCCCCTCGGCGTCACCGTCGCCCCACACGTACTCACGCAGGATCGCCTGGTGGCGGAAGTCGATCGGCGCGTCGCACACCGCCTGACCACCCAGATGGTTCGAGATCGCGAACACCTTCAGCCCGTGCCGGTCCAGGATCTCCCGCCGCGACTGCACGTACGCGTCGTCCTCGTCGGCACGCTTCAGATCCAGATGATCACCGGATGCCGCGATCTCGAGCCCGTCGTACCCCCACGACGCCGCCAGCCGAGCCACCTCCTCGAACGGCAGATCCGCCCACTGCCCCGTGAACAGGGTGACGGGATGCTCGGCCATGTGTGCTCCTCCGTTGGAGTCCGATCGGGGCGCCCGCCCCTTCCGTCGCCCGGGTCGCAGGGCGGCGCCCGGGGTCGGGCTCAGTCTGTCTGAAGTGCCGTCAGGTACGCCAGGGACCGCTCGGCGAGCTCGTCCTGGCTCGAGGCGAGCGGCCGCCACACCGAGGCGGCGACGGCGATGGTGGCGTTCTCGCCGGTGAAGCTCTCGAGCCCGAGGATGCCGTCGTAGCCGGCGGCGTCGAGCGCCGCGAGGGTCGCGGGCCAGTCGGTGTGGTCGTCGCCCACCGCGCCGCGATCGCTGCCGCACACCTGGACGTGCGTGATGTGGCCCGACGCGGCGCGGATGGCGGCATCCGGCCGCTTCTCCTCGATGTTGAGGTGGTAGGTGTCCAGCGCCAGGCCGAGACCCGGCCCCAGGAGCGGCCCGAGTGCGTCGAGCCCCTGCTCGACGGTGTTGATGACGCTGGTCTCGTACCGGTTGAGCGGCTCGACCCCGAGCGCGAGCCCGTCGACCGCGGCCTCCTCGACCAGCGGGCGCAGGTTGCGCTGCAGCTGCGCCACGATCTCGGTGCGCTCGGCGGCGGTCATGCGCCAGGTCACCCCGGTGGGCGCGTAGAAAGGCCCCGCGACGACGGATGCCCCGACCCGGCGCGCGGCGGCGAGGCACGTGCGCAGGTACTCCTGGGTGGCGGGCACGTTGCCCGCCCGGTCGACGAGCGAGCGGCCGGGGCCCATCGCACCCACGACGACGGGCCGCAGCCGCAGCGAGCCCAGCAGCTCACCCGCGCGCGCGGCATCCCAGTCCCCCGCGTTCTCGAGCGGAAGCTCGATCGCCCCGAACCCCATGCGGGCGATCTTCGGGGCGAGCGCGGCCAGCGACTCATCGGTCAGCGGCGAGGTCCACACCCAGGTGTTGACGCCGATCGTGCGCTGCATGCGCGTGCTCCTCTCTGCCGCAGACCGGCGTGGATGCGACCGTGTCCCACTTTCTGCCCTTCCCGAGACCCGGAAAGCGGTGTCATCGGGACATGACTCCCAGAAAGTGGGACACGGTCGGCTGGGTTACGGGATCTGGCGCTCCTGCCAGACCTCCGGGTAGCCCGGCAGGTTCTCGCCGCCGAACTTCGCGTAGTGGCCGTCGGGCATGCCGTCGTTGGCCTCGAGGTACTGGTCGACCTCTTCGGCGGTGATGGGGCTCTGCGGCAGCACCCACTCCTTCGGCACCTCTTCACCGGCGAAGATCTTCTGCACCGCCAGCAGCGGCGTGCGCCACTGGAAGTTCGAGTAGACCGGGGCAAGACCGGTCAGGCCCGTCTCCTTCCACTTGCGCAGGAAGCTCATCTCGTCCTCACCCGTCATGACGGGGTAGTCGACACCGGCGTCCTCGAACGCCTCGATGGCGGCGACGGCGCCGTCACCGGCATCCATCCACACGCCCGCGACGTCGCCCTTGGCCAGCTCGTCGGAGATGATGCTCTTGATCTCGGCCGGGTCGGCACCCGTGAAGTAGTCGACCGCCTCGATGCCGGCCTCCTCGAACATGTACTCCGCCGCGGCCCAGCGCTGCTCCAGCACGTCGACGCCGGGAAGGATGCGCAGGCCCACGACCTTGTCGCCCTCCTCGAGGTTGTCGATGAGGAACTGCGCGGTGTCGATGCCCCACGCGAAGCCGCCGATCGGGTGGATGAACGTGACCGGGCAGTCGGTCTCCACACCGCGGTCGAACACGATCACCGGCTTGCCGGTCTCACAGGCGCGCTCGACGGCCGGGGTCATCGCCGCCGTGCTGTTCGGCGAGATGATGAAGACGTCGCAGTTGCCCTCCGAGATGAAGTAGTCGATGTCGGCGATCTGCGTGTCGTCGGAGTCCTGCGCGTCGCGCGTCTCCATCTCGCTGATGACACCCGACTCCTGCAGCACCTGCAGCTGCTGGTTCATGGTGATCCAGCCGGTCTGACGCCACGGGTTCGAGATCGACGCGTTGGCGAAGCACGCCTTCTTCGCGCCGGGGCTCGCGTACTGCGTCGTGTCGACCATCTCGGCGTCGATGTACTGCAGGTAGGGCTCGTCCTCCGGACCCTCGGGCACGACCTCGCGCTGGGCCATCTGGGTGTCGAACAGCTCCTGGTCGAACCACGAGTTCTCGCCCGAGTCCTCGGTCGGTGCCGCGGACGAGTCCGGCGGCGCCACGTTCGGGTCGGTCGTGCACCCGGCGAGGGCGAAGAGGCCCACGAGCGCCACCGACGTGGTGGCGATCTTCATTGATCGTCGCATTGCTAGTCTCCTCTGGATTCTGCGACACCCTCGCGAGCGAGGGCAGGTGATGCGGACACCTCGGCGCCATCGGGAGCGTCGGGTCTCTTCCCCTGGACGGGAGAAGTCTTTGCGGGGCCGCCGCGGCGGCGGGACCGGAACACCAGGCCCGAGTACGCCACGGCGGCGATGATGATGACGCCCTGCACGGCGTCGCGCAGGGTCGCCGGGACTCCGGCGATGTTGAGCAGCAGGAACAGCGCCTCGAGCACGAAGGCACCCGCCACGGCCGCCACGATCCAGCCGCGCCCGCCGCCGAGCACGACCCCGCCGAGCACGACCGCGGTGATCGCGACGAACTCGTAGCCGCGGCCCACCGACGGGTGCACACCGGCGTAGCCGACGAGCAGCACCGCCGAGACCGTCGCCGACAGCGACGAGATCATGAACGCCCGCGTCGTGACCCACCAGTCGCGCGCCCCGGAGTAGCGGGCGGCACGCGCGTTGTCGCCGATCGCGATGAGGAGCTTGCCGAGCGGACGCTTGGTGATCCAGATGCCGAGCGCCAGCCACACCGCGAGGACGAGCACCGCCCACGGCAGGAAGTCGATGACCGGGATGTCGCGGATTCCGCCGCGCCCGATCTGGCGGAAGCTGTCGTGCGGATTGCCCGTCGCCGCGCCGCCGGTCCACCACAGCACCAGCCCCAGCAGGGCGAGCATCATGCCCAGCGTCACGATGAACGAGGGCACCTTGAGCAGTGTCGTCAGGAGCCCGTTCACCAGGCCGACGAAGAGCCCGAGCACGATCATGAGGCCGAGCACCGGGATGGTGCGGGATTCGTCCTGCCCCACGAGGTTGCCCGCCACGATCACCTGCGCGGTGATGAGTGAGCCCTGCGAGAGGTCGAACTCTCCCGCGATGATCACGAAGTACTGCCCGATGGCCACGATCGCGACGGGCGCGACGCGCTGGATGAAGCGCATGAGCTGCCCCGGCTCCGCGAAGTTCGGGTTCAGCGCCATGACGGCGACGAGCAGGATCACCAGGAGCAGGAAGACCGCTCCCCGCGGGCTCACGAGTGCCTTCAGGAACCTCATCGTGCACCCCCTCGCGTGGTCGTTCCGCCATCGGTCGCATCGGCCTCGGCTTCGAGGGCGTGGGATGCCGCCACCATCGCCGATGCGGCGGCCTCCGCCTCAGCGTCGCCACCGGTCCGGGTGCCGCCCGGGCCGAACCTCGTGCGCCGGCGCACCACAGCCCGGCGGCTGTAGACGGCGACGGCCGCGACGATGACCACGCCGCGCACGACGTCCTTGAGGAACGGGTTCACCTGCATGACGCTCATGACGTTGTCGACGACGGCGAAGATCGCCACGCCGCCGATCGTGCCCCAGATCGAGCCGCGCCCGCCCATGAGCAGCGTGCCGCCGAGCACGACGGCCGCGATCGACAGCAGCGCGTAGCCGCCCTGCTGCCCGACCGTGGGGCTTCCGACGCCGAGCCGGCTGGCCAGCAGCAGTCCGGCGAGACCCGCGAACACCGAGCAGAGCACGTGGGCGGCGATGAGAGGCGGCCGCGTGCGGACCCCCGACAGCCGTGCGACCTCGGGGTCGCCGCCCACGGCGAAGAGGTGCGCGCCGGTGCGGGTGCGGTCGAGCAGGAACCAGACGATGACGGCGAGCGCGATCATCACGATGGTCGAGACGGGCACGGGACCGACGCCCGTGGCGCCGATGAGCTGGAACGCCCACGGCACTTCGCCGGCGCTCCCCTGGAAGTTGGTGTTGAGGACGCCCTGCAGGATCAGCCCCACGCCGAGGGTCGCGATGAAGCCGTTAACCTTGAGCACCGTCACGATCAGGCCGTTCGCGAGACCGATCGCGGCGCACACGATGAGGGTCAGGGTGACTGCCCACGGGATGTTCGCGGGGTTGCCGTTCATCGTCGTCGCGCCGATGAGGCTGGCGAGGCTGATCACGTAGGTGACCGAGAGATCGAGCGAGGCGCCGAGGATCACCAGTGTCTGGCCGATGGCCACGAGTCCCAGCACGCTCATCCCGGTGAGGATGTCGCGGATGTTGCCCGGGCTGAAGAAGCTGCGGCCGACGGTCGCGACGAGGATCGCGCCCACGACGATGACGAGGAGCAGGATGCCGAGGACGATCACGGTGGAGTCGATGCGGAGGCGCTTCACGGCCTGCTCCCCTCGTCGTCGAGCCGCGGATCCGCGACGTCGGCCCGCCCGGGCTCTTCGGCCGAGCCCGTGGCGGCGGCGAGCACCTCGTGCTCGGCTGATCCCGCCGGAAGCTCGGCGGCGAGCTCGCCGTCGCGCATGACGAGGATGCGGTCGCTCATGCCGATCACCTCGGGCAGCTCGCTCGAGACCATGAGGACCGCCTTCCCCTCGGCCGCCAGCTGGCGCATGAGCTGATAGACCGCGACCTTCGCACCGACGTCGATGCCGCGGGTGGGCTCGTCGAACAGCACGATCTGCGGGTCGGTGACCAGCCACTTGGCGAGCACGACCTTCTGCTGGTTGCCGCCGGAGAGGAACCGCACCTCCTGGTCGACACCGCGAGACGACACCTCGAGCGAGCTCAGGATGCCGGGAACCCGCTTGCGGGCGGCGCCGGTGCGACCGGCGAAGACGCTCCGCACGACGAGCAGGCCGTTGTCGAGGATGGACTGCCCCAGCGCGAGCCCCTGCGCCTTGCGATCCTCCGTGACGAGCGCAAGGCCGGCCCGCACCGCCTCGCGCGGACTCCGGAAGCGCACGGATCGCCCGTCTAGCGTCATTCCCCCTCGGGTGAACCCGTGGACGCCGAAGATCCCCTCGACGAGCTCGGTGCGCCCCGAGCCCTGCAGACCGGCCAGCCCCACGATCTCGCCGGCGCGCAGGGTCAGCGAGACGCCGTCGACGAACTCGTTGCCGCACCCGGTCAGCTCGAGTCGGGGTGCGCCGAGCGTCGTGCCCTCGACGGGTGAGGGGAAGTACGACTGCAGGGGCCGGCCCACCATCCGACGGACCAGTTCGACGTCGGTGAGGTCGGCCGCGGCATCCGTCGACACCAGGGCGCCGTCCTTCAGGATCGTGATGCGATCGCAGAGGTCGAAGATCTCCTTGAGGCGGTGCGACACGTAGATGACGGCGACGCCTCGCGCGGTGAGCTTGCGGACGATCGCGTACAGGAGCTCGACCTCGTGATCGCTCAGGGCGGCGGTGGGCTCGTCCATCGAGATCACCCGCGCGTCGAACGAGAGCGCTTTGACGATCTCGACGATCTGCTGCTCGGCGACGGTGAGCGAGCCGACGCGCGCGCCGGGGTCGATGAACGTGACGCCGAGGCCGTCGAGCAGCTCTCCGGTGCGCCGCTCCATGCCCTTCCTGTCGACGAAGCCCGCGCGCCGCGGTTCACGACCGAGGAAGACGTTCTGCGCGACCGTGCGCTCGGGGAGCAGGTTGAACTCCTGGAACACCGTGACGAGACCCGCGTCCATCGCCTGGCGCGGGTGGGAGAACGCCACCGGGCGCCCTTCGAACTCCACGGTCCCGGTGTCGGCGGCATGCACGCCGGCGAGGATCTTCATGAGCGTCGACTTGCCGGCGCCGTTCTCGCCGACGAGGCCGTGCACCTCGCCGCGGCGGACGTCGAGGTCGATGTCGGAGAGCACCCGGACGCCGAAGAACGCCTTCGAGATGCCCTGGGCACGCAGCACCACGTCCGAGCCGCCGGGCGGCACGGGGGTGTCGGCGAGCATCGTGTCGGTCATGCCGGCACCTCGATCCAGGTTCGGTCGTGCGCCGCGGCCAGCACGGCATCGGTGAGCACCGCGGCGCGCAGGCCGTCGGCGAAGGTCGGGAGGCCGTCGGGGTCGGCGCCGCCGATCGCGGCGTAGACATCGGCGATGAACCCGTCGAAGGCGTCCTGGTACCCCATCGGATGCCCGGCGGGAAGGGTCTGCAGCCGCGCGGCGGCCGGGGCGGCGTGCGCGGGGTCGCGCAGGAGCAGCCGCGAGGCCTTGCGCCCGCCCACCCACAGCTCTTCGGGTCGCTCCTGCTCGAACCGGAGGCTGCGGCGCGTGCCGTGCAGCTCCAGGGTGAGCGCGTTCTTGCGACCGGGCGCCATCTGCGACACCACGAGGGTGCCGAGGGCTCCCGCCGTCGTCTCGAACAGCACGGCGGCGACGTCCTCGTTGGCCACCTCGCGTCCGCCGCGCGCGTCGAACACCCGCCGGGTCCGCGCCGCCAGCCGGGCGATGCGGTCGCCGGTGACGAACTCGATCAAGTCGCACAGGTGCGAGCCGATGTCGGCGAAGGCGCGCGACGGACCGCCGGTCGCGGCATCCGCCCGCCAGTCGTCGTCGCTCGGACGCAGCATCCAGTCCTGCAGATAGGCGCCGTCGACCGTCAGGAGTGTGCCGACCTCGCCGGCATCGACCCGCGCGCGGGCCTCACGGACCATGGGATGGTAGCGGTAGACGAAGGGGACGGCCGCCACGACGCGGGCGTCAGCGGCCGCGGACGCGAGCGGCCCGGCGTCGGCGGCCGACGTCGCGAGCGGCTTCTCGCACACGACATGCTTCCCGGCGGCGAGCGCCGCCGCGGCGTAGGCCGCGTGCGTGGCGTTGGGCGTGCAGATGTGCACCACATCGATGTCGGATGCCGCGAACACCCCGTCCGCGTCGTCCTCCGCGCGGGCGATGCCGAGCTCTCGTGCTGCCGACTCGGCGCGGTCGCGGCGGGAGGAGGCCAGTGCGGTGAGTCGTGCACCCGCACGTCGCGCCGCCGCGGCATGGACCCGCGCCATGAAGCCGCCGCCCACGATGCCCGTGCGCAGCGTCTCGACGCCGATGTCGATGACTTCCGTAGTCATGCGGCGATTCTGACACGCAACGCCAGACTTTTGCTAGCACTCCGTCAAAAGTGATCTGGTCGTGATGTTAAGGTCGCCCTCGGACGACGCAAGCCCTGTGCTTTACTGTCGCCATGGTCGACGCATTGCGCGGCAGTGGAGCCGGCGGCGGAGCGGGCGAGATCTTCCAGATCCTCCGCGACGGTCACGCGCGCACCAAGGCGGAGCTCGCCACGCTCACCGGCCTCGCCCGGTCGACCGTGTCGGGCCGCGTCGACACGCTGCTGGCCGCGGGACTGCTCCGACCGGCGGGCGAAGCCGCCTCCACCGGCGGCCGGCCGCCCGCCCGCGTGGCGTTCAATCCGCTCGCCGGCGTGGTGATCGCCGTCGACCTCGGCGCGACGCATGCCACGGTCGCGGTCGCAGATCTGGCGGCGAACATCCTGACGTCCCACACCCACCCGCTGGACATCGCCGACGGGCCCGAGCGCGTGCTCGACTCGGTGATCGCCGAGGGCGCCGGCCTGCTCGAGCGCCAGGGGATCGCGCCCACCCAGGTGGTGGGCGTCGGGATCGGCGTGCCCGGCCCCGTCGAGCACTCGACCGGGCGACCCACCAACCCCCCGATCATGCCCGGCTGGGACCGCTTCGACGTGCCGCACTACGTGCAGCGCACCTTCGACGTGCCCGTCCTCGTCGACAACGACGTGAACATCCTGGCACTCGGCGAGCAGGCGCTCAGCTGGCCGGGCGTGGCGGACCTCATCTTCGTCAAGGTGTCCACCGGCATCGGCGCCGGCATCATCTCGGGCGGCGCGCTGCAGCGAGGAGCGCAGGGCTCGGCGGGAGACATGGGCCATGTGCAGGTGCCCTACAGCCACGACTCGCCCCGGCCCCCGGGCGACCAGCGCGATCTCGAGGCCATCGCCAGCGGTACGGCCATCGCGGCCGACCTGCGTGCGCAGGGCATCGATGCCGCGGGCGGCTCGGAGGTCGTGGCGCTGGTGCGGGCCGGCCACCCCGCCGCCATCACCGCAACGCGGCAGGCCGGTCGCGAGGTCGGCGAGGTGCTCGCGACGGTGGTCAACATGCTTAACCCGTCGGTCATCGTCATCGGCGGCAGCATCGCGCGCGCGGGCGAGCACCTGCTCGCCGGCGTCCGCGAAGTCGTCTACCGCCGGTCCATCCCCCTCGCGACCCAGCACCTGGGCATCGTGCAGTCGCAGGCCGACGAGACCGCCGGCGTGCTCGGCGCGGCGATCATGGTCACCCAGCAGGTGCTCTCCCCCGCCGCCGTCGAGCTCCGCGCCGCCCGGGCGTGACGCCTCCGGTGCGCGATCCGGGCCGGGGCGCGCCGGGGGCCGTGCCCGACGCTTAGCACCCGCGTAACACGACCGAGACGAACTCGCGGTTGACTGGTGCCACCGGGGTTCAGTCGGTGCCGATGACGGCACGCCCGCGGAAGGAGTGCACCATGAGGTTCCGACCGCTGCGATCGACGCCCGAGTCCCCGCTCGCGACGGTCGAGGCGCCGCCCGCCGAGATGGCGGCGATCGTCATCGACGCCGCCGGCGACGCAGATGCGCTGCGTGCGGCATCCGTTCCCGTCCCCTCCCCCGTGCTCACCGAGCTGCTCGTGCGCGTGGTCGCCGCCGGCGTCAACCCGATCGACGCGAAGACCCGCGCCGGAAGAGGCGTCTCGGCAGCCATCGATGCGTACCCCGCGACGCTCGGGTTCGATTTCAGCGGCGTCGTGGTGAAGAGCCCCTACGAGTCGCATCCGTTCCCGCCGGGCACCGCGGTGTTCGGCATGGCCTCCTTCCCGCGCACCGGCGGCACCTATGCCGGCTACGTGGTGGCGCCGTCGCTGTCGGTCGCCCGCAAACCGGCGAGCCTGTCGCACGTCGAGGCCGCCGGCGTGCCGCTGGCCGCACTGACGGCCTGGGGGCTCGTGGTCGAGACCGCGCACGCGCACGAGGGGCAGCGCGTGCTCATCCACGCCGGCAGCGGCGGGGTCGGTCACTTCGCCGTGCAGTTCGCCGCCTACTTCGGCGCACACGTCACGGTCACGGGCTCTGCCCGCAACGCGTCGTGGCTGCGTGAGCTCGGCGCCTCAGTGGTGATCGACTACACCACCACCCGGTTCGAGGAGGTGGTCGGTGAGGTCGACGTCGTGATCGACCTCGTGGGGAACGTGCAGGCTCGGACAGGGATGCGATCGCTCCAGGTGCTGCGCCCGGGCGGCCTGTACGTGCTGGTGCCCACCGGATCCTGGCCGGGCTATGCCGAGGCGGCAGCCGACGCCGGTGTGCGGGCGACGTCGTTCAAGGTGACCCCCGACGGCAGCGCGCTCGCGACGATCGCGCGTCTGCTCGACTCCGGCGCGGTGCAGGTCTACATCGAGCAGGTCTTCAACCTCTCCGATGCGGCCGCCGCCCATCGCGCGATCGAGGGCGGTCACACGCGCGGCAAGGTGGTGCTGCGGGTCAGCGACGACTGACCTGCGCACGGGCGCTGGTCGCCGGGTGCTGCCCGCGCGGGCACGGGTCGGCGGGCTCGGCCGCGCGGCGCGGGTCGCCGGGTTGCCCGCACGGGCACGGGTCGCCGGGATCGGCCGCGCGGGCGCGGGTCGCCGGAGACGGCCGCGGCGCCCGGCCCGTCCGCAGCGGAACCGCTGCCCCCTCGGCGCGCGGTCACCCGACCGCGGCGAGCACCCGCCGCCCCTCGGCGACGATCGCGTCGGCGATCGCATCGAGCAGCGGCGAGCGCAGGTTCCACTGCTGCCAGTGCAGCACGACGTCGACCGGCGCGCCGCCGAGAAGCACGAGCTCGCCCCGCTCCAGGGCGTCCTGGGACTGGAAGCGCGGCAGCATCGCCCACCCCAGCCCGAGTCGCACGGCCGCCGCGAAGTCGTTCGAGGCGGGCACGTAGTGCCGCGGCGGCAGCCCGGGTTCGACCCCCTGCCGCGCGAGCCACTCGTTCTGCAGGTCGTCGCGGCGGTCGAAGTCCACGAGCGGCGCAGCGGCCAACGCCGCACCGCGGTCGCCTCCGAGCCACCGCTCGACGAATGCGGGCGTGGCCACGGCTTCGTAGCGCATCGCGCCCAGCACCGATGAGCGGCATCCCGCGACGGGGGCGGCCCGCGAGGTGACCGCGCCCATCACGGTGCCCGATTCGAGCAGTCCGGCGGTGAAGTCCTGATCGTCGCGGTGGAGGTCGAAGACGACCGGATGCCGCTGCGCCAGCCGTGCGAGCGGCTCGAGGAACCAGGTGGCCAGCGAGTCGGCGTTGACCGCGAGCGGCACGCTGGTGATCGCGGTCGCGTCGTCGTCGGCGCCGAGCTCGGTCAGCGCGTCGTGCTCGAGGAGCGCCGTCTGTCGCGCCAGGCGGACGACCGACATGCCGGCCTCCGTCGGCCGCACCGGCTTCGACCGCACGAGCAGCAGCCGGCCGAGCTGCTCCTCGAGGGCCTTGATGCGCTGGCTGACGGCGGACGGCGTGACGTGCAGCCGCCGCGCGGCAGCATCCAGCGTGCCCTCGTCGACGACGACGGCCAGCGTCTCGGCAAGCTCGAACGGGATGCGCATCTTCAGTGGTGCTAATGGTACTGAAGGAACATGAGCTGTACTACCGGTCGCGACCGCCGTAGCGTCGAAGCATGCTCACCCCCTTGCTCGCCGGTCTCGGCCTCGGGCTCTCCCTCATCATCGCCATCGGCGCGCAGAACCTGTTCGTGCTGCGTCAGGGCCTGCGCCGGGAGCACGTCTTCGCGGTGGCGGCGATCTGCGCGGTGTCGGATGCACTGCTGATCGCCCTCGGGGTCTCGGGCATCGGGTTCGTGCTGGCGGGCGCCCCGTGGCTGATCGACGCCGTGCTCTGGGCCGGTGCGCTCTTCCTCGTGGGCTACGGCGTGCTCGCCGCGCGACGCGCCTGGCGTCCGTCCGGCGAGGTGCTCGGCGACGGCACCGCCGCCCCTGCCGCCGACGCCGGAGACATCCCCGGCCCCGCCTCGCCGGAGCCGCCACGCGGGACGGTGGCCGCGGCATCCGTCCCCGCCGCCGTCGTGGCGCCCCCCACCGCCAAGCGCCTGCTGCCGGTGCTGCTGACGTGCCTCGCGCTCACCTGGCTCAACCCGCACGTGTACCTCGACACCGTGTTCCTCCTCGGCACGGTCGCGAACACCCACGGCGAGGCGCGATGGGTGTTCGCGGCAGGGGCCATGGCCGCGAGCGTCCTGTGGTTCTTCGGCCTCGCGTTCGGCGCGCGGGCGCTCGGCCGCTGGCTCTCCACGCCGCGAGCCTGGCGCATCCTCGATGCGGTGATCGCCGTCGTGATGATCGTCCTGGGGGTCTCGCTCGTCCTCCCCCACTGACCGGAGTCAGCCGTCGATCTGGGCCTTGCGCGCCGCGATCAGCGCCCGCACCACGTCATCGGGCAGCGGATGCTCCGGCTGGAAGCGGATCGTCCCCTTGTCGAGCCCGACGCCGGGATGCCCCTCGAGCGACGCAGCCACCGCCGACACCGCATCGGGGCTGAACGGGTAGACGCCGATGTGCTTCTTCGCCCGCATCACCGACACCAGCGGCTTGCCGCGATACACGAGAGCCGGCATCCCGTATCCGAGCCCCTGCTCGGCGTCGGGCGCCTGCTCCCGGGCGATCGCGTAGATGCGCTCGATCGAGGGGCGGTCGGCGGCATCGAGCCCGGCCAGGAGGTCATCGACGGTTCCCATGCCCGCATCCTGCCATCGGGTGGCTCGCCGGCGACACCCCGCCGGGTGCACGATGGACGCATGAAGCGCGTGCACGTGACTGTCCGCGGTGACGTGCAGGGCGTCGGCTACCGCTACACCCTGCGCATGATCGCGCACGAGGCGGGGGTCGCCGGCTGGGTGCGCAACCGGCGCGACGGCTCGGTCGAGGCCGAGGTCGAGGGCGCACCCGCCCAGCTCGACGAGGTGCTCGCGTGGATGGCCGAGGGACCGCCCGGCTCGCGCGTCGAGAATGCGACGGTGACGGATGCCGCCACCACCGGCGAGCGCGGCTTCGAGGTGCGACCGACCGCGTGACCCGGCGCGGCCGCGACCGCGGTCAGCCGGGGATTCCGGCGGTCAGCTCTGCGAAGACCTCTGCGGCGTCATCGCTGGTCGCGAGCCCCGCGGCCTGGCCCGCCCACAGCGACACCAGGTCGCCGGCGCCGCGGCGCCCGGCCTCCGCGCGGAACTGCCCGGCGAGCCAGTTCTGCGCGGGGAACGGTGCGATCACGCCCGCCGTCTCGATGGTGCGCATGGCGCGGTTCGGGATGCCGCGGGCCAGCCGCCCGCTCATCGCCCGGGTGAGGACGGTGCTCGTGTCGACGGCGTCCGCGAGCGCAGCGCGGTGCGCCGCCGTGGCTTCCGACTGCGTCGTGCGCAGAAACGCAGAGCCGACCTGCACGCCCGACGCGCCGAGCGCGAACGCCGCCGCGACGCCCCGCCGGTCGGCGATGCCGCCTGCCGCGATGACGGGAACGTCCACGGCGTCGACGACCTGCGGCACCAGCGCGAACGTGCCCACGAGCGACTGCTCGGCCGGCCGCAGGAACGACACGCGGTGTCCGCCTGCCTCCGCTCCGGTGGCGACGACGGCATCGACGCCGGCCGCCTCCAGCGCGACGGCCTCCGCGACCGTCGTGGCCGTGCCGATGAGACGGACGCCGCGACTGTGCGCCGGCGCCACCAGGCGCTCGGAGGGCGCACCGAACACCAGGCTGAGGACGGCGGGCGCGGCATCCAGCACCGCCGTCAGCTGCGCGTCGAGGTCGGGGAGGAACTCCAGCGGCGGGGTGGGACGCGCCAGCCCCAGCTCGTCGAAGAGCGGTGCCGCAGCCTCGGTGGCCGGCGCCAGGTCGACGTCGGCCGGCGTCACCTCGTCGCCCGTCGGTAGCCAGAGGTTGACCGCGAACGGCCGCGCCGTGGCCGAGCGAAGCGCGGCCACGGTGTCGCTGATGCGGTCGGCGGAGTACCCGTAGAGGCCGTACGATCCGAGTCCGCCGGCCTCCGACACCGCCGCCGTGAGCTCGACCGACGACAGCCCGCCGAAGGGGCCGAGCACGATCGGCGCGTCGATTCCGAACAGTTCCTGGAGCGTGGCGACCATACCTGCGACGCTACTCCGCTCCGTCCCCGCGATGACGTCCCCCTCCGCGTCGCCTCCCCGACCCCCACGCCGATTTCGAATCGCGCACTTCGCACCGATCCGGGGGCTGGAACTGCAAAGTGCGCGATTCGAAATCGGTCGGCAGCAACGACGAAGGCCCCACCCGAGCGGGTGGGGCCTTCGGTGCGACCTGGCGGTCGCTGAGCTTGTCGAGACGACTCAGACGAGCGCGTTGACGTCCAGCGGGATGCCGGGGCCGAACGTGGTCGACACGGCGCCCTTCTGGATGTAACGGCCCTTCGAGCTCGAGGGCTTCAGGCGCACGATCTCCTCGAGCGCGGCCTTGAGGTTCTCGTCGAGCTGCTCGGCCGAGAACGACGCCTTGCCGACGACGAAGTGCACGTTGGCGTGCTTGTCGACGCGGAACTCGATCTTGCCGCCCTTGATCTCCTCCACGGCCTTGGCCGGGTTGGGGGTCACGGTGCCGGTCTTGGGGTTGGGCATGAGGCCGCGGGGGCCGAGCACCTTACCCAGGCGACCGACCTGGCCCATGAGCTCGGGCGTCGCGACGGCCGCGTCGAACGCGGTCCAGCCGCCGGCGACCTTCTCGATGAGCTCGGCGCCGCCGACCTCATCCGCACCCGCGGCGATCGCGGCCTCAGCGGCCGGACCCGTCGCGAATACGATGACGCGGGCGGTCTTGCCGGTGCCGTGCGGGAGGATGACGGTGCCGCGCACCATCTGGTCGGCCTTGCGCGGGTCGACCGAGAGCTTCAGCGCGACCTCGACGGTCGAGTCGAACTTCGCCGAGCCGGTCTGCTTCGCGAGCGCGACGGCCTCGGTGGGCGTGTAGAACTTGTCCGCCTCGATCTTGGCGGCAGCGGCCTGGAAGGCCTTGGACTTGGTAGCCATGATTACTCTTCCCCTCAGTCCTCGACCGTGATGCCCATGGAACGGGCGGTGCCGGCGATGATCTTCGAGGCGGCCTCGATGTCGTTCGCGTTCAGGTCGGCCTGCTTGGTCTCGGCGATCTGGCGCACCTGGTCCTTGGTGAGCTTGCCCACCTTGGTCGTGTGCGGCGTCGGCGAGCCCTTCTGGAGGCCGGCGGCCTTCTTGATGAGCTCCGCGGCCGGCGGGGTCTTCAGGATGAAGGTGAAGCTGCGGTCCTCGTAGACGGTGATCTCCACGGGGATGACGTTGCCGCGCTGCGACTCGGTCGCGGCGTTGTACGCCTTGCAGAACTCCATGATGTTGACGCCATGCTGACCGAGCGCGGGGCCGATCGGCGGCGCCGGGTTGGCGGCACCGGCGTTGATCTGAAGCTTGATCAGGCCGGTCACCTTCTTCTTCGGTGCCATTCTCTTTCCTTTCAACGAACGGATGCCGGGGCACCCTGTTCTCCCGCGAATCCGGCCGTTCCGGACCGCGGTGTCGATCGCGCGGGCGCTCAGCGCACGCGCAAACCTGCAGAGTCTACCAGCAGGTAGCTCAGAGTTTCGTGACCTGGTCGAAGCTGAGCTCGACCGGGGTCTCGCGCTCGAAGAGGGAGACGAGGACCGTGAGCTTGCCGCTCTCGGGCTTGATCTCGCTGATCGTGCCGGGCAGGCCCGCGAACGAGCCTTCCTTGATGGTGATCGTCTCGCCGACCTCGAAGTCGACCTCGGCCGGGATGACGCGCGCAGCGGTGGCCGCGCCCTTCTTGGCCGCACCGCCCTTGGCGCCCGCGACCTCCTTGACCTCGACCAGGCTCTTCAGCATGTTGAAGGCCTCTTCGAAGCGCAGCGGGGTCGGGTTGTGGGCGTTGCCGACGAAGCCGGTCACGCCGGGGGTGTGACGCACGACCGACCAGGTGTCTTCGTTGAGCTCCATGCGCACGAGCACGTAGCCGGGGATCCGGACGCGCGTGACCATCTTGCGCTGCCCGTTCTTGATCTCGACGACGTCCTCCATCGGGACCTCGATCTGGTAGATGTCCTCCTCGACCTCGAGCGTCGACTTGCGCTGCTCGATGTTGGCCTTCACCTTGCGCTCGAAGCCGGCGTAGGAGTGGATGACGTACCACTTGCCCGGGAGGGTGCGCAGCTCGGTGCGGAACGCCTCGTAGGGGTCCTCGTCGTCGTCGCCCTCGTCTTCGGAGAGCTCGCCCTCGGAGCTCTCGCCGTCGAAGTCTGCGGGAGCCTCGGCGGCGTCGGCCGGGGAGACCGAAGCCTCGACCTCGTCCACGACGCCGGCTGCGGCATCCACCTCCTCGACGAAGTCCTCGTCGAGGACCGGCTCGTCCTCGTCGCCGTTCACGTCGGGACCGTCGTAGGGCGCCACCTCGTCGGCGGCCTCGGCCTCGCGCTCGGCGACCTCCTCGGCGATGGAGTCGTTGATGACCTCGGCCGCGGCCTCGGTCTCGGCCGTCTCGTCCAGGTTCAGCGCGTCGTTCACGATGGCGTCCGCCTCCGGGTCGTCGATGTCGATGTCGTCCAGGTCCGCGTCATCCTCGTCGGCGTCGTCGACGATGTGGATCGCGGCGTGCTCGGCGGCCTCGACCGACCGCTCCTCCGCGGCCAGGACGTTGCCTTCCTGCGCTTCGTCGTCCTCCGACGACTGCTCGGCGGCCGTCGCCCAATCGGCGTCGTCGACATATCTTTCAGTCACGTGAGTTCTCTTCCGTTCCGTCCGCTGCCGGACCTGAGGTCCGCCCGTGTCATGCCGCCGGTGCGAGCCGGAGGCGCTCGGGATCAGGCGCCGGGCACTCCGAAGACGTACGCCGTGATCCACACGAACAGCACGTCGAGCCCGTAGACGAGGGCCATCATCACGACGACGAAGCCGAGCACCACCGCCGTGTACTTCAGCAGCTCCTGGCGCGTCGGGGTGACGACCTTGCGGAGCTCGGCGAAGACCTGGCGGACGAACAGGGCGATACGAGCGAAGACGTTCGGCTTCTTCTCGCGGGGAGCGGTCGTCCCGTCAGCGGGGACGACCTCGCCCTTCGGCTCGTCCTGAACCATCGATGCCACCTGATTACCTTCCGTGAGCCGGCACGGGCCGACTGCACTTCGTTACCAACTTCCACCGATGTCGTTCCATCGGTGTGCGCTGATGCGCAGGGCGGACAGGAATCGAACCTGCAACCTGCGGTTTTGGAGACCGCTGCTCTGCCAATTGAGCTACCGCCCTAGAGACCCGGAGGTCTCGTGATGCCCGCACTCTTCCCCTCTCACCGCGGCTTGAGGATCCGCACCCGGAGACGGGCACGGCGAAAGAATGCAGACTTCAACTGCATGATCCAGTGTACGGCATGCCCGCTGGCCCCGCGAACCGGGACCGCCTCTGCACGCGCGCCGTCACCGGTTCAGTACTGCTGCACGCCGTAGCGATCCGGCTCCGGAGTGCGCGCGAACGCCCGCCCCGAGATCGCCGTCGCCTCGACGCGCACGAAGGTGTATTTGAGCGTCGGGATCCAGGGCTTGAGGCCGAGTCCGTCAGCGCGCTCCACGTCGGCGGAGCGGTCGAGCGGATGAGCGCGTCCCCGCACGATCACGCTCCACGCGTCGGCGTCGGTGTGGTCGTCCACCTCGAAGAGCACCTCATCGTTGACGGTGAGCTCGAACAGCTTGCTGCCCTGCGCGGTGCGGAACAGCACGCTCTCGCCATCGACGACGTAGTTCACGGGGAAGATGTCCAGCACCTCGCCGACCCGGGTGACGAGGCGTCCGAGCTCCTGCCCCCGCAGGCGCTCCCAGCACTCTTCATCGGAGAGGGCGACGACGGGATCCGGTGTGTCTGCCATGACTCCATCCTGGCCCGCCCACCGCGACGGCGACACCCCCGGACGGCGGCGGGAGCATTCGGGCATGCCGCTCCCCCAGACCCGCCTGGACGACCTGTGGGACTCCGGCGATCCGGTCGCCTCCGAAGCGGGGCCTCGCACTGAGCCGCCGAGACCGGGGATTCGCGCCGAGACCGAGGGCGATGCCCTCGAGTTCGACGCGAATCCCCTGGTTCGACGACGTTCGTGTCAGCCGGCGACGCGGATCAGCTTCTTGTTGACGAACTCGTCGGCGGCCAGCAGGCCCATCTCGCGGGCGGTGCCGGACCGCTTCACGCCGCCGAAGGGCAGCTCGGGCGAGTCCGCGAGCACGATGTTGACGTAGACCATGCCGGCGTCGATCTTGTTCGCGATGCGCTCGGCCTGCTCGGGGTCGGTGGTGTAGACGTAGGAGCCGAGCCCGAAGCTGGTGTCGTTGGCGATCGCGACCGCCTCGTCCTCGTCGGCGACCTTGTAGACCACACCGGCCGGCCCGAACAGCTCCTCGCGGTAGACGTCCATGTCGGAGGTGACCCCGGCGAGCACCGTGGGCTCGTAGAACGCACCGTCCCGCGTGCCGCCGGCCACGAGCGTCGCACCCTGCGCCACGGCGCGATCCACCTGCTCCTGCAGGCGCTCGGCGGCGGCCAGCGACGACAGCGGGCCGAGGACGGTGTCGTCGGCGAACGGGTCGCCCATCTTCGACGCCGTCATCGCGGCGGTGAACTTCTCGAGGAACGCGTCGTAGAGGCCCTCCTGCACGATGAACCGCTTGGGGGCGTTGCACGACTGGCCGTTGTTGTCCATGCGGGCCTCCACGGCAGCCTCGACGGTCGCGTCGAGGTCGTCGGTGGACAGCACGATGAACGGGTCGGAGCCGCCGAGCTCGAGCGCGACCTTCTTCAGGTTCTGGCCGGCGAGGGCGGCGACCGCCGCTCCCGCGCGCTCGGAGCCGGTGACCGAGACGCCTTGCACCCGGCGGTCGGCGATGATCGTCGCCGCCTGGTCGTTGGTGGCGTACACGTTCGTGTAGACGCCGTCGCCGAGTCCGGCATCCGCGTACATCTGGGCGATGGCCGCCGCCGACTCGGGGCACTGCGGGGCGTGCTTGAGCAGGATGGTGTTGCCCACCACGATGTTCGGCGCGGCGAAGCGGGCCACCTGGTAGTAGGGGAAGTTCCACGGCATGATGCCCAGCAGCGCGCCCAGCGGCGTGCGGCGGATGACCGCGGTGCCCTCGCCCAGGATGTCGATCGGCTGGTCGGCCGTGACCTTCTCGGCGTTGTCGGCGTAGTACTCGGTGATGTCGGCGGCGAAGTCCACTTCGCCGAGCGCGGCCGACAGCGGCTTGCCCATCTCGCGGACGATGATCGCGGCGAGCTCGTCGCGACGCTCGCGGTGGAGCTCTGCCACCTTGCGGATCCGGGCCGCGCGCTCGGCGACCGGCACGTCGCGCCACGTGCGGTAGGCGGCATCCGCTCCCGCGATCGCGGTCTCGAGCGCCTCGTCGCTGATGGTCGGGTACGTGGCCAGGGTCTCGCCCGTGGCCGGGTTGACGACGGCGTAGTCGGTCATGTTTCCTCTCCGATCGGATGGATTGGGGACAGTCTGCCTGTCAGCGGCGGGCGCGTCGAAGGCTTTCGGGCGCATCGATACCGAGTGTCTCACCGCGGAAGAACGCCGGACGCTTGATCGACTGCCAGATCATGATGACGACGCCCGCGAGGATCACGGTCACGCCCAGCACGAACACCAGGCCGAGGCCGAAGATGCTCGATCCGCTGCCGTAGGCGGGGTCCATCGAGTCGATCAGCGTCGTGACGAACAGCACCGCGAGGATGCCGCCGCCGACGAGCGGGAACAGGAACGTGAAGAAGAAGCTGCGCACCGAGTCGAACCACTGCTTGCGGAAGTACCAGACGCATGCGAACGCGGTGAGCCCGTAGTAGAAGCAGATCATCATGCCGAGCGACAGGATCGTGTCGGTGAGGACGTTCTCGCTGAGGACGCGCATGACCGCATAGAAGACGGAGGCCACGACCGCCGAGACCACGGTCGCGTAGCCCGGCGTGAAGAACCGCGGGCTCACGCGGGCGAACTTCGGCGGCAGCGCACCGTAGTGCCCCATCGCCAGGAGCGTCCGCGCCGGGCCGACGGCCGTCGACTGCAGCGACGCGGCCGAGCTCGACAGCACGGCGAGCGACACCAGGAACGCGAGCGGACCGAGGATCGGGTCGGACAGCGCGAAGAACACGTTGGCCGAGATCTCCTCGTTCGCCAGGCCCAGGGCGCCCTCGCCGACGCCGGCGAACATGATGAGGCCGATCGAGAGCAGCAGGTACAGGCTCACGACGATCACGACGGTCAGCATGGCCGCGCGGCCGGGGGTCTTGGCGGGGTTCTTCGTCTCCTCGTTCATGGTGAGGACGACGTCCCAGCCCCAGAAGATGAAGATCGACAGCGACAGGCCCGCGGCGAAGGCGCTGAACGAGGGCACCTCGAGCGGGTTGAACCACGACCACGAGAACGCGGTCGTGTCGGGCGCCTCGCCGTCGACGGCCTTCACGATGGCGACCACCGCGAAGAGCACCAGCACCACGACCTGGAATCCGACCAGCACGTACTGGAACTTCTGGGTCGTCTGCATGTCCCGGTACGAGACGAGGGTGGCGCCGAGCATGAAGAGCAGGCACACGAAGACGTTGATGAACGGGTTGAACGCGAGGTTCGCGATGTCCTCGTTGCCCGAGAGCTGCGCGATCAGCAGGAAGAGGAACTCCACGGCGATGCCCGCGAGGTTCGAGAGCACGATGACGGTGGCGGCGATGAGGCCCCACCCCGTCATCCAGCCGATCCAGGGGCCGAAGGCCCGCACACCCCAGGTGAACGAGGTGCCCGAGTCGGGCATCGCCCGGTTGAGCTCGCGGTAGCCGAACGCCGTCAGCAGCATCGGGATGAAGCCGACGAGGATGATCGCGGGCACCTGCGTGCCGACGACGGCGACCGTCGGGCCGAGCGAGGCGGTCAGCGTGTAGGCCGGGGCGATCGTCGAGATGCCGATGACCACGGCACCGACCACGCCGACGGCGCCGGCGCTCAGTCCCTTCTTCGACAGGCCGCCGGCGCCGGCGCCGGACGACGGGGCCAGTGGTGCGGCGGCGCCGCGGGGCTGCGGGGAAGCGCTCATGCGCGTGCTCCTTCTTCGGCGCCGGGCTGCGTCGCACCGGCGCCCTCCTTGCCGCGCGTGCGGGGCACGACGACCATCGGGACGGGAAGCTCGTGCAGCATCTTCGCCGCCGTCGAGCCGAGGAAAAGGCGCCGGGGCTGCGCGAGGCGGCTCGAGCCGACGACCGCCAGCTCGCCCGGCTCCCAGCCGAGGTGTGCCACGGCGTCTTCGATGCTGTCGCCGCGTGCCACGACGACGTCGGCGTCGATGCCCTGCGGGAGGGCGTCGAGCGCCTTGCCGAGCACGTCGTCGGCGTGGGCGGCGCCCGCGATGCGGATGACCCCGGTGTCGACGCTGGCCGGAAGGTCGACCGACACGAGCGACAGCAGCCGCAGCCGGGCACCGGTCGCCGATGCGAGCCGGACGCTCGCGTCGAGCAGGGCGCTGGCGCCGGGGCGCGTGCCGATCGCGGCGGTCACGCGGCTGACGCCGTTCACCCGCGTGCGGCGCGTCCCCTCCGGCGCGAGGGCGACGGGCACGTCCGACGAGTGCAGCAACTCGTTCGCCACGGTGCCGAGGCGGTGGCGACCGCGCAGGCCGCCGTTGGCGGCGCCGACGACGATGAGGGATGCCGCGAACTCGTGCGCGGCGGCGATCAGTCCCTCCGCGAACGAATCGCCGAACCGGACGTGGGTGGCGTGCGTCACGGCGCCGGGAACCGTGGCGGAGGCCTCGGCGAGCCAGGCCTCGGCCTGGGCCACGAGGTAGCGGTCGTAGCTCGCGTCCGGCGGCGTGATGACGCTGCGGTCCTCGGCCGGGAGCACCAGGACGAGGTCGAGCGCGGCGTCCGCGGCCGCGGCGAGGCGCGTGCCGAGCGCGACCGCGTCGGCTCCGGCATCCGTCGCGGTGTACCCGACGACGATGCGGCCGCTCACCGGCGTGCCGCCTCGACGATGTTGGCCGCGACCAGGCGACCCATGCGGATCGCGCCGTCGACGTGCTGGTAGCCGGCGCCCGCCATGTCGCTGCACGCGAAGTGGATGGGGCCGACGGGGGTGCGGAGGTCTGCGCCGTAGCGGGCGAGTCCGCCCAGGTCGAAGCTCGCGGCGTACGCGCCCCGGGTCCACTCCTCGGCGCCCCAGTCGCTCTCGAAGTACACGAGGGGGTTCTTCGCCTCGGGCCCGTAGTAGTGCGACAGCGACTCGAGGATGCGCTCCTTGCGCTCCTCGGCCGACACGCGGAAGAGGTCGTCGGCGTTGCGGTCCGACACGAAGCCGACCAGCGTCCCGCGCTCGTCGCCGTGGTTGGTGTTGTCGTACGCCTCGTGCGAGATCTCGTAGGGGCTGAAGGCGGTGCCCGACAGGCCCTGCTCGCGCCAGAACGGACGGTCGTAGACGGCGTGCACCTTGATGACGAAGCCCATCGAGATGTGCTGGTGCATCTGCTGCTTGAGGCGCGGCAGCGCGGGCTGGAACTCGATCCACGGGTAGAGGATCGGCGCGTGCGCCAGGATCACGAAGCGGGCGCGCACCTCGAGGCCGTTGTCGGTGACGACGCGCACGCCGTCCTCGCCCCAGTGCACCTCGGTGACGGGCTGGTCGAGGACGACGTCGTCGCCGAGCCGCTCGGCCAGCAGCAGCGGCACCTGCTGGAGTCCGCCGACGACGCGCTCGTCGAGGATGAAGTCGGCGTCGACGAGGTGCGAGAAGCTGCCGGCGCTCGCGGCCATCAGCAGGGCCTGCAGCGCCGAGAACGCGTAGGCGGGCTTGGTGAGCATGGCGCCGGCGATGAAGAGGGCGATGTTGTCGCGGGCCTCCTGGTCGTCGGTCTGCTCCTCGAGCCACGCCTCGAACGAGACGCGGTCCAGCGCCTCGGCGTCGGGGTGCTCCCACGGCTTGTCGGGGTCGATCTCGGCGACCATCCCGTCGAGCACCTCGATGAGGCGCACGATCTCCTTCTCGGTCTCGGGCGCGACGGGGAAGATCTCACCGGTGAACCGCGTGAGCTCGCCGCTCCTGCCGATGTAGACGGATTCGCCCTCGCGGTAGCGGCTGTAGGTCTCGAGGCCGAGCTCTGCGAGGGTCTCCTTGAGCGCGTCCTGGTCGGGCGAGACCCACTGCCCGCCGATCTCCAGCATGGCGCCGTCGACCACGTCGGTCCACAGGCGCCCGCCGACGCGGTCGCGGGCCTCGAGCACGACGACCGACAGCCCTGCCTTCTTCAGCTCGTTGGCGGCGGTGGTGCCGGCGGCGCCGGCGCCGACGATGACGACGTCGCGGGTCAGCTCGGTCATTCGGACTCCTTCGTCAGGTTCTGCGCTGTCTCGGCGCTCAGGGTCGGGTGCAAGGCATCCATGTCCCGGAATCGTTCGCTCCCCGGCCGCGGTGGCGACGAAATCGGGACATGGCTGCGAAGAATCGGGACACGCTGCGGGAGAGGGAGGGGTTGGATGCCGCGACCGTCGTGGTGCGCCGGCCGCGGCATCCGGAATCAGCTGCCGGCCAGTGCGGCCGCGACGACGTCCAGGCCCTCGTGGAGCAGGTCGTCGGAGATCGACAGGGGCGGCAGGAAACGGATCACGTTCCCGTAGGTGCCGCAGGTGAGGACGATGACGCCCTGTGCGATGCACGCCTTGGCGACCGCGGCGGTGAGCGCGGCATCCGGCTCCCCCGTCGCGGGGTCGACGAACTCCGCGGCGATCATGGCGCCGTGGCCCCGCACGTCGCCGATGCGAGGGTCGGAGGCCTGCAGGTCGCGCAGGCGGCCGGTGAGGATGGTCTCGATCCCGGCGGCGCGCTCGAGCATCCCGTCGTTCTCGAACACGTCGATCGCGGCGAGCGCGGCGGCGCACGCGATGGGGTTTCCGCCGTAGGTGCCGCCGAGCCCTCCGGCGTGCGAGGCGTCCATGATCTCGGCGCGGCCCGTCACGGCCGCCAGCGGCAGGCCGCCGGCGATGCCCTTCGCGGTGGTGATGAGGTCGGGGACGATCCCGAAGACCTCGCTCGCGAACATGCGGCCGGTGCGGGCGAAGCCGGTCTGGATCTCGTCGGCGATGAAGACCACGTCGTTCGCGCGGCACCACTCCACGAGCGCCGGCAGGTAGCCGTCGGCCGGGACGATGAACCCGCCCTCGCCCTGGATCGGCTCGATGATGACGGCCGCGAGGTTGTCGGCGCCGACCTGCTTCTCGATGATCGAGATGGCCTTCTTCGCCGCCTCGGCGCCGGTCAGGCCGTCGCGGTACGGGTACGACAGCGGGGCGCGGTAGACCTCCGACGCGAACGGCCCGAAGCCGCTCTTGTAGGGCATCGACTTGGCGGTGAGCGCCATCGTGAGGTTGGTGCGGCCGTGGTAGCCGTGGTCGAAGGCGACGACGGCCTGCTTGCCGGTGTACTTGCGGGCGATCTTGACCGCGTTCTCCACCGCTTCGGCGCCGGAGTTGAACAGCGCGCTCTTCTTGGCGTGGTCGCCCGGGGTCAGGCGGTTGAGCGCCTCGGCCACCGACACGTAGGAGTCGTACGGCGCGATCATGAAGCAGGTGTGGGTGAACTGCGCGACCTGCTCCTGCACGGCAGCGACCACCTTGGGGTGCGCGTTGCCGAGCGTGGTCACGGCGATGCCCGAGCCGAGGTCGATGAGCGAGTTCCCGTCCGCGTCGAGGATCACGCCACCGCCGGCGGCGACGGCGTGGACGGGGGCGGTGTGCCCGACGCCCGCGGCGACGGCACCGGCCTTGCGGTCGATGAGCTCCTGCGAGCGGGGGCCCGGGATGCTGGTGACCAGGCGGCGCTCCTGCGGGAGGGTCGGACCGCCGAGGGGGGTGTCGATGAGGGTGTCGGCTGCGCTGCTCATGCTGGGGAGCGTATGCGGCCCCGCGAAGCCCCCGCACCCGCCTCGGTGTACATTCTGTCCGGCGCGCTATACCAGTCGTACACTCGGAGCGATATGGATGCCGATGCCCCCACCCTGCGCGCCCTCCTCGCCCGTCGTGATCTGCGCCTGTCGCTCGCGGACGACGATGTGGACCAGGCCGCGCTGGACCGGTCGATCCGGTGGGTGCACAGCTCGGACCTGGTGGACCCCACGCCGTTCCTGTCGGAAGGGCTCGTGCTGCTGACGACGGGCACGCAGTTCCCGCTCGGCGATGCGGACGAGGCCGGGGATGCGGATCCCTTCCGCTCCTACGTGCACCGCCTGGCCGCGCGCGGCGTGGTCGGGCTCGGCTTCGGCACCGAAGTGGCACGCGCCGGCATTCCGTCGGCGCTCGTCGACGCCTGCCGTGCGGAGCGGATGCCGCTGTTCGAGGTGCCCTATCGCACGCCGTTCATCGCGGTGGCCCGCGCCAACGCCGAGGCGATCGCGGCCGAGGCGTACGCCCGCCGCAGCTGGGCGCTCGCGGCGCAGCGGGCGATCGCGCTGGCCGCGCTCCGCCCGGACGGACTGGGCGCCACGGTCACCGAGCTCGCGAAGCAGCTGGGCACGTGGGTCGGCATGTTCGACGCCGCCGGGGAGCTGGCCCGCGAGCACCCCGTCGGCGGCCTCGACGTCACGACGGCGGCGGGCCTGCAGCGCGAGGTCACGGGCGTCCTGCATCGCGGAGCGCGCGCGGGCTCTTCGCTGCGGATCGGCGAGACCGCGTTCACCCTGCAGACGCTCGGACGCGGCGGCCACCTGCGCGGCGTCATCGCGATCGGCGCCGGCGACCTCGACCAGGAGGGACGCGTCGTCGTCACGGCGGTCATCGCGATGGCGGGGCTCGCCCTCGAGCAGCAGCAGGGCCTCAGCCGGGCTCGCGGCGCGCTGCGCGCGGGCCTCGTGCAGTCGCTGCTCGCCGGCGATCCGGCGCTCGCCCGCCGTGCCTCCCGCGAGCTGTGGGGCCCGCTGCCCTCCGCGCCCGTCGTGGTCGCGATGACGGATGCCGCAGCCGCGCGCGTCGACGGCATCACCGAGCTGCTGGAGCTGTGGGCCGACGAACGGCGCGGTGCGCTGTTCTTCGGACGCGGCGACGACGGCCTCGTGCTCGTGGTGCCGGCCGACGACCTCTCGGCCGTCGAGGAGCTGGCGGCGCGCTTCGACGTGCGCCTCGGAGTCTCGGACCCGACGGGCTACGACGCGTTCGCCGCGGCGGCCGGTCAGGCCCGCGTCGCGCGCGATCGCGGCGCGGGGGCGGTCACCGCGTTCGCCGACGTCGCTCGCAGCGGCGTCCTCTCCGCCCTCACCGACGAAGCCCGCGCGCTGGCCCGTGCGGAGCTCGCACCGCTGCGCGAGCACGATGCCGCACAGGGCACGCGACTCCTCGAGACGCTGCAGGTGTGGCTCGACGAGGACTGCTCGCACGAGGCATCCGCTCAGTCCCTCGGGGTGCACCGCCACACCGTACGCACCCGGCTGGCTCTCGTCGAGCGCGTGCTGGGGCGCGATCTCTCCTCGTTCGCCACGCGCGCCGAGCTGTGGGCCGCGCTCCGCGCCCTGGACCCGTCGGCCTGACCCCCCTCTCCCCCTTCTCTCTCCCCCGTCCCTCTCCCCCGCCCCGGCGCCGACTACCCCGGCGCCGTCTCCCAGTGCCTTCGAATCGCGCACTTTGCAGTTTTCGCCCCCCGCAGACTGCAAAGTGCGCGATTCGAAGGGGCGAGGGAGGGAGGGAGGGAGAAGGAGGGGCGAGGGAGGGGCGCCGAAACGTCCGAGCGAGGAGGAGATCGCGACACATCGCGGGGCGCCGACGCCCCTGTCTCGCGGCAGGATGAGCGCATGAGCGCGCCGAGGTCCGACACCCAGGTCCGCAACGGCGACGTGTCGTGGTGGTGGCGCAGCCTCGGCGGACTCCCGGCACCCCGCGCTCCCCTGCCCGGCGACCTCGACGCCGACGTCGCGATCGTCGGCGCCGGATACACCGGCCTCTGGACCGCCTACTACCTCAAACGCGCGCAGCCCGATCTGCGGGTGGTCGTGCTCGAGCAGCGCTTCGCCGGGTTCGGCGCCTCCGGCCGCAACGGCGGCTGGCTCACGAACAGCGTCACCGGCGGCTGCGAGCGCTACGCCGCGTCGCACGGGCGCGACGCCGCGATCGCGCAGCAGCGCGCGCTGAACGAGACGGTCGACGAGGTCGTCACGGTCGCCGCCCGCGAGGGCATCGACGCCGATATCGTCCGGGGCGGCGAGTTCGAGGTCGCGCGCACCCCGGCGCAGCTCGCCCGCCTCCGGGCCGGTGCGGCGTCGGAGCAGTCGTGGCCCCACACCGATGTGGAGGTGTTGGATGCCGCGGCCGCGGCATCCCGCATCCGCATCGCCGGCGCGCTCGGCGCGATGTGGCATCCGCACTGCGCCCGTATCCACCCCGCGAAGCTCGTGCGGGGCCTTGCGGACGCGGTCGAACGGCTCGGCGTGCCGATCTACGAGCAGACGCACGTCCACGAGGTCGCCCCCGGCCGCGCCGTGACCGACCGCGGAACCGTGCGGGCGACGCACGTGCTGCGCGCCACCGAGGGGTTCACCGCCGACCTCCGCGGCGAGCACCGCACGTGGTTGCCGATGAACTCGTCGATGATCGTGACCGAGCCGCTCCCCGCCGCCTTCTGGGACGCTGTCGGCTGGGGCGGCCGCGAGACGCTCGGCGACTTCGCCCACGTGTACATGTACGCCCAGCGCACCGCCGACGACCGCATCGCGTTCGGCGGACGCGGCGTGCCGTACCGCTACGGCTCGCGCGTCGACACCGACGGCAGCACCCAGGAGCGCACGATCGCGTCGCTCACGCGGCTGCTGCGCGCGTTCTTCCCGGATGCCGCGGAGGTGCCGGTCGCGCACGCCTGGGCCGGCGTGCTCGGGGTGCCGCGCGACTGGGCGGCGACGGTCGGCCACGATCGCCGCACCGGCCTGGGGTGGGCCGGCGGCTACGTCGGCACCGGCGTCACGGCCACGAACCTCGCCGGCCGCACCCTCGCCGACCTCGTGCTCGAGCGCGACACCCCGCTCACCCGGCTCCCCTGGGTCGGGCACCGGGCGAAGCGCTGGGAGCCGGAGCCGCTGCGGTGGACGGCCGTGAGCGCGATCTACGCCGCGTACCGGACGGCGGACCGGTTCGAGGCATCCGGATCCTCCTCGCGCACCGCCTGGCCCGCGCACATCGCCGACTGGGTGGCCGGCCGCCGCTGACGACCCGCCGCCGCCGATCCGGCCAGGGTCCCTGCGACTTCGAATCGCGCACTTTGCGGTTTCTGCGGGTCGCAGGCTGCAAAGTGCGCGATTCCAAATCGGGTGAGACCCGTCGCGGCCGGCGCGGGGCCGGCGGCGGTCAGCGGGGCGCGTGGGCCTCGAGGAACTCGTACACGTCGGTGGTGTCGACGCCCGGGAAGGCGCCGGTCGGGAGGGTCGCGAGCAGCGTCCGCGGGGTGCGGACGTTGGGCCACGAGTGGTCGCGCCACGAGGCCTCGAGGTCGGCGGGCGCGCGGCGGCAGCACACCTCGACGGAGTGCTTCGACACGCCGCGGTTCGGGGTGTCGCGGCCGAGGAACCACTTGGTGTCGTCGAAGCGCACGCCGACCGACACCGAGTGCGCGCCCTCGCTCGAGAGCTCGACGCGGGCCGTGCACCAGTACGTCCCGTTGCCGGTGTCGGTGTACTGGTAATACGGGTTGAAGTGGTCGTCGACGTCGAAGACCACGCGCGACGTCCAGCGACGGCAGCACATCTGCCCCTCGATCGACCCGAGGCGATCGGTCGGGAAGTTCACGTCGTCGTTCTCGTACGCCTTCGTGATCGTGCCCGACTCGTGCACCTTGAGGAAGTGCACCGGGATGCCGAGGTGCACGGTCGCGAGGTTGGTGAAGCGATGCGCGGCCGTCTCGTACGACACCGAGTAGGCGTCTCGGAGGTCTTCGATCGAGATCGCGCGGTCCTTCTTGGCCTCCTGGAGGAACGGCACCGCGTGGGCCTCGGGGATGAGCAGGGCGCCCGTGAGGTAGTTGGTCTCGACGCGCTGCCGCAGGAACTCGGCGTACGACGTCGGCTCGCGGTGGCCGAGGATGCGGCTCGACAGCGCCTGCAGCACGGCGGTGCGCGGATCGCCCTTCGCCGCGAGCCGGCTCGACAGGTAGAGCCGGCCGTTCTTGATGTCGGCCACCGATCGCGTCGTCTGCGGCAGGTCGGGCACGTAGTGCAGGGTGAAGCCCAGGTGAGCGGCGATATCCGACGCGGTCCGCTGCGTGAGCGGGCCACCGGGGTGGTCGACGGCGTCGAGGATGCGGGCCGCGTGCTGCTCGAGCTCCTCGAAGTGGTTGTTCTGCGTGCGCATGAGGCGTCGCAGGGCGACGTTCGCACGCCGGGCTTCTTCCGGGGTCGCCGCGCGCTCGTCGCGCAGGCGCTCGATCTCGCCCTGCAGCGCGAGCATCGCCTTGAGCGCCTCGTTCGGCACCGTCTTGCCGATGCGGAACGGCGGGATGCCGAGCGCCTGGAACGTCTGCCCCCGCATCGCGCGCTCGAGCGAGATCTCGAGCGTGGCGCGCTCGTCCAGCGGCTCGGACTCGAGGATCGCGTCGATCGATGAGCCGAGCGCCCGGGCGATCGCCTGCAGCAGCGTGAGCTTCGGCTCGCGCCGGCCGTTCTCGATCATGGACAGCTGGCTCGGCGCGCGATCCACCGCCGCGGCGAGCTCGTCGAGCGTCATGCCGCGCTCCGTGCGCAGCTGCCGGATGCGGCGGCCGATGGTGAGGGGATCCACCCCTTCATCGTCGGGGACTTCGCCGCGCACGTCCGCGGTCGCCATGGTCGTCATGGGCCGATTCTGTCACGAAAGCAGAATTTCCCGAAAAGTTCACAGCGGGATTCGTCGGTTTCGCCCTCGAAGTTCACCCGATAGTGGTCTCACGAACTCCTGTCGATCCACCCAGCAAGCGGATCACGGATGCCGCAGCCCGGCCGACACCGCCGGGTCGCGGCATCCCCACAACTCCACTCGGACGACACCCACACACAGGAAGGCAGGGACATGACACCTGCAACCGCCACCCCGATGCGCACGCGCACCGGCCCCATCCCGACGCAGACCCATGAGCCGTCGATCGAGGTCGCCGGCCGCCTCGGCCCGCGCTACGACGAGATCCTCACGCCCGACGCGCTGGCGTTCCTCACCGAGCTGCACCACCGCTTCGGCGCGCGCCGCCACGACCGGCTCGCCGACCGCATGCGGCGCCGGTTCGAGGTCGGCAACGGGCACGACCCGCAGTTCCGCGACGACACCCGGCACATCCGCGAGGACGCCGAGTGGAGGGTCGCCGGCGCCGGCCCCGGGCTGCACGACCGCCGCGTGGAGATCACGGGCCCCACCGACCCGAAGATGACGATCAACGCGCTGAACTCGGGCGCGAAGGTGTGGCTGGCCGACCAGGAGGACGCGACGAGCCCGACCTGGAAGAACGTGGTCGAGGGTCAGCTGAGCCTGCGGGACGCGATCCGCGGCGAGCTCTCGTTCACGAGCGCCGAAGGCAAGCGGTACGAGGTGACGGCCACCGAGACCCCGACGATCGTGATGCGGCCGCGCGGCTGGCACCTGCCCGAGCAGCACATCCGCTTCACCGACCGCGCCGGCCGCACGATGGCCGCGTCGGGCTCGCTGGTGGACTTCGGGCTCTACTTCTTCCACAACGCGCAAGCCCTGATCGCGAACGGCCGCGGCCCGTACTTCTACATCGCGAAGCTCGAGTCCAGCGAAGAGGCGAAGCTCTGGGACGACGTCTTCACGTTCAGCGAGCGGTACGTGGGTCTGCCGCACGGCACCATCCGCGCCACGGTGCTCATCGAGACGCTGCCCGCGGCATTCGAGATGGAGGAGATCCTGTTCGAGCTGCGCGACCACTGCGCGGGCCTGAACGCCGGGCGCTGGGACTACATCTTCTCGATCATCAAGAACTACCGTGGGCGCGGTGCGCGCTTCGTGCTGCCCGACCGCAGCGAGGTCACGATGACGGTGCCGTTCATGCGGGCCTACACCGAGCTGCTCGTGCAGACGTGCCACAAGCGCGGCGCCTTCGCGATCGGCGGCATGAGCGCCTTCATCCCGAACCGCCGTGACCCCGAGGTCACCGAGCGCGCCTTCGAGAAGGTGGCCGCCGACAAGAAGCGCGAGGCCGGCGACGGCTTCGACGGCACGTGGGTGGCGCACCCCGACCTCATCCCGGTCGCGCGCGCCGAGTTCGACGCGGTGCTGGGCGACCGCCCCAACCAGCTCGACCGGCAGCGCCCCGAGGTCGAGGTGCGGGCAGCCGACCTGATCGACGTCCACATCGGCCGCCCGATCACGGCGGCGGGCGTGCACGGCAACGTGTCGGTGGCGATCCGCTACATCGAGGCGTGGCTGCGCGGTCTCGGAGCCGTGGCGATCGACAACCTCATGGAGGATGCCGCCACCGCCGAGATCTCGCGCTCGCAGGTGTGGCAGTGGATCCACCAGGACCAGACCACCGAGGACGGCACCCCGATCACGCGCGACTACATCGAGGGCCTCATCACCCAGGTTCTCGGAGCGGCGGAGCGCACCGGCGGCGACCGCTTCGACGACGCGGCGGACATCTTCCGCGAGGTGGCGCTCGGGCAGGAGTTCCCCGCCTTCCTGACCCTGCCCGCCTACACGAAGTACCTCGTCGCGACCGACTGACCCCCGCGTGCATGTCCCGATTTCCACCCCAACGGTCCGTCCGAACGGTGGAAATCGGGACACGCACCCCGCTTTTTGGGACATGCCCTCCTTTCGGCATGCCCGGACACCACGCATCGACCGCAAAGGACCTGACATGACCACCTACCACGACGACATCGAGGCCATCCGGGCGCTCACGGAGCAGAACGGCTCCGGCTGGAACGCCATCGACCCCGAGTCCGCGGCGCGCATGCGGGCGCAGAACCGCTTCCGCACCGGGCTCGAGATCGCCCAGTACACCGCCGACATCATGCGCCGCGACATGGCCGAGTACGACGCCGACTCGTCGGTGTACACGCAGTCGCTCGGCGTCTGGCACGGCTTCATCGGGCAGCAGAAGCTCATCTCGATCAAGAAGCACCTGAAGTCGACGAACAAGCGCTACCTCTACCTCTCGGGCTGGATGGTCGCGGCGCTCCGCTCGGAGTTCGGCCCCCTCCCCGACCAGTCGATGCATGAGAAGACCGCCGTGCCCGCCCTGATCGAGGAGCTCTACACGTTCCTGCGCCAGGCCGACGCGCGCGAGCTCGACCTGCTCTTCACGCAGCTCGACACGGCCCGCGCGGCCGGCGACGAGACGGCCGAGGAGTTCATCCAGTCGCAGATCGACACGTACGAGACCCACGTCGTACCGATCATCGCCGACATCGACGCCGGCTTCGGCAACCCCGAGGCCACGTACCTGCTCGCCAAGAAGATGATCGAGGCGGGCGCCTGCGCGATCCAGATCGAGAACCAGGTCTCGGACGAGAAGCAGTGCGGCCATCAGGACGGCAAGGTCACCGTCCCCCACGAGGACTTCCTCGCCAAGATCAACGCCGTCCGCTACGCGTTCCTCGAGCTCGGGATCGACAACGGCATCATCGTGGCGCGCACCGACTCGCTCGGGGCCGGACTCACCCAGAAGCTCGCCGTGTCGCGCACGCCGGGCGACCTCGGCGACCAGTACAACGCGTTCCTCGACGTCGAGGAGATCTCCGAGGCCGACCTCAGCGACGGCGACGTCGTCATCCGCCGAGAGGGCAGGCTGCTGCGCCCGAAGCGCCTGGCGAGCAATCTGTACCAGTTCCGCCCCGGCACCGGCGAGGACCGCGTCGTGCTCGACTGCATCACGTCGCTGCAGCACGGCGCCGACCTGCTGTGGATCGAGACGGAGAAGCCGCACGTCGAGCAGATCGCCGGAATGGTCGACCGCATCCGCGAGGTGGTCCCGAACGCGAAGCTCGTCTACAACAACAGCCCGTCGTTCAACTGGACCCTGAGCTTCCGGCAGCAGGCCTACGACCTGCTCGCGGAGCAGGGCGGGGACGTCACGGCGTACGACCGCGGCAACCTGATGAGCGTCGACTACGACGACACCGAGCTCGCGCGCCTGGCCGACGAGAAGATCCGCTCGTTCCAGCGCGACGGGTCGGCCCGCGCCGGCATCTTCCACCACTTGATCACCCTGCCGACGTACCACACGGCCGCCCTGTCGACCGACACGCTGGCCAAGGGCTACTTCGGCGACGAAGGCATGCTCGCCTACGTGAAGGGCGTGCAGCGTCGCGAGATCCGCGAGGGCATCGCGACCGTGAAGCACCAGAACATGGCGGGGAGCGACATCGGCGACAACCACAAGGAGTACTTCGCCGGTGACGCGGCCCTCAAGGCCGGCGGTCAGCACAACACGATGAACCAGTTCAGCTGACGCTCGAACGACGGATGCCGCGGACCCGACCGGTCCGCGGCATTCGTCGTCCTGCCCCCGGTGCCGATCACGCCACGGCGCTGCGGTACCGCCGGGGTTTGCCCTCGCCGAGGTCGGCGACGCGCTCGACGCGCTGCACGCGGACCGCGCGGCCGAGGAGCGCCACCAGCGCACGCTCCACGGCGCCGGCGTCACCGCCCGCGATGCGCGCCACGACGTCGCCCGACGCCGCCTGCTCCACACTCCAGCCGCGCGCGCCGTGGGCCTGGAGCTGCTGGGTGAGGTCGACGCTCGGCACGCGGCGGCCGTCACCCGCGGTGAAGACGGTGTGCTCCCGCCCTTCGAGGTCGGCGATGGCGAGCGCCCCGTCGGCGAGCCGCACGAGGCGGCCGAAGTCGCCGGTGCGGTAGCGCACCAGCGGCAGCAGCGGGTTCTCCCCCGCGGTGACGGTGATCTCGCCGATCTCCCCCTCGGGCACCGGCCGGCCGGCCGCGTCGAGGGCCTCCACGACCACGCGCCGGTCGAGCATCCGGAAGGGCCCGTCGTCGGTGCGCACCGCGACCGGCCGCGTCTCGTGCAGGCCGTAGACGTCGAAGACCGGGCAGGCGAAGGCGCGCTCGAGGTCGGCGCGCAGCGGCGCCGACAGCGCCATCGCCCCCGAGAAGATCGCCAGCGGCCGCACCGCGTCGCGGAGATCGGGCGCGAGCATCTCGGCGAGGCTCGCCGGGTTGCCCGTCAGCACCTGCGGGTCGGCGTCGGCCAGGAAGGCGGCGCGATCGGATGCCGCGTCCCACGCGTCGCGGTGGAGGTTCACGCGTGCCATGGCCCGCTGCCCGAAGCCGCTCACGAGCGAGACATAGGTGAACGCCTGCCGCTGGTGGACCAGGTGGGCGAGCGCCAGCCGCTCGCCGTCCGGCTGCCACACGATCCGCTCCCCGGCCACGAGGCGCACCAGGTGGTGGAAGCCGCGCGCCACCTCCTCGACGTCGTCGGGGATCAGCAGCGCCGCACCGGTCGAGCCCGAGCTGGTGCCGTGCAGGATGCGGCCGAGATCGGCGTCGAGCGGCACGAACGCCGCGATGTCGTCGACGAGGTGCTGGCGGGTGATGGGCGGGAAGTCCTCCAGCCGGTCGAGGCCCGTCAGCCGGCGGTAGTGCAGCAGGCCGCGCGCGGTCGCGAGGTGCGCGTCGAGCCAGTCGTCGGTGGGCAGCGGTTCGCGCACCCGCGCGAGCATGCCGGCCGTGAGGCGGTCGCCCGTCGCGTGCACCCAGCGAGGAGCGGACGGATGCCGGCGCCACCGGTCGAGGCGCGCGGCTCCGGCCGCGTCCATGGTCGGCCACCGCTCGGCGTCCGTGAGCACGGCCGCCTCACCCGGCGCGTACTCGGGCAGCGCGAGCGGGTCGGGGGCGTCGGGGTCGGCCGGCGCGGCGCCCGAAGGCGGACCCGGCCACCCCGCGGCCGCTTCACTCACTCGAGTACCTCGCCGCGGCCTCGCGGGCGCGCGCCTCCCGGAGCCGTCGCGCGATCTCGGCCCGGTGACTGTGCTCGGCGTAGGCCTCGGCGAGCGCGGCGTTGCGTCGCAGCGAGTCACGGGCGTCCAGCAGCGACCGAGCGGTCGCGGCATCCTCCCCCGCGGGAAGATGTCCGCACCACAGCAGGAACGTCCGCACCGCCTCCTCGCGGCGCTCCTCGTCCGACAGCCAGTCCAGCGGGTCGACGACGGGGGCGAGCCGCAGCGCGAGCGCGTCGACGGCGAGGGCGGTGCCGGCGGTCGCGAACGGCGGATCGAAGGGCTCGACGACGGCTTCGCTCGCGACGAGCCACAGCGCGACCGCAGCGCCTCGTCGCACCCGGCGGTCGTCGGCGTGTGCGGATGCCGCGACCGGGCGCCCGAGGATGTCGCCGGACAGCGCCGGGATCGAGACGCCCTCGTCGAGGAACGGCCGCGGCACGCTCGACAGCCGGGCGGCGACGGCGGCGAGATCGGGGCCCGGCGTCAGCTGCGCCCACTGGGTGTCGAGTGCCGGCGACATGCCCGCCCATACCTCGAGGAGTCGATCGGCCTCAGCCATGCAGCACCTCCGCGAGCCGCGCGCAGGCGCGCGGCGCGTCTTCCATCGCCTGAACGTACAGCGTCGCGTACCCCGCCGCCGCGGCGAGCTGCTCGACGCGGCGCATCCGGTCGAGCACCACGAGCGTGCCCGTCGTGAGCTTGCCCCGGACGCGCGACGCGACGGCCGCGTACGGCTCATTGCCCTCGCCGAACATCGAGGTGAGGCCGTCGTCCGAGAGCACTACGAGGTGCCGTCGCACGTCGTCGTGCGCCGGATCGCCGGTCAGCGCGGGGAGCGGGTCGTACCGCCGGGCGAGCAGGTCGAGCGGGAACGAGGTGCTCCCCGCGAAGAAGAAGGCGAGGTCCGCCACGATGCGCACGTGGTCGCGGGTGAACGTGTCGGACCCCGCGACCTGGCCGGGCCCGGAGAAGCTCGTCACCCGCACCCGCCCGCCGCCGCGCAGCACCGAGAGCGCGAGGATCGTGCCGGCGAGGACCGCGGCGGAGCCACGGCGCGGACTGGTCATCGACCCGGAGGAGTCGATGTAGAGGTCGAGCTCGATCCCGGCCTCCACGGGCTCGGGCGTGTCGTCGAGGTGGGACCGGCGCCGCGTCGTGACGCCGGGCACGACGACCGGCGCGGCCTGCAGCGTCGCCGACCAGTCGAGGTCGGCGAGATCGTCGCCGACCTCCCACGACTCCAGTGGTCCCGGCAGCTCGGGGGCGGGCCGCGCGGGCCGCCGCTCGGTGACCGGCCGCACCCACGGCGCGGCTTCGGACCGGTACCACGCGGCGAGCACCGCCGCCTCGTCCGAGCCCTCGTAGAGCGCGAGCGTGCGGGCGACGCCGAGCCGCTGCCCCTCCTGCTCGTCGGGTCCGCCCGCGCCGGCGGCGCCGAGACCGCGCGCCGGGATGTCGCCGTGCAGGCGCCGGTCGGCGAGGATGCGTCCGAGCTCCTCCGCCGTCGCCGGCGCGTGGTCGGCGGCGCACGGGCCGGGCGCGCCGGCGCCCGCGCCGGACGCGCCATCGCCGGCCGCGCCGGCGGCACCGGCTGCGGCGCCTGCCGCCGGCTTCCCGCGCTCCGCTTTCTGCTGCTCGACGAGGTACGGCGCCATGACCACGCCGAAGCGGAGCGCGCCGCCGACGGGATCGCTCGCGAAGGTGCGCACGATGCGGGCGACGTCGTCGGCATCGACCTCGGGGTGGGTGGTGATGACACCGTCGAGTGCCGCGGCGATGCGCTCGGCCTCGGCGCGCGCCGCGCGCAGCGCGCGCTCCTTCTCCTGGAAGCGCTCGGGCAGCTCCGAGATCGGCCGCTCGTTCGACGGCGCCGCCGGGGCGTGCGGTCGCGCCGGCGGGGGCGGCGTCGCGGGGCACAGCGCCTCGGCGGGCAGGTGCCACAGGAGCTCGTACGCACGGAGGTACACCCACCACAGCCGGCTCGGGCTGTCGCGGCTCGCGCGGTACAGGCGACGCGAGGTGCGCACGATGCCCGGCTCGCCGCCGGCACCGTCGCGGCGACGCTGCAGCACCGCGACGCGCGTGTTCACCAGCAGGTCGGTCCACAGGTTCGACAGCAGCGCGACGTCGTCGCCGGTCACGGCCGAGGCGCCCGCGGCCGCCAGCGCGCGGGCGAGCTGATGGCGGATCTTCAGTGCGTCGATGCGCGTGCTCGGCGCGAGGGCGTGGTGGCCGAGCTCGTGCGCGAAGACGCTCTCCAGCTCGTCGCCGATGCCGAGCGCCGCCACGAGCTGCGGATCCACCGCGACCGCGGGCGGAAACGTGAACCATGCCGGCGCACCGCTCTCTGCCCCGGCGCCCGGCAGCAGCCGGGCGTCGCTCATCCGCACGCCCCACAGCTCCTGCGCGCGATCCCATGCCGCGCGCGCGTCGCCGTCCAGCGGCACGGCCAGTGCGTCGCGCCCCGGCGCTGCCGGCAGCGCGCTCACGCGGCATCCCGCACATGCACCCACGCGAGATAGGAGTCCTGGGGGCAGACGATCGACGCGAGGGAGTCGGATGCCGCGGGCCCGGGCTCATCGTCGAGGCGCGTGAGGCGCGAGCCCCACACGTCGGCGTCCAGACGCCACCACCGCTCGTCGGCGGCGATGGCGAATGCTCCCGGCTCGGCGAGCGCGTAGCCGCCACCGGGCGGCGCCAGCCATGCCCCGCCGAGACCGCGGAATCCGCCGACGGCGCACACGTAGCCGCGCTCGGCCGTGCGTCCCGGCCACCACAGCGGGTCGGTGCGCTGCCGCTCGGCGAACTCCGCGAGCGCCGCCTCGGCGATACCGAGGGCGGCGGCGACCGCTCGGCCTCCGGCCGGCTCACCCCGCAGCACGTCGATGCGCGCAAGGGCGTCGTCGCGGAACGCGAGCGCGCCGGCGCGCCACGCGGCGACCCCGGCGAGCGCGACGGTGTGCTCCGACGCCGCGTCGGCCCGCTGCGCCGCCCCGAGGGCTGCGGCGAAGCGCTCGGGGTCGCCGCCGGCGCGCCGCACGTTCCGCGCCGCCAGGTCGAGGTCGAGGCCGGGCACCGGCGCCGGGGCGCCGGAGGCGGGGCCGGCGCCGGCGAGATGACGCGGCATCCGGATCATTCGCGGTGCTCCGCCCACCGGACGTACGCCGTGTAGCGCTGGTGCAGGTACTTGAGCGTCGTGAGGTCGTCGAAGTCGCGGCCGTAGAGCTTGCCGGTCGCCGAGATCGCGCGCACGCGTGACTCGATCTCGGTGAGCCGGCGCGACGCCTCGACGGCGCTGACGCCGTCGAGACCCTCGTCGAGCTGAGCCAGCAGCCGCCGCACCGGATCGTCCTGCTCACGGCCGAGCGCGTCGTACTGGCGGCACGACTCGGCGAAGAGGTCGGCGAGCCAGCTCATGACGTCGGTGGCGAGCTCGCGTTCGGCGCCGACGTCGAACCGCGGGTGCGTGGCGTTGGGCAGCAGCTTGCCGCGCAGCACGAACGGCAGCATCGCCGCGACGTCGTCGATGCCGACCGCCGGGCGCCCGCGGAACCACGCGACGGCCTTGGCGTACACGATGAGCGTCTGCAGCGCCCGCACCGAGAGCCCGTTGACGGTCTGCGCGCCGAGGTCGGCCGAGAGGTCGGCGCCGGAGTTGGCGTCGATGACCTCGGCGACCCGGCCGCCCGCGGTGGTCACGGTGTCTTTCGTGCGGTACTCGAAGCGCCGCCCGCCACCCTGCACGAACTCGAAGTGGCTGAGGAAGAACTCCAGGCGCCGCCGCACCTCGTGCGGCATCGGCACCGCCCGGATCTCGTCGCGCATACGCGCGTGCTCGCCGGGCGCGAACACGAGCTCGGCGGGCACGTGCTCCTCGGGCTTCTCCCCCGCCTCGACGCGGGTGACGAGCTCGTCGAGGAACCGGCTGTTGAAGCTCGCCGCCTGCACCGTCACATCCATGCGGTCGCGGAGGGCCTGGATCACGGGGAAGGTACCGCCGCCCGCGTCGTCGTTGGCGGTGAAGAACCAGCTCTCCACGCCACGCCCCGGGTTGGTGCGGTGCATCTGGTCGTGGCTCTCGACGTACCCCTCGGCGACCATCGTCAGCAGGGCCGACTGGGTCTTCGTCGGGATGCGGTTGTACTCGTCGACGATCTTCACGGGCCGCGTCAGCCAGTCGCGCCAGGCGATGCCGATCTCGGTGAGGCTCGAAGCGCCGATGAGGTCGCGCGGCAGCGGGATGCCGACGAGGTCGCTGATCGTGAGCTGCGGCTGCCCCTGCTGCACCCCGCGGCGCACCTCTTCGGCCGACGAGCCGGAGAGCACGCCCATGATCACGGCGACCGTCGTCTTGCCGCGGCCGGGTCCGCCGATGAGCAGGCACTTGCCGCCGACGGCGAACGACAGCAGCGGCAGCAGCACGTTCGACGAGAACGACGCGTCGGTCGGCAGTGTCAGCACGGCCCCGGCATCGCCGAGCGGGAAGCTGAGCGGCGACCCGTTGGAGAACTCGATGTCGTAGTAGGGCGAGATGACGGCGCGATTGACGATCCAGTAGTACGTGCGGCGCAGCTTCTCGTCGAGGGGCACGTGCACCTCCGCGTCGAGCTCGCGGAACAGGTCGTCGGCGGTGAGCTGCTCGACACCGCCCGCGGCGGTCGGGGTGGTGGGTGACTCCGAGACCTTGTGCCAGCGATCCGCCATCGCGCCAGCCTAGCCCGCGGCCTCGCGCTGCAGCGCGAGCTGCTCGTGGTGGGGACGGCCCTCCAGCGGGGCCGCGAACGCGTGCCTTCGCGCGAGCGCCGCGTCGATGAGGGGGACGGATGCCGCGACCCTCGCCGCGACGTCGCCGCGCACCTCCGTCCAGGGCACGGCCTGGGCGGCCAGCACCTCGCGGAACCGCTCCTGCATGGTGTGGCGGATGTGCTTGCCGTCGCGCATGCCGTCCTGCACGAACGGGATCTCGTCCCCGGTGAGGAGGTACAGGTCGGGGCGGTGGGCTGCGGCGCGGGCCAGGATGCGGGGCGCCGGACCGCCGACGTAGCGCTCGTGCCACAGCGCGGTGGCCAGCACGTCGGTGTCGCACACGAGGAGCGGCACCGGCACGCGGCGGAGCGCGGCATCCTCCATCGCGATCTGACGGTCGACGATCACGTCGAACTCGTCGCTGCGCCACGGCGCGTCGAGTCCACCCTCGCGCGTGATCGACAGCTCACGGCCGTACTCGGGCACCCACAGCGTGCCGTAGTGCGCGGCGAGCGCCTCGGCGAGCGTCGTGGAGCCCGTCGACTCCGCGCCGAGCACCACCACGCGACCGGCGAGGGATGCGCGCACCGAGGGTGCGAGCTCGTGCCAGTGCCCCGCGAGGTCGGCGCGCACCGCGGTGCCCGAGACCGGGTTCCGGGCACGCCCGGCGTCGACCTGCACCCAGGCGGCGCCGAGCCGCCGGGCGAGCTCCTCGCCGTACGCGTCGGACGTGAAGACCGCGTCGACCGGCGCGTCGAGCAGTCCCGCGATGACCGCGGCGTGCGCGTCCCACGCGGCGTCCGATCCGAAGTCCACGGGCGCGTCGTCGATCGCGGCGACCACGCGCACGCTCGGGTGCTCTTCGGCGACCCATGCGGCCCGCGTCTCGAGCGGGATCGACTCGACGGATGCCGCGAGCACCTGCACCGTCACGCGGTCGCACGAGCGCACCGCCTCGCGGATGAGGTGCCCGTGCCCGGAGTGCAGCGGATAGAACTTGCCGATCACCAGGCCGTGCCGGTACCGCCGGTCACGCACGCGCGACCTCGGCTGCGGCATCCGTCGTCCGGGACTCTCGCTCGACGCGTCGCCACGTGCGCAGGCCGTACACGCACAGGCCGATGAAGAGCGCGTAGAGGGCGGCGATGATCCACAGTCCCGTCGCGATCGAGAGGGCGACGAACGCGATGTCGACCGCGATCCACACGAACCAGTTCTCGATCCACTTGCGGTTGAGCATGTACTGGGCGACAAGGCTCGCCGCGGTGGTGGCGGCGTCGGCGAGCGCGACGTGCGAGTCGGTGAAGGTCGTGAGCACCCAGGCGAGCACACCGGCTCCGGCGAGGCCGGCGACGATGAGGGACGCGACCGCCCGGCGGGACGTGCGGGCGATGTAGGTCTTGTCGTGCTCGGCGCCGTGCGTCCAGCGGATCCAGCCGTGCACGCCGAGCGCCAGGTACACCAGCTGCAGCCCGGCGGCCGCGTAGAGCCCGGCCGGAACGAACACCGCGAGGAACACGATGTTGTTCGCGATGCCGATCGGGTAGCTCCAGACGTTGCGCCGGCCGGCGAGGAACACGCACGCGGCCCCGGTCGCGAAGCCGAGGATCTGCATCCACTCGGCCAGGAGGAAGTCGATCACGCACAAGAGCCTAGGGTGAGGTCATGACCTCGCCTTCGCCGCCGCGGGACCGCCGACGTGCCGGTGCGCTGGCCTGCGGCTGGATCGCCCTCGCGGGCATCGCGCTGCCGCTCGCGCTGCTGCTGCTGATCGAGCTCACCGTGACCGGTGCCGGCAGCATGGCCGGGGTGCTGCCGATGGCCGCGGTCTTCCTGACGTGGTGGGTGTGGCTCGTCCTGGGCCTCGTCGCGGCGGGACTCGGCGTGGGCACCAGCCGCCCGGTGCTGCCCGTGAGCCTCGGGGCCGCCGCGGTCGTGCTGAGCCTGATCGGCTTCATCGTCGTCGCCGGCTCGTTCCGCTGAGCCGACTCGGTCACCCCAGCAGGCCGCGCTCCATGGCGAGCGTCACCGCCCGCGTGCGGTCTGCGACGCCGAGCTTGTCGAAGATCTTCAGCAGGTGCGTCTTCACGGTCGACTCGCCGATGCCGAGCGCGGCCGCCGCCTGCTTGTTGCTGTGGCCGCTCGCCACGAGCCGCAGCACGTCGAGCTCGCGAGCGGTCAGCACCGCTTCGGGTTCGGGGCGCCGCATGCGCTCGACCAGCCGGACCGCGACCTGCGGCGACAGCGCCGACTGACCCGATGCCACCGACCGGATGCCCGCCACGATCTCCGCCTGCGGGGCGGCCTTCAGCAGGTACCCGGCGGCCCCCGCTTCGATCGCGGCGAGGATCTGGTCGTCGGACTCGTAGGTGGTGAGGATCAGCACGCGCGGCGGCGGGCTGCCCGCCTCTCCCCCGGCGATCCGGGCCGTCGCGCTCACGCCGTCGACGCGCGGCATGCGCAGGTCCATCAGCACGACATCAGGACGCGTCGCGGTCGCCAGGCGCACCGCCTCGTCGCCGTCGGATGCCTCCGCCACGACCTCGAAGCCGGGCTCGTCCGACAGCAGCCCGGAAAGACCGGCGCGCACCACCGGGTGGTCGTCGGCGATCAGCAGCCGGATCATGCGTGCTCCCCCTCGGTGACGTGTGCCGCCGGCAGCGAGACCCGCAGCGTCGTGCCGGCGTGCGGGCGGGACGACACCTCCAGCGTGCCACCGGCGATCTCGACCCGCTCGCGCATGCCCGACAGTCCGAAGCCGCGCGTGGGCTCGGACGGGTCGAACCCGGCCCCGTCGTCCGATACGACGAGCAACGCCGTGCCGTCCGGCGCGACGCCGACGTGCACGGTGACATGCGCGGCACCGGCGTGCTTCGCGGCGTTCGAGAGTCCCTCCTGCAGGCACCGCAGCAGCACCACCTCGGTGTCGCGGTCGACCGCGCTCTGGGCGACGTCGGCATCCAGGGTCACGGTGGCGATGCCGTGCGCGCGGAAGCGGTCGACCAGCCGCTCGACCGCCGCGGTGAGCACCGGCTCGCTCGGCACCGCCGCGGTGCGTGCGACGAGCGCGCGTGCCTCGGCCAGGGCGTCGCGCGCGACCTGCTCGACCGTCGCGATGGTCTCGGCCGCGGCATCCGCTCGTCCTTCCCGCGACTGACGGCCGGCGCGCTCGGCGAAGATCACGAGACCGGCGAGCGTCTGGGCGAGGGTGTCGTGGATGTCGCGCGCGAGGCGCTCGCGCTCCTGCGCGGCGCCCCGGTCGCGGCTCAGGGCCTCGACCTGCGCCTGCGCGGCGGTGAGCTCGCCGACCAGGCGCGCCCGCTCCTCGCCGTACTCGGCGATGCTCGCGATCCACAGTCCGAGCGCCGTGGCGAAGACGACGGAGAAGATGGCCGTCGCCGCGCCCGAGACGGCGGCGTCGGCGGTGAGGCCGCTGCCGAGGAAGACGCCGGTGAAGACGCTGACGGCGATGACGACGGACCCGAGGATCCCGCGCTTCCGGGTGTCGCCGAGCACCCATGTGAGGGGGTAGGCCAGCGTCTGCAGCATCGCGAGGAACGGCGCGGCCGCCGCACCCACTCCGACCGAGAGCGCGGCGACGACGAGGAAGGCCGGAAACCGCCACCCTGCGGGCGGATCGGCGAGGGCGGGGCGGGCGATGAGGACGTACGTCAGCGCGAAGAGCGCGATGCTCGCGAGGCCGACCAGGACGCGCCCGGGGTCGTCGGGGCCGAAGCCGAAGATCAGGCCCACGGCGATCGCGAGCGATCCGGCGCCGACCGTCACGTCCCACCAGCGTGGCTTGAGCATGTGGATCCTCCGGTGCCCGCCCGGACAGCGGGCGGGCACCCGTCAGGCTACGGGGCGGATCGGGCTCGG
Organism: Microbacterium sp. M3; assembly: GCF_033548675.1. NCBI lineage: Bacteria > Bacillati > Actinomycetota > Actinomycetes > Micrococcales > Microbacteriaceae > Microbacterium > Microbacterium sp. M3. Next base: position 625,356 of record NZ_JAWTZT010000001.1, read on the forward strand.
GCTACGCGTCGCGCCGGATCCAGCGGAAGGTCAGGCGCGACAGGACGAGCCCCACGACGAGCCACACCGCGAGGGCGAGCGCGACCCCGGCGAGGTTCCACTCGCCGTTCTGCTCGAGCGCCGCGTACTCGTCCGGGAGGAACACCGCCCGCATGCCCTGCGCCATCCACTTCAGCGGGAAGATGCTCGCGAGGTTCTGCAGCCAGTCCGGCAGCTGCGAGAAGTTGAGGTACACGCCCGACACGAACTGCAGCGCGAGGGCGATCGGCACGACCACGGCCGTGGCGCTCTTCGCGGTGCGCGGCACCGACGAGAGCGCGACGCCCAGCAGCGCCGACGTGGTGATGCCGAGCACGAACACCCACGCGAACGTGAGCCAGCTCTCGGCCGACGTCGGCAGCTGCACGTCGAGCACGACGACGGCGAACACCAGCAGCAGCGCCGCCTGCAGCACACCGGTCACCGCGACCTGTCCGATCTTGCCGACGAAGTAACTCACCGGCGACAGCGGCGTGCCGCCCAGTCGCTTCAGCGTGCCCTCGGACCGCTCGACGGCGATGTCCATCGCGAGGTTCTGGAACCCCGAGAGCAGGAGCCCCGCCGCGAGCATGCCGGGAAGGTAGAGCTCGGCCATCGAGATCGGGGGCACGCCCGGAGCGACCTGGACGTCGCCGTCCGACCCGAACGCGACGCTGAACAGGCCCAGCATGAAGACGGGGAAGAGGAACGTGAAGAAGAGCGTGTCGCCCGAACGGAAGTACTGCACGAGCTCGAAGCGCGTGCGCCAGATGCCGACCGCGACGAGATTGCGACGCCGCGGGCGAGGACGGATGCCGGCGGCCGCGGTGGCCGTGCCCGGCTGGTTCATGGCGAGGCTCATCGACCCGCTCCCTTCGGTGAGACGGCCGAACTCGCCGGGTCCGCGCCGGCCGCGTCGCGGGCGGCATCGGCTTCGGCGACGAGGCCGAGGTAGATGTCCTCGAGGCTCGGGCGGACGATCTCGAGCTCGTCGGGCGCGTGGCCCAGGCGCGCCGCGAGGTCGGTCGCGAACGCCAGCGGATCGGCCGAGCGCTCCTGCCGCGGCATCCCGCCCTCCCGCCACTTGACGATGGGCACGCGCGCCGCCTCGCCGCCGAAGCCCGCGACCGGTCCGATCGCCTGCAGGCGGCCGGCCGCGATCACCGCGACCCGGCCGGCGAGCTGCGCGGCCTCGTCGAGGTAGTGCGTCGTCAGGAGGATCGTGGTGCCCTCGCCCTGGAGCCGGCGGATGAGGTCCCAGAACTCGCGGCGGGCGTGCGGGTCGAAGCCGGTGGTCGGCTCGTCGAGGAAGAGCAGCTCGGGTCGCCCGATGATGCCGAGGGCGACGTCGACGCGCCGTTGCTGACCGCCCGAGAGCTTCGAGATGCGCGTCTTGGCCTGCGCCTGCAGGCCGACCGCCGCGATCACCTCGTCGACGTCGCGGGGATCGGGGTAGAAGCCCGCGAACTGCCGCAGCTGCTCCCGCACCGTGACGAGCCCCGACTGCCCGGTGGACTGCAGCACGATGCCCAGCCGCGCCTTGAGGTCGAGCCCGCCCGTCGCCGGATCGACGCCCAGCACCTCGACGTCGCCGCCGGTGCGCCGGCGGTACCCCTCGAGGATCTCGACGGTCGTCGACTTGCCGGCGCCGTTCGGTCCGAGGAGGGCGAACGTCTCGCCCTGCGCGATGTCGAACGACACCCCGTCGACGACGGCCCGGTCGCCGTATGTCTTGCGCAGGTTCCGCACCCGCACCGCCTGTGTCTGCATGCTTCCAGCCTGGTGCGACGGGGGTGCCCGGCCCAGCCGTCATCCGCAGGAGGAGGCATCCCCCATTCGGTGGATGGCGCGCTCGGTCAGATGTGGCGGGCGCGCACCGCGGCAGCGGTCGGAGCGGCGGCGCCCGGGCTGACGGTGCCGGGCGTCGCCGCGGTGCGCGGCGCAGGCGCGGGGGTCGCGGCATCCGCTCGCTGTTCGGCCCGGAGCAGGCGCTGTCCGCGGATGCCGCCGGCCAGTGCCCAGGCGAGCAGCCACGCCCCGGAGACGACGGTGAGGATCCCGGCCGCGCGCAGCGCCGTGTCGGGATCGAGCATCACGCTGACGGTGACGAGCGAGATCACGCCGCCGAGGATCGCTCCGGTCGCGCCGACCATCGTGAGCACGCAGCCGCGCGCGAGCCACCAGGCGATGCCGCCGGCGACGACCAGCACGAGGGCCATCGCCACGGCGCCCCAGATCCACGCGTCCACGTCGCACAGGCTACTCCGCGGCGGCCCACGGCGGGAGGGCGCGCCGCGACCGGACGTTCCGTCGCGGGCGCCGTGACCGGACGTTCCGTCGCGCGCTGCGCGCATCGCGCACAACCTCGAGCCACGGGCCGGCGATCGGCGGCTGACCGCGGACCGCCCGCGGACTACGCTCGAAGGCGTGACCGAACGCGCACCGCTCTCCCGTAAGCTCTCCGCCATCGCCGAGTCCGCGACCCTGAAGGTCGACGCCAAGGCGAAGTCGCTGCAGGCCGCCGGCCGCCCCGTCATCTCGTACGCGGCGGGCGAGCCCGACTTCCCCACGCCGCAGGCCATCGTCGATGCGGCCTCCGAGTCGCTGCGCGACCCCGCGAACTTCCGCTACACTCCGGCGGCCGGCCTCCCCGTGCTGCGCGAGGCGATCGCCGCCAAGACGCTGCGCGACTCGGGCCTCGAGGTCGACCCGACGCAGATCATCGTCACCAACGGCGGCAAGCAGGCGGTGTACCAAGCCTTCCAGACCGTGGTGAACCCCGGTGACGAGGTGCTGCTGCCGGCGCCGTACTGGACCACCTACCCCGAGGCGATCGCGCTGGCCGACGGCGTGCCCGTCGAGGTGTTCGCCGGCGCCGACCAGGACTACAAGGTCACCGTCGAGCAGCTCGAGGCCGCCCGCACCGACAAGACCACCGCGCTCGTGTTCGTCTCCCCCTCCAACCCGACCGGCTCGGTCTACACCGAGGAGGAGACGCGGGCGATCGGCGAGTGGGCCGTCGAGCACGGCATCTGGATCATCTCGGACGAGATCTATCAGAACCTCGTCTACGAGGGCGTGCGCGCCGTGTCGATCGTCGAGGCGGCGCCGGCTGCCGCGGCGCAGACGATCCTGGTCAACGGCGTCGCCAAGACGTATGCAATGACCGGCTGGCGCGTGGGCTGGATGATCGGCCCGAAGGACGCCATCAAGATCGCCGGCAACCTGCAGTCGCACCTGTGCTCCAACGTCAACAACATCGCGCAGCGCGCGGCGCTGGCCGCCCTCACCGGCCCCCAGAGCGAGGTCGAGCAGATGCGCCTGGCGTTCGACCGCCGCCGCCGCACGATCGTCACCGAACTGTCGAAGATCGACGGCGTGACGGTCCCGACGCCCCTCGGCGCCTTCTACGCCTACCCCGATGTGCGCGGCCTCCTCGGGCGCGACTGGGCCGGCAAGACCCCCACCACGACCCTCGAGCTCGCCGACCTCATCCTCGAAGAGGCCGAGGTCGCCGTGGTGCCCGGCGAGGCCTTCGGCCCGTCCGGCTATCTGCGCCTCTCGTACGCGCTCGGCGACGAAGCCCTCCTCGAAGGCGTGCAGCGCCTGCAGCGCCTCTTCGCCTCGTAACCGCGCACGACCGTCACGGAACGCGGATGCCTCGGCCCGAGGCATCCGCGTTCCGCTTTTCGCCCTCCCCCCTCGCCCCCTCCCCCCTCCCCCCTCGCTGCCGTGCTGACCCGACTCGCCAAGACACGCCGATGCGACCGCCCCTCGATCGGCGTGTTGTGGCGAGTGCCTCGAGAGCTGTGACGCGGCCGTCCGGCCGCGTCTCCTCCACAGCGCGGTGCGCGAAGCGCAGTCTGCACAGATCCCGTTAGGTGCAGCCGGCCGGGTCACGAGCGGGCGCAGCATGAAGCATGCGCTCCGCCCTTCCGTCCGAACTCGGCGACGCCTTCCTCGTGCGCGATGCGCGACTCCTCGGTGTCTCGTCGGGTCGATTGCAGGCCAAGCGACTGTCGGCGCCGTTCCACGGCACGAGGGCCCAGCGCGCCCTGTCCGACTTCGAGCGCCTGCGCGTGCTGTTCAGTGTGCTTCCGTCTCACACGTTCGCGTGCGACGCCACGGCAGGAGTCCTGCATGGGATGCCGCTTCCCCTCGAGCTGGGATGGCGCGCGTTCGCGCGACCGACGGTCGGGGTGGCACTGCCGGCCAATCGCATCCGTCGCGACGGCGTCGTCGGGCGCGCGGTGAAGATCGCGCCCGGCGACGTGCACGAGGCGCGCGGGATCCGCACGACCACGCCGGCGCGTACGTGGGCGAGCCTCGCATCGCTCGTCTCCCTCCCGCGATTCGTGGCCATCACCGACCACCTCATCTCGCGCCGCCGGCCGGTGGTTTCGCTGGAGCAGCTGTGTCACGCGCATACGCAAGCCGGCTCGGGCCGGGGCGCCCGAGCGCGCGCCACAGCCCTGACGTTGGCCTCGCCCGGGGTGGAGTCGCCGCGCGAGTCCGAGGTTCGCGCGATCCTCGTGCTCGCCGGCCTCCCCGCACCGGACACGAACGTCGAGATCTTCGACGGCACACGCTTCGTCGCACGGGTGGACATGTTGTACCGCGCAGCACGCCTGGTGGTCGAGTACAACGGCGAGCACCATGTCAGCCCTGGCCAGTGGAGCCGCGATCAGGTCCGGCGCGCTGAACTGGAGTCCCTCGGCTACAGGGTGACGGTTGTGACCGCGCGGGACCTCGACGACCCCGCCGCTCTGGTCGCACGCGTCCGTCGCCTGCTGGCCCGCTGACGCCGGTCGCGCCCCGGCCCCTCCCGCAGCCTCTCTCCCCGCACGGCCGGGCGTCTCCACGCCCGCCCGGGCGTCTCCACGCCCGCCCGGGCGTCTCCACGCCCGGGCGGGCCGATGGCACCGGGCCCGCTTCTCATGCTCGAGTCGCCAAGACACGCCGCATCCACGCGTGCCCGACCGGCGTGTTGTGGCGACTGCGCGGAGACCTCTCACCGCTGCGCCGCGCTGCGCGCGTGCCGGGCCGCGCAGCGCTCGAGTCGCCAAGACACGCCGCAGCTGCGTGTGGCGGACCGGCCGGGCGTCTCCCCGCACGGCCGGGCGTCTCGCCGCACGGCCGGGCGTCTCGCCGCGCGGCCGGGCGTCTCCCCGCACGGCCGGGCCGACGGCACCAGGCCCGCTCCTCATGCTCGAGTCGCCAAGACACGCCGCATCCGCGCGGCCCGACCGGCGTGTTGTGGCGACCGTATGGAGACCTCTCACCGCTGGGCCGCGCTGCGCGCGTGCCGGCCCGCGCAGCGCTCGTGCCGGCCCGCGCAGCGCTCGAGTCGCCAAGACACGCTGCAGCCGCGTGTGGCCGACCGGCGTGTCTTGGCGACTCGAGGGAGGGAGCGCGGGAAGTGGACCGGGGAGGAACGTCGAGACGAGCGCCGTGCCGTTCGTCGTCCTTTGTGAAGGCGGACGAGAGGACACGCGCCATGGGACGACGACTGAGGGTCGCGATGGAACTGGTGGCCGCGCTGGCGAACCTGGCACCGGCGCACCGCGAGCTGCTGGTCGACGAGGCCGGCGACTCGGGCGAGGACGACGAAGACCGGCCGGGCTAGAGCTCGACGTTCACCAGGACCGGCTCGGGCTGCAGGATGAGCCCGAACTCGGCCTGCACGCGGCCCTGGATGAACCGGGCGAGCTCAGCGAGTTCGGCCGCCGTCGCCCGGCCGCGGTTGGTCAGCGCGAGCGCGTGCTTGGTCGACAGTCCCGCACGCGAGCGCGGCAGCTTGAAGCCCTTGCGGACGCCCGCGTGCTCGATCAGCCATCCCGCGCTCACCTTGACGTCGGACTCGACGGCGCTCGGCGCCGGCACATGGCCGTCGAAGCTCGCCAGCGGGATCACGAGCACCGGGTCGAGGTCGGGGTGCACCGGCCAGCGAGGGCACGCATCGGGGAGGGTGCGTGCGAAGGATGCCGTGACCACGGCGTTCTGGAAGAACGATCCGGCACTGTAGGTGTCGGGGTCGTCGGCGTCGAGCACCATGCCCTTGCTGCGCCGGGTCTCGAGGATGCGCTCGCGCACCCAGGCGAGGGTGACCTCGTCGTCGGGCGCCAGCCGCAGCGCGGTGCGCAGCTGGTCGCCCGCGATGCGGCGGGGCTCATGCCCGACCTCGGGGAGATCGAGCGTGACCGACAGGATGACCGCGCGACGGGCCGGAACCGAGCCGTAGTGGTGCTTCAGCACCGACGTGCGGAAGCCCAGGCCGAGCTCGGCGGCCGGCACCGTCGACACCTCGCCCGTCGACTCGTCGAGCAGCTCGACCTCGCTGAGCGTCTGCACGATCTCCTGGCCGTACGCGCCGATGTTCTGCACCGGGGCCGCACCCACCGTGCCCGGGATGCCCGACATCGCCTCCATGCCGCCCAGGCCCTCGCCGACGGCGTAGGCGACGAGGTCGTCCCAGTCGTGGCCCGCCTGCACCCTGAGGCGCACGCGACCCGGCAGGGGTGACGGCATCCGCTCGATGCCCTTCGTCAGCACGCGCACGACGGTGCCGTCGAACGGCTCGTCTCCCACGAACAGGTTGGAGCCGCCGCCGAGCACGAGCCACTCGTCGCCGGTCGCCCAGACGTCGCGCAGGGCGCCGACGAGCTCGTCGGTCGTCGCCGCGTCGATCATGCGGGCGGGCAGGCCGCCGGTGCGCAGCGTGGTCAGTCCCGAGAGCGGGATCGGGGTGATGTCGGGCATGCGTCAGTCGGTGGTCCGCACGCGCGCCTGCGCCTTGACGAGCACGGTCGCGCCGGCGTACGACACGGTGAGGTCGATGCGTGCCGACTCGTCGTCGACCGCTCCGACCTTGGCCACGACGGTGACGTCCGCGCCCGTCTCGGGATCGACCACGACGGGCTTGGTGAAGCGCACCCCGTAGTCGAGCAGGCGGCCGCTGTCGCCCAGCCACGACGCCAGGGTGCCGACGGCGACGCCCATCGTGAGCATGCCGTGGGCGAGGACACCCGGCAGGCCGACGGCGGCGGCGACGTCGTCGCGGTAGTGGATCGGGTTGAAATCCCCGGATGCCCCCGCATAGCGCACGAGGGACTCCCGGGTCAGATGCACCGTGCGCTCGGCGACCACGTCGCCGACGCTCAGGTTCGCGAACGCGCTCACTCGCTGCCCTCCCCCACCAGCAGAATCGACGTCGCGGTCACCACGTGGGCGCCGTCGGCGTCGGTGATCTCGGACTCGCTGGTCACCATCGCGGCGGCTCCCATCGCGCGGATCCCGGTGACGGCGAGCCGTGCGGTCAGCTCGTCGCCCGCGACGATCGGCCGGCTGTAGCGGAACTTCTGCTCGGCGTGCAGCACATTCTGCAGCACGATGCCCGAGTCGGGTTCGGCGAGGAGCTGCTGGAGCGTGGCGTCGGTGACGACGATCGGAAAGGTCGGGGGCGCGACGACGTCCGCGTAACCGAGCGCCTGCGCGGCGGCGGGGTCGGTGTGCTGCGGGTCGTCGGCGAAGACGGCGCGCGCGAACTCGCGCACCTTCTCGCGACCCACGAGGTAGGGGGCGGTCGGCGGGAAGTCGCGGCCGACGAGCTCGGGGTTCACTGGCACCAGGACATCCTACCGAGCGGTCCCGAGCGCCCGGTCGGACGAGATCGGGCGTGCGAGGGCGGACGGCGCGGAGCGAGCGATCGCGGAGCCCTGCGCCCGAGTGCGTCACACCTGCCGGTCACGAGCGACGGCCCAAGCGCCACCGGCCGGTACGAGCGATCGCGGAGCCCCGCGTCGGCTGCACCACGCCGGCCCGACGCGAGCGATGGCGGAGCCCCGCGCCCGAGTGCGTCTCACCGGCGGCTGCACGAGCGACGGCCCAGCGCCACCGCCCGGTGCGTCAGCGGGCGGGGCGCGCCCGTCCGCGCCAGGCGCGCAGCCCCATCTGCACCGCGATCACGACGAGGTAGGCGGCGAAGAGCACGTTCGCGAGGAACGGGTCGAGCAGCACGGCGGCCCACGCGCCGAGCGCCGTCGTCGTGCAGGCGGCCACGCCGATGATGGCGGCCGCCACGAGGTCGACGTTGCGACGACGGACGTTGCCGATCGTGCCCGACACCGCGGTCGGGATCATCATGAGGAGCGACGTGCCCTTGGCCACGAGGTCGCTCGTGCCGAACAGCAGCATGAGCGCCGGCACCACGACGATGCCGCCGCCGACGCCGATGAGTCCCGACAGGATGCCGGTGGCCACGCCCAGCACGACCAGCGCCGCACCGCTCAGCCACGTGAGCTCGAGCTCGGCATCGCGGGACGGCACCACCACGAACAGGCTGACGATGACGGCGGCGAGGAAGGCCACGAACGCCCAGCGCAGCACCGTCAGCGACAGCCGGGGCAGGAGCCAGGTGCCGATCTGCGCGCCGACGACCGCACCGGCGGCGAGCAGCAACGCGGGGATCCAGGCGACCGAGCCGTGGACCGCGTAGGAGATGACGCCGACGGTGGCCGTGGGCACGATGGCGGCGAGCGACGTTCCGGCCGCCAGGCGCTGGTCGAACCGGAGGAACAGCACGAGGAACGGCACGATGACCGTGCCGCCGCCCACGCCGAACAGTCCCGAGAGCAGGCCCGCCACGAGGCCGATCAGCACGCAGACGAGGAAGAAGCGCGCGCTGCGGGTGGGCGTTGTCTGCTCGCTCATTCGTAGGTGAGGTCGTCGATGACCCATCCGCCGTCGGCCGCCACGAGGGTGTAGTGGTAGACGGTGGCACCCGGAGTCGGGTCGGTGGGCTCGCCGTTCTCGTCGATGAGCGCGGTGTAGGTCTCCCGCGTCGTCACGGCGATCTGGCTGCCCTGGGTCTCGACCTCGGTGATCGTCACCACGTAGTCGTCGAAGTTCGCGTCGAACGCCTCGGCGTCGGCCTCGAACGCGGTGCAGTCGGTGAAGCCGTTGAGCGCACGGAAGTCGTCGCTGGTCGCGGCCGTGAATCCGTCGCAATCGCCGTCCTGCCACGCGGCGTCGTACTCCTCCACCGCCGAGGCGGCGGCGCGCTCGTCGGCGCTCTGCCCGGCGGCCCCCGCCCCACCGCCCGCCGACGCCGACAGGATCAGCAGCGGGATGAGCACGGTGGCGGCGATGACGACGCCCAGCAGCACGACCCCGAGCACCACCCAGACGATCCACAGCTTCGACTTCCGCGGCTCGGTCGCCGCGGCGAAGGCGCCGCCCGTCGCCGCGCCCGCCTGATACGCGGGGTCGGGGTACGCCCCCTGCGCGTACCCCGGCTGGGCGTACTCGCCCTGCGCATACGACGCCTGCCCGTACCCCGGCTGCGCGTACCCCGGCTGCCCGTATGCCGCGGCGCCGGACGCCGTCACCCCGGCGGCGGGCTCGACCGGCGTCCCCGGCGCCGGGTGCGCGCCGACCACGGGCTGCGCCGCGGCGGCGGGCTCGGAAGCGGCGGGCCACGCGGGCGCCGGCTCCTCGGCGGCGGGCCACGCGGGCGCCGGCTCGGCGCGCTGCTGCGCCGCCACGATCTCTGCCTCGGTGGGGGCGTCGGACGGCTCGGGGTCGGGCTGCGCGACGTGCTCGGTCCACTGGCTCCCGTCCCACCAGCGCAGCGCGCCGTGGCCGTCGTCGTACCAACCGGGAGGAGTCGTGGTCATCCTCACAGCGTAGACGCCGGGGGCTCGCCGTCCGGCGGCTGCGCACACGGGAAAGGACGGACGGATGCCGCCTCCCACGCGCGCGGGATGCGGCATCCGCTCTCGCGATCAGCGCATCGCAACGCGCTGCCGGGCGTCGCCGCCCCGCGGGTCAGCGCACCATCCGGGCGTCGACGATCTTCGGCGCGAGCGGATCCTGCTGCTCGGCACCGTCGAACCGGAAGCCGTTGCGGCGATAGAACGCGACCGCACGCGGATTCTCCTTCGCGACCCACAGCATCGCCGGCTCCTCACCGAGCACGGCGTCCAGCAGCGCCTGCCCGGCTCCGCGACCATGCTCGGCCGCGAGCACGTAGAGCATGTAGAGCTGACGCTCGCGCGGCGCCGGCTCGCCCTCCTGCCCGTTGGCCGGACCGGCCATGGCCAGCCCGATGACGGCCCCGTCCCGCTCCGCGACGCGGACGATCCACTCCTCGCGCGGGTCTGCCAGCAGCGTCGCCCACATCCGGTGCCGGGCGCGGACATGGTCGTCGTCGATGAAGCCGTCCGGCAGCAGGTCCGTGTAGGTCTCGCGCCACGTCGTCACGTGCACGTCGGCGATCTCGGCCGCCTCCTGCACGCGGGGCTCGCGCACCGTGAACGTCATCCCGTCATCCTGCCAGCTGCCCTGCCGCACGGCGGGAGCGCTCACCGCGCCGCCGAGAAGGCCGCCAGGAACCGGTCGCGGAACGCGTCCATCGGCCAGACCGGGGACTCGCCATCCGGACGCAGACCGGCCGACCACCCCCAGCCGGCGATCGCGTCGACGACGGCCGGATCCTTCGCGATGATGCTGACGGGCACGTCCCGCGACGCGCGCTCGCCGCTCACGATGGCGGCGGGCTGGTGGTCGCCGAGGGCGATGACGACGAGGTCGCGGTCGTCGGCGTTCCGCAGGAACGACCCCAATGCACCGAGCGCGTACTCGATGGAACGGCCGTACGCGCGCCGCACGCTCGCGGGATCCTGCCACACCTCGCTCGCCGACGGGCTCCGGGCGGCCTGCTCGGCGTACACCGATCCGTCACCGATCTGCGCCCATGGCACCGGCTCGGGAAGCGGCGCCCACGGCGTGTGCGACGACACGAGATCGATCTCGGCCATCACGGGCGGCTCACCGTCGGCGAGCACCCGATCGGCGAAGTGCTTCAGCGTGTACTCGTCGGGGATGCGGGCGTAGCCGAACGACGGCCCGCGGTAGCCCACGTTGGTCGCGTCGAGCAGCAGGTCGTAGCCGTAGAAGGTCGCCCCCGCCTCCCACGGCCGGGTGTTCGACGGGACGTCGCTGACCGTACGCCAGCCCGCCCTGCCGAACGCGGCGCTGAGGCTGAGCCGGTCGCTCTGCACCACCTGGTCGTACACCGCCTGCGCATCGGCCCACACCCCGGTCTGCAGCGTGGCGTGGGCGAGCCAGCTCACGCCGCCGAAGGTGGGCGAGGTGAGCCACGCGCTCCGCATCGAGTAGCCCGCGCCGGCGAGGTCGTCCTCGGCGGCGCGCAGCACGTTTTGGACTCCGTCCGACACCCCATCGCCCTCGAGCGCGACCCGGCCGTAGCTCTCGACGAACACGATGACGACGTCCTTGCCGCGGAGGCCGGCGAGGAGCTTGTCGGCGGGTACGTCGGCGAAGGCGTCGTCCGCGATCTCGCGCGCCACGAGAGCCCGCGTCTGGAGTGCCGACACGGTTCGTGAGAGCGCCGAGCCGATGGATCCGGTGGATGCCGCGGCCGCAACAGGAGCGGCGGCGCCGAGCGGCGGGGCGGCCGCGGCGAACGCGATCCACGCCGCGGTCACCGCCGCGAGGGCGACATGGCCACGCGGGAACCCGCGGACGGCCGCGTCCACGCGGAGCGCGGCCCACGCGAGGGCCGCGCAGATCGCCGCGATCACCGCGGCCGCGAGGGTGAACATCGCGCTCGCCGGAGTCGTGCCGATCGCCGCGGCGATCACCCCGTAGGCGTCGCCGAGCTGGGGCCAGTCCAGCGGCACGAAGCGCATGCCGAGCGCCGCCTGATAGCCGCGATCGATGCCCGCCAGAAGCACCGCGATGGCCACGAAGGCGCCGAAGAGCGTCGCCACCGCGAGGCGCGGCATCCGCCACGGCACGAGCGCGAGGACCAGCAGGACGACGATCGATTCGACCGGCACCCGGATGAGCCCGAACGGCGACCCCGTCGCGAAGACGCCCGGAACCAGCGGCAGCACGACGAGGAGGGCGATCGCGCAGCCGGTGGCCGCCCGCGCCCGGCGCGTGGGTCGCGGCGCCGCAGGCCCGCGGTTCACGGCAGCTCGGCGGTGACCGCCTCGGCATCGGCGGCCTGCGCGGCGAGCGCTTCCGCGCCGGTGGCGGACTCCCGCGCGTCCAGCATGCCGAAGCGCTCGGAGAGCGCGTAGCGCAGCAGCACCACGTCCCCGATCTGCCGGGTGTCGGCAAGGTGCGCGCGGCGACCCGCCGTCCAGGGATACGCGGCGGGGCCGACCACGCGGGGCGCGCGCGCCTCGCCGACGAAGAACGGTGCGACCACCAGGTGCAGCTCATCGACGAGGTCGGCGCTGAGGAACTGCGTGAGCACGGTGCCCCCTCCCTCGACCATGAGGCTGCGCACGCCCTCCTGGGCCCCGAGATGCTCGACGAGGGCCGCCATGGTGACGCAGTCCTCCCCCAGCCCGACGACCGTCGCCCGGTCGCCCAGCCGGTCGCGCACGGCGGTCGCGCGCTCGCGCGGGCAGTAGACGATGCGCGGGCCGTCGCCGGTGGTGAAGAACGCCGCGTCGGGCGAGAGCTCGCCGCTCGCCGTCACCGTGACCTTCGCGGGTGACTCGTACCGGCCGGTGGCGAGCCGGCGCGCCCGGCGTGCGGCATCCCTCACCAGCAGCCGCGGGTTGTCGCGACGGACGGTCGAGGCGCCCACCATGATGGCGTCGTGATGGGCGCGCACGGCGTCGACGCGGTCGAGGTCCGCCGCGTTCGACATGGCGAGCCGTGCCGGCTCGGCGCTGTCGAGGTAGCCGTCGATCGACATCGCACAGCTCAGGGTCACGTACGGTCGCTCGCTCATGCGGATCTCCTCCCCCCGATGATGCTCCTCCGGCCGGGCGAGCGGAAGCGGTCCAGGAGCAGCACGACGGCGCCTGGGGCGAGGGCCACGAGGACGAGCACGCCGTACGCGGTCGAGACCGCGAGGCCGGCCGCCGAACCGAGACCGACCAGCGCGAAGGCCGCAGCGGCGACCGCCTCGCGCGGTCCCCAGCCTCCGACGTTGACCGGGATCGCGGCGGCCGCGAGCACGATCAGCGCCACGAGGGCGAGGTCGCGGGCATCGGCGCGGATGCCGGCGGCCAGGCCCGCCACCACGAAGGTCGTCGCGTGCGCGGCGACGACGACGACCGAGGCCGCGGCGATGGCGATCAGCCGCGACGGGCGGACGAGCACGGGCCGCAGCAGCCGGTACTCGCGCCGCGCCGCCCGGCGCCCGCGCCGGGTGGCCGCCACGACGATGAGCGCCGCGCCGATGAGCACCGCCAGCGCGGCGGTGGCCCACGCCAGCGGCGCGAGCGGCGAGCTGAGTCCGAGCGGCAGCAGGATCGCGAGGGTGAGGAGCAGCTGCACGAGCTGCCCGGCGATCCGCTCGGCCGCGACGGCGCGCGCCGCCAGGTCGAGCCGCTCGTGATGCCGCCCCTGCACGTAGGCACGGTGCACATCGCCCCAGACCCCGCCCGGGACCACCGTGTTGAGGAACTGCGACCGGTAGTACGACCCGACGGCGGCGGTCCACGCCAGCGGCAGGCCGAAGCCGGCCGACACGACGCGCCAGCGCCACGCCGCCGCCGCCGTCGCGACCGCGGCGAGCGCCAGGGCCGCCAGGATCGCCAGCGGCGAGAGCGACGTCAGCCCGTGGAGGAAGGAGGGCACCCCCACGACGGCGATCGTGGCGGCCACGACGGCGAGCGCCGCGGCGATCCGCAGCCCGGATCGCACGCGCGGCGGCAGGCTCGTCAGTCGGGCCATGCCAGCAGGTCCTCGTGCGAGACCGTCGCGCGCAGGCGGCCGTCCTCGGCCTGCGCGCGGCGACGGCGCCGGTACTCGCCCGCGACGCGGGCCAGCTCGGGCCGCTGCTCGACGGCCGCGGCCACCCATCCGTCGAGCCATTCGTCCAGGAGCGGGCCGGCCTGCGCGTCGAGTCGCCACGGCGTCGCCGCGGTGCGCACGTGCCATCCGGCCGACGCGAACAGGCCGGCGACCACCGCGACGGCATCGGGCCCCAGCATCCGCCTGCCGTCGGCTTCGCGACGCTGATGGTCGTTGAAGGCGCGGCGCAGGTCGTCTTCGACGGCGTCGCGTCCCGGACGCAGCCGGACGTGCCCGGTCACCGAGAGGCTGAAGAACGCCGGCGTGCGGGCGTCCACGCACGCGGCGACGATGCGGCCGGCCTCGGTCTCGGTGACCACGTCCAGGAGAGCGGATGCCGCCACCGCCGCGGCGCCGTGGAACGCATCGCGCGGGAGCTCGGCGAGGTGCTCCACGACCACGTCGGACCGGATCGGGCGACCGGTCGCATCGGCGACGGGCGCGAGGTCGAGGTGGGCGAGGATGCCGGCGTCGCCGTCGCGGAGGATCCACTTCTGCGGTCCCGGCAGCCGGGGTGCGAGCCAGCGGGTCATCGAGCCCGTGCCCGCGCCGAGGTCGTGCACCACCTGCGGCGCGGGGTCGCGCTCGAGCATCCGCGCCAGCCGCTGCGCCAGCTCGACAGAACGGGCGGCATCGTCGGCGGGCGCCCGCAGCGCGAGCCAGTCGGCGGTCGCGGTCGAGATGGAGCTCATGCCGCCGCCTCCAGCGCTCGAGCGATGTCGGCGACCGTGCCGGACCAGCGCGGCAGCGCCGCACGGGCGGCGAGCGCCTCGCCGCGCAGCCGGCGGCGGAGCTCCGGGTCGCACAGCCAGCCGCGCAGGGCGGCGGCGAGCGCGTCCGGGTCGTCCGGGGCGACGAGGATCCCGCCGCCGTCCGCCAGCGCGTCGGCGATGCCGCCCGTGTCGGCGCCGACGACCGGCAGCCCGTGGGCGCGCGCCTCGGCGACCGCCATCCCCCCGGTCTCGACGCGCGAGGGCGCGACGAGCAGCGCGCTGCGGCGGTAGAGCGCGGCGAGCCGGGCCTCGTCGAGCACGCCGAGCAGCTGCACCCGTTCCCCGAGCGCCGCGGCGCGTGCGGCCACCTCGGACGCGAAGTCGGGGTCCGCGTCGGCGGCGCCGACGAGGGCGCACGTCCAGTCGACGTCGGGCAGCGCCGCGAGCGCGTCGAGCAGCGTGTCCTGCCCCTTGTGGGGCGCGATCACACCCACGCACAGCAGCGCGCCGTCACCGCTCGGCTCGGCCGGGTGAACCGGCACGTCGACCCCCGGCACGGCGATCCGCACGCACTGATCGGGGACGAGGCCCCGTCGCGCCAGCTCGGCCGCGGCCCATCGGCTCGGCACGATCACGCCCCGCGCCGCCGCCAGCACGCGGCGCTCGGCCTCGACCGCCGGCTCGGTGGCGTCAGGGAACGACGCGACGACCATATGCGCGAGCACCACCAGCCGCAGTCGCCCGGCGGCCTCGACCATCGCCGCGGGCGCCCAGCCCGCCACGAGCCCGTCCACGAGGACGAGCGCGTCGTCGGGCATCGAGCGGAGAGCGGATGCCGCGTCCGCTCCCTCCCCGACCTCGACCATGGCGACCTGCCAGCCGAGATCACGCAGCCCGTCGGACGCACGCCGGTCGTACACATTTCCGCCGCTCACGCGATGCGGATCGTCGATCCCGTCGGGGACGACGAAGCGGACCGACCGGCCGCTCGTCACAAGGCCACCTCGTAAGAGGCCCAGGCGACGTGCGACTCGTGCAGGGTGACGGTGATGCCGCTGAGGTCCGCGTCACCGACCGCGCCCTCGCGCACGGCGACGGCGAGGCGGTCGCCGATGACCTGGCACAGCCGCTCGGTCGTCGTGTTGACACCCTGCAGGTCGGGCACGTCGTCGAGATTGCGGTAGGTCAGCTCCCCCACGATCCGCCGGACGAGGTCGCCGGCGCGACCGATGTCGACCACGACGCCGTCGTCGTCGAGGGCGGCGGCGCGGAAGGTGGCATCGACGAGGTACGTCGCCCCGTGCAGCTGCTGCGCCGGGCCGAACACGTCGCCGCGAAGGCTGTGGGCGATCATCAGATGGTCGCGGACGGTGACGCTGAAGGTCATTCGGCACTCCAATCGATCGTCTGGCACAGTACTCCGGCGCTGCCGGCGGCGAGCGCCGCGGTGATCTCGGGGAGCGCCCGCCACGGCGTCGCGCCGCCGAGCAGCGCGTCGAACGCCGGATCGGCCAGCAGCCGCAGCGCGAGGGCGAGGCGGTCGCGCGTGGAGCGCTGCGCGCGCCGGCGCACGCTCACGGCACCCACCTGGCTGGAGCGGATCGCGATGCGGCGCGAGTGGAAGTCCGCACCGAGCTCGAGCGGGACGGCGTCGCTGCCGTACCAGCTCGCGACGACCACCTCCCCGTCGGTGGGTGCCGCACGCAGCGCCCGCTGCAGACCCGCGCCGGTGCCGCTGGCCTCGATGACGACATCCGCGACGAGATCGGCGTCGCCGAGGTCCTCCGCCTCGGCGAACGCCACGCCGAGTGCGTGCGCCGTGGCCGCCTTGCCCGGGTCGACGTCCACCAGGGTCACCTCCGCGCCCGGGATGCCGCGGGCCAGGCGGGCGATCGCGCCCCCGACGATCCCGGCCCCGACCACCAGCACGCGGTCGCCCACCACGGGCGCGGCATCCCACAGCACGTTCACCGCGGTCTCGACCGCGCCGGCGAGCACCGCGCGCCGGGCGGGGACGTCGTCGGGCACCACCGCGAGCGCGTCGGCCGGGGCGACATAGCGGGACTGGTGCGGGACGAGAGCGAACACGGTTCGGCCGCGCAGCGCCGACGGGCCGTTCTCGACCACGCCGACGTTGAGGTAGCCGTACTTCACCGGGAACGGGAAGTCGCCGGCCTGGAACGGCGCCCGCATGCGCTCGCGCTCGGACTCCGGCACCGCCCCGCGTGCCACGAGCGATTCGGTGCCGCGGCTGATCCCCGTCCAGAGCGTGCGCACCGCCGCTTCTGCGGCGGAGGGTGTCGGCAGCGGCTCCGACCGGAACTGGCCCTTCCCCGGGCCCGTCGTCCACCAGGCGGTGGCGGCATCCGGATCCTCGAGGTGAACCGCGACGGGTGCCTGCGTCGTGTTCCTGGTGTCCGCCATGAGGAGTACACGGAGCGTGCATGCGAAAAGTTCAGCGTCCGCCACGGCTCGACGGGCCGCCGCCTGCGCCCGAGGCGGGGAGCCGTGCCGCGTGGGCGCAGCCGTGGTGGTGGGTCGCAGCCGGGTGCGCGGGCCTGGTGGCGATCGGGATCGGAGCCCCGCTGCCCTGGTACGCAGGGGCCGCCGGCGCCGGCTACCTGGTGGTCTCGACGCTGCTGCTCACTCGGGGGCTCCGCCGCCGCGGCGCGGGGCGGCTCGGGCCTGCCAACGCCGTCACGGCGACCCGTTCGACGCTCGTGGGCCTCGTCACCGCGCTGATCGTCGCGTCGTTCTCCGGCCCGGTGCCGACGCTCCTGCTCGTCTCGCTGACCGCCTGCGCCCTGGTGCTCGACGGCCTCGACGGCTGGGTCGCCCGCCGCACCGCCAGCGAGAGCGAGCTCGGCGCGCAGTTCGACATGGAGGTCGACGCCTACCTCCTGCTCGCGCTCTGCGTCTACGACGCGCGCTACGTCGGCTGGTGGGTGCTCATCATCGGGCTGCTGCGCTACGCGTTCGTGGCGGCCGGGTGGCTGCTGCCGTGGATGCGCCGGACCCTGCCGCCGCGCTACTGGCGCAAGGTGGTCACCGCCGCCTGCGGGGTGGCACTGACCGTGGTCGCGTCGCAGCTTCTTCCGCCGGCGGGAAACCTCCTGATGGCCGCGGCGGCGCTGGCGCTGGTGTCGGAGTCGTTCGGTCGCGATGTGCTGTGGCTCATCAGGATGAACCGCAGGGGGTCCGGGATCGTGTCCCAGGAGAAGGCGTCGACCACCTCACCTCCGGAAGAGAGCGGGTAGGACCATGACCGAAACCGGCGGACGCATGCTCTGGGTCATGCGGATCCTCAGCGCCCTGGCACTTCTCGCGGCAGGCGGCATCCACCTGTTCCTCGTCTTCAACGGGGTCGGCGGCATCCTCGGCGTCATGTTCGTGCTCAATGCGATCGCGGGTCTCGTGCTGGCGATCGGCATGCTGGTGCTGCACGGCCGGCTGCTGCAGGTGACGACCGCGCTGAGTCTGCTGTTCCTCATCGCGACGCTGCTCGCCCTCGTGCTGGCGCTCACCGTCGGCCTGTTCGGCATCACCGAGACGTGGGACTTCATGCTCGTCCGCGAGACGGTGATCGTGGAATCCCTCGGCATCGTGATCCTGGCGGTCACGACCGTGATCGTGTTCCGGATGCCGGTGGCCCGGCCGACGAGGAGCCGCGGGATCTGACGCGCACCGACGTTCCGAGGGCCGCCCGCGCGGATGCGGACGGCCCGCGGGATCGCTGCGGTCAGGCGTCGGCAGCCACGCGGTCTGCGGCCAGCCGCTCTTCGTCGAGCCGGTCGAGGTCGTGCAGCGACGAGCCCTTCGTCTCCCGCATCGAGACCACGGCGACCAGCGTGATCGCTGCGGCGATCGCGAGGTAGACGGCGACCGAGAGGGAGGATCCGGTGTCACGCAGGAGCGCGGTCGCGATGATGGGCGCGAGCGAGCCGGCGACGATCGACGTCACCTGGTACCCGAGTGAGACCCCCGAGTAGCGCATGCGCGTCGGGAACATCTCCGACATGATCGCGGGCTGCGGCGCGTACATGAAGGCGTGGATGAACAGACCGAGGCAGATCGCCGCGATGATGATCACCGGGTCGCGGGTGTCGAACATCGGGAAGGCGACGAAGCCCCACGCGGCGGCCCCGATCGTGCCGATGAGGTACACCGGCTTGCGGCCGATGCGGTCGGTGAGGCCGCCGATGACCGGGATCACCAGCATGTGGATGATGTGCGCGATCACCAGCCACGAGAGGATCGCCGCCGTCTCCATCTCGAGCGCGGTGCTGAGGTAGACGATGGAGAACGTCACGACGAGGTAGTACATGATGTTCTCGGCGAACCGGAGCCCCATCGCCGTCAGGACGCCCCGGGGGTAGCGCCGGATGACCTCGAGCACTCCGAAGCGGAGCGCCTTGGACTGCTCGACCTCCTTCTGCACCTCGACGAAGATCGGCGCATCGGTCACGCGGGTGCGCACGTAGTAGCCGACGGCGACGATCACGACCGACAGCCAGAAGCCGACGCGCCATCCCCAGGCGAGGAACTGCTCCTCGCTGAGTGCGCGACTGAGCACGAGCAGCACCACCGTCGCGAGCAGGTTGCCGACCGGCACCGCGGCCTGCGGCCACGATGCCCAGAACCCGCGGCGCTTGTCGGGCGAGTGCTCCGCGACCAGCAGGACCGCGCCACCCCACTCGCCGCCGACCGCGAAGCCCTGCGCGAAGCGCAGCGCGATGAGGAGCGCGGGCGCCCAGTAGCCGATCATGTCGAACGTCGGCAGGCAGCCCATGAGGAAGGTCGCGACGCCGACGAGGATGATGGCGAACTGCAGGAGCTTCTTCCGGCCGTACTTGTCGCCGAAGTGACCGAACACGATCCCGCCGAGCGGCCGGGCGACGAACCCGACGGCATAGGTGACGAACGCCGCGATGATCGGGGCGTACGGGTCGTCCGAGGGCGGGAACATGATCTTGTTGAACACGAGCGTCGCGGCGGTGGCGTAGAGGAAGAACTCGTACCACTCGACGACGGTGCCGGCCATGGACGCGGTGACGACCCGTCGGAGACTCGACTGCCTCATCGGCGTCTTCGCCGGGGTTGCGGATGTCATGCGCTGGTACCTCCTTGTAGAGCGCGGAAGCGACTCGGGGAAGCCGCCCTGCGGGACGATACCTGACGCACGATTCATGTTTCAAGATCGGAGCGGCGCTTCACCGTGCGAAGATCCCCGGTTCTTCACATCGCGAGAGGATGCCGCGCGGTCAGCGCCTCAGTCCCACGCTGCGACGAGCATCCAGTGACCGTCGACCTCTTCCACATCCATCACCCGCGTGCGGTGGTCGACGTCGCTGCGGGCGGTGAACCGCCAGCTCTGGAACAGACGCCCGCCGTCGCTGCGCGTGGGCGTGTCGATGATGCGCCATCGCTCGCTCTCGACGACCAGCCGGACCGGGCGCCCGCGCTCGCACCACACCTGTACATCTGATCGCATGACCGTTCGCATCGAGGTCCCCCTTCATCGAATCTATGTTCGATGCTAAGTGCACCACGCCCCGTGCGCAAGGGGTGGCTCGCGAGGATCAGGCGGTGCGGGAGTCGGCGGCGCCGTCGGCGGTGACCGCCGCCACGTGGATGGCGGCCACCCCGTCGCGCAACGCGCCGACGGGGGTCTCGACCGTCTCGTACTGGGACGTGAATCCGTTCTCGTCGACCACCGTGATGGTCACGAGCACGTGCCCGCGGCGCGGCAGCTGCGTCGAGGTGCGAGTGAATCGTCTGGTCTTCATGTCCCCTCCGGCTCCCACCGTAGCCAGTCCCTCCGACACCGGCGTGCATCACGCACCGCCCGGCGGGTCAGGTCAGGTAGGCGTCCACGAGCAGCGGCCCGCGGATGTCGCGGAGAGCGTCGATGAGGCGCATCTCGGTCCGCCGTGACCATGATGTCAGCGGCACGTCATGCGGCCCGAGCGGCTCGAGCTTGCCGGCCCGCAGCCGCACCACCTCCCAGCCGACGACCCGCACGGCGCGATCTTTGCGCCGGTCGGCCTCCTCTCGTCGGCCCACATGCTCGAGCCCGTGGCGCCCGACGCTGTCGTACTCGATCGCGACGCGAAGCTCGGGCAGCAGGATGTCGGGCCACACCTCGAGGTGGTCGAAGAAGGGCCGGGAGGTGCGGATGGCCGTGAGGCCGGGCGTGACCGCGAGCCGCGCGAAGACGTCGGCTCGGATGCGTGCCTCCACGGCCGACGCCGGCTTCGGCGCACAGGCGCTCACGAACGGCTCCCCCGGCGGCAGGGACGGGGTCTTCGCGCACACCGCCCGCGTCGGCTTCGCACGCCGCGGCGGGGCGGCATTCTCGACCCGAGCGGCAACCGGCATCCGTGGGCGCAGGGCGAGCGCTGAGCACTCCGGGCACCATGCCGACCGCCGGCGTTCGCGACCGGGACGCGCCCGCTGCTCGGACGGCGTCGCGGCGAAGGTGTGCCCCGACTCGCACTGCCACAGCAGCAGCACGTCCGCGGCCGGCGGCACCTGCGTCAGTGCGATTCCGGCGTTGAGGTCGGGATGGTACTGGCGCACCAGCGCCGGGTACGCCGCCCACTGCGACCGGTAGGTGCCGACCGGATACGGCACGTCGGCACCCTTGGAGAACTGGCGTCGCGCCCACCACAGTTCCACCCGCTCCGGCATGCGCGCATGCTACGCGCGGCCCGCGACATCGCCTCGCGGGCGAACGTCGTGGGGACTTTCGGGAGGAGTTGCGCTCCTCTTGCGCTTCCCTTGCGGTCGGGGCGTCATGCTCGAATCACCACCGAATGACGCCGGACCGCCTGGGGAGACGAGCCGACGCGAGACGGGGGAACCGAGCGCCACTGGGGATGGGCGGAAGGACGAGGGCGGCGCGTGGGGGGACGCGCCGCACCTCGCCCGGGCTCGCACGCATGGCCGCTTCTGGGGAGCGGCCATGCGGCGTCTCCGCGACCGGTCCGACCGGGATGGCGACCGCGGCCGCCCGGACGATCCGGCTGACGCTCAGCTCGTCCGGCGCGCCGTTCGACGGCCGACGGCGACGAGCGCGGCACCGAGGAGGAGCAGGATTCCGGCGGCCAGCGTCGCGGCACTCGCGTCAGCACCGGTCACGGGCAGCCCGCCTCCCCCGGCCGGACGCGCCGGCGGGGGCGTCGTGCTCGGCGGCGTCGGAGTGGGCGTCGCGGCCGCGGCGACGACCACCTGGATCGTGAGCGGATCGCTCGTGCCGCCGTCCTTGTCGGTCGCGGTCAGCGTCGCCGTGTACGTCCCGGCGGCCGCGTAGGTGTGTGTGTACGGCGGATCGGCGGGCCCGGTGTCGGTGATGACGGCGGAGCCGTCGCCCCAATCCACGGTGTAGACGAAGTCGGCGGCCATGTCGGCGGCCGACGGGTCGTCGGCGCCGACCTTGATGGTGAACGGCACCCCGGCCGTCGCCGTCAGCGCACCCGTCACCACCGCGTCGGGCGCGGTGTTCACCACGTCGAGGACGGCGGTGGCGGTTTCTGCCCGGGCGCCGACCGTCACCCTGAGCGCGATGGTGTGCGTCGACGGGCCGTCGTCGATGCCGAGGGCCTCGAGCTGCGTCCAGGTCAGGGTCGGGGCCGGCCCGCTCGCGTCGGTGAAGTCGCCATCGGCGTCGAGATCCCACGCGTAGTCCGCCTCGGGGGTTGATCCCGAGCCGTCCAGCGTGAGGCTGCCGCCCTCGGCGACCGAGTACGGACCGCCGGCGTCCGCGACGACGGGTTCGAGCACCGACTGCTCGACATCGTCGGCGCTCGCACCCAGGGCGGCGGTGCCGGAGTATGCCGCGCTGATCGTGTGCGTGCCGGCGGCCAGCGCATCGGTCGTGAACGTCGCCGTGCCCGTCGCATCGACCGTGACCGTCGCGAGCGTGGTCGCGCCCTCCGCGAACGTGATCGACCCGCTCATCACCGGCGAACCGCCCGCCGTCACCGTCGCGGTGAACGTCACCGGATCGCCGACCTCCGACGGAGTGAGGCTCGAGCTGAGCGCCGTCAACGTCGGCACGACGTCCACAGTCTGATCCAGGCCGGCGCTGCTCGTCGCGAACACCGCCGTGCCCCCATAGGTCGCCGACACCGCATGAGCGCCGGCCGCCAGCGCCGCCGTCGTGAACGTCGCCGTGCCCGTCGGGCCCACCGCCACCGTCGCGAGCGTGGTCGCGCCGTCCGCGAACGTGACCGACCCGCTCGTCACCGGCGAGCCGCCCGCCGTCACCACCGCGGTGAACGTCACTGGATCGCCGACCTCCGACGGATTGAGGCTCGAGCTGAGCGCCGTCGCGGTGGGCACGACCTGTACGACCTGCGAGAGGCTCGCGTCGCTCGCCCCGAAATCCGGGGTTCCGGAGTAGTTCGCCGTGATCGCGTGGGTCCCCACCGCGAGCGCGCTCGTCGTGAGACTCGCCTGACCGGCACCATCGATCGGCACGGCGGCGAGCGTCGTCGCACCGTCGGCGAACACGACGGACCCGGCGGTGACGGGCGCGCCGCCCGAGGTGACCGTGGCACTGAAAGTCACGGACTGTCCGAAGGTCGACGGGTTCAGACTCGACGCCAGCGCCGTCGTCGTCGCACTCAGGGTCGTGATGGTGAGGCACCAGCCTCCGCTGATCGACCCGGCGTCGCCGGAGGCGTCGTCGACCACCCACAGGCTCCAGACGCCGTTGGCGCTCGCACCGTCGAAGGTCGACAGCGCGGTCGCCCCACTCGGTGACGGCGCCGGCGCCGGGAACGCGGCATCCGGCACATCCGCGTCGTCGTCCGTCGGGCGGAACGTTCCCGACACGAGCGGTGTCGGCACGGCCGTCGCCGCCGCGTCGGCGAAGGTGACCGTCGCGCCGCTGACGGCCGAGGTGCCGCCGACGTCGCTCATCAGCACCAGGTTGGTCGCCGGCGCCGGCCCTGACAGCATGACGTCGACGTCGACGGGCACCTGATGCGACAGGCCGTTCAGCGTCGCGGTCACGTTGGTGATCGGTGCGGTGAGGCCCGAGACGGTGATGTTCGACGGGTAGGGCGACGACGCGCCCTGACCCGGGATCGTGAGCGGTCCGGTGTTGCAGAAGGTGTTGCCCGTCACCGTGGTCTGGTTGTCGACGCGCTGCGACACCGAGCCGTTGCTCGTCAGGAAGCCGGTGCTGCCCGAATAGGTGCCGACGATCAGGTGGGTGCCCTCCGCCAGCGCGGTCGTCGTGAGCGAGGCCGTGCCCGAGGCATTGACGGCGACGGGACCGCCGATCGTCACGCCGTCGGCGGTGAACGCGACCGTCCCCGTCGTCACGGGGCTCCCCCCGCCCGTGACCGTCGCGGTGAAGGTGACCGGGGCGCCGGTCGTCGACGGTGAGCCCGAGGTGGTGACGGTCGTGGTCGTCGTGACCGCCGCCACCTCCGTGGTGATCACGAGGCTCCATCCGCCCGCCATCTGGCCGAGGTCGCCCGTCGCGTCGTCGACGATGAAGAGCTGCCACGTGCCGTTGGGGTTGATGCCGGTGAACGCGCCGGCGAGGGTCGTCTGCGCCGACGGCGAGGGCGCGGGTGCCGGGAACGAGTCCGGCCCGCTGCCGTTCGTGGGGCGATACGTGCCCGTGGGCACGTTGCCGGTGGGCACGCCGCCCGCGGCCGCGTCGTCGAAGGTCAGCGTGGCGTTGGTCGAGAACGTCAGCGATCCGCTCGGCTGG
The DNA here is from genome assembly GCF_033548675.1 of Microbacterium sp. M3. Taxonomy (NCBI): domain Bacteria; kingdom Bacillati; phylum Actinomycetota; class Actinomycetes; order Micrococcales; family Microbacteriaceae; genus Microbacterium; species Microbacterium sp. M3. The sequence continues at coordinate 649,659 of NZ_JAWTZT010000001.1, forward strand.
TCGGCGTCCGACAGTACGACCAGGTTGGCGCCGGTCGGGGCCACGACCATGGCGTCGACGTCGCCGAGCGAGGCGTGGCTGAGGTCGTGGAACACCACCTGCACCTTGGTGACGGCGCCGTTCATGCCCGCCACCGTGATCGCCGACGGGTAGGGGTTGGCCTCGCCGGTCTGGTCCGCCGACCCGGCGGCGGGGATGGCGATCGCCGACGTGTTGCTGAAAGTCGTGGGGCCGTCTGCCTGAGCAAAGGACGGCGCGGCGACCACGCCGAACAGGGTCAGGGCGATGGTGACGGATGCCGCCACCCACCGTCGTGCGGATCGTCGGGGCGCGGCGGCCCCGCGCGCGACATCGTAACCGGCCACTTCTCATACCCCCGGGGAGAGACCCGCCTCGCGTCGTTGGGAAAAGGCGAGGTCTGGTGGACATTGTCCTGTTGAGGGCACACTATGACTGCGATCGGCCCCGTGTACAGACCTCGGTCTCGGTTGCGCCTCGGGGGGAGGCCGTTTTCAACTGTTTGGAGTACACGTGGACCCTTTCATCGGCGAGCTTCGCTGCTTCGGATTCAACTTCGCGCCCGTCGGCTGGGCGCTGTGCAACGGCCAGCTCCTGGCCATCCAGTCGAACACCGCCCTCTTCTCACTCCTGGGCACGATGTACGGCGGCAACGGGCAGACGACGTTCGCCCTGCCCGACCTGCGCGGCCGCACGTCGCTCGCCTTCGGCCAAGGGCCAGGGCTGACGAATCGCACCCAGGGCGAGCTCGGCGGCAACGAGACGGTGACGCTCACCTCGGCGACCATCCCGGCGCACTCGCACACCGTCGCGGCGTCGTCCACGCCCACGACGAAGAATCCCAGCGGCGCTTTTCCGTCGGTGACGGCGGCGGGCTCGTCGTACGGCACGCCGGGAGACCTGCAGATGAACGCCGGGATGATCGCCGGCGGCGGCTCGGGCCAGCCGCACGAGAACATGCAGCCCTATCTGGTGCTCAACTGGTGCATCGCGCTGGAGGGCGTCTATCCCTCGCGGGCGTGAGCGAGCGTTCGCGACATCGAGTCCATTGAGCGGACACCGCACCACCCCCGTCCGCCCGAGTCGGCGACAGGCGGCCGCACGGTCGCGATGCCTTCGGGAAGTCGCAGACGCTCGCGTCGAGGGTTGCGGGCCGGAAGTTGTCGGTCACGCCCGACGGAAACGACAAAACCCCCGAAAGCCGGGGGTCCTGATCTGTAGCGGGAGCGGGGCTTGAACCCGCGACCTCACGATTATGAGTCGTGCGCTCTCACCAACTGAGCTACCCCGCCATACGCATCCGACGGTCACGATGTGGATGCTGCGAGCCCCGAGTCAGGATTGAACTGACGACCCCTTCCTTACCATGGAAGTGCTCTGCCACTGAGCTATCGGGGCGTGCTGCCTGCGAGCAGGCAACTAGAAGAGGATACCAGAGCCGCGGCATCCATCCGAACCGGCTCAACCCACGGTGTGGGTCCCGTCGGTGTACGTGCGCAGCCACGGCATCGGGTCGATGGCCGTGGTGCCGTTCTTGAGGATCTCGAAGTGCGTGTGGGCGCCGTAGGAGCGTCCGGTGTTCCCCGTGCGGCCGAGCATCGTGCCCACGGTCACGTGCTGGCCGGCGGTGACCTGCAGCGAGCCGTACTGCATGTGGGCGTAGTGGCTCGACACCAGCTCACCGTCGACGATGTGGTCGATGATGACGTGCACGCCGTAGGCGCCGCCCGCTTCGGACGCGACCCGGACGGTGCCGTCGGCGATCGCCTGCACCGGCGCGCCGGCGCCGGGGGTGAAGTCGATGCCTTCGTGCATGCGGCCGGAGCGCATGCCGAACCCGTACGACATCGTCACGCCGACCGCGAAGGGCCACTGGACGTTGGAGTTCGGGTTGTTGTGGAAAAGGTTCGAGAAGTTGCGGATGCCCGCCTCAGAGGCGAGCTGCGCCGTCGTCGTGGTCGAGTACGTCTCGGTGCGCTGCAGGGTGTCGCTCTGCGCGTCGACGGGGGCGACGTAGGCCTGGATCTCGTCCTCGTCGATCACGGGCAGCGAGCTGTCGCCGGATGCCACCACCGAGAGCGACGCGTCGACGCCGCTGACCGCGGCGACAGCCTCGGCGGGCGTGGTCATGCCGACGGCCATGAGACCCACGATGCCGAAAACGCCCACCGAGAACGAGGCGGTCGCCGCCCGCTTGAAAGCGGAGCCGCGGCGTGCGGCCGAGCGGCGGGGGGCGGTGTGCGTCGCCGGCTCGGCCTCGGCCGCCGGCCCGGACTCAGTCGCGGACTCGCCGGTCGCCTCGGCAGCGGCCTCTTGGACGGGGGTCTCGGCGGTGAACGAGAACAGTCGCGCTGCGGCCTCGAATTCGTCGATTCCGGATGCCGGGGGCGCGGGGATCGGGCCGGTCAGGGGCTCGATGCGCTCGGTGCGGGGCCGCTCGGCACGCGGGCGGGACGCCCGCGCTGCGGCGGGCTGCTCAGCGGCGGAGGCGGTGACCGTCGGCGCCGACTCCATCGGCGCAGCCTCGGCGTGAGCCGCCTGCGCGACCGGGGCGGGCGCCGGCGTGGTCTCGACCAGCGGCGCCGTCGTGGCGGCGGTGGCCGCGGCCTCGGCGACGAGGAGCTTGGCGAACGACTCGGCCGCCCAGGTCGACGGAGTGCCGGACGACGTCGACGACTCCGCCGGGGACGGCTCCGCCAGGGCGGTCGCGGTGGCGGTCGTGGGCGCCTCCTCGGCCGCGGGCTCGAGCAGCTCGAACGGCTCGGCGGGCGCGAGCACCGTGTCGAGAAGCGGCGCGGGCTCGGCGTGCGTGGGCAGCTCGGCGGCGAAGGCGGCGGCCGGCCGCTCGGGCTCGGCCGGCGCCACGGGTGCGATCGACGGCTCGGCGACGACGCGCTGCTCACCGGCGAGGGCGCGGCGCGAGCGACGACTGACGGGCGCCTCGGCCGGGGCAGCGGATGCCGCAGCCGCGGTACGCGGTCGCGCCGGCGGCGTGGATGGCGCGACGACCGGTCCACCGGCGGCGGGCACGGTCACCGACGACGGCGCGGGCGCCTCAGGCAGAGCCCCGGCCTCAGCGGTGACGGACGGTGCCGCCGGCGCCGACGAGGCCTCGAGCACGGACGGAGCCGGAGCGGGCTCGACCGGCCGGGTCGCGGCATCCGGTCGCTTGCTCTCGGCGGGACGATTCCACACGACTGCGGGACGCGTCGGAGCTGTCGTCGCGGCCTGTCGACGCGCATTGGCGCGGCCTGCCCCCGGGGTCTCCGGCGTCGCCTGGACAGGCGTGGCGGAGGTGCGGCTGGATCGGCGCGTGGGCGCGGGCTCAGCCATGGGGGCGTCGAAAGGCAAAGCGGGGGGAGGCTCTCGTGTCGTGCCGCGAGGGCTACGCGGCAAGGCGGTCGGTTCGGGCTATGTCCACCCTCGCCATTCGGGCGGCGAAGGTAACGATCGGGTAAACACTATCCCGGGCGTCCTGAGAATGCCATGTACGGCACCCATTTCATGACGCGCGTTTCGTGAGGATTGAATGAGAACCGCTCGATCGCTGAGGAGCGGCACCTCGAGAGGTCGCCGGATCAGTTCAGTCCGGCCGCCGCGGCGAGGCGGTCGAAGATCGCCGGCGTCGCCGCGACGATGAGCGGCGCCCGAGGCGATCCGTCGGGCTCGGCGCGACCGAAGCGGCCGCCGGCCTCGGTCACCAGGAGCGCGCCCGCGGCGTGATCCCACGGGGCGAGCCCGCGCTCGAAGTAGCCGTCCAGCCGGCCGGCGGCGACGTATGCCAGATCGAGCGATGCCGCGCCGCCGCGACGCAGATCGCGGGCGAGTTCCGGCATGACCCGGCCGATGAGGTCCAGATCACCCGGCCGGGTCGCGGGGTCGTACCCGAAGCCGGTCGCGAGCAGCGCCCCCGCCGGGCCGACCTCGGCGTTCACGGCGATCCGGCTCGCGCCGAGCCAGGCGCCCTCCCCGCGGGCCGCGTGGAAGACCTCACCGCCGACGGGGCTGTGCACGACGCCGGCGAGCGCCTGCCACTCCCCCGGCGTGGGCTCGCCGCTCACCGCGGCGATGCTGACCGCGTACGTGGGGATGCCGTACGCGTAGTTGACCGTCCCGTCGATCGGGTCGACGACCCAGGTCACGTCGCTGGTGCCGCGCTCCGCCCCGGACTCCTCGCCGAGGAATCCGTCATCGGGTCGCTCTGCCGCCAGGCGCGCGCGGATGAGCGCCTCCACCTCCCGGTCGGCCTCCGTCACGATGTCGGCGAGGGCCGACTTCGTCGCCGCGATGGCCACGCCGGCGTCGCGACGCACGCGGGCCAGCTCTCCGGCTTCGCGGGCGATGTCGATCGCGAGGGACTCGAGGTCGTGTGCCAGGCTCATGCCTCCACGCTAACGTCCGCGGGCGCGCACGGCCGATCGCCCGGACGGCGCCTGGTTAGCCTGGGCGCATGACGATCGCCGCTCGATCCCGCACCTACGACGTCGCCATCGTCGGCGGCGGTCACAATGCACTGGTCGCCGCCGCCTACCTCGCACGCGCCGGGCGATCGGTCACCGTGCTCGAGCGCCTGGATCATGTCGGCGGCGCCGCCGTCTCGGAGGGCCCGTGGGCGGGCGTCGACGCCCGGCTGTCGCGCTACTCGTACCTCGTGAGCCTCCTCCCCCGCCGCATCATCGACGATCTCGGGCTCGACATCCGCCTGCGCCGGCGCCGCTACTCGTCGTACACGCCGGATCCGGCAGACCCGTCACGCGGCATCCTGATCGACACCGCGGATGCCGCGGCCACCGCCGACGCCTTCGCCCGCGTCACCGGAGACAGCGGTGAGGCGGCGCGGTTCGCGGCGCTGTACGACCGCCTGGCTCCCCTCGCCCGGCAGCTGTTCCCGTCGATGATGGAGCCGCTCCGACGGCGGAGCGTCGTGCGGGCGGAGCTCGGCGACGACGGGCTGTGGACCGACCTCTGCGAGCGCCCGCTGGGCGAGCTGCTCCGGGCGTCGCTCGACACCGACCTCGCTCGCGGCGTGGCGCTGACCGACGGACTCATCGGCACGTTCGCCTCGGCAGACGACGAGAGCCTGCGGCAGAACCGCTGCTTCCTGTATCACGTGATCGGCGGGGGCACCGGCGACTGGGACGTGCCGATCGGCGGGATGGGTCAGGTCACCGCCGAGCTGGCCCGTGCCGCCGCCGCGGCGGGCGCAGAGCTGCGGACGAGCGCCGAGGTGGTCGCCGTGTCGCCGGACGGCGAGGTCGAGCTCGGCGACGGCGGCCGCGTCCATGCCCGGCTGGTGCTGAGCGGGGTCGGCCCGGCCGTGCTCGAGCGACTTCTCACCGCGGGCGGCGCGGGCGGCGCCGACGGCGGCGCGCCGGTGCCGGAGGGCGCGCAGCTCAAGGTCAACATGCTGCTCCGCCGGCTCCCCCGCCTGCGCGATACGCGGGTCGCGCCGGAGGCGGCGTTCGCGGGCACCTTCCACGTCAACGAGACCATGACACAGCTCGACGAAGCGCATGCCGCCGCACGCGACGGCCGCGTGCCCGACCCGCTCCCGGCCGAGATCTACTGCCACTCGCTGACCGACCCGTCGATCCTCGGCCCCGAGCTGCAGGCGTCGGGGGCGCAGACGCTGACCCTGTTCGGTCTGCAGGTGCCGCACCGGCTGGTGGCCGGGAGGGATCCGGATGCCGCGCGCACGACGCTCCTCGCCGCGGCTCAGCGCTCGCTCGACAGCGTGCTGGCCGAGCCTCTCGCCGATTGCCTGTACGAGGCGCCGGACGGCACGCCCTGCGTCGAGGCGCGGACGACCGCCGACCTGGAACGCTCGCTCGGGATGACGGGCGGCGACATCTTCCACGGCCCGCTGTCGTGGCCGTGGGCCGATGACGACGAGCCGCTGGACCATCCGGCGCGGCGCTGGGGCGTCGCCACGGCGCACGAGCGGGTGCTGGTGTGCGGCTCGGCGTCTCGGCGCGGCGGCGCCGTCAGCGGCCTCGGCGGACATAGCGCGGCGATGGCGGCGCTCGAGCTTCTCGCGATCTGAGCCGCACGACGAAGCCGCGTCGCTCCGGGAGGAACGACGCGGCTTCGAGAGGTCAGGGGCGCGGGGGCAGCGGCGGGGGCGGCGGGTACCCTTCGTAGCCGGGCGCGACGGCCGGCGGCGCCGGCGCCGCAGGCGCGGGCGGCGCGGCAGGCTGTGGAGCCGCCTGCTCGACGGGCGCGAAGACGTGCGCGCCCGGCGACGGGTAGCCGGTGTAGTAGGCGTTCCAGTCGGGCGACCCGTCGGGCAGCATCGGCAGCGGAGTGAGTCCGTCCACGAAGGTCGGCCAGGGCAGCAGCTCCTGGGATGCCGGCGCGGCGGGCGCCGCAGGAGCGGCGTGCGGCGGCGTGAGGGCGCCCGGCGCGGCGACACCCGGAGCCGGGTGACCGGGCGCGGCGGCCGGAAGCTGTGACCGCACCGAGGCGGCGGGCGCCGGGTAGCCGGGTGCGGGCGCGCCGGGCACCGGGTATCCGGGCACAGGGTACGCGACGTGCGCCTGCGGCCGCTTGGGGGCGAACAGGACGTTCATCAGCGGCACGAGCGCCGTGCCCACCGCGGCGAGGATCGCGATGGCGACGACGATCCGCCAGTAGAGGTCGGAGAGGTTCAGCCACTCGCCGAAGGCGAGCGGGATGATGAGCATCGCCGCGAGGCCGACGACCAGCACGATCGTGACGATCGCGACCGAGCGCGTGAACATCGTGTCGTAGCGCTGCAGCGCCTTGAGGTACAGGCGCACATGCAGCAGCACCAGCTGCAGGATGAGCACGATCAGCAGGAACTGGACGAACCGCGCCACCCCGAGCCCGACGTAGGCCACCGGCATCCAGACCATGAAGGCGCCGAGGAGCAGCGCGATGATCCACGACCCCATGCTGGCCAGGGCGAACCACGCCGGCCGTCGCGGCGCGAGGTGCGCGTCGAGGATCGCGACCCCGGCGAACGCGACCAGCAGCAGGATGGTGAGGAACGCGCGTCCGACGAAGTCGTTCGAGGGCCCGATGAGCACCCACACGACGCAGACGATCGCCGCGGCGATGAGGGCCCCGATCGCGACCCAGATCGCCGCCCGCAGCAGCCGCGAGGTGGAGGCATCCGTCCGCACCTTCTGCGGGTGCGGAGCGGAGGTCGCATACGGGTCGGGCGCGGTCATGGCGTTCCTCTCGTGACACGGGCGGGAGCCTGCAGGCCCATCCTGGCACGCACGCCCGCTCGCCGCAGACGGGCGACCCGGCGATGGGGAGAAACGCGAAACGCGCCCCGCAGGCGGGGCGCGTTTCGCGATGGTGGCGAGTGAGGGATTCGAACCCCCGAAGTCTAAGACGGCTGATTTACAGTCAGATCCCTTTGGCCGCTTGGGTAACTCGCCAGGCGCGCCCGTCCGACTTTTCCAGACGACCGGAGGCGCGATCCACCATCTTACGCGTAGTTTCCCGAGGTCAGAAATCGGCCGGGACGAGCGCCCGGCAAGGCCCCCGAGCGGCCGCCGCTACGTGCCGATGCTGTCGAGATCCAGGCCCGTCAGCGCGCTCGGCGTGCGCAGCAGCGCACCCTCGAACCGGCAGGTCGCGGCCGCGGCATCCATCGCCGTCTGCAGCACCGTCTCCCACCCGTCGGCCGTCTTCGGTGCGCCCTCGAGCAGCGCCGCGACGGTTGCCGCGAACGCGGCGTCGCCGGCGCCCATCGTGTCGACGATGCGACCGGGCAGATCCGAGACCGGCCGCGTCACCACGATCTCGCCGGCCTCGATCGTGGCGCCCGCCGCACCCTCGGTCGCGAGCACGGCGTCGGCTCCGAGGTCGATGAGTCTCGCGCGGAGGACGTCGAGACGGTCGTCGTAGAGCAGCCCGGCGTCGTCCTCCCCCACCTTGACCAGGGCTGCCCCGCCCGCCAGGCGCTCGAAGCCCCGCACGAACTCCTCCCTGTCGCGCATCATGCCGGTGCGCGGGTTGGGGTCGATCGCGAACAGCGCCGCGTGCCGTCCTTCGCCCTGGGCCCGTTCCCGGGCGGCCGCCATCGCCTCCACGAGCTCGGCGGTCTGCTCGGGATCGTCGCACGCGAAGCAGCTGACGACGATGGCGGCGGCATCCGTCATCGCCTGGCGCTCGGCCTCGCCGAACCGGATCCGCCGCTGCTGCGACGCCTCGTTGAACTCGTAGGTCGGCTCGCCGCCCCCGGTGCGGGTGCTCACCGCACGAGCCGTGCCCAGCAGCGACGGCGTCGCGATGAGCTGAACGCCGAAGTCGGCGAGGTAGCGCCGCACGCGTGAGGCGGGCTCGTCGTCGCCGAGCATCGCGACGAGCGTCGCAGGGACGCCGAGCCGTGCGAGCCCGACCGCGACGTTCAGCGCGGCGCCGCCGACGAACTCGCGGACGCCGTGGTCGTCGCGGAGCTCGTCGATGAGGGCATCGCCCACCACGACGACGCTCATCGCCGGGCTCCGGCCGTCTCGAGCACGCGGCCGACGAAGGCCTCGGTGCGACGCCGCGTGCCGTCGATCTTCAGATCGACGCTCGCCCGCACCTCGCTCGGAGCCAGGGGCGGTGCGAGACGCACGTTCTCATGGCACGAGAGGTCGGCGCAGATGTACGTGCCGACGCTGTCGCCCTGCGCGCCGGCGTCGCCCGCCTTGCGCGCGGTGTACATGACCACCTGGTCGGCCGGCTGCATCGTGTGGCACAGGTTGCACATCGCCGCCCGGGCACGCGACGACCCTTCGGCGGCGCGCAGCACGATGCCGGCCGGCTCGCCGTCGACCTCCGCTACGACGTAGCCGCGACCGCGCGTGCGCGGGTCGCGCCAGGCCAGGAAGTCGAGATGGTCCCAGTCGGTGAGGACGAAGTCCGCGGGCAGGGCGACGAGCCGGAGCTCGTCGGTCGATGCGTTCAGGAAGGACGAACGCAGCTCTTCTTCGGTCAGTGGGCGCATGGCACCTCCTCGCCCGCCCAGTCTACGAACGGCGGATGCCTCCGCCACCCGCTTGCGTGCGCGCGGGTGAGGGAGGCATCCTTCGTCGTGGCGTGTCAGGCGGACGCCGCCGGCGCGGCGGTGTCGTCCAGGCGGTCGGCCGGCGCCTCGTCGTCCGCGGCGGAGCGATCGCGGATGAGGAAGCCGAAACCGAAGGCGATGAAGAACATCAGCACCCCGTAGACCGCGGCGGGAAGCGAGAGCTCGACCGAGCCGAGCACGGTCTGCGCGATCACGATCGCCAGCGTCGCGTTGTGGATGCCGATCTCGAACGACGACGCGACCGACTGCCGCTTGCCCACCCGGAACAGCCGCGGCGCGAAGTACCCGACCGTCAGGCTGATGAGGCAGAACACGATGGTGATGAGCGACAGGCGTCCGAAGTTCTCCAGCAGCAGGTCCCAGTTCTGCGCGACCGCGCCGGCGATGACGACCACGAGGATGATGACCGAGGCGATGCGCACGGGCTTGTCCATGGCCTTCGCGAAACGGGGCCAGAAGCGGCGCACGATCATGCCGAGCGCGACGGGCAGCAGGACGATCGCGAACACCTCGAGCGTCTTCGCCCACTGCAGCCCCAGCTGGTCGTCGAACGGGTTGAAGTAGAGGATCGCGAGGTTGGTGATGAGCGGAAGCGTGAACACGGCGATCACCGAGTTCACGGCGGTGAGCGAGATGTTCAGGGCGACGTCGCCGCGGAAGAGGTGGCTGTAGAGATTGGCGGTGGTGCCGCCCGGCGACGCCGCGAGCATCATCATGCCGACCGCGAGGATCGGCGGCAGCTGGAACGCCAGCACGAGCCCGAAGCAGACGAGCGGCAGTATCAGGAGCTGGCACAGCAGCGCGACGATCACCGCCTTCGGCTGCTTGAGGACGCGGGCGAAGTCGCCGACGGTGAGGCTCAGCCCGAGGCCGAACATGATGATGCCGAGGGCTACGGGCAGCCCGATGGTGGTCAACGCTGACATGGGACTCAGTGTGCAGGAGAGCGCGATCCCGTGTCACGCGTTCTCCACAGCAGGTCAGGCGGACTCGACGTCCTCGGCGGGCGTCGCCTGGTCGGCCGACGCCACGCCGCGCGACACCTCGTCCGCGTGCACCACGGCGACGGGCAGCGGCGCCGGCACCGCGACGCCGGCGAGGCGCCACACCGCGAACGCCGGGCCGTCGGCCGACAGCAGCGCCGAGCCGTCGTCGGCGATCGCGAGCACGGCGTCGCCCCAGACCGCCTCGGCCGCCGCGGCCACGGGCAGCGCACCAGGCGGGATCGCGGCATCCGCGTCGCCCTTCGACGCCAGCACGAGCAGCGTCTCGTCGGCGGACTCGCGCACGAACACGACGGTGTCGTCGTCGACGTGGATCCAGCGGAGTCCGCCGGTCGACAGGGTCGGGTGCGCGTGGCGCAGCGCGATGAGCTCGCGGTAGAGCGCCAGACGCTCGGCTACCGCCGGCTCGGCCTCGGTGCCCCACGGGATCGGCGTGCGGCTCGCCTCGCCGTCGATGCCGGTCAGGCCGTACTCGTCGCCCGCGAACACGACCGGAAGGCCCGGCAGCGTCACCATCAGACCGACCGCGAGCGGGATGGTGCCGGGCCCTGCGTTGGTCGCGAAGCGGGCGGTGTCGTGCGTGTCGAGCGGCTGCATGTTGCCCAGCCGCACCCGCCACGGGATGCCCGCGGTGAACCGCACGACGGCGGCCGCGAACTCCGCCGCGGTGTAGCGCGGGATGCCGCCGATCGGCTGCGTGAAGAACCAGGGCTCGGTCTGCTCCTCGCCGAACGCGTCGAGGTACGGCGCGTTCGTCGGCTCGGACAGCCAGCCCCACAGCGGGCGCGTGAACGACGGGTACGTCATGGCGCCATGCCAGCCGTCGCCCTGCAGATCGCTCGCGGCGTCGTTGGTCGACTCGCCGAGCAGGATCGCGTCGGGGTTGATCTCGAGCATCGTCCGGCGCAGCAGCTGCCGCACCTCGGCGTTCAGGTCGACAGATCCGAGGCGCCCGGTCATGTTCGCCACGTCGATGCGCCACCCGTCGGCGGAGTACGGCGGCTGCAGCCACTTCGCGACGACCGAGTCCGGACCGTCGACGAAGCGCCGACGCAGCTCGTCCGACGACCAGTCGAACTTCGGCAGACTCGCGTGCCCGAGCCACGAGACGTACTCGGTGTTGGCGGCATCCGTGAAGTAGTAGAACTCCTCCTCGCGCGCGCCGGGCGTGCCGAGCGCCGCCTGGAACCACTCGTGCCGGTCACCCGAGTGGTTGCTGGTGAGATCGCCGATGACGCGGATGCCGCGGGCATGAGCCGCGTCGATCAGCCGTCGGTACGCCTCGTCGCCGCCGAGCAGCGGGTCGACCCGGTCGAAGCTCGCCGCGTCGTAGCGGTGGTTCGACGCCGCCGGGAAGATCGGCGTCAGGTAGAGGAGGTTGACGCCGAGCGAGACCAGGTGGTCGAGCTTCTCGATGACGCCGTCGAGGTCGCCGCCGTAGAACTGCTGCGATCGGGCCGGCATCACCGGGTCGACCGGCGTGTCCCAGCTCGCCGGGATCGCCCAGTCCGGGGTGGGACGCTCATCGGCGAGCGCCGAACGCGCGAAGCGGTCGGGGAACACCTGGTACATCACGGCCTCGCTGAGCCACGCCGGCGGGGCGGGGTGGGCGACGAGGGCGAAGTCCTCGGCGTCGAGCGTCTCGAGGGTGTGCAGCCCGGACTGGTTCAGCCACTCCACACGACCGTCCTCGTGCACCAGCACCCAGCGGTACCCGTGCCGCGGGTTCCGCACGGTCACGGGGGCCTCCCACCACTCCCAGCCGTCGATCGTGCCGAGGGACGCGGCATCCGTCCACTCCGGCTCGTGGTCGGGATTGGAGCGCGTGCGCACCGCGGCCAGCGGCCCGTAGCCCGACGGCACGCGCAGACGCAGCGTCACGACGTCGCCGAGCGACGGGGCGAGGTCGGACACGTACAGCGGCGAGCCGTCGTGGTGCGGGGCGAGGGAGGTCACACGCGGGCCTTTCGTCGGTGGCGGAGCGCAGGCACCCCTGGATCATGGCAGAGCGGATGCCGCGGCAGGCCCGAGGGCGCGTGCCGTGGCATCCGCTCAGCGGGTGCAGGAGTGCGTCAGCCCTTGGTGGCGCCGGCGGTCAGGCCGCCCACGATGTACTTCTGCAGCAGCAGGAACAGCACGACGACGGGGATCGCCGCCATGACGGCGCCTGCCGAGAACGCGGCCCAGTCCGCGTAGCGCGGGTTCGACACGAGCTTGGTGAGGCCGACGACGAGCGTCTGCTTCTCGGGGTCGATGAGCATGACGCTCGCGATCACGAACTCGTTGACGATGCCGATGAACGACAGCAGGCCCACGACCGCGAGGATCGGCGCGACCAGCCGCAGGATGATCGTGAAGAAGATGCGGGCGTGGCCCGCCCCGTCGATCTTCGCCGCCTCGTCGAGCTCCTTCGGGATCGTGTTGAAGAAGCCGTACATGAGGTACGTGTTCACGCCGAGCGCGCCGCCGAGGTAGATGAGGATCAGGCCGCTCAGGGTGTTGAGGCCGATCGCGGGGAACCAGTCGCCGATCGAGCTCATCATGAGGAAGATCGCCACGACGGCGAGCAGCTGCGGGAACATCTGCACCACGACGATCGTGACGAGGCCCACGCGACGGCCGGTGAACCGCATGCGCGAGAAGGCGTAGGCGGCGAGCGCGCCGATGAACACCATCACGAAACCCGTGACCGTCGCCACGATCAGCGTGTTCAGGAACCACATCGGATAGGGCACCTTGGGATCGGTCAGGATGCGCACGTACGCGTCGAAGCCGATCTGCGAGAACAGCTGGTTGCTGCCCGTCAGGGTGCCGAAGGGGTTCAGCGACGCCGAAAGCACGTACAGCAGCGGGAAGATCGCGAACACCGAGGCGACGATCGCGACGAGGTGGCGCCAGCCGGTGTCGCCGAACCAGCGGCCGAACGAGCGGCGGCGCGCGGGCTTCTCGGGACGGGGCGAGGCGCCCATGCCCGCCGTGGCGGTCTCGAACTGCTCGGCGGTGCCGCCGGCGAAGATCGCGAGCGTCGTGTTCTGCGCGATGCTCTTGTCGGGGTGAGGGAGGCGGTCCTGGGGCTCGGCCATGTCAGTTCAGCTCCTCGAGGGCCTTGGTCTTGCGGAAACTGATGATCGCGATAGCGGCGACGACGATGAAGATCAGGATCGTGAACGCCGAGGCCAGACCGTAGTCGCGGTTCTGCCCCGTGAAGGCCACCTTGTAGACCATCGAGATGAGGATGTCGGTGTGCCCGACCGGGATCGACACGTCGGAGAAGCGCGGCCCGCCGTCGGTGAGCATGTAGATCAGGTTGAAGTTGTTGAAGTTGAACGCGAACGACGCGATCAGCAGCGGCGTGACCGTCACCAGCAGCAGCGGCAGCTTGATGCGGCGGAAGATCTGCCACGGGTTGGCGCCGTCCATGACGCCCGCCTCGTTGACCTCTTCGGGGATGCCCTGCAACGCGCCCATGCACACCAGGAACATGTAGGGGAAGCCGAGCCACAGGTTCACGATCAGCACCGACACCTTGGCGAGCCAGGGGTCGGTGAGCCACGGGATGGACGCGCCGCCGAAGAGCACCTGGTTGATGAAGCCGAAGCTCTCGTTCATCATGCCGGCCCAGATGAGCGCCGACAGGAAGGCTGGGAACGCGTACGGCAGGATCAGCATGATCCGGTACCCGTTTTTGAACCGCATGCGCTTGTTCTGGAACACCAGGGCGAGCAGCAGGCCGAGGAAGAAGGTCGAGGCGACCGAGATCGTGGCGAAGACGAACGTCCACGCCGTGACCGCGAGGAGCGGGCCGCGGATGCTCGTGTCGGTCAGCGCACGCACGAAGTTGTCGAAGCCGACGAACACCTGCCAGCCGGGCAGCAGCTGCTCCCCCGACTCCGAGGTGAATGCGCCCTCGCCGTTGTCGACGTAGACGGTGCCCGTCGTCGTGTCGGTCATCGTGTCGGCCTCGGGGTCGTACTCGAGGGTCGACGTGTAGAGGTAGCCCTTCTGGCCGTCCTGGGTGCGGATCGCCCCGTCGTTGGGGTCGTCGCTGTACGCCACGGCGAGCTGCTCGATCTCGTTGCTGCGCGAGAGCACATCGGCGAACGAGAGAGTGGTCCAGCCGTCCACGGCGACGGCCTTGCCGCCCTCCATGGTGGCATCGACCGGCTCGAGCGGACGGGTGTTGGTTCCGAGCGACGCCTCACCGTCGGTCGGATCGGTCACGAGCAGACCGAGCTCGTTGAAGCCCTCGACGACGGCGACGTCGAAGGTCGGCGAGTCCTCGACGCGCACGAGCGACGAGCGCATGAGAGAGGCGATGGCCTGATCCTTCGAGCCGTTGTGGCCCGTGCCGTAGTTCGTGAAGCCGATATAGGCGGTGTAGAGGAGCGTGAAGATCTGGAAGAGGACCAGGAGGATGATGCCCGGCGCGAGGTACTTCCCGGGAATCTGCTTGCGCGAGAAGTAGATCCAGTTGACGAGGATCGTGACGGCGGTCACCAGGCCGAGGACGAGCCACTCGCTGTGCACGAACAGCACGAAGACGGCGTAGAGGGCGACGGCGTCGACGACCGCCAGCAGCGCGATCTTCAGCACGAGCCAGCGCATGCGGCCGGACGCGGCATCCGCCATCCGAGAGGCACTCCGCTGGCGCGGCGTCTGCGGCGGGGCCTTCTCGTCCGTCGCGGCGGGGACTGTGTCGGTCATGGGGTCGTCCTCATCATCGGGACCGGGACGGATGCCGCGGCATCCGTCCCGGTCGCGTGTCGCGGTCGTGCGGACCGCAGGGTGTTACTGGATGGCGGCGGTCACGTCGTCGACGAGCTTCTGCCACGTCGCCGTCGGGTCTTCACCGTTGATGATGGCGGCCTCGGCCACGCCCCAGAACTGCCAGACCGAGCCCATGGCCGGGATGGCGGGCATCGGCACCGCGTCGGCGCCGACGGCCTGGAAGCCGGCGATGATCGGGTCGGATGCAGCGGTGTCGGCGGCGACGGTCAGGGCGGGCAGGATGTTGCCGGCCTTGAACAGCTCGAGCTGGACGTCCTCGGTGCCGATGTAGTTGACCAGGAAGTCGTTCGCGGCGACCTTGTTGTCGGACTCGGAGCTCACGAAGAAGCCCTTGACACCGGCGAACGGCGACGCGACGGCGTCGGTCGGGCTGGGAACCTGGTCGATGGCGACGTTGATGCCCGCGTCGGTGGCGGTGCTGACGTTCCACGGGCCGGTGAGCCAGAACGCGGCGTCACCCTCGAGGAACGCCGTCTTCGCGATGTCGCCGTCGATGTCGGTGTTGAAGTTGCCCGCAGCGCCCTGCGCGCCGAGCCAGTTGGCGAACTCGAAGCCGCCCGGGTCGCCCAGCATGAGGTCGCTCGGGTCGTAGTTGCCCTCGGCGTCGGTGCCGAACACCGGGGCGCCGAACGCCGTCTGGAACGGGTACAGGTGGTACGGGTTGCCCTCGGCGCCCTGCTCGACCACGAACGGCGTGGTGAGGCCGGCGGCCTGGCCCTTGGCGATCATGTCGTCGAAGCTCGTCGCGGCCTCGGGGACGAGGTCGGCGTTGCGGAGGATCGCGATGTTCTCGACCGCGTACGGGAGCATGTACGTCGTGCCGTCGTAGTTCGACGCCTGCAGGGCGACGGGGAGGTAGTCGGCCGAGGTGTCGCCGAGCTCGATGGGGGCCACGACACCGTTGGTCGACAGCTCGCCCAGCCAGTCGTGCGCACCCATGACCACGTCGGGGCCCTTGCCGGTCGGCGCCTGCTGGATGAAGTCGTCCTTGATGTCGGCGACGTCCTTGCCGACGAGGTCGACCGTGACACCGGTCTTCTCGGAGTATGCGTCGGCCGCGCCCTTGAGCGCGTCCACGCGCTCTGCGTCGACCCAGACGGTCAGCGTGGTGCTCGCGTCGTCGCCGCCCTCTTCGTTGGCGGAGTCGTCGCCGCCGCCCGCGCAGCCGGCGAGGATGATCGACGCCACGGCGAGACCGCCGAACGCGAGCCAGCTCTTCTTGTTCACCTTCATCGGTGCAGTGCCTCTCTGGAGTGCTGAGTGAGTCCGGCCGCCCTGCCGGTCGCGACGGTGCGGGTTCGACTCTCGCCTGCGATTGCAAGCGCTTACATTCTGCAACACGACTGCGGGGTTGGCAACACGGGCCTCCGATCGATACCCGGCTGTGATTTTCCGGCTCCGCGGGCAAACGCTTCCACTGGCGGGCCCTGTGGAACCGCTTGCAGGCAGGCGCGCGCCGCACTCCTCGAAGCCGCCCGCCGATAGAATGCCCGGCATGGCAGATTCCTCGTTCGACATCGTCAGCAAGGTGGACCACCAGGAGGCCGACAACGCTCTCAACCAGGCCCGCAAAGAGGTGGAGCAGCGTTACGACTTCAAGGGCACCGGCGCCTCCATCGAGTGGAGCGGCGAGGCCGTGCTCATCAAGGCCAACTCCGAGGAGCGCGCCAAGGCGGTGCTCGACGTCTTCCAGACCAAGCTCATCAAGCGCGGCATCTCGCTGAAGAGCCTCGAGTCGGGCGACCCGGTGGCCAGCGGCAAGGAGTACCGCATCACCTCGACCATCAAGGACGGCATCTCGTCCGAGAACGCGAAGAAGATCTCGAAGATCATCCGCGACGAGGGCCCCAAGTCGGTGAAGTCGCAGATCCAGGGCGACGAGCTGCGCGTGCAGTCCAAGTCGCGCGACGACCTGCAGGAGGTGCAGCGCCTGCTGAAGGCCGCCGACCTCGAGGTCGACCTCCAGTTCGTCAACTACCGCTGACGCGAGCGGTCGGAGGAAGCCTCCGCCCTCACGGAACGCCCCGGCGGCGCGGGCCGGTCAGGTGCCGCAGAACGTACGGTGACGTGGGGTCCCGTCCGGCGCAGGCCATCCGAAGCGCCGGTACTCGCTTCCGGTGCGCTCGGTGAACGGGTCCCTGAGCAGCTCGAGCAGGTGCGCGAACGGCCCGAGGTCGCCGTCGGTCGCGGCTTGCAGCGCCTCTTCGACGAGGTGGTTGCGAGCGATGTAGCGGGGGTTCACGGCACGGATGAGCGCGGCATCCGGCGCGAGCGCGCGCCACCGCCGCAGCCAGGCGTCGAGTTCCGGCACCGGCCCCAGGAATCGGGCGCGCACCGCGCCCTCGTCTCCCTCAGCCGCCGTCGCGAGGTCGCGCCAGAACCCCGTGAAGTCCACCCGGTGCTCGGCGAGCAGTACGAGCACGTCGTCCGCGAGCTCGTCGACTCCGGCCGCGCCGCGAGCGAG
This sequence comes from Microbacterium sp. M3, assembly GCF_033548675.1. Classification (NCBI taxonomy): domain Bacteria; kingdom Bacillati; phylum Actinomycetota; class Actinomycetes; order Micrococcales; family Microbacteriaceae; genus Microbacterium; species Microbacterium sp. M3. The sequence continues at coordinate 666,982 of NZ_JAWTZT010000001.1, forward strand.
ACCGAGCTTCGCACGGAAGGCGTCGGCCCGCCGGCGCCGGTACTCGGCATCGAAGCCGGCGACGATCTCCGTCGCGACTTCCTCACCCGCCGCCAGATCGTCGGCGAGCAGCGGAGTCAGCGCCTCACCGAGCCGCTCCAGATTCCACCGCATGATCGACGGCTGCCGGTCGTAGGCGTAGCGCCCGACGCGGTCGATCGAGCTGAAGAAGGCTCCCGGCTCATAGGTGTCGAGAAAGGCGCAGGGCCCGTAGTCGATGGTCTCGGCGGCGACGAGCACGTTGTCGGTGCTGAGCACGCCGTGCACGAAGCCGAGGCGCATCCAGTGCGCCGTGAGCGCAGCGACCGCGCCGACGACCTCTTCGAGCAGGGCACGATACGGATGCCGCGCCCCGACCGCCTGCGGATGGTGCCGTGCGATGACGTGGTCGGCGAGCCGGCGCAGCAGCGCCTCGTCGCCCTGCGCGCGCACGTACTCGAACGAGCCGAACCGCACGTGACTCGCGGCCGTGCGCGCCAGGACGGCGCCGGGGAGCGCGGTGCCGTCGCGTTCTCGCAGTCGGCCCGTCGCGACGACAGCGAGCATGCGGGTCGTCGGGACCCCCAGGGCGTGCAGGGCCTCCCCCATGAGGAACTCGCGGAGCATCGGTCCGACGACCGCGTATCCGTCGACCCGCGACAGCGGGGTGGGCCCGATGCCCTTGAGGTGCACATCGCGCAGGCGGCCCCGGCGATCGCGATGCTCGCCGAGGAGGGCGGCGCGCCCGTCGCCGAGGATCGGTGTGAAGACGCCCCATTGGTGCCCGGCGTACACCTGTGCGACCGGTGGCCGGTCGTCGGGGAACGACTCCCCGGTGAGGAACCGCACCCCCTCCGCGGAGGCGAGGTAGGCCGGGTCGAAGTCCAGGTCGCGCGCGACCTCCTCGCCGAGCACGAGCAGCCGGGGTGCCACGGTGCGCACGGGGGCGACCGGGCGGGACAGCTCCGGAAACGAATCAGCCCAGTGCCGCTCGAGCCGGGGCGGCTCGGCGGGCCGCTGCGGAGCGAGGCCGGTCGTGGTGGGGGACGCGGCATCCTTCGTCATGACGTGTGCCTGCTCACTCACGACCTCCGGCGCAGCACGGCCTCTCGGCGGTCACCCCGCAACAGGGGCGTCGATGCCCAGCGCACGCTCCAGCACAGGCCACTCGGTGTCGAGCCACGCCTCGACGACTTCTGCGCGGCGGTCGGTCTCGGACGCCGGGAACGCGATGCCCCGCGTCGGTGTGGATGCGCCGAGCTCGACGAGCAGCGGGCGGAGGCCGTGCTCGACCGCGAGCGCGTGCGCCGGCGCCCCGATCGTGAGGAGCGGAATCGCGGTCACACCGCGCAGTTCCCCCGCCGCGAAGCGGTCGAGGAATGCCTTGAGCAGGCCGGTGTAGGTCGCCTTGTACGTCGGGCTCGCGACCACGATGAGCTCGGCCGCCGCCACCCGGCGCCTCAGCTCGTCCACCGTGTCGTCGGGAAAGCGGAAGAGGAGCGGCGCGACGTCGGCGAGGTCGATCGTCTCGCTCACCCGAGCCCCGGATCGCGCGGCGATGCGCCGGGCGACCTCCTCTGCGACCAGGCGCGTGCGCGACGAGGGCTGGGGGTTCCCGACCAGGACGACGATGTTCGACATGCCCCCATGCAAGCCGATCGGAGGGCTGTCGGCACCGGGAAGAGCGTCGTGCGCCGTCGTATGACGGCGCGTTTCCTCGTGTTTCACGCCGACCCTGCCCTGGTCGGGGAGCCGCGCCTACCGTCGTGCCATGACCGCTCTCCCCAGTGTCTCCGCGACCGATCAGCATCCCGCGACGCGTTCGATCTGCGGCGCGATCTCCCCGGTGGAGTTCCGCGCGCTGTTCCGCGGGCACCCCAGCGGCGTCGCCGTCATCACGGCGACCGGCCCCGGCGGTCCGGTCGCGCTCACTGCGTCGTCGGTGTCGTCGGTCAGCGCCGAGCCGCCGCTGCTGGTGTTCTCGGTGTCCTCGATCTCGTCGTCGACGCCCACGATCCTCGCCGCCGACTCTGTGGTCGTGCATCTGCTCGACGCCGACGACATCGACCTCGCGCGCCTCGGTGCGACGAGCGGCGTCGACCGCTTCGCCGACGTCGAGTCGTGGGCGCCGCTGCCGACCGGCGAGCCGGTCTTCCGGGGAGTCCGGGCGTGGGTGCGCTGCGCCGTGGTCAGCCGTATGGACGCCGGCGGCTCGACGGTCATCGCCGCCCACGCGGTGCAGGCGCACATCGCGCGGGACGAGCCCGACACCGCGGGCAGCGGTGCGCTGGTCTACCACAACCGTGGCTGGCACCGGCTCGGCGACCACTCCCGCGTGGGCTGACCCCCGAGCCATCACAGGAATCCGAGCGTGAGGAAAGAACGACCGTGACCGAACAGGTGCACATCGCCATCGCCTTCGAGCGCGCCGGCTGGCATCCCGCCGCGTGGCGCGAGCCCACCGCGCGTCCCCGCGAGCTGACCTCGCCCGTCTATTGGCGCGATCTGCTGCGCACCGCCGACGACGCGGGCGTCGCGCTCGCGACGATCGAGGACGCCCTGTCGCTCCCCGACCGGTTCGAGCCGCTCGAGGGTCTGCGGCGCGACCGTGTGCGCGGCCGGCTGGACGCGGTGCTCATCGCCTCGTTCGTCGCACCGCTCACCCGCCGGATCGGTCTCGTCCCGACCGTCACCACGACGCACCCCGAGCCTTTCCACGTGGCGACCGGCATCCAGACCCTCGACTTCGCCAGCCGCGGCCGCGCCGGCGTGCGCCTGGTCGCCGGGGCGTCCGCCGCCGAACGGGCCAACTTCGGACGCCGGACGTCGGGCGTCGAGGCGCTCCCCGCCTCGGGCCGCGTCGAGGACTCCCCCGAGATCCTCGCGGCCTTCCGCGAGGCCGGTGAGTTCGCCGACGTCCTGTCGCGGCTGTGGGACTCGTGGCAGGACGACGCGATCATCCGGGATGCCGCGAGCGGCCGCTTCCTCGACGCCGACCGCGTGCACGACATCGAATTCGAGGGCGAGTTCTTCTCCGTCACCGGCGCCTCGATCGTGCCGCGGTCGCCGCAGGGCCGCCCCCTGCTCACGGTGCTCGCCCACCAGACGGTGCCCTACCGGCTCGCGGCCGAGCGCGCCGACCTCGTCTTCGTCACGCCGGACGAGGAGCGCCCCGGCTTCGCCCTCGACGGCATCCGTTCCGAGTTGGATGCCGCGGCCGACGAGCTGCGCACGGACGACGAGCGCCTGCGGGTCTACGCCGACCTGCTCGTCCTCATCGAAGACACCGAGGCCGCGGCGCGGAGCGCCCTGGCGCGCCTGGACGAGTTGGACGGTGCGCCGCTCACCTCGGATGCGCGCATCGTCGTGGGCACACCGGGCGATGTCGCCGACGCCGTGCGCGAGCTGGCCGCGGCCGGTGTCGACGGCGTGCGCCTTCGTCCTGCGCGGCAGCCCGCCGACGTCGTCGGGATCGCCGAGAAGGTCGTGCCGCTGCTGCGGTCCACGAGCACGCTGCGCGAGGACGACGGCGCCGGGACGCTGCGCTCGCGCCTCGACCTCGCCCGCCCCGAGAGCCGCTACGCCCGAGAGAAGGTCGCGCTGTGAGTCGCAGCATCCGTCAGATCCACCTCGCCGCCCACTTCCCCGGCGTCAACAGCACCACCGTCTGGACCGACCCGACGGCGGGCAGCCAGATCGACTTCGCGTCGTTCGAGCACTTCGCCGCGACGGCGGAGCGCGGGCTGTTCGACTACATCTTCCTGGCCGAGGGCCTGCGGCTGCGCGAGCACAAGGGCCGCATCCACGAGCTCGACGTCCTGGGCCGCCCCAACACGCTGTCGATCCTCGCGGCGGTGGCCGCCATCACCCGCCACGTGGGCATCGTGGGAACCCTGAACACCACGTTCAACGAGCCCTACGAGCTCGCTCGCGAGCTCGCGACGCTCGACCATCTGTCGGGCGGCCGCGCCGGCTGGAACGCCGTGACGAGCTCGGACGCCTTTCACGGCGCCAACTTCCGCCGGGGCGGGTACCTCGACCACGCCGACCGCTACGAGCGGGCGCGCGAGTTCGCCCAGCTCGCCAAGGAGCTGTGGGACTCGTGGCCCGAGGACGGTGTGCGAGCGGATGCCGCCGCCGGCGTCTTCCTCGACGACGGCCTGCCCGCACGCGTGCGCCACACCGGTCCGCAGTTCGACGTCGACGCACTGTTCGACGTGCCCCGCTCTCCGCAGGGGCGCCCCGTGATCGTGCAGGCCGGCGACTCCGCCGACGGCCGCACGTTCGGCGCCGAGCACGCCGAGGTCATCTTCTCGCTGCATCAGGAGTTCGAGGACGCCCGTGCGTTCTACGACGACGTCAAGGGCCGGCTCGCCGGCTACGGGCGCGACGAGGACTCGCTCAAGATCCTCCCGGCGGCGACCTTCGCCATCGGCGACACCGACGACGACGCGCGCGAGCGCGCCCGCGAGGTCGCGCTGCAGCAGATCCGTCCCGAGGTGGCGCTGACGTACGTCGAGCAGGTGTGGGGCCGCGACCTCACGGGCTACGACCCCGACGGACCGCTCCCGGATGTCGAGCCCGACACCGGTTCGGAGACCGCGCGAGGCTGGGCCAACCGGCACGCGGCGGTGCGGGCCCGGATCGCGAAGCTGCGCGAGCTGTCGGAGACCGAGGGGCTCAGCATCCGGGAGACCGTCATCCGGCTCACCGCGAACCCCACTTTCGTCGGCACGCCGGAGCGCATCGCGGCCGAGATCGATCGCTACGTGCAGGAGCGTGCCACCGACGGCTTCACGATCGTCGGGCACCTGACCCCGCACGGCCTCGACGAGTTCGCCGAGCGCGTCGTGCCGCTGCTGCAGGAGCGAGGGTCGTACCGCGAGTCCTACGAGGAGGGCGCCACGCTCCGCGACCTGCTCGCGCTTCCGGCGCCTCGGCTGACCGGGGCGCCGGCGGCCCCGGTGCTCGCGACGCGATGACCGGCCGCGCGCGCCTGCTGTTCGTCGGAGCCGGCCCTCGGGCGATCATGCTCCTCGAACGGGTGCTGGCGCGCGCCGACGAGCACACCGTGCTCGACATCGACCTCGTCGACCCGCATCCGCCCGGGGCGGGCCGCATCTGGCGGCACGCCCAGTCGCCGCTGCTGAAACTCAACTCGATGACGCGCGACGTCTCCGTGTTCACCGATGACAGCTGCACGATCGACGGGCCGGTGCGTCCCGGGCCCTCGCTCAGCGAGTGGCTCGAGCTCTGGCGCGCGGGCGGCCTGCCCGATGTCGAGCTCGACGAGCTGTCGGCAGCCGAGGCCCGCGCCCTGGACCCCGAGGGCTTCCCCACGCGCCGCCTGCACAGCCACTATCTCGACTGGTTCTTCCGTCGCACCGCGGCGAGCGCGCCGGCGGGCGTGACGATCCGGCTCCACGCCGACACCGTGACTTCGGTGCGGCGGCTCTCCGGGGGACGCCATGCCGTGGCGCTCGCGAGCGGTCGGGAGATCGTGACGGATGCCGTCGCCTACTGCCTCGGTCACACCGAGCGCGAGCCCGATCCGGCGTCAGCCGCCCTCGCCTCGGCCGCGGCCCGCGCCGGGCTCGTGTACGTGCCCCCCGCCTTCACCGCGGACGCCGACCTGTCGGCGCTCCCGGAGCAGGGCGACGTCATCGTGCGCGGGATGGGACTCGCGGCCGTCGATCTCGTCGTGCTCCTCACCCAGGGACGCGGCGGGCGCTTCGACCGGGACCGCGACGGCGCCCTGCGCTACCTGTCGTCGGGCCGGGAGCCGCGACTGCACCTCGGCTCGCGGCGCGGTGTGCCGTACCGCTCCAAGGTGACCTCGACGCTTCAGGGCGACGCGCCCTTGCGCGAGGTGCTCACGGCCGAGGCGATCGCCGACCTGCAGCACGCCGGACGGCCGCTCGACTTCGACCGCGACGCCTGGCCGCTCATCGCCGGGGAGCTCCTGCACGGCCACTATCGCGAGCTGTTCACGGGACACCCCGACCGCGTCGCCACCACCTGGGACGACTTCCGGCCGGTGCTGCAAGCGTACGCGTGGGACGACCCCGCGCTGCGGGAGGCCATCGCCGCCGTGGTGCCCGACCCCCTCGACCGGTTCGACGTCGCGGCGTTCGACCGCCCGTTCGCCGACGCGCAGTTCGCCGACGCCGAAGAGGTGCAGCGCCGCGTGCGCGCGCACATCGTCGACGACCTGCAGCTGCGCACGACGCAGGAGCGGAGCCCGGCCCAGGGGGTCTTCATCGCGGCGCTGCTGTCGTTCATGGCGCTGTCGGAGATCCCCAAGGAGCGCTGGAACGCGCGGTCGCGCGCGCACACTCTGCCCGTCCGCTGGCACACCTTCTTCAGCTACCTGGCGAGCGGCCCGCCGCCGCACCGGCTCGAGGAGCTGCTCGCCCTGGCCGATGCCGGCGTGGTGCGCTTCCTCGGCCCCGACGTCGACGTGTCGGTCGGTCCGCGCGGGTTCGCGGCATCCAGTCCCCGGGTGCCGGGTGAGACGGTCGCCGCTGCGCTCGTCGACGCGTGGCTGCCCGGCGCCGACGCCGCGCTGAGCACGGACGCCGCGCTGCGGGAGCTCGCGACCGTGCACGGCAGCGAGCTGCGCGTCACGGACGCCGAGCACGACGGCTCACTCGGCCGCGTGCGGGTGACCGATGACGGACGAGTGCTGAGCCCCGACGGCCCGCCCCACGACCTGCTGTTCGCGATCGGCCCGTTCACCTCGCAGACCGAGGCCGGCGCCTTCACCCGGCCGGCTGCGAACTCGCTCTCGCTGCGCCAGACCGACGTCGTCGCGGGGGCCATCGCCGCGCGCCTCGGCCTCGCCGTGCCCGTCGCCCCGTAGTCCGGCCTTTCCCGCCGTGGGCTCCCGGTCGTTGAGCGCAGGGCGCTGCAGTTTCCCGATAGTTCCCCTCCGGGGCCCGGAACATGACGCCGGATGACGGGGCGTGAACGACGGTGACCGACGTTCACGCTTCGTGACGCGGGCGGTCGAGGTCCGTCGACGGTCTCGGAGACGCTGAGGACACGAGCCCGGCACGCCCGCCGCGCCTCGCCCGACACAGCTTCTGGAGACCCATCATGTCGTTCACCCGACCCCGTACCGCCGCGCTCGCGGCGATCGGCGTCGTCGCGCTCGCGCTCACCGCGTGCGCGACCGGCGCCGGCGACGCCGCGCCCACCCCATCCGCCGAGGCGGAGCCGGTCACAGGCGGCAACCTCACCTTCGCGATCTCGGTCGACAGCCAGTGCATCGACCCCCAGCAGGTCGGCAACAACGACGCGATCGCCATCGCGCGGCAGACCGTGGCGTCGCTGACGATTCAGGACCCCGAGACCGGTGAGATCCTGCCGTGGCTGGCCACCGACTACGAGGTGAACGACGACGCCACGAGCTTCACTTTCACGCTGCAGGAGGGTCCCACCTACGCCGACGGCGAGCCCATCGACGCGGCATCCGTCAAGACGAACTTCGAGGCCATCCAGGCGCTCGGCGCGAAGGCGAGCCTCGGCTCGTCGTACCTCGCCGACCTCGAGAGCATCGAGGTGCCGGACGCGCAGACGGTCGTCGTCAACTTCTCCGAGCCGAGCGCGCAGTTCCTGCAGGCCACCTCGACCTTCTCGCTCGGCCTGCTGTCGCCGGCCACCGCCGCGGTGAGCCAGGCCGACCGCTGCCTCGGCGACTTCGTCGGCTCGGGTCCGTTCTCGGTGCAGAGCTACACACCCAACGAGGGCGCCGTGCTCGAGCGACGCGAGGGCTACGAGTGGGGGCCGTCGACGGCCGCGCACACCGGCGAGGCCTACCTCGACACCATCACCTACAAGGTCGTTCCCGAGTCGGGCAACCGCACGGGCAGCCTGCAGTCGGGTCAGATCGACGCCACCACGGGTATCGCGACGGCCGACGCCGTGCTGTTCGAGAGCGACGACTTCTGGTCGCTCAACCGCGCCAACCCCGGCTCGGTGTACAACCTCTACGCGAACCAGTCGACCGAGAAGCTCGCCGACGAGAACGTGCGGCTGGCGATCCAGAAGGGCATCGACCGCGAGCAGATCACAGCGACGCTGCTCGGCCCCGACGACGTGCCGGCCGTGTCGCCGCTCGCCTCGTCGACCCCCTACTTCGCCGACCTGAGCGATGTGCTCGAGTACGACCCCGAGGCCGCGGCCGACCTGCTCGAGGAGTCGGGCTGGACCGAGGGCGAGGACGGCATCCGCGAGAAGGACGGCGAGAAGCTGAGCTTCCACGTCACCTACTGGCAGTCGCCGAAGGAGGTGCTCGAGCTCGTGCAGCAGCAGCTGCGCCAGATCGGCGTCGACCTGCAGCTGACCTTCGCGAGCATCGCCGACGTGCAGGCGGCGAACGCCGACGGCACGTACGACTTCTCGTACGGCAACCTGACGCGGGCCGATCCCGACGTGCTGCGCACGGTGTTCTCGGTGAGCGGGACCAACAACGCGACCAAGCGCACAGAACCCGCCGAGATCGACGAGCTGCTCGATGAGCAGGCCGCGATCATCGACCCGGCCGAGCGTCAGAAGGTCGTCGACGAGGCGGCGGAGCTGCTGATCACCGGCGGCTACTCGATCCCGATCTACCAGCTGTCGACCACCATCACGGCGGCGTCGAAGGTGCAGGGTCTCGGCTTCGAGGCGTCCAGCCGCCTGGACTTCTACGACGCCTGGATCGCCGAGTAGGAACCGCACGAAGAGCGAGGATGAGGAGCGAGATCATGTGGGGCAGATACATCGCCCGGAGGATCGGGCAGGGTCTGGTGGTCCTGTGGGCCGCGTACACGATCTCGTTCCTCATCCTGTACCTCCTGCCGGGCGACGCCGCGACGCTGTTCGCGGGCGGCGGCGACCAGGAGGCCATCGACCCCGAGCTCGTGGCGCAGCTGCGCAGCGAGCTCGGTCTCGACCGCCCGCTGTGGGAGCAGTACCTCGTCGCCCTGGGCAAGGCGCTGACGGGCGACTTCGGCGTGTCGACGCAGACCGGGCGTCCGGCCTCCGATCTCCTCCTCGAATCGCTGCCGCCCACGCTCGCGCTGACGGCGTTCGCCTTCGTGCTGTCGGTCGTGTTCGGCATCGTCCTCGCGCTGTCGGCGTCACTCGCCCGCGCGCAGTGGCTGCGGAACCTGCTGTCGTCGCTCCCGCCGCTGGGCGTCTCGATCCCGGTGTTCTGGATCGGCCTCCTGCTGCTCCAGGCGTTCTCGTTCCGCATCCGCGTGTTCCCGTCGATGGGCAACGAGGGTTTCGAGAGCCTGGTGCTGCCGGCGATCACGATCGCGATCCCCTCGGGCGCCTTCATCGCCCAGCTGCTGTCACGCAGCCTGCGCTCCACCCTCGCCCAGCCGTACGTCGAGATCGTGCGCGCCAAGGGGGCGAGCGAGCGCCGCGTGCAGCTCGGCCACGCGTTCCGCAACGCGGCGATCCCCTCGCTCACGATGGTCGGGGTGCTCATCGGCGGACTGCTCTCGGGCGCCGTCGTGACCGAGACCGTGTTCTCGCGCCTCGGCATCGGACGCCTCGTCGTCACCGCGGTCAACAACCGCGACGTGCCCGTGGTGCAGACGGTGGTCGTGTTCGCCGCCCTCGTGTTCGTGGTCGCCAACCTCGTCGTCGACCTCGTGTATCCCCTCATCGACCGCCGCATCACGCTCGCCCGCACGGCGTTCGTCGCAGCCTGAAAGGAGCAGTCATGACCGTCGACAACGTCCTCGCTCCCCCGCGCACCCTCGAGCCGCACGACCCCTACATCGAGTCGATCGTCGACCCCGACGCCGACCCGTCGGGCAGCCCGCACGCGGCGCAGCTGGACGAGGAGCGGACGGATGCCGCGTCCCCCCGCTCCGCACTCACGCCGGTCGTCGCCGTGCTGAAGCAGCCCACGCTGGTGGCGTCGATCCTCGTGCTCGCGCTCGTCACGCTGTGGGCGCTGGTGCCGTCGTGGTTCACGGCCTGGGACCCGATCGTCGGTGTCCCTCAGGACCGCCTGCTGCCGCCCAGCCCCGAGCACCTCTTCGGCACCGACAACCTCGGCCGCGACCTCTACGCCCGCGTCGTCTACGGCTCGGCGACCTCGCTCGCTGCGACCTCGGTCGCCGTCATCGTCGGTCTCGCGGTGGGGTCGCTGTTCGGCCTGCTCGCCGGATTCCTCCGCGGCTTCGTCGACGACGCGATCATGCGCTTCATGGACGTGCTGCTCGCGATCCCCAGCCTGCTGCTCTCGCTCGCGCTCATCACGGCGCTCGGCTTCGGCACGCTCAACGTCGCGATCGCCGTCGGACTGGCGAGCATCGCCTCGTTCTCCCGCGTCATGCGCGCAGAGGTGCTGCAGATCGCCACCGCCGTCTACGTCGAGGCCGCGCACGTGTCGGGCGTGCGCTGGTACACGGTGCTGCGCCGGCACGTGCTGCCGAACGCGTCCGGACCCGTCGTCGCCCTCGCCGCCCTCGAGTTCGGCGTCATGGTGCTCGCCATCTCGTCGCTGTCGTTCCTCGGCTTCGGCGCCCCGCCGCCCACCCCGGAGTGGGGCTCGCTCGTCGCGGGCGGCCGCGACTACCTCGCTGTCGCGTGGTGGCTCACGACGTTCCCCGGCCTCGTGATCGTCGCGGTCGTGCTGTCGGCCAACCGCATCTCGCGCGCCCTCGAGCGCAATGGAGGAATCCGATGACCGCGCTGCTGGAGGTCTCGAACCTGTCCGTCTCGTACGCACTCGCGGGCGAATCGCGCCCGGCCGTCCGCGACGTGAGCTTCACCGTCGACCGCGGCGAGGTGGTCGCCATCGTCGGCGAGTCGGGCTCGGGCAAGAGCACGACCGCCCACGCGGTGATCCATCTCCTCGCCGCGAACGCGGCGGTGGACGCCGGCTCGATCGTCTTCGACGGCACCGACCTCACCGGGCTCTCGCGCCGTGCCTGGCGCGAGGTGCGCGGACGCGCGATCGGGCTCATCCCGCAGGACCCGACGACGAGCCTCAACCCGGTCAAGCGCGTGGGCCGCCAGGTGGGCGAGCCGCTCGTGATCCACGGCCTCGCCACCCGGCGCGGCGCCGACGCCCAAGCCGTCGAGCTGCTGCGCCTGGCCGGCATCGGCGAGCCCGAGGCCCGTGCCAAGCAGTTCCCGCACCAGTTCTCGGGGGGCATGAAGCAGCGCGCGCTGATCGCGACGGCGCTGGCGGCCGAGCCCCGGCTGGTGATCGCCGACGAGCCCACCAGCGCTCTCGACGTGACGGTGCAGAAGCAGATCCTCGACCACATCGACACGCTGGCCTCGACTCTCGGCACCGCCGTGCTGCTCATCACGCACGACCTGGGCGTCGCGGCCGACCGCGCCGACCGCATCATCGTGATGCAGAACGGCGAGATCGTCGAGACCGGCGCGGCGCGCCAGGTGCTGCAGGATCCGCAGCATCCGTACACCCGGTCGCTCATCGCTGCGGCGCCCGGCCTGCGCGGCGATACCTTGCGGGTCTCCGAGCGACCGCTTCGGACGGAGACGGATGCTGCGACCCCGCCGCTCCTGGAGGTCACGGGTCTCCGCAAGGAGTTCCCCCTCCCCGGCCGCGAGAAGCTCCTCGCCGTCGACGACGTGACGTTCCGCGTCGACCGCGGCGAGACGCTCGCGATCGTCGGTGAGTCCGGATCGGGCAAGAGCACGACGGCGCGACTTGCACTGCGGCTGGAGAAGCCGACGGCAGGCGCGATCCGCTTCGACGGCACCGACCTCGTCGCGGCGAGCCGGGAAGAGCTGCGCGCGCTCCGCCGGCGTTTCCAGCTCGTCTACCAGAGCCCTTTCGCGTCGCTGGACCCCCGGTTCACCATCGCGGAGGTGATCGACGAGCCGCTGCGCGCGTTCGGGGTCGACAAGGCCGAGCGGACGCGGCGCGTGCGCGAGCTCATCGACCAGGTGGCGTTGCCCGCGAGCACCGGCGCGCGGCGCCCCGCCGAGCTCTCGGGCGGGCAGCGTCAGCGCGTGGCCATCGCCCGCGCCCTCGCGCTGCGCCCCGACCTCGTCGTGCTGGATGAGGCGGTGTCGGCGCTCGATGTCTCGGTGCAGGCGCAGATCCTCGATCTGCTGTCGGCGGTGCAGCGCGACGTGGGGGTGTCGTACCTCTTCATCAGTCATGACCTCGCCGTGGTCCGCGAGATCTCCGATCGCGTGGCCGTGATGCAGCACGGCCGGATCGTCGAACAGGGGCCCACCTCGCAGGTGCTGCGTGCGCCTCGGGAGGAGTACACGCGGCGGCTCATCGAGGCCATCCCGGGCTCGACGCTCTCGGCACCTGCGCTCGCGGGCGGAGCGGTCGCGTGAGCGGGCGGCGCATCGCCGCACAGGGGTTCCACTCCCCGGGCTCGCTGGCCCGGCAGACGACCGAGCTGCTGCAAGAGCTGATCCGCAACGCGGCCGTCAACGACGGCACGCCCGACTCCGGTCACGAGCACCTCCAGGTGCGCACGCTGCAGCGCTTCTTCGAGGGCTCCGGACTCGACGGCGTCGTCGTCGAGCCGCATGTGGGCCGCGCGTCCCTCATCATCCGCATCGAGGGCACCGACCCCTCGGCGCCGTCGCTGGCCCTCGTCGGGCACACCGACGTCGTGCCGGTCGAACCGTCGGGCTGGTCGCGCGACCCGTTCGCCGCAGAGATCGTCGACGGCGTGCTCTGGGGCCGCGGCGCGATCGACATGCTCAACCTCACCGCCGCGTACGCCGTCGTGACCCGTGCCATCGCGACCGGAACCTTCCGTCCGCGGGGCGACCTCATCTTCGCCGCTGTCGCCGACGAGGAGAACGGCAGCCGCTTCGGTGTCGACTGGTTGACCGAGCACCGCCTCGACCTCATCGACGCCGACTACGTGCTCACCGAGTCGGGCGGAGCGCACGCCGGCTCGCAGCCGCATCTCGGCGTCATGGTCGGCGAGAAGGGCGGCGCCGGCCGGCTGCTCCGCGTGACCGGTGCGCCCGGTCACGGCTCCGCGCCCTGGGGCTCGCGCAACGCCGCGGTCATCGCGGCGGAGGCGGTGACCCGCCTCGCGCGACACCGCGGCACCACTGTGATCACCCCGCAATGGCGCGCGTACGCCGAGGCGCTCGACCTCGACCCCGAGACCCGCTCCGCACTGACCGATGCCGACCTGTTCTACGACGGCCTGCCGCACCTCGGCGCGCTCGAAGGGTTCGCGCACGCCTCGACGCACACGACGATCTCACCGACGATCCTCCGCGCGGGCGAGAAGGGCAACGTCATCCCGGGCACCGCCACCGTGCAGCTCGACATCCGCATCCTGCCCGATGTCACGCGCGAGGACGTCGAAGGCCTCATCCGCGACGCGCTCGGCGACCTCATCGAGCACATCGAGATCGAGGGCGACTGGTTCGGCGAGTCGACCGCCTCCCCCATCGACACGCCCCTGTTCCACGCGCTCGGCAGCGCGGTGCGCCGCGCCTACCCGTCTGCCGAGCTGCTGCCGATGCTCGGGGTCGGCGGCACCGACGGGCGCTTCTTCCGCCGTCGCGGTGTTCCGGCATACGGATTCGGCGTGCTCAGCGAGCGCTGGGACTACGGCACCTTCCGCCGCCTCTTCCACGGCAACGACGAGCGCATCGACCTCGACTCGATCGCCCTCACCGTCGACGCCCTCGATCACGCCGTGCGCACGTTCCACGCCGACACGAGCACGGCGACGCGCACCCGTGTCGCCGAGCGGGCGACCGCCTGACCGCGGCGGCCGCGCGGGGCGCGGCCGCCAGATCGAGCAGCGAACTCGCGAGCGTACCGAAATCATCCGTTCCCCCATCCACCGCACCGAGGAGCACTCATGACCACCACCCTCAACACCGACATCGACCGCGCGCAGTTCGGGCGCGACTGGGAGGACTGGCACCGCTCACATGAGACGCGGCGCGCCGACTCCCTCGGCTTCTTCGCGATCACCGGGCTGCACTGGCTCGGCGCGGACGCGATCATCCTGCCGGGTGCGCCCGGCACCTGGCGCCTCGGCGCCGACGGCGTCGTCGTCGATCTCGCCGACGGCGAGAGTCTGACGCTCGACGGCGCGACGATCACCGGCACGCACGCGTTCGGCGCGATCGCCGAGCGAGGCAGCGTCAGCCCCGCCTTCACGGACGGCGAGGTGGCCGGCGCGGTCGAGATCGCGATCCGCGGCGGGCACACGATCCTTCGCCCGCGCCGCGCCGACCACCCGTTCCTGGCGGAGTACGCGGGCACCCCGACGTACGTGCCGAACCCCCGCTGGCGCGTCGCGGCGCGCTTCCGTCCGTTCGATGCGCCCGTCCCGACCGAGGTCGGCGCGGCGGTCGACGGGCTCACCCACGTGTACGACGCGCCGGGTGTGCTGGAGTTCTCGTGGCGCGGCGAGGAGTTCGCGCTCACGGCGTTCGAGGGCAAGGCGCCAGGCTCGCTCCTGGTGCTGTTCACCGACGCGACGAGCGGGCTCACCACGTACGCCGCGAACCGCTCGGTCGGGATCGACGCGCCGGACGCCGACGGCTGGACGACCATCGACTTCAACCGCGCCGTGAACCTCCCCTGCGCCTACACCGACTTCGCCACGTGCCCGCTGCCGCCGGAAGGCAACCGCCTCCCGGTCGGCATCGAGGCGGGCGAGAAGACGCCGCTCGCGCGCGTGACCTCGAGCGCCGAGCTGGTCGCACCGGGGGTGGCCGCATGAGATTCCAGCTGCTCGACATCGTCCCCTACCGCGCCGACCCGATCAGCGGGCACCAGGTCTCGCCCGCAGATCGCCTCGCCGAGACCCTGCAGCAGGCGGTCCGCGCCGAAGAGCTCGGACTCGATGCCGTCGCCATCGGCGAGCGCCACGCCGGGCACTTCATCTCCTCGTCGCCGACGGTGCTCCTGGGTGCGATCGCGGCGCAGACGCGCCGCATCCGTCTCAATTCCGGGGTCACCGTGCTCTCGGTGCTGGATCCGGTGCGCGTCGCCGAGGACTACGCGACCATCGACCAGCTCTCGGGCGGGCGCCTGGACATCACGATCGGCAAGGGCAACGAGGTCGCCCAGTTCCCGCTGTTCGGGCTCGACATCGACGACCAGTGGGAGCTGCTCGCCGAGAAGTACGAGCTGCTGCGGACGCTCTGGCGCGAGGAGGACGTCACGTGGCCGGGCACCGAGTTCACGCGACCGCTCTCCGGAGTGACCACGCTGCCGCGGCCGTTCGCCGGCGCGCCCCGGGTGTGGCACGGGTCGGCGACGACGCTCTTCTCGGCGGGCCTGGCCGCCCGCTTCGGCGACCCGCTGTTCAGTGCGAACGCGATCCAGCCGCTCGAGAACTACGGCGTGCTCGTCGATCACTACCGCGCCGAGTACGCGCGGCACGGGCACGACCCGGCCGCGGCGTTCGTCGCGGCCGGTTCGGGGGCCCTCTTCATCGCCGACACGACGCAGGAGGCCATCGCGCAGTTCGGCCCGGTGTACAACGCGATCGTCGCCGCCACCAACGTGCCGGGGAACAACACCCCCTTCCGCGACATCGAGCACGCCGTCGCCGAAGGTCCGGCGCTCGTCGGCACGCCGCAGCAGGTGATCGACAAGATCGCGCGGTTCCACGGCCGGCTCGGGCACGATCTGCAGTCGATCAGCCTTCCCACGACGGTGCCGTTCGCGCAGCAGCTCGGGATCCTGGAGCGGTTCGCGCTCGAGGTCGCGCCGGTGCTGCGGCGGGAGTTCCCGACGACGCTGTGGACGGATGCCGACCCGCTCGGTCAGCGCACGGCCGAGCTCGCCGCGGTGTGAGCCGGGCGGGTTCGTGACGAGTCAGGGCGCGGGCTCCGCGCGGCGATCCCGCGCGCGGCCCGCGCTCTGGGCGTGTCTGGCGGCGGGCTTCGCGACGCTGTTCGACGCTGTCGTCATCACCTACGCGGCGCCCGCAGTGAGCGCATCGCTCGGCGGCTCGACCGCGGGCGTGCAGTGGCTGCTGGCGTCGTTCTCGCTGACGTTCGGACTCGGGCTCATCCCGTCGGGCCGCCTCGGCGACGTGTACGGGCGCCGGCTGCTGTTCCTCGTAGGGCTCGGGATCTTCCTCGTCGGCGGCATCGCGGCGGTGGTCGCGCCGACGATCGGGGTGCTCGTGGCAGCGCGATTCGTGCAGGGTCTCGGCGCCGGCGTCATCAGCGCGCAGGTGCTCGGCGCGATCCAGGACCTCTTCACCGGGAGGTCGCGGCTGAGCGCCCTCGCCGCGTACACCGCCGTCGGGGGGCTTGCCGGCGTGCTCGGCCCGGTCATCGCCGCCGCCCTGCTCGGGGTGTTCGCGGCCGACACCGCGTGGCGCCTCGTGCTGCTGACACCGTTGCCCCTGGTGGTCGCCGCCTTCGTGCTCGGATGGCGAGGGATGCCGGGGCCCCGCGCTCGTTCGGAGGCCTCACGTCGCGTATGGCTCGATCTGCCCGGGATCGTGCTGCTCTGCCTCGTCGTGGTCGCACTGACGCTGCCGGTCGTGGAGCCGGGACTCTCGGGTCTTTCGGGTCTGGCGGTGGCCGGCGTGGCCGTGGCGCTGGGCCTGGTGCTGGTGGTGTGGGAGCGCCGCTATGCGCGGCGCGGCGGCCTGCCGCTCTTCGCACCCGCGCTCGTGCGCTCGCGCGGCTTCGTCGTGGGGAACGTCGTGGCGCTTCTCTGGTTCGGCAGCGGCATGGCGGCGGGATCGGCGGTGACCCTCTACTTCCTGCAGTCGCCGGCGCTGTCGGCGCTGGTGATCGCGCTCGTCTTCGCCCCCGGTGCGTTGGCGCGCTTAGGAGGCTCGCTGTTCAGTCTTCGAGTGGTGGGGCGATTCGGGGCTCCGAAGACCGTGTGGCTGGGTCTCGGGCTGCAGGCGGCGCTGTTCGCCGGGCTCGCGGTGGCCGCCCCGCTCCTGCCGGGCGGCGTGCTGTTCGTCGTGGCGGCGGTCGCCCAGATCGGGTTGGGCATCGGCGGCGGCCTCGTCGAGCCGGTGGTGCGCGCCACCACGCTCTCGTTCGCGCCGGCCGAGCTGCACGGCGTCGCCGCCTCCTTCCTGCAGCTCACGCAGCGACTGGCCGCCACGTTCCTGGTGGCCCTGGCCACCGGCATCCTTCTCACGTCCTCCGGTGCGTCGACCACCGCGACCCTGCAGGCCGCGCTGGTGACCTGTGCGGTGGGCTCGGCCGTGGCGCTGGTCGCGTCCGCGGATCCCGCGTTCCGGCGGGCGGGGACGCGGAACGAGGTGCATGATCCGCGTGGATCGCATGCTCTCGCCGAGAGTGCACGATCCCCGCGGGCGTAGCGTGTCACCTCGGCGGGAGCACACGATGTCGACGAGTGGCGCGGGGCAGGTCAGCGGTCAGTCGATGCGCGCCGCAGATCCCGTGACGACGATCCCGCCGGTGTCAGGGACGTCCACCGTCAGCTCGCTCGGGCGGCCGACGTGGCTTCCCTGGAGGATCACGAGGCGCGCCGGCGTCTGGACCACCTGGGTGGCGCGCAGGTAACCACCGGTCGCCGCCGCGGCGGCACCCGTCGCGGGATCCTCGATGATGGGCCCGACCGGGAAGACGTTGCGGGCGTGCCACCGGTCGGCGCGTTCGGGCCAGAGGACGATCATGGTCGCGGGCCAGCCCCGCGCGTCCAGCACCGCCCGCGCACGCACCGGATCGATCCTGAAGTCGTCGAACCGCTCCCGGTCGGCGACCACGACGAGCGGATGCCAGTTGCCGCCGAACGCCTGCGCGGGCGGATAGGCCGGGTGCAGGTCGCCGTCCGACAGCCCGACCGACGAGAGCACATCGCGCAGAGCGTCCGCCGGCAACGGCGCGGTGCCGGGCTCGACGCTCGTGAAGGACACCCGCCGGCCGCCCGTGCCGGACTCGGTGACGATGTCGACGACCCCCACGGGCGTCTCGAAAGAGAGCGGGCCGTCGCCCTCGACCTCCCCGATCGCGGCCGCTGCCGCGACGGTGGCGTGACCGCAGAACGGCACCTCGGCGAGCGGCGAGAAGTAGCGGATGCGGTGCCGACCGCCCTCGCCGGCGACCACGAACGCCGTTTCGGCGTACCCGAGGTCTGCGGCGATGCCGAGCATCGCAGCATCCGTGAGTCCATCCGCGTCCAGCACGACGCCGGCGGGGTTCCCGCCCGCGGGGTCGGAGGAGAACGCCGTCCATCTCTGGATGTCGATCGAGGTCATCCGGTCACGATAGGTCACCCGGGCGCGCCCCGGTCGCCACGGGCCGACCGATTCCTGCCGATCAGCGGCAGGGCGGTGGCAGGATGGCGCACCTGTTCGGACTTTCGGTGAGCCGGCCCGACGTCACTCCCTGCCGAGCTCACCCGGGTTCGTGAGCCGCCACGCGTCCGTCGGCGGGACGATCGTGCCGTCGATCTCGATCGGGACCGTCACCGTGTTCGGCCCCGCGGTCCACGTGATGCTCCCCACCTCTTCGCCGTCCGTGTAGGTCTCGGGCGTGGTCGTCGTCATCTCCACCGTGATCGGGGTGTCGGACCACGTGAAGATCGTCATGTCGTCCGAGACGACGATCTGCGCCGCCGAGCCCCACGGCGTCATGATCGTGCCGACCTGCTGATCGCGTGTGGCGACCGGCACCTCGTGGAACCCGGCACGGATGCTGTCGATCAGCCTCATCACGTCGTGGTTCACGTTCGCGCGCGTCATTCCACCGAGCACCACGCCGGTCACGTTGAGCGGCTGCGCGGTTCCGACGGGGACGGATGCTGTGAACAGCAGGTTGTAGGTGCCCTCGCCGAGGTTCCCCGTCTTGAGGCCGGTGATCCCGTTGCTCCCGAGAAGGTCGTTGGTGTTCACCATGCGGCCCGGACCGGGCAGCGAGAGGGACGACGTCGCGGCGATGCTCGCGATGACCGGGTTCGCGGCGGCGAGCTTGCCGAGGGCGATGAGGTCGGCCGGGGTGCTGGTGTTGCGCGCGTCGAGTCCGGTGGGCTCGACGGTCGTCGTGCCGGTGAGGCCGTTCGCCGCGAGCCAGCGCTGCGCAGCCCCTCGGAAGGCGCCCTGCGAGCCGAACGCCCACGTCGAGACGGCCTCCGCGTAGTTGCTCGCCGAGGGGATGAGCATCGTCGCGAGCGCGTCGTGGAGCGACATCGAGCTTCCGGTCGGCATCGCGGCGATCGTCGCGCCGCGCACGTAGTACTGGTCGTAGAGGTCGTGGTCGGCCTTGCTGAAGGTGATCGTCGGACCCGGATCCGCGGCATCCGCCAGGGGATGGCGATCGAGGATCACGAGTGCCGTGATGATCTTCGTGATGCTCGCGATCGAGCGTGCTTCGCCCGTCCCGCTGGTCGCCCAGATGCCGCTCGCCTGCGCCCCGAGGTACTCATCGCCACCGGCGACCGCGATCGCCGAGGCGCCGGTGGACGGCAGCGCGACAGCGGCAGCCGCAGGAACCGTCACGGGCGGCTCGTGCGTCTGGACGAGGGGCGCGCTCACCGGTGCCGTCAGCGCCCACCACACGTACCCGCCGGGAACGGCGAGCAGCACGACGAGCACGATCGCGGTCACGATCAGCCCGATGCGCCGGCGGCGGCGGCGCACCTGCGGGTCCACCCATCCGCGCCCCAGGATCTCCCGCTCGTCGCTCAGCAGCTCGGTGAGGTCGGAGAACTCATCGGTGGGCTGCTGCGGCGTCGAAATGGAAGGCTCCCCTCGTGATGCTGAACCCCATCATGCATCACTGAGACTCCCCGTCCCACCGGTAGCTCAGCCGCGAGAAACCACATCCGCGAAGACAAACCGCGTCCGGGATGGTTTCTCCCGCGGACCGCGGTTCTCATGAGCCTCACACCGGCGGCGCGAGCTCCTTCTCGAAGCACTGCGAGAACCCGAACGCCCGGTAGGGCTCGAAGATGGGGATCGGGCGGTAGCCGATCCGTTCGTAGAGCACCACCGCGTCGTGCTGACGGTCACCCGTCTGCAGGATCAGACGGCGCGCGCCGCGGTCGCGCGCGAGGCGCTCGAGCTCGCCCATCAGCGCGCGGCTCACGCCCGTGCCGCGGGCGCGCGCCTTCACGAAAACCCGCTTCACCTCGAGGTCGCGCGTGCCGTCGTGGACCAGATCACGCAGCGCGGCGTGACCGACCGCGTCGCCGGTGGAGTCCACCGCCAGCACCGTCGCCACGATCGTGCCGGGGTCGACGGCGAAGGTGCGCCGAGCCTCTTCCGCAGCGGCGGGTGCGGCATCCTCGAGCCGATCCGCGTAGCGGGGCGACACCTCTGCGTCCATCTCCGCGCGCAGCGCCTCGGCGCGCGGGTCGTCCCACGCGACGGCCTGGAGCGTCCACGGCTGCGCGTCCGTCAGCCCGGCCGCAGGCTCAGGCTCGGGCTCGGGCGCGAGGTCGTAGCCGAACGACAGCAGCTCGATGAACCGGCCCGGCTGCACCTCCCGCAGCCCCTCACGCTCGGGCAGACGCCGGAAGCCGAGCTTCGCATAGAGCGCGTGCGCGCCGGTCATCTCGGGGCCGCTGTTCATCACGACGCGATGCGACCCGCGCGTGCGGGCGAGCTCGATGACATGCGTCGTCAGGGCGACGCCGATGCCGCGGCCGCGGGCAGCCGGTGCCACGGCCAGCTGCCGGAAGTCCGTCTCCCCCGGTCGGGCCACCTGAGCCAGCGGCCGGTTCGGCCGCGCCACCCACACGGTGCCGAGGATGTCGCCCGATGAGTCCACCGCGACCCACACGTCGCCCGACCGCACCCGTGAGGCGACGTCGCGCAGCGAGGCGACGTACTCGTCGGAGAGTGCGCCGTAGCTGCGGACGTACGCCTCGGCGGTCACCTCCCCCGCCCGTTCGTACTCCTCGGTGCGGACGAGGCGGATGGTGAAGCCGTCGGACACGGATGCCGCGCCCCCGGCCACGTCAGTGGTCACGGCCGCGGATCCCGCGCTCACGCGAGCACCCCCGCCGGCGCGACCTGCCGCTCGCGCCCGCGCGCCGCGGTGATCCCCCACGCGTCGGCCAGGAGGGCGTACGAGCGCTCTCGGTCACGCGGGTCGTGCGTGATCGTGGTGACCAGCAGCTCGTCGGCGCCGGTGACACGCTGCAGCGTCTCCAGCCGCTCGACGACCGTGTCGGCCGCGCCGACGAACTGGGTCTCGACGCGGTCGCGCACCACTTCGAATTCGTCGTGCGAGAGCGGGTTGACGCTCGCATCGAGCGGCGTCGGGAACGGGACGGCCCCTCGGCCGGCGCGGATGCTGTGCACCCATCGACCGTAACCCGCCGCGAGGCGGCGGGCTTCGGCATCCGTATCGGCGACGACCACGTCCACCGACACGACGACGCGCGGCTCTGTGATGCGACCGGGGCGGAACGACGCCCGGTACGCGGCGACGGCATCGAGGATGAAGGCGGGCGCGACGTGGTAGTTCGCCCCGAACGGCAGGCCGAGCTCACCCGCGAGACGAGCGCTGGGCCCGGCCGTCGAGCCGTGGATCCAGACGGTGATATCGGCGCCCTCGGCGGGAGTGGCGTGGATCGGCACGCTCCCCGGCGCACAGTAGGTGCCGTCGATGAAGGCGAGGATGTCGGCCACGTCCTGCTCGAACCGGTCGGCGTCGTCGGCGGTGCGTCCGAGCAGACCCGCCGGCACGGCGAACCGCTCGGAGTCGAACGCGAAGGGCCGCGGGCGCGGCAGGAGCAGTCCGTCGACGACCCGCTGCTCGGCCGCCCCCTCGAGCACCGGGGTCTGCGGTGCGCCGCGGGTGCCGGAGCGCCCGATACCGAGGTCGACGCGTCCGGGGTGCAGTGCGGCCAGGACGCCCGCGGCCTCGGCGACCTGGACGGGCAAGTAGTTCCCGATGATGGTCGCCGCCGTCCCGATGCGGATGCGCTCGGTCGCAGCGGCGATCGCCGGGAGCAGCACATGCGGGGCGGAGCCCGACAGCCCCGGATTGAAGTGGTGCTCGGCGAGCCAGTAGCGGTGATAGCCGAGCTGCTCGGCGTGACGGGCGAGCGCGATCGATGCGCGCAGCCCGTCGGCGGGCGTGCGCCCCTCTCCGAACGGCGACAGGTCGAGGACGGAGAGGGGGACGCGCGGCATGAGGGCTCCTGGAGTGTGGGAGGGAAAGGAGCCGGGCCCGCTCGTGGCGGACCCGGCCCCGAGGTTCGTGCGATCAGGACTTCGGAAGCCCCGCGGGGTTGATCTCGCTCTCGTCGATGCGCTCCGACGAGAGGTCCCAGATCTCGAGCACCTCGTCGTACTGACCGTTCTCGATCAGGTAGTTGAGCGCGATGCCGACAGGCTCGATCAGGCCGTTGCCCTTGGCGGTGGCGGCCGCGATGTTCGCCGTCAGCGGCCAGCCGCCGGGCACGAGGCCGACGAGCTTGGTGTCGCCGGTCTCGCGCGCGGCCCACGCGGAGGTCGCGTTCGGGCCGAACGTCGCGTCGATGCGGCCGGACTGCAGCGCGAGCACGGTCGCGGCGTTGTCGTCGAAGTACTGCAGCTCCGCCGGCTCCTCGCCGGCGGCCTCGAGCTCCTCGTTCCAGGCGAGCAGCACCTGCTCCTGGTTGGTGCCCGAGCCGACCGCGATCTTGAGACCGGTGATGTCGGCGGCCTCCTCGATCTTCTCGATGTCGCTGTCGCTCTTGACGTAGAAGCCGAGCAGGTCTTCGCGGTAGCTGGCGAAGTCGTAGAGCTCTTTGCGCTCCTCGGTCACAGTGACGTTCGAGGTGATGAGGTCGTACTTGCCCGACTGGATGCCGAGGGGCCAGTCGGCCCACGCGACCACGACGGGGTTGTACTCGAGGCCGAGCGCGTCGGCGATGAGCGCGCCGATGTTCGGTTCGGTGCCGGCCGGGTTCGTCTCGCCCTCGGGGATGTAGCCCAGCGGCGGGACGTAGGCGGAGTGCGCCACGGTGAGCTTGCCCGGCTCGACCGGCTCGAAGCCGCTCGCCTCGAGCGCCTCGACGGCCTCCGCGACGGGCTCGTCGAGACGCACCCACTGGATCTCGTCGGTGGTGACGTTCGCCGACTCCTCGGTCGCCGCGGGAGCCGCTGCGGCCTCCGCCGGCTGGTTCTGGTTCACGCCCCAGGCGATGCCGCCCACGATCGCGGCCACCGCGACGACGCCGACGCCGATCGCGATGCCCTGCTTCTTGCTGACTGCCATGTGATTGCTTCCTTTTCTCGGGTGAGGACTCGGTGTCGAGATCTCGGTTTCAGGCCAGGACCTTCGCGAGGAAGTCCTGGACGCGGGGGTGCTCCGGGTGCACGAGCACCTCGGAGGGCGGTCCTTGCTCGATGACGACGCCGCCGTCGAGGAATACGACGCGGTCGGCGACCTCTCGGGCGAACCCGACCTCGTGGGTGACGATGACGAGCGTCGTGCCCAGCTGCGCGAGATCGCGGATGACGTCGAGCACCTCGCCCACGAGCTCGGGGTCGAGGGCGCTGGTCGGCTCGTCGAACAGGATGACCTTGGGCTTGAGGGCCAGCGCCCGTGCGATCGCGACCCGCTGCTGCTGGCCCCCCGACAGCTGCCGGGGGTAGTGCTCCGCCTTGTCGGCGAGACCGACGCGGTCGAGGAGTCCCAGCGCGAGCTCACGGGCGTCGTCCTTCGACAGCCGCCCGAGCGCGACGGGCGCCTCGGTGATGTTCTCGAGCGCCGTCAGATGCGGGAAGAGGTTGAAGTTCTGGAAGACGATGCCGATCTGCGTCCGGCGCTCCAGCACTTCGCGCTCGCGCAGCTCGTAGAGCTTCTCGCCGCGCAGCTCGTAGCCGATCAGCTGACCGTCGACGGTGACCGAGCCGCGGTCGACGCTCTCCAGGTGGTTGATCGTGCGCAGGAGCGTCGACTTGCCCGAGCCGCTCGGGCCGAGGATCGCGACCACCTCGCCCGGCTGGACGGTGAGGTCGATGCCGCGGAGCACCTCGACCCCGCCGTAGCTCTTGTGCACGTTGTGGATCTCGACGAGCCCCGTGGTGGAGGTCTCGGTGATGGTGGTGCTCATGTCAGCGTCCTCCTGCGTACTTGGCGTCGTTGCTCGACCCCTGCTGTGCCGCGGTGGGCAGGGGCGCGGCATCCTTCCCCTCCAACGGAGGAGGCGAGGAGTCGCTGTCGCCGAGGCGCGCCCACTGCACCGCGAGCCAGTGGCGCGCCCGCTGCACGGGCGTCGGCGGCAGCACGCGCACGGTGCCGCGGGCGTAGTGCCGCTCGATGTAGTACTGCGCGATGCTCAGGATCGTGGTGATGATCGTGTACCAGACCACCGCGACCAGGAGCAGCGGGATCACCCGGCTGTTGCGGTTGTAGATCACCTGCACGGCGTAGAACACCTCGGGGATCGCGATCACGAACACGACCGATGCGCCCTTGACGAGACCGATCACCTCGTTGGTGGCGTTCGGGACGATCGAGCGCATCGCCTGGGGCAGGACGATCCGCGTCAGACGACGGCGGGGAGGGATGCCGAGGGCCGCGGCCGCCTCGAGCTGGCCCTGGTCCACCGACAGCAGGCCACCGCGGATGATCTCCGCCGAGTACGCGGCCTGGTTGAGGCTGAGGCCCAGGATCGCGGCGGCGAACGCGCTGATCAGCTGCACCGTCGGGAACTCGACGATCCAGAAGTCCGTCGTGAACGGGGTGCCGAGGCCGAGGGTCGGATACAGGTAGCCGAGGTTGTACCAGACGATGATCTGCACGACGAGGGGCACCGAGCGGAAGAACCAGATGAACACCCAGGCCGCCGAGTTCAGCAGCGGCGACTTCGCGAGGCGGGCCAGCGCCAGCAGCGTGCCCAGGAAGAAGCCGATGGTCGCCGAGATCACGGTGAGCGCCAGCGTGATGCCCACGCCCTGCAGCACCGGCTCCGAAAGGAAGTAGTGGGCGAAGACGTCCCACTCGTAGTTCTCGTTCGTGACCAGCGACCACGCGAACTGGGCGACGACGAACAGCACGACGACGCCGATCGACCACCGGAACCAGTGACGGGTGTGGACGACGCGGAGATCGCCGAGGTCGACGCGCGACGAGCCGACCGGCGACGGCGGCGCGGCGTCGGCGGCGCCTGCCCGGCGCGGAAGGGTGTCGGTCATGAGGTGCTCCTCGGTCGGCGGCGCGGAGGTTCAGGGGTGCAGGGGTGGTGCGCCGGTACGAGGACGCTAGGCCGCTGAGCCCCGGTCTCCGAGCCGCCGACGCCGTCGGGCGACACGGATCGTGACGGTGTGACACGCGGCGTCACACGGCGGAATCCCGCGACGCACTGCGCCCGGCGGGAGGGCGACGACCTACGTTTGCTCGCATGTCCGATACCCCGTTCGCCGTCGCCCTCGAGCTGGACGCCGACGGCGCCCACCCCGCGGCTCCGTCCGTTTCCGGCCCCCGCTCGCCACGCCGTGCGACCGCCCGCGCCCAGACCGCCGAGCGCTTCGGCTTCACCGCCGTGACGTTCGACGACGCACCGCTTCCCGCCGGCGACGTGGCGCGTCTGGACGCCGTGCAGCGCGCCGCGTTCGCAGCCGCTGTCACGTCGGCCATCGGGCTGGTCCCGGTCGCGCACGTCGCGTACAGCGAGCCGTTCCATGTGGCGACGCAGCTCGCGAGCTTGGACTGGGCATCGAACGGCCGCGCCGGCTGGATCGCCGCGGCCTCGGGAACGGCCGCCGAGGCCGCGGCGTACGGCCGCGAGGCCCTCTCGGACGATGAGCTGCGCCGCGAGCGCGACGATGTCATCGAGGTCGCCCGTCTGCTCTGGGACTCGTGGGAGGACGACGCGGTCATCCAGGACGCCTCGACCGGCCGCTACCTCGACGCCGACAGGCTGCACTACGTCGACTTCGAGGGCGCGAGCTTCTCGGTCAAGGGCCCGCTGATCACGCCCCGACCGCCGCAGGGCCAGCTCGTGGTCGTGGCCCCCGCGGGCACGGCCGGCGCGGATGTCGCGCTGGTGTCGGGCGCCGACATCGCAGAGATCGCGGATGCCGCTGCCCGCGCGCGTGCAGGGGGCGCGGCGCGCGTCTGGGCCGAGGTCGAGGTCGTCCTCGACGCGCGAGGCGTGTCGGCGGCTCGCCGGCTGGATGCCCTCGGCCCCTGGCCCGGGAGCGGTCGCCTGCGCTACGAGGGCGACGCGCCCGGTCTGGTCGCGCTGCTGTCGGGGCTCGCCGGCGCCGGGAGCACGGCGGCGGCGTCCGCATCATCCGTCGACGGGGTGAGGCTGCGTGTCGCCGAGCTCGACGTCGATCTCGAAGAACTCGGCCGCGCGGTGCTGCCCGTGCTGCGGGACCGGATCGGGTTCCGCTCGCCGAGGCCGGGCGGCACCCTCCGCGGCGCGCTCGGTCTCGAGCGCCCCGCCAGCCGCTACGCCTCTGCCCCCGTCCGCGCCACCGTGAAGGAGCTCGCATGACCACGTCCCGTCGCATCCAGTTCGGCGTCTTCTTCCAGGGGGTGAACTTCGGCACCATCTGGTCGAGCGACCGCAGCGGATCGCAGTACGACTTCGAGTCCTTCCGCCGCATCGCGCAGACGGCCGAGCGGGGCCTGTTCTCGGCGTTCTTCCTCGGCGAGGGACTGCGCCTGCGCGAGCACTTCGGGCGCATCCACGACCTCGACGTCGCGGGGCGTCCGGACGCGCAGACGCAGCTGGCCGCCCTCGCCGCCGTCACGGAGCGCATCGGCCTGGTCGCGACACAGAACACGACCTACAACGACCCGTACGACCTCGCGAAGCGCCTCAACTCGCTCGACCTGCTCAGCGAGGGACGCGCGGGCTGGAACGTCGTCACGACCGACAACGCGTGGACCGGCGCGAACTTCCGTCGGGGCGGCTATCTGGACCACGCCGATCGCTATCGCCGGGCGGCGCAGTTCGTGGCCGCGGCGCAGCGGCTGTGGGATGCCGGTGCCGACGGCGTCGGCACCCCCGTGTCGGTGACCGATCCGCTGGTGTCGTTCGAGGCTCCGGCGCCGCTGCCGCCGAGCGGGCAGGGACGGCCGGTGCTGTTCCAGGCCGGTGACTCCGACGAGGGACGCGAGTTCGCGGCATCCACCGCCGACGTCATCTTCTCCGCGCACCCGGGCCTGGAGGAGGCGATCTCGTTCGCCGCCGACCTGCGCCGTCGTCTGCCGGCGCACGGGCGCGGGGTGGATGAGCTCAAGTTCTTCCCGGGTGCGCAGTTCATCCTGGCGGCGACCGACGCCGAGGCCCGCGAGAAGGCCGAGTGGGTGACCCGCGCGCAGGTGTCGCCGCAGACGGCGATCCGTTTCCTCGAGCCCATCTGGGGCCGCGACCTCTCGGAGTACGACGCCGAGGGGCCGTTCCCCGAGATCGACCCGGTCGTGGACGAGGTCGACGGGCAGCGGGGGTCGCTGTTCCAGGGCCGCCGGGCGGTCGAGACGGCGCGCGAGTGGCGCGAGAGCGCGGCCGCGGAGGGTCTCTCGATCCGCGAGTTCGTGATCAGGCGGTCGTCGCTGCGCACCTTCGTGGGCGGGTACTCGACGATCGCGGATCGGATCGTCGAGTACGTGGACGCTCGCGCCGTGGACGGGTTCAACGTCTCGCCCTATCTGGTGCCGGAAGGCCTCGACGACATCGTCGATGGGCTGATCCCCGAGCTTCAGGAGCGCGGTGTCTACCCGACCGAGTACCCGGGCTCGACGCTGCGCGAGAATCTCGGGCTGCCGGCGCTCGGGGAACGCGCTGAGGATGAGCTCGCGGCCTGATCGACGGCCGGGCCCCAGCACGCCGTGGGCCGTCGCCGCGCACCGGCGTGAAGCGCAGGCCCGGGTCGAGACTGCTTCGTCTCGGTGCATGACCGATCGTGGCGCCGTGTGACGCCGCGATGGAGCCCGGCGGCCGGAGCGCCCGTAGCGTGACGCCGAGAAGCGGCATCCGGCCGCCCCGTATTCGTCCGTCCGAGAGGATCACCCGCCATGACCGAGAGCACCCGCACCGCCGACACCTCCGCCGAGAGCACGTACGACGCACCGCTCATCACCGCGGAGGAGGCGGCCGGCCGCGCCGCCGCGGGAGCGCTCGTCGTCGACGTGCGCAGCGACGCCGGCCGCGCGCAGGACGGAGTCATCCCGGGCTCCATCCGCGGAGACCGCGACAACCTCGACGCGCAGTTCCTCATCGACTCCCCTGAGAAGTTCGCCGAGATCACCGACTGGGACCAGGACATCGTGATCGTGTGCGGGTCGATCCGCGGCTCCGGCCCGGTCGCCGAGCAGCTGCGCGCCAAGGGCTTCACCAACGTCGCGCACGTCGACGGCGGCTTCCCCGCCTGGAAGGAGTCGGGCGCACCGACCGCCGAGGCGCCGACAGCGGAGAGCTCGGCCGCGGAGTGATCCCCTGACATCGGAATGACGGATGCCTCGACCCTCCCTCGCGGGAGCGGCCGAGGCATCCGTCATTCCGTTAGGCGGTCCGCAGGATCCGCTCCGTCACGCGGGCCGAGAAGTGCAGGGCGTCGACCGGGATCCGCTCGTCGGCGGCGTGGAACTGCGCGAAGACGTCGAAGTCGCGGGGCACGCGCAGCGGCACGAAGCCGTAGCCGTGGATGCCGAGCTTCGCGAAGTGCTTGTTGTCGGTGCTCGCCGGCAGCAGGTACGGCACGACCACGCCGTCGGCGTCGTCGACGGAGATCGCGTCCTGGAGCACGTCGATGATCGGCGCATCCACGGGCGCCTCGGTCGCCGACCACCACCGTCCCTCGCGGATGTCGATGTCGTCGCCGACCAGCTCTCGCAGCCCCTCGCGAAGGGCGTCGTCCTGTCCGGGGAGGATGCGGATGTCGAGGCGCGCCGAGGCTTCGGCCGGGATTATGTTCGTCTTGTCCCCCGCGGCGAGCACCGTCGGCGTCGCGGTGTTGCGCGTCGTGGCGCCGACGAGCGATGACACGAATCCGAGGCTCTCGAGGTCGTCGGCGAGGGACTCGTCGGTGAACGCGAGCCCGCGGGCCTTCCCGAACACGTCGAGGAAGCGCTGCAGCGCCGGGGTGCGCACGACCGGGAACCGGTGCTCGCCGACGGCCGCGACGGCACGAGCCAGTCGCACGACGCTGTTGTCATCGGTCGGCCGGGATCCGTGGGCCGCGTGACCGCGTGCGCGCAGGGTCGACCACGCCACACCCTTCTCACTGGTGGCCACCAGGTACGCGCGGCGCTCGTCGGCGGCATCTGCGTACAGGGGCACGGAGAAGCCGCCCACCTCGCTCAGCGCCTCGGTGACGCCGGCGAACAACTCCGGGCGGTTGTCGACGAGCCATCCGGCGCCCCATACACCGCCGCTCTCCTCGTCGGCGAGGAACGCGAACACGAGGTCGCGTCGCGGCACGATCCCTTCCCGCGCGAAATGCCGCGCGACCGCGAGGATCGTGCCCGCGTAGTTCTTCATGTCGACGGCTCCGCGGCCGTAGAGGAAGCCGTCCTCGATGTCGGCGGCGAAGGGCGGGTGGGTCCAGTCCTTCTCCTCCACGGGAACGACGTCGAGGTGCGCGTGGACCAGCAGGGCACCGGCGTCGGGATCGCTTCCGGCGATGCGCGCGATGAGCGAACCGCGTCCGGGGCGCGACTCGACGAGCTCCGACTCGATGCCCGCCTCCGCGAGGCGCTCCTGCACCCAACGGGCGGCGCGCGTCTCGCCGTCCCCGATGGTGGCGGCCGCCCCCGTGTTCACCGTATCGATGCGGATGAGGTCGCGGACGAACTGCAGCGCCTCTTCTTCCAGCTGGGTGGGCATACACGTCTCCTCTGTCCGGGGCATCATCGAGCGGCCCGCCGTCAGGCTGCGATCCGCCGTGCCCGACCCTAGACCTCGCCCGCCGGCCGGTCGGCGCCGGGCCGTCGTGCGGCGTCACAGACCGGCCCGCGTCCGGCGGAGGTCCGCGCTCGTTGCGTGCGATGACACCGGCGTTTGGCGACCCGGCGCCGGTCGCGCACGCTGGACGCATGTCAGACACGGTCCTCGCCGCCACCGGCCGCACGACGCCTCCCGACGACGGGAGCCTGGACACCCGAGCCGTCCCGCACGCGGATGCGACGCTGCTCGACAATCCGGCGTGGCACTCGCTCACCGGCCCTCACGCCGGCTTCGCCGAGGGGAACGATCTGGTGCGGCGATACCCCGAGGACGTCGCACCTTTCGTGGCGGTGCGCACGTGGTCCGACCCCGATGTCTGGGATGCCCTGCGCGATCTGGTCGGTCCCGGTGCGCCCGTCGGACTGTCCGCAGCCGAGCGCCCCTTCCCCGTGGACTGGGAGGACCTCGGAGGCGGTGAGGGCGTGCAGCTGGTCGAGACCGAGGCGCTGCAGCCGCGTCCGGACGAGGAGGCCGTCGTGCTCGGCGCGGACGATGTCGCCGACATGCTCGCCATCGTCGAGCGCAACCAGCCAGGCCCCTTCCGGCCCCGCACCCACGAGCTCGGCCGCTATGTCGGCATCCGCCGCGACGGGCGGCTGGTCGCGATGGCCGGCGAGCGCCTGCACCCGCAGGGCTGGACCGAGATCAGCGCGGTATCGACCGACACGGCGTACCGGCGCCAGGGTCTCGCATCCCGGCTGGTCCTGGACGTCGCGTTCCACATCCAGGAGCGCGGCGATCGCGCGCTGATGCACGCCGCCGCCTCGAACGTGAACGCGATCAGGGCGTACGAGCGCCTGGGGTTCGCGCTGCGCCGCCGGACGGTGTTCTCGTTCGGGCGCACCCCCGGCTGAGCACGGGCGCGGAGCCGCCCGGCGCCCAGTACGCTCGATCCGTGCCACGCCCCTCGACGATCCGTCCCGCCGCCGGCGCGATGCGCTTCTTCCGCGCGATCCTGTCGGCCGTCGTCGCGACACTGCCGGTGCTCGTCATCCTGCTGATCCCCGCTGCCCTGACGGTGTTCGGCGGCACGCTGCTGAATGCGGCGTTCGTGGCCGCGATCATCCTCGGGCCGAAGGTCAACGGGTGGCTCGACCCGCAGGTGCCGCAATGGACGTCGGAGAACGCGATGGCCGAGACCGGTCGCGTGTGGCGCACCCGGATCTGGATGGCGCTGCTCGCGGTGCTGGCCCTCCTCGCCGTGTTCGCGGCGGGGCAGACGGCGGCGCTGCTGGTGGGCCAGGGCGCACCGGCGATGGTCGACGGCGAACTGGACTACAGCCGCTTCCTCGCCCAGGAGATCACGGTGTACCTGATCGGGTACGTGCTCTCGCTCGCGGTCTATCTCTCGATCATCCGGCTGCTCGCGCGGGCCCGCGCCTGACCTCGCACACGGTCGCAGGTCTGGCGGCCCGCACCGTCGGCGACACCGCGGGCGCACGATAAAGGCCCCGGGTGCTGGGGACACCCGGGGCCTGTCGTCATCGGCTCTCGCTCACCAACCCCCCGGTTAGCGGCGCCCGACGACGGCTGGGAAGGAATCTTGGGGAGGGCCCTTCCCTGAGATGCTGGGGACATCTCCCCTAAATGTTAACCCGGGCGCCAAGTCGTCCGCTGTCCCCTC
The DNA here is from genome assembly GCF_033548675.1 of Microbacterium sp. M3. Lineage (NCBI taxonomy): Bacteria > Bacillati > Actinomycetota > Actinomycetes > Micrococcales > Microbacteriaceae > Microbacterium > Microbacterium sp. M3. The sequence continues at coordinate 698,460 of NZ_JAWTZT010000001.1, forward strand.
TTCGGGGGACAATCAGCGCTGCGCTGTCCCCTCTTCGGGGGACAAGCGGTCTCCACGGACGGATTCCCGGAGTCTTCGGCGGGATCAGACGCCCGCAGCCACGTATCCGTCGACCCAGCGGTCGAGTTCATCGTAGGCCTCCGCGCGCGGTTGCGCACGCGAGAGGAAGACGTCGTGGATCGCCCCGTCGATGCGGGCGATGGTGACGAGTCCGCCGATCCGGGTCGCGGCGCGGGCGATGTCGTCGACGACGAGCACCGAGTCGCTCGACGTCATCGACTCCTTCCACGACAGCGGCGGCGTCGAACGCGCCGACAGCAGCACCAGCGCGGGGCACTCGACATCTACACCGGCCGCGATGCGCCGGTGTCCCTGCATGACCGCCGACAGCCAGCCGGGCGCGGTGGCGAAGCCCCGGTCGGGGCGCCACCGCGCACGGTGATCGCCGTCGGGCAGGCTGCCGATCTCCTGCTGCGCGCGGGTGTAGAACCCGAAGTCGACGGCGGGCTGCGTGCCGCGCGGATCGATCCGGGCGCGCATGTCGACGAGGGGCGCGAGCGCCTGCCGGCCGAGGGCGCCGAGCTGCAGCTCGAGCCACGGGCTGTTGAGGATGAGGGCGGCAGCGCGCCCGGGGTGCCGCGCGGCCCACAGCGTGAGGGTCAGCCCGCCGGTCGAGTGTCCGAGCAGGACGAGCCGGCGACCGGACCCGGCGACCCGACGCTCGCCCTGCCCCATCGCCGCCAGCGCCGCGGCGATATCGGCGTCGTAGTCGTCGAGCGAGTCGATGTACCCGGGAACCTCGCCGTCGCGAAGGCTGCGGCCGTAGCGCCGCAGATCGAGGGCGTAGAACGTCGCGCCGCGCGCGGTCCAGAACCGCGCCAGCTCGCGCTGGAAGAAGTAGTCCGACCAGCCGTGCACGTAGAGCACGTCGACGTCGCGCAGCGGTGCGAACAGCCTGGTGAACGGATTCGGGATGCTGCGCACCAGCGTCGCGACGAGCGGCCCGTGCTCGCCGTCGACGCCGAGGGGCAGGGTCTGCTGCTCGAACGGCGTGCCGAGGACGTCGGGAGCCCACACCGCCGCCGTCCGCGCCATGCCCTCAGCCTAGGCGCAGGGCGTTTTGGCGCGCTCAGCGGCCGCGGGCGCCGCTCACTCGCCGCGCGAGATCGTCACCATGTCCTCGCGGGGCACGACCTTGATGCGGGCGCGCTCGTGCGGGGCGCCGAGCGCCATTTCGTGCTGATCGAGACGGTGCCAGCCGTCGAGGTCGGTCCAGCGCACGCCGCGCGACGCCAGCAGGGCGGGGATCGCCTCTTCCGACGGGTCGACCGGCTGCCACCAGGTGCCCTGGTCGTTGATGAGGTGACGGATGGTCTCCATCGCGTCGGACTTGGTGTGGCCGATGAGCCCGACGGGCCCGCGCTTGATCCAGCCCGTGGCGTAGACGCCGTTCACGCGCTCGTTGGAGTCCTTGCTGAGCACCTGGCCCTCGCGGTTCGGGATGACGCCGTGCCGCTTGTCGAACGGCACGCCCGGCAGCGGCGATCCGAAGTAGCCGACCGCGCGGTACAGCGCCTGGATCGGCACCTCGCGCAGCTCGCCGGTGCCGACGACGCCGCCCTCCCCGTCGGGACGGGTGCGCTCGTAGACGAGCGCAGCGACCCGGCCCTCGGCATCCGTCCGCACCTCGACCGGCTTGGCGTAGAAGTGCAGGTGCAGGCGGCGCGAGGCGGTGCCGCCGGCGTTGTTCACCGAGTCGCGCTTGCGCCACGACTGCAGCACGCGGTCGATGACCATGACCTGCTTGTTGCTCGCGATGGCGGCGCGCGAGGCTTCGTCGTAGTCGAAGTCCTCGTCGTAGACGACCATGTCGACGTCGCGCAGCTCGCCGAGCTCACGCAGCTCGAGCGGAGTGAACTTGACGTTCGCGGGTCCGCGGCGGCCGAACACGTGCACGTCGGTGACCTTCGAGGCGGCGAGACCGGCGTGGACGTTCTCGGGGATCTCGGTCGGCAGCAGGTCTTCGGCGTGCTTGGCCAGCATGCGCGACACGTCGAGCGCGACGTTGCCGTTGCCGAGGACCGCGACGGATGCCGCATCCAGCGGCCACTCGCGCGGCACGTCCGGGTGCCCGTCGAACCAGCTCACGAAGTCCGCCGCCCCGTACGAGCCCGCCGCGTCGATGCCCGGGATGTCGAGGTTCGTGTCGCGGATCGCGCCGGTGGCGAAGATCACGGCGTTGTAGTGCCGCTTGAGGTCGTCGAGGGTGATGTCCTCGCCGAAGCGCACGTTGCCGAAGATCCGGATGTCGCCGCGGTCGAGCACCTCGCGCAGGGCCGTGATGATGCCCTTGATGCGCGGGTGGTCGGGAGCGACGCCGTAGCGCACCAGGCCGTACGGCGCCGGCAGCTGCTCGAACAGGTCGATCGAGACGTCGAACTTGCGCTCGGCCTTCAGCAGGATGTCAGCGGCGTAGATGCCTGCCGGGCCTGCGCCGACGATCGCCAGCCGGAGCTTCGTCATGGTGGTCCTTTCGGGCGTTTCGTCTGGTGAGAGGTTGTTGAGCCTGTCGGAACACGCTCGCTCAACGACCGGGTGCCGGAGGCAAGAGGGAATGGGCGGGTACGTCTAACTGGAGCGGTCGGCGACCGCCTGGGCGAAGCGGGTCAGTGCCTCGCGCACGGCGCCGTCGGGCAGCGGCGCCAGGGCGTCGATGGCCTCGCTCGACCACGCGTGGGCGAGGTCGAGCGTGGCCTCGGTGGCCTCGTGCTCGCGCAGCTCGGCGAGCGGCTCGTCGAGCAGCGCGGGATCGGCGCCCTCGGCGATGCGGGCGACCCCGTCGTCGATGCGGGCGCGCAGGTCGGCGGCTGCGGCATCCGTCCGCTGTCCGAGCACGAGGTACGGCATGGTCGGCACGCCGGCACGGAGGTCGGTGCCGGGGACCTTGCCGGTCTCGTCGGGGTCGGCCGACAGGTCGATGACGTCGTCGAGCAGCTGGAAGGCGACGCCGGCCTTCTCGCCGAACGTGACCATGGCGGCCTCGAACTCGCGGGGCCCGTTGGAGAAGATGATGCCCGACTGCGCGGCCGCGGCGATCAGCGAGCCGGTCTTGTCGGAGAGCACCTGCAGGTAGAAGTCGACCGGGTCGTCGGTCTCGGACGGGCCGACGGTCTCGTGCATCTGCCCGAGCACGAGGCGCTCGAACGTGTCGGCCTGCAGCCGGATGGCGCGGTCGCCGTGACGCGCCATGATCTGGCTGGCGCGGGAGAACAGCAGATCGCCCGTGAGGATCGCGACGTTGTTGCCCCACACCGCATGGGCGCTGGGAACGCCCCGGCGCTTGTCGGCCGCATCCATGACGTCGTCGTGGTACAGCGAGCCGAGGTGGGTCATCTCCAGCGCGGTGGCCGCCTCGATCACCTGATCCGTGGCGCCCTCGCCGAGCTGGGAGGTCAGGAGCGCGAGCATCGGGCGCACGCGCTTGCCGCCCGCGTCGTACAGGTAGCGGCTGGTCGCGTCGGCGAGCGCGTCCGTCACCCGCAGCTCGCGCTCGAGGGCGCTGTCGACGCGCTTCAGGCCCGCCTCGACGGTCTTGAGCAGGCTGCGCGAACGCGCGCCCGCGAAGATGCGGTCGGTGAGGCCCAGCTTGCCCGCGATGTGCGAGCCCGGCGCTGTCGGTGTCACCCCCTCAGCCTACCGGGGGCGCGTTTCGTCCCGGTCCGCGGGGGACGCGTCGGTCGCAGGACCTGGGATTCAGCCGCGGACGGCGGGCTTGGTGGCGCGGTGGAGAGCGACGATGCCCATCGAGAGGTTGCGGTGCGCGACGTTCGTCCAGCCCGCCCCGCGGATCCACGCCGAGAGCGTGCGCTGATCGGGCCAGTCGCGGATCGACTCGTTGAGGTAGTCGTAGGCCTCGGCGTTCGAGCTCACGGTCTTCGCGACGACCGGCAGCACGCGGTCGTTGTAGAAGCGGTACAGCCCGTTGAAGGCCTTCGACGGCGGGTGCGAGAACTCGCAGATCACCAGGCGACCGCCGGGCTTGGTGACGCGCAGCAGCTCGCCGAGGGCCTTCTTCGGCTCGTTGACGTTGCGCAGCCCGAACGACATCGTGACCGTGTCGAACTCGTCGTCGCCGAACGGCAGGTCGGTCGCGTCGGCCTGCACGAACGAGAGATTCCCGATGCCGCCACCCGGCGCCCCGCGGCCGTGGCGGCGCTCGCCCTCGGCGATCATGCCGGGCGAGAAGTCGGCGGCGACCACCTCGGCGCCGCGGCCGGCGAGGGCGACGCTCGACGCGCCCGTGCCCGCCGCCAGGTCGAGGATGCGCTGACCCCGGCGGGGGTCGACCGCGCGCGTGGTGGCGGCCCGCCAGAACCGGTCGTTGCCCATGCTCAGCACGGTGTTGGTGCGGTCGTAGCCGGCGGCGACCTGATCGAACATGCCGCTCACCCGCGACGGGTCCTTGTGCAGGTCGGCGCGGTTCGGCTCGTGATCGGAGGGGTGGGATGCCACGGACTCGAGTCTAGGCGGCGCTCTCCGGTCCGCCGAGGCCGTCACCGGCCGCACCGGGCTCGGTGAGGTCGGCCGGGGGCGGCGGGGCGACCGGCGGGAGCGCGGCCAGGCGCGCGAGCCAGGCATCCGCCGTCGCGTCGTCGAACGGCGCCTCGCCGGCGCCGACGCGCCGCTCGAGGTCGAGCGCGAGCGTCTCCAGCTTCTCGACGATGTCGAGGGGGTAGCCGTAGGCGACGCGGTGCTCGTCCCACTCGTCGCGATCGTCGATGAAGAGGCCTCGGCCGTCGATCGCCTTCACGACGTCGAGATCCATGTCGATGCCCTGCGGCTCGCGGTTCTCCCATCGCACGTCCCACGCGACGTCGATGTAGATGCGCACGCGGTGCGGGGTGCCGTTCACCGTCATCGCGAAGTCGCCGCTCGGGGGCACGAGGGTGACGTTGGGTCCGTGCGCGGTCATCTCGCGCCCGGGCCGCACGTTGCGCCACCCGTCGGGCTGGCCGAGCCAGTCGCCCCACCGGTCGCTGCCGAGGTAGACGCAGTCGTTGACCCAGTGACGCCCGCCGTCCCACTTGCGCCAGCGGAACTGGAGCGCAGCTCCCGGTTCGGGGCGGTCGGAGAGCGGGTGGCCTGCGGGGTGCGGGGGTGTCGGCACCTCGCCAGTGTAGGTGTATCACTTCTTTTCGCCGCTGCCTCCTCCACGGTGGCCGCAACGAGGCGGCCCTGACGAGAGAAGTAGGAACATGGCTGCACCATCCGGCGGCTCGTCGCGCAAGCGCAAGGCCGCTCCCCGAGGGGAACGGGGAGCTTCGGCTCCCCTCTACTCCGACGGCGACGACGTCATCCCCGGCGAAGTCATCGTCACGCTCAGGCCCGAGGCCGCCGAGGTCATGACGGCGTCGGTGCCCCTGCATCCGGCCGCCCGCGGACTCACCGACGTCGGGACGCTCGGCGTGCCGGACATCGATGAGGTGCTGACGCGCCTCGGCGCGCACGACATCACGCGCCTGGCACCGCCCGCCGCCGGCATGGCCCGGACGCCCATGGCGCTGGACGGCGTGCCCGAGCCGGAGGAGTCGACCCTCGGCCGCTCGTTCCGCGTGCGGATCGACGCCGGGGTCGACACCGAGGAGGCGGTCGCCCAGCTCGACGCGCTCGACGAGGTCGAGATCGCCGAGCCCAACCGCTGGCGCGAGGCGAGCGTCATCCCCAACGATCCGCAGTTCGGGTCGCAGTGGGGGCTGACGAAGATCAACGCCCCCGCGGCGTGGGATGTCACGAAGGGTGCGGCGAGCGTCATCGTGGCGGTCATCGACTCGGGCGTCGACCTCGACCACCCCGAGCTCGCGCCCCTGCTCGTGCCCGGGTTCGACATGGTCGATCTCGGTCCCAACCCGACGCCCCGGCCCGGGTGGCGGTTCGAGGGCGACTTCGCGGGGCGCGACAGCATCCCGGAGGACGAAGTCGGCCACGGCACCCACGTCGCGGGCACCATCGCCGCGGTGTCGAACAACGCCGTCGGCGTCGCGGGCGTCGGGTGGCACACCCGGATCATGCCGATCAAGGCGCTGACGCGGGTCGTGCGGATCAGCGACGGCGCCGTCAGCGGCACCGGCTCGTCGGCCGACGTGGCCGCCGCGATCCGGTACGCCGCCGACAACGGCGCGCACGTGATCAACATGAGCCTCGGAAGCTCGTCGTCCACGTCGGTGGAGGCGAGCGCCGTGGCGTACGCGATCAGCAAGGGGGTCGTCGTGGTCGCGGCGATGGGCAATGACGGATCGTCGACGCCCAGCTATCCCGCCGCCTACCCCGACGTCATCGCCGTCGGGGCCGTCCAGTCCAGCGAGGCGCGCGCCGCGTTCTCGCAGACCGGACCGCACATCGACGTGTCGGCGCCGGGCGTCGGCATCCTGTCGACGTACCTCGCCGGGGGCCTCGCGACGCTGAACGGCACCTCGATGGCCACCCCGCACGTGGCGGGCGTCGCGGCTCTCGTGAAGGCGGTCAAGCCGGGCCTCACCGCCGCGGAGATCGGCGACATCCTCCGGTCGACGGCGAAGCCGCTGAAGGATGCCGCCGCCGACCCGGTGCCGAACGACAAGTACGGCTGGGGCCTCGTCGACGCGAGCGCGGCGGTGCTGAAGGCGCGCGGACCGATCGTGATCAATCCCACCCTCACGGTGAAGCTGCGGACGCCGATCGTGGCGTGCCCGCCGAAGACGATCGACCTCGCGAACTGCGGCATCGTCCGGACGACGATCCAGCCGCAGTGCCTCGAGGTGCGGACCGTCACGAAGGCATGCCCCGTGACGCCGACGATCACCAAGACCCGGACGATCCCGACGAACCCGGGTCAGCCGGCGGGGCCGGGCGCGGCCGATCCGTTCGGCGTCGAGCAGGGCGGCGGCTACGAGGCCGGGTTCGCGGCGGGCTACGCCGCCGCGCTCGAGGAGCTCCAGTCCGGAGCCGCGGGCGACGCCTACGGCGGAGAGCTGTTCGACGAGTGATCGCGCACTCGGCAGCGGCGCGGACGGATGCGGGCTCCACCCCGCATCCGTCCGTCGCCGCGCTGCGCGCCGCGGGGGTCC
>NZ_JAWTZT010000001.1:705686-709059 GCF_033548675.1 Microbacterium sp. M3
CGCTGCGCGCCGCGGGGCTCCTCGGGGCGACCGAGTCGCTGCCCGAGGAGCCCCGCGACCTCTCGCGCGCGCACGGCGTGTGGGCGGCGCGACTCCCGGACGGCCGTCGTGTGGTCGTCAAGTCCGCGGCGCTCACCGGCCCCGCGGGCCCGGACGACGCGGCGGGAAGTCTCGGCAGCGAGCTGTTCGTGCACCGCATGGCGCACTGGTGCCCATCGCTGCGCGACGCCCTCCCGGCGCCGACGGTCGTCGACGAGCGGGCGGGGCTGCTGATCGTGGCCGACGTCGGAGCGGGGCATCCGGCATCCCTTGCCCTCCTGGCCGACAGTCTCGGCGACGACCCGGCGTTCTTCCGCATGCTCGGCGCTCGCATCGGCGCCGTGCATCGCGCGACGGCGCGCCTGCCCCTCCCCCGCGCGACCGCGCCGCTGGTGCTCCAGGTGCTGCGCGAGCGCGCGGCAGACCCGCACCGCGGGGCCGGGGCGTCCCTGCTGGCGGCGCCCACCCGCGAGGTCGTCGCGTCGCTCTGCGCGCGGCGCGACATGCTCGCCGCCGCGGCACGCCTGCGCGCTCCTGCCGGCACGTCGCTCGTGCACCACGACCTCAAGTGGGACAACATCGCGGTGGCCCCGGGCCCGGCCCCGGTCATCGTCGACTGGGAGCTGGCCGGTGCCGGCGACCCGGCCTGGGATCTGGGATGCCTCGTCGCCGAGCACCTGCTGCGTGACGCGTCGGCCGGGGCCGAGGTGTCGGCGGCCGGCAGGGCGCTGCTGCGCGGCTACGGCGAGGCCGCGCGCGTGTCGGCACGTGCCGCGGGGCTGTTCGCCGAGCGCGTGTCGCTGGCGGCCGTGCTGCGGGTGGCCCAGTTCGCGCTCGAGGTGGCCGAGCGCGGCACCGACGGCGACCTCGAGCGGGCGCGTGCGCTCGCGGCGCGGGCCGTCGGACTGAGAGAGCACGCCGCTGATCTGACCCGGGAGGTGGGCTCATGTCTGATGCCCTGATGACCGCCGAAACCGCCGGCAGCCCCGGCAAACCCGGCACCCGCGACGCGCCCTCCGCAGGCGGCGAGCGCGTCGCCCTGGCGACGTTGCAAGAGCTCCGGCGCGCCCTGGCGCTCGTCGCGGCCTCGGACGAGGCGCGCGGACTGCGCGCGGCGCCGGCGCCCGGCGTCGAGATCGAGAGCCCGCTCGCCGAGTGGCTGTACGCGAACTGGTGGGCCGCCGCACCGGCCGACGCGCCGGTGGCCGAGGCGCGACCGCTGACCGCCGCCGACGCGTTCCCCCGCGTCGGGCTGCTCGACGCGGCTCGGCGTCGCGCGGCCGGAGCATCGCCCGACTGGATCGTGCTGGCCGTCGCCGGCGACACCGTCACGGTCGTCGCGGCGCGTCCGCCGGCGTCGGCGCCTCGCGGTCACCGCCGCGTCGACGTCCGCCGTGTCGTGGGATCGTCGCGCCCCGGGCGGCCGCCCGCGCCCGGCGATCTCGTCAGCATCTCGCGGGGCGCGTCGGGATGGGACCGCGACACGGGATGGTGGTGGGCTCACTCGGGCGACACCGTGCCCGACGGCGCGCTGGATCGCTGGTACGTTCATGCCCGGTCCCCCGAGGACTCCGCCGCGCTCCTCGCGCCCCTGATGTCGGCGTTCGACGAGGCGGGCAGCGCGTTCTCGCTCAAGTGCCTGCCGTCCGCAGCCGGCTACGGACGCCCCGACGCGTTCGTCGTCTACACCCCGCGCGTGGTGCGCGGCCGCCTCGCCACCGGGCTCCGCCGGCGCGCGCGAGAGATCGCGCCCCGGGTGGCGGCATCCGTCCCGCCCACGACCCGCCGCATCGTCCCGGGTATCGGGATGTCGGAGGATCCGTCCGACGGCACGAGTTTCGGCCAGCTGCGCACAGCCCAGGTGGCCGCGATCGCGGTCGCCACGATGACGGATGCCGCGACACCGGCGCTGCGCGTCGCGGCCGGCGCGGCGGGGATCGACCTCGCCCAGCCCTGGCGGGCCGCACCATGACCGGCGTCACGGCCGCGGACCGCGCCGCCGTCGCTCCATCGGCGCCCGCCGACCTGGCGGCCGCCGCGATCACCCTCGCCCGCCGCCTCGCCGCCGACGTCGTCCCCGACGAGACGGGCGCGCCGCACTGGATCGGCGACGAGGTGGACGTGCGGGCGGATGCCGGAGGTGCCGTGCTGCGCCGGGGACCGGTCGACGACGGGCTCCTGACCGGGCGGGCAGGCATCGCACTGGCCCTGGCGGCCGCCGCGGAGCACGTGGGGGACGACGCGCTCGCCGCCCTCGCTGCGGCGACCATGACGGCTGCGCTCGCGGCGCGACGGCGACCGGAGCGCCACGGACTCGGGTGGCAGAGCGGCGATCTGGGCATCGCCGTGGCCGCCGCCCGCGTGGCCGCGGCCATCGACCGGCCGGACCTCGACCGTGAGGGGCGTCGCCTTGCGTCGCGGGCGGTGGCCCTTCTCGCGACCGCGGACGACGGGTGGCTGCCCGGCTATCCCGACCTGCTCGACGGCTCGGCGGGCCACCTGCTCGCGGTGCTCGCCGCCGACCTGCCCGGCGCGGCCGAGGCGTACCGCACCGCGGCGGCCCGGCGCCTCGTGCGCGATCTGCGGGCGCGGGCGGTGATCGACGACGTGGGCGCGCGGTGGCCGATGGCAGCCGGGGAGCGCGCGGTCACGGGACTCGCCCACGGCTCGACGGGCATCGGGCTCGCCCTCGCGGCGGCCCGCCAGGCGGGCGTTCCCGGCGCCTCCGCGTGGCTGGTGGAGGCGGCCTGGCGGTGGGAGGACGCCTGGTACAGCGCCGACGACGACGGCTGGTACGACCTGCGGCTCGAGGAGCCGGCGGTCGGCCTCGCGTGGTGTCACGGAGCGCCGGGAATCGGGATCGGCGCTGCGCTGCGTTCGCACCTCGGCGACCGGGACGGCGAGGAGACCTACCTGCGGACGCTCCGCTCGGTCGGGACGGCGGGCGCGATGCTCGGCGACGGCGACGCGACCCTCTGCCACGGCAGGTCGGGCATCGTGGAACTGCACCTCGCGGGAGCGGAGGCGTCGTGGGGCGCCGACGCGGCGACGCGCGCGGAGCACGTGCGCGCAGCGCGGGCCGCCGCGGCCGGCATCGCAGCGGGCGTGCGCCCGGACGGGACGACGACCTGGTGCCACGGGGTGCGCGGCGGCCACTCCCCCGTCGTGCTCGACGGCACCGCGGGCGTCGTGCTGACCCTGCTGCGCTGCGTCGCCCCGGTGGCCGCGGTCGCGCAACCGCCCCTGCGCGCGGCAGCGGCGTCGCCGGCTACTGCGGTGTGAGGTCTGCGCCGCTGACCCCGGTGACGCCGGGCTGATCGCCGGCGCCGGCGCC
>NZ_JAWTZT010000001.1:709273-735886 GCF_033548675.1 Microbacterium sp. M3
GCCGGCGTCGGCGTCGGCCGGGTCGTCCGGGTCGCCGCCGAAGCCCACCCACGCGTCGGGCTCGGCGACCTGGACGCCGGCGACGCCGCGCGCACGATCGGCGTAGTCGGCGACCGACTCGTCCACCGTGGCGATGAAGACGTCAGGCAGCTCAGGGGCCGGGGTCGACACCGCCTCGGCCCCGGCGGCGCGGAGGCCCGCCGCGACGGCGTCGGCATCGGCATCCGGATCCACGGTGACGAGATAGCGCACGCTCACGCCGACATCCTCGCCCCGGTCCCCGGGCCGCACAAGGGCGCCGGCGGCGGCATCCCGCACCGGGCGGGCGAGTCTAGGGTGGAGGGGTGACCTCTTCGCACCGCCCGCCTCGGCTGGTGGTCGAGACCCGCGAGATCGCGCACGTCGACGATCTGCTCGCCTTCGCCTCCGCCGACGCGCCCCTCGCGTGGCTGCGTCGCGGCGACGGCATCGTCGGCATCGGCACGGTCGGCGGCTACGAGCGCGGCCCGCACACCGACGCCGGGGACTCGAACGACGCCGTGCCGGCGGACGCCTGGCGCGCGATCGCCGCGGCCGCCGTGATCGACGACCCGGTGGGCCTTCCGGGCAGCGGCCTCGTCGCGTTCGGCACGCTCGTGTTCGACGAGCGGTCAGACGAGGCGAGCCGCCTCGTCGTCCCGCAGGTCGTGGTGGGCCGCCACCGCGGCCGCTCGTGGGTCACGCGCATCCACGCGTCCGGGGCCGCCGCCCCCGAGCTGCCCGAGCGCAGCGCCTACGGTCCGTACTGGTCGGCGACGCTCGGGCCCGGCACGCTCGACCCGGCCGGCTACCAGGCCGCGGTGCGTCGCGCCGTCGACGCGATCGTCGCCGGCGACCTCGAGAAGGTCGTGCTGGCGCGCGACCTCGTCGGCACCATCCCCGCGGGCGCGGATCTGCGCCGGCTGGTGCGGGCACTGGCCGACGACTACCCCGACACCTGGACCTTCGCGGTCGACGGTCTCATCGGCGCGAGCCCTGAGACGCTCATCACCGCCTCGCGGGGCGTCGTCACGGCGCGTGTGCTGGCGGGCACGATCCCGCGCGGCACCGACGCCCACGACGATGCCGGCGCGTCGACGTCGCTCGCGCACAGCGCGAAAGACCTCGAAGAGCACCGGTACGCGGTGCAGAGCGTGCTCGACACGCTCGGACCCCACGTGCGCCACCTGCGCGCCGACCCCGAGCCCTTCACCCTCAAGCTCCCGAACCTGTGGCACCTCGCCACCGACGTCGCGGGAGACCTCGCCGACCACGCCTCGTCGCTGGACCTCGTCGCGGCCCTGCATCCGACGGCCGCGGTGGCGGGGACGCCCCGGGATGCCGCGCTCGAGCTGATCCGCCGGCTCGAGCCGTTCGACCGCGGCCGCTACGCCGGTCCGGTGGGCTGGGTCGACGGTCATGGCAACGGCGAGTGGGCGATCGCGCTGCGCTGCGCACAGATCGGCGGAGCGGGCGCGCACGTCCACGCCGGCCGGGAGGAGCCCGCCGACGCGAACGAGCACAGGGGCGCGGCATCCGCCACCATCCCGGTGGTCGCGCACGCCGGCGCGGGCATCGTCGCGCGCAGCGACCCCGAGACCGAGCTGCTGGAGACCCGGGTGAAGTTCCGGCCGATCGTGGACGCGCTCGCGTGAGCGCGCCGGCCTCGCTCGCGCTGCAGGGGAGCATGGTCCTCACGAATCTGCGCCTGGTCGACGGCGACGGGTCGGAGCCGCAAGAGGGCCTGGCGCTCGTGATCGAGGACGGCGTCATCGCGGTGGTGGTCCCCGAGACCTCGCCGGCCGCCCGCGACGGCGTCGACCTCGGCGGCGCGTTCGTGATGCCCGGGCTCGTCAACATGCACAACCACTTCTCGCTGTCGCTGCCCGGCCCGGGCGGCGACGCGGTGAGCGCGCTCGGCCCCCACGACCTCGCGCTCTACATGGCCGACGCCGCACGACGGACGCTCCTGGCCGGTGTCACGACGGTGCGCTGCGTCGCCGAGAAGGGCGGGGCGGACTTCGCCCTGCGCCGCGCGATCGACGCGGGGCTCGTTGCGGGGCCGCGCATCCGCACCGCCGGCCGAGCACTGTGCTGCACGGGCGGTCATGGGCACGACACCGACGACACGCTCGAGTGCGACGGCGCCGACGGCTTCGCGCGGGGCGTCCGCAGCCAGATCTCCCTCGGGGCCGACCTCATCAAGCTCATGATCTCGGGCGGCATCGCCGGCGAGCACGAGCAGATCACGACACCGCAGCTCACCCGCGACGAGATGGCGGCCGCCATCTCGACCGCGCACTCGTGGGGACGCCGCGTGACGGCACACGCCGGACCCGCCGCGGTGATCGCCGAGGCCGTCGAGCTGGGCCTCGACTGCGTCGAGCACGGGTACGAGCTGACCCCCGAGGTCGCCGCCCTCATGGCGGCGCACGGCACCGCCCTCGTGCCCACCCTCGTCGTCACGCGGGCGCAGGCCTTCTTCGACGACCTGGGCGTGCCGCCCTGGATGCAGGAGCGCTCGCTCGCGGCCGGCGACCGCCACCTCCAGTCGTACCGGTTCGCCCTCGACGCGGGGGTCGAGGTGCTGCTCGGCAGCGACATGCCCCCGTACTGGCACTTCGAGGAGACCACCGCGATCGTGCGCGAGCTCGAGCACATGCAGCAGGGCGGCCTCGCACCGCTCGACGTCATCCGTGCCGCGACGTCGGCACCGGCGCGCTGGCTCGGCGACGAGGGTCGGTACGGGATGCTGCGCCCCGGCCACGCGGCGGACCTCATCGCGATGCCGGGCGACCCGACCGCGGGCATCGAGGCGCTGCGCGGCATCGACTTCGTGATGCGCGGCGGCGTCGTCGTCCGCGACGACCGCGCCCGGGCCGTGGTCGCGTCCTAGCCGGTCAAGGCACGGACGGGCGGGCTCAGCTCGCTGCGGTCCCGCCCTCGAGCAGTGCGCGCAGCGGCTCCAGCCCCATCGGCCCGAGCGCGAGGGCGTCGCGGTGGAACGCGCGCAACGAGAAGGCCTCGTCGAGCTCCGCCTCGCGCTCGGCGCGGGCCTGGGCCCACAGCCGCGCCCCGATCTTGAACGCGAGCGCCTGCGCGGGCCAGCCGAGGTAGCGGTCCACCTCGAAGCCGGCGAGCGTCGGCTCGACGAGCGCGAACTCCACGAGCATGCGGCGGGCGAGCTCGGGCGTCCACTCGGTCTCGGTCACGAGCGCGTTCGGCGGGACGGGGCGGCCCGTGTGCAGCCCGATGTCGGCGACGATCCGCACCGACCGCCAGATCTGGCCGAGCAGCAGTCCGAGCCGCTCGGCGGGGTCGCGGATCAGTCCGAGCTCGTCGGCGAGCTGCTCCGCGTAGTGCGCCCACCCCTCCGCATAGCCGTGGATGTGGCACAGATACCGCTGCCACGGGTGCAGCGACGGGTACGACGCCGTCAGCACGAACTGCAGGTGGTGCCCGGGCACCCCCTCGTGGTGGACGCTCGTGACCTCCTGCCAGGTCGCCGCGACCGGGACGCCGCTGGGGATGGTCCACACCACGCGTCCGGGCGTGGAGCCGTCGGGAGCGCCCGGCGTGTAGTAGACCACGCCCGAGGCGGCCTCCGAGACGAGGCACTCCACGTCGCCGACAGCCGGCGGCAGGTCGAACGCGGGCGCGACGGCGTCGATCGTCTCGGTGACGCGTCGCGTGAGCCACTCCTGGATGGCGGCGACGCCGTCCAGGCGGTACCGCGGGTCGTCGTCGAGGACGGATGCCGCGCTGCGCACGGGGTCGTCGCCGTCGCCGCCGAGTTCGGCGGCGAGCGCGCGGGCCTCGCCGACGAGACGCTCGAGCTCCGCCCACCCGTACGCGTAGGTCTCCCCCACGTCGATGCGGGCGCCCAGCATGCCCGCCGCGAGGTCGGGGTACAGCTCGTCGCCCACGCCGTCCGCCATCGGCGCGACCGGGCGCAGCTCGTCGCGCAGCAGCACGACGAGCTCGAGCAACGCGGCAGAGGTGGCGTCGGCCGCGGCGCGCACGCGGGCGGCGGCCGCGGCATCCGTCCCCTCAGCGAGGGGGATCGAGCCGAACCAGTCGCGATCGATCCACAGCTGCACCTGATCGGCCAGTCCGTCGAGCTGACGCACGGGTGCCACACCCGTTCCCGCGAAGCGATCGGCGTTGTCGCGCGCCCAGCGCAGTGCGGCGATGTACTGGCGCACCGCGGCCGGCGCGGCCTCGAGGCGGCGCAGCAGCGCGTCGCCCGCGGCACCCGGCGTCACCGTCAGTCCTTCGAACGCGTACCGCACGGAGTGGACCGGCGTCGCGAGGCCCGCCACCAGGCGCGGGGTGAACCCGGTGTCGAAGAGCAGGCGCTCCCGCTCGAGCCGCTCGGCGAGCGCCGCGCGCAGCACCTCGTCGCCCGACGGCGCCGCCGCGAGCGCGAGCAGCGTCTCGTGCTGGAGCGCGTGCTTGCGCTCCAGCCACTGCGGGCCGAGGTCGGGCAGCGGCGGCCCCTCGAGACCGATCGCCATCGCGGCGTCGGGTTCGTGCTCGGCGAGTTCGCGCACGTAGGCGTCGGCGATCGCGCGGACCGGGTCGATGTCGCTCACCGGTTCAGGCTACGCGGGCGGCGGCGGTCTCCTTCACCGAACCGGCAGGGCGTCCGGGCCGACCCGCACGTTCGCTCGCGAGAGGCCGACGACCAGCGCCGCCTGGGTGGCGAGCACCACGGTGATGAGTGCGCGCTGGATGAGACCCGAGATGCCTTCGTTGCCGCCGGCGCCGGTGGCGTCGAAGGTCGCCATGAACACCCCGAACAGGATCAGTGCGATCACCCCTCCTGCGAGGGCCGACACAGCCGGTCCCCGAGAGGTCCGGCTCAGCGCGAGGCCGGCGAGCACGAATCCGGTGGCGGGCAGCGGCACCGCGAGCAGGAAGCCGAGCAGGTGCAGCATCATCGACTCGAGCGTGAAGAGACCGCACAGGATCATGCCGGCGCCCATCGGCACCATGAGCGCGAACGCCGCCGTCGCCAGCCGTCCGCGGCGACGCCAGGCGGCGGCGGTGGACACCGTGCCGACGAGGATCAGGATGCCGCAGCCGACGAAGGCCGCGTTCATCCAGGGTCCGGTCACCCCGAGACCGAGACCGCTGACCGGCTGGCTGATCCAGGAGTACGGCGCGATGGTGCGACCGAACAGGACGTAGCCCGGGCTCACGGCGCCGAGGACGAGCCAGGCGACCGTGAACAGGGCCGCACCGACGGGCACGAGCAGTGCGAGCCGTGAGGCGGCGGGGCGAGGTGTTGCGGGCATGGCGGAGCATCCCTTCCTGCAGAGCATGAGTCGCGGGGCGCCGACCGGACGGCCGGCGCGTGAAGGTCAGCGCTGGGCGGGCGCGAACAGCATCCGTGCGAGCACGAACATCATGAGGGCGAAGCCGCCGGCGAAGGCCACCGGCGCCCA
Source organism: Microbacterium sp. M3 (assembly GCF_033548675.1). Taxonomy (NCBI): domain Bacteria; kingdom Bacillati; phylum Actinomycetota; class Actinomycetes; order Micrococcales; family Microbacteriaceae; genus Microbacterium; species Microbacterium sp. M3. The sequence continues at coordinate 714,742 of NZ_JAWTZT010000001.1, forward strand.
CCACCACCCCACCGTGAAGACGAGCACCGCGATGACGGCGAACGTCACCAGCCAGATGGCCGCGGTGTAGACGCCGAAGCGCGCGGCGGTCTCGGGCTCGCGCTCGAACCGGTTCGCCGGCTCCTTGGCGAGGGCCTCGCGCGTCCAGGCCTTGTGACGGTGGGTCTGCGAGGCGCCGAGGAAGGCGAGCAGCACGATCGAGGCGATCACGCCGAGCGCCGCGAACACGATCCCCCAGACGGGGAAAGAACCCAGCGCCACCAGCGCCACGAAGCCGAGTCCGAATGCGCCCAGGAACGTCGCGAGGGCATACGCACCGGCACGGTTCTGCGGCATGGGGTGGTTGGTGGTGGTCTCCTGCGACAGCGCGTCGCCGACGATGAGTGCGAGGGCTGTCGAGGCGAAGCCGAACAGCGCGACCGATGCTCCGACCGCGAGGGGCAGCACGCCCACCGCGACGAGGACGCCCAGGACGATGCCGGCCGCCGCCACGCACGCCCACACCACGACGCGTGCGACGAACGCGGGGCGTGGCCGGATCCGGTGACGCTGGGAGAGCGCCGCATAATCGTCACGGCGCGGGCGCGAAGCGGCATCCGTGGTCTCGTCCAGGAGGGCGCGGACGTCGCCGAGCTCGCCGACAGCCCGCTGCGCGGCGTCGGCCGGAGTGACGCCGGCAGCCTCCAGCTCCGCGGTGCGCGCCACCAGGTTGGCGCGCATCTCCTCCTTGAGGTCCTGCGCGTCGGGCGTCATGTCGACGCCGCGGAACGCCTCGTCGAGGAGTCGGTGGATGTCGGTGTTCATTGCTGGCTCTCCTTCACGTCGAGCAGTGCGTCGATGATGCGCCGGGTCGCGGTCCACGCCGCGACGTTGCCGCGGAAGACCGCCCGACCCGCGTCGGTGATGCGGTAGTACTTGCGGCGGCCGCCCTGGGATTCGTCGCCCCAGTACGACTCGACCAGGCCGTCCTTCTCCAGGCGGCGGTAGGTGGCGTAGAGGGTGGCCTCTTTGATCTCGTGGTCGCCGCCGGTCGCGTCGCGGATCGCCTTGTAGATCTCGAAGCCGTACGCGTCGCCGCGCCGGAGGACCCCGAGCACGATCGTGTCGGTATGACCCCGCAGCAGATCGGCCGCGAACGCGTCGTCTTGTGTCATGTCGAGTACTGTATCACGTCAAGTACTACGACGTATCAACTACTGTGCCTGCCGTTGATCGCCGGCCGCGGTTCCGTCCAGCCGGTGACGCGAGGCCGCTGTTCAGCTCGCGGCGAGCCGCTTCTTCTCGGCCTCGACGTCGAACGTGGCGGCGGGCCAGTGCGGGTCGATGTCTTCGAGCGCCTCGAGCAGGAGGTGCTGCACCGCGAGCCGCGCGTACCATTTGCGGTCGGCCGGCACCACGTGCCAGGGCGCGTACTCGGTCGACGTGCGCTCGAACATCGTCTGGTAGGCCGCCATGTACGACGGCCAGAGCTCACGCTCGTCCACGTCGCCGGGGTTGTACTTCCAGTGCTTGTCGGGACGCTCCAAGCGCTCCATCAGGCGCGACTTCTGCTCGTCGGGCGAGATGTGGAGCATGACCTTCACGACGCGCGTGCCGCTGTCGACCACGCGCCTCTCGAACTCGTTGATCGCCCCGTAGCGGCGCTCGATCTCCTCGGCCGGCGCCAGCCGGCGCACCCGCCCGATGAGCACGTCCTCGTAGTGCGACCGGTCGAAGACGCCGATGATGCCCGACTCGGGGAGCCGGCGCTCCACGCGCCACAGGAAGTCGTGCTCGAGCTCTTCGGGAGTGGGCTTCTTGAAGGCCGCGACGGCGACGCCCTGCGGATCGACGGAGCCCACCACGTGCCGGATGATGCCGCCCTTGCCCGCGGAGTCCATCGCCTGCAGCACCAGCAGCACCGCGGCATCCGTCGCGTCGACGCGGCTGCGCGCGTAGAGGCGCTCCTGGTACTCATCGAGCTGGTGCGCGCCCGACTTCAGGTCTTCGGCACCGTGCACCTTGTCCTTCTCGTAGCCGGGTGTGGCGCGGGTGTCGACGTCGGCGAGCACGAAGCCCTCGTCGACCCGGAGGAGGTCGGCGACGTCGCCGGTCCAGTGCTTCTGACTCGAGGCGATCATGGAGCCATCATGGCGTGCCCGCACGCCCTGGGCCAGGATCGCCCGGCGAGCCGTGCGGCCTCAGCCGCGGCATCCGGCGCCACGATGGTGCGGCGCGCCGCACGCCCGTGGCCGCGGCATCCGCAGCTCAGCGCGAGAGCGGCACTTCGATGAGCTGGCGTCCGCCGACGGGCGAGGTGAGGGCCTGGTCGAGCGCCGAGCGCGTCGTGACCCGCCGGTACTCCCACCCGTAGGCCGTGGCGAGCTGCTCGAGCCGCACGGTGTGGGGCGTGTACAGCACGCGGTCCATGACGTCCGAACCCGCGACCGCGGCCACCTCGAGCCCGTCGAAGATCGTCCCCCCGCCGTCGTTGCCGACGATGAGCTGGATGCGCGGCTCCTCCTCGTGCGGCGGCAGCAGGAGCGCGCCGGCGTCGTGCAGCAGCGCGAGGTCGCCCAGCACCACGCGGGTGACGCCGGGGCCTCGCGCCGCCTGACTGGCGAGGGCGATGCCGGTCGCGGTGGCGATGGTGCCGTCGATGCCGGCGAGCCCCCGGTTGGCGTGCACGGGCACCTTCTTGCCCGGCAGCAGCTGGTCGGCCACGCGGACGAGGCGCGACGACCCGAAGACGAGCCGGTCGTGCGGCCACGTCGCCCGCCACACCGCGTCGACGAGGCCCGCGCGATCCAGCGGCGCGCGGATCACGTCGAGCTCGGCGGCGATCGCACCCAGCCGCTCCCCCGGCACCGCGGACGAGAGGCCGTCGGCGTCGGGCGCGGGAGGGGTGAGGTCGACGGATGCCGCGCGCGAGGCGTGCAGCCAGGCTCCGAGCCAGTCGCGGTCGGGCTCGCCGGTGGCGACCACGACGCGGTCGGCGGCCACGGTGCTGCCGTTGAGGTTGAGGGGCTCGCCGGGGCCGCGCAGAGCCACGATCTCGAGCGCGGGATCGGACAGCAGCGCCGCGGCCTCGCGGCTGAGCGTCGGGTGGCCGAGCACCACGACGCGCTCGATCCGGCCGCCGAGCTCGGCGCTGCGCAGCAGCTCGCGGTAGCCGTGGACGAGGTGGCGCCCGTAGCGCGCACTGCTGACGATCTCAGCCACGAGCGGCCAGCCGCCGACGTGGGCGAGCTCCTCGGCCTCGGGGCCGGCGTCGGCCCCCGCGAGCACGATGGTGCGCGGTCCGCGCTCGAGCACGAGGGGCGCGTCCTCGGGGGCGGTCGGGACGTCGGACTCGCCGATGCCGCCACCTCCCTGGTAGAGGGCGCCGGATGCCTCGTCCTCGGCATCCGTCTCACTCGGCGGCCCGTCGGGGTGGTGATCGGCGGCGGTGGCGAGCTCGGCGCCCGGCACGCCCATCCACGCCGGCAGGGCGCTCGAGAGCGGCTCGCGGTAGGGAACATTGAGGTGGACCGGCCCGGGCGCGCGGGTGCCGGCGCCCAGCGCCGCGGCGACCGCTTCGTCGGCGACGGCGCGCAGCATCACGCTCTGCTCGTGCGCGCCGTCGGGATCCGTCGCCTCGGGCACCGGCAGATCGGCCTCGAACCTCACCGTGGGGGCGAACATCCCCGGTTGCCGGGTGGTCTGGTTGGCGCCGACCCCGCGCAGCTCAGGGGGCCGGTCGGCAGTGAGCAGCAGCAGCGGCACCCCGGCGTGATGGGCCTCGAGCGCAGCCGGCAACAGGTTCGCCACCGCGGTGCCCGACGTGCAGACGACGGCCGCCGGCATCCGCGTCTCTCGTCCGATCCCGAGCGCCGTGAAACCGGCGACCCGCTCGTCCACGCGCACGTGCAGGCGGATCGCCCCGCGGCGCTCGAGCTCGGCGGCCACGAGGGCGAGGCTCTGCGAGCGTGAGCCCGGGCTCAGCACGATGTGGCGCACACCCTGCTCGACCAGGCGGCACAGCAGCGCGGCGGCGGCGTCGGTGGCGGGCGCGGTGAGGTCGGTGCCGGGCGAGGTGGGCGCAGCGGGGGCGACGGGCCCGGCAGGGTCGATGGGTGCCGCGGCTGCGTCGGCGTCGACGGGTGCCGCGGGGGCGACGCGCCCGGCGGGGTCGACGGGTGCCGCGGGGTCGTCGGGGGCGGCGGGAGGCGTGGCACCGGCCCGGGGCGCGGCGTCGGACGCGCCGTCGGCGCTCGGCGAGGCGGTCACGTCAGCCGAGGGCTCCGCGCTGACCCCGTGCGTCGTCGTCGCCGTCGGCGGGAAGCGGCGGCGTCGGCGGGGTGCCGGGGGCGACCGGACCCTCGGCGGCGGATCCCGAGCCCGGCGAGGGCGCGTCGTCGGCGGGGACGGGGCCGGCAGACGGCTTGAAGCGGGGGTCGTCGGCCTCGGAGTCGAGCTGCGCGAGCTCCTCTTCGAGGCGCCGGATGCGCTCGTCCTGGTCGCTGATCGTGCCGATGCGGCCGAGGAACTCGGGGTCGTCGTCGGGAGCGCGGCGCTGCGCGACGGCCGACGCGGGCACGCGCCCGACCACGAGCCAGAGAATGCCGCCGAGCACCGGCAGCAGCACGACGATGAACATCCACACCGTCTTGCTGACCCCGCGGTGGCGTGCGGGAGGCTGGACCGCGCAGTCGACGATGGTGAAGACCCAGAACGCGATCGCCACCAGGACGATCACGAACCACACCCGGAACGGCATCTTCCCATCCTAGGCGGGCGCGGACCGCCGTGGGTCTCGGACCGGCGCTCCGTGACGCAACCGACGCCGGGCGTCAGGAGCGCGAACGTAGGATGGACGGGTGAAAGCGCGCTCGGCCATCGTCTACTCGGTGCTGCGGCTGCTGGCGTTCCTCGTGCCGTTCGGCATCATGATGCTGTTCCCGATCATGCGCGAGTACTACTGGCTCGCCGCGATCTTCGCCGCCCTCATCGGCCTGAGCCTGTCGGTGCTGTTCCTGCGCAAGCCGCTCGCCGACGCGACGTCGGGCCTCGGCGAGCGCCGCCCCCGCCCGCGTCCCACCACCACCGATGAAGAGGCGGAGGATGCCGCGGCCGACGCCGCCGCTCCCACCACCCCCGCGACGCCCGACGCCGACCGTCCCGCCTGATCCGCTTGGGTCCACGGCCCTCGCCCCGCCGCCGCCGCGTTTCCACAGGTCAACCGGGCTTCCCCAGGAGAATCCCCCGCGAAAACTTCCTGCACAACGCCGGTTGACCTGCTGAGCGCCACGAGCGCGGCGCCCCGGCTGTGACCACCGGTCGTTGAGCGAGCGAGGAACGAGCGAGCCGAAACGGCTCGCACCTCCGCAGGCCATCGGGCCGCGGCATCCGCCCCTCACCCTTTCCACAGGTCAACCGGGCTGTCGCAGGAGCTCGCCCCGCGAAAACCTCCTGCACAACGCCGGTCGACCTGCCGGACGCACTACGAGCTCGACGCCCGGCGAAGGGGGCCGGGCCGCGGCATCCGCCCCTCACCCCTTCCACAGGTCAACCGGGCTTCCGCAGGAGCTCACCCCGCGAAAACCTCCTGCACAACGCCGGTTGACCTGCCGGGCGCACTACGAGCGCGGCGCCCCCGGCGCTGACCACCGGTCGTTGAGCGAGCGAGGAACGAGCGAGACGAAACGGCCCGCACCTCCGCAGGCCATCGGGCCGCGGCATCCGCCCCTCACCCCTTCCACAGATCAACCGGGCTGTCGCAGGAGCTCGCCCCGCGAAAACCTCTTGCGCAACGCCGGTCGACCTGCCGGACGCGGCACGAGCTCGACGCCCGGCGAAGGGGGCCGGGCCGCGGCATCCGCCCCTCACCCCTTCCACAGGTCAACCGGGCTGTCGCAGGAGCTCGCCCCGCGAAAACCTCCTGCGCAACGCCGGTCGACCTGCCGGACGCGGCACGAGCTCGACGCCCGGCGAAGGGGGCCGGGCCGCGGCATCCGTCCTCAGCCGATGAAGGCCCACATGAGGAACGCGCCGTAGGCGACCGAGGTGAGCGAGGTGAGGCCGAGCGCGACGACCAGCTCGCGAGGGTCGCGGTACGTCCAGACGATGAGGATGGCCGGGAGCCCGGCGAGGAGCGCCAGGAGGGTGAGCCACGCGATCGGGTAGCCGATCCAGGCGAGGAAGGCCGCGATGAGGAACGCGACCAGCAGGAACACGGTGAAGAGCCACCGCGTCGCGGTGCGTCCGATGAGCACCGTCAGGGTCTTCTTGCCGGCGGTGCGGTCCTGGTCGATGTCGCGGAGGTTGTTGGCCAGCAGCACGGCGCAGGCGATGAGGCCCGCCCCGACGGCGCCGAACCAGGCCTCCTGCGGAAGGGCGAAGGCCTGCACCCACGTGGTGCCGAGCGTGGCGACGAGGCCGAAGAAGACGAACACGAAGAGTTCGCCGAGGCCGTAGTAGCCGTACGGGCGCCTGCCGCCGGTGTAGAACCAGGCGGCGAGGATGCAGACCGCGCCGGCGGCGATGAGCCACCACTGCTGCGTGCGGATCGTGATGGCGAGGCCGGCGAGCGCCGCGACGGCGAAGAACGCCAGCGCCACCAGCAGCACCGTGCGCGGCTTCGCCTTGCGGCTCGCGGTAAGGCGCGCGGGTCCGACGCGGAAGTCGTCGGTGCCGCGGATGCCGTCGCTGTAGTCGTTGGCGTAGTTCACGCCGATCTGCAGCGACACCGACACGATGAGGCAGAACAGCGCGATGACCCAGTGGAAGACGTCGACCACGAGGATCGCGGCGCCGGTGCCGATGAGGATCGGCGTGATGGCGAGCGGCAGGGTGCGCAGGCGCGCCGCGCCGATCCAGTCCCGGGCGGTCGCCTTCTCGACGCGCTGCGGCGCTCGCGAGACGTGCGCCTTCTGGGGATTGCCGCGCGGATGCTGCTTCTTCGGGCCTGCGGTGTTGCGCTTCTTGCTGGGGGTTCCTGCCACGAGAGCACATCATAGGGGCCGCGGCGATGCGTTCACCCGCCGTCAAGCCCGTGGCGCGCGTCCGGGGCCGCGGCGAGGATGACCGCATGCTGAGCATCGGAACGACCGTCCTCACCGTCGAAGACATCGGACGGGCCGGCGACTTCTGGCGGGCGGCTCTCGGCTACCGCAATCGTGGCGAGCCGAGCGAGGACTGGCTGATCCTCGACCCGCCCGACAAGGAGCACTGGCACGAACGCGGGGCGAGCCTGGCCCTGTCGGTCACCGGGTATCCGCAGCGCTATCCGCCCCGCATCCACCTCGACCTCTACGCCGACGACCAGCAGGCCGAGATCCGGCGTCTGCTGTCCCTCGGGGCGCGCGAGGTCGACTGGGACGGCTACCCCGTGGGCGCCGACTGGGTCGTGCTGGAAGACACCGAGGGCAACCGGTTCTGCGTCGTCGACGTCGGCGACGAGCGGCGCGCGGAGCTCGGCGACGCCTGACCGCGGGTGCGCGCGCCGCGCCGGCCCCACTGCAGCGCGGCCCGCCGAGGCGCGCCGGCCTCAGCGCACCGCGCACCTCAGCGCCGCACCGGCCCCAGTGCAGCGGGCTCCGCCGAGGCGCGCGCTCCTCAGTGCAGCGCGAGGACGGCCCGCCGGATCGCCTCGCGGTCGGGCTTGCCGGACGGCAGGGTCGCGAGCTCGTCGACCAGCACCAGTCGCGACGGGCGCGCGTGCGCGCCGATCTCGGCCCCCACCGCCGCCCGTGCCTCTTCCAGCTGCACGGCTTCGCTGCGCCGCAGGGCTTCACCCCGGGAGGCGACGACGACGGATGCCTCGCCCCAGCGCTCGTCGGGGACGCCGACCACGACCGCCAGGGCGAGTCCCGGGATCCCGCGCACGATGCGCTCCACGCGGTCGAGCGAGACGTTGATCCCGCCCGACACGATGACGTTGTCGATCCGGCCGCGCACCCGGAGCACCCCGTCGTCGAACAGGCCCGCGTCGCCGGTGCGGTACCACCGCGTGCCGTCGGCGGCGCGGAGGAACACCGCGGGGGCGGCGCGACCGGACGTGCCACCCGTGGCGCCGTCGCCTGCCGGCGGGGTGGCGACGACGGTCGCCCCGGCGCCGAGGTAGCCCTCGGCGAGCGTCGGCCCCGCGACCTGCACCTCGCCGTGGTCGATGCGCACCTGCACCCCGCGCAGCGGCACGCCGTCGTACACGCAGCCGCCGCTGGTCTCGGTCGATCCGTAGGTGCGGACGATGCGGGCACCGGCCGTCTCGGCGCGTTCGAGCGTCGCGGCCGGGAGAGCCTGACCGCCGATGAGGATGGTCTCGAACGAGCGGAGGGCCGCCAGGACGGCGGAGTCGTGCTCGGCCGCGTCGAGGAGCTTGGACAGCTGGGCGGGGACGAGCGACGTGAAGGTGGGGATGCGCTCGCCGTGCGAGGTCGACACCATCATGAGCGCGGCAGCGGCGAACGCCTGCGGGGTGAACGCGCCCGACAGGATCGCCGGCTCGCGGTCGCCCACGAGGGAGCGGACGAGCACCTGCAGCCCTGCCACGTAGCTCGGCGGCAGGGCGAGGAGCCAGGCGCCGTCGCCGATGCGGTCGGCGGTCGCCAGCGCACTGGAGGTGAGGGCGTCGCGGCTCAGCACCACGCTCTTGGGCACGCCGGTCGATCCCGACGTCGTGACCACGACGGCGGTGCCCGCAGGGACCTCGGCGGGCAGGCCGTCCACGAGCCCGAGCCCCAGCGCGGGTCCCGCGCCGTGCAGCGCGCCGCGCAGCCCGCGGAGGATCTCGCGCGGGTCGTCGCCGACGACGGGTTCGAGCTTCATCGGTCTGCACAACTCCACGGATCGGAGGCCCGCGCACCCCGTACCCGGTGCCCGGCGGCAACGCCGCAGCGGATCCGTGGAGTTCTGCAGACGAGGCGGGGCATCAGTAGTGCCAGGGATAGGGCGACCAGTCCGGGTCGCGCTTCTGCAGGAAGGCGTCGCGCCCCTCCACGGCCTCGTCGGTGCCGTACGCGAGGCGCGTCGCCTCGCCGGCGAACACCTGCTGGCCGACCATCCCGTCGTCGACGGCGTTGAAGGCGAACTTCAGCATGCGGATCGCCGTCGGCGACTTCGTCAGGATCGTGCGCGCCATCGCGACCGCTTCCCGCTCGAGGTCGGCGTGCGGCACGACGCGGTTGACGGCGCCCATCTCGTATGCGCGCTGCGCGGAGTACTCCTCGGCGAGGAAGAACACCTCACGGGCGAACTTCTGGCCGATCTGCCGCGCGAAGTACGCCGAGCCGTAGCCCGCGTCGAACGAGCCGACGTCCGCGTCGGTCTGCTTGAAGCGGCCGTGCTCCGCCGAGGCGATCGACAGGTCGCACACCACGTGCAGCGAGTGCCCGCCGCCGGCCGCCCATCCGGGGACGACCGCGATCACGACCTTCGGCATGAACCGGATGAGTCGCTGCACCTCGAGGATGTGCAGGCGCCCGGCCCGCGCCTGGGCCTCCGAGGGGACGGATGCCTCGTCCTCCGAATACTTGTAGCCGTCGCGTCCGCGGATGCGCTGGTCGCCGCCCGAGCAGAACGCCCAGCCCCCGTCCTTCGGGCTCGGCCCGTTGCCGGTCAGCAGCACGACGCCGATGCGCGGGTCCAGCCGGGCGATGTCGAGGGCGCGGTACAGCTCGTCGACGGTGTGCGGCCGGAACGCGTTGCGCACCTCGGGGCGGTCGAACGCGATCCGGGCGATGCGCCCGTCGGCGGAGACGTGCGCGGTGATGTCGGTGTAGCCGCCGTCGGGAGCGCCCGGCGCCGCGATCCACTCGTCCTCGTCGAACAGCTCCGAAACGCTCACCCGGCCAGCCTACGACCGCGCCGGGGCGGCGTCACGACGCCCCGGCGCCGCACGCCGTCATCTCGCCGATCCCGGCGACACCCGGCGACTACCCTGGATCGGTGACCTCGACCCTTCGCACCGCGGCCGTGGCCGCGGCATCCGCTGCTCTGCTCTTCGCTCTCACCGCCTGCACCTCGGAGGCTCCCGAGGCGACACCCACTCCCACCGAGACCAAGGCCGTCGAGGTGCTCGACGCGGCCTGCGCGGACGACGAGGGCGTGACCGTCGTCATCGACGCGTCGGCGCTCGACGACGGCGACAGCAAGGAGTGGTGCATCAGCACCGACGAGACGCTCGCCGCCGCCGACGCGCTCACGCTGGTCAACGTCACCACCGAGGGCACCGACGAGTACGGCGACCAGGTCGTGTGCCGCGTGAACGGCGTCCCCGCCGAAGACGTCGCGCTCACCGCGGACGACGGCTCGGAGTACTTCGAGACCTGCGAGTCGATGCCGGCCGCCTTCGCGTACTGGTCGCTCTGGCTGAAGCCCGCCGGCGGCGAGTGGGCCTATGCCGAGGAGGGGCTGTCGACGCTGCAGCTCGAGCCCGGCGAGTCGCTCGAGCTCCTGTTCACCCTCAACGGCGAGCCCGCTGCGCCGACCTCATGACGTTCCGGCCCGGCCCGTTGCGCGCGGCGGCGATCCTCGCCGCCGCGTTCATCGCGGGCCGGGTCGTCTACCGCGTCCTCTTCCACGGGGCCGACGGCGACGGCGTCGTGCTGCTGGACCTTCCCGCGGTCCGTCTGCCGCCGCCGTTCGCGCACGTCGTGCTGCTGGGTCCGGTCACCGGGGACGGACTGTGGGATGCCGCGGCCAGCGCCCTTCCGATCGCGCTGGCCATCCTCGCGTTCGGGGTGCTGAACGCCGTCTTCGATCTGCCGCGTGTCTTCGCTGCGGGGGCGCGCCGGGGACCGCTCCGCGGCCTCGCCCGTGCGCTCGCGATCGCGGCCGCGACTCTTCCCTCCCTCGCCGACGGCGCCCGCGCGGTGCGGTTCGCCCAGCGTCTGCGCGGTGAGCGCGGGGGTGTGCGGATGCTGCTGCCGCTGCTCGAGCGCACGCTCGAGCGCGCCGGGAGCGTCGCCGCCGCGCTCGAGCTCCGCGGCTTCGCCGGCCGGGGCCTGGAGGGCGACTGCGCGGCGCCGCTGCGGTCGGCGGATCTCGCACTCGGCTTCGGGGACGCGACGGTCGCTCCTCCGACCGTGCGGCTTCCCGGTCCCTCGGCCTTCGCGCCGGGCACGCTCACGCTGATCGCCGGCCCGACCGGGTCGGGCAAGTCGACGGTGCTCCGCGCGATCGCCGGCCTTCACTCCCACACGGACGGCGGCTGGATGACCGGCTCGCTGCGGGTCGTCGGCCACGATCGCGTCGCCGTGCCGCCGCGGGATCTCGCGCAGCGCGTCGGCGTCGTGCTGCAGCATCCGCGCGAGGGGTTCGCGACCGAGCGCGTGCGCGACGAGATCGGGCTCGCTCTCGAGCTGCGGGGCGTGGCGCCGGTCATCGTGGCGGCGCGGGTGACGGAGGTCGCCGGCCGGGTGGGCGTGACCGGACTGCTGGACCGGCCGACGCGGGGTCTCTCCGCCGGTGAGGCCACGCTCGTCGCGATCGCCGCGGCGGTCGTGGAGCGCCCGGTGCTGCTGCTCGTCGACGAGCCGCTGGCCGACCTCGACAGCGCGGCGCGGGTGCGCGTCGTGCGGCTGCTCGACGCGCTCGCGCACGAGGCGGGCATGTGCGTCGTGGTCGCCGAGCACCGCACCGACGCGCTCACGGGCCCGGCCGACCGCGTCCTGCGCATCGACGCGGGCGGGGTCGTCGCCCAGGAGCGGGCCGGAGTGGTCGCCCGCGCCGGCGGCGACGCGAGGGTGGGGCCGCTCGGCGACGCGAAGGTCGGGCCGCTCGGCGACGCCGGCACGTCGGTGCGCGACGAGACCGGCGTCGGCGCGCGGCTCACGACCCGCGCGGCGGGCGCGACGCGGACCGCGCAGGCTCACGCGGCGAGTTCCCGCGCTCTCGCGCTGCGAGCGGCCGGGGTCACGGTGCGGCACCGCGACGTGGCGGCCGTGCGCGACGCCGACCTCGAGCTCCACGCCGGCGAGATCACCGCGCTCATCGGTCCCAACGGCGCCGGCAAGTCGAGCCTGCTGGCGGCCCTCGCGCTGCCCGATCGTCGCACCCGCATCGAGGCGCGCGGCCGCGTGGCGCTGGTTCCGGATGCCTCGGACGACCTGTTCGTCGCCGACACCGTCGCGGCGGAGTGCGCGCGCTCCGACCGCCGCGCGCGCCGCGGGGCCGGCCACGGGGCGCGCCGGCACTCCCCGGCGCCGACGACCGCCGAACGGTTCGCCGCCTTCCTCGGCCTCGACCCGCGAGGTTCTGAACTGGCCGGACGCCTGGCGCGGCATCCGCTCGACCTCTCCGTCGGCGAACGGCGCTGCCTCGCGCTCGCGATCCAGCTCGCCGGCGACCCGGCCGTGCTGATGGTCGACGAGCCGACGCGCGGGCTCGACCCCGCCGCGCGCGCGACGGTCGCCGCCGCCCTGCGCGCCGTCGCGTCGACCGGCACGGCCGTGCTGGTCGCGTCGCACGAGCCCGAGATGACGGCGCTCGCCGACCGCGTGGTGCGGATGGAGGCGGGCGCCCTCTCGCCGCGCGCGCTCGCGGAGACCGCCACTCCGCAAGATCCGCCCGCGGACGCAGGCGAGGCCGCGTCGCCGACCGCATTCCTCCCCGAACCGGAGGCGTTGAGCCCCACTGCCCTGGCCGCCCGCACGCTCGCGCCCGGCCCCGCCTCCGCGCCCCTCGCCGTCCGGCCGCCGCGGGCCGCCGTGCGGATGCGCCGCGGCGGCACCAACGCCCTCGCGGCGGCGAACCTGGTCGCGCTCGGCGCGTTCTGCTGGCCCCTCGCCGCGACGGCGCTCCCCGAGCAGGCCTACGCGGCGGTGCCGATCGCGGCGCTCGCGCTCATCCCGCTCGCCGCGCTCGTCGTCGTGGCGACCCTCGACGGCACGGTGCGCTCGGCGCACGTGCTCGCCCTCCTCGGCACGCTCGCCGCCATCGGCGCCGCCGTGCGCATCGCGGGCACGGGGGTCGGCGGCGTCGAAGCGGTGTTCATCCTGCTGATCCTCGCCGGCCGGGCCTACGGCGCGCGATTCGGCATGCTCCTCGGCATGGCCACCATCGCGCTGTCGACCGTCATCACCGGCACGTTCGGCCCGTGGACGCCGTTCCAGATGTTCGCCTGCGCGTGGGTGGGCGCCGTCGCCGGTCTCCTCCCCCGGCGGCTCCCCCGCCTCGCCGAGATCGCGATGCTCTGCGTCTACGGGGTCGTCGCGTCGTACGCGTTCGGCCTGCTGATGAACCTGTGGTTCTGGCCGTTCGCCGTGGGCTACGGCACCGGCATCTCGTACGACGGCAGCGCGCCGCTCGGCGTCAATCTCGCGAGCTTCCTCGTCTACTCGCTCGTGACCTCGACGCTCAGTTGGGACACCCTCCGCGCCATCACGACGGTCATCGGCATCGTCGTCATCGGCCGGCCGGTGCTCGCTGCCCTGCGCCGGGCCAAGCCGCTCCAGGCGCCCGCAGCGCCGGCGCCGGCGCGCGAGCCCGAGCCCGCTCGCGTCTGACGGCGCCGTGCGCGGACGACCCGGGCGATGACGGATGCCGCGGCCCGCGGCATCCGTCCTCTCCTCCCCCGCGGCCACACCCCGCCCCGCCCCCTGCGGAGGACCTGGCCGGCCAGGCTTTTCGCACGGGAGAGTGCGCCGGCGAAGGCCCGTGACCGCCCCGGGGGCGTCACCCGCCGGCGGAGACCACGGGCTCGGTCTCGTCGGCACCGGGTGCGGCGGCGGAGCGCGTCACGCGGATGCCCGCGATGCGGCGCCGGTCCAGCGCGGTGACGTGCAGCGTCGCGCCAGGCACCTCGACGGTGTCGCCCACCACCGCGAGCCGACCGAGCTGCTCGGTGACGAATCCGGCGATCGTGTCGGACGAGCCGCGCGCCAGGGCGATGCCCGTGGCGTCTTCGAAGTCCGCGAGGTTGAGACGGCCGTCGATGACGCCCCCGTCGGTCGCCGGGTCGGCGGCGGTGTCGTACTCGTCGAAGATCTCGCCGACGACCTCCTCGACCAGGTCCTCGAGCGTGACGATGCCGTCGGTGCCGCCGTACTCGTCGACGACGACGGCGATGTGGTGGCCGTCGGCGCGCATGCGCGTGAGGGTCGCCAGCACCCCGGCGGTGGACGGGAGGTACGAGATCGGGCGCACCAGGCGACCGACCGGGCCGTCCGGGTCTTGGGCGGCGGCCTCGAAGAGGTCGCGCACATGCAGGAAGCCCGTGATGTCGTCGATGGACGCGTCGACCACCGGGTACCGCGAGTACGGCAGCTCGCGCACCTGCGCCGCCGCCCCGGCGATGCTGCCGGTCGCGTCGAGCGCGACCACCTCGGGGCGAGGACGCATGACCTCGCTGATCTGGCGGCCCCGCAGCGACAGCACGTCGTCGAGGATGCGGCGCTCGTCCTCGGGAAGCCCCTGGTGGGTGGCGACGATGTCGCGGATCTCTTCCTCGCTCAGCTCGTCGGCGGTCTTGTGCGGATCGCCGCCGAGCAGCCGGACCAGGGCGTTCGTCGAGACGGAGAGCAGCCAGATCACGGGCCTCATCACGGTCGCGAAGCCGTCGAGCACCGGGGCGACGGCGTAGGCGAACTGCGCGTTGCGCTGGATCGCCAGCCGCTTCGGCACGAGCTCGCCGAGGACGAGCGACAGATACGCGATGACGAGGGTGAGCAGCACCGTCGCCAGCGTCATCGCGACGGCCGGCGTCAGGCCCCACGCCTCGAACAGCGGGGCGACCGAGGGGGCGATCGAGGTCGCACCGTACGCGGCCGAGGCGAAGCCCGCGACCGTGACACCGATCTGCACCGCGGAGAGGAAGGTGTTGGGGTTGCGGGCGAGGCCCGCCACCTTGGCACCGCGTCGCCCGCGGGCGGCGATCGCGTTGATCTGGCTCTCGCGGAGGGTCACCAGCGCCATCTCGGTGGCGGCGAACACGCCGCCGATGAGGACGAAGACGACGACGAGCGCGACGTTCCAGAGCAGGTCGCCCATCAGCGCGCCCCCTCCGTCGTCGAGGGGCCCTCCGTCGTCGAGGGGCCAGCGGTCGTCGGCACGGAGCCGCCCGGGGTCACCCGGGCGCCGGGACTGTCGGAGTCGGAGGTCGGATCGGAGGAGGTCCGGCGGGTCACGAGAGTTCCTTCTGTGTGTCGGTGTCGTGCGCGAGGAGGTCGGAACCACGGGTGCGGTCCCTGCGGGTCTTGAGGAGGCTCGCCGCCGTCGCGACGGCGATCGTGGCGGCGATGAACACCAGCGAGAACCAGATGGGGATCTCGGGCGCCCACAGCATGGGCTCGCCGCCGTTGATGAACGGCAGCTCGTTGACGTGCATGGCGTGCAGCACGAGCTTCACGCCGATGAAGGCGAGGATCACCGCCAGCCCCTGGGCGAGGTAGACCAGGCGCTCGAGCAGGCCGCCGATGAGGAAGTACAGCTGGCGCAGGCCCATGAGCGCGAAGGCGTTGGCGGTGAAGACGATGTACGCCTCCTCGGTCAGGCCGTAGATCGCGGGGATCGAGTCGACCGCGAAGATGAGGTCGACGAATCCGATGGCGATGATCGTCAGCAGCATGGGCGTCACGAAGCGGCGGCCGCCCTTGACGACGGTGAGCCGGTCGCGGTCGTACTCGTCACTCACCGGCAGGATGCGCCGGACGAAGCGCATGAACCGGCCGTCGGCAGGGTTGCCGTCGCCGTGCGCGAAGGCCTGGCGGTACGCGAGGAAGAGCAGCAGCGCACCGAACAGGTAGAAGATCCACGAGAAGTTCTCGATGAGGGCGGCGCCCACCGCGATGAAGATCCCGCGGAGGATCAGCGCGATCACGATGCCGATCATCAGCACCTTCTGCTGGTAGATCTTCGGCACGGCGAACCCGGTCATCACGATGAGGAAGACGAACAGGTTGTCGATCGACAGCGCCTTCTCGGTGAGGTAGCCGGCAAAGTACTCGCCGCCGTACGTCCAGCCCGAGAAGACGCCGACGCCGACGCCGAAGAGCAGTGCGAGGCCGATGTAGAACGCCGACCACCGGGCCGACTCGCCGATGGTCGGCTCGTGGGGCGTGCGGACGTGGGCGAAGAACTCGTAGACGAAGAACGCGATCGTGACAGCGATGGTCACGACCCACACGAGTGGGGTGATTTCCACGGAGACTCCAGACTTGGCGCGTTGATGTCGCCAAGGTCTTCTCCATCCCCTCTCGAGGACCGGCGACCCGGAATGCGACCTGCATCCGTAGTGACGAGCGACCGTGTCGGAGTACTCCCCTTGGAAGTCGGCAGACTACGGGAGCCGCCCGGACGCTGCCTGGGAGATCGCCGAACGCCGTCCGGACGACCCGGGAGAAGACGGATGCCGCGGGCCGCGGCATCCGTCCTCCCGGTGCAAGCGGATCAGACCGAGAAGTACTTCGCCTCGGGGTGGTGGAAGACGAACGCGTCGGTGGACTGCTCGGGGTGCAGCTGCAGCTCCTCGCTGAGCTCGACGCCCATGCGCTCGGGGCGCAGCAGCTCGACGACCTTGCGACGGTCCTCCATGTCGGGGCACGCCGGGTAGCCGAGCGAGAAGCGGGCGCCGCGGTACTCGAGCTTGAAGAGGCCGGCGGTGTCGGCCGGGTCCTCGGCCGAGAAGCCGAGCTCGGAGCGGATGCGCGCGTGCCAGAACTCGGCGAGCGCCTCGGTCAGCTGCATCACGAGCCCGTTGAGCTCGTAGTAGTCGCGGTACCTGTCTTCGGCGAACAGCTTCGCCGTGACGGTGTCGATGTTCGCGCCCGCGGTCACGAGCTGCACCGGCAGCACGTCGACCTGGCCCGACTCGCGCGAGCGGACGAAGTCGGCGAGGCACAGGTGGCGGTCACGGCGCTGACGCGGGAAGTGGAAGCGCAGGCGGTCGGTGCCGAGCACGCCGCCCGAGCCGCCGTCGGGGGCGAGGAGCCCCGCCGCGCCGAGGGCGCCGGACGGGTCGTCGCCGTGGTGCAGCACCACGACGTCGTTGCCCTCGGAGACCACCGGGAAGTAGCCGTAGGCGACCGAGGCGTCGAGCATGCCCTCGGCGAGGATGCGGTCGAGCCAGTAGCGCAGCCGGGGCCGCCCCTCGGTGTCGACCAGCTGCTCGTAGCTCAGGCCGTCCTCGCCCCGGCCGGGCTTGAGGCCCCACTGCCCCATGAACGTCGCACGCTCGTCCAGGAACGCGGCGTAGTCCTGGAGCGCGAGGCCCCGGACGATGCGCGTGCCCCAGAACGGCGGCGCCGGGACGGGATTGCCGGATGCCACATCCGACCGCGCCGGCATGGCTTCGGGTTCGGTCAGCGTGAGCTTGGAGCCGGCCGCGTGGCGCCGCTTCTTCAGCGCGGGCAGGCCCACGGACGCCGGGTCGGCGCCGCGGGCGATCTGCACGAGCGGCTCCATGAGCGCCAGGCCCTCGAAGGCGTCGCGCGCGTAGCGCACCTCGCCGTCGAACAGGGACGCGAGGTCGTCCTCGACGTAGGCGCGCGTAAGCGCTGCGCCGCCGAGGATCACCGGCCACTTCGTGCCGAGGCCCCGCGAGGTGAGCTCCTCGAGGTTCTCCTTCATCACGACCGTCGACTTCACGAGCAGCCCCGACATCCCGATGACGTCGGCGTCGTGCTCCTCGGCCGCCGCGATGATGTCGGCGATCGGCTGCTTGATGCCGAGGTTGATGACGTCGTAGCCGTTGTTGGTGAGGATGATGTCGACGAGGTTCTTGCCGATGTCGTGCACGTCGCCGCGGACCGTCGCGAGCACGATGCGGCCTTTGCCCGAGGCATCCGACTTCTCCATGTGCGGTTCCAGGAGCGCCACGGCGTTCTTCATGACCTCGGCCGACTGCAGCACGAAGGGCAGCTGCATCTCGCCGGCGCCGAAGCGCTCGCCGACGACCTTCATGCCCTCCAGCAGGTGGTCGTTGATGATCTGCAGGGGCGTGAGGCCACCCTCGCGCGCGAGGTCGAGGTCGGCCTCGAGCCCCTTGCCCTCGCCGTCGATGATGCGGCGCTCGAGCCGCTCCCCCACCGGCAGCGCGGCGAGCTCCGCCGCGCGCTGGTTGCGCAGGGCCGCGGTGTCGACGCCGGCGAAGAGGTCGAGCATCCGCGCCAGCGGGTCGTAGGTGACGTTGCCGTCGGCGTCGTACTCGCGGCGGTCCCACACGAGGTCGAGCGCGACCTGGCGCTGCTCCTCCGAGATCGAGGCGAGCGGCACGATCTTGGCCGCGTCGATGATTCCGGACGTGAGACCCGCCTCGACGGCCTCGTGCATGAAGGCCGAGTTCAGCACGCTGCGCGCCGCCGGATTGAGGCCGAACGAGACGTTCGAGACGCCGAGGGTCGTGTTGATGCCCGGGTACTTCGCGGAGATCTGCCGGATCGCCTCGATCGTCTCGATGGCGTCACGGCGCGTCTCCTCCTGGCCCGTGGCGATCGGGAAGGTGAGGCAGTCGACGATGATGTCGCTCACGCGCAGGCCCCACTCGCCGACCAGCTCGTCGACCAGCCGCGACGCGATCGCGACCTTGCCCTCGGTCGTGCGCGCCTGTCCCTGCTCGTCGATCGTGAGGGCGACGACCGCGGTGCCGTGCTCCTTGACGAGCGGCATGATGCGGCCGAAGCGCGAGGTCGGGCCGTCGCCGTCCTCGTAGTTCACCGAGTTGACGACAGGGCGCCCGCCGATGAGCTCGAGCCCGGCGGCGATCACCGCCGGCTCGGTCGAGTCGATCACGAGCGGCAGCGTCGAGGCCGACGCGAAGCGCGAGACGACCTGGCGCATGTCGGCCACGCCGTCGCGCCCGACGTAGTCGATGCACACGTCGAGGAGGTGGGCGCCGACGCGGATCTGGTCGCGCGCGATCTCGACGCAGTCGTCCCACCGCTCCTCGAGCATGGCCTCGCGGAACGCCTTGGAGCCGTTCGCGTTCGTGCGCTCGCCGATGGCGAGGTACGAGGCGTCCTGCTGGAACGACACGTGCTGGTACAGCGACGAGATACCGGGGTCGAGCTCGGCGTCCCGGTCGTTGAGCAAGCGAAGCGAGTCGAAACGCAGAGACGAAACGCCCCGAGCCCCTGCGGAATGCTCGGCGCGTTTCGTCTCGGTCGCTGGCACTCCCTCGCTCAACGACCGGAGATCTGCCAGTCGCTCGACGACCGCGGCGAGGTGCTCGGGCGTCGTGCCGCAGCATCCGCCCACCAGTCCCAGGCCGAACTCGCGCACGAACTGCTCGTGCGCGGTGGCCAGCTCGACGGGCGTGAGCGGATAGTGCGCGCCGTTCGCGCCGAGCACAGGGAGCCCCGCATTGGGCATGCAGGCGATCGGCACGGTGGCGTGCTTCGACAGGTGCCGCAGGTGCTCGCTCATCTCGGCCGGGCCGGTGGCGCAGTTGAGGCCGATCGCGTCGACGCCGAGCGGCTCGATGGCGGTGAGCGCCGCGCCGATCTCGGAGCCCATGAGCATGGTGCCGGTGGTCTCGACGGTCACTTCGACGAAGATCGGAAGACGGATGCCGCGGCTCACGATGGCCTGACGGCACCCGTTGATGGCGGCCTTGGTCTGCAGCAGATCCTGGCTCGTCTCCACGAGGAACGCGTCGGCGCCGCCGTCGATGAGCCCTTCGGCCTGCAGCGCGAACGTCTGCTTGAGGTTGTCGTAGGTGGTGTGGCCGAGGCTCGGGAGCTTCGTGCCCGGGCCCATCGACCCGAGCACCCACCGCGTGCGCCCGTCGGCGGCCTCGGCGGCCTCGACGCGCTCGCGCGCGATGCGCGCGCCCTTCTCGGCGAGCTCCGCGATGCGGTCGACGATGCCGTAGTCGTCGAGGTTCGACCAGTTCGCGCCGAAGGTGTTGGTCTCGACCGCGTCGACGCCCACAGCGAGGTACGCATCGTGGATCTCGCCGACGACATCGGGGCGCGTGACGTTGAGGATCTCGTTGCAGCCCTCGAGGCCCTGGAAGTCGCCGTCGATCGACAGGTCGTACCGCTGCAGCATCGTGCCCATGGCGCCGTCGGCGATGACGACCCGCTCGCGCACGCCGTCGAGCAGGCGCTGCGCGCGCTCGGGGCGCGGCACCCCCTCGATGTCGAGGGCGAACCGGGGTGCGGGCGGTGCTGCGGTCACCCCGCGATTTTAGTCGCCGCCCCGTCCGGTGCTCCGGTTCGTGACGGACCCCGCCGTCCACGTCCGATGCCGGCCCTGGTCCCGCCTCGCCCGGCCCGGGTCCGCGAGAGTACAGCTGGTCGCCGAGAGGTAGGGAACCAACCGCCGTCTCGGCCACCAGTTGTACTCTCGGCGGTCAGGGACGGGCGAGGGATGCTGCAGCCCGGCGCGGAGGGCGGGCCGCAGCATCCAGGAGGAAGGGGTCAGGCGTTGCGGGCGTCGCGCCAGGCGAGCCAGCGGCGGATGAGGTCGTAGTCCCAGTCCGGACCGTGGAAGGCCAGCGTGAACAGGCGCACGCCGGCGGCGTGGAGCTCGTCGGCGAAGTCCTCGCCGCGGTGGTGCAGCTCGTTCGAGACGACGAGGTCGGACGTGTCGCGCTGCTCGCGCTCGGCCCATTTCCGGATGACGTCGAGCTTGTGGGGCAGCTCGTCGGGCCCGACGAAGCTGTGCCAGATGTCGGCGTGGCGGGCGACCAGGCGCAGCGTCTTCTGCTCGCCCTTGCCGCCGATCATCACGGGGATCTCGCGCGTGGGCGCCGGGTTGAGCTTCTGCCACCGCGCCTCGATGCGCTCCAGGCCGGCGGCGAGGTCGTCCAGGCGCGACCCGGCGGTGCCGAACTCGTACCCGTACTCCTCGTAGTCGCGGGCGAACCAGCCCGAGCCGGTGGCGAAGATGAAGCGGCCGACGCCGTCCTTCGCCGAGATGTGGTCCACGGTGCGGGCCATGTCGGCCTGCAGGTCGGGGTTGCGGTAGCTGTTGCAGTTCACCAGGGCACCGAACTCGACGCGCTCGGTCTGCTCGGCCCAGGCGGCCAGCATCGTCCACGACTCGAAGTGCAGTCCGTCGGGGTCGCCCGTCAGCGGGAAGAAGTGGTCCCAGTTGAAGAGGATGTCGACGCCCATCTCCTCCAGGCGGAGGACGGCGTCGCGGAACGCCTGATACGGGGCGTGCTGGGGCTGCAGCTGCACGCCGAGGCGCACGGGAGTGTCGAGGAGAGGCATGGGGAAAAGACTAGGGCGGTGGGGGGGGG
>NZ_JAWTZT010000001.1:735927-897308 GCF_033548675.1 Microbacterium sp. M3
CTGCACGCCGAGGCGCACGGGAGTGTCGAGGAGAGGCATGGGGAAAAGACTAGGGCGGTGACGGATGCCGCGGGCCGCGGCATCCGTCACCACACCGGTCAGCGCGCCCGGCGCGCCTTGAGGAACGCGTCGACCGAGTCCCACGCGGCCACCGCGACGACGCCGAAGGCGAAGAGCGCCTGGACGATCGTCGTCACGGTCTCGGACGAGTCCGCCGGGATGACCACCGCGAAGAACTCGGGGTTGATCAGCTGCTGCTGCGACAGCAGCCACAGCGCGCCGCCCGCGACCGTGAGGTTGAGGACCAGGTTGATGGTGGCGGAGCCGGCGTCCCACCGGCCCTTGGCGTAGACCGAGATGGCGAGGAGCGCCTCGAACACCATCAGCACGAAGAGCGCCCCGATGTACCACGGCCACAGGTCCGGCGAGAGGAAGGACATCCAGCCGGTCTCGGGCGTGTAGACGAACCCGACGAAGTGGTCCCACAGGATCGCGCCGGCGGCGATCCCGAGGAAGACGAGCGACGCGACGAGGTCGCTGAGACCCGTGCCCCGTTCGCGGATCTCGGGCAGGTCGTCGGGCGTCCACCTGCCGACGAGCCCGACGTCGGTGCCCCGCGCGCTGCGCTCGACGATGAAGAAGACGAGGGCCGTCCAGAAGCCGATGTTCACGATGACGCTGATCGTGACGCTCGCCACCGAGCCGACGATCTCGCCGAAGTCGGCGCCCGACAGCGTCTGGGCGAGCGCCACGCCGAACGCCGCGCAGGCGGGCACGATGGCCCACAGCAGCTTCGTGAGCCGCCACCAGGTGAGGTAGTAGCGCGGGCCGACGAGCCACAGCGGCCGGTCGGTGTACTGCGCGGCGAGCTTCTCGGGGTCGCCGAGGTCCGTCAGCACAGCGCGCTCGGCGGCGTCGTGGAGGTCGCCCTGCTCGACGCGGGCTTCGACCTGGTCGTCGATGGAGGCGCGCAGCTCGGCGGCGAGGTCGTCGCGCTGGGCCTCGGGCACGGTCCGCATCGCGGCGTCGACGTAGCGATCGGTGAGGGTGGTCGTGGACATGTCAGTTCTCCTCGGGGAGTTCGTCGATCGCGGCGGCGATCGCACGGAAGTCGTCGGTGAGGGCGGACGCCAGGCGGGCGCCGGCGGCACTGGTTCGGTAGAACTTGCGCGGGCGGGACTCGTCGGTGTTCCACTCGCTCGTGAGATACCCCTGCTTCTCCAGGCGGCGCAGCAAGGGATACAGCGTGTTCGCGTCGGTCGCGAACCCCCGCGTGCCCAGCTCCTCGAGCAGGCCGTACCCGTAGCCCGGCTGCTCGAGCAGCCGCAGACACGCCAGCACGACGGTGCCCCGCCGCAGCTCCTGCAGGTGCGTGTCGAGGATCTCGGATTCGCTCATGCCTCACACCATACTGTGCGCCGCGCACTATAGTCAACGGCACATTGCTATTTCGCCCGCGGCGTCACGACTCCGATGAGTTGGCGTATGTGCACGCGACACGCTGGCGTGTCGCGTACACATACGACAAGTCAGACGGTGGCGGGGAAGGATGGGGGCGTGAGCAGCCCTGCACCCCTCCCCCCGCTCGACGACCTCCTGAGCACCGCCCGCGTGGTGGCACTGCCGCTGGCGACGCGCTTCCGCGGCGTCGACGAGCGCGAGGCCCTGCTGCTCGAAGGGCCCGAGGGCTGGGCGGAGTTCTCCCCCTTCGTCGAATACGGCGACATCGAGGCCTCGACGTGGCTGAGCGCGGCCCTCGAGGACGCATGGATGCCGCGCCCCGCGGCCGTGCGCGACCTCGTCGGCGTGAATGCCACCGTGCCGGCAGTGGCCGCGGCATCCGTCCCCGGCGTCCTGGCGCGCTTCGACGGCTGCCGCACCGCGAAGGTCAAGGTCGCCGAAGCCGGGCAGGTACTGGCCGACGACATCGCACGTGTGCGCGCGGTCCGGGCGGAGCTCGGCGCCGAGGGGCGCGTGCGCGTCGACGCGAACGGCGCGTGGAACGTCGACGAGGCGGAGCGCGCGATCCACGCGCTGGCCGAGTTCGACCTGGAGTACGTCGAGCAGCCGTGTGCGAGCGTCGACGAGCTCGCAGAGCTGCGGCGCCGCATGAAGTACATGGGCATCCCGATCGCGGCCGACGAGAGCGTGCGCAAGGCCGACGACCCGCTCGCGGTCGCGCGAGCGGGCGCGGCGGACCTGCTCGTCATCAAGGCGCAGCCGCTCGGCGGCGTGCGCCGCGCCCTCGAGATCGTCGCCGAAGCGGGCCTCCCCGCCGTCGTGTCGAGCGCGCTCGACACCTCGGTGGGGCTGTCGATGGGCGTCGCGCTCGCAGCAGCCCTCCCCGAGCTGGACTACGACTGCGGCCTGGGCACCGCGTCGCTGTTCACCGCCGACGTCGTCGACCCGCCGCTGGCGCCCCGAGGCGGTGCGTTGCCGACCGGGCGTGTGACACCCGGGCCGGGGCTGCTCGACGCGCACGCCGCGCCCGCCGACCGGCGCGAGTGGTGGCTCGACCGCCTCGCCCGCTGCCACGCGCTCCTCGCGTCGGGGGACTGAACTCCGCCCGCGCGGTCAGCCGGCGATCGGATCCACGAGGGCCGCTGCCAGCCGCGCGGTACGGTCATTGACCAGCTGGTGCGACTCCTGCGCCGTCATGCCCATCATCATGGCGTACGCGGCGGTGTCCTCCCAGGCCTGCATGATGAGGCCGGCGAACTCGGGCGCCGGCACCCGCAGACGGAATCGGTACGTCTCGGCGAGGCTCTCGATGAACGAGCCGACGCGCTCGGCCATGCCCTCCTGCCACGCGAGATACGTGCGCGCCAGGCGCGGATCGCGCATCGCGCGCGTGCGGATCTCGCTGGTGAGCAGGATGCCGTGCTTCTCGTCGAAAGCGACGTCGAGCAGGCGCCTCACGAGCGCACCCGGCTCGAGGTCTTCGCCACGCTCCTGCAGCACCGCCACCCGCGCCGCGACCTCGTCGATCTTCTCGCCCGCGACGCGCTCGGTGAGCGCCAGCATCAGCTCGTCCTTGGTCTCGAAGTTCGAGTAGAACGCGCCGCGCGTGAAACCCGCGCGTTCGCAGATGGCCTCGACGGATGCCGCATCCACGCCCACTTCCGCGAACACCAGGGCCGCGGCATCCAGCAGCTTCTGCCGGGTCGCTTCGCGGCGGGGCGAGGTGACGCTCGTGTCGGTCAACGGGGATCCTCCTCGGCCAGTCTCACACGCACTACTCAGTTTCGGGATCGGAACCCGCCTTACGATACACTCATGTATCCGATACAGCGCTGTATCGACACTTCCCGAACTCTCCACCCGTAACCGGAGGCGCTGTGTCGACTCTTCTGTATGCGCTCGGCCGCTGGTCGTACCGTCACCCGTGGCGGGTGCTCGTGTCGTGGCTGCTGCTGCTCGCACTGGCCGGCGGCGGCGCGGCGCTCTTCATGAAGGGCACCGACAACTCCTTCTCGATCCCCGGCACCGAGGCGCAGGAGGGCATCCAGCTGCTCGACCGCAGCTTTCCGCAGGCGAGCGGCACGAGCGCGCAGCTCGTGATCGTCGCCGCCGACGGCGACCAGGTCGACGAGGAGCCGTACGCCGGCGCGATCGACGACACGGTCGCGCACCTCGAGGACCTCGACGGCGTGATCGCCGTGACCGATCCCTTCAACGAGATGGTCACCGGCATGGTGTCGGACGACGAGTCGGCCGCGATCATCCGCCTGCAGTTCGACGGCCAGGCGACCGACGTCTCGGACGAGACCAAGGCCGGCCTCGAGGACGTCGCGCACGACCTCCGCGACACCCTCCCCGAGGGCTCGCAGGTCGCCATGGGCGGCGACCTCTTCTCGACCTCGGTGCCGGCGCTGTCGCTCATCGAGGCGGTGGGCGTGCTGATCGCGCTGTTCGTGCTGATCGTCACGTTCCGCTCGTTCGCGGTGGCGTGGTTCCCGCTGGTGTCGGCGCTCATCGGCGTGGGACTCGCGATCGCGCTGATCTACGTCTCGACGGCGTTCGCGTCGATCTCGTCGACCACGCCCATGCTGGCGATCATGCTGGGGCTCGCGGTCGGCATCGACTACGCGCTCTTCATCGTCGCGCGACATCAGGATCAGGTGCGCGCGGGCGTCGATCCCGAAGAGTCCGCCGCCCGCGCGACCGGCACCGCGGGCTCCGCCGTCGTCTTCGCCGGCGTCACGGTGCTCATCGCCCTCATCGGTCTCGGCTTCGCCGGCATCCCGTTCCTCACCACGATGGGCATCGCGGCGGCCGTCGCGGTGGCGATCGCCGTGGTCGTGGCAATCACCCTCACCCCGGCTCTGCTCGGGTTCGCCAAAGACCGTGTGGCGGGCTGGGGACACGGCCGCAAGGCCCGCGGCATCGCCCTGCGCGGGCGCCGCTCTTCGGCGGCCGACGCGCACGAGACCGGCACGGACGAGACCGGCACGGACGGGTCGGGTGTGGAGGGCGACGCAGCGGTGCCGACGTCGCCGGCTGCGGCGCCCGCCGTCGCCACGACCAAGAAGACGAACCGCTGGGTGATGCTGGTGACCCGCCACCCGTGGGTCACGACCATCGCCGTCGTGCTCACCCTCGGCGTCATGGCGATCCCCGCGGCGAGCCTCGCGCTCGCCCTGCCCAACGCCGGCCAGCAGCCGGAGTCGAGCCAGGCCCGCCAGGCGTACGACCTCACCGCTGAGCACTTCGGCCCCGGCGCGAACGGCCCGCTCATCATGACGGGCACCATCGTGACCTCGACCGACCCGCTCGGGCTGATGGAAGACCTCGCCGACGAGATCGAGCAGGTGCCGGGCGTCAAGGAGGTCGCGCTCGCGACGCCGAACGAGACGGCCGACACCGGGCTGATCCAGATCGTTCCCGAGACCGCGCCCGACGACCCGGCGACCGCCGAGCTCGTCCGCGACCTGCGCGCCCTCGCCCCCGAACTGGAGGACGAGTACGGGGTCGAGCTGCTCGTGACCGGATTCACCGCCGTCGGCATCGACATCTCCGATCGGCTGGGGGCCGCGCTGCTGCCCTTCGGCGTGTTCGTGGTGGGCCTGTCGCTCGTGCTGCTGATGATCGTCTTCCGCTCGGTGTGGGTGCCCATCAAGGCGGCCCTCGGCTACCTGCTGTCGGTGCTCGCGGCGTTCGGCGTCGTGGCTGCCGTGTTCGAGTGGGGCTGGGGCGCGGAGCTGCTGCACGTCGACAAGACGGGCCCCGTCATCAGCTTCATGCCGATCATCCTCATGGGGGTGCTGTTCGGGCTCGCGATGGACTACGAGGTCTTCCTCGTCAGCCGCATGCGCGAGGACTACGTCCACGCGCGCCGTGCCGCCGCGGAGCACTCGACCCGCAGCCGGCGCGACATCGCGGTCGGCGCGGTGCGCTCCGGCTTCACCGCCTCGGCCCGCGTGGTCACCGCCGCCGCGATCATCATGTTCGCCGTGTTCGCCGCATTCGTGCCCGAGGGCGATTCGTCGATCAAGCCGATCGCGCTCGGACTCGCCGTCGGCATCGCCGTCGACGCGTTCCTCGTGCGCATGACGCTCGTGCCTGCCGTGATGGCGCTCCTCGGCGACAAGGCCTGGTGGATGCCGCGCTGGCTCGAGCGGATCCTCCCCCACTTCGACATCGAGGGCGAAGCGGTCGAGCGCGAGCTGTCGCTCGCCGACTGGCCCGAGCCCCACGCGACCGCCGCGGTCGTGGGCGACGGCGTCGCGGTGCGCGCAGACGGCGGCGGTTCTGCCGGCGAGGTCGTGCTCTACGACGACGCCAGCTTCCGGCTCGAGCCCGGCGGCACCCTGATCGCGACGGGCGATGCCCGCGCCGCGCGCGCCTTCGCACTGACGATCGCCGCGCGGATCGCGCCGACCGACGGCCGGCTGCGCGTCGCCGGGCACCTGCTGCCCGAGCGCGCGGCCTGGGTGCGCGCGCACGTCGGCCTCGCCCTCCTCGGCGACGGGGAGGACCGGGTGGCGGCCCTGCGCCGGGCGCTGGCCGGCAAGACGACGCTCGTCGTCGTCGAGGGCGTCGACGCGCTGGATGCCGCCGAGCGGGATCAGGCGGCCGCGGTCCTCCGCGACGCCGCGAGCGCGCTGCGCGCGAGCGACGACGACGCCCGCCTCACGCTCGTCGTGACCTCCCGCACCGAGAGCGCGGCCCTCGCACTCCTCGCGGACGCCCATCGCCCCGACGTGACGTCGATCGCACTGCGCTCCGCCACCCCGCAGACCACCACCACCGCAGAGGTGAACGCATGACCTCCCACTGGACCACCGCCCTCGAGCGCTCGCGCTCGCGCCGGCCCATCACCTGGCTCACGCTCATCGGCGTGCTGCTGCTGCCCGTCGTGATCGGCGGCATCCTGGTCGCCGCGCTCTACAACCCCGTCGAGCGGCTCGACAACCTCACGGCCGCCATCGTGAACGAGGACGAGCCGGTGACGATCGACGGCCAGATGGTGCCGCTCGGGCGTCAGCTCACGGCCGGCCTTGTCGAGGGCTCGGACGACCTCGACAGCAACCTGACGTGGACCATCTCGAACGCTGAGGACGCCGAGGAGGGTCTGGCCGACGGCACCTATGCCGCCGTCATCACCATCCCCGCGAACTTCTCGGCCGCCGCGACCTCGACCCAGCCGGGCGAGGTGCCCGAGCAGGCGACGATCGAGGTGACCACTCCCCCCGACAGCCTCATCGTCGACGACGCCATCACCGCCCAGGTCGCCTCGGCCGCGGCCTCGACCATGGGGACGCAGTTGTCGACGGTGTACCTCGAGAACGTCTTCGTGGGCTTCACGACCCTCGGCGACGAGCTCGGCACCGCCGCAGACGGCGCCTCGCAGCTCGCCGACGGCGCGACCCAGGCGGCCGACGGCGCCTCGCAGCTGCCCGGCGGCATCTCGCAGCTGGCCGACGGGAGCACCCAGCTCTCGAGCGGCGCCTCGCAGCTGGCGAGCGGGGCCGGTCAGGTGGCGGGCGGCGCCACGTCGCTGCAGTGGGGCCTCACGACGATCGCCGGCAAGACCCGCGAGGCCGCCGCGGGAGCGCAGCAGATCGCCGACGGCGCGAGCGCCGGTGCGGCACAGCTCGAGCAGGACGGGATCGTGCCCGACGAACTCACGCAGGTCGCCGGCGGCGCGAACACGGCGACGGCTGCCGCGGCGGCGGCGGCCAAGACGAACTTCGAAGCCCTGCAGACTCTGGCAGCCACATGCGCTCAACCAGGTGATTTCTGCACGAAGCTCGCAGAGGCCGTCGCCTCGGCAGGCACGACATCGGCGATCCTCAACGGCACGGACCCCGAGGTGAATCCCGGCGCGGTGGCGCTGACCAAGTACACCGCTGACGGGATCGCCCAGCTCAACATCGGCGTCACCACCGAGTTCGCCACGCAGTTCCGGCAGATCGGCACCGGCGTCGGCACCCTCGCGGGCGGCCTCACCCAGCTCGCGGGCGGCATCGACCAGTCGGCTGCGGGGGCCGGGCAGCTCGCGACCGGCGTCACCGGTCTCCAGAGCGGTGCCAGCGGCCTGGCCGACGGCGCGTCGCAGCTCGCCTCCGGCGCCACCCAGGCCGCCGACGGCGCCACGAGCCTGGCCGACGGCGTCGCGCAGCTCGCCGACGGCACCGGCGAGCTCGCGAGCGGGCTGGCCACGGCATCCGATTCCATCCCGTCGTACACCGACGAGGAGGCGACCGACCTCGCGTCGGTGGTCTCGGATCCGGTGGCCGCCGAGGGCGTCGGAACCTCGCTGTTCGGCGCCTCGGCCGTGCCGCTGCTGGCCACGCTGGCGCTGTGGTTCGGAGGCCTCGGCACCTTCATCGCGCTGCAGGCGGTGTCGCGCCGCGCGCTCACTTCGCGCCGGCCGTCGGCCCTGCTCGCGCTGCGCTCGTACGCGCCGGCGGCGGCGCTGGGGGCGCTGCAGGGCTTCCTCGTCGCCGGGATCGTGCAGCTGGCGGCGTCGTACACGTGGGCCGAGTGGTCGGTGTTCGCCGTCGTCTGCGTCGTCGCCGGGGTCGCCTTCGCCGCCGTCAACCAGGCGCTCGTGGCCGTCTTCGGCGGCGCGGGCCGCTGGATCGCCGCGCTCATCGGAGTGTTCGCGGTCGCCACCGGCATCGTCTCCACGGTTCCCGGCGTGCTCTCGGGTCTCGCCGGCCTGATGCCCACCACCCCGGCCTACAACGGCATGCTCGCCGCCCTCACGTCGGCGTCCGGACTCGGTGCCGCGATCGCGGGGCTGGTGATCTGGACGCTGCTGGCCCTGGGCGCGACCGTGCTCGCCGTCGCCCGCCGCCGTACCACCACGGCGCGGGCGCTCCTGAAGGCGACGCCCGCCACGGCTTGACCCAGGCACGACGAGGCCCCGGGCGCATGTCGCCCGGGGCTCCGTCGTACGCCCGACTTCCTCGTCCGATCGGACGAGGAAGTCGGGCCGGTCGGCCGATTGCCGCGCACCGCCCAGGGCACGAGGATCGGGATCGTGAACACCGCACCCTCCTCCCCGTCTGAGACGCCCGCAACGCAGGCGTCGTCGCGGATCCCGCCGCGCTGGTTCATCCGCACGGCGTGGGTCTTCCATCGCGCGCTGTACCGCGTGACCGGCGGCCGTGTGGGGCTGCGGCATCCGTCCTCCGCCGTCTACGGCATGATGCGGCTGCACACGGTCGGCCGTCGCTCCGGGGCTCCGCGCGTGGCGATCGTCGCGTACGTCGAGGACGGCGAGAACCTCGTGACGCTGGCGATGAACGGCTGGGGCGACCCGCCGCCGGCGTGGTGGCTGAACCTGCGGGCGCGGCCCGCGGCATCCGTCGACCTGCCGGAGGGATCACGCGAGGTGGTCGCCCGCGAGGCGACCGGTGCCGAGCGCGAGCGACTGTGGGCCGTCTGGCGCACCCTCGAGGGCGGCGCCGACCTCGACGCGCACGCCGCGCGGCGCACGCGGCAGACACCGGTCGTCGTGCTCGCCCCGGCGTAGACGAGGGCCGGCTCAGCTGAGGCCGGAGTAGGCGTGCAGGCCCTTGAAGAACATGTTCACGATGGTGAAGTTGAAGATCACCGCGGTGAAGCCGATGATCGACAGCCACGCCGACCGGGCGCCGCGCCAGCCGCGCGTCGCGCGAGCGTGGATGTAGCCGGCGTAGAGCACCCAGATGACGAAGGTCCAGACTTCCTTCGTGTCGAAGCCCCAGTACCGGCCCCACGCGTCGTTGGCCCAGATGGACCCCGCGATGAGGGTGAAGGTCCAGAAGATGAAGCCCAGGATGGCGAAGCGATAGGCCAGCGACTCGAGCGTCTCGGCGCTGGGCAGGGTGCGCAGGAAGTGCGGCCCGCTCTTGACGGGGGCGGATGCCGCAGCCTCCGTCGCCGGGATCGCCGCGGCGGCGGCGACCTTGCGCTCCCGGCGCGCCTGCATGAGCTGGAGCACCGAGAGCCCGAACGCGAGGGCGAACAGGGCGGTCGCGAGCGACGCGACGAACACGTGGATGACGAGCCACACCGACTTCAGCGGGTCCATCAGCGGCACGATGTCGGTGTAGAACCAGATCGCGGTGCCGCCCAGGAGCACCACCACGAGCCCGGTGATGAACGTGCCGAGGAACCGCAGGTCGTAGCGGAAGAGCACGCCGAGGTACACCGCGATGATGAGCAGCGTCCCGGTGAGGGCGAACTCGTACATGTTCGACCACGGCACGCGCCCGGCGGCGATCCCCCGCGTCACGTCGGCGCCGAGGTGGAAGAGGAACCCGAGCACCGTCAGCGACGTGCCGATGCGCGCCCAGACGAGGCGCTGCCGCCGGCCGATCGGGGCGTTCAGCGCGTCCGCCGAGGCGGCCTCCTGCGACCTCATCCGCTCGATGATGCCGGTGCGGGCCGAACCGCCCGCGGCGACGAGCTCGCGCTCGCGCACGGCCGCGGTCGCGGCATCCTTCGCCGACGCGTCCGCGACGTCGACCGCAGCGGCGCCGCGGCGGGCGAGGTCCACCGCATAGGCGATGAACGCGAGCGCGTAGATCGCGATGGCCGTCCAGACCAGCAGCACCGAGACGTCGTCGAGCGTGAGGGGGGTGGCGTCGGGCATGGCTCTCAGTCTACGTCGGGGGTCGATTCGGGCTTCGAGTCGCGCACTTTGCGGTTTTCCGGTGCCGGATCCTGCAATGTGCGCGATTCGAAAACGGAGAGGTCGGCGAGGGCGCCCAGATGCCGCTGCGCGAACTGCGCGACCGCGGCGTCGAGCGCGGGGTCCTCGCCGCGGGCGAGGCCGGCGTACTCGAGCTGCACGGTGTGCCCCTGTGGTGTGGCCTTCACCCACATGCGCCGGCGGGGCACGAACAGCGCGGCGAGGAGGCCGGCCAGGGCCAGCACCGCGAACACCAGCACCCACGTCGCCGAGGCGTCGCGGTGGATCGACAGCGACACGTAGCGCTTGACCGCGTCTTCGAAGCCCGCCGCACCGGCGGGGGCCTCGCTGTCGAACGAGATCGTGCCGAGGCCGTCGGGCAGGTCGACGGTGTCGCCCGGCATGAGCTCGAGCGACGCGACGCCCGAGTCGCCGCCGGCGAGCTGTGTCATCTCCTCGGGGTCGAGCGTGTACACCGACTTCGGCACGCCGCCGTCGATGCCGAGGTCGCCGGCGTACACCCAGAACGTCAGCATCGGGTACTGCAGGTCGCCGTACACCGATGTGTAGGCGCCGTTGGTGAGCTCCTGAGCGGTGGGATAGAAGAAGCCCACGAGGCCCACCTGCTCGCGCAGCCCGTCGGGCACCTTCACGACGCCCTGCGAGGTCATGTTGTTGTCCTGCGGCAGGAACGGCACCGACTCCGAGAACACCACGTCGCCGTCGCTGTTGCGGATCGTGATCGTCGGCGCGTACCCGTTGCCCATCAGGTACACGCGGTCGCCGGCGATCTCGAGCGGGTGATTGACCCGCACCTCGCCTTCGGCCGGGTCGGCGTCGGGGAACTGCGTGGTGAGGTGGGCGACGAAATCGCCCGCCTGGCCGGCCCCCTGCTGACCCGGCATCACGTACGACAGCGAGAAGTCGTCGAGGGTCAGCGCGTACGGCTCCAGCGCCTCCTCGTCGACGAACCGTCCGGGATTGAACGAGGTGTAGTCGAGCATCGTGTTGACCCACGTGCGGCCCTCGATGATGACGGTCTGGCCGGTGTAGGTGAACCCGCCGCCGATGCCGACCGCGAGGAGCACGCCGACCAGCGCGCCGTGGAACACGAGGTTCCCCGTCTCGCGCAGGTAGCCGCGCTCGGCCGAGACCGACAGCGCGCGGGCGGTGTCGTACCGCTCCACCCGGTAGCCCGCCTTGCGCAGCTGCTGCCGCGCGGCGTCGACCGCCGTCTCCGCCCCCGCGGCCGCCGCGGCCGGGTCGGCGAACTCGAGCACCTCGGAGCGGTGCGCGTCCAGCCGCGACAGCCGCGCGGGGGTGCGCGGCGGCTGCGCCCGCATCGCCTTGTAGTGGTGCTTGGTGCGCGGGATGACGCAGCCGACGAGGGAGATGAACAGCAGGATGTAGATCGCCGAGAACCAGGGCGACGTGTACACGTCGAACAGGCTCAGGTTGTCGAGCACCGGCGCGAGGTCGGGATTGTCGACGAAGTACTGGCGCACGCCGTTGGGGTCGGCGCTGCGCTGGGGCACCAGCGACCCGGGCACCGCGGCGATCGCGAGCAGCAGCAGCAGCACGAGCGCGGTGCGCATCGAGGTCAGCTGACGCCACCCCCACCGCAGCCAGCCGACGACGCCGAGCGCGGGCTGGGCGATGTCGGACCCACCTGCGGCGGAATCGGATGCCGCGCCCCCGGCCTCCGCGTGATCCGCGGGCCGGAGGGGGTCGGTCGCGCGGTCGTCGACCGCCTCGTTCGCGGCGTCAGAGCGGGGCCGGGACACTGGCGAACACCCCCTGCAGCTGCGCCATGAGGGCCGTCCAGACGCCGGTGACCATGAGCAGTCCGAGCACGATGAGCAGGGCCCCGCCGATCAGGTTGACCACGCGGATGTGGCGCCGCACGAACGACACCGACCGCGTCGCCCAGCCGAATCCGAGGGTGAGGAGGAGGAACGGGATGCCGAGCCCGAGCGAGTACGCCACGCCGAGGAGCGCCGCGCGCCCCGCCGAGCCCGACTCGAACGACATCGTGAGGATCACCGCGAGGGTCGGGCCGATGCACGGCGCCCACCCGATGCCCAGGGCGATCCCCAGGAGCGGGGCGCCGATGAGCCCCAGGTTGCCGCGCACCTGCGGCCGGGCGATGCGCTGCGCCAGGCCGAACCAGCCGATGAAGACGAAGCCCATCACGATGATGAGCACCCCGAGCACGCGCGTGATGATGTCGGCGTACTCGAGCAGGAACCGCCCGAGGGTGCCGCCCAGCATCGCGATGCTGACGAAGACGACGGTGAAGCCGGCGATGAACAGCAGCACGCCCAGCACCAGGCGCCCGCGGCCCGGTGCTCCGTCGTCGGTCGCCGATTCGGCGCGTTTCGTCTCTGCGTTTCGACTCGCAGGCTCGCTCAACGACCGCGTTCCTCGCTCGCTCAACGACCGGGGATTCGTGATTCCGGTCGTTGAGCGAGCGAAGCGAGACGAAACGCCCTGAGCATTCGACGAACCGCGACGCTCGGCATCCGCTCCCACGCTCACCGGAGCCGGCCGCGGCGCGACGGCACCGCCGATGAAGCCGAGATAGCCCGGAACGAGCGGCAGCACGCACGGCGACAGGAACGAGAGCGCCCCCGCGAGGACGGCGATCGGGATCGCGGCGAGCAGCGACCCGTCGGCGACGAGCTCGCCGAGACTCACGACTCCTCCAGCGTCTCGCGCACGAGGGTCTCGAGGATCGACGCCTCTTCGATCTGCCCCACCAGCCGCGCGGCGACGCGGCCCTCCTTGTCGAGCACGAGCGTCACGGGCACGGCGTTGAGGGGCGTCTCGCCGGCGAACGCCAGCTTGATCGAGCCGTCCTCGGTCGCCAGGGCGCTGGGGTACTCGACCCCGTACTTCCGCGCGAAGGCCAGAGACGCCTCGGCGCCGTCGTACAGGTTGATCCCGAGGAACGCGACGTCCTGCCCGTCGAACGCCGCATCGGCGGCAGCGAGCTCGGGCGCCTCGACCCGGCACGGCGCGCACGCCGCGTACCAGAAGTTCACGACGAGCACGTCGCCGTCGTAGTCGGCGCTGCTCGTCGTCTCGCCGGTGTCGAGCACGCCCTCGAACTCGACGGGATCGGTGCGCTCCTCCGCCGGGATCTCCACCACGCGGAAGCCGTCCGCCGCGACGAACCCCTTGTTGTCGCCGGCGCGGTACTGGTCGGCGAGCGGGTCGCTCGTGCAGGCGGCGAGCACGCCGATCAGTCCGGCGACGAGCAGAGCGGATGCCGCAGCCCGGAGCCGTGCGCCGCGTGCCGGGCGCGTCTCGCCGAGCGGTTCCTGAGCCGACCGTGTCATACCGCCCCCACGTCCACCGCGCCGGCCGTCGACGCCGGTTCGGCATAGGCGATCTCGGCCCATGTGCCGTCGACCATCTCGAAGCTCGTCACGCTCGACAGCGCGCAGCGCCGCGCGCGGGGATCGTGCCGGAGCGGGAGCCCGGCGACGGCGAGGTGGGTGATCCAGATGGGGAGCTGGTGCGAGACGATGACGACGTCGCCCGAGTCCGCGGCATCCCACGCCTCTGTCATGGCCTTGTTCATGCGGCCCACGACATCCGCGTACGGCTCGCCCCAGCTCGGCAGCGCCGGCTTGCGCAGGTGGCGCCAGTTCCACGGGTTGACGAGCGCGCGGGCCATGCGCTTGCCCTCGAAGACGTTGGTGGGCTCGATGACGCGTTCGTCGATGACCGGCTCGAGCCCGAAGATCTCGGTGAACGGCTCGGCGGACTCCTGTGCGCGCTGCAGCGGCGAGCAGACGAGCGCCGTGACGCTGCGCTCGAGCGCCTGCACATACTCGGCGGCCTGCCGGGCCATGCCGCGCCCGTCGGCGCTCAGCCCGTAACCGGGGAGTCGTCCGTAGAGCACGCGGGCGGGGTTGTGAACCTCCCCATGGCGCACGAGGTGGAGGCGTTCGGCGGGCACCGGACCAGTCTACGTGCGGGTCTTCTGTGGACCGGCTGAGCGTTGCCCGGGTGCCCTCAGTCGAGCTCGGGCTCGGGACCGCCCGAGGCGCCGCGCGACTCCAGCAGCGCGCGCACCCGGACGTAGAGGAACCAGGCGACGCCGATCACGGCGGCCGCGATGACGACGTACTGCAGGATGTCGGCGTACCGCTCGACGATGTGCCACGACTCCCCCAGGAAGAACCCCGAGAACACGAAGATCGAGTTCCAGATCACGCTGCCGGCAGCCGTGAGGAGGGTGAACCGCCACACGGGCATGCGGGTGATGCCCGCGGGGATGGAGATGAGGCTGCGGAAGATGGGGATCATCCGTCCGAAGAACACCGCCTTGCCGCCGTGGCGCCCGAACCACGCGACGGTGCGGTCGATGTCTTCCGGGTGCAGCAGGGGCGCCTTGGCCGCGATCGCGCGCAGTCGCGCGACGCCCAGCCACGCGCCGAGACCGTAGAGCAGGAGGGCGCCGACGACGGAGCCCAGCGTGGTCCACACCAGGGCTTCGACCACCGAGAACGAGCCGCGGCTCGCGGCGAGTCCCGCCATCGGCAGGATCACCTCGCTGGGCAGCGGCGGGAAGAGGTTCTCCATCGCGATCGCGATCCCGGCCCCGGCGGGACCGATCACATCCATGAGCGACACGGCCCAGTCCGCGAGTGCGGAGAGCCAGGAGCCGTCGGTCGTCGTCGCAGTCGTCATTCGTCGGATCCCATCCGTCGGTGCCCTTTGGCGGTGGTTTTTCGTGGCGGCTTCTCGTGGCGGCGGCCGCGGCCGATCGGCGCGACGTCACCACGCTAGGTCAGGAGTTTGAGCGAATCCCGGGTGCTGACCCCCGGAAGCGCAGGGGCGCCACCCGGCGAAGGCGCGCCGCGACGGGTCACCTAGACTTGTCCCTCGTGAGTGAACGCGTCCTCGTCAAGCAGCTGCAGGGTCTGGCCGACGGCCCCGTCTCGGTCTCCGGGTGGGTCGAGACGGTCCGTGATCAGAAGAAGGTGCAGTTCGTCATCCTCCGCGATGAGACCGGGGCGGTGCAGCTGGTGAACCCGGCCACCCGGCCGGCCGAGGACGGCACGGAACAGGATGCCGCGGCCCTGGCTCTCACCGACCTCATCTCGAACCTCGCCACGGGCACGTTCCTGACCGTGACCGGCGAGCTCAAGCACGACGAGCGCGTGAAGCTCGGCGGCGTGGAGATCAAGATCGCCGCGCTCGACATCGCGGCCGCCGCGCTCCCCGAGACCCCCATCGCCGCCGACTCCGGCCTCGACAAGCGCATGGACTGGCGCTTCCTCGACCTGCGCCAGCGCCGCAACAACCTCATCTTCCGCGTGCAGACGACGCTCGAGCACGCCTTCCGCTCGTACTGGATCGAGCGCGACTTCATCGAGGTGCACTCGCCGAAGCTCATGGCCTCGGCATCCGAGTCCAACGCCGAGCTGTTCGAGGTGCCCTACTTCGAGGAGAAGACGGCCTATCTCGCGCAGTCGCCGCAGTTCTTCAAGCAGATGGCGCAGGTCGCCGGCTTCGGCAAGATCTTCGAGATCGCCCCCGCCTTCCGCGCCGACCCGTCGTTCACGTCGCGCCACGCCACCGAGTTCACGTCGGTCGACGCCGAGATCAGCTGGATCGACTCGCACGAGGACGTCGCCGCCATGCAGGAGGAGCTGCTCCAGGCCGGCATCCAGGCCGTCAAGGACAAGCACGGGGCCGAGATCGAGGAGCTGTTCGGCCTCGAGGTGCAGGTGCCGGCGATCCCGTTCCCGCGCATCCCGCTCGCCGAGGCGCGCGAGATCGTGAAGAGCCGCGGCTACGACATCCCCCGCACCGACGGCGACCTCGACCCGGAGGGCGAGCGCCAGATCTCCGCGTACGTCGAGGAGACCTACGGGCACCAGTTCGTCTTCATCACCGACTACCACCCCGAGATCCGCGCGTTCTACCACATGCGCGACGACGAGACCGGGCTCACGAAGTCGTACGACCTCCTCTTCAAGGGCGTCGAGATCACGACGGGCGCACAGCGCGAGCACCGCGTCGACGTGCTGATCGAGCAGGCGAAGGAGAAGGGCCTGGGTGCCGAGCACCTCGACTTCTACTTCGACTTCTTCCGCTACGGCGCCCCGCCCCACGGCGGCTTCGGCATGGGCCTCGCGCGCGTGCTCATGCTGCTGCTCGGCCAGGACTCCATCCGCGAGGTGACGTACCTCTTCCGGGGCCCGACCCGCCTCGCACCCTGATCCGTCGCGCGCGGTGTGGTAATCCTCGAGGGTGACTCTCACTCTCGAAGGCCTCCACAACTTCCGTGACCTGGGCGGCCTGCCGCTCGCCGCGGGCGGCGCCGTCCGCGCGGGCGTCCTCTACCGCTCCGATGCGCTCAGCGCGCTCACCGATGCGGGCGTGACCGCACTGTCGGCGAGCCCGATCGGGGTCATCGCAGACTTCCGCACGCCGTTCGAGCAGGAGAGCGCCCCCGATCGCCTTCCGGCCGACCGCACGCTCGACATCGTCGAGCTCTCAGTGCTGGAGGGCGCCCTCACCGGAGCCGCCGGGGCCGCGGCCGCCGAAGGCGGACCGATCGACACCGGCATGGCGTCCCGCATCCTCGCCACGCTGCCCCGCCTCGGCGACCTCTATGTGCAGATGCTGGAGCACGGCGCCGCGTCGTTCGCCGAGGCCGCGCGCCGCGTCGCCGCATCCGTCGACGATCGCCCGTCGGCGGTGCTCGTGCACTGCACCGCCGGCAAGGACCGCACCGGCGTCGCCGTCGCCGTCATCCTCGACGCGGTCGGCGCCGAGCGCGACGCCGTGATCGACGACTATGCGCAGTCCGAGCGCAACCTCGCAGGTCCGTGGGCCGACCGCATGCTGGCCGGCATCGAGCAGATGGGTGCACCGCTGACGCCCGAGGTCCGCGAGCTCGTGACCGGCACCCCGCCCGCGGCGATGGCGCAGGCGTTCGCGTGGATCGACGAGCGCGGCGGGTCGGCGGACTATCTCCGTTCGGGCGGGCTCACCGAGACCGAGCTCGACGGGCTGCGCGCGCGGCTCGCGGGCTGAGTCGCGGCATCCGTCCCACCCGTGAGGCGGGATGGATGCCGGAGGTCAGGCGCGCAGCGCCGCCCGCAGGCGATCGGGCGACACACGCCAGTGGCCGTGCAGCTCGCCGTCGATGAGGACGACGGGGATCTTCTCCCACCACAGCGCGTACAGCGCGGGATCGTCGACGATCGAGAGCTCCTCGACGTCGACGGCGTCCTCAGGCAGCTCGGCGACGACGGTCTCGACGACCTCGCGCGCCACGTCGCAGAGGTGGCAGTCGGGCTTGCCGATGAGGGTGAGGGTGGTCACGACGCCGGCTCAGCGCTCGACGGGGAAGCCCGAGGCGATCCAGTCGTTGGTGCCGCCGTCGACGTTGGTCGCGTCGTACCCACGGGCCTCGAGCGCCTCGACCACGCGGCCCGAGCGGCCCCCGACGGCGCAGATCACGTCGAACGCCCCGTCGGGCAGCTCGTCGAGTCGACCACCGAGCACCGACATCGGGATGTTGACGGCACCCGGCACGTGACCGGCGGCGAACTCGTCGATCTCGCGGACGTCGATGAGGGGCACGTCGACCCGGTCGCGGAGCTGCTGGACGGTGATGGACTTCATGACTGCCTTTCAACGCGGTCAGGCGGGAACGGATTCCGCATACACGAAGCGCCCCCTTCGACCGGTCGCTGCGCTTGACGAAAGCGCAGCAGCCTGGGGGCGCTTGGTGCGGATGCCGCTTACTTCTTGTTGCGGCGCTGGTGGCGAGTCTTGCGAAGCAGCTTGCGGTGCTTCTTCTTCGCCATGCGCTTGCGGCGCTTCTTGATGACAGAACCCACGGAAAACCTCACTATGTCGGGGTCTGGGCGCGGCGTGTGCGGCGCCCGGGAACGGGCAGATACGGAAAATGCCTCGGATCAGTCTAGCCGACGTCGGCGATCGGCCGTTGCAGGGCCTCGGTCACCGCCGACTCGGGCACCCGGTAGCTGCGGCCGAACCGCACCGCGGGGAGCTCGCCCGAGTGCACGAGACGGTAGACCGTCATCTTCGAGACCCGCATGATGTCGGCGACCTCGGCCACCGTGAGGAAGCGCACGTCCGGCAGCTCCGCCATGTCGATCCCCTTCCCCAGAAGTGCTGCGATCACTCTAGAGCGCGCGGGACCGGTGTGTAAACACGGGGCACGTGTGAACGCTGTGGTTCCTGTTGCGGATGGGACGCGATCAGGCCTCGGGCCGCTGGCGCGCCAGCCGGTCGCGCGCCTCGCGCGCCGCCTGCCGTTCGAGCTTGCGCGCGTCGCGCAGCGCCTTCTCGGCGTTGCGCACCGCCTTCTGCGCCTCGCGGTACTTCTTGTCCGCGGCGATGCCGGCGTCGCCCGAGACCGGGAACGGCGAGCGCTCGACCACGCGCCCCTCTGCCACGGACTGGATGTACGCCGCCACGCCGTCGAGGCTGCGCTCCAGCCCAAAGGCGAACGGATCCGCCTCGTCGAGGAAGACGCCGGCGTCGATCGCCTCGCGCAGGTGCGGATACGCGTCGCCGGTGATCAGGGTGCGGAAGAGGCCGTCCTCGAGAACCGTGATCTCGTCGCCCGACATCGCCCCCTCCCGCTCCGCGCGCTGGT
Source organism: Microbacterium sp. M3 (assembly GCF_033548675.1). Taxonomy (NCBI): domain Bacteria; kingdom Bacillati; phylum Actinomycetota; class Actinomycetes; order Micrococcales; family Microbacteriaceae; genus Microbacterium; species Microbacterium sp. M3. The sequence goes on from NZ_JAWTZT010000001.1 coordinate 754,713, forward strand.
AGCCGGCCAGGACAATGCCGGTCCAGCGCGCCGCGCCGGTGACGAGGAGCAGCACGGCCAGCCGGTCGGCGTGCGAGAGGGGCGTGTCGGCGAGGGCGGCGAGACTCGCATCCATCCACGCGGCACTGTTCGGCGTGACGGGCGACCCGGTGATCGCGATCTCGAGCACCCACGGGTGGCGCATGTACCGGGCGACCTGCTCCCGGTACAGCGCCATCAGCCTCTCCCGCCAGTCACCCCCGGCGAGCACCTCGTCCGACGGGAGGCCGGTGGCCTCCTCCTGCATGAGCAGGATCAGGTCGTCCTTGGCTGTCACGTACCGATAGAGCGACATCGGCGTGAAGCCCAGCTTCGCCGCCACCGCTGCCATGGAGACGGCACCCAGGCCTTCGGCATCCGCGATCTCGACCGCCGCCTCGACGATGCGCTCGACGCTCATCTCGCGCTTCGGGCCTCGCTGCGGGTTGGCCGCGACACCCCAGGCGAGGGCGATGCCCCGGGGCAGCTCCGGCTCGGACGCTTCGGTCATCCCGTCAGTTTAGGTCTGTTTATCCCGTAAACAGTGTGTTAGCGTCATAAACAGTTACCGTCGTAAACAGTTTTCGCCCTACACACATCGGAGGAATCCATGCCTGTCGACACCGCCGCGCCGGTCATCGCCGTCCGCGGCCTGAGCAAGACCTTCGGGCGCCACCGGGTGCTCGAAGACCTCCAGTTCGACGTCTCGCGCGGCGAGGTCTTCGCGCTCCTCGGACCCAACGGCGCCGGCAAGACCACCACCATCAACGTCCTCACCACGCTCGTCCGCCCCGATACCGGTCACGCCGCGGTCGGGGGCATCGACGTGGCGCGCGAGCCCGATCAGGTCAAGCGCCGCATCGCCCTGACCGGCCAGGCCGCCGCCGTCGACGACGCCCTCACGGGCACCGAGAACCTCGTGATGCTGGGCCGGCTCTCGGGGCTGCCGCGACGCGCGGCCCGCGCCCGCGCGTCGGAACTCCTGCAACGCTTCGGACTGACGGATGCCGCAGCCCGCCGTGTCGGCACCTACTCGGGCGGCATGCGCCGGCGCCTCGACCTCGCGCTCAGCTTCGTCGTCGCACCCGAGGTGCTCTTCCTCGACGAGCCCACGACGGGACTCGATACGCGCAGCCGACGGGAGCTCTGGGACGTCATCCGGTCGCTCGCCGCCGCCGGCACCACCGTCTTCCTCACCACGCAGTACCTCGAGGAGGCCGATCAGCTGGCCGACCGCATCGCCGTGCTCGACGGCGGGCGCATCGTCGCGATCGGCACGGCGGCCGAGCTCAAGTCCCGCGTCGGCGCCGACACCGTCGAGGTGCACGACGCCGACGGCACCCTGCTGCGCGAGATCCCGACCGACGGCACCGTGCCGGGGCTCCGGCGCGCGCTCGACGCGCTCGACGAGTCCGGCGCCACTGGGATCGTGACGCTGCGACGGCCCAGCCTCGACGACGTGTTCCTCGCCCTGACCACCCCCGACGGCCGCGGCCGTCCCGCCGCCGACCGGTCCCGCACCCTCGAGGAGATCGCATGACCACCCTGACCCCCGCCGCCGCCCCCGCGATGCCGGCACTGCGACCGCGGATCGGCGGTCTCACCGCCGAGAGCGTCTTCGTCGGACGCAGCCTCAGGCACTCGCTGCGGGACGGCGAATCGCTGCTCATGGCGATCCTGCTCCCAGTGATGCTCATGCTCATGTTCACGTGGGTGTTCGGCGGCGCCATCGACCCCACCGGCGACTACGTGAACTACGTCGTCCCGGGGGTCATCCTCACGTGTGCCGGATTCGGGGCGGCCTCGACGGCCGTCTACGTCGCCGGCGACATGAAGGCCGGCATCATCGACCGGTTCCGCACCATGCCTTTGCGGGCGAGCGCCGTGCTCACGGGTCACGTCGTCGCGAGCCTCCTTCGCAACCTGCTGGCGACGGCCGTCGTGATCGGGGTCGCCGTGCTGGTCGGCTTCCGCCCGACCGCTGACATCTGGGGCTGGCTCGGCGCGGTCGCCGTGATCGCGCTGTGGATCCTCGCGATCACCTACCTGTTCGCCGCGATCGGCCTGGCCGCCGGCAGCCCCGAGGGCGCGAACGGCTACGGCTTCATCATCCTGTTCCTGCCGTACCTGTCGAGCGCCTACGTGCCCGTGGCGACGATGCCCGAGTGGCTGCAGGGCATCGCCGAGTACCAGCCGGTCACGCCGATCATCGAGACCATCCGCGGACTGCTGATGGGCACGCCCGTCGGCGACACCGCCGGCTGGGCCGTGCTGTGGTGCGTGGGGATCCTCGTCGCCTCGTTCGTGTGGGGCGCGTGGCTGTTCCGTCGCAAGGCCGGGCGCCGGTAGTCCGCATGCGGAGGGGAGGTCCGGCGCCGCGCACGCCCGGGTCTCCCCTGCCGCGTCGGGCGCGGGTCAGCGGCCGGGCAGGCGCTTGAGCGCGTTCTCGAAGGCGTGCTTCGCGGATGCCGCGGCCCGGCCGACGACCTCGGCCGCGTGCGCGGCCGAATCCGGCAGGGCCAGGGGCGTCGCGTCGGCCATGTCGTCGTCGCCCGCGAGGAAGGGGACGAGCCAATCGTCCACCTCGTCCAGCGGCGCCGCCGACAGGCTGTAGTAGCGGTGCTGCCCCTCTTCGCGCACCGAGACGAGGTGCGCGTCGCGCAGCACCTTCAGGTGCTTCGAGACCGTGGGCTGGCTGGCGCCGAGCTCGGTCACGATGTGCGACACGCTGGTGCCGCGGTCTCCGGCGGATGATCGATCGAGCAGCAGTCGCAGGATGTCGCGACGCGTTCCGTCTGCGATCACGTCGAAGATGTCCGCCATGTGCTCAGATTAGTGGGGAGCCCCGCGGAGTACCATGAGCACGACCGCCGGTCCGCCGCACGAGCTCCGTTTCGCATCAGGAGGAACCCCGTATGACGGATGGCAGGCGTGTCGTTCCCGTCACCGCCATGGGTCGCCTCCGCGCTGTCGGGCACGCGTTCCTGGAGTTCTTCCGCGACCTGACGCAGCGCTCCCCCGCGCGGTTCGCGATCCTGATCTTCCTGTCGCTCATCCTGCTGTTCACGGGCCTGTTCTCGCTCCCGATCGCGGCCGCGGACGGCCGGGTCACGCCCTTCGCCGATGCCTTCTTCACGGCGGTGTCGACCATCTGCGTCACGGGCCTCGCCACCGTCGACATGGCGACGCACTGGTCGCCGTTCGGCCATGTGCTGGTGTTCGTGGGCGTGCAGATCGGCGCCCTCGGCGTGCTGACCCTCGCCTCGATCCTCGGCCTCGTCATCTCGCGCCGCCTGGGGCTGCGCGCGAAGCTGATCGCCGCGAGCGACTCGAACCCGCTCCGCACCCACGCCGGCCCCGTCAACGAGGGTCAGACCGTCCAGCTGGGCCAGATCGGCAGCCTGCTGGCGACGGTCGCCCTCTCGACTCTCGTGATCGAGGGGATCATCGCGATCCTCCTCTTCCCGGGGCTCATCGTGGCCGGCGTGCCGTGGCACGCCGCGCTGTGGGAGGCCCCGTTCTACGCCGCGATGTCGTTCACCAACACCGGATTCACACCGAACGCCGAGGGCCTCGAGCCGTTCCGGCATGACTACTTCTTCCTCACGGTGCTGATGGCCGGCGTCTTCCTCGGCTCGATCGGCTTCCCGGTGATCTACACCGTGCTGCGCCAGCGGTGGCGGGTGCGCCGGTGGTCGCTGCACGCCAAGCTCACCGTCATCACGACGGTCTCGCTCTTCTTCCTCGGCGGCGTGGTCTTCCTCGTGCTCGAGTACGACAACCTGCTGACGCTCGGCCGTGAGGACGCCTGGGACACCACGTTCCAGGCGTTCTTCCTGTCGGCGATGACCAGATCCGGCGGCTTCTCGATCCTCGACGTCGGCGAGCTCAACCAGTCCAGTCTGCTCGTGGCGTGCATGCTCATGTTCGTCGGCGGCGGGTCGGCCTCGACCGCCGGCGGCATCAAGGTCACGACCCTCGCCGTCATCGCGCTCGCCGTCGTCTCCGAGGCGAAGGGACGCGCCTCGAACCAGGTGTTCGGGCGCCGCATCCCGAGCGACGTGCTCCGGGTCGCCCTCTCGGTCGTGGCGTGGGGCGCGACCATCGTCGCGATCTCGACGATCATCATCACGCAGATCACCAAGGCCGACCTCGGCGACGTGCTGTTCGACGTCATCTCGGGCTTCGCCACCGTGGGCCTGTCGACCGGCCTCACCGCCACGCTCCCCGACCCTGCCATCTACGTGCTGGCGGTGACCATCGTCATGGGCCGCGTTGGTACAGTGACTCTCGCCGCGGCCGTGGCCGCGTCAACCCGTTCGCAGCTGTACTCGCTGCCCGTGGAAAGGCCGATCGTTGGTTGAGCGGATGAGGGGCGATGCGCCCGTCCTCGTCATCGGACTGGGACGCTTCGGCGCCGCCTGCGCCGGCGAGCTGGATCGCCTGGACCGCGAGGTGCTCGCGATCGACGACAACCTCGACCTCGTGCAGAAGTGGTCGGAGCGGGTCACCCACACCGTCCAGGCCGACGCGCGCAACATCGACGCCCTGAAGCAGATCGGCGCCCAGGACTTCCAGGTCGCCGTGGTGGCCGTCGGATCGTCGATCGAGGCATCCGTCCTCATCACGGCCAACCTCGTCGACCTCAAGGTGCCGCAGATCTGGGCCAAGGCGGTCTCGCAGTCGCACGGCAAGATCCTCGCCCGCGTCGGCGCGAACCACGTGATCTACCCCGAGCGCGAAGCCGGCGAGCGCGTCGCGCACCTGGTCAGCGGGCGCATGCTCGACTTCATCCGCTTCGACGACGACTTCGCGCTCGCGAAGCTCTACCCGCCGAAGTTCATCCGGGGCGTGGGCCTCAACGAATCGGGCGTGCGCACCAAGTACAACGTCACGGTGGTCGGCGTGAAGAGCCCCGGCAAGCCCTTCCGCTACGCCGAGGCCAACACCGTGGTCACCAACCACGACCTCATCATCGTGTCGGGCACGAACTCCGACATCGAGCGGTTCGCCTCGCTCGACCGCTGAGCGCCGCGCGCGGAGCGTCGAGCTCTGCGCGTCGACCGCCGGGTGCGCCGCGGGTCGCTACGCTCCGGCGGCGAGCTCCTTGGCACGGGCGAGCGCCGCATCGGTCGCCGTGGCGAACGCGGCGTCGATCCGCGCGCCCTGCAGCACGGCGATGGCGCGCTCGGTCGTGCCCTTCGGACTGGTCACCTTGCGGCGCAGCTCTGCCGGGTCGCCTGCGGATGCCTCGAGCAGCGCCGCGGCGCCGATGAAGGTCTGCTCGGCCATGAGCCGCGCCTCGGCCTCGGCGAAGCCCTTGCCGACGGCGGCCTTCGTGAACTCCTCGACGAGCAGGAAGAAGTAGGCGGGCCCCGAGCCCGAGATCGTCGAGAGCGCGTCGATCTGCCCTTCGGGCACCTCGATCACCGTACCCACGGTCTCGAACAGCCGCCGCACCGTGGCGACGACCGCGGCGCTCGCGTGCGTTCCGGCCGCGAGCCCCGTGACGCCGCGACCGACCAGCGCGGGCGTGTTCGGCATCGAGCGCAGCACCGGCATGCCCGACGGAAGGATCTCCTCGAACGTCGCGACCGTGACCCCGGCGGCGAGGCTCACCACGATGGTGCCGGGGCGGAGCACGGGGGCGATCTCGCGCAGCAGGTCGGGCACCATCGCCGGCTTGACGCCGATGAGCACGACGTCCGCGGCAGCCGCGGCATCCGTGTTCCCCGTGGGCGCATCCTCGAGCGCGACGCTGGTCACGCGGTCGAGGCCGTCGAGCTCGGCGGCCTTGGCGCGCGAGCGGTTCGTCGTGGTGACGCCGTCGCTTGCAAGGCCGGACCGGGCGAGGCCCCGGGCGATCGCACCGCCCATGGAGCCGGCGCCCAGGATCGCGATGGGAGGGAGCGGAGTGGCGTCGTGAGGCATGGCGTCATCCTACGAGCGCTGACCGCAGGCCGCTCGGCGGTCTATTCTCGGGAGTACGGGGGCGCAGGGGCTCTCGCAGACGTGGGAGGCACGCGAACATGACCCTCTTCGACGGCATCGCCGCGCGCAGCGTGGAGACGCCCGGGCTGACCGTCAACGTGCTGGAGCGCACCGGCGACGACCCCGCAACGCCCCCGGATCGCACCGTCGTGCTGATCCATGGGAACGTGTCGTCGGCGCTGTTCTGGCAGGAGACGATGCAGGACCTGCCGACCGACATCCGCGTCATCGCGATCGACCTCCGCGGGTACGGCGGCACGGAGCACGCGCCGATCGACGCGACACGCGGCGTGCGGGACTTCAGCGACGACGTCCGGGCGACGCTCGAGGCGCTCGGCATCCCGACGGCGCACCTCGTCGGATGGTCGATGGGGGCCGGGGTGGCGCTGCAGTACGCCCTCGACCACCCTGTGCTGAGCCTGACGCTCGAAGCGCCCATCTCGCCGTACGGTTTCGGCGGCACCCGCCGCGATGGCTCGCGACTCACCGACGACGACGCCGGCTGCGGCGGCGGCACCGTCAACCCCGACTTCGTGCAGCGGCTCATCGACCACGACAAGACCACGGACGCCCCGACGTCGCCCCGCTCGGTGTTCCGCTCGCAGTACGTGGCGGCCGACTACCGCACCGACCACGAGGACGTGTGGATCGAGTCGATGCTCACCACCTCGACCGCCACGGGCAACTACCCGGGCGACGCGGTGCCGAGCAAGAACTGGCCGGGGTTCGCGGCCGGCAAGATCGGCGTCGCCAACACCATGGCCCCGGGGTACTTCGATGTGTCGGGGATCGTGGAGCTCGCCGAGAAGCCGCCGATCCTGTGGATCCGCGGCACCGCCGACCCGATCGTGTCGGACGCGTCGCTCTACGACTACAACAACCTCGCCAAGCTCGGCTTCGTGCCGGATTGGCCCGGCGACGACGTCGCGCCCCCGCAGGAGATGGTGTCGCAGACGCGCGACGTCCTGGCGCGCTACGCCGCCGCGGGCGGCGAGGTCACGGAGATCGCGCTCGAGGGCGCCGGCCACACCCCGCATCTCGAGCGGCCGGCCGAGTTCCGTCACGCGCTGCTCGAGGCGATCGGCTACGTCGGGCGGCCGCACGATCCGGCTCCTCCGACCGAGGCGATCATCCTGCGCTCGTCCGACTGACACCGAAAGCCCCGGCGCGCAAGGGGTGTCGGGCGCAGCGCGCGGCGTCCGTAGACTCATCCGCATGAGTGCTTCCGGCGGCGGCAAGGCCATCATCGCGGCGTTCCTGGCGAACATGGGCATCGCCCTGGCGAAGTTCGTCGCCTGGCTCATCTCGGGCTCGGCCTCGATGCTCGCCGAGGCGATCCACTCGGTCGCCGACTCGGGCAACCAGCTGCTGCTCCTCCTCGGCGGCCGCCGTGCGAAGCGGGCCGCCGACCGCGACCATCCGTTCGGCTACGGGCGCGAGCGCTACGTCTACGCCTTCGTCGTCTCGATCATCCTGTTCTCGGTGGGTGGTCTCTTCTCCATCTACGAGGGCGTCGAGAAGCTGACGCATCCCCACGAGGTCACGAACTACTGGGTGCCGATCGGGGTGCTGGTCATCGCGATCCTCCTCGAGTCGTTCTCGCTGCGCACGGCGATCAAGGAGAGCAACCATGTCCGCGGCCGAGGGCAGTCGTGGGTCTCGTTCGTGCGCCACGCCAAGGCGCCCGAGCTTCCCGTCGTCCTGCTCGAAGACGTCGGCGCCCTGATCGGCCTCGTGTTCGCCCTGTTCGGCGTCGGCATGACGGCGATCACCCACAACCCGCTGTTCGATGCCCTCGGCACGCTCATGATCGGCACGCTGCTGATCGTGATCGCGATCGTCCTCGGCATCGAGACGAAGAGCCTCCTGGTCGGCGAAGGAGCGACGGATGCCGATCTGCAGCGCATCGTCGCGGCCATCGCCGACGGGCCCGAGGTCGAGAAGCTCATCCACATCAAGACGCTGTATCTCGGCCCGGACGAGCTCCTGGTCGCGGCCAAGCTGGGCTTCGCCTCGGACGCCCCGCTCGCGGACGTCGCCGCCGACATCGACCGCGTGGAGTCCCGGGTGCGCCAGGCCGTACCCGCAGCGCGGGTGATCTACTTCGAGCCCGACATCTTCCGGCCGGGCGACGACCCGACGCCGCCCACGTCGCAGTTCGTGATCAAGTCCGCCGACTGACCGCTTCGCAGGCCGCATCGCTCCCACCGACTGGCTCGGCGGGTGTTCGCGGCGACGAGCGATCGCCTTCTCTCACCGCCCCCACCAAGCACCGACGAGGACACGATGCCCATCGAGTACTGCCTGTTCACCGAACCGCAGCAGGGCGCGAGCTACGACGACCAGCTCGCCTTCGCCCAGGCGGGTGAGCGACTCGGCTTCGACGGATTCTTCCGCTCCGACCACTATCTCCACATGGGCGACGGCGACGGCCTTCCAGGCCCCACCGATGCGTGGACCACCCTGGCCGGCCTCGCGCGTGAGACCTCGCGCATCCGGCTCGGCACCCTCGTGTCGTCGGTGACGTATCGCGTGCCCGGCCTGCTGGCGATCCAGGTCGCGCAGGTCGACGCGATGTCGGGCGGGCGCGTCGAGCTGGGCCTCGGCACGGGGTGGTTCGAACGCGAGCACGCGGCCTACGGCATCCCGTTCCCCGCGAAGAGGTTCGACCTGCTCGAGGAGCAGCTCGAACTCGTGACGGGCCTGTGGGCCACGCCGGCGGGCGAGACGTACAGCTTCGACGGCACGCACTATCGGCTGACGGATGCCCCGGCCCTGCCTAAGCCGGTGCAGCCGCGTGTTCCGGTGATCGTGGGCGGCGGCGGCCCGCGGCGGACGCCGGAGCTCGCCGCGCGGTACGCGACCGAGTTCAACATCGGCTTCCGCTCCGAGGCGGAGTCGGCCGAGAAGTTCGCCGTCGTGCGGGCGGCCTGCGAGCGGATCGGTCGCGACCCGAAGTCGCTCAAGCTCTCGGTGGCACTGCCGACGCTGGCTGCGGCATCCGTTCCCGAGCTCGACCGTCGTGCAGCGAACATCGGCCGCACCGTCGGCGAGCTGCGCGGCGACGTCAACATCGTGGGCGACCGCGACGAGATCGTGGCCAAGGTCGAGCGGCTGGTCGCGCTCGGAGCGCAGCGCGTGTACCTCCAGCTGATGGACCTGCAGGACGTCGCACACGTCGAGTACCTCGGCGCCGAGGTGCTCCCCTACCTTCCCCGTTGACCCCGCCTCGCTCTCCGACCCCGCCTCGCCCGAGGGCCGGGCACCGGGGACGGGGTCAGACGGGCAGCCGGTAGGACGGCAGGCCGCGGCGCCGGATGAGCCATTCCGCGAACACGAGGTTCGGCAGCCAGCACAGGAACGGGACGGCCGCGTACGCGTTCGCGAAGGCCGACCCGTACTCGGGCGGCCATCCGATCAGGAGCGAGGCCACGAGCAGCACGGGCAGCCACACCCGCAGCATCACGCCGGAGTAAGTGAGGGCGTAGTTGCGGATCATCCACGCGCGGTGGCTCGGCACATCGCCGCGGCGGATGGCACGGTAGGCGCGCCATCCGGTCACCAGCCACAGCACGGCGAGCGCGCCGAAGCCGAAGAACCCGACGAATCCGGCGGGGCTGGACGGCGCGATGATCAGCCCGGCCACGCCGCCGACGGCGACGGCGACGAGGGAGACGCGGCCGATCCAGCGATGCGCGCGCGGGGCGCGGGTGCGCAGCCCGCTCCAGAACTGCAGGGGGCCGGCGACGAGGGCGACCGCGCCGCCGACGATGTGGACGTAGAGCGCCCCCTGCACGAACGGGTGCACCCCGGCGTACGTCGGCGCGAGGCCGACGTCGTCGCCGGCCAGATCGCGCAGCGAGGCCGTGAAGTACGGCACGGCGGAGTACGCCACGATCGCCAGGGCCGTGAGCAGCACGACCAGCCAGCCGATGCGGGAGCGGATGCCGCCGGGCCGGGTGACGGCGGGTGCGGAGCGGACGGGTTCGATGAGGCGGGTCACGTGCGTCACGCTAGGCCCGCCGCACGGCTCCGGAGCAGGGTGCTGTCCCCCCGATCCGCGGCGGCTGACCCCACCCGGCCGCGGGTTCAGCGACGCTCGTCGAAGAACGCGCGCAGGAGGGCGGATGCCTCGTCCTCGCGCACGCCGGCCACCACCTCGGCGCGGTGAGGCAGGCGCCGGTCGCGCACGACGTCGTACATCGACCCCGCGGCACCGGCCTTCTCGTCCCAGGCGCCGAACACCAGCCGCGAGACGCGGGACTGCAGCACCGCCCCCGCGCACATGACGCACGGCTCGAGCGTCACCACCAGGGTGCACCCCTCGAGGTTCCACGAGCCGAGCGCGGCCGCCGCCTCGCGGAGCGCCACCACCTCCGCGTGCGCGGTCGGATCGTGCTCGAGCTCTCGACGGTTGCGACCTTCGCCGATCACCGTGCCCGCGGCATCCGTCACCACCGCGCCGACCGGGACGTCGCCGGTCGCACCGGCCGCCACGGCGAGCGCGAGCGCGCGGTCCATGGCGGCGAGGTCGGCGGCGTCGAAAGTCACCTCCCGAGGGTATCGCCGGCCCCTGCGCACGGTCGCTGACAGGAGGCGGCACTACTCTGTGTCTATGCGCCTGCACGTCGCCGACCACCCCCTCATCACCCACAAGCTCACGGTGCTGCGCGACCAGCGCACGTCGTCGCCGGTCTTCCGGCAGCTCACCGAAGAGCTCGTCACCCTCCTGGCCTACGAGGCGACGCGCAACGTGCGCGTCGAGGAGGTCGAGATCCAGACGCCCGTGACCACGACCATCGGCGTGCGCATCGGCGACCCCCGGCCGCTGGTCGTGCCCATCCTCCGTGCCGGCCTCGGCATGCTCGAGGGCATGGTCAAGCTCATCCCCACCGCCGAGGTCGGCTTCCTCGGCATGGTGCGCAACGAAGAGACGCTGGTGCCGTCCACGTACGCCGAGCGTCTGCCCGACGACCTCAGCGATCGCCAGTGCTTCGTGCTCGACCCGATGCTCGCAACCGGCGGCTCGCTCGGCGCCGCCATCGAGTTCCTGTTCCGCCGCGGCGCGCAGGACGTCACCGCGATCTGCCTGCTCGGCGCCCCCGAGGGCGTCGCCGCGATCGAGAAGCAGGTCGACGGCCGCGACGTGACCCTCGTGCTCGGCGCCCTCGACGAGCGGCTCAACGAGAAGGGCTACATCGTGCCCGGTCTCGGAGACGCGGGCGACCGCCTCTACGGCACCGTCTGAGGCTCGGCGGGGGCGGGCGCGAGCGGGCTGGAGGCTTCCGGGCCTCCCGTCCGGGGCACGGGCCGCCGCCACGGCGCCGCACGATTCCGGGACGCACCGCGCGCCGGGCCTCACACGATCGGCAGGCGGCGGGCGTCCGAGGCGACGGCGATCTCGCCGGTCACCGGGCCGCGTCCGAGCACCGCGACCGGGGTGAACGGGCGGCCGTTGAACCGCGTCGCGGTGACGGTCGTGTAGGCGCCCATCGTGGGACTCACGAGCAGGTCGCCCACCCGCAGATCGGGCAGCATCACCTCGCGGGCGATCACGTCGGACGAGTCGCAGGTCGGCCCGGCGAGCGTCGCCCAGCGGTGACCGGCGGCGCCGGCCGGGTGTGACGCGGCAGACCCCGGCAGATCCCGCTCCGCGAAGACGAGCGGGTGCACGTCCTCGGTGAGCACGTTGGAGTACGAGCCGTAGAGCCCGTCATCGAGGTAGTACCAGCGGCCGTCGCTGCGCTCGGCGATCCCGACGACGCTCGTGACCAGCGTCATGGCGTCGGCGACCATCACGCGTCCCGGTTCGGCGATGATGTCGAGCCGCCGCGCGTGCGGCTCGAGCACCGGACGCAGCGCCGCGGCCATCTCGTCGACGCCGGCGGCTTCGGCATCGTAGGACGCCGGGAAGCCGCCGCCGATGTCGAGCGTGTCGAACTGCACGTTCAGCCGCCGCTCGAGGATGTCCATGAGCTCCAGCGTGTCGGCGGCCGCCGCTGCGAATCGGCCGGCATCGTCCAGTTGACTGCCGACGTGGTAGCTGAACCCGGCGACGGTGACCCCCGCCGCGAGCGCGCGCTCGACGAGATGCGCGGCCTCGAACGGCCCGACCCCGAACTTGCTCGACAGATCGCTCTTCGCGTGGGGGCTGCGGTACGCCAGCCGCACCAGCAGCCGGGTGTCGGGCGGTGCGCCGCGGAACTTGTCGATCTCGACGTCGTTGTCGACCACGAACGTCCGCACACCGGCGGCGAGCGCCGCGGCGATCTCGGCCGGCTTCTTGATCGGATGCGTGTGGATGATGCGAGCCGGGTCGACGCCGCGCCGGGTCAGCAGCGCGAGCTCCTCGCCGCCCGCGATGTCGAACCCGCAACCCGCGTCGTCGAGCACGTCGAGCACCGCGTCGTGTGCGAGCGCCTTGACCGCGTAGTGGAAGCCCACGAACGGCAGCGTGCGGCGCAGGTGCCGGTACTGACGGCGCACGCGCTCGGGATCGAGCAGCAGCACCGGGGTGCCGTGCAGGGCGATCGCGGCGCGTGCGGCGACGGAGGAGAGGAGAGCGGATGTCTCGGCCCGCCGTCGATCCTCGAACGCCCGCGCGGTGCGCGCATCACGCCGCTTGACGTGAAGGTCATGCAGGGCTGTGGGGTTCATGACGCCACCTCCGGGGCATCGGCGGAGCGGCGGCGATCGCGCAGCCCGCTCTTCGCGGTGACGGTGAAGGCCCCCGCCGCGATGGCGTAGAAGACGACGTCGGCGGCGACCTTGCCGGCGAGCATGCCCCAGAGCGGATCGGGGACGAGCCAGAGTCCCAGCATCAGGGCCGCCGGACGGATCAGGAACGTGTCGAGCACCTCGGCGGCACCGAACTCGGCGACCAGCAGCACGCCGGTGCGCGCGGCGGCGCGCGTGCGCGTGCGGGCCACCCGGGACTGCTCGACGAAGTTCGCGACGGCGAGCACCGCATAGAACCCGACGATCTCGCCGAGGAGGGCGACGAGGGCGATGACCGGTGCGACATCCGTCCACATCGTGGCGAGCAGTCCGCCCAGCACCATCACGGCGGTGCCGGCGATCTCGGCGGGCAGATACCGGACGATCCAGAAGACGAGCCCGCGCCGCTGCCCGGGGCGCGCGGCGGAGGCGACGGTCGCACCGGCTGCCGGCGCAGGCGCCGGGGTCACGGCATCCGTCCTCGCCTCGCGCACCGGCTCCCGGCGTGCCGCCGCGGTCACGGCGGACGGCTGGTCGATCGCGGTCATGTCGGCACCCCCTCCGTGTGACAGAGGAGGGGGCAGACACGCTGATACGACCGCCGATGCGCAAGAAGCGGCGCGACATCCGCCCCTCGCCGAACGGATGCCGCGCCATCTGCGCCTCTCGGACGCCCGGCCAGGCTAGAACGGCGAGGTTCCCGGCCCTATGGGGTTGACATGCCGGGGTGCGCCGTCTAGCCCTGTGTGCGCGGCGAGGTCGCGACCGGTTCAGTCTCCGAGCGGCGGCTCCTGCGGGTTGCGGCGGCCCGTCTCGCGCTCCCAGAACTCCAGCTGCTGGGTGAGCGCCTTGGCGAGCTCGAACACCTGGTCAGGAGGAATCCGGATGCGGCTCACCACGCGCGCGGGCACGACGGTGTGGCGCTGCCCGGTCTCGGCATCGACCTGCTCGCGCGGCGGCTGCGCGAGGGTGAGGAAGTCCATCACGAACACCGTGGGGGTGTGCCACACGTTCGCGAAATCGGCGTACGCACCGCCGATCAGCTCGGGCGGGAGGTCGATCTCGAACTGCTGCGATGCGTCGTCGGCCATGCGGGCTCCTCTGCGGGCGTGGGTCTCGCGCGGTCGTCGCGGATGCCCACCGCTGTCATGCGCACCGTCTGCGACGTGTGCGCGAGTCTACGCGGCGCTCAGCCCCGCCCGACCAGCCGCGCGAAGCCGCTCAGTCGCGCCACGCCTTCGGGCGTGTACGGCAGGTCGTCGAGCAGTCCCGGCGAGTAGACGACATACGCCGTGTGCATGGCGCGCGAGATCGCGACGTTGAGGCGATTGCGCAGCAGCAGGAACTCCAGGCCCCGCGGAGCGTCGCGCCCGCTGGACGCCGCGAGCGACACGATGGCGACGGCCGCCTCCTTGCCCTGGAACTTGTCGACGGTGCCGACCGGGACGCCGGGGAAGCCCGCCGCCGCCAGGGCCGTCTCGACCGCCACCTGCTGCGCGTTGTACGGGGTCACGACGATGATGTCGCGCTCTTCGAGCGGGCGCGGCGGCGCCGCAGCCGACACCCCGTCGGCGTCGTCGGTGGCAGCATCGGTCCACGGCCGGCCGATGAGGTCGGCCACGATGCGGGCGACCTCCGCGGCCTCTTCGAGCGACTGGGTCGCGTTGCCGTGGTGGCGGAGCGCGATCGGCTGCAGGCCGGCGCTGACCCCGTCGATCCGGCGCAGGGCCGTCGAGGGGTGCGCCGCGAGCTCGCCGCGATACGACAGGGCCGAGACCGGCGCCGCGACCTCGGGCCGCATCCGCCGCGTCTGGGCCAGGAAGTAGCCGTACTCGGGCGGGATGACGTCGGCGCCGTCCATCACCCAGCCGAGCGCCGAGGTGTCGACCGGCGCGGGATGGGTGCCCTGGCTCACCTGCGGCAGCTGCTGGGGGTCGCCGAGCAGCAGCAGGCGCGGTGCGGCGAGCGACACCGCGATCGTCGACGCCAGCGAGAACTGCCCGGCCTCGTCGACGACGAGGAGGTCGAGGCTGCCGCGCGGCACGCGGCCCTCGTGGCTGAAGTCCCACGCGGTGCCGCCGATCACATAGCCGGATGCCTCGTGCTCGGCGGTGAACGCCGCGACCCCGTTCTTCGGCAGCACCGTGAAGGCATGGGCGGCGGCGGGGTCTTTGGGGGCCTTGCCGACCTGCGCGGCGGGGACCCCCGCGGCGATGACGCGTTCGAGCAGGTGCTCGACGGTCGCATGCCCCTGGGCGACGACCCCGACCTTGTAGCCGTGCTCCTGCACGAGTCGCGCGATGACGTGGGATCCGACGTAGGTCTTCCCCGTACCGGGAGGGCCCTGCACGGCCAGGTAGCTGCGGTCGAGGCGGCGCACGGCGCGGGCGATCGCGTCGACGAGGTCGTCTCCCGCCGGCGGAAGCCCGCTGCTCGCCACGCCCGGCATCGCGGCCGCGTCCGGGGCCGGACGCGTGCGCGGCGGGCGGCGGCACAGGATGTCGGTGGCCGGGTCTTCGGGCAGCTCCGGCGCGGCCGCGATGACGGCATCCGCCCACGCGTCGATGGCCGCCTGCTGGTTGCCCGCCGCGGGCGGTGCCGCCGGGGTGAGAGCGAGGGGCAGCTCGCTCCACGTGATCCCGTCGACTGCCGTCTCTTCGATGACGGCCCCGTCGTCGAGCACCTCGAGCACCGTGACCGAGCGGTAGGAGTGGATCCACCGCGGCGAGGCCTCGAACGGATACGGCGCCGGCAGCTCGTACAGCGCGAACGGGTTGACGCCCTCGCTCAGGCGCGTGCCGGGGGCGAGGTCTCCGCGCAGCTCGACGACCCGCCGCTCACCGCCGCGGCCGCTCTCGGGGAAGTGCCAGTCCTCGCGCACGCGGCTGCGGGTCGGGTCGATCACGACGACGTCGCGGGTGTCGTCCCACAGCGACACCGGCTCGCGCAGCCGCAGGAAGTGCGTGGCCCAGAACGACTTCGCCTCGCGCGGGTAGTAGTCGATCGCCGCCGCGCCCAGACGCAGCGTCCGCGCGTCGACCGAGTCCTCGGGGTGCTCGAGCGCCAGGGCGTCGAGCATCGTGGCCCGCGGCGAGGGCTCGTACGCGCGCTCGTCGGGCTCGGGGTTGGGTGAGGGCACGAGGGCCGCTTCGCGCGCGCGGTCCACGAGCCAGTCGCGCAGCCGCCGCGTCGAGACGCAGTCGTAGCGGTTGTAGTCGGCGAGGTCGTCGAGCACCAGCCCCGCCTCGAGGTCGTGGCCGTCGGCCTCGAGCGCGCGCGCCTCGACATAGCGGACGATCGAGTCGTCGCCCTTCTGCACGTCGCTGGTGCGCACCTCATCGCCCATGTAGAGCGGCTCGAGCTTCTTGATCGAGTACGACCGCGAACCTACCCGCAGCGCACGGCGCACGACCGGGTACAGGTCGACGAAGACGCCGTCGCGCAGCAGCCGGTCGACGTCGGCCTCGCGCACGCCGTGGCGCGCCGCCATCGCCAGCAGGTGCGTCGGCTCGTACGGCGCGTAATGGTAGATGTGCATGCCCGGATGCTGCTGACGCCGCAGGTTCACGATGTCGAGGAACGTCTCGAGCGCGCGCTTCTCGTCGGCGAACGAGTGCGCCCACAGGGCCGTGTACTGCTCGCGGCTGTCGACCCAGCCGAACAGGTAGTCGATGCCCCACTGCCTGGGCTCTCCGGGCACCGGCGGCTCGGTGTAGAGGGGGTCGCCCTCGAAGTCGAAGAAGAGATCCCCGTGGTCGGGGCGTGGGAGCGCGCCGAGCGCCTTCGGCGCGACGACCTCGAACACCGGGACCGGCGGCGCGGCGTCGGCGACGGCACCGGGCTCGTCGACCAGCCCGGCGACGCCGAGCTCCGCGGCGTCGGCGGTGATGGTCGCGGCCGACGCGTCGACGGCCACGGCGGCGAGGGCGACCACGGCGGCCGGGGGCTTCGGCGTCACGAGCGGCGGCGTGCCCGCGGGGCTCTCGAGCTGCAGGCGGGCCTGGATGCGCAGCGACCCGAACACGTCCGGGTTCATGCCGGCAGGACCGGCCGGGGCCTCTGCGAGCTGCTCGATGGTCGTGATGCCGGCCGCGCGCAGCCGCTCGCGCTGCACCGGCCGCATGCCGGCGACGAGAAGGAGGTCGCGGGACGCCACGACCTCGGCATCGCACGTCGCGCAGCGTCCGCACGCCACCACGCCGAGGTCGCCCCGGGGGTCGCCCCACGCGATCGGCTCCGCTGCGGCGCCGAGATCGATACGGCGATCGGCGATGAGGGCGGCCAGCCGCTCGCGCCGCAGCGTGAAGACGGGCAGCAGGTCGTCGACCTCGTGCTCGCTCACGCTGCCGTCGCCGAGGAGCAGCTGCACGCGGCCCGACCGGGGAACCGCCAGACGGTCGAGCTGGTCGACGTAGGCGGCGAGCTGCATGAGCGCGGTGACGCGCGCGTGACGGGCCAGCTTGGTGTCCTGCACCAGCCAGCGCCGGTCGTCGTCGCGGACGAGGAAGTCGGCGAACCCCACGAACTCGTCCGTCGCGAACGCGGCCTGATAGACGACTTCGGCGCCGGAGGCCAGGGCGGCGTTCGTGCGGGCGACCGCATCGGCGAGGGCCGCGGCATCCGACGATCGCGTCTCGGGGATCTCGACCACCCCGTCGCCGTATCGCGCGACGTAGTCGGCGAGCACCCGCTGCTCGTGGACGGTGCCGAGGCGCCCCGCGCGCTCGAGCGTGAGGTCTTCGGGCTCTTCGACCGCGGCCACGCGCCCGAGTCGCGCGTCGATCGCGCGCAGCCAGGCGAACTCGCACTCCGCGGCGGCCTTCAGGTCGCTCGCGCTCCAGACGATCCGGCCTTCGTCCTCGATGTATCGCATGCCCTGCCCCTTCTCCCCCACGACCCTAGCCGCGGCCCCCGACACCTCCGGCCCATGCGTTCGAGTCGCGCACTTTGCAGCCGATCGGGTCGAAAACCTGCGAAGTGCGCGATTCGAACGCCGCTCAGGGCACCGGCCACGACGCAACCCCCGACCGGGCCGACACCCCAACTGACAGACTGGAGCGCATGAGCCTGCCCTTCGAGAGCGCGTACCGGCACGGGTTCGCCCGGGTCGCCGCCTGCACGATCCCGGTCTCGATCGCCGACCCCGCGACGAACGCCGACGCGGTGCTGGCGTCCGCCCGCGAGTGCGACGCCGACGCGGTCGCCGTCGCGGTCTTCCCGGAGCTGTGCCTCACCGGCTACGCGATCGACGACCTCGTCATGCAGGACCCGGTGCTCGACGCCGTCGAGGCCGCGATCGAGCGGCTGGTGGCGGCATCCGTCGATCTTCTGCCGATGATCGTCGTCGGCGCGCCGCTGCGTCACCGCAACCGCCTCTACAACTGCGCCGTCGTCATCCACCGCGGCGAGCTGCTCGGCGTCGCCCCCAAGTCGTACCTGCCGACCTACCGGGAGTTCTACGAGCGCCGCTGGTACGCGCCCGGCGACGACCAGGCGGGCCAGGACGTCCGCGTCGGCGACCTCGAGGCCCCGTTCGGGCCCGACCTGCTGTTCGAGGCGCTCGACGTCCCGGGGCTCGTCGTGCACGCCGAGGTGTGCGAGGACGTGTGGGTTCCGATCCCGCCGTCGTCGCACGCGGCGCTCGCCGGCGCATCGGTGCTGCTGAACCTCAGCGGGAGCCCGATCACGATCGCGCGCGCCGAGGACCGCAAGGACCTCTGCCAGTCGCAGTCGCTGCGCTGCCTCGCCGCCTACGCGTATGCCGCCGCCGGCATGGGCGAGTCCACGAACGACGTCTCGTGGGACGGCCAGACCATGATCTACGAGGGCGGCAACCTGCTCGTCGAGACGGAGCGCTTCCCCGACGGCCCGCGCCGCTCCGTCGCCGACGTCGACCTCGACCGGCTGCGGCAGGACCGCCTGCGGCAGGGCACCTTCGACGACAACCGGCGCGCGACCGCCGCCGACCGCCTGTTCCGCACCGTGCACTTCCGGCTCGAGCCGCCGCAGACCGACATCGGACTGCGGCGCACGCTCGACCGGTTCCCGTTCGTGCCCGACGACCCCGAGCGGCTCGCGCTGGACTGCTACGAGGCCTTCAACATCCAGGTGTCGGGGCTCGTGCAGCGCATGCGCGCGATCGGCGGGCCGAAGCCGGTCCTCGGCGTGAGCGGTGGCCTGGACTCGACGCACGCGCTGCTGGTGGTCGCACGCGCGATGGACGTCATGGGCCGCCCCCGCAGCGACATCATGACGTACACGATGCCCGGCTTCGCGACGAGCGAGCACACCAAGTCGAACGCCATCGCGCTCTCCGAGGCGATGGGGGCGTCGATCGAGACGATCGACATCCGCCCGGCGGCGACCGAGATGCTCGAGCGCCTCGGCCACCCGTTCGCCGACGGCGAGCCGGTGCACGACATCACCTTCGAGAACGTGCAGGCGGGCCTGCGCACCGACTACCTCTTCCGCCTCGCGAACCACCACGGCGGCATGGTCATCGGCACGTCCGACCTGTCGGAGCTCGCGCTCGGCTGGGCCACCTACGGCGTCGGCGACCACATGAGCCACTACGCCGTCAACGCGGGCGTGCCGAAGACCCTCATCCAGCACGTCATCCGCTGGGTCATCGCCCACCGCGGCCACGAGGGCGGGTCCACCGACCTCAGCGACGAGGCCCGCGCCGTGCTGCAGTCCGTGCTCGACACCGAGATCTCGCCCGAGCTCGTGCCCGCGGGCCAGGACGGCAAGATGCAGTCGACCGAGGACCGCATCGGCCCGTACTCGCTGCACGACTTCGCGCTGTACCACGTGCTCCGCTTCGGGTTCCGGCCGTCGAAGATCGCGTTCATCGCCTCGCACGCCTGGCACGATGCCGACGCCGGCGCCTGGCCGCCCGGCTTCCCCGACGAGGACCGCTACGCCTACGACCTGCCGACGGTCGCGAAATGGCTGCGCGTGTTCCTGCAGCGCTACTTCGCCTTCGCGCAGTTCAAGCGCTCGGCGATCCCGAACGGCCCGAAGGTGTCGCCGGCCGGCTCGCTGTCGCCCCGCGGCGACTGGCGCGCTCCGTCCGACGGCAACGCCCGTGCGTGGCTGGCAGAGCTCGACGCCGCCCTGCCCGAGCTCGCACAGGAATGAGATGACGGATGCCGCGGCCCGCGGCATCCGTCATCTCCCGGTCCGATCGCCGCACCACGGGCGGCGCGCGAGCCGGCTCACCCCGCCGGCGCGCGTGCGGCGTCAGGCGGGCGGCGCTGCGGCGGCGGGTGCGTGGGCCAGCGTGATGATCCAGCTGTCGCGCGACAGGTCGGTGAGGCGGTAGCGCACCTTGCGGTCGGGGATCCAGCCGGTGGTGAGGGGGCTGTCGAGCCGCACGTGGTCGGCGGCGACGCGCGCCCCGCGGCCGTCGGCGTCGCGCACGGCCTGCACGCGGGTCCAGTGGGCGAGCAGCTTCGGGAGGTCGTCCTCCTCGAAGAGGTGCGAGTGGCGCTTCATGACGAAGAGCTCGCCGTCGTCGGGGTGGGCGTCGCGCAGGTCGAGCCCCAGCGGGATGCCCGGGTCGGCGACGGCGACGACGGTCGCGGCCCGGAAGTTCGCGTTGCGGATCTTCAGCGGCACCTCGCGACCGCCGACCTCGGCGATCAGCTGGGTGTGGAATCCGAACGTGCCCGGGGCTTCCCGCTCCACCCGCACGTCTTTCGGCTCGACGCCGAGGTGCGCCGCGACGAGCTCCTTGGCCAGCTGGCGCTTGCGATCGTGCTCGACGATCTTCGGGTCCCACCCGAGCCGGGCCGTGATGCCCGCCGGAGTGTCGAGAAGCACCGATTGCATGATCCACCTCATCTCCGCGGACTGCCCGCGCCTCCATCCTGTCCCGGCAGCGCGTGGCGAGGAAGACCGCCACGCGGATGCCCCGTCAACCCCCTGCCGGTGCCACGGCGCGATGCCAGGATGGGGCCATGGCACGGCGCGCGACGGTGATCGGCAGCGGACCGAACGGGCTCTCCGCCGCGGTCGCGCTCGCACGCGCCGGGTATGAGGTCCGGGTGCTCGAAGCCGCCTCGACCGTGGGCGGCGGCATCCGCACCGCCGCGCTGACCCTCCCGGGATTCCGCCACGACGTCGGCTCCGCGGTGCACCCGGCGGCGCTCACCTCGCCCTTCTTCCGCGCGTTCGGCATCCATGACCGCGTCGGCTGGATCCACCCCCTGGCGTCCTACGCGCAGCCGCTGGACGGCGGACGCGCCGCGATCGCGTGGCGCGATCTCGAGCGCACCGCCGAGGCGCTCGGCCCCGACGCCGGCGCGTGGCGGGCGGTGCTCCGCCCCCTGAGCCGTCATCTCGGCGAGGTGGTGGACTTCACCGGATCCCAGCTGCTGCGGTGGCCGCGGCATCCGGTCACCACCCTCCGTTTCGGGCTGCGCGCTCTGCAGCTCGGCACGCGGGTGGGCCGCGACACGTTCCGGACGGACGAGGCGAACGCGCTCCTGACAGGCGTGCTCGCCCACGCGAACACCCCGCTGCCGTCGCTGGGCGCCGCCGCGTCGGGGCTGCTCCTCGCCGCCCACGCGCACGCCGCCGACGGCTGGGCGTTCCCGCGGGGCGGCGCGCAGGCCATCGCCGACGCGCTCGTGACCGACCTGCGCGACCACGGCGGCAGCGTCGAGACCGACGTGCACGTGTCGAGCCTCGACGGCTTCGACTGGGGAGACCCGGATGCCGGAGACCTGCTGCTGCTCGACACCACACCGCGGCTGCTGCTCACCCACCCCGAGCTGCCCGCGCGCTACGCGCACGCCATCCGGCGCTACCGGTACGGCCCGGCCGCAGCCAAGGTGGACTTCGCGCTGGACCGCCCCGTCCCCTGGGCCCACCCCGAGGTGGCGCTCGCCCCGACCGTGCACCTCGGCGGGACGCGGGAGGAGATCGAGGCCAGCGAGAACGCCGTCGCCCGCGGGCGGCTGACGGAGCGCCCCTACGTGCTGGTGGTCCAGCCGACCGTGCTCGACGGCACGCGCGCACCGGAGGGCAAGCACACCCTGTGGACCTACATCCACGTGCCGGCGGGATCGACCACGGATCCCACCGAGCTCATCGTGCGGCAGATCGAGCGCTTCGCGCCCGGCTTCCGGCACCACATCCTGGCGAGCAGATCGATGACGGCCGCTGAGCGCGCCGCGTTCAATCCGTCCGACATCGGCGGCGACATCCTCGGCGGGGCGTTCACGTTCGCGCAGGCGATCCGGCGGCCGGTCGTGTCGACGACGCCGTGGCGCACGCCGCTGCGGGGTGTCTACCTCGCCTCGGCCGCCACGCCTCCCGGCCCCGGCGTCACCGGGATGCCGGGCTGGTACGCCGCCCGGCAGGCGCTGCGCGACGGCGCGCGCGGGCGCCGCGGCGAGCGCCCCGGCCTCGGAGACCTCTTCCCGGGCAGGTGAGGATCGTGCTCCGGCAGAACTCCACGGATCCGGCGGTCTCCGCCGCCTCCGGGCGGGTGCCGGCACCTGGTGCGACGGGTTCCGTGGAGTTGTGCAGCCGCTGCCGGCTCAAGCGACGAGGGCGGCGCCCGTGAACGGGTTCGCCGCGGTCGACTTCGAGTTCGCGCGGCAGGTGCTGCAGCGGGGCATCGCGGCGCTCTTCGTCGTCGCGTTCCTCTCGACGCTCAACCAGTTCCGGCCGCTCCTCGGCGAGCGCGGGCTGCTGCCGGCGCCCGAGCTGCTGGCGTGGACGAGGTCGTCGAAGCGGGCGGCCCGGCTGCTGCGCCCCACCCTGTTCCGGTTCGTGCGCTACACCGACCGGCGGCTGGTGGCGCTCTGCACCGCGGGCATCGTCATCGCGGCGGCGCTTGTCGCGGGGATCCCCCAGCTCGGGCCGCCGTGGGTGCCGATGCTGTGCTTCCTGGCGCTGTGGGGCGGCTACATGTCGATCACCAGCATCGGGCAGACGTTCTACGGCTTCGGGTGGGAGATGCTCATCCTCGAGGCCGGGTTCCTCGCCGCGTTCCTGGGCTCGGACGAGCAGCCGCCGCCCACCGTCGTCATCGTGCTGTTCTGGTGGCTCGTCTTCCGGCTCGAGTTCGGCGCCGGCATGATCAAGATCCGCGGTGGCCAGGAGTGGCGCGACCTCACCGCGCTCATGTACCACCACGAGACGCAGCCGATGCCGGGTCCGCTCAGCCGCCAGGCGCATCTCCTCCCGCGGTGGTTCCACCGGGGCGAGGTGCTCGGCAACCACTTCGCGCAGCTCGTCGTGCCGTGGTTCCTCTTCGCCCCCGTCCTGGGGCTCTTCCTCCCCGGCCCGGTGCCGGCGATCGTCGGCGCGGTCGCGGCGGGCATCGTGGTCGCGACCCAGCTATGGCTCATCGTCACCGGCAACTTCGCCTGGCTCAACTGGATCACCGTCGTACTCGCCTTCTCGGCCATCGGCGTGCCGGGCATCGGCGCAGAGCCGCGGGTGGCGGCATCCGATCCGCCCTGGATCGTCGACGGGATGCCGCTGGCCTGGCTGGTCGTCACGTGCGCGGTCGGCGTGCTCTACCTCGTGCTCAGCTGGCGCCCGCTGCAGAACCTCTTCGCGAGCCGGCAGCTCATGAACGCGTCCTTCAACAGGTGGCAGCTGGCCAATGCGTACGGCGCGTTCGGCACCGTGACGAAGGAACGCATCGAGATCGTCGTGGAGGGCACCACGGACGAGGATCCGGATGCCGCGACCTGGCGTGAGTACTCCTTCAAGGGCAAACCCGGCGATGTGTCGAGGATTCCCCGGCAGTTCGCGCCGTACCACCTGCGCCTGGACTGGCTGATGTGGTTCCTGCCGCTGGGGCGCTCGCTCGAGGACTGGTTCACCGTCTTCGTCGTGCGCCTGCTGGCGGCTGACGCGCCGACGCTCCGCCTGCTCGCGCACGACCCGTTCGCGGGTGAGCAGCCCCGCTGGGTGCGTGCCGTGTCGTACCGGTACCGCTTCACCACGCGCGCCGAGTTCCGCACGACCGGCGCGCGATGGGTGCGCGACCGGAGGCGCCCGGTCCTCGGCCCCGTCGCGCTGCGCGCCTGAACGTCATTCGACAACTTCATGCAGATATGACGACGCGGTGGCGGCCGCCCGGTGGGTAGCGTGCAGACGGGCCCGTGAGGAATCCCCAGACCAGCACGGACCCGTGCAAGGGGCACGCCGACCATCCCCTTCCCAGGTCAGCGTGGGAGGGTCTGCCGGACGAGGCGGCAGACCCGACCCGATCGCCCCGTGCGCGAGGTCAGGGCGCCGGCGCTCCCGCGGTCTCGGTCGGGTCACCACGCCGCTCTCGCGCGCGGCGGGCGGTGAGGTCGACGATCGAGACCAGGAACGCGAGGGCGAGGAAGACCCCGACCGACAGCATCCCGAACGCGTACGCGTCGTGGTAGACGACGAGGCTGTCGTGCGAGCCGGACTCACGATAGATGGTGGCGTAGAACAGCGAGAGAGCCACAGCGGTGCCGACGGCGGCTCCGATGCGCTGGCCGAGCTGCCCCACCGATCCAGCGAGGCCGCCCTGCTTCACCGGCACGTCGGCGAGCGTCAGCGTCTGGTTGGGAGCGATGACGAGTCCGCCGCCCGCGCCGCCGATCGTCATCACCGCCGCCGCCAGATACGGCGTCCACGCGGGGTCGCTGTACAGCGCCACCAAGACGAGTCCGCCCACGCACGCGAGCATCGCGACGAGTCCCCAGACCACCACGATGCGGCCGTGGGTGCTGACGAGGTTGCCGCCGATCCACGAGGTCACGGCGCTCGCGAGCGCGAACCCGATCGACACCATGCCGGCGTACACCGGTTCGAGCCCGAGGCCGATCTGCAGGAAGAGCGTCGTCATGAGGAACATCGCGGGCGCGGCCGTGAAATAGGCCGTCTGCAGCATGGTGCCGTTGCGGTACGACGAGACCCGGAAGAGGCCGAGCGGGATCAGCGGACTCCGGCCGCGCGCGGCGTACCGCCGCTCCCACGCGATGAAGGCCGAGACGAAGAGGGCGAAGGCCACCAGCAGCCACCACCGCGCCGGGTTGTCGGTGGGCGCTCCCGTCGTGAAGAGGAACGGCCACATGAGCGAGATCACGCTCAGGCCGAACAGCAGCACGCCGATCGGGTCGAGCTGCACCGGACGCGGCGACCGGGTGCGCGTGTCGGGCAGCAGCCACAGCGCCAGGCCGATGGCGGCCAGGCACAGGGGGACGTTCATCCAGAAGATCAGGCGCCAGCCGTCGGTGGGCCCGCCGAGGGCGATGAGCAGACCGCCGAGCGTGGGCCCGAACGCCGTCGCGATGCCGATCGTCGCACCGAACAGACCGAACGCGCGGCCGCGCTCGCGTCCCTGGAAGAGCTCTTGCGCCATGCCCAGGACCTGGGGCATCTGGATGCCGGCGGCCACGCCCTGCAGCAGCCGGCCGACCAGCAGCACGGCGGCGGTGGGCGCGAGGGCGCACACGATGCTGGTGACGGTGTACAGCGACAGGCCGACCACGAACAGGGTCCGGCGTGAGCGCTGGTCGCCGAGGCGACCCATCGGCACCAGCACGAGCCCGAACGTGAGGACGAAGCCCGACACGATGAGCTGCAGCTCGGTGGAGCCGGCATCCAGCACCTCGCCGATCGAGGGCAGCGCGACGTTCACCTTCGTCATGTCGAGGATCGTGATCGCCGCGACCGACACGCACACCCAGAACGCCCGCCACCGCGCGGCGGATGAGAGCGGGATGACCGCGGTGGTGGCCGGAACGCCGCGGGCCGTGCTCGAGGTCTTCGTCGGTCTCGGCTCAGGCTCAGGCATCCGTTCCAGGCTACTCCCGCCCCGACGCGCAGGCGCGGCGGGGCAGGCGGAGCATGTCCCACTTTCGTCCGTTCCGGCTGGAGCATGTCCCACTTTCGGCCCTTCCGGGGCGCGGGAAGGGACGAAACCGGGACATGCCGGCGAGGAAGCGGGACATGATGGAGAGGTGAAGCTCCTCGTCGCCGCCCTCGAGTCCGAACTGGTCGCGTTCCCCGAAGACCTTCCCGGGTTCGACCGGCTCGTGACCGGTCCGGGCAAGCTTCAGGCGACGTATGCGCTCACCCGAGCTCTCGACGCCACCGCGTACGACGAGATCGTGGTGGTCGGCACGGCCGGGGCGATCGACGCGCGCCTCGACGCCGACGTCTACGAGATCGCCGGGGCGATCCAGCACGACGTCACCGACATCGACGGCATCGTGGGCCACCACGTCTCGCTGCCTCCACGAGTCGAGCTCGGGGTCGACGGCGTCGTGATCGCGACCGGCGACCATTTCGTGGACGACGCCGAAGCAGTCGCGGTCATCCGGCCGCTGGGCGCCGGTCTCGTCGACATGGAGACCTACGCGTACATCTGGGTCGCGCAGCGCTTCGGCGTGCCGATCCGCGTGCTGAAGGCGGTGTCGGACCGCGCCCAGGACGGCGCGATCACCGACTGGCATGCGGCCGTCACCGCCTGCAGCCGGCAGCTGCGCGACCGCATCCGCGCCGACTACGGGGTCTGAGTCAGTCCCGGTCCCGGGCGAACAGGCTGCGCAGCACCACGAAGACGATGACCGCCACGATGGCGACGATCACGAGCTTCCCGATGAACCACAGCAGTGAGAACAGCACCTCGACCAGGAACCACGCGATCACGATTGCCGCGATGACGCCGAGGATCGTCCAGAGAGTGCCCTTTTTCACCGTTCCAGCCTAGGCGCCGCCCGCCGGGACGACCGACTCCTGGCGGATCAGGCTCGGCCCCTCAGCCGTCGCCTCGACAGCCAGCTGTGCCGGGAGCTGCTCCTTCATCGCCGCGACATGGCTGATCACGCCGACGGTCCGCCCGCCCTGGCGCAGCTCGTCCAGGGTGCGCATCGCGAGTTCGAGTGTCTCGTCGTCGAGCGAGCCGAAGCCCTCGTCGACGAACAGCGTGTCGAGTCGCACGCCGCCGGCGCGCGCGGTGACGACCTCCGCGAGCCCGAGCGCCAGCGCGAGCGAGGCGAGGAACGTCTCGCCGCCCGAGAGCGACTGCGCCGGACGCGCCTGGCCGGTGAAGGCGTCCATGATCTCCAGGCCCAGACCCGAGGCCGCGCCGCGCGCGGCGCGCGCGTCCGTGTGCTGCAGACGGTAGCGACCCGACGACATGTCGCCCAGGCGCACGTTGGCGGCGGTCACGATCTCTTCGAGCTCGGCCGCCAGCACGAAGGTCTCGAGGTCCATCTTCATCGTGTTGGGCGCGCGGCCGGCCACGGTGTCGGCCAGGCGCGCGATCGCGGCCGCGTCAGCGGCACGTGCCGCGAGGCCGGCGTAGGCGTCGTCGATCTGCACGGCGAGTTCGCGCAGCGTCACGGTGAGGGTCTGCGCATCGCGCTCGGCCCGGAGCGCCGCCGTGCGCGCCTCGTCGGCGGCGGTCAGCGCCGCCTGGGAGCCCGCCGTGTCGGCGGGCTCGTCGGGCGCGCCCGCGAGTTCGAGCTCGAGCTCGAGCAGGCGTGCCCGCGTGGCGGCGAGCTGCGACTCGTGGGCGGCGATGTCGTCGGCCAGTCGCTCCGTCGAGGGCGGATCGAGCAGTGCCGCCGACGCTTCTTCCGCATCGGCGAAGACGGATGCCGCGAGCCGTTCCCGCGCGTCGTCGCGCGCCTCCGCGACCCGGGCCTCGGCCCGTTGTGCATCCTCGCGGGCCTCGGCGACCGCGCGGGCGCCTTCGCGCAGCGCGGTGACGTGGACGACGCGTTCTGCGACGTCGGCATGATCCCCTCGGGCCTCGTCGACGACCGCGCGCGTGGCGGCGACGGTCGCGGTGAGCGACGCACTTCGGGTGCGTGCGGCGGTGAGCGCCTCGTCGAGCGCGTCGCGCGAGGCGGCGGCTTCAGCGTCGAGCGCGAGCAGCTCGGTGTGCTGACGGGTGAGGGCATCGCGCTGGGCGACAGCG
This sequence comes from Microbacterium sp. M3, assembly GCF_033548675.1. Classification (NCBI taxonomy): domain Bacteria; kingdom Bacillati; phylum Actinomycetota; class Actinomycetes; order Micrococcales; family Microbacteriaceae; genus Microbacterium; species Microbacterium sp. M3. The sequence goes on from NZ_JAWTZT010000001.1 coordinate 782,374, forward strand.
CGGTCGGCGGCCGTCAGGTCTACGGCTGCGGCCGCGAGCAGGTCTCGCAGGGCCTCCGCGCTCTGGCCGCCGGCACGGGCGGCCGCGGCGCCGTGGCGCTCTCGTGCCGCGCGCGCCGACTCCGACGCGATCCGCTCCCGCGCGGCCGCGGCATCGCGGGCGGTTTCGGCAGCCGCCAGGACATCGTCGGTCACCGGCTCGTCACCGGGCTCGGCGGGCGACGGATGACTCGTGGCGCCGCAGACCGCGCAGGGTTCGCCATCGACGAGGGTGGCCGCGAGCTCGCCGGCATAGCCGTCGAGCCGGCGCTGCAGCAGCTCGGCGACGCGTGCCGCCGCTGCCGCCGCGACGGTCGCGGCGTCGCGGTGCGCGACCTCGGCGTCGCGCTGCGCACGGGCGAGCTTCTCCGCCTCCTCGGCGGCCGCCAGACGGCCGGTCAGTTCGGCGTGATGCGCTCGGGCGGGATCACGGCGCGCCGCGGCCTCGCGCTCGGCATCGAGTTCGGCCGCGAGACGTGCGAGTTCGGCGGGCACCGCCGCACGCTGCGCGTCGAGGGCCTCGAGGTCGCGGGCGAGCTGGTCGGCGCGGGCCTCAGCCGCGCGCAGCTGCGTCTGCGCCTCGGCCAGTGCGCTCTCCTGCGCAGCGGCCGCGGTCGCCACCGCGAGCTCGCCGGTGAGGCGCTCCACCAGAACAGCCGGGTCTTCGTCCGCCAGGGCCTCGGGCCGCACCCGGTCCCACGCGGCGTCCGCCGCGGCCGCACGCTCGGCCGCCGCCACGGCCGCGCGCTCCGCCCGGCGCAATGCCTCGATCGGCGCGCGCAGGCCCTCGGCCGCGCGCGCCTGAGCGAGACGCACCCGATCATGCACGATCGCCGCGCCCGCTTCTTCGAGCGCGACCAGCCGCGCCCGGGCCCGGCCGAGCTCGCCCTGGGCCTTCGCCAGCGCCACGCGCTCCGCGTGCGCCGCCTCGGCCGCGGCGCGCACCGTGTCGGCATCGGCCCGTTCGCGGGCCAGGGTGTCGAGCCGGTACGCCGCGCGCTGTTCGGCGAGGTCGACCGCCGCGCGGCGCGCCGTCAGCTCGACCACCGGAGCGTCGTCAGCGGCGGGCTCGGGGATCAGATCGTGCGCGCCGACGAGGCGCTCCGCCTGGTCGAGGAGCGTCCGTGCGCGCTCGCCCAGCGCCTCGAGCTCGCGCTGCCCGGCCTTGCTGCGCTCGCCGAGCTCGCGCACGTACTCCTCGTAGCGCCGCGTGCCGAACAGCGCGCGCAGCAGTGACTGCCGTTCGCCCCCCGACGCGAGCAGGAAGCGCGAGAACCTGTTCTGCGCGAGCAGGATCACCTGCTGGAACTGCTGGGCGTTCAGGCCGAGCACCTCGTCGAGGAGCAGCCCCACGTCACGGGGCTTGCCGGCGCGCCCGACCCACGACCCGTCGACGAGCTCCTCGAGCTCGGCGCGCGTCGGTTCGCTGGTGAGCCCACCGCCGCGACGAGCCGGCCGCTGATACTCCGGGGCACGCGTGACCCGCCAGCGACGGTCGCCCACGGTGAACTCCAGCCGCACCTCGGTGGGGTCTTCGGGCGCGCAGTGGTCGCTCCGCAGTCGCTTGTCGCCGCCCTCATAGCGGGGCACGCTGCCGTAGAGGGCGAAGCAGACGCCGTCGAGGATGCTCGACTTGCCCGCACCGGTGCGGCCCGTGATGAGGAAGATGCCGTCGCGCTCGAAGGCTTCGAAGTCGACGAGCTGTCGCTCCCGGAAAGGCCCGAAGCCGGTCAGCTCGAGCTGGTGCAGCCTCACGCGTTCGCCTCCACGCGCGAGCGCTCGTCGATCAGCTCTCCGATGAGTTCCGCCTCGCGGGCCGAGGCGCCCTCGCCCTCGCGGACGTGCGAGAGGAACGCGTCGACGAGCTCGGCGTCGTTGCGGGCGGCGCGCACGCGCTGGACGTAGGTGCGGCGATCGTCCCGAGGCGCCGCCTCGGGCGCGTGACGGACCTCGGCGCAGTGGGGGAAGCGCGCCAGCAGCCGTCGCATGGGATCGCGCTGCGGAAGCGGATCGGTGTACTCCGCGCGGATCCAGTCGCCGACGTGGTCTGCGAAACGGTCGGCCGACACCAGCTCGTCGAGCGTCGCCCGGAGCGTGGTGAGGGTGCGCGGCACCGGAAGGGGCAGCCATTCCACCTCACCCAGCCCCTCGGCACCGAGGTCGATCAGCCACGAACCGCGCGGCTTGTGCCCCTCGTCGAAGCTGTAGTGCAGCGGCGCGCCGGCGTAGCGCACCCGGTGGGACAGCTGCTGGCGGCCGTGGATGTGGCCGAGCGCCATGTAGTCCACACCGTCGAACGTCGTCAGCGGCACGATGTCGAGGCCGCCCTGCTGGATGTCGCGCTCGAGGTGCGGGGTGGGCTCGACGCCGGCGGCGAAGCAGTGCGCGACGGCGATCGAGCGTCCGCCCCGGCGGCCCGCGTCGGCGCGGACGAGGTCCATCGCGTGCGCCAGCACATCGGTCTGGGAGCGGACGCCCGGCCAGGCGCTGCGCAGCAGCACCGGCTCGAGGTACGGGATGCCGTACACGTGCACTGGGCCGTGCTCGTCGGCCACCGTGATGGGTGTGCCCACCGTCGCGGGGTCGGTGACGACGTGCACGCCGTCGCGCAGCAGCCCCGACTGGAATCCGAGCCGGGCGGCGGAGTCGTGGTTGCCGCTCGTGACGATCACGGTCGCCCCGGCGTCGGCCAGTCCCCGCAGCGCGTCGGACAGCAGTGTGTACGCACCGGCGGCCGGCGTGGCGGAGTCGAAGACATCGCCCGCGACGAGGACGACGTCGACCTCGCACTCGCGCACCTGCGCCACGAGGGCATCGAGCACACCGCGCAGCGCATCGAGCGTGGCGTGGCCGTGGAACGACCGCCCGATGTGCCAGTCCGAGGTGTGCAGGATCCGCATGCACACACCGTACGTTCGCCTCCCGACATCCCTCGCGAGGCAGGCCGCGCAGCGGCAGACCGCCTGCCGCAGGCGCGTCGTCGCGCGCAGCGCGTAGCCTCATGCCATGTCCTTGCCCGAGGTCTGCGTCGTCCTGCTGCTGCGACGCGGGCCGCACGGCATGGAGGTCCTGCTCGGCGAGACGCACGCCGATGACGGCCGGTGCGCGGTCGTCGGGATCGGCGCAGCGCTCGAGGCCGGAGAGCCTGCGGATCAGGCGGCGGTGCGCGGCGTGCGCGATCAGATCGGAGTGGAGGTCGAGGCATCCGATCTCCATCCGGCCGGTGTCGTCGACCGCCACTTCCCGACGCAGCGTGCGCGGGCGGAGCGATCCACGGTGTTCGTCTGCCGACGGTGGCAGGGCGAACCGGTCGCGCGCGCCGTGCTCGCGCCGCGCTGGTTCCCCCTCGACGCCGTCCCGTACGCCCGGATGGGCGACGACTTCCCGCGCTGGCTGCCCGGGGTGCTGCGGGGCGGCACCGTGGACGCGCGCTTCACCTTCGGCGCGGACCTCACCACAGTGGTGCTGAGCGCCGAGTGACCGCGGCCCCGGCCCGCGGCGCCTCGAGGTGCGCCGCCACCCGGCGAGGCGGCGCGCGCCGCGACCGGCGCCCGACGTATCGTGGAACATGGCGCACAACGCAGACACCGCCCCGCGGTCCACGGTCGTGGCGCTCGTGGGAGCCGAGAGCGACGGCCTCCTGACGGGTCTCGCCGACGTCCCGGCCCTCGTCGCCCTGTCACTGCGCGAGGCCGAGCCGGCGGTCGCCGCCCACCTCGTCGCGACGGTGTCGGCCCCCTACGTGGTGCACGACGCCGACCCGCTCGAGCACGTCGCGTCGGCGTGGGTCGAGCTCTACGAGGAGCGCGCCACGCTGGGGTCGCTGGAGGCGGAGGTCGACGCCCTGCTCGGCCTGTTCGCGACGGGCGAGGCGGTCATGCCCGACTACTACGTCGTCGCCGGCCCCGAGGCCATCGAGGGCACCTGGCGGCACTGGTGGCTCGGGGCGCTGGCGCACCACGCGCCGTCGCGGGTGCTGCCGGTGGAGGCGTCCGGCGCCGCGCTGCGCGCACGACTGCGGGCGCTGCCGGCGTCGCGGCCGTGGCCGGATCCGTCATCGTGGCTCCGGCGCGTGCAGTTCGACATCCCCGACCGCGTCGGGCTCCGCGATCAGCCCGGCGCCGCCTGATGGCAGGGGTCGAGCGATTCACGCACGCGGGCGCGACGATCGTCGCCGAGCGTCGCGGCCGCGGGGACCGCGTCTATGTCCTGGTGCACGGCATCGGCATGGGCCGCTCCGTGTTCGCCGACCTCGCCCGCCATCTCGGCGACGGCGAGGTGGTGACGCTCGACCTCCCCGGTTACGGAGAGGCCCCCGAGCCGCCGCGCGTGCTCACCATGGAGCGCACCGCCGACCTCGTGGCGGCGTACCTGCGCGCGCGGGTGCGCACGCCCGCCGTCGTCGTCGGGCACTCGATGGGCGCACAGGTCGCGCTGGAGATCGCGGTTCGGCATCCGTCCGTCGTCGAGCGGATCGTGCTCGTCGGCCCCACCGTCGACCCGGCGGCGCGCACCGCGCCCCGGCAGCTCGGGCGCCTGCTGCGGGACATCGCGGTGGAGAGCCCGGTCGTGATCGCCCGGGGCGCGCGCGAGTACCTGCGCGCCGGGCCGCGATTGCGCGCGAAGTTCCGCGCGATGCTCGTCCACCGCCCCGAGGACGTCCTCGCACGGGTGGACGTTCCCGCGCTCGTCCTGCGCGGGGAGGACGACCTGGTGGCACCGCAGGCGTGGTGCCGACGGGTCGCCGCGAACATCCCCGACGGGCGGCTCGCCGAGGTGGCCGGTCACGGTCACGAGACGATGATCAGGGATGCCGCGCCCGCCGCCGGACTCATCCGCGCGTTCGCCGCGCAGAGCCGCTCCACGGCGCGGTGACTGCCGCGGGGCGGTGGACATCCCTGCGGCCCCCGGCAATGTCGGGGCCCCCGCGTAGGTTGCACAGTGACGGAACCGATGGAGGAAGCCATGTTCGCTGTACATGCCGCCGAACTGCAGTACCACCACGACGTCCGGACGCGAGACCGGGAGCACCGCATCCTCGCTGCGATGCGCGAGCGCACCACTGCGCCGCACGCGGCGACCGCGGCCCCGCGGCATCCCGCGGCCGTCGTGCCCGCCGTCACGGCTGTGCGCCCGCAGCGCGCGGCCTGGCCGCGGCCGATCGGGCTGCGCGCGCCGCAGGAATGCCCCGCCGCCTGCGCGGTCGCCTGAGGGTCAGCGGGGGTCGGGGGCGGCCCGCGAAGCCTGCGCGGCCGCGCGATCGCGCGCGACGGCGTCGCCCACCACCTGGCCGCCGCTGCGCAGCAGCGCCCGTCGCCACGGGAGCGTGCCCTCGATCTCGATCTGGATGGAGATCGAGAGGATGGTGCGGATCAGCACGATGAGGCCCAGGATCGCGGCATCCTCGAGTGAGGGCTTCGACGTGATCGTGCGGATGAGATCCGCCGCGACGAGCACCTCGAGGCCCAGCAGGATCGCGCCACCGAGCGTGGTGCGCAACGTCGTGAACGCCGCCTGACCACCTTCGTGGCGGGCGAGCGATCGGGCGCCCAGCACCAGGGCGACGACGAAGCCGGCGATCATCGCGGCCGCGCCGATCGCCTCGAATCCGACGGCGACGGCGGTGAACACGTCTTCCATGCGCACGCGCTCAGCCTAGAGCCCGCGCACCGCCGTCGCCGTCGGAATCGCGGGAACTCAGCTCGTGGCGCTGCGTCCCGGCTCGGCAGGACCGTCGGCGTCGCCGGTGGACACCTGGCGCGCGAGCTCCTGCACATCGGAGTCGGGCAGCGTGACGCCCGCCTGCTCGAGGCGCTGCCGCAGCACATCGGCGATCCGCTCCTGCGGCTCGGTCCCGACGTCCTGGCGCGTCTGCGCCACGATGCCGGTCACCTTCTCCAGATCCGACGCGTTGTTCTGCGACATCGCCGGCAGCCGCTGCTCCTGCTCGCTGCCCAGCCCACCCGGGGTCTGCTGCGCCTGGCTCACCGTCATGGTGTCGCGGCCGTCGTCGTGCCCGTGGTGGTCCTGGCCGTCGATGACGCCGACGCCGACCGCCTCGTGGCTCGGCTCACCGCTCAGCGCACCGCTCGACGGAAGCGTCGCGGCGGCGCCCTGCGACGATCCCGCGGGGTCGGCGGAGGGCACCGCGGAGTCGTCCGCGGCGGCGGAGTGCGCGCCGGATTCCGATCCGCCCTGCGATGTGGGCGGAGCACCGCCGCCCTGCTCGGGTGCCTCGGTCCACGTGCCGGCGGGCTGGGAATCCGGTGCCGGCTCCCCCATCGTGGGCGCCGCCTCGACCTGCTCGTCGCGTTCCGCGCCGTCCGCGCCGGTGCCGGTGCCCGGGCCGTCGCCGCGGTCGGGGTAGTTCACGCCCGGCTGCTCGTACTCGTTGCCTGTCGTGCTCATCTCAGGGCTCCTCGCCTCGTCCGGTGTCAGCGGCCATGTCGGGATCGGCGCCACGGCGTGCCGCCTCCCCTTCGACCGGATCGTCCGGCTGCAGCGCGGCATCCGTCAGCAGCTCGGACTCGGTGGTCTGGGCGTTGCGTTCCCGAGCCTCCTGGTCGTCGACGCCCTCCCAGCCACCGGCCGGGTCGGCGTTGATGACACCCTCCGGCAGGCTCTGGTCGCTCGATCGGTCGTGGTCCATGGCGCACTCCTCTCGTCCTCCCCCAGCCTCCGGCACCCGGGCGTCCGGGGACATGGGGTTGACAAGGTGCGAGGACGATGCCGTCTCGCGAGGGCGCGCCGTCAGGGACGCGGATTGAGGATGCCGCGGCGCGACGGGTTCGCGTCGAACCAGTCGGCGACGTACCGGCACACCGGTACGACCTTGCGGTCGCCGGTCTGCTCGAGCTCGTCGACCGCCCGCTCGACGAGCTCGCCCGCGTAGCCGTGACCGCGGAAGGTCGGAACGGTGTACGCCCGGGTCATGGCCACGGTGCGGCCGTCGTCGCGGTAGTCCAGCACGCTGACGAGGTCATCGCCGCGGTGCAGCGTGTAGCGCGAGGCATCCGTCTCGTTGGTGAAGCGCAGCTCGGTCACCCGCACAGGCTACGCCCGGCCCCTGACGCGCCGGCGCATCGACGGGGATGTCGCCGCGATCGCCCAGACGGCCTTCAGACTGCGCCGGCGACGGGCCTCAATCCCCCGCCGGGTCGCTCGGGGCATCGATGGGCGCCACGCGCAAGAGGCGGAACTCCCGCCGGCGCAGCACCGCGAGAACCACGCGCGCCGCCGCGCCGAACGCCCGCCGGCCGACGTCGACGCCATAGGGCTCGACGGCGTCGATGCGGTACCACCGTCCGCGGTGCAGCACCTCGCCGCCGCCGGCGACGATGTTGCGATACCAGTTCACGCCGGTGCCGTACGTGAGCTCGGCGACGAGTCCGTCCGCCGTCTCACCCAGGATCACGGGCGTCTCGAACGTCCTGCCGGTCTTGCGGCCGATGTGGCGGATCAGCGAGAACGGTCCGCGGCCCGACCGCGCCAGGTCGAGGGTCAGCGGGTTGAGACGGCGCTGGATGAGACCGAGCCACCAGCGTTTCAGCGGCCCGGAGCCCTTCGCGGATCGGCTCGACACGTGCGACAGTCAAGCGCTCGAGGGGCCGGTGCGGGCGCTTTCGGTCGATCGGCTGAGCAATCTGTCACATTCCGAAACGATCCGGCCCCCGGCATCCGTGCGATTTGACGTTTTTCGACAGAGTCCGTCATAATCGGCCACATGACTGACAACGCGCTGTATCTGTCCGCCCGGGAGGCGAACAGGACTGCCGGCATGATGATGGCCGGCCGCATTGTCATGTGTTGTCGAATGTGCCACTAGCACGGTGACCCCCGCCGGATTCCGCCTCCGCTTCTGAAAACGGATCGCAGCGAGTCCCCCGAAGCACCGGTTTCGTGCGTCGATCACGCGCACCCGGAACTGCTTCGCACACCGCCCAGCGTCGGGCACAGGCCTCCCTCCGGGCCGACGGCCTCCTCGCCACGACGACAGGGCCGCAGCACATCATCCAACCCGGTACCGCCACCCCGGGTTCCTCCCGCAAGGACCATCATCATGTCGACCACCGCTCTCCTCGACCGTCCCGCCACCGCTCCCGTCCGTCACCTCCGTGCCGTCGACAGGCCGGCCGCCGTCGAGCCGGCCGCGCCCGCGGCCCCTGCGGCGCCCGAACAGCCCGCCACCCGCGCCCTCCCCGCCGGCACCGCGCCGCGCGGCTTCGCGCTGTACGTGGGCATCGACGAGGCGAAGGCCGCCGCATCGGGCGTGAGCCTCGGCGTGCTCGTCGAGGCGCTGCGCCGCACGCTGTCCGACCTCGCCCCCGCGGCCGAGACCTACGCCACAGTCGCCCTGGCACCGGTCGGCTCGGGTGGTCGCGACGTCGACGTGGTGCGGCTCGCGCTCCACGAGCCCTCGGCCGTCGCCCGCACCAAGGAGGACGAGCCCGAAGACGACGAGCCCGCCTCCGGCGGTGTTGTCGTCGACATCTCGCGCAAGCGCGTGCTGATCGACGGCGAGTCGGCCGCGTTCACGTTCAAGGAGTTCGAGCTGCTGCAGTACCTCGTGCTGCGGGAGGGCCGCACGATCGAGCGCACCGAGCTGGTGACCTCGCTGTGGCAGGGCACCTCGGACGAGGACGCCCCCGGCGAGCGCACGATCGACGTGCACGTCCGCCGCCTGCGCGCGAAGCTCGGCCGCTACGAAGACATCGTGCGCACCGTGCGCGGCGTCGGCTACCGCTTCGACCGTCACGCGGACGTCGTCATCCGCTACGGTCACGGCACCCCGTCGCCCGACCGCTTCTGACCGCTTCGGCGTCGCGTTCCCGCGACCCGTCGCACGCGGTCGCCCGCTGCCCGCGGGTCGGAAGTGTCGGCTCACCTCCCGCCGGATGGCGGGCGATGTCGGATGTCGGATGCCTCGGCGTAGGGTGGGCGGCATGACCACGTCGCTCTCGCGCAGCCCCCGCACGCGGGATGCCGAGCGCCGCGGTCCGCGCGCCGCGCCGATGCGCGACCCCCGGCCCGAGCACGACCGGCCGCTCGAGACGGAGTACCGCCCGCGGCATCCGCTCGATCTGAACCGCACGGTGCTGTCTCAGCGCCACGGCGCCGGCGACCCTACGATGACGGTCTCGGGCGCCGTCATCTGGCGCGTGAGCCGCACGCCCGCGGGCATCGCGACGCTCGCGCTCCGCGAGACGCATCCCGGGGTGATCCGGGGAGCCGCGTGGGGTCCCGGCCGGGAATGGGTGCTCGATCAGCTGCCCGCGCTGTGCGGGGCGGACGACGACCCGTCCGCCTTCGACGCGACGCGGCATCCGCTCATCGCCGACGCGCACCATCGCCACCCCGGCATCCGGCTCTCGCGCACCGGGCTCGTGTTCGACGCCCTCGCCTCGGCGATCTTCGAGCAGAAGGTCACCGGCGTGCAGGCATTCGGCGCCTGGCGGCGCATCGTCACGTGGTGCGGCGAGCGCGCGCCGGGACCGACTCCGTCGCCGATGTTCGCGCCGCCCACGGTCGACGGCTGGCAGCACATCCCGTCGTGGGTGTGGCACCGGGCCGGGCTCGAGCCCCCGCAGTCGAAGACGGTGGTCCGCGCCGCGCGGCGGGGCGACGCGATCGTGCGGGCCGTGCTCGACGCCGAAGACGGCGAGGCGGTCGACCGCGTGCTCATCAGTCAGCCCGGAATCGGGCCGTGGACGTCGGCCGAGACCCGCATCCGCGCGCTGGGCGACCCCGACGCGGTGAGCGTCGGCGACTACCACCTCGCCCACGAGGTGGGGTACGCGCTGACCGGGCATCGCGTGGACGACGACGGGATGCTGCAGCTCCTGGCGCCGTGGGCCGGGCAGCGGCAGCGGGTGATCCGCCTCATCGGTGCGAGCGGCGTCCGCGAGCCGCGCCGTGGTCCGCGCCTCCACCCGGAGGATCACCGCGCGCGCTGACCGGCGTTCCGGACCGGCGTTCCGGCCCGGCGTTCCGGCCCGGCGTTCCGGCCCGGCGTTCCGGCCCGGCGTTCCGGCCCGGCGTTCCGGCCCGGCGTTCCGGCCCGGCGTTCCGGCCCGGGTCCCTTGTCGATGTCGGAGGCGAGGACGACACTGGGAGGCGCCACGCGGCCGGGCGCGGCATCCATCTTCCGTCCTCAGGAGCTCGACATGCCCAGCCTCAACCCGTATCTCTCCTTCCGCGACCAGGCCCGCGAGGCGATGACGTTCTACCAGAGCGTCTTCGGCGGCGACCTCGACGTCTCGACCTTCGGCCAGTTCGAGGGCATGGTGCAGGACCCGGCCGAGAACGACCTGGTGATGCACGCGCAGCTGACCAGCCCCGACGGCTTCGTGCTGATGGGCGCCGACACGCCCAGCGGCATGCCGTACGAGAAGCCCGCCGGCATCTCGGTGTCGGTGAGCGGCGACGACGAGGCATCGCTGCAGGGCTTCTGGGACAAGCTCGCCGACGGGGGAACGATCAACATGCCGTTCGACACACCGCCCTGGGGCGGCAGGTTCGGCATGCTGACCGACCGCTTCGGCATCGACTGGATGGTGGCGCTCAACGCCCCGCAGGCCTGAGCCGATTAGGCGTAGGCGCTGTCGTCGATCGTCGACGGGGCGGGTCCGAGCGCCTCGAGCTCGTGCCAGACGTCCTCGGGGATCGGCGCCGCCGCGAGCTCGTCCAGCTGGGCGAGGCGCCGGGCCGACGAGATGCCGACGACGGTCGAGTCGACGAGCGGCGAGCGCATCGAGAAGTGCAGGGCCACCGCCGGCAGCGCCACGCCGTGCGCGGCGCACACGCGCTCGAGGCGCGACACCCACTCCTGGAGCTCGGGCGTCGCCGGCCGGTACCCGTACATCGCGCCCTCTCGTGCGCCGGTCGCGAGGATGCCGGCGCCGTACGGGGCGGCGTTGAACACGGTCATGCCGCGCTCCCGCGCGTCGGCGAACACCGGTTCGGCGGAGCGGTCGACGACGGTGAAGCGGTTGTGGATGAGCACCGCGTCGAAGACGCCGGTGGCGACGTACCGGGCCATGAGCGGAATCGGCCCGGCGGCCACGCCGATCGCGTCGACGCGCCCCGACTCGCGCAGCTCGATGAGGCCCTCGACGGCACCGCCGCGACCGATCGCCTCGTCGAAGGTCACCGTGTACGGATCGTGCAGGTGCAGCAGCGGCAGGCGCTCGACACCCAGGCGCGCGCTGGTCTCGTCGAACGAGCGGAGCACCCGGTCGCGGTCGAAGGCTCCGGACTCGGGGTCGCAGTCCACCTTCGAGATGACGCGCGTCGCGGCCTCGGCTCCGGTCCGGGCGATCGCGAGGCCGAGCACGGCCTCCGAGCGGCCCGCCGCGTAGTTGTTGGACGTGTCGACGAAGGCGTGCGAGCTCGCGACGAGCTGCTCCGCGAAGGCGACCACAGCCTCCTCCTCGGCCGACCCGGGGGATGTGTCGCGGCCGAGACCGGAGGTGCCGAGGGTGAGCGGGCTGACGTTGAGGGTCATGGCGTCCGTTCCGTGAGAGGTGGTCGTCGTTCCAACCTACCGAGCGCCGCGGCGCCGGGCGCCGCCCGCGCCAGGGCCGCGCGGCTCTAGGCTGTGGCCATGACCACGACGCGCAGAGGCTGGACCCGCGGGCATTCGGGGTGGGCGTTCGGCACCGCCCTGATGTTCACACTGGGGATCGTCTTCGGGCTGATCTGGGGAAACGTCCTGCTCGGCGTCGTGCTGGCGGCCGCCGTGTCGATCGGGTGGCTCATGGCGTACGAGTCGTGGCGCGGCCGCAACGTGGGCCTCGAGAATCGCGACGACGACGGCGCGCAGATCTGACCGCCGGCGGCGCCCCTACCCCTGCCCGAGCGCGCGTCGTATCGTGAGCGCCAGGAGGTGGTCCGCATGAATGCGAGCGTCGGAGACCGCGTGATCATCCACGGACGCGTCGTCGGGGCGACCGAGCGCGCCGGCGAGGTCATCGAGGTCCGCGGCAGCACGGAGAACCCACTGCTCGTCGTCCGGTACGACGACGGCCACGAGGCGATCCTGTCGCCCGGCGGTGACTGCGAGATCCGGCACGCGTCCTGAGCCCGTGGCTCGTGCGAGGTTCGACGGGCCGGTCCGCCACGCGCCCTGACCGCGAGGCCTCGCGCGGCGGACGCCGAGCCATGCTTCCGCCCGTCCAGCGCCTGGCCGCGCGCGTCTCGGCGCGCCCGCGCGCAGACCCTATCAGAATCGGCCGTCTCGCTTGTTAGGCTAGCCTTACCTACATGCACAAGAGAACGCGCCTGCTTCTGCCCGTCGCTGCTCTGAGCGTCACCGCTCTCGCCCTCACCGCGTGCGCGTCGCCGTCCGCATCGGGAGACGCCGCCGCGGCCGACACCGCCGAGAACTCGACCGTCGTCGTCGGGAACGCCAAGCCGACGCTCATGCTCGTGGAGGAGGACGGCGAGTCCTCGTACCAGGAAGACACCGACGTGGCTCGCGAGTCCGTCGAGGTGACGGCGAACCCCGCCTCGGTCGTGACCTTCGACATCGCCACGCTCGACACCCTCGACGCCATCGGCGCGGGCGCTGCCGTGGTCGGCATCCCCGACGTGGTGCTGCCCGACTACCTGTCGGAATACGCCGACCTGCCGAAGGTCGGCACGCTCTTCGAGCCCGACTTCGAGGCCGTCGCCGAGCTCGAGCCCGAGCTCATCGTGGTCGCCGCCCGCAGCACCGGCCAGTACGACGAGCTCTCCGAGATTGCGACCACGATCGACCTCACCGGCGCGTACGCCGGCACCTTCGATCCCGCCGCCGGTCTCGAGCGCGCGGCGCAGCTCGGCGAGATCTTCGGCAAGGAGGACGAGGTCGCCGACCTCACCGCCGGGATCGACGAGCTGGTCTCGACCCTGGAGGCGGAGGCGGAAGGCACCGCCCTCGTGCTGTCGGTCTCGGGCGGCGAGTACGGCGCCTTCGGCGAGGGGTCGCGCTTCGGCTACTTCTACGACGAACTCGGCTGGACGCCCGCCGTCGTCGCCGCCGATCTCCCCGGCGCCGAGGGCTCGTCCCACGGCGACACCGTGACCAACGAGTTCCTGCTCACCGCGAACCCCGACTGGATCTTCGCCTTCGACCGCGGCGCGGCCACCGGCGAGGGCTCGAGCGCCGAGGAGACGCTCGACAACGAGCTCGTCGCGCAGACGACCGCGGCGCAGGAGGACCGCATCGTCTACCTCCCGGCGAGCGAGCTGTACATCGTGATCAACGGGCTGACCGCGATCGAGAACGTGCTGACCTCGGTGCACGAGGCCGTCGTCGCGGGCTGACGCGTCATGCCGCAGGACCCCCGGGCAGGGAGCGCCGAGCCCTGAGCCGCATCTCCCTCTCCCCTACGCAGTGGATCGTCGCGGGGGCGGCCGCCGTGGCCGCCCTCGCGACGCTCTCCCTCTTCATCGGCGTCGCCGAGCTCGACGGCTTCATCCTGTTCGCCAGCCGCATTCCGCGCACCGTCGCGCTCGTGCTCGCCGGCGCCGCGTTCGCCATCACGGGCCTCATCATGCAGCTGCTGGTCCGCAACCGGTTCGTCGAGCCGGGCACCACGGGAGCGACGGATGCCGCGAGCCTGGCGCTGCTGGCCGTGCTCCTGTCCGTCCCGGGACTGCCGCTGTGGGCCAAGGCGCTCTTCGCGGCCGTCGGCGCACTGGTCGGGGTCTTCGGCTTCCTGGCGCTCGCGCGCCGCATCCCGTCGCGCTCGAGCGTGCTCGTGCCGATCGTCGGCATCCTCTACGGCGGTGTGATCGGTGCCGTGACGATGTTCATCGCGTACCGCACCAACCTGCTCCAGGAGCTCCTCAGCTGGGGCGTCGGCGACTTCTCGAGCATCCTCCGCGGTCGCTACGAGATCCTCTTCCTCGCCGCAGCGGCGGCGCTGCTGGCGTGGGTCGCCGCCGACCGCTTCACCGTGGCGGGACTGGGCGACGACGCCGCCCGCGGGCTCGGACTCGACACCCGTGCCGTGATGGGCCTCGGCGTGGCCATCATCGCCCTGGTCACCGGCATCCTGATGGTGGTCACCGGTGCGCTGCCCTTTCTCGGACTGATCGCCCCGAACATCGTCAGCCGGCTCATCGGCGACAACATGCGCCGCGCCGTGCCGCTGGTCGCCCTGCTGGGCGCTGCCATCGTGCTGCTGTGCGACATCATCGGCCGCGTGGTGCGGTTCCCCTTCGAGCTGCCCATCTCCGTCGTCATGGGCGTTCTGGGCGGTGTCGTGTTCCTCTGGCTGCTGCTCGGCACGGCTCGTCCGGTCGACGCCCCGGCGCCTCGGCGCCGCGCGCCCGCCCCGCGGGAGGCACTGCGATGACCGCGACCTTCATCGACGGAGCCCGGCGCGCCACGCGCACGCTCCGGCATCCGACCGGCGCCCTCCTGGCCCTCACGGCCGTCGCCGTGGCGATCGTGCTCGTCTTCCTCTTCACCGACCTGCCCGGCAAGTGGGAGTACGCGCTCGGGCTGCGCTCGCGCACGATCGCCGGCATGGTCATCGCCGCAGCCGCGGTCGGCGCGGCGACGGTGCTCTTCCAGACGATCACCGCCAACCGGATCCTCACGCCCGGCATCATGGGCTTCGACGCGGTGTTCCTCGCGATCCAGACCGTCGTCGCCTTCGCGATCGGCCCGGCCCTGCTGGTGGCGGCCCCGCCGCTGGCGTCGTGGACGGTCGAGCTCGTGCTGATGACCGGATCGATCGTGCTGCTGTACTGGTGGCTCTTCGTGCGCCGCCGGTTCGACCTGCACGTCATCGTGCTCGCCGGCCTGGTGCTGGGCGTGCTGTTCCGCTCGGTGACCGCGTTCCTGCAGCGGCTGCTCGATCCCGACACGTTCGCCATCCTGCAGGACCTCACTTTCGCGAGCTTCACCTCGGTCGACCGCGAGCTGCTGGTGCCCACGGCCGTCCTCGTCGCGGTGGCGCTCGCGTCGCTGTGGCCGGTCCGGCGCGAGCTCGACGTGCTGTCGCTCGGCGAGAGCACCGCGATCTCGCTCGGGGTCGACCACCGCCGCGTCGTGATGCACGTCGTCGTCGTGATCGCGGCGATGGTGGCGGCATCCACCGCTCTCGTGGGGCCGGTCACGTTCTTCGGCCTGATCGTCGCGAACCTCGCCTACGGCGCCGTCGGCCACCGGCACCTGCGCAGCATCCCCGCGGCGATCGCGATCGGCGTGATCGCCCTCGTCGGCGGCCAGCTCATCCTCGCCCGCGTGCTCGGCTTCGGCACCGAGCTGCCGATCGTGATCGAGTTCGTCGGCGGCCTGTTCTTCATCGTCCTCGTTCTCACCGGAAGGGCCCGCTGATGATCCGCACCGACTCGGTGGTCAAGCGCCACGGCGCACTGGTCGCCGTCGACGACGTGTCGCTCGACATCCGACCGGGCGTGACCGCCATCATCGGGCCGAACGGCGCCGGCAAGTCGACGCTCCTCGCCGCCGTCGGGCGGCTGATCGGCACCGACGGCGGTGTCATCACGGTCGACGGGCTGGACGTGACGACCACGAGGTCGCGCGAGCTGGCACGGCGCCTCGCCATCCTGCGGCAGGACAACCACCTCGCGATCCGGCTGAGCGTGGACGACCTGGTCGCGTACGGCCGCTTCCCTCACGGCGGGTCGGGCCGCACGGCCGACGACCGCGTCCACGTCGAGCGGGCCATCGGCCTCCTCGACCTCGACGCGGTGCGCGACCGCTTCCTCGACGAGCTGTCGGGTGGTCAGCGCCAGCGCGCGTTCGTCGCGATGGCGCTCGCACAGGACACCGACCACCTGCTGCTCGACGAGCCGCTCAACAACCTCGACCCGCGGCACGGCGTAGCGCTCATGAAGATCGTGCGGCGCCTCGCCGACGAACGCGGGATGACGGTGGTCGTGGTGCTGCACGACATCAACGTGGCGGCCCAGTACGCCGACGACATCGTCGCCATGCGCGACGGCCGGGTGGTGCACCACGGGCCGGTCGCCGACGTCATCACCGAGGAGCGTCTCGGCGCGCTCTACGAGACCCCCGCGCGCGTCGCCGAGATCGACGGCCGCCCCATCGTGCTGTGGGGCTGACCTCGCCCCGCCATGATCAGAAAGTGGAAGAACCCATGACCGCATCGACCTTCACCCTCGAGCCCACCGGCCTGGAGCTGCGCTTCCGCCGTGTCACGCTGACCGCGCGGGAGTGGCTGACTCGCGCGTACGTGCGCGTCCGCCTGCAGGGCCCGGAGCTGGCCGGCTTCACGTCGCTCGGCGCCGACGACCACATCCGCATCTTCTTCCCCGACGGCGATCCTCAGTCCGTCGAAGAGCTCCGCGCCGCCCCGAGCCGCGAGTACACGCCGCTGGCGTGGGGCGACGACTGGCTCGAACTCGAGTTCGCGGTCCACGGCGATCCCGCCATCGGCACGGCGGGCGTCGCGGCGGCGTGGGCGGCGACGGCGCCCCTCGGCGCGATCGCCGGCGTCGGCGGGCCCCGCGGTTCGAAGGTGCTGACCGGTCGCCCCGACGGGTGGCTGCTCGCCGGCGACGAGACGGCGGTGCCGGCGATGCGCCGCTTCGCGCAGTCGATGGACGCCGACGCCGTCGGGCGGATCCTGGTGGAGGTGACGGATGCCGCGCACGAGCTCGCGATCGACGCGCCGGCGGGCGTCGTGGTCGAGCAGGTGCACCGCGGCGCCGATGCGGCCGGCGCGGCCCTCGCCGCCCGGCTGGACCGGCTCGGCGCGGACGACCGCCCGTCGGGGTCGGTGTTCGGGTTCGTCGCCGCCGAGCAGTCGATCGTCAAGCCCGGCCGCGCGCTGCTGCTCGATCGCTGGGGGCTCGACGCCGCGCAGATCGTGGTGAAGGGCTACTGGAAGCGCGGCGAGACCGAGTACCACGCCCCGCACTGACCCCCCCAGACACCGAGCACAGAATCGGAAGATCCTCCCGACACGCCGGATGCGGCATCCGTCTCGCGGCGTGTCGCCGGAAACCTCCGATTCTGTGCGCGCCGCCGGCTACCCGAGCAGCTCGGGGCGCGAGAACTCCTCGCCGCGCACGTGCTCGCCGAGGAACGCGAACACCGTCTGGTACCAGATGACCGCGTGCTGAGGCTTCAGGATCCAGTGGTTCTCGTCGGGGAAGTACAGGAACCGGTGCGGCATGCGCCCCTCGGCATCGGCGTGGTGCTCGGCGAGTTCCGACCACAGCCGCAGCCCCTCGCCCACCGGAACCCGGTAGTCCTTGTCGCCGTGCACCACGAGCAGGGGCGTGCGGATCTCGCCGACGAACCGGTGCGGCGAGTGCTCGAGCATGGCCTCGGGGGTGAAGATGCGCTGCCAGTACTCGGAACTGTCGGTGGTGCCCGAGAACTGGTCGAGCGCCCACAGGCTCGCGTGCGTCACGATCGCGCGGAAGCGGTCGGTGTGCCCGGCGATCCAGTTGGCCATGTAGCCGCCGAACGACCCGCCCATCGCGGCGGTGCGGGTCTCGTCGATGTCATCGCGCGCCTCGGCGGCGTCGGTGATCGCCAGCAGATCGGTGTAGGGCTTGCCGCCCCAGCTGTTCCACCCGCGCGCGATGAACTCCAGGCCGTACCCGGTCGAGAGCCCCGGGTCGGGCAGCAGCACGGCGTAGCCGCGCGCGACGGCGAGCAGCGGCGCCCACCGCCAGCTCCAGGCGTTCCAGCTGTTGAGCGGACCACCGTGGATCCACAGCAGCAGCGGGGCCGGGGCATTCGCCGTCGCGCCCTCCGGCAGCAGCAGCCAGCCGCGCACCCGTGCGCCGTCCTCCGCCGTGGTCTCCACCTCGGTGATCGAACCCGGCGCGGACGGTGCCGCCGCCGGGGTCGCGAGCGGGGTGACGTCGCCGTCGCGCGCGATGCGCACCGGATGCGGCGG
This sequence comes from Microbacterium sp. M3, assembly GCF_033548675.1. NCBI lineage: Bacteria > Bacillati > Actinomycetota > Actinomycetes > Micrococcales > Microbacteriaceae > Microbacterium > Microbacterium sp. M3. Next base: position 800,306 of record NZ_JAWTZT010000001.1, read on the forward strand.
CACGACCCACGACGACCGCAGGGCCACGAGGTCGCCGGTGCCACGGTCGACGACGACGTTCGCGTACGCGAAATCGTCGTCGGTGAGGCGCTGCGGCGCGCCGCCGTCCAGCGGGAGGCGGAACACCGGCCCGCGGCCGTTCTCGTCAGCGGTCGCGATGAGCGCCTCGTCGCCGGCGTCGAACGCGAGGGACGAGGCCCAGCGATCCCACTCCGCGGCGATCCGGCGGGCCCCGCTGCCGTCGATGCCGGCCACCCACACCTCGTAGTCGGTCGGCGCCTCGGGGGTGCTCTTGACGGTGCGGAGGTAGGCGATCCGGGTGCCGTCATGGCTCACGGCCGGCATCTCGTAGTCGACGCCCACCTCGTCGAAGAGCGTGGCCCGCTCCCCCGAGGCCGTGTCGATCGCGACGATCACGCGGCGGCCGGCCCGCTGCTCGCGGTGCTCCAGCGAGGCGACGAGCCGCGACCCGTCGGGCGTGAGGGCCGCCTCGGCGTGGTCGGCCGACCGCCCGGGCCGGGGCGTGAGGTCGCGCGGGCGCGGCAGTGTCGCGGGGTACGGCTTCTCGTCGGCAGCGGATGCCGGAGCCTCGGCAGAGGCGGAGGCTGCGGCATCCGCTCGCACCTCGTCGGCGGCGGCTGCTTCGGCGACCACCGCGGCGATCGTGTCTTCGAGCGCGTCGACGTCGATCGCCATCAGGTGCGGCTCGGCCGGGCCGAGATCGTGGTCCCAGAAGCGCACGGGGTAGGTCTCGTGCAGGATCGCCGACACCTTCTTCTCTTTGCGCCGGGCCCGCAGCGCGGCCTCGCTCTCGAGAGTGTCGGCGCCGGGGAGGAGGGATGCCGTGACCACGAGGCGGTCCGCCGCGTCAGCGGTCGCGGCGATGCCGTCGACGCCGCCGGCGAGCCGCGTGACGGGGCGGGCCTCGCCGCCCTTTGCCGGGAGCAGCCACAGCTGGCCGGACTCGTCGTCGGCGTCGCCCTCGGAATCGGGGCGGGCGGAGACGAAGAGGATGTCGCCGCTCGCCGTGAAGGCGGCGCCGGCCTCGCCCTTGGCCGACCGCGTCAGCCGCCGCGGCGTGCCCCCACCGGTCGCGGGGATCGCCCACAGCGCCCGCTCGTAGCCCGTGCCGTCCTTCTTGAGGGCGGCGACGGTGAGCACGGCGGTCTTCCCGTCCGGCGAGAGGGCGATGGCCTCCGCCCGGGGCAGCGCGATGAAGTCGTCCAGGGAGTCGAAGGGGGTCGCCATGGCTCCACGCTAACCGAACGCCTCCCGACGCCGGGTCGGCCGGTCAGCCCCACTGGGTGAGCTTGTCGGGGTTGCGCATGACGTACACGTCGGCGATCCGCCCGGCGACCACCCGCAGCGTCAGCAGCGCGATGGCCTCACCGTCGCGCGTCGCGAGGAAGCCCATCCCATCCGGGGTCTCGATGGGCGCGATCACCGCCTCGGGCTCGAGGCGGGGAAGCCCCAGCAGGAAGCGCGCGACGCGATCGGCGCCGTGGACGGGCCGCCGTGCCGCCGACACGCGCCGCCCGCCGTCGGAGCGGAGGACCACGGCAGGATCGAGCACCGAGACCAGGGCATCGAGGTCGCCCGTCGTCGTCGCCGCCGCGAACGCGCGCGCCACGGCGTCGTGCTCCTGCCGCGTCGCGGCGCCCGCGCGCTGCTCCCGCACGTGGCGGCGCGCCTGGGAGGCGAGCTGGCGCACCGCATCGGGTGTGCGTCCGACCGTCTCAGCGATCTCGGCGAAGGGCACGCCGAACACGTCGTGCAGCACGAACGCCACGCGCTCGGCGGGGCTCAGCGACTCCAGCATCACCAGGAGCGCCATCGACACCGAGTCGTCGAGCGTGACGCGCTCGGCCGGATCGACCGGGGCGGCCGCTGCGAGCGGCGAGTCGCCCGGCACCGGCTCGGGCAGCCATTCGCCGACGTAACGCTCACGCCGGGCGCGCGCCGACCCGAGCATGTCGAGGCAGATCCGCCCGGCGACCCGGGTGAGCCATGCCGCGGGGTTGCGGATCGCCGCGCGCTCGGCATCCGACAGGCGCAGCCACCGGACGAAGGTCTCCTGCACCGCGTCCTCGGCGTCGGCGACCGTCCCGAGCATGCGGTAGCAGAGGCCCAGCAGCGCCCCGCGCTCGCTCTCCGCCTCGTCGATCGACGGCATCCTGCTCCCTTCGCGACATCCGGCGACGCACGGCCGCGGATGAGACTCTGCCGGCTCACATTCTGGCGTGCCGCGTCGTCGGTGAGGTGAGGGCATCCCGCACCGGGCGGGACGAGAGGAGCAGGTCATGAGGATCGCGGTCGCCGGAGGCACCGGAGTGGTCGGACATCACGTCGTCGAGGCGGTGCGGGCGAAAGGGCATGACGCGGTCGTGCTGAGCCGGCGCACGGGGGTCGATCTGACCACCGGCACGGGGCTCGACGACGCGCTCGCGGGCGCCGACGCCGTCGTCGACACGTCGAACGTCTCGACGCTGTCGGCGGACGCGGCGACGCGATTCTTCGAGACCGCCACGGGGAATCTGCTCGCCGCCGCAGGGCGTGCGGGCGTGCGGCACCTCGTGCTGCTGTCGATCGTGGGCGTCGACCGCATGCCCCACGACTACTACGCCGGCAAGGTGGCACAGGAGCGGGTGGTCGAATCAGGCGCCGTGCCGTGGACGATCCTCCGCGCCACGCAGTTCCACGAGTTCGCCGGGCAGCTGTTCGCGCAGGCGAAGCTCGGGCCGCTGCACGTCGCGCCGCGCGCGCGGGTGCAGCCCGTCGCGGCGCGGGAGGTCGGGGCGCACCTCGCGAGCCTCGCCGCCGGCGAACCCCGTGGCCGCGCCGCCGACCTCGGCGGCCCGCGCGAGGAGCGGCTCGACGACATGGTGAAGGCCTACGCGCGCAGCACGGGCCACCGCGGGTGGATCCCGTCGGTGAGCCTTCCGGGCGCCCAGATGAAGGGCATGCGCGCGGGCTTCGCTCTCCCGGGCGCGGGTGCCGTGCTCGGCGAGCAGACGTTCGCGGACTGGCTCGCCCACCAGGCCTGACCTACCGCGAGCGATCCGGGTCGGGGACGATGGAGGGAACCCGACCCGGAGGACCCGTGAGAATCGCCATCGCCGGCGGCACCGGCATGACCGGCGTGCACGTCGCCGCCGTCGCGGGCGAGCGCGGTCACGACATCGTCGTGCTCTCGCGGCGCACCGGCGTCGAGCTGCTGAGCGGCGCGGGGATCGCCGGTCGCCTGGACGGCATCGACGCGGTGATCGACGTCACGAACGTGACGACCTCGAAGCCCGATGTCTCGGTGTCGTTCTTCGCGGGGGCGACCAAGAGCCTGCTCACCGCGGGCCGGGCCGCGCGTGTCGCGCACCACGTCGTGCTCTCGATCGTCGGGGCCGAGGCCGCGCCCGACGGGTACTACGCCGGCAAGCTCGTGCAGGAGCGCCTGGTCGCCGCGGGCGACGTGCCATGGACGATCCTGCGGACCACGCAGTTCCACGAGTACGCCGCGATGACGTTTCATCGCGCCCCGCCCGGCGCGCACGTCGCGCCGCGCGGCAGGGTCCAGCCCGTCGCGGCGCGCGAGGCGGCCGAGCAGCTCGTCGCCCTCGCCGAGGCCGGGCCGGCGGGTCGCGCCCCGGATCTCGGCGGACCGCGCGAGGAGAGCCTCGCCGACATGGTGCGCCGCTACGCCCACGCGATCGGCTATCGCGCGCCGGTGCCGATGGTGAACTCGCCGGGCGCGCTGGGGCGCGCCTTCCGCTCCGGAGCGCTGCTGCCGGGGCGCGGCGCGCTGCGAGGGACGCAGACCTTCGCCGAGTGGCTCGACGCCCTGCCCGACGCCTGACCCGAGCCCGTCCCCTCGCCGTCCCCTCGCCGTCCCCTCGCCGTCCCCTCGTCGTCCCCTCGCCGTCCCCTCGCCGTCCCCTCGTCGTCCCCTCGCCGTCCCCTCGCCGTCCCCTCGTCGTCCCCTCGCCGTCCCCTCGCCGTCCCCTCGTCGTCCCCTCGCCGTCCCCTCGCCGTCCCCTCGTCGTCCCCTCGCCGTCCCCTCGCCGTCCCCTCGTCGTCCCCTCGCCGTCCCCTCGCCGTCCCCTCGTCGTCCCCTCGCCGTCCCCTCGCCGTCCCCTCGTCGTCCCCTCGCCGTCCCCTCGCCGTCCCCTCGAGTCGCCAAGACACGCCGGACACAAACCGGGTGCTCCGGCGTGTCTTGGCGACTCGAGGGAACGCGGATCCCGCTGACGGGAACGCGGATGCCCTGGCGGGACATGGATGCCGCAGCCCGGCGCAGTGCGCGGGGCTGCGGCATCCGTCGATCACATCTCCTCGTGGGTGAGCGGATCGCCGTCCCACAGGCGCCCGCGCTCGAGGGCGCTGATGGCGTCGACCTGCTCGTCGGTGAGGCGGAAGCCGAAGACGTCGGCGTTCTCGCGCTGACGGTCGGGGTCGGCGGACTTCGGGATCGGCGTGCTGCCCAGCTGCGTGTGCCACCGCAGCACGATCTGCGTCGGGGTGACCTCGTACACGGTCGCCAGCTCGGTGAGGAGCTGCTCGGTGAGGAGCTCGCTGCGGCGAGCGAGGGGGCTCCAGCTCTCGGTGCGGATGCCGTGCATCGCGTGAAAGGAGCGCAGCGCCCCCTGCGGGAAGTAGGGGTGCAGCTCGACCTGGTTCACCACCGGCACGACGCCGGTCTCCTCGATCAGCTCGGTGATCATGGCCTCGGTGAAGTTCGACACGCCGATGGACCGCACGAGGCCCTGCTCACGTGCGTCGATCATGCCGCGCCAGGTGTCGACGTACTTGCCGACGCTGGGGTTCGGCCAGTGGATCAGCTGCAGGTCGATGCGGTCGAGGCCGAGCGCATCGAGCGAGCCCTTGATGCTGTCGACGGCCTCGGTGCGGCCGTGGTGGCGCCCCGGGATCTTCGAGGTCACGCGCAGCGCGTCCCGCCCCGCGCCGCTGCGCCGCACCGCCTCGCCGACCTCGCGCTCGTTCTCGTAGTTGACCGCGGTGTCGAGGAGCCGGTAGCCGGAGTCGATCGCGGCGGTCATCGCCGCGATCCCCTCCTCGCCGCGCAGGTTGTAGGTGCCGAGCCCGAGCTCGGGGAACCAGGTGCCGTCGTTGAGGGTCACGGTGGGGATGGCGCTCATGCTTCCATCCTCGCCCTCGGCGCGGCCGTCCGCACGCCGCGGCCGCCGGTCACGGGAGCTCGTCGACGTCGATCTCGCCCTCGGTCGCCGCGCGCTGGTCGGCGTCGGCGCTGTTCACCTGGTCGTCGTCCGCGTCGGGGTCGAGCGGACGGTCGTCGTCGCCGACGAGGACATCGTCGAGGAGGGCGTCCTCATCGTCGCGCCGGTCGTCGGGGGTCAGGTTCGTCATGTCGTTCTCCTTCTCGCTTTCCCCGACCGTACGTGGGCGAGCCGAGCGGCGGAGGGGGGTTGCGTCAGGTGCCCGACGGCGTTAGCCCAGCCCGCGCACCCGCCGCAGCGCCGTGATCGCCGTCGGTCACGACCGCACGGGGATCGAGCCGGGCCGGGCGCCCACGAGCGCCTCGGCGGCACGGGCGGTGCGCAGCGCGAACCGCGAGGTGTCGGTGCCGAGGGCGAGCGACTGCGCATTGAGCCCGTCGATCATGCCGATGAGCTCCCACGCCACCTCCCCAGGCTCGGTCGTCGCGAACGCCCCACTGCGGCATCCGTCGGCGACGATGCGCTCGACGAGGGTCTGCCACCGCTCCATCTGCGCGCGCACGGCGCCGGCGAGCGGTTCGCTGCGGCGAGCCATCGCCCACCCCTCGACCCACACCACGGTGAGCTCCTCGCGCTCGCCGTCCATCAGGGTGTCGATGAGGGCGCCGAGCCGGGCCGCCGGGTCGGCGACATCGGCCAGCACCGCCTCGACGTCGCGCACCTCCTCCTCCACCAGGTCGGCGTAGACGCGGGCGACGAGATCGTCCATCGACGGCTGGTAGTGGGCGACGAGGCCCGACGCGACGCCGACGCGCTCGGCCACCGCGCGGAGCGTCAGCGCGCTCAGTCCGCCTTCGCGCGCGATGGCGGTCGCGGCCGCGACGATCTCGGCCGCCCGCTCGGCGGGCGCCTTGCGTGTGCGGGAGCGTGCGGGCGTGGTTGACATGGGCTCACCAGACACTATAGCTTGCCTATTGATCGCTAGATCAATTACTCCGCGACCGACGGATCAGCCGCGGTCCGCACCGAGCGAGAGGGCGACGATGGCCTGGAGGATGCCGCACGAGGGCGACCCGCACGAGCGCACGTGGATGGCGTTCCCGAACGAGGGCCCGACCCTCGGAGACGACCCCGCCGAGCAGGAGCGCTTCTACGCGGCCTGGGCCGACGTGGCCAACGCCGTGGCGGCGTTCGAGCCCGTGACGATGCTCGTCGATCCGTCGCAGACCGACCGCGCGCGCCGCCTCGTCGACTCGGCGGTCGAGCTGGTCGAGACGCCGGTTGACGAGTTCTGGTTCCGCGACCACGGACCCACGTTCGTCGTCGACGACGAGCGCCCGGGAGCGCTCGGAGCGGTGGACTGGATCTTCAACGGCTGGGGCGCTCCGGAGTGGGCCTCGTGGGGGAAGGCCGCCGAGCACGCCCGCTTCACCGCCGGGCTCGTGGGCGCCGACGTCGTGAGCTCGCTCCTGGTGAACGAGGGCGGCGGCATCCACGTCGACGGCGAGGGAACGGTCCTCGTGACCGAGACCGTGCAGCTCGACGCGCGCCGCAACCGCTTCGCCGACAAGGCCCGCGTCGAGGCGGAGCTCCACCGCACCATCGGCGCAACGAAGGTGGTCTGGCTCCCCCGCGGGCTGACGCGCGACTACGACGAGTTCGGCACCAACGGGCACGTCGACATCGTGGCCACGATCCCTGCCCCGGGCCGGCTGCTGCTGCACGCGCAGCAGGATCCCGGGCACCCCGACTTCGAGGTGTCGCGCGCGCTGCGCGCATTCCTCGCGGAGCAGACGGATGCCGCGGGCCGCGCGTTCGAGATCATCGACCTCCCGGCGCCCGAGACCCTCCGCGACCACGAGGGCTTCGTCGACTACAGCTACGTCAACCACCTCGTGGTGAACGGCGGCGTCATCGCGTGCGGCTTCGGCGAGGAGCGGGCCGACGCGCGAGCGCGCGAGATCCTCGAGGCCGCCTACCCGGGCCGCCGCGCCGTGACCGTCGACGCGCGGCAGATCTTCGCCGGCGGCGGCGGCATCCACTGCATCACGCAGCAGCAGCCGAAGGTGTCGTCGTGAGCCGGCGGTCTGCGGTCGCTTGTGGCGTTTCGTCTCGCTCGTACCTCGCTCGCTCAACGACCGGCCCTGGGTCGTCGAGCGAGCGAGGTGAGACGGACCGCGCTGCGCACGGAGGAGACCGATGACCCCCCGCTACCCCGTCGTGGAGAAGACGATCGCCGAGCTGCGCGCCGCGCTCGAGTCCGGCGCGGTCACCGCCGTCGAGCTCCTGGACGCGTACCTCGCCCGCATCGACGCGTACGACGCCCCCGGCACCGACACCGCCCTCACCGCGGTGGTCGTGCGCAATCCCGATGCGCGGGCCGAGGCTGCGGCATCCGATGTCCGTCGCGCCGAAGGGCGCACGCTCGGGCCGCTCGACGGCATCCCGTACACGGCGAAGGACTCGTTCATGGCCCGCGGGCTGACGGTCGCCGCCGGCTCCCCCGCGTTCGCCGACCTCGTCGCCCAGCGCGACGCGTTCTCGATCGAGCGGCTGCGCTCGGCCGGTGCCGTGCTCGTCGGGCTCACCAACATGCCGCCGATGGCCAACGGCGGCATGCAGCGCGGCGTGTACGGCCGCGCCGAGAGCCCGTACAACGCGGACTTCCTGACGTCGGCGTTCGGGTCGGGCTCGTCGAACGGCTCGGGCACCGCGACGGCGGCGTCGTTCGCGGCGTTCGGCCTGGGCGAAGAGACGTGGTCGAGCGGCCGCGCGCCGGCGTCGAACAACGCGCTGTGCGCGTACACGCCGTCGCGCGGGGTGATCTCGGTGCGCGGCAACTGGCCGCTCGTGCCCACGATGGACGTGGTCGTGCCCCACACCCGCACGATGGCCGACCTGCTCGAGATCCTCGACGTCATGGTCGCCGACGACCCCGAGACCCGCGGCGACTTCTGGCGTGCGCAGCCGTGGATCGAGATTCCGGATGCCTCAGCCACCCGCCCCGCGTCGTACCCGGCGCTCGCGCCGGCCGGCGCCGACGACGCCCGGGCGTCCCTCGCCGGGCGGCGGTTCGGCGTGCCGCGCATGTACATCAACGCCGACCCCGAGGCGGGCACGAACCCCGACGGCGGCATCGGCGGGCCGACGGGCTCGCGCATCGACACCCGCGCCTCGGTGATCGCGCTGTGGGAAGCCGCCCGCCGCGACCTCGAAGCTGCCGGGGCCGAGGTGGTCGAGGTCGACTTCCCCGTCGTGACGAACTACGAGGGCGACAGGCCCGGCGCGCCGACCATCAAGACCCGCGGGCTCGTGACCGAGGGATTCCTGCACCGCGAGATCGTCGACCTGTCGGCGTGGGCGTGGGACGACTTCCTGCGCGCCAACGGCGACCCGGCGCTCGACCGGCTCGATGCGGTCGACGGTGCGGCGATCTTCCCGCACCCGGACGGCGCACTCCCCGACCGGTATACCGGCTTCGACGATGACATCGCGACGTATCCCGCGCAGGTGCGCGAGCACCCGTATGCCGCCTTCACCGACATCCCCGAGCTCGAGGACGGCGTCCGCGGCCTGGAGGAGACTCGCCGCGTCGACCTCGAGGACTGGATGACCTCGCTCGCGCTCGACGCCGTGGTCTTCCCGGCCGTCGCCGACGTCGGGCCCGCCGACATGGACGTGGTCGAGGCATCCGCGGATCTCGGCTGGCGCAACGGCGTCTGGGTCGCCAACGGCAACCTCGCGATCCGCCACCTCGGCATCCCGACCGTGACGGTGCCCATGGGCACGATGTCCGACATCGGCATGCCCGTCGGCCTGACCATCGCGGGTCGCGCCTACGCCGACGCCGACCTGCTGCGCTGGGCCGCCGCCTTCGAGGCGCTGCACCCGCGCCGCACCCCGCCGCCCCGCACCCCCGAGCTCTGACACCCCCGCGCCGGGGCTATCGCGTCGTGGTCGCCGCATCGGCGCCGGTCGCGGCATCCGTCTCCGCAGCGTGCGCGGGCGGCTCGGTCGCGGCATCCGGGTCCGCGGGCGGCGCGGCGGCGGCGTAGGCGTCGGAGAGCTCGCGGTAGGGCTTCGAGACGAAGGCGAGCAGCACGACGAGCAGCAGCACGAGGCTGGCGCCGACGAAGGCCAGCGCGATGCCGCGGGCGTCGCCGTCGCCGAGCAGCCAGCCGAGCGAGTTCTGGCCCTGCGCGGACTCCATGAACGGGATGAGCCAGAACTGCGCGAGCGGCCCGATGATGAACGCCGACACGGGCGCGGCAGCCGACTCGACGCTGGCGGCGAAGCCGAACACGCGCCCCTGCTTCTCGAAGGGCACCACACGCTGCACGATCGTCTGCTCGGAGGCCTCGGCGATGGGCATGAGCGCCATGAAGATGAGGATGCCGAGCGCGTAGAGCCACCACCACTCGCGGATGGCGAAGGTCATGCCGAGGACGGCGATGCCGATGTTGACCAGCAGCATCGTGCGCACCGGGTTCTTGCCCAGCCCGAACTTCGCCACCAGCCCGCCGCCGATGATGAAGCCGAAGCTCGTGATGCCGAGGACGATGCCCCACATCTCGACCGAGAAGAGCGTCAGGCCGTACGGGTCCATGAGCGCCATGAAGACGCCGCCCACCAGGTTGTTGAACGTGGAGAAGAGGATGAGAGCCAGAAGTCCGGGTACCGCCATCACGGCCGGGATCACGCCGCGGAACCCGAAGCCCTTCGGCGCCTCGCCGTCGACGTGCGCGACGCCGCGCTCGGGGATCGGCACGAACAGCAGGTGGATGAGAGCGACGCCGGTGGCGGCCATGGCGATGGCGACCGTCCACCCCATGCCGAGCAGGCCGATCGACAGGCCCGAGAACACGCTCGTCACCATGAAGGCGATGCCCTGGACCGCACCGACGAGGCCGTTGGCACGGTCGCGCTGGTCGGAGGGCACGAGCAGCGTGACCGTCGTCGACAGCGCGATGTTGCGCAGGTTCTCGACGACGCCGCCGAGGAGGATGACACCGGAGAACACCCAGAACCACGGCCCGGTCCAGTCGAGCAGGCTGCTCTCGGGGAACGCGAGGAACATCGCCCCCGCGAGGACGTACGCCGACAGCGTCACGATGCTCGACAGGAGCATCACGGCCTTCTTCTTCATGCGGTCGACGATGACGCCGAACACCACGCCGAAGACGGCGACGAGCAGCATGTACGAGCCGCCGATGATGGCGGTCGCGAGCACCGACTGCGTCTCGAGGTAGACCCAGAACGTCAGCGCGAACCAGAGGTAGCTGGTGGTCACGTTCGCGACGGCGGTGTTGACGAGCACCTGGTGGAAGGCGCGCACGGTCCGCGCGTCGGGGGTGTGCTGGCGAGGATCGTCGGCCCGGGCGCCTGCCGCGGGGGTCGGCTGACTCATGCGATGGTTCTCCGGCGTGTTCGCGGTCGAGGAAAGGCAGGCGAGGGCCTAGAGTGAATGTGGACACTGTTCACATTCGATGTTCACAACGTACACACCTGAGCAGGACGGCGCAATGAGCTCACCCGCGCGCACGTATCACCACGGCGATCTGCGTCGCGCGCTCGTCAGCGAAGGGCTGCAGCTCGCCCGCGCCGGAGGCCCCTCGGCGGTGACCCTGCGCGAGGCGACGCGCGCCGCCGGCGTCTCTCCCAACGCCGCCTACCGGCACTTCGCCGACCGTGACGAGCTGGTGCGCGCCGTCGCGGGCGAAGCCCAGCTCGCCCTCGCGACCGCCATCATGCAACGCGTCGAGGCCACCCCCGACGACCTCGGGCCCGCTGACGCGGCGATCGAGCGCCTGCGGCGTGTGGGCCTGGCTTACATCGACTTCGCCCGCGGCGAGCCCGGGCTCTTCGAGACGGCGTTCTTCACGCAGGACACGCACGCCAACGACGCGATCGTCACGCTCGACGACGAGATCGTGGCGCCCTTCCGGCTGCTGATGGAGACCCTCGACGCGATGGTGGATGCCGGAGCCCTGTCCGCCGATCGCCGCCCCTTCGCCGAGTGGGCCTGCTGGTCGGCGGTGCACGGGTTCGCCGACATCGCCGTGCACGGCCCGGTCAGGTGGCAGCCCGCGCCGGTGATCGACGCCCTCGCGGCCGCGGTGGTCGAGTCGGCCATCACCGGCGTGCGGGGAACGCCGACCCCGCCCGGCGCCCCGATCGGGAACCCGTCCGCCGAGACCCCGCCCGCCTGAGGCACACCGCGCCGGAGCGAGAGCGCCCGCGCCGACCCCGGCGCCTCCTAGACTTTGGCGCATGCCCGACGCCCCCGCGCCCGTCGCACCGCCGCGCGCGTCCTTGCTGCGGCGCGGCCTGTGGTGGGCCGCGGACTACGTCTACGCGGCGCGCCGGCAGCTCGCGGTGCTCTCCTTCCCGTGGGCGATCGGCCGGCCACGCCCGACCCCTCGGGCGTGGCACCACGACGGCGATCTGCCCGAGGTGTACCTCATTCCGGGCGTGTACGAGCACTGGACGTTCCTGCGGCCGCTCGGCGACGCCCTGGCCGCCGCGGGACACCGGGTGCGGGTGGTGCACGGGCTGGGCGTCAACCGGCACAGCATCCCCGAGACCGCCGACCGCCTCGCCCAGCTGCTCGAGAGCCGCCCGGCACCGGCGGCCGGCCGCGTGCTCGTCGCCCACAGCAAGGGTGGACTCATCGGCAAGCATGCGCTCGTGACGACCGGCGCGGCCGCGCGCGCCGCCGCTGCGGCTGTCGACGGCGACGACCCCGCGGCGGCGGCGAGCACCGCGTCCGCCACCGGCGAGCGCCCGCTGGGCCTGCTCGGGCTGGTGGCCGTCGCGACGCCGTTCGGCGGCTCGCGACTGGCGGGGCTCTTCATCGTGCCGAGCATCCGCGCCTTCCGCCCGCGCAACGCCACGATCGTCATGCTCGGCCGCGAGACCTCCGTGAACGGCCGCATCGTGTCGGTGTTCGGGCCGTTCGACCCGCACATCCCCGAGGGGAGCGCCCTCGACGGCGCCACCAATGTGCGCGTTCCGACGGCGGGGCACTTCCGCGTTCTGGGCTCGTCCGCGACCCACCGCGCCGTCATCGACGGCATCGCCCGGCTCGCGCGGCCGGAAGGCGAGTAGGCGCTCAGCCGGGCGGCCGGTGTGGCCACCACGTCGGCAGCAGCGCGAGGTACAGCCGCAGGAAGTCCTCCACGCGAGGATCAGGATGCCGCAGCCACCCGTCGATGACACCGACCGTGCCGTCCGCCAGGAACCGGGCGGCGGCGTCGGCGATCTCCCCCGGCGCCGTCCCGTCGGCGTCGACCCGGATCTCGACCCGGCCGCGCTCGAGCAGCGCCGCCGTCGTCCCCCGGAAGTGGCGGCTGAGCATCGCGTGCAGCCCGCCCCCGCCGTCGGCGAGCTCGCGCCGGTAGAGGTCGACGTGCCGCAGGATGTGGCGCAGCACGCCTTCGGTCACCGTGGTGACGGCGGTCGCGGCATCCGACCGGTCCTTCATGAGCTCGGCGCGCAGCGCGTCGAGCTCGGCGGTGAGCGCCGCCTGCACGAGCACCTCGGGCGACTCCGCGTGCTCGTAGAACGTCGAGCGGTGGACGCCGGCGGCTTCGGCGATCTGCGTCACGGTGAGCGACGAGACCGGCCGTTCGGCGGCGAGTCCGAGCGCTGCGGCGTACAGGCGGTCGCGGCTGCGCTGCTTGCGCGGATCCATCGCACCCTCCGGGAATCTTTCCGACAGGTGTAGGTTAACTCATGTATAGCCGACAGATGTCGGAGAAGTGATCGGCGCCACGCGATGACGCCACCAACGGAGGTAATCATGGCTACGTACGATGTCGCGGACCGCTCCGCCATCGTCACGGGCGCCGGGTCCGGCATCGGCCGGGCGGTCGCCCTCACCCTCGCCGCGAACGGCGCGGCCGTTCTCGTCGCGGACGTGCGGCAGGAGGCCGCGGACGCGGTCGTCCAGGAGATCACCGGCGCGGGGGGCACCGCCGCAGCGTTCGTCGGCGACGTCTCCGACCCCGCGGTCGGCGAGGCGGCAGTCGAGGCCGCCGAGGCCCTCGCCCCCTTGCGGATCGCGGTCAACAACGCCGGCATCGGCGGTGCGGCCGCGCCCATCGGCGAGTACCCGATCGACTCGTGGCAGAAGGTCATCGAGATCAACCTCAACGCCGTCTTCTACGGCACGCGCGCGCAGGCGCCGGCCATCGCGAAGAACGGCGGCGGCTCGATCGTCAACATCTCGTCAGTGCTGGGCTCGGTCGGCATCCCGATGTCGTCGGCGTACGTCACCGCCAAGCACGGGGTCGTCGGCATGACGAAGAACGCCGCCCTCGAGTACGGCGCGCAGGGCGTGCGCGTCAACGCGGTCGGCCCCGGCTTCATCCACACGCCGCTCGTCGACGCCAACCTCGACACCGACGCGCAGACCACGCTGGCTGCCAAGCACGCGCTCGGCCGCCTCGGCGACCCGCAGGACGTCGCGAACCTCGTCGCCTTCCTGGCATCGGATGCCGCGACCTTCGTCAGCGGCAGCTACCACCTCGTCGACGGCGGCTACGCCGCCCAGTAGTCGAGGTCTCGAACCAGCGGCCCGCGCGACCCGAACGCGCGGGCCGCTTCCTGTGCGCCGGGAAGGATCAGGCGGATGCCGCAGCCGGCCGCCACACGAGGGTGTGACCGGTCGCGGTGAAGGCCTCGTTGCCCGCCAGCTTGCCGGTGGTCGTGCCTTCGAGCACGAACCCGAGAGCCTCGTAGAAGTCGCGCGCGGCATTGCCGTCGAGCACCTCGAGCTCGACGGGACCGCCCGAGAGCGAGACGAAGTGGGCGACGAGCGCGCGGCCGATCCCCCGCCGGTAGAGCCCCGGGTCGACGTAGATCCAGGTGATCTCGCCGCCCTCGTCCGACACCGAGCCCGCGATGAAGCCGGCCACCCGGCCGTCGTGCTCGGCGACCCAGACCTCGTCGTCGAAGAGCCCCTCGTTCTCGTACGTCGCGGCGAGGTCGAGGTAGGCCTCGAGCAGCCCCGCCCCTCGCAGCTCGTCGACGCGGGCGGCGTCGTGGATGCGGCAGATGTCGTCCCAGTCGCGTGCCTCGTACGGGCGGATCTCGACGGTCACTGCGGCACCTCTCCCCCCGGTGCGGCGGCAGGCTGCTCGCTCACCCGGGCGACGGGAGCCGACGACGCACGCCAGGCCGCGAGCACCTCGACGTGCCGCAGCAGGAAGGCCCGCTCGTCGAGCCGTTTGCGGCGCAGCCACCCCGTGACCTCGTCGTTGCACTTGCTGGCGTTGCACGAACGGCAGGCGGGCACGACGTTCTCGAACGTGTAGCGGCCGCCCCGCGAGATCGGCAGGACGCAGTCCTTCTGGAACGGCCCCGCGGCCGCCCCGCAGTACGCGCACGCGCCCCACGCCTCGAGGAGTGCCTCCCACTCGTCGAGCGTGAGGTCGTTGTCGGCGGCCGCGACGCGGCGCGCGCGGCGGCGCGACGCACGCGCGCGGCGGCTCTGGCTCACGGGCATACCCGGAGCCTAGAGCGAGCTCAGGGCTTGCCGCGGTCGACCCACCGGGTGTGCGACTTCAGCGCGTGGGTCACCGCCAGACGCACGGCGCCGTAGACGATGCCGAACGCGATCGCGGCGAGCAGCGCGTAGACGAGGATGACGACGATGTACCCGGTGGACGCCATGAACATGGGTTCACCCTAGGGGGCGGATGCCGCGACCTCGGGCACTCCATCCAGCAGCCTGTGGATCGTCGTGATGACGCCCTGCTCGGTGTTCGACGGCGCGGCGTAACGGGCGCGGGCCATGACCTCGGGATGCGCGTTCGCCATCGCGAAGGACAGGTCCGCGGCATCCATCATCTCGAGGTCGTTCAGGTAGTCGCCGAAGACCGCCGTCTGCGCGGGCGTGATTCCCGTCGCGGCCTGCAGGCGGCGGAGCGCGACGCCCTTGTTCACGCCGGCGTTCATGACGTCGATCCAATGGTGCCCCGACACGACGACCTGATGGGTGGCGCGGAGGTCGTCGAGCGCCGGCGCGGTGGTGGCGGCCTCGGCGAAGTCGAAGATCGCGACCTTCAGGATCTGATCGTCCACCTGGAGCAGGTCGGGCACGATCTCGAGGCGGGCGTAGTACTTCTCCGCCTCCGGGAGGAATGCGGGATCCGCCCGCTCGATATAGGCCGACCGCTTGCCGCACACGACGACGCCGAGGTCGCTGCCGGCCGCACCGAGCGCCCGCACGCGCGCGATGAGCGAGCCTGTGAACGCGGCATCCATCGCGTCCGAGCTGATCTCGGTCTCGCCCTCGACGACGTACGCGCCGTTCTCGGCGATGAAGACGGCGTCGTCGAGGTGGCCGGCGAAGGTGCGCTGCAGCGTCGCGAGCTGGCGGCCGCTCGCCGGCGCGAACCGGATGCCGCGCCCGTGCAGGCGGTCGAGGAGCGGCCAGAGCGCGTCGGGCACACGGCCGTCGCCGTCGAGCAGGGTGCCGTCCATGTCGACGGCGATGAGCTTCAGATCGGGTGAGGGGAAGGGCATGGCCTTTCCAGCCTATGGTCGGTCGCCGCGAGTCCGGCCCCCGCCGACCCGGCACCGGACCGTCCGCCGCCGCGCGCCGGACCTCGGCCACGGCCGCCGCGCCGGCTCACAATCACCCGACGGACTCGGTGAGCAATACGAAACCACCGCGTCCGGCGGCGCGGGTACCGTAGGGGGCGTGACCGCTCCCGTCGATGCCACCACCACGTCCGCCTGGGCCCAACTCAGCGCGATCCGCGACTCGTTCACCCCCGATCTCCGCGACTGGTTCGCCATCGACCCGCGCCGTGCCGAGCGGCTGAGCTTCGAGCTCGCCGACCTGCACGTCGACCTGTCGAAGAACCTCGTGACCGACGAGATCCTCGCGGCCCTGGTGCGCCTGGCCGAGCAGACCGGCGTGGCCGAGCGCTATGCCGCCATGCTCGCCGGCGAGCACATCAACACCACCGAAGACCGGGCGGTGCTCCACACGGCTCTGCGCCGCCCGGCCGGCGCGCAGCCGGCGCTCGTCGTCGACGGGCAGGACATCGATGCCGACGTGCAGTCGGTGCTCACGGCGATGACCGCGTTCGCCGACCGCGTCCGCAGCGGCGAGTTCACGGGCGTGACCGGCAAGAAGGTCACCCACATCGTCAACATCGGCATCGGCGGCTCCGACCTCGGTCCCGTCATGATCTCGGCGGCGCTCGAGCCGTACGCGACCGCCGGCATCCAGGCGCGCTTCGTGTCGAACATCGACCCGTTCGACATCGCGAACAAGACCAAGGACCTCGACCCCGAGACGACGCTCTTCATCGTCGCGTCGAAGACCTTCACCACCCTCGAGACGCTCACCAACGCGCGCCTCGCCCGCGACTGGCTCTGGGCGGGCCTCGCGGCGGCGGGCGCGATCGACGGCAGCGAAGAGAAGAAGACGGATGCCGTCGCGCACCACTTCGTCGCCGTCTCGACCGCGCTCGACAAGGTCGCCGCGTTCGGCATCGACACCGACAACGCGTTCGGGTTCTGGGACTGGGTGGGCGGCCGCTACTCCGTCGACTCGGCCATCGGCCTGTCGCTCATGATCGAGCTCGGACCCGACGTCTTCCGCGAGCTGCTCGCCGGCTTCCACGCCGTCGACGAGCACGTCGCGAACACGCCGCTCGAGCGCAACGTGCCGGTGCTGATGGGCCTGCTCAACGTCTGGTACTCGAACTTCCTCGGTGCGCAGTCGCACGCCGTGCTCCCCTACGCCCAGCAGCTCAGCCGCTTCGCCGCGTACCTGCAGCAGCTGACGATGGAGTCCAACGGCAAGTCGGTGCGCTGGGACGGCTCCCCCGTCACCACCGACACCGGAGAGGTGTTCTGGGGCGAGCCGGGCACCAACGGCCAGCACGCGTTCTACCAGCTCATCCACCAGGGCACCCGTCTGATCCCCGCCGACTTCATCGCCTTCGCGAACCCCGCCTACCCGCTCGAAGACGGCGGCCGCGACGTGCACGGCCTGTTCCTGTCGAACTTCCTGGCGCAGACCAAGGCGCTGGCGTTCGGCAAGACGGCCGAAGAGGTCGAGGCGGAGGGCACCACCGGCGCGCTGGTGGCGGCGCGCACGTTCGCCGGCAACAAGCCGACGACGTCGATCTTCGCGCCCGCCCTCACGCCGGCGGTGCTGGGCCAGCTCGTGGCACTGTACGAGCACATCACGTTCACGCAGGGCGTGATCTGGGGCGTGAACTCGTTCGATCAGTGGGGCGTCGAGCTCGGCAAGCAGCTCGCTCTGCAGATCGCCCCGGCGATCGAGGGCGACGAGGCCGCGATCGGAGCGCAGGATGCCTCCACCCGCGCCCTGCTCGCCTACTACGCCGCCCACCGCCAGGCCTGAGCGACTGGCGGATGCCGCGGGCCGCAGCATCCGGAATCCCCTTCGTCAGCCCCGCAGACGCGCGGCGAGGCGCGTCGCGTTCATGTAGGCGATGGCCTCGATCGAGATCATCGGGTTGACGCCCGACGCCGTCGGGAAGGTGGACGCGTCGGCGACGACGACGTTCGGGACCTCCCAGGTGGCGCCGTCGGGGTCGACCGCGCTCGTCTCGGCCGAGCCGCCCATGCGTGCCGTGCCCATGATGTGCAGCGCCGCCATGGAGCATCGCCCGGGACCGTAGCCGGCCGCGGCGCAGCGGGCGATGAACGCGTCGAGCGGCTCGCCGCTCGCGCGCGTCCACTCGATGCCGGCCTGATGGCCCGAGAACATGCGCAGCGCACCGGCGGCCTCGAGGATGCGCGAGGCCCCGGCGACGCCCGCCTGCACGCGGGCCGCATCGCGGTCGGAGAGCCGGTAGTGCATGGTCGGCTCGCCGGCCTTGTCGACGCGCACCTCGCCCGCGTCCTGGTCGCGCGTGATGACGCCGACGCTCGAGTAGTGCGCCAGGCGCTTCATCACCTCGAGGTGCTGCCGGGCCCCGCGCCACGACTGGAACGCCACCGACAGCCCCGGGTTCGCCGCGGCCGTCTCGTACACCGAGCCGTAGCCCGAGCCGTCGACGTCGGCGCGCTCGGCCGAGTAGCGCGCCTGCATCGCGCCCTCCCAGGGCCGCACGTCCTCCTCGAACTCCGCCCACACCGCGGTGGCCGGGTGCAGGCGCAAGTGCTTGCCGATGTTGGGGTTCGCCAGTCCCGAGCGGCGCAGCAGCGCCGGCGTCTGCACGCTGCCGCCCGCAACCACGGCCGCACGCGCGCGGACGGTCACGGTGTGCCCCGCGGCGGTGCGCCCCGTGACACCGGTGGCGTGCGCGCCCGCCGTGTCGATCTGCCGCACGTCGACGCCGGTGTACAGCCGGGCGCCCGCCGCCTCCGCATCGGCCAGCCACGTCTTCGTCACCGACTGCTTCGCGCCGATGCGGCAGCCGTAGCCGCAGCGTCCGCACTCGACGCCGGTGTCGCAGCCGGCGACGTTGCGCTCGAGCTCGCCGACGTGCCAGCCGAGGCTCGTGAGCCCGCGCTCCATGATCCGGTCGCGGTGCGACGGCGCGCTGTAGGCGGCGGTGACGCCCAGCCGCTCCCACACCGCGTCGAGCGCGCGGTCGTACTCGTCGGTGGCGAACTGCGGCACCCCGTGCCCCGCCCACTCGGCGCGCACGTGCTCGGGCGTGCGGAACGACGTGGAGAAGTTCACCACCGTGCCGCCGCCGAGGCACTGCGCCGACATGATGCTGAGCTGCCCCTCCGCCGTGGCCGACGGGCCGGGCGCGTACAGGCGGGCGAGGCCGCTGAGCTCGCCGCCGTCGAAGTCGCCGTCGTCGTAGTACACACCCTTCTCGAGCACGACGACGTCCAGCCCGGCCGCCGCCAGGACCGCGGCGGCCGTGCCTCCGCCCGCACCTGAGCCGACGACGACCACGTCGCAGTCGAGCGAAAGGTGCGACTCGGGGGTCTGCGGGTGCAGCGGCGGTCGCGCCGCGTCGGGCCGCGCGCCGGGAGGACCCGGATACCCCATCGCGTCCCACAGCGGCGACCGGCCGTCGGCGCCCGGGGCGACGTAGTACGACAGCATCGCCGCCGACTTCAGATTCTGGAAGAGAACGCGCTTGAGCGGCACACGCGAGTCCGACATCGCGATCAGCGCCGCCTCGCGCTTCGCGGCGGGCAGGCTCGAGAAGCGGCGCGGCCCGACCCCGAGCAGCATGCCGCCGAGCGGGGTGTCCCACAGCGAGAGCACACGCCCGAGAAGCTCGGCCTCCTCCTTCCGGGGGTTCGCTTCGAGCATCCCCTCGGCGATGGAAACCGCCCCCAGCCGCGTGGCTGACGGGATGCCGTTGCCGTCGCCGGGTGCGAAGGTGTCGAAGATCGACTCGAATGTCGCCCGCTGCGCTGCGGTCAACGTCATGGGTGCCTCCTGGTGCGCCGTTGCTGCCGCCAGCATGCACCATCGACGCCGCGCACGACAAGGGTTATGTGAACGAGAATTCACAGGCGATGACGGATGCCGCGGCCCCCGGCATCCGTCATTCTCCGCCGTTTGAGAGCCCCGGATCAGGCCTTTCGAGAAGAACCGCTCTCACGGTTCTGCCAGGAAAACACCGGGAGTCGTCCAGAGGCGATGAGGCAGACTCGTGGACTTGTGCGTCCGACCCGACGGACGCGCCGCGCTGAACACTCGCGCGGAAACCCGAAGGATCGTACGTTCGTCATGCATTCAGACCAGTCGCCCACCTCGGCCCGCCGCCCTCGTCACCGCCTCTTCGTCCCCGCGGTCGCCGCCGGCGCCGCCCTCGCCGTCGTCACCACGACGGCGCTCACCTTCGCCTCGCCGGCCCTGGCCGCCGCGGCACCCCTGGCCGCGACCGCCCTCGCCTCGGCCGCCGCTCCGGTGCCGACCGCCGGGACCCTCCGCGACATCCGCGTGGACGCGCAGGGCACGCTGCTCGACGCGCGTGGCGCCCTGACCGCCGCTGAGACCCTCACCGCCGACATCGCGGCCTCGGGGCTCACCCTCGCCGCCGCCGACACCTCGGTCGACACCGCGGCGCTCGAGTCGTCGATCGATCAGCTGTCAGACCTCGAGGTCGTGCCGATGCTCCTCATTCCCGGGATCACCGCCGACGCAGAGGCCGCCACCGCGGCGGTGTCGGCGGAGGTCGCCGACCTGCAGGAGAGCCTCGACGCCGCAAAGGCCGAGAAGGCCGCCGAAGAGGCGGCCGCCGCCGCAGCCGCGGCCGCCGCCGAGGCGCAGCGCCAGGCAGAGGCGGCCGCCGCCGCCCTCGCCGCCGCCAACACCCCCGACGGCGCCAAGGCGACCGCGCGCCAGATGGCCGCGTCGCAGTACGGCTGGGGTGACGGCCAGTTCTCGTGCCTCGAGTCGCTGTGGACCAAGGAGTCCAGCTGGAACTACCAGGCCTACAACGGCTCGAGCGGCGCGACCGGCATTCCGCAGTCGCTGCCGGGCGACAAGATGGCCTCGTTCGGGGCCGACTGGCAGTCCAACGCCACGACGCAGATCGCGTGGGGCCTGGACTACATCCAGCGCGCGTACGGCACGCCGTGCGCCGCATGGGGCCACTCGCAGGCGACCGACTGGTATTGATCGACGGATGCCGCGTCCGGCCGGGTGGCCGGGCGCGGCTTCGTCGCATCCAGCGCCGGACTCCACGCACGGTTCGTTGCACCGTTGCGTCGTTGCGGCGCTCGCAGCCGCCGTCGGGTCAGTACTGGCCGGGCGCGGCGCCGAGCTGCCACGCGGTGACCTTCACCGTCGAGCCCTCGATGATGTCGAGGTCGATGGGCCAGGAGCCTCGCTCCATGCCCGCCGTGGGCGCGGCGTAGACCGTCTTCGTCACGAGCGCGCCGTGTGGCGGGGCGGCGTCCCAACCGAGGTACGTGACCGCCGAGCCGCCGGCCGGGAGCTCGATGCGCGCCGGTCCGGGGTCCTGCGCCATGAACGAGCCGCCCTGCTCGACGACCGCCGCGAGCAGATGCGCGTTCTGGTCGCCGAACGCCACGTCGGGATAGCCCTCGATGACGCACGGCTCGTCGGAGAAGTTCGACAGCATGATCGCAAGGCCGCGGTGGCCGGTCGCCGCGTCGGGCTCGCCCTTGAGCAGCATCGCGCGGTCGGCCGTGCACCACTGGGGGTCGAGCGGCCCGGTCGCGGGCGCCGACGCGGGCACCGGTTCACCCTGGGCCGCAGGGTCGGGCGGCGCTCCCCAGCTGGTCTCGGCCTCCGCCTCGAGCCGGGCCTGATTCTGCGCCGCGATGTCGGCGCGGCGCACGTCGGCGCCGGCCACCGTGGCACCGATCGTCGCGACCACCGCGAGCCCCGCGGCGACCACGAGCCACCCCGCGAGCCGACGCGACGGCTCGACGGAGCGGAGCGCGCGACCGGCGAGGAGCCCCGGCATCCAACCCGCCACAAGACCCCACAGCGCACCCGCTGCGGCCGCCGCGCCGAACTCGCCCACGATGAGTCCGCGCGGCCCGAACATCGCCAGGGAGTCCCAGACCACGGCGACATCGAGCGCGAGTCCGACCGTCGCACCGGCGGCGATCGTCGCGAACCAGGCGCCGATCACGGGATTCGCGGCGTGCCGGTCGTTTGCCGGAGCGGCATGGGCGTCACGCCGACCCGCGCCGGACTCCGTCGCTGCGCGGCCACCCTTCCCCGTGATCGCGAGTCTCGAGAAGAGGGCGTGGGACGCGATGACCGCGAGCGCGCTCATCACCAGCGCAAGGGCGGGCCAGGGCGCCGGCCAGGTGCGCACGGTGGGCGGGATGACGGCGGGGATGAGGTTGCCGATCTGCGCGACGCCCGATGGGATGTCGAGGAACGCCCAGCGCACCCACGCCACCACGAGCCACAGCGCTCCGGCGGCGACGCTCGGCACCAGCGGGGTCCAGGATCGGCGGGAGTCGCGCGGCGAGGTGCTCATCGCCTCTCATACTGACGGATGCCGCGCCCGGCCGCAGTCGCGGGACGCGGCATCCGTCCACCGTCACGCCTCGCGCGGCTCCCGGCCGTAGAGCTCCGCCACCTTCTGCGACGACAGCCAACCGTCGAAAGTGTCGGTCTGCGGCCAGCCCTCGGGCGAGTCCTGCCACTCCTCCCGGCGGCCGTACGGCAGCACGTCCATGAGCGGGAAGGTGAAGGCGAGCTGCTCGGTGCCGCGGCCGTTGGTGTGCCAGGTGCGGTAGACCGTGTCGCCCTCGCGCAGGAAGACGTTGACGGCGAAGCCGCCGCCCGCGGGGGCGTCGACGTCGGCGCCGAACGGACTGTCGGCCGTGGAGTACCACTCCATGCGGTTGCCGACGCGCTCCTTGTAGGCGAGCGCCTCGTCGATGGGCCCCTGCGTGACGATCACGAAGCGCGCGTCATAGGGCTCGAGGAAGTCCAGGCGGGTCCACTGCGAGGTGAGGCTGGTGCAGCCGGGGCACTGCCACTCCTTGCCCTCGAACCACATGTGGTTGTAGACGATGAGCTGCGACCTGCCTTCGAAGATGTCGGCGAGCCGCACCGGGCCGTCCTTGCCGACGAGGGTGTAGTCGGGCATCTCCACCATCGGCAGCCGCCGTCGTTGCGCGGCGATCGCGTCGAGCTCGCGGGTGGCCGCCTTCTCGCGCACTCGCAGCTCGGCGAGTTCGCGACGCCACGTGTCGGCGTCGACGACGGAGGGAAGTGCCGGCGGTGTCGTGCTCTGCATCGGAGCCTCCGAGGGTGCGGGTCGATATGTTGACACTGTACACATCCGGATGCCGGCGTCAAGAGGGTGCTCGTCGCGCGCAGGCTCCAACGGCTCCGGACCGACGGCTACGGACCGACGGTGGCCGGTCAGAGCGCGGCGGCGACGGTGGCTGAGCGCGGAGCGGATGCCGGAGCCCGCGCACGGATGCCGGAGCCCGCGCACGGACGCCGGAGCCCGCGCGTCCGACAACCGGCGTGATCGACGATCCCTGCGCGCGGGTGTCGCCGCCCGCGAGGGACGGTCGCCGTGATCAGCGGATCGCGGCCAGCGTCCGCGGTCTGCCGTCGTCGGAGAGCGGCCGGAACCAGGCGACCTCCCGGTCGAGCTGCCCGGTCTGTCGGAAGAGCTGCACCTGGTGGGTCGTTGCGAGGGCGTCGGCCAGGGCGTGGCGATCGGCCGGAGCGAATCCGAGGCTCTGCCAGAACGGGCCGGACCGACGGCTGAACAGCCACGCCTGCCGCGCGCCCTCCTCCGACGCGCGGTCGAACGCGAAGCGGGCCAGTCGACGTCCCATGCCGGACGACCGGATGCCGGGGTCGACGGCAACGCTGCGGATCAGCACATCCCGACCACCCGCGCCGAGCTCGTACCCCGTGCTGCCGATGATCGCGCCGACGGCGTCGCGCACCAGCCACAGGCGCACGGTCGGGGCATCCAGTCCGCTCACGGTGAGGTCGACCCGCCGCAAGAACTCGGCGAGCGCCGCGACGTCCTGGGCCCGTACCGGGTGCAGCTCCACGCCTCCAGCCAACCACAGCGCATCCCACGGAGCGCACGCCCCGGTCGCGGACGGCCGGTCAGAGCGCGGCGTACCGCGCCGTGCTGTACGGCTGGAACGGGGTATCGCCGCGCACGTAGAGCGGGTGGCGGGGATGCCCGTCTTTCGTCGGCTGTCCGAGCGAGACCCAGTCGCAGCCGGCATCTGTCGTCAGCTGCACGATGTCGCGCAGGAGAGAGGGCAGATACGGCCGGGATGTGACGAGTCCTCCCCACGCCGCCAGGAGCGTCAGCCGACGATCGCCGATCACCCGAGCGATGTGCCGCTCATTCTCGGCCTTGAGTTCTGGGCGGTGGACGCGGTCGAGGTCTTTGGGATCGGTCGCGATCTGCGGGTAGACATTGAGCATCATCCAGCTGTCGTAGCCGTTGTCGGCCGCGAACCTGCTCACCCGAGCGATCGTGCGGTCAGGAGCGTTCGGCACCGCGGTGCTGGGGTTGATCCCGAAACACACGAGCGGCTTTTCGCCCACCGTTCCGAGCACGTACCGCGCCGAACCATCAGCCGCGCGCTCGTAGATCCATCCCTCGTGGGTCACTCTCGCCCCCTCTTCCACCCCGTGTTTCCACCGGGATCGACTATGACATGTGGAACGCGGCCCGCGGCCCCGGCGGCCCTCCACCGCGCCCGTTGACGCCTTCATCAATGAATCACGAAAAGATAACGACAAACCCTTGCCAGCGTTATCTGGCCGTTATAGAGTGCTTGCACGGTAGTTGTTTTGCTGTGGCAGCTACCGGCATGTGATTGCAGGACACTCTTGGTGCAAGGGACAAGGGCCGGTCGGTAGCCTCTCCGACCGGCCCTTACTCTTGCCCAGGCGGTGCGGCGGTTCCTCCCCAGGCGAAGGCGCTGGCCGCAGGCATCGAGTTGTCCACAGAAAATCATTCCGACCGGGGTTTTTCACCGCTTCCGATGTCGGAAGCCCTCGGCATGATGGAAGCATGAACTTCCCGCTCGACGACCTCCGCAGCCTGGCTGCGAGCCTCGGCGAGATGCTGCGCGAGCCGCTCGCGCACGAGGGTCAGCGTCTGCTTTCCGACGCCGATCTGGTCAACGCGCTGCAGGTCGTCGAAGAGATCGGCCGGTGGGCGGATGCCGCACGCCTGGGCCTCGCGGGAGAGGTCGGGCGCCGCAGTGAGCCCGGCACCGCCGACGTCACATTGACCACCGTCTACGGGTGCGGCAGTGCCGCCGAGATCATGGAGCGCAGCATCCACGTCTCCGGCGCCACCGCTCGCGCGCGGCTGCGCACCGCCCGTGCCGTCACCACGCGCCCCTCGCTCACCGGGTACGGCCGCCCGGCACCGTTCGAGCACGCGCGCCAGGCCTTCGCCACCGGCCGGCTCAGCCTCGACGCGCTGACGACCATCGTCGACGGACTCCGTCCGCTTCAGCGCCGATGCGGCGCCGACGAAGTGGAGGCGGCGGAATCCGAGCTCGTGGTCGCCGCCACCGGCACAGCGACCGAACCGCCGTGCACTGTGGCCGAGCTTCGGGTCATGACGCAGACCTGGGCGCTGTACCTCGACGCCGACGGCGCGCTGCCCGACGAAGACTCCGAGCAGCGGCGCGCCTTCCGTCTCGGGCGCGAGCGCGACCACCTCTTCCCGATCCACGGCAACGTCACCGCCGACGTGGCGGCCGGCCTTCAGCGACTCCTCGACGCGCACCTGAATCCACGTGTGCAGGACCGCACACCCCGCTTCGTCGACGCACTCATCGAGCGCGGTTCAGACGCGGCAGACGAGCACGTCCCGGACCCGCGCACGCCCGACCAGAAGCGGCACGACGCGTTGGCGGGCATTCTCGCTGCGGCGGCAGCCTCTGCCGATACCCCGACGCTCGGCGGCGCCGCGCCTACGCTCGTCGTCACGGTCGCCGAGAGCCAGCTCGGCCGCCCTGACGGCGTCGCGTTCGTCGATGGGCCCGACGGCGAGGTGCCGGTTCCGGCGGCTTTCGCCCGCCATATCGGATGCCATGGCACCATCCATCGGGTCACTCTCGGCGCGAACGGCAAGGTCAAGGCGATCCACGTCACCGACCGCGTGTTCACGTGGTGGCAGCGGCGCGCCATCTCCACCCGGGACGGCGGCTGCGTGATCCCCGGATGCCGCGTGCGGGCTGCGTGGTGCGAAGTCCACCACGTCGTGGAGCACTCCCGGGGCGGGCTCACCCACACCGACAACGGCGTGCTGCTGTGCTGGCACCACCATCGGACCATCGAAACGAGCGGCTGGGAGATCCGGATGCTCGACGGGGTTCCTCAGGTCAGGCCCCCGGGCTGGATCGATGGACGAAGACCCTGGCGCGCCGCGAACCGGGTGCTCCACACCGACCTGGAGCGATCGAGACCTGCCTAGCTCGTCACGATCACGCGGGCGAAGCCGCGCCGGGCCACTCGGCCCATCGACCGGCGAACCGTCTCCTCGGCCTAGATCGGCCATCGCTCAGGTCACGCGGCCGTCGCCGGGCCGCGCCACCCGGAACCACCGATACCCGTACGGCGCCACCTCCAGCTCGACCTCCCCGCGCTCGCCCAGCTCGAGACGGTGCGCGCCGAGCAGGTCGACCAGCGACGCCCCCTCGGGCTCGTCGTCGAGGGCGAAGCGAACGGTGGCCGGCACCTCCGAGAAGTTGTGTACCGCGACCATCCGCCCGACGTCTGCGCGCAGCGAGTGCACGAGCACCGCGCTGACATCCTGCTCGAGCACCTCGAACGCGCCCCAGCCGAGCTCGGGCGAGATCCGGTACCGCGAGATGAGGTCGCGGAAGAAGTGGAGCAGCGACCCGCGGTCTTCGATCTGGTCGGCCACGTTGACATGCTCGGGCGCGAACCCGTCGGACGGGGGCGCAGCCACGAGACGCGAGGGCGCGGCATCCGAGAATCCCCCGGTCTTGCCCGCCGACCACTGCATGGGCGTGCGCACCGCCTGCCGCCCCGGGATCTCGGCGTTCTCACCCATGCCGATCTCTTCGCCGTAGAACAGCACCGGCGTCCCCGGCAGGGTGAACAGCAGGCTGTACGCCATGCGGATGCGCCGCGGATCGCCCTGCAGCATCGTCGGCAGCCGCTTCACGATGCCGCGACCGTAGACGCGCTGCTTCTCGTCGGGGGCGAGCGCCTCGAACACCTCCTGGCGCTCGTCGTCACTGAGCTGGTCGAGGGTCAGCTCGTCGTGATTGCGGAGGAAGTTCGCCCACTGCGTCTCGATCGGCAGCGCGGGGCGCGACGAGAGCGCCTCGACGAGCGGCGCCGGATCGCGTCGCACCAGGGACAGGTACAGGCGCTGCATGGCGACGAAGTCGAACTGCATCGTCAGCTCTTGGCCATCGTCGGTCGCACCGAAGTACGGGACCTGCTGCTCGTACGGCAGGTTGACCTCACCCAGCAGCACCGCCTCGCTGGAGCGCCGCTGCATGAATCGGCGCGCATCGCGCAGGAAGTCGTGCGGGTTCGCCATGTCAGCGCCCTCGGGCACCTCGAGCAGGAAGGGCACCGCATCGACGCGGAACCCCGCGACCCCGAGCTGCAGCCAGAACCCGATCGTGCGGGCGATCTCGTCGCGCACGGCCGGGTTGGCGATGTTCAGGTCGGGCTGGTGCTCGTAGAAGCTGTGGAGGTACCACTGGCCGGACTTCTCGTCGTTCGTCCAGATGCCGTCGGCCTCCCCCGGGAACACCGTGTTCTTCTGTCCCTTGGGCGGCGGATCATCGCGCCACACGTAGTAGTCGCGGTACGGCGAGTTCACGCTGCGCTTGGCCGCCACGAACCAGGGATGCCGGTCGGAGGTGTGGTTCACGACGAGGTCGACGATCACCCGCATGCCGCGGTCGTTGGCCGTGCGCACCATCTCGACGAACATGCCGTGGTTGCCCAGGCGAGGGTCGATGCCGTAGAAGTCGGTGACGTCGTAGCCGTCATCGCGATCGGGCGTGGGGTAGATGGGCATGAGCCAGATGCAGGTCACGCCGAGCTGCGCGAGATAGTCGATGCGCTGAGCGAGCCCCTGCAGGTCGCCCACGCCGTCGCCGTCCGAGTCCAGGTACGTCTCGACGTCGAGGCAGTAGATGACGGCGGACTTCCACCACAGGTCGCTCGTGTCGGTGATTCTCACGGGTCACGAGTCTGGCTGGCGGCACGGGCCGGCGGCACCCCCTTTCGGAACCGCGGCTCATCCGCTAACCCGCGCGAACGCCCGACGAGCGACCGCGCGAAGCCGGCGGCGGGTCACACCCCGCCGCCGCCTCCCCCGCCGCCACCGCCGCCGGCGGAACCCCCGCCCGACGACCCTCCCGAGGAGGACGAAGACGACGCCGACGTCGACAGGTTCGAGATCCCCGCCGAGAACGCGGCCGCGTTGAACCCCGCCGACCCGGCGTACCAGCCGGGCGTGCGGCCGTCGCCGTAGAGCACGGCCAGCTCGTCGGCCCACTTCTTCTCCTGGCCGAACACCACGGCGTACGGCAGCAGCTTCTCGTAGAGCTCGAGCTTCACGCGCGGGTCCGAGACATCGACGGGAACGCGCTCGGCGCCCTGCGGCGACTGGAGCATGCGGATGCGGTCGGCCTCGGCCCACTCGATGAACTGCTTCAGGCCGCTGAGGTGATCGCGCACCTCCGCCCCCTCGGCCGTGAGCGGCTTGTGCGAGACCATGCCGGCGACGACGAGCACGACGAGCACCGACCCGATGATGAGGAGGATCGGCACCAGCGGCATGACGAAGGCCGAGAGCGCCCCGATCCCGAACAGCACGACGAGCACGGCCGCCACGATCGCGATGACGATCGGCCACGCCCGCGCACCACCGGGCACCGGCCGCCGCAGGCCGCGGCTGGTCAGTTCCGCCGAGGCCGCCTTCAGCACCTTCTGGGCCGTCGTCGAGAAGCGCGTGTCACTGCGGCCGAACTCGAACTCCTCACCCGGCGTGCCCGACGGGAAGAGGCCGGGCAGCAGCATCCGTCCATCCCCATCGGCCAGTGACGGATCGACGAGCACCGCCTTCAGCTTCGTCCCGCCGAACAGCTTGGGCGGACCCTCCTCGATGCGGATGCTGCCCACCACCGCCTGCTCGAGCACCTCGGCGGGGATCGCCTTCGTCGTGCGGCCGAGCAGTACGGCGCTCTCGAGCGCATCGATCTGCCGCGGCGGCGTGTACTCCGCGATGATGACGGGCCGCCCGGCGGCGTCGCGCAGATGACGTCTGCGGGTCACTCCCGCCAGCACGAGCGCGGTGCCGAGACCGAGCAGCGCCACGCCGCCCTGCAGCCAGCCCCAGGGCGATGCGAGGTAGCCGGTGTCGAACTCGGTGAACGTGTCGGGGCGGAAGCCGATGGCGATCGTCATCGTCTGGTACGGCTGCACTCCTTCGACGGATGCCGCGACCGCCCCGTCGACGTCGGCGATGGTGCACGTGCGGGTGTCGCCCTGATACCCGACGTAGCAGGCCTGCTCGCCGGTGCGGGCGTCCCACAGCTCGGCGGGCATCGTGACCCGTGCCGTGATGCGCCCGAAGGGCTGCGCCCAGTCGACGCCGTTCACATCCCAGTAGAACTCGTCGGCGCCGGTGTCGGCATAGAAGCGCGTGACGTTCTCGAGCGTGTACGTGAAGACGTACGTCTGGCGTCCGTGCACGTAGTCGTCGCTGCGCGAGGTCATGATGTACTCGCCGTCCTCGGACTCCGCCTCTGCGGCGCGAGGAGCGCCGTTCTCGTCGGTGATCGAGACCAGCTGCGGGTTGAGCGGCGCACCGTTGAACGAGTCGGGGAGGATGTGGCGCATGCCGCGGTTCTGGTCGAACTCGGGGAACACCGCCACGAAGGTCTCGACCACGGTGAGCGTGCTCGTGCCGTCTTCGGCGCGGCCGAGCTGGTACTCGACGTCGAGGCTCTCGAACGAGAAGTCGTCGACGTCTGCGCGCGCGGGCGCGGCGAGAGAGAGCGAGAGCAGCAGTCCCGCCAGCAGCGCGAACACGAGTCCCGTGAGCGCGCGACGATGCGGGTGCAGCGCGGTGACGGCAGAAGGCCCCATGGGGCCAGCCTAGGGTCCGCGCCCTGCCCTACTCTTGACGCTATGACCGATCGCCGCCTCGCCATCGACGCGTGGGAGAGCCTCTTCCGCGCACAGCACGAGGTGTTCGGCGACATCAACGACGACTTCCACGACGACACGCTCAGCCAGGCCGAGTACGACGTGCTCCTCACCGTCACGCGCGGCAGCGACATGACCGCCCGGCTGCGCGATGTCACCGCCAACATGCTCATCAGCCAGCCGAGCGTGTCGCGTCTGGTCGACCGCATGGTGGTGCGGGGCCTGCTCACCAAGTGCGCCGACCCCGACGACGGGCGGGGCGCCCTCGTGCATGCGACGGATGCCGGAGCCTCGCTGTTCCGCCGCATCGCGAGCGCGCACGGCAAGGCCATCGCCGAGCGCATGTCGCTGCTCTCGGACGACGAGCTCACGCAGCTCCGCGACCTCACCGCGAAGCTGCGGAAGAAGCAGCCCGGCTGCTGACCAGCTCTACGGGGTCCGGCGGCGCAGCGTGAGCGAGGCGAGGATGAGTGACCCGACGGCGAACGCCACCACGACCAGCAGCGGGCCGAATACGTCCCATCCCTCGTCGCCGGCGGTCACGGCATTGATCGTGTCGATGGCGTAGCTCAGCGGCAGCACCTTCGAGATCTGGTACAGCGCCTCGGGCATGTCCTCCCGGGGCATGAAGAGGCCGCCGAGGATGATCTGCGGGAACACGATGAGCGGCATGAACTGCACCGCCTGGAACTCGGTGCGCGCGAAGGCGCTCGCCAGCAGCCCGAGTGCGGTGCCGAGGATCGCGTCCACCACCGCCACGAGCCCCAGCTGCCACAGCGGCCCTTCGACCTCGAGGCGGCACACCCATACCGCGAAGGTGACCGTGATGACCGCCTGCAGCGTCGCCATCAGCCCGAACGCCAGTCCGTAGCCGAGGATGAAGTCGGCCTTGGCGATCGGCGTGGTCATGAGCCGCTCGAGCGTCCCGGATCGGCGCTCGCGGAGCGTCGTGATCGAGGTGATGAGGAACATCACGATGAAGGGGAACAGCCCGAGGATCGGCCCGCCGAACTGGTCGAACACGCCCTCCTGGTCGCTGAACAGCCAGGCGAACAGCCCCACCAGCAGACTGGGCGCGACGAGCATGAGGGCGATCGATCGAGGGTCGTGGCTCAGCTGCCGCAGCACCCGCCCCGCCGTGGCGAACGTGCGCACGCCGTTCACGATCCCCTCCGCTCCTCGCGCGCCTCGCGACGCGTGAGCGGATGATCGGATGCCGCCCCCTCGGTCGCGGCGTGCGCGTCACGCTCGATCAGAGCGAGGAACGCGGCATCCGGATCCGTCGTCCCGGTGTCGGCGAGGAGCCCGTCGGGGGTCGTGTCGGCGACGATGCGCCCCGACCGCATGAGCAGGAGCCGGTCGCAGCGGAGCGCCTCGTCCATGACGTGGCTCGAGACGATGAGGGTGACCCCCGTCTCGGCGAGTCCGCGGAAGACGCCCCACAGCTCATTGCGCAGCAGCGGGTCGAGGCCCACCGTCGGCTCGTCGAGCACCAGCAGCTCGGGGGTCCCCAGCATCGCGACCGCCAGCGAGACGCGGCTCTCCTGTCCGCCGCTGAGCGAGTCGATGGTCTGGTCGCGCTGATCGCCGAGTCCCACCTGCTCGATGACCCGGTCGACGTCGGTCCGCGGCGCGTCGACCAGCCGTGCGAAGTAGCGCAGGTTCTGCCGGATGGTGAGGTCTCCGTACACCGACGCCGCCTGGGTGTCGTAGGCGACACGGTGTCGCAGGCCGGGAGCGCCGGCGGGTTCGCCGAGCGCGGTGACGGTGCCGCCGGCCACCTTCTGCACCCCGACGATCGCACGCATGAGCGTGGTCTTGCCGCACCCCGACGGGCCGAGCAGCCCGGTGATCTGCCCGTGCGGGATGTCGAGATCCAGCCCGCGGAAGACCTCGGTGCTGCCGCGGCGCACGTGCAGACCGCGCACCGTGACGGCGCCGCCGGCGTGTTCGTTGCTCACGTGATGAATAGTGCTCCCCGCCACCGCGCGGCGCCACCCCCGCTCGCGCGCGCCCGGGTGGGGCGGACGTAGTCTGTGCCCCATGCACACGCGCACCCAGGCGAGGCTGCAGGTCGTCGCCGGTCCGATGTTCGCCGGCAAGTCCGAGGAGCTGCTGCGTCGCGTGCGCCGGGCGCGCATCGCCGGCCTGGCGGTAGAGGTGGTGGGCCACGCGCTCGACGACCGCCGCGGCGAGGGGCAGGTCAGCTCGCACTCCGGGCTCAGCATCCCGTCGCGCACGGTTTCCGACGCGGACGCCCTGCTCGCCGCGGTCCGCGGACGCGACCTCGACCTCGTGGCGATCGACGAGGCGCAGTTCTTCGGCCCGCCGCTCGTCGCGGCGGTGAACGCCCTGACCGGCGAGGGCGTCACGGTCGTCGCCTCGGGCCTGTGCGTGACGTTCGACGGCCGGCCCTTCGAGCCGCTGCCGGCTCTGATGGCGCTCGCCGAGGACGTCGTCAAGCTCACCGCCGTCTGCGCGGTGTGCGGCGAGGACGCGGCGTTCCACCAGCGCGTGTCGGCCGCCGACGGCGGGGATCCGCTCACCCCGACGAGTGCCCAGATCGGCGGGATCGAGTCGTACCAGGCACGCTGCCGGCGTCACTTCACCGGCGCCGTGACGGCCTCGGCCTGAGATGACGGATGCCTCGCCCCGGGGCTTGGGGACGAGGCATCCGTCGATGCGGGGTCGATCGCCTACTGCTCGATCGGCTGCGGCGCGTCGGTCGACTCGTGCGCCTTGATGGTCGGGGCGCCGCCCTCGGCGGTGACCTCGATCTTGCGCGGCTTCGCCTTCTCGCTCACCGGGATCGTCACGCTCAGCACCCCGTTGCTGTAGCTCGCCGAGATGCGGTCGGTGTCGATGCCCTGGCCGAGGTTGAGCTGGCGCAGGAAGCTCGCGGCCTCGCGCTCGCGGGTGATCCACTTCACGTCGTCGCCGCTGTGGAGCGTGCGCTCGGCGCGGATCGTGAGCAGCTGGCCGTCGACGTCGATGTCGACCGAGCCCGGGTCGATGCCGGGCAGGTCGGCGGTCAGTACGTAGTGGTCGCCGTCGCGGTAGAGGTCCATCGGCATGCGGCGCGGGCCGCGGCGCGTGTCGAAGAGACCCGACGCGAGGCGGTCGAGGTCACGGAACGGGTCGTAGGTGGCCATGGGAATCTCCTCTCTGTCATGGAGTTGAGTCGACTCGACTCAACTGCGAACAGATTAGCACTCGACCCTCGAGAGTGCTAAGTGCCCGAGCGTTCGCTCTGAACGAACACGGCACTGTCAGCACTCGATGACGTTCACCGCGAGGCCGCCCTCGCTCGTCTCCTTGTACTTGTGCGACATGTCGATGCCGGTCTGCCGCATCGTCTCGACGACCGCGTCCAGCGACACGTAGTGCGACCCGTCGCCACGGAGCGCCAGCCGTGCCGCCGTCACCGCCGTCGACGCGGCGATCGCGTTGCGCTCGATGCAGGGGATCTGCACGAGACCCCCGACCGGGTCGCACGTGAGGCCGAGGTGGTGCTCCATCGCGATCTCGGCCGCGTTCTCGATCTGGCGGTTCGTGCCGCCCATGACGGCGGTGAGGCCGCCGGCCGCCATCGCGCACGCCGACCCGACCTCGGCCTGGCAGCCGCCCTCGGCGCCAGAGATGGAGGCGTTGGCCTTGAACAGCGAGCCCAGCGCGGTCGCCGTGAGCAGGAAGCGACGGATGCCGCGCCGCCGGTTCGCCTCTGCCACCGTGGCCTCGTCCCAGGCCGCCGCCTCATCCGGCGCGACCGCGTGGCCGTGGTACCCCAGCAGCGCGCTGCCGACCAGCTCGCCGTACGGCGTCACGGCGTTGCCGGCGCCCAGGCCGGAGTCGGCGAGGAACCGCCACCAGTACATGGCGACGGCCGGCACGATGCCGGCGGCGCCGTTGGTGGGGGCGGTCACGACCCGTCCGCCGGCCGCGTTCTCCTCGTTGACGGCGAGCGCGAACGCCCCCAGCCACTCCCCCGGCAGCTCACGGCGGCCGTCGGCCTCCGCGGTCTCGAGCTGCGCGCGGATCGAGGCCGCGCGGCGCTTGACCCCGAGCATGCCCGGGAGCACGCCGTCGGATTCCAGCCCCGCTTCGACGCACGCGGCCATGGCGTTCCAGATCGCGTCGAGCCCCTCGGCGACCTGCTCCTCGTCCCGCAGCGCCGTCTCGTTGAGCCGAGCCGCTTCGGCGATCGTCAGACCGCGCTCGTCGCAGAGGGCGAGCAGCTCCTCGGCGCTGGAGAAGTCCAGCGGGTAGGCGTGCGCACGCACCTGGGGCGGCTCGCCCTCGCGCCGTATGAAGCCGCCGCCGACGGAGTAGTACGTCTCGCGGACCAGCAGGCCGGCATCCGACGTCGGAAGGGGTTCGGGGGTCGCCGCCGCCGGTCCGGTGGCGCGGATCCCGGTCGGGGCGAGCGCACGCGCCGGCCCGTCGACCGCGGTGGCCCAGGCCTCGAGGGTCATCGCGTTCGGGTGCCCCGGCAGCCGGGTGCGCGGTGCGAAGACGACGTCGCCGCGCTCGAAGGGCACCGCGTGGACGTCGGCCAGGTCGAGCCGCGCACCGTCGGGCCAGCCGCTCCACGCCGCGCGCACGGCATCCGGATCCACCGTCTCGGGCTCGAGACCCCGCAGCCCCGCGACGACGGCGTCGGGGGTGCCGTGGCCGATGCCCGTGGCGCCGAGCGAGCCGTAGAGCGTGCAGGTGACGCGGCCCACGCGCTCGAGCACGCCGCTCTCGCGCAGCCGGACGACGAAGTCGAGGGCGGCCCGCATGGGGCCGACCGTGTGGGAGCTCGAGGGTCCTACGCCGATGGAGAACAGCTCGAACGCCGAGACGTAGGCGCTCATCGGTCCCAGGCTAGTCTCGCCCCGCGTGCAGAGTGCCCCTCGTTATCGACTTGATAGGGGCAGGATGCCACTGCTCACGTCGCGCCGATGCGCAGCGTGCACGCTCACGCCCTCGGGCGATGCTCGACGAGACCGACGGTGTTGCCGTCCGGGTCTTTGACGAACGCCTGCCACTCGTCATGCCCGGCAGGACCGAGCGTGTCGTCGTCGTGCGTGAAGATCACGCGCGGGGGCGTCACGACCTCGGCGTCGGCCACGCGTGCGAGCGCGGCATCCATGTCGTCGACGCGGAGGTAGATCAGCGCGGACGGTGCGCCGCGCTCGAGCAGCAGCCGCACCCCGTCGAGATCGAAGAAGAGCAGCCCCGGCGGGTCGAAGACGGCGGCGGGCGGGGTGCCGAGGAGCGCGCGGTAGAACCCGGCGGCACGCTCGAGGTCATCGGCATGCTGGGCGACCTGGACGAGTCTCATGGCGTCATTCTGACGGGGGCGCACGCGACGCGCCATCGCCGCAAGCCCCTGCCGCCGCTGCGCGCGCAGGAGTATCAAGGAGGCAACACATCTCGGGAGGTCGCGATGCTCTTCGTGCTCTATCTGATCCTGCTCATCGGCGGCATGGTGCTGGTCGGCATCTCGTTCGCCTCGCCGGTCCTGCCGGGACTGGTGTTCATCGCGGGGGTGCTCTGCATCGGCGCCGCCGTGGCCGTGCCCATCACCGCCGGCACCTTCGAGCAGCGCAGGTAGCCGCCCGCCGTGCGACACCGCGAGCGGCCTGCGCAGCGGAGGATCTACGTCGGCGGGCTCGCGTTCCGTGTGCTGGCCTCGCCTCGTGCGGCGGAGTCGCGCGGCGCAGCGGATGCCGCCGGACCCGCGATCGTGCTCGTCCACGGGATCGGCGTCTCGCACCGGTACCTGTCACGGCTGCACGACGAGCTGGCCCGGACCAGGAGCGTGTACTCGGTCGATCTGCCGGGGTTCGGCGGGCTGCCCAAGCCCGGCCTCGACCTCGACGTGCCGGCGATGGCGGCCGGACTCGCGACCGTGATCGAGTGGCTCGGTGTCGGGCCCGTGGTGCTCGTCGGGCACTCGATGGGGTCGCAGTGGGTGGTCGAGCTCGGAGCGCAGCGCCCGGAGCTCGTGGTGCACGTCGTCGCGATGGGGCCCGTCGCCGACACCCGGCACCGGACGGTCGTGGCGCAGAGCGTGGCCCTCGCGGTCGACACCCTCGGCGAGACGCCCGAGATCAACGCCCTCGTGTTCACCGACTATCTGCGCTGCGGACCGTTCTGGTACCTCACGCAGCTGCGGCACATGCTCGGCTATCGGCTCGAAGACCGCGTGAGTTCGCTGCGGAGTCCGCTGCTCGTGATCCGCGGCGGACGCGATCCGATCGCCGGCCTGGAATGGTGCCGCCTGCTTCGTGACCGCGCCGCGCGCGGGGCTCTCGCGCTCATCCCCGGGCGGCACCACGTCGCCCAGCAGTCCGCGCCCCGCGCGGTGGCGGCGGCGATCCTGGCGCACGTGCCGTGAGCCTCGATTCCTGGATGCCGGTGTCCGCGGTGCGTGGGACCATCCGAGGGCGGGCGACCGGAGGGAGGGCGGATGCGGGGCGAGGCGACGGTGCTGCACGCCGACCTGGACTCCTTCTACGCCTCGGTCGAGCAGCGCGACGCGCCGGCTCTGCGGGGCCGGCCGGTGATCGTCGGCGGCGGGGTCGTGCTCGCGGCCAGCTACGAGGCGAAGGCGCGCGGCGTGCGCACCGCGATGGGCGGTCGTCAGGCACGCGAACTGTGCCCGGACGCCGTGATCGTCCCGCCGCGGATGGAGGCGTACTCGGCGGCCAGCCGTGACGTGTTCGCGATCTTCCGCGACACCACGCCGCTCGTGGAAGGGCTCTCCATCGACGAGGCGTTCCTCGAGGTCGGCGGCCTCCGGCGCATCGCCGGCACGCCCGAGCAGATCGCCGTGCGGCTGCGTCAGCGGGTGAAGACGGAGGTCGGTCTCGCCATCTCGGTCGGCGTCGCGCGCACGAAGTTCCTGGCGAAGGTCGCGAGCGCCGTCAGCAAGCCCGACGGGCTGCTCGTCGTCGAGCCCGAGCGCGAAGAGGCTTTTCTGCTGCCGCTGCCGGTCGAGCGGCTCTGGGGTGTCGGCGCGGTGACTGCCGAGAAGCTCCACGGTCTCGGCATCCACACCGTCGGAGAGCTGGCCGAGCTCGAAGCCGCGGCCGCCGAGCGGCTGCTCGGCAAGGCCGCCGGCGCCCATCTGCACGCGCTCGCCCGGCTGCGCGATCCCCGCCCCGTCGACACCACGCGGCGCCGCGGCTCCATCGGGTCTCAGCGGGCGCTGGGCAGTCGCCTCCGTTCGCCCGACGAGCTCGATCTCTTCCTGACGCAGATCGTGGACCGGCTCGCGCGCCGCCTGCGCGACGGCGACCGCGTCTGCGGCACGGTCGTGCTGCGCCTGCGCTTCGGCGACTTCGCGAAGGCAACCAGGTCGCACTCGGTCCGCCACCCGACGGATCGCACGGCGGTGCTGCTCGGAGTCGCCCGGAGCCTGCTGGCTGCGGCCCTGCCCGAGATCGCCGATCGCGGCATCACGCTCATCGGCGTCTCACTCTCGCAGCTCGGCCGGGCCGACAGCATCCAACCGGAACTGCCCATCGACTGGGAAGACGGGGCGCGGCTCGACACGGTGCTCGACGCCGTCCGCGATCGCTTCGGCGCGACGTCCGTCGGCCGCGCTGCGCAGCTCGGGCGCGATCCGGGGTGGTCGACGCCGGTGCTGCCGGAGCACGAGTGACCAGGCCGGGCTCCGCTGCGGGGCGACGCCGGGAACGCTCGCGGGCGGCTCAGCGTGAACGGAGCACGCGTGCGAGCTGTGCGCGGGGCATCGGCCGGGCGAACAGGTAGCCCTGGGCACGGTCGCAGCCCATCGACGTGACCTTCTCGAGCTGCTCGACGGTCTCGATCCCCTCGGCGACCACGCGCACGCCGGCGTCGTGGGCGACGTCGACCGCCTGCGCCATCACCGCGGTCGCGGCGCGCGAGTCGTCGATGACGAGGGCGCGGTCGAGTTTGAGCTCGGTCGCGTGCAGCCGTTTCAGCTGAGTCAGCGAGGCCTCTCCGGCACCGAAGTCATCGATGGCGATGCCGACACCGATCCTGCGCAGCCTGTCCAAGCGGGCGATCACCGCCGGTGCGTCGACGATGTGGCGGCCTTCGGTGATCTCGAGGGTGAGGCGTCTCGCGCGTCGCCGGGCACGGCCGATGAACTGCTCGAGCCACGAGGTGAACCCGGAGTCGTGCAGCTGCGCGGGCGAGACGTTGACCGAGACGTCGATGCTCGACCCGGCCATCACCTCGAGAGCCTGCACGGCCATGAACCGCCCGATCTCGGCGATCGTGCCGTCCTCCTCGGCGACGGGGATGAAGTCCTGGGGGGCGATCGCTCCCCAGTCGCTGTGGTTCCATCGGCACAGCGCCTCAGCGGCGACGATACGGCCGGTCAGCACATCGATCTGAGGCTGGAACCAGGCCGAGATCTCGCCGCGGTCGAGGGCGTGCTCCAGCCCTCTCGACACCTCAGCTCTGACAACCATTTCCCGCCCCGACACGGATCGAGCCCCACTCGACCGGCACGATCTCCCCCGCCGTCATTGTTGCATCTCATGGCCGCGGATGAGCGCATCCCGGCTGGAACGCGGTTGGTCATGCGTGCTCGTGACGGACCGGCCTACGCGGCCTCGACCCGCCAGCGCATGAGTACGTTTCCCGACTCGGGCCACACGTGCGTGCCGAGGAGCTTCAGCGTGACGGGCGGTCGCGCATCGAACAGCGACACCCCGCCGCCGCCGATGAGGGGGAACGTGACGAGGTGCAGTTCGTCAACAAGCCCGGCGTGCATCAGGTCGTTCCACAGAACGCGGCCAAGCAGCACCAGGAGGCCGCGGCCCTGTCCTTGCTTGAGCGCAGCGACCTCTGCGCCCGCATCGGCGACGGCGACGATGCGCGTGTTCGGGTAGGGCTCGAGGTCTTCCGAGGTGATGGTGTCGGAGACGATCACCTTTTCGACTCGGTCGAAGAGTTTCGCGAACCGCCGCCGAATCTCAGTGGCTTCCGGGTCGTGGTGGACGCCCGCCCAGTACGAGAGGTTGCCGAGGGACGACCGGCGACCCGAGAGCAGCACGGTGTCGGCCTCGGCGAGCAGGCTTGTCGTGTAGTGGTCGAAGGTGTCGGCTCCGTGGTAATCGGGGTGCTGATGCTCGAAGAACGAGAGGATGTCATGATCGTCGTCTTCGTACCGTCCGTCGACCGTGACGAAGTTGCAGACCGTGAGCGCTGGCATGGGCTCACGCTAGCCCGGTGCGCTGACACGGTCACAACGCCAGTCCCATCAGGCGACATCCCGAACTCGCGATCGACAAGCTGATTCCCCGTTAACCGCGTCCCCGGGAATCGAAAGGACGCAACCGACGACAGGAACACGAAAACCCGCGGAGATCCGCGGGTTCTCAGTGCTTACTGTCTCAACACAGTGCGCCCGAAGGGACTCGAACCCCTAACCTTCTGATCCGTAGTCAAGCGGGAACCCCCGCTGAGCCGTTGCGGACACTGGGTGTCATGTCTCAGGACATCGGTGACAGAAGTGTGTCATTACATCGGTGACGGTTCTGGTGTGGTTGGTGGTGACAGTTCTGCCCCTCTATCTGTGAGGGATGAGCCGCGTCGAGCCTGTTGATCCTCGTGTTCGTCTTGCGATCGTGCACTGGCCGGAGGATGCGCCGCGGGGGTCGGTGACCTCGTTCTGCGCGGAGCATTGCATCTCACGGAAGACGTTCTACGAGATCCGGAAGCGAGCCGCGGTGGATGGGCCGGCGGCGGCGTTGGAGCCGCGGTCGAAGCGTCCGTCGTCGAGCCCGAACCGGATTGTGGACGCGGTCGCAGAGCGGGCGGTGGCGGTGCGGGCGGCGCTGGAGCAGTCGGGCCTGGACCACGGCCCGATCAGTGTGCACGAGAAGATGCGTTCGCTCGGTTTGGAGCCGGTGCCGTCGGTGGCGTCGCTGGCCCGCATCTTCCGCAGCGTCGGGGTGGCCAGGCTGGAGCCGAGGAAAAAGCCGCGGGCGTCATATCGCCGGTTCGTGTATCCGCAGCTGAACGCGTGCTGGCAGCTGGATGCGACCGAGTACGTGCTGACCGGTGGCCGTAAGTGCGTGATCTTCCAGCTCATCGACGACCATTCCCGTCTCGCGGTCGCGTCCCACATCGCGTGGGGTGAGACCTCCGAAGCCGCGGTCACCGTGGTGCGCAAGGGCATCACCGCCTGCGGTGTTCCCCAGCGACTGCTGTCCGACAACGGCATGGCGTTGAACCCGTCTCGGCGTGGGGTGCTGGGGCAGCTGGTCGCCTACCTCCGCTCGATCGGTGTCGAGCCGATCACCGGCAAGCCCTACAAACCGACCACGCAAGGCAAGAACGAGCGGTTCCACCAGACCCTGTTCCGTTACCTCGACAAGCAGCCGCTGGCCGACACTCTGGAGCAGTTGCAGGGCCACGTCGACGCGTTCGATGAGATCTACAACACCGACCGCCCGCACCAGGCGCTGCCCGGCCGGATCACCCCCGCGCAGGCCTGGGTCGCCACGCCCGCCGCCGAACCGCCGCGACCGGCGACCCCATACCCCGCGCTTCCCGCGCTGACCGACGACATCCGAGTGAAGATCGTGCAGGACAGCGGATCGGTCGAGTTCCGCGGCATCAAGTTCGGTCTCGGCCGCGCCTTCGGCGGGCACCGGGTCTGCGTCCTTGACGCCGGCAAGACGGTCCAGGTCTTCCGACCCATTCGGCGGGGCCCGATCCCTGGACGCGAACACCCCGCGAAGGGATGCAGGATTCGCGTGCCAGACAACGAACCCGTGGCTCTTCACCGGGGTGCCTGACCAGAACGGGGCCGGCCACCACACGAGAGCGGCGGCCGGCCCGTTATCAGCGGTCGGCCGCCGAGCCGCGCACGACGCACGAGCGGGACTGCTCCCAGCCCCACCCATCACCATCGGGATCGCTCGACGTACTCGAGCAGTACGGGTAGCCGTTCGGCGCAGTCGACGGCTGCGTGCCAGTGTCTGCGGCCGAGCCGCGCACCACGCACGAGCGGGACTGCTCCCAGCCCCACCCATCACCGTCCGGATCGCTCGACGCACTCGAGCAGTACGGGTAGCCGTTCGGCGCAGTCCCTGGATCGGTTCCAGGGTCGGTACCCGGGTCACCACTGTAGACGGTCGCGACCTGCGGATTGCGAGCCTTCAGGCCGTCGACGCCGTTGATGAAGCGCTGGCCCCACGCGGTGAGAGACGATGAGTTGAAGCCGTTGACCATGTCGAGGTACTCGACGCCGCTGCCATTTCCCGACCACGACCAGCCCAGCATCCCGATACCCTGCGAGCGTGTGTAACTCATGATCGTCGCTTCGTCGGGGTTGCCGTCGGAGTGGTTGTCGCCGAACTCGCCGACGATGATCGCCAGCCCGCGGCTCGTGAAGGCGTCGAGGTACGTGCGCACCTCCGCCGCGGTGTCGTAGACGCCGTACATGTGCACACTGAACACGACGTTGCCGTCGGCGGCGGCGACAGCCGGGGCGTTGTCTCGCATCGTGTTCGACCAGTCCTGGCCCCAGTTCGGGGCGTCGACGACGAGCGTGTGAGTGAAGCCGTCGGCGCGCAGCGCCTGGATCGCCGAGATCGTCGCCGACGTCCAGCCACTGTATGAGGAGTTGCCGAATGGCTCGTTGCCGATGTTGATCATGACGTACTTCTCCCGGCCGACGACAGCTGACTTGACGCTCTTCCAGTACTGAACCGCCGCAGCGAGCGAAGTGGCGCTGCTGTCCTCGCCGTAGCCAGTCGTGTCGTGATACTCCAGGATGCAGACCAGTTGGTTCGCCTTGCACTCGCCGATGATGGCGGCGACTTCTGACGCGTTCTCGCTGGTGCCCCAGCGGCCGCCGCTGAGCACGACGCGCACGGTGTTGGCGCCCGCCGCGCGGATGGCGGCCAGCGAGTCGAGTTCGTCGGGGTACCACGTGTGGGCATGGTTGATCCCCTGGGGGATGAACTGCGCGCCGTTGGCGTCGTAGATCTTGCCGCCGCTCACGGAGAAGCCCGGCGACGCCGCCTGAGCTGTTGCAGGGATGCCGACCAGCGCGATGAGCACGCCGATCATCAGGGCGATTGCTCGCCTCATGGGGAACTCCTGACTGCGGGCGGCTTCGCCCGCGGGTCGTGACGGGACCTCGTCGTCGTCTCGGTCGCAGGGCGAGCCGATCCTGGATTCCGCCTGGGGCGCGTCATCCACCGCCTGGATCACTGAAGCGCTTTAGTGATCACATCCGACGATAGCGAAAGCCGCCGCGCATCGAAAGACTTCTTCGAATCTGCCGCGGTGTCGTCGAGTTCGGCAGCATCGCCGGGTCAGTCGGCTCGTCGCATGGGCCCCGTCGACCCGCGTGCGATAAGCCGGGGGGTGGAGTCGAGCACCGCGTCCGCCGGCTCTCCGTCGATGGCGGCGAAGAGTCGTCGCCCGACGTTGGCGCCGAAGCTGATCACGTCATGACTGAGTGCGGTGAGGGTCGGGAAGGTGTGTTCGCATAGCACTGAGTCATCCCACGCGATGATCGACACGTCGTCGGGCACGCGCAGGCCGAGTCCATGGGCGACCGTGAGTCCGGCCACCGCCATGATGTCGTTGTCGGTCACGATCGCCGTCGGCGGCTCGGGGGCGGTGAGGGCCGACCGGATGGCAGCAGCTCCCGCTTGCGCCGTGTAGTCGGTGCGCAGGAGGACGGGCTCCAGTCCCATTGTGCCGGTCTCCACCGCGAAAGCTTCGTCGCGGATCCGGGTGTGGGCAAGACCTTCGGGTCCGGCAACGCGTGCGATTCGGCGATGTCCGAGCGCTGCCAGGTAGCGCACGGACTCGCGCATCGAAGTCGCGTCGTCGGTCCACACGCAGTGGAGACCGTCTGCAACTGACGGGTCGCCGACCACGACGGCGGGCACGTCACTGCCGAACATATCGATGCGCGGGTCGTCATCGACGACATCGGTCAGTAGGACCCCGTCGACGCGACGAGAGTCCCGCCACATCCGAAGGGTCTCGACAGCGGCCTCGTTGGAAGGGACCAGTTGGAGCAGCAGGCTGTACGCCCGTCGCGCCAACTCCTCCTCGAGCCCGGACAGGAACCTCATGTAGAACGACTCGATGCCGAGTGTGCGGGGGTCGCGGGCGAGCACCAGTCCCACTGTTGCCGTCTTAGCTTCGGCAAGCGAACGTGCGGCGCTCGCGGGTGCCCACCCCATCTCTCGCGCAATTCGCTGAACGCGGTCGCGGGTCTGGTCGGAGACCCCCTTGCGGCCGTTCAGCGCGAAGGAGACTGCCCCGATGGAGACTCCTGCGCGTTCAGCGATGTCGCTGATCGTCACGCGGTTGCGCGCAGGGCGGGAATTGGGCACATCAGCACACTAGCCCGCCGATCGAGACCCACGGCGCGCGGCGCGTGTCGTCCCCCGTCAGGCTGTCACTGTCACGGCATCCGCGAGGAAGAGCCCGCCTTCTCCCGCCACCTCAAGAACAACCGGCCCGGTGATGAAAACCGCGTCACCCCGTTCCACGCGACGCTGCTCCGACCCGACGGCCAGTTCGAAGCCACCGGCCGTGACGATGGCGATCGCGGGGCTCCCGGTCTCGATCGTGGCGTCGCCGGTGATTGCGTGCAAGACGAACGGCACGTCTGCTCCGGACGGCATCGACGCCGGTCGGTACACCCGTTCGTTCGAACGCCCTGTGTCCGGCCGCAGGTACGGCGCAGGACCACCCGAGAAGTCCACGACCCGCAGCAGCTCGGGCGCGTCGACGTGCTTGGGAGTGAGTCCGCCGCGCAGCACGTTGTCGCTAGGCCCCATGAGCTCGACGCCGATGCCGCGCAGGTAGGCGTGGATGTTGCCGGCCGGGAGCCACAGGCACTCCCCCGCCGCCAGTGTGACGTGGTTCAGCATCAGCGCGACCGCGACCCCGGGGTCGTCCGGATACTGGTTCGCGAGCCGCAGCAGGTGGCCGAAGCGTTCCGGTGACTGCGATGCGTCGTCGACGAATCCCGCCAGCAGGCGTTCGACCAGGGAATCGCCGCTCATCAACCACTCGAAGGCGGTGCGGATCCCGTCAGACCCGCGAAGCAGCGAGCTCCACCAGCGGTACGGGCGCGGATCAGCGGCGA
Organism: Microbacterium sp. M3; assembly: GCF_033548675.1. NCBI lineage: Bacteria > Bacillati > Actinomycetota > Actinomycetes > Micrococcales > Microbacteriaceae > Microbacterium > Microbacterium sp. M3. Next base: position 844,218 of record NZ_JAWTZT010000001.1, read on the forward strand.
GACCAGCAAGCACATCCACATCCGTGGCGGCCGACTCGGCGACCCGGAAGCCGCAGAGTGCCTCGAAGCCGTCTTCGAGGGCGACGATCAGTTCGGGCTTGGCGAACGGGTCCTTGTAGTTGCGATGCGGCGCGTCCCTCGGGATGCCGGCGGCCTCTTCTCGAGCGAAGCCCTCGGCGGCGTCGGCTGGCGTCGGATGCGCCTGCAGTGAGAGCGCGCTGGATGCGGCGAGGATCTTGAGCAGGAACGGCAGCCGGTCTCCGGTCTGCCGCTCCCAGTCCGCGAGGTCCGCGAACGCCGACGGGGTCTTCACCTGACTCGGCGACAGCGGGTGGGAACCCAACCACAACTCCGCCTCCGGCCTTTGCGTCGCCTCGCCACCGAGCAGGCGTGAGATGCCGCCCGGGATGCCCCAGGCGTAGTCGCGTGGCTCGTTGCCGATCGGGAGGAGAAGCGTCATGAGTGGCCTTTCGTGGAGGGGAAGGGGACGGATGCCGGAGCTCGGGCGACCTCCGGCATCCGTCCGGTCTCAACTCACGGGGTCATTTCACCGTGAGGCGGTCGATGCTGAACTGACCGGCGTTGAAGAAGACGAGCACGTCGTGCACGGACGTCAGGTCTGCCGCTGCGCACCCGAAGGTGTCGAGCGGGGCAGTGACGGTCGTGGCGGTGTTCTCGGGAACCCAGGTCCATGGTGACTGGCACCAGGTCCAGGCGTCGCCGTAGCGCACCGCGATCGACACGGAGGTGCCGACAGCGCCGGTGGCGATGTCGAACTCGACGGCTGCGCGGCTGGAGAGGTCGAGCGTCGGGCTGTCGGCCGGTGAGCCGAACCACGCGCCCTTCGACTCGACCTGCAAGGCCGATGCACCGTCCGTCGCGCCCGCGGGGCCGACGCTGAGCGCGCCCGGATCGCTCTGCCAGTTGGCGGGGGTCCAGCCTTCAAGACCGTCCTCCCACGAGGCGATCACCACGGGGTCGCCCGCAGCCGGACGGACCGTCACGGTCAGCGTCGCCGTCGACGTGGTGATGCCGTTGCCGACCGAGTATGGCACCTCGACCTTGCCGGTGAAGCCGGCGGTCGGCACGAACGAGACCTTCCCACCCGACACCACGGTGACCGTGCCACCGGCGGCGGTCGTCGTCGTCTGGCGTCCCTTGGTCGACGGGTCGAGGTCGAGGGTCGCGGGGCGCAGTGGCACGGTCAGCGACACATCGTTGGCGAGCAGGTCGATCTCGATCGTGGTGTCTCGCTCGATGGTGACGGCGTCGTTGTCGGCGATCGTCTTCAGCAGCGTCTGCGGCTTCTTGAGCGGGGCGGGCACCAGGTCGGCCTGCGCCGACATCAAGGAGCAGACCGGGCTCGGGCAGTAGACGGTGAATCCGTCATAGTCAGCGTAAAGGGCGCCGCTGTCTTCCTCGGCGGAGAGGATCCAGTAGAGCGCGCCCGCGACGCCGGTCTGGCGGACGGTGCGCAGCCATTCGTTGTAGACGGGCATGCGCGTCGCCTTGTCGATGGCTCCGAACTCGCCGAGATAAACAGGCTTGCCGATCTTGCGGGCGGCGGCGGCGTGCTCGCTGATCCAGCCGGTGCCCCACGCAGTCGTCGTCTTCCAGTGGTCGGGGTACAGGTGCATCGACATCATGTCGATGTTCTTGAGCGAGGCCAACGCGACCGTGTCGACGCCGTCGGCGCAGTCCTCGCCGAACCCGGGGCCGTAGCCCGAGGCACCGTACTTCTGCGTGAGCGTCCAATTGCTCTCGTCACGGCAGAAGAAGCCCTCGTCGCCGGCAGAGAGCAGGTGGTTGCGGTCGATCGACTTGACGAAGGTGCTCATCTCATCGGCCCACGTCGTGATGGTCGTGGTGTCGCAGGTGCCGTTGGGGTACACGCCAGCGCTCGTGCAGCGGGGTTCGTTGGCGAGCTCCCAAGAGAGGATGGTGGGGTCGTCCTTGTACTTCACGCCGGTGATCGAGTTCGTGCGGTTGAGGAGCGTGGAGACCCAGTCCTTGTACCAGCCGCGGATGGTCGCGTCGGTGTAGAAGTCGGCGTGCTCATCGAGCCCCGCCCAGCGCACGTACTGGTCCATGCCGCCGAACGCGTTCCAGTTGTTGACGAACGGGATGACCAGCTTGAGCCCGCGTTCGCCCGCTGCGGCGATCGCGTAGTCGAGCTTCTGCAGGCCGTCGGCCCCGGTGTTGACGACGGGCTTGCCCGCCGCCGCATCCCAGGCCTGGTACCAGACGCCCTCGAAGTTCTGGTGCACGGATCCGGATCCGTCCGGGTTCTGGAAGTCCTGCGACCCCCAGGTACGCACCACGTCGAAGCCGGCTTCCGCTGCATCGTCGAGCACCGCGTCGACCATGGCCTCGGACTTGTAGCCGAGGTAGTAGTTGTTGGTTCCGGCGAACTCGTACTGCTTGCCGCCCTGCCACAGCTTGCCCGCTTTGGCAGTGACGAACGGTGCCGTCTTGGGCGCGGCCGATGCCGGTGACGCGGCACCGACCAGCCCAGCGGCGACGACCGCCGCGATCAGGATGGCGCCGAGCCGTCTGCTCGGCCGCCTGGTACTGCGTGTCATCGTTGACCTCCTGGTTGTGGATGCCGGCGGCAGCTGCCGCCGGCGGAACCTCGGCGCCCGATCCGAGGCGGCACCGCGCTCAGCTGTCGAGCGCGGCGACGGAGATGTGGCTTCGAAGCGGGTGCCCCGCCGATAGCAGCGGCAGAAGCGCCGCGCCATCGAGGCCGGTTCCGCGTGCGTCCTCGATGTGCACGTGCGGTCGCGCCTCGACGGTGAGCTCCTGGAAGCGGGTCCGGATCTGTTCGGAACGGAATACCCCGCCGACGGCGCTGACGTACTCGTCTGCGTCCGGCTCGAGAGGGTCCGCGACCTTCTCGAGTGCGGCGATCACGGACCGCGACAGCTCGCGAGCGGCATGCAGCGAGATCTGAGCGGCTGCGGCATCCGTCCCCGCAAGTGCGGTGACCGACTCGGCGAACGAGGCGACCACGCGCACCCGGTCCGGGTCCGACTGCAGGTCGATGTAGGCATCCTCGATGTTCGGCCAGCGTTCCCGGACAACCTCGGTGAGAGCGGTCGGCGCGTCGCGGCCGTCGTAGGCCCGCATCGCGGCTTCGAGCGCCGCGCGCCCGATCCAGTACGCGCTCCCGGCGTCGCCCATGATGTTGCCCCACCCGTCGACCCGGGCCACGCGGGTGGCCCCGACGCCGAGTGTGACGACACCGGTGCCGGCGGCGATCACCGCGCCGCGCCGGTCGCCGAGCGAACCGAGGAACGAGGTGACGGAATCGTGCGTGAGCAGCACCCGCCGGGTGCCCAGAGTGCCGAGCAGCGAGAGCAGGTGAGCGGCGTCCGCGTCAGGGCCGGTGAGACCCGACACCCCGAGCGCGACGACGTCGAGCGGCGCGTCGACCTCTTCGTGCAGGGCCTCGGCGATACGCGCGAGCTGGGGAAGCAGCGGCTCGTGGGTGCGCACGCCTGGGTACAGCCGGTCAGCTGCCTCGCGGCCGTCCCGCTCGACGCGGACCTTCGTTCCTGTCTGCCCGGCGTCGACGGCGAGCCGCACCCCGGTCACGGTGGGGGCGGTCATCGTGCCTCGTCTTTCCAGGCCGCGTACTGGGCCGTCATGTAGAGGGCGGCGGGCTTGCCGTATGGGCAGTAGTCGTCGTTGTCGACCGCGGCGTCTGGCTGGTAGAGCGCCGCTGGCCAGTCCCACAGCATGAGACCGCCCACCCAGTCGCGGGATCGGCAGGCCCGGAACATCTCCTCGTAATACCGGAGCTGCTCATCGCCGGACGGGGCGCCGGCGAGGTTCCAGTCGTTGGGCAGCGCGGGCGAGCCCTCCCGTGAGGGGCACCCCGCCTCCATGAAGAAGAAGGGCTTGCCGGATGCCTCGACCACCGGTGCGATCCGGTCCAGCTGCTGCTCCCACTGGTCGATCGGGTAGTACCCGCTTGACGAGATGACGTCGACGGCGTCCCACCAGGTGACGCGGTCTTCCTGGTACTTGTCGCAGTTGTAGGTGATGGGACCCGAGTACACCTCGCGCACCTGTGCGACGAGCGCCCGCCAGTGCGCCTCCTGGCCGTCAGCGCGGACCATCTCGCAGCCGATGCAGAGCATCTCGCAGCCTTCGGCCTCGGCGATGCGCGCGGCATGGACGATGAATCGCGAGTATGACGCGAACCACTGCGTCCAGCTGGGCTCGTTCGGCACATCCCAGTCGAAGAAGCCGATGAAGGCACGCCAGGTGCCGTCCGCGACGTTCACCACGGGCTTGAGGCACACCTTCATCCCGAGGCTGTGCGCCTCCCGGATCGCCCACACGATCTCGTCATCGGTCACCGTCGGCTCGCTCCCGAACGGGATGTCGGTCGAGAACGCGGTGGCCTGTTCGGCCGCATAGGCGAGGGCCGTCCAGTTCACGCCGTGGTCTGCCATGAGGCGCATCGAGTCCGCGGCGGCGGGCGTCGCCCACGTGCCGCGGGTTCCCACCCACCCCCAGGTCATGCCGCAGACGGGTTCTCGCAGCAGTTCGGCTGCCGGGATGCCGGCGCTCACGCGTACGCCACCAGCTGGTTCCCGGACCGGAGCACGGTGGGCGCAGCGTAGGCGGCGGCATCCGTCACCGTCGTGCCCGTCACGTGGAATGTGTGCGACTCGCCGGGGAACAGGGTGACGAGTCCCGAGTCGACGCGAGCCTCGGGGTCGATCTTGTCGACGAGCAGAGTCAGGTCACGCACGAGAGAGCCGGCGTTCACGGTCACGTCCACTCCGCCGTCGACCGGCGTGGTCGACACCACGGTCCGGGCCGCGGGCAGCGCGCTGTCGCGGGGCTCGGCGAAGAACCACACCCCACGGCCACCCGGAGCGTCGGCCGTGATCAGTTCCGCAGCGGCGTCGCCGGCGGTCGCGGCATCGGCCACGATCTCGATGCTCTGCGTCGACCGGGGGGCGATGTCGATCGGGACCCGCTGCTCGGCCAGGATGCTGCCGTCGAAGTTGCGCCGAGAAACGACGAGCTCGCCCGTCCACGCGTCGGGGCGCTCGTTCGTGAGCACGGCCGACAGCCCGGACTCGAGCGGCTGGATCGTCACTGCGCGAGGCGCGAAGCTGTTCTTCAGCGCGAAGTACAGCGGCTTCTCACGGCCGTCGCCGTCGATCGCCGCCCAGGAGGTGACGGGCCAGCAGTCGTTCAGCTGCCACACCACGGCACCCGCGGTGAACGGCGCGTGGGCGCGGAACCAGTCCAGCGCGCACGAGACGGCGTTGGCCTGGTTGAGCTGCATCGCCCAGTGCCATGTCTCCATGTCTTCGGGGATGCGATAGTGCTTCACGAGGCCGCGGCTGAGCTTGACGTTGCCCTCCATCGCCTTCTGGTGCACGATCATGCCCGGCGACTCGGGGGTGAGCGGGGTGTCGCTGACCGCCCGGGTGAGCGTCGACCAGGCGGGCGGCCCCTGCCAGCCGAACTCGGCCACGAAGCGCGGACGGAAGCCGCGGTACGTCGGCCAGTCCTCGCGGTTCCACTGCTCCCACAGGTGCATGGTCCCGTGCTTCTCGTCGTTCGGGTGCGGGCCGGTCTGGGCCGCGCCGTCCCAACCGCCGCCGGGGCTGAACGGGCTCCCCGGCGCGTACGGGACGTGCGACGCCAACTCCGACACGATGCCCGGGAGCAGCTCGTAGTAGTAGTGTGCGCCCCAGGTCTTGCCGTCGAGCAGCTCCTGCCAGCCCCAGTCCTCGTAGCCCCACAGGTTCTCGTTGTTCCCCGTGAACAGCGCGAGCGATGCGTGGTGGCCGATGCGCGCGACGTTCTCGCGCGCCTCCGCCTCGATCTCGGAGCGGAGCGGCTCCTCCTCCGCGTACGCGGCGCACGCGAAGAGGAAGTCCTGCCACGTGAGCAGGCCGAGCTCGTCGCACACCTCGTAGAAGTCGTCGGACTCGTACAGGCCGCCGCCCCACACGCGGATCAGGTTGAGATTCGCGTCCCGCGCCTGGGTGAGCCGGCGCTCGTAGCGGGCACGGTCCACCCGCACCGGGAGGGCGTCGTCGGGGATCCAGTTCACGCCCTTGACGAAGACCGGCACCCCGTTCACGACCAGCTGGAAAGCCCGCGAGCCGTCGGCGTCGGCGTCCGTGTTCCATTCGAGCTCGCGGAAGCCCACACGACGACGGGTCTCGTCGATCGCTTCGCCTTCGGTCGCGAGCGACACGGTCACGTCGTAGAGCGCCTGCGCACCGTAGCCGACCGGCCACCAGCGCTCGACGGCATCCAGATCGACGGCGACGGATGCCTCCGCCTCCCCCGCCGTGATGGTCGCGGTCGTGCGCACGCCGGCGATCTCGACCGACACGTCGAGGGGCACGTCGGACGCGCGCTGGACGCGAACCGCCGCGGTCACGCGGCCGCCGTCACCGACGGGCTCTGCCGACACCCGCACCTCGGCGAGGCGGGCACGCGACCAGGACTCCAGGCGGACGGGCCGCCACAGTCCGCTCGTGAACGTCGCGATCCCCCAGTCCCAGCCGAAGTTGCAGGCGGACTTGCGGATCGCCTCGTACGGCAGCGGATAGGGGCGCTGGCGCACCCCGAGCTTCACAGACTGCTCGTTCGCGGCGCGCACCGGGCTGCGGAAGGCCACGACGAGGCGGTTGTCGCCCGCCGCCAGCAGCCGCGTGACGTCGAACCGGTACGAGCGGTGCTGGTTGGCGACGTTAGCGAGCAGCACGCCGTTGAGCGAGATCGACGCAACGGTGTCGACGCCGTCGAACACCAGATCGTGGCGGACAGCGGCCGTCAGCTCGGCCTCCGTCGTCGCGATCGTCGTCTCGTAGGTCCAGTCGACCAGGCCGATCCACGCGAGGGCGGACTCGTTGTCGTCGAGGCACGGATCGGGGATAAGGCCCGCGGCGAGCAGATCGGTGTGGACGACGCCAGGCACCGCGGCCGGGACGACCCGCCCTGCAATGTCCTCCGGTGCGGGGCCTGACGCCGCGACGAGCGACCAGCCGTCGGCCAGTGCACGGTGCACCGGAAGGAAGGCGAGGGGGCGGGTATCGGTGGTGATGCTCACTTGACTGCTCCGGCGACGAGGCCCTTGTAGATCCACTTCTGGAGGAAGAGGAAGGCGATGACGGTGGGGATGATGACGAGGATCGTGGCAGCGGCGATGATCTCCCACTGCGCGCCGAACGGACCCTTGAAGCGGAAGAGAGATGTCGAGATCAGGCTCTCGGACTGGAGATAGAGGAAGGGGAGGTAGAACTCGTTGTAGATCGCGATGCCCTTGATGATGACGACGGTCGCGATCGCGGGCTTCAGCAGCGGCAGGATGATGCGCCAGTAGATCGTCCATCGGTTGGCGCCGTCGAGCATCGCGGCTTCGTCGAGTGAGACCGGGATGGACTGCATGAACTGGATGAAGATGTAGATCGCGATGATGTCGGTGCCCATGAAGAGCAGTACGAGCGCGGCTTTGGTGTTGTAGAGTCCCAGTCCGCTGATGATCTGGAAGGTGGCTACTTGGCTTGTCACGCTGGGGATGAGCGTGGCGATGAGGAAGAGGCCCATGATCAGCGTGCGGCCGCGGAAGTTGAAGCGGTCGACCGCGTACGCCGCCATGGTGCCGATGAGGATCGTCCCGGCAAGCGAGATGACCAGCACGATCGTGGTGTTCACGAATCCTGAGAGCATGTCGCCCTGCTCGAAGGCGGTGGCGAAGTTGTCGAGATTGAACCAGTTGCTCGGCGGGGTGAGTGGGCCGGTGGTTGCGTACTCCTGCTTGTCCTTGAGGCTCGCGAACAGGAGGACCGACAGCGGCACCAGAACGAACAGCGTGGCGATGATGAGCGAGGTGTACTTCCCCACTCCAGGCAGTGCGCGCTTCATGAGAGATCGACCTTCTCGTCGGGGAAGAACTTCCGTTGGATCCAGGTGACCAGGAGCACGATCACCAGCAGCACCACGGCCATGGCCGAGGCCAGGCCGACTTGGCGGTAGCTGAAGGCGGTCTGCATCGTCTGGATCACGAAGGTGGCTGTCCCGTTCGCTCCGGTCGTCATGATGTACGGGATCTCGAAGACCGACAGGCTGCCCGCGACGGCGAGGATGAACGAGAGCCCGATGATGCGGCGGATGCCCGGGAAGATGATGTTGGTGAACTGCTGCCACCGGCTTGCACCGTCGATCTGCGCCGCCTCGTAAAGCTCGGAGGGGATCGACTGAATGGCGCCGAGGAACAGCACGAAGTTGAGGCCCGTGTACCGCCACACCGACGTCCCTGCGAGCGAGAAGTTCGCGATGGACGCGTCGCCGAGCCACTGCGGCGGATCCGTCACCCCGACCCAGGACAGCAAGGTGTCCAGTGTGCCGCCGGGCTGGAAGAAGTACAGGAAGACGAAGCCGATCGCGACGCCGTTGATCAGGTAGGGGAAGAAGATGACCCCGCGGAAGAAGTTCGAGAAGCGGGTGTGGAAGCTCAGCAGCGTGGCGAAGTAGAGGGCGATCGCCATCTGCACGAAGGACCCGACGAAGTAATAGAGGCTGACGCCGAAGACGGCGAACACGCGGGGATTCGTGAACACCTCGATGTAGTTGTCGACGCCGACGAAATCATCGATCGGCCCCAGCCCATTCCACTCGTGGAGGCTGTACCACATCATGTTCACGGCGGGCACATAGGTCAGCAGAAGCAGCAGGCCGACGGCCGCGGCCACGAACAGATAAGGCGTGAATCTGGTGAACCCGGCGCGGCGGGTCCGGCGGGCGCCGCCCGCCGAAGCGGGACGACGCCAGCGCCGACGACGATCATTCGCCTCGATCGACTCGCTGAGGGGACCGGAGATACCCGCGCGAAGTGACTCATTCGCTGAGACGGACATTGCTCTCTCTTTTCTGGGTGATGCTCCGACCCCCTCAGGGGCCGTCAACGGGGGGATCCGGGGGGATCAGTTGGAGAGTTCGGAGACCGCCTCGCCCCACTGCTCGTTCAGCTGGGCGAAGTAGGAGTCCTTGTCACCGTCGGCCTGGCCGCGGGCGATGTCGACGATCTTCTGGCGGTAGATGTTGCCCCAGACGTCGACCTGCGACTTGTCGGCGATGTTGTTGAGGAGACCTTCCTCACCCGCGGGCGCAGGTGCCGCCTCGATGAGCTGCACGTCGTTGTCGGAGAGCGACTGCAGGTTCCCGGGCAGCGGCGCGGCCTTCACCGCGGAGATCATGCCCTGCGTCTCGGTGTAGCCGGAGTCCTCGAGAAGCCAGTCGACCCACGCGCGCGCCGCGGCCTTGTTCGACGAGTTCTTGTTGATCGCCAGGTTGTAGTCGCCGCCGATGGTCGCATACTGCTTGCCATCTTCAGCGGTCGCCGGCCATGCCATGAAGCCGACCGCGCTGGGGTCGATTCCGGCGTCGGTGGCAGCGGCGGCGAACTGTGAGATCGCCCACGATCCGAGCACCATCGTCGCGATCTTGCCGGTCGCGAAGTCGCTCTTCGACTGCTCCCAGTTCGTCGTCAGCGGGTCCTCTTCGTTCAGACCCTCGTAGACGATGTCGTACAGGAGCGAGTCGATCGCGTAGACGTCGGTGCCCTCGGTCCACGGCGCGTCGTCGTCCGTCATCGCGTTCTGCGCCTCGGGGTCGCCTGTGACTGCGCCGACGTTCGAGAACCACTGGCCGCCCAGCGGCCAGCCGTCCTTGTAGTTGGTGTAGTACGGGGTCGCGTCGGTGGACTCCTTGATCGTCTTGAGATCCGCGAGGAACTCCTCCGCGGTCGTGGGCAGCTCGGTGATCCCGGCTTCCTCCCAGACCTCGGTGTTGTAGAGAACACCGTTGGCGTTGCCGCCGAGTGCAATGCCGTACTGCTCGCCGTCGTAGCTCGCCGGCGCCTGGAAGCGATAGGTCTCCGCCAGGTCGTCGACCGATCCGAACGATTCGAAGAAGTCCGGGAACTGGTCGGCCGAGACGCTCGGCGGGATCATCAGCACGTCCCCGTAGCCGTTCGGCGTGCTCATCCGCGTCTTGACGTCGTCGGCGTAGTTGGTGATGCCCTCGACCTTGACGTTGACGTCGGGGTACTTCTTCTGGAACTCCTCGACGTACGTGTCCCACGTTCCGTCGGTCTGAAGGTCGGTGCGGTTCGTCAGGAACGTGATGTCGCCCGAGGGCTCGCCCGAGTCTCCGCCGTCGGTTCCGCCGCCGGCGCAGGACGTCAGCAGCAACGTCGTCGTAGCAGCCAGGGCGACAAGGCCGACCATTGCCTTGCGTGTAGCCATGTGATCTCTCCCTTGTGATGGCACCCTCTCACTGTGTGAGGGTTGCCCTCACCATCGGGTGCGGATGTCAGCGTAGGACAATTGCTAGAGTTTGTAAAACGCTTTAGTTCCGCTTGTCCATCACTGTCCGGCAACCTCGTGGGACACTGGCCGCCGCTTTGACTGGAAAAACCGGCGAAGATGGATGAGGCGATGGAAGCTATGTCCGTTGAATGTCCTACGACCGACATGGAACTTTTAGTGCGTGCCACCACACGTAGAGGTGAGGAAGGTGACCGATGGCAGTGCAGCAACGGGCGACACTCCAGGATGTGGCGCGTCTGGCGGGGGTGAGCCCGAAGACGGTGTCGCGGGTGTTCAACCAACGCGAAAGAGTCGCGGCGGAGACGGTCGAGCGGGTGATGATGGCAGCCAAGCGGCTGCGGTTCCGTCCCAATTTCCTCGCGCGCGGCCTGCGGCGAGGCGAAGGCACGAACACCATCGGCCTGATGATCGGCGAACTGAGCAACCCGTTCTACTACAAGGTTGCGACGGGAATCGAGCAGGAGCTCGCCGCACACGGCTACGGTTTCATCGTCGCCACGACCGACGACACCCCTGAGGGAGAGGAGCGAGTCGCAGACGCGCTGCTCGCCCAGCGGATCGGGGCACTGATCATCATCCCCGTCTCCGACGATCAGTCGTACCTCGAGGGCGAGCGGCAGTTGGGGACGCCCGTGATCTCGGTCGACCGGCCGGCTCGCAACCTCGTGGCCGACTCGGTCGTCCTCGACAACCGCACCGGCGTGATGGACGCCACTCGCGGGCTTCTCGCCCGCGGTCACCGCCGTATTGCTTATCTCTGCAACCCGGCGTCGATCTACTCTCAGGCGGAACGCATCGCCGGCTACCGGCTGGCGATGGCCGAGGCCGGTATCTCAGAGACGGGTCCGTGGGAGCGCCTGGAGGACGATCGCGCCTTGGCTCCCGAGCGCATCGCCCACCAGCTCCTGTCGAGCGACGAGGCTCCTACGGCTCTGATCTGCGGGAACAACCGCATGACCATCGGAGCATTGCGCGCCATGCGCGCGCTCGCCGACGAGACGACGGCTCTCGTCGGATTCGACGATTTCGACACCGCCGATGTCATCGGTGTGACAGTCATCTCGTACGACCCCTTCGAACTCGGGCGCCGCACCGCGCAGGTAGCACTTGAGCGCATGCGCGAACCGACGGGATTCGCGCGGCAGCTGACCCTGCCGACGTGGGTCATCGAACGCGGCACCGGCGAGCGACCCCCGAAAGGAAAAGCGTGACCAAGTCGATCATCCATCTCCACTCAGAAGGAGTCTCACTCCTCATCGACGCGCGCGGTCCGGCCCTGCCTGCTGTCCTGCACTGGGGCGCTTCACTCGGTTCGCTCCGCGATGGCGAACTGGCCTCGATCGCCGACGCGCTCTCGCGACAGACCCCACCGGCGACCCTCGACGCCGCCTGGGAGAACACCATCCTGCCCACCGAGGGCGACGGGTGGAGCGGTCGACCGGGACTGCAGGTCTCCCGCGACGGTGCCGAGCTCTACACGCGGTGGGTGCTGACCGATGTCCGCGCGGACGCTACGACGTGCGAGTTCACAGCGATGGATGCCGCGGCCGCCCTGACACTGCGCTCCCGGCTCGAGATCGGTCCCGGTGGTGTCGTGTGGGTGACGCATCGCCTGCGCCACGACGACGGATCTGTCGCAGCGCCTGTGGTCGTGGGCTGGCTGGAGGCCACACTCCCTGTGCCGGACTCGACCACCCACGCGACGACGCTCGACGGCCGCTGGTCGCGCGAGAAGCGTGCCGTGACAACCGAGATCGCCCCGGGCGCCACCACCCGTGCGTCGCGTCGCGGCCGCCCCGGTCACGATGCTGCCACAGTAACGGCCCTCTCGGAGCGGTCGCCCGAATGGCACCGCGGCAGAGTGTGGGCGACCCACATCGCATGGTCAGCCGACACCACATACCGTGTCGATCGGGTCACCGAGGCCGTCACCCTGCTGGGCGGGGGCGAGCTGCTCCGGTCGGGCGAGGTCGTGCTTCGGCCCGGCGACGAGTACGCCGCGCCGCCCACCGCATTCGCGTGGTCTGACCGGGGGCTCGACGGAATCGCCGCGGGTTTCCACCGCTGGCTGCGTGCACGGCCGCAGCATCCGCAGACCCCCCGCCCCTTCACGCTCAACACGTGGGAAGCGGTGTACTTCGACCATGACCACGTTCGGCTTGAGCGCTTGGCCGAGCGGGCGGCGGAGGTGGGCGTGGAGCGGTTCGTGCTCGACGATGGCTGGTTCCTCGGCCGTCGCGACGACACGACGAGCCTCGGGGACTGGGTCGTCGACCCTGCCGCGTGGCCTGACGGTCTGCGGCCGCTTGCCGACAGCGTGCACGGCCTCGGCATGCAGTTCGGGCTGTGGTTCGAACCCGAGATGATCAGCATCGATTCCGATCTCGCCCGCAGCCATCCGGACTGGTTCCTGCACGACCCGCGCCATCTCACTCACGACCCGTCGCTGTCCTGGCGCACACAGTACGTGCTCGACATCGCGAACCCGGAAGCCTACGCGCACATCCTCGACCGCATCGACACGCTCATCAACGAGATCGGGATCGACTACATCAAGTGGGATCACAATCGTGACCTCGTCGAGTCTGTCCACGACGGCCGGCCGGGGCTTCACGCTCACACAGTGGCTGTCTATCGGCTCATCGCCGAGCTGAAGGAACGTCATCCTGCGCTCGAGATCGAGTCGTGCTCGAGCGGCGGAGCCCGCACCGATCTCGGCATCCTGAACGTCACCGATCGCGTCTGGGCGAGCGACTCGAACGATCCGGTCGAACGGCAGGACATTCAGCGCTGGACCGGACTGCTGCTGCCGCCCGAGCTGATCGGCGCACATGTCGGACCGACTACGTCGCACAGTTCCGGTCGTACCACAGACCTCTCCTACCGGATGGCGACGAGTCTGATGGGTTCGGCTGGACTCGAATGGGACATTCTCTCGTGCGATGCAGAGGAGACCGCGGCGATCGCCCGGTTCGCGGCGCTGTACAAGGAACTGCGCCCCCTTCTGCGCACGGCGACCGTCACCCATCCTCCGATTCGTGACGACGCGTGGCGGATCACCGCCTACACCGCACCGGATGCCTCGGCCGCCGTTGTCCTAGTTGCCACGGTGTCGGGGCTCGATGACGCACGCGCTGAGCGCCTGCGGCTACCCGAACTGGACGCGGCTCGCCACTATCGCATCACCATGCGGACCGAGATTGGCGAGGTGAAGGCCGGCTGGATCCTGCCGCCGTGGATCAGCGCCGGCGAGACCGTGCTTCCCGGCGCCGCGCTGATCGAGATCGGCATACAACTGCCCACGCTGTGGCCGCTGCAGGCAATGGTCCTGCACATCACCGCGATCGACTGAGCACGACGGACCGGGGGGGGGGGGGGGGGGGGGGGGGGGGGGGGGGGGGGGGGGGGGGGGGGGGGGGGGGGGGGGGGGGGGGGGGGGGGGGGGGGGGGGGGGGGGGGGGGNGCGGGCGAACCGACGGTTCGCCCGCGCCCCGCCCTCTTACCCGACCGTGCAGGCCACGCCGTTGAGCGTGAACGCAGACGGGGTGCCATTTCCTCCGAGCGAGGTGCCGTTCATCCCGAACGACGCACTGCCACTCGCGGGGATCGTGGCATTCCAGCTCGCTCCGGTCGCCGTGACCGCGGCACCGGACTGACGTGTCTCGGCATTCCACGCCGAGCTGATCGTCTGAGCGCCAGGGAATGCGAACTCGAGAGTCCAGTCCGCGATCGCCGTGGACCCGAGGTTGGTGATGGTGACGTTCGCGTTGAACGAAGAACCCCAGTCATCGAGCCGGTAGATCACACGGCACCCACCGGGAACGGGGGTCGGCGTAGGAGTCGGCGTTGCCGTAGGACTCGGCGTGGGGGTTGCCGTAGGAGTCGGCGTCGGGGTCGGCGTCGCCGTACCGGTAGGGCCCGGGTTCGGGGTCACCACCGCACCGCTCTTCGCCGCGAGGGCCGCCGCGTGCTCGCGGAAGATCGCCAACTCCGGATCACCCTTGAGCACTCCGAACGTGCCGTCCTTCGCGCGATCCTGGTACCACCAGAAGGCGCTGGCCGCAGCATCCGTCTCCTCCAGGGTCTGGTAGATCGCCTCCCAGTACTCTCCCCGCTCCGAGCCGTGCGCATTGAACTCGCCGAGGAAGAACGGTTTGCCCACGACCTCGTGCGAGTCGTGGATCCACTGCTCGAGCAGCGTGGTCGTCTCGGCGATGGATAGATCCGCCCACCACTCAGTCGGGTAGAGGTGCGCCGAGCAGAAGTCGACGTACTCGTTCTGGCACGTCGCGACAAAGGGCACGCCATTGTCGGAACCGTAGCCGTACTCGCTGCCCTGACCCTCGACGCCGGTGGTGATCATGTGGCGGTCATCGATGGAGCGGATGTGCGCGCCCACGGTGTCGACCCACGCGTTGAAAACCGCGCCCACGGCGTTGTCGCCGGGGGTCTGATCCTGGTGCCGCGGCTCATTCATGAGCTCCCACGCGAAGATCGTGGGGTCGTCCTTGTACGCGACGCCCGTGTAGTGGTTGACCCGGTTCAAGGCGTAATCCACGTGATCGAGGTAGTCATCCAGACACCCCGGGCACTTCTGCTGATCGAAGAAGGCTCCCGTCGACGGGTGACTGTTGGCCAGCCCGTTCCAGCTGAGGATGGTGCCGATGCCGCCGTAGGCCGACCAATAGTTCTCGAACGTCGGGATGACCCGAACGCCGTGCTGCTCGGCCGAATAAAGAATGTAGTCGAACAGCGCCCACTCCTGTTCATTCTGCACGCCGCGCGCCGGGGTGAAGCCGTGCCAGTTCTCGTGGGAGAACATCCAGGTGCGCACGAGGTTCACGCCGTCCGCCGCCATGTCGGCGAACTGCTGGTCGATCTTGTCTTTGTACATGTACTGAGTCTCGGTATCCCCCGACCCTGCCCCGTAGGTGAAGAGATCGTAGGAGTTGGCTCCCGCGAAGTAGGCAGTCTCGCCATTGATGCAGAAGTGGATGCCGCATCGCTCGACGAAGTCGTCCGCAGATGCTCTGGCCGCCGAGGTGGCGGCGAGCAGGGACACGATCAGAGCGCCGACGCCGAGCAGAATAAGCAGAAAACTCCACCGCCCGCTGTGTCGCGGTCGTGTGAGTGTGTTCATCGTTGAACCTTTCGAGTTCTCGGTGAGCAGCGATCGGCACGCCCGAGTGCGAGCAGCTTCCGCGCCGCCCTGTCGATCGCTTACGCGAGGCTACTGGCGACGGAACGTGAGGTCAATAAAGCGCTTTAGTATGGCCGATCTGAAGTAATCCAGGCCTGCCCGGACGGTTCCCCTCTGCGCGAGGTTCGGACCGCACTCCGGTCGTCGAGCCACCTCGGCCGATCGCCCCGCAACCGCTGCTGCCCGGGCCAGCTGACGGCTTCCGAGTGAAGCTGGCGCAAGGTGGCGGGTCGGTCGAGTTCCGCGGCGTCAAGTTCGGCATCAGCCGCGCCCTGGGCGCCGGCGGGTCCGCGTCATGGACGCCGGCAAGACGGTGATGGTCTTCGGCTTGCACGACACACTCATCATCGAGCACACCTGGCCCAAGCCGGGCACCGCCTACGTCAGTACCGCCGACCCCGCGGACCCGGCCGCAACCAACTGTCAGGGTTGTCCTGATGCTGAATCGTCAGCGATGTCCCAAGACATCACACTGCGGCCACGCGCTAGTGCACACATAGGTGCACACATAAGTGCACACATTCGGTTCGCACTCCATCTGATTCCGACGATGTCGGCGCCTGGGATCATCGGATCCGCGGGCCTCGGTGTCCAGCACCGCTGATTCGCGGTCAGACGGCACTCCCGTGCAATCAGAAGGGCGCAACGGACGGCAGAAACACGAAAACCCGCGGAACTCCGCGGGTTTTCAATGCTTACTGTCTCAACACAGTGCGCGCCCGAAGGGACTCGAACCCCTAACCTTCTGATCCGTAGTCAGATGCTCTATCCATTGAGCTACGGGCGCATGTTGCTCGCTCGCGCGCACAACTCGTCAAGAATACCCCACGGTTTCTCCAGGCGCGAATCGAGGGCAGGATGCCGGAATCCCGGGCGTGTTCGCCGCTCACGCGCCGCCCGCTCCGGCGCCGCCGGCGTCGAGCGCGCGCAACTGCCGCTGCAGCGCCACGCGCCGATACGACGTGTCGACGAGCTCCGCCAGGAGGCTCCAATCCCCCGCGCCCGCCTCGACCCGCAGCGCGAGCCACCCGTACGCCCCCTCGTACGGCGGCACGAAGACGTCGTCACGCTCGAGCAGCACCGGCCGCTCCGACTCGTCGGGGATGAAGAGCACGGCAGGCTGGGCGGCGACGCCGACGATCGCGAACTGGCGCTTCCCGGCCCGGAAGGTGCACCGGCCGTGCGAGATCGCCTCGACTGCTTCGGGATAGGGCAGGCAGATGCCGCGCACCCGTTCGACCAGCGGGTGCTCCGGAGGGAACCACATCGGGTGCGCCCGTGCCGCGTCGCCGTCCACGCGCCGAGCGTAGCCCTCGACGCCGGCGGTGTCAGGAGTCGAGTTCGCTGATGTCGACGCCCCCGACGCGCGGCGACCGTTCCGCCGGCATCGCGTCGGTGGCGGCATCCGTCTCCGCGTCGTCGTGGTGGCGCTTGTGCGCGGCCAGCCGCGGCAGGTCGACGAGGCGGATGGACTGCATGCGCGCGGCGCGCATGCGGTCGTAGTCGGGGTCGAGCTCCGGCCGCATGCCCTCGACGCGCAGGCGACGCTGCAGGTTCGCCTCGACGTCGCCCCACGCCGCATCGCGCGATTGCTCGATGAGGGTCCGCACGACGTGCGGGTCGTCCGCCATGCGACGCAGCGCCTGGGCGACTCCGGCGTACTGGCGCCCGCGGCGACGCAGGTTGCGGGTGTCGCGATCGCGGTAGTCGTGTGTGCCGTCGGGGTCGGTGAACTTGCCCCATGCCTTCTTGCGCTGACGCTTCACCATGGCCGCCGCCTGGTCCTGCTCGTCGGCGAGGGCGATGAGCGTCTCGTGGGCGAACGGGGCGAAGGCGGTGACCTCGAACGGCTCGTCGTGCGCGATCGTCTCGACGAGGATGCGGTTGCGGATCGCGAGCCGTGCGGCGGCGGACGCGATGGACACGCCTTCGGCGATCGCCTCTGCGGTCTTGCCCATCGCACCTCCCCTCCCCAGGCTAGTGCCCGTCGCACCGCCGCGAGTCGGCGAGAATCGGAGGCGCGGGCCATCGACGGCGATGACCGCGAAGGAGAGGCAGCACATGGCGAAGACCCGACCCCTGGACGTCCGCGGACGCACCACCGTCATCACGGGAGCGGCGGCCGGAATGGGCGCGGAGGTCGCCCGTCAGCTCGCGGCGCGCGGGGCACGCATCGCGCTCGTCGACCGCAACGCGGAAGGACTCGCGGCCGTCGCGGCGAGCCTCGACGGGCCCGGGCACGGGCACGGGCACGGGCACGGGCACACGACACACGTCGTCGACCTCACCGATGACGATGCGGTGGCGGAGCTGGCGACCGAGGTCGCGGCATCCCACCCCCACGTCCAGGGCCTCGTGACATGCGCCGGCTCGTCGATGCTCGGCTCGATCGACCAGCTGACCATGGCCGAGATGCGGTGGCTGATGGACGTGAACCTGTGGGGCACGGTCAACATCACGCAGGCGCTGCTGCCGGCCCTGCGGCGCGAGCCTGCCGCGCACATCACCCACCTCGTCTCGATCTACGGCCTGGCGGCGCCCGCGGGGCGCATCCCGTATGCGATGAGCAAGTTCGCGGTGCGCGGGTTCACCGAGTCGCTGCGGCACGAGCTCGAGCGCTCCACCGTGACGGTGGGCGCGGTGTACCCGGCGGGTGTGAAGACCGGGATCATCCTGCACGGCCGGTACGCCGCGGCCATCGATCCGGCCGTGGCGCAGCGGGCCGCCGCCGCGCAGGCCGCGATGTACCACACCGACCCCGCCGACGCGGCGGCGCGGATCGTCGAGGCGACCGTCCGCCGTCGTCCGCGCACGATGGTGGGGCGCGAGGCGCGGCTGGTCGACGTGCTCGCCCGCGTCGCGCCGACGCGCTACTGGGCTCCCATGCGGCGCCCGCTGCGCGAGGCCATCGACACGACGACGCCGGTCGGCTGACCGGCGTCGTCGTCGAGTAAGCGCCGCCCGGCTGACCGGCGTGAAGAGGGTCAGGCGGGCTTGGAGTACGTGGCGCTGCTGCCGAACCCGATGATGAAGTACCCGATGAACGGGATGAGCCACAGCAGGAAGAACGACCACACGCCGCCCTTCCCGAAGCCCCGGCCGACGCGGATCGCGACGATGATCGAGAAGACGATGTTCACGATCGGGATGAGGTAGAGCAGCGTCATCCAGGCCGAATAGCCGGCGATCTTGACCAGGATGAAGACGTTCACGATGGGGATGAGGGCGAGGATGCCCGGGTACCCGGCCTTCGAGAACACCATCCAGAGGGCGATGGCGACGAGGACGTACCAGAGGAAGCTCAGCACCCCCCAGGTGACGTACGAGGACGACTGATTGACGGCATCGGCGAGCTGCGCGTGGATCATGCGCTCAGCATAGGGGCGGATGCCGGGGCCTCCGCGTATCAAGCGGGGCGCCGCGATGCAACCCCCGGCGCCGCCGGGGTTCCGGGCGTACCGTCGAGACATCCCTCACGAGAGGAGACACCAATGGGATTCATGGACGACGCCAAGGAGACCGCGAAGGCCGTCGGCGAGAAGCTGAAGGACTCGTGGGACGACACCACGGATCGCGTGAACGACAAGGTCGACGAGATGAAGGCCGACGCCGAGGTCCGCAAGGCCGAGGCCGAGCGCGACTCGGTGAAGACGCGCAACGACATCAAGGAAGACCTGCGGGACAACTGATCCCGAAGCAGCAGGACGACGCCGACCGGGGGGCCGGCGTCGTCCTGCGCTCTGCTGCGAGCGCGCAATCAGTCGATCGCGGCGATGCGCCAGGAGGCGGTGACGGATGCCTCGGGGTCGATGACGATGAGACCGGCGTCGTAGTCGTAGGCCGAGGCGTTGAACGCGTCGGGCGCGCAGGTCATCGGCTCGACCGCGAGCCCGAGGCGGCTCTGCGCCGGGTCGGGCTTGTCGGCCGTGTGCACCTGCACCCACGGGCACGCACCGTCCCACGACATCGCGACGCCTGATCCGTCGGCGGACGTGACGCGCACGGTCGCGGTGCCCTCGCCATCGCGGACGAGGCCGGTGTAGGCGTGGTCGATCTCGGCGGCGCCGATGCGGCGCGCCGCGCGGAAGTCGAAGCGCTCCGGATCGTCGGCGTCGACGGCCACGAGGTCGGTCGGGATGAGACGGTCGGGCGTGACCGCCAGCACCTGCGCCGCGGGCAGCTCGAGGGTCCACTCGTCCACCCGGCCGTCGCCGGCGACGAGGTACGGGTGCGGGCCGGTGCCCCACGGGGCCGGCGCGTCGCTCTCGTTGTGGGCGGTCACCGACTGCGTGAGGCCGTCGGGACCGAGCGAGAACGTCGTCGTGATCACCAGGCGCCACGGGTAGAAGGTCTGCGGCTGGATGACCGCCGCGAGGGTGACGTGGTCGGGTCCCTTGTCGATCGCCTCGAAGTCGAGCCAGGTCGCGAGCCCGTGCAGCGCGTGCGAGCGCGCCGGCTCGGTCAGCGGCAGCTGGAAGTCGCGGCCGCCGAACGAATAGGTGCCGTCGACCACGCGGTTCGGCCACGGGGCGAGCGTCGCGCCGCGGTGAGCCGGACGCACCTCGTCGGCCTCGAAGGGCACGACGAGGTCGCGGCCCTGGTAGGTGAGCGAGCGCAGCGTCGCGCCGACGCTCGCCACCACGGCCTCGTAGTCGCCGGCGCGGAGCGCGTGCTGGGTTCCGGATGCAGGGGGACGTGCCATGAGGGCTCCTTGGGGATCGGGGATGCCGCCACCCAGAGTAGCGGCGACGCTCGGGGCTGATCGAACCCGGGAGCGCGGCCGGACGGGCCTCGAGCCGAGGCATTCGCGCCGAGACCGAGGGCATCGCCCCGGGGTTCGTCCGGAATCCCCGGTCTCGTCGAGACCGGGGATTCCGTCGGGCTCAGAAGCCCTGCGCGAGACGGTAGTAGGCCTGGTTCCAGCGCAGCTCGCGCTGGAACCCGCGCACCGTGGTGTCTTCGTCGATGACGACGAGCTCGGTGCCGGCGATGTCGGCGAAGTCGCGGAACACCTCGATGCCGACCGCGGTCGTCATCACGGTGTGGTGCGCGGCGCCCGCGGCCAGCCAGCAGGCGGCGCTCGTGGCGAAGTCGGGTGCGGGCTTCCACACCGCACGGCCGACCGGGAGCTTCGGCAGGTCGGGGGCGTCGACGTTCTCGACGACGTTCGCGACCAGCCGGAAGCGGTCGCGCATGTCGCTCATCGCCACGACGAGCGCGGATCCGGTGTCGGCCGTGAAGACGAGGCGCACCGGGTCGTCCTTGCCCCCGATTCCGAGCGGGTGCACCTCTAGCCGCGGCTTGGCGGTGGTGAGCGAGGGCGAGACCTCGAGCATGTGCGCGCCGAGGATCTTCTCGTCGCCCGCGACGAGGTCGTAGGTGTAGTCCTCCATGAGGCTCGCACCGCCGGGAAGGCCGGCTCCCATCACGTTGGCGACGCGCACGAGGATGGCGGTCTTCCAGTCGCCTTCCGCGCCGAAGCCGTACCCCTCGGCCATGAGGCGCTGCACCGCGAGACCCGGGAGCTGCTTCAGCGCGCCGAGGTCTTCGAACGACGTGGTGAAGGCGCCGAAACCGCCCTCTTCGAGGAACGAGCGCAGGCCGAGCTCGATCGCGGCGCCGTCGCGCAGCGACTGGTGGCGGTCGCCGTCCGGCAGGAGCTCTTCGGCGACGTCGTACTCGGCAAGGTAGACCTGGACGAGCGCGTCGACGTCCGCATCGCTCTGCGCCTCGACGGCGGCGACCAGCTCGTTCACGCCCCACGTGTTGACCTGCACGCCGAACCGCAGCTCGGCCTCGGTCTTGTCGCCCTCGGTGACGGCGACGTAGCGCATGTTGTCGCCGAAGCGCGCGAGCTTGAGCGAACGCGATGCGGCCCAGCCGGCCGCGGCGCGCTGCCAGTCCTCGACCTGCTGGCGCACGGCCGGGTTCGACACGTGGCCCACGACGGTCTTGCGCGCGACGCCGAGGCGCGTCTGGATGTACCCGAACTCCCGGTCGCCGTGTGCGGCCTGGTTGAGGTTCATGAAGTCGAAGTCGATGTCGGCCCACGGCAGTTCGACATTGGCCTGCGTGTGCAGGTGCAGCAGCGGCTTCTGCAGCGCGTCGAGGCCGGCGATCCACATCTTCGCCGGGCTGAACGTGTGCATCCACGCCACGACGCCGATGACCTCGTCGCGCGCGTTCACGTCGAGCGCGAGCCGGCGGATCGAGTCCGAGTCCTTGAGGACGGGCTTCCACACGACCTTGACGGGGAGGCCGTCCAGGCCGGCGGCGACCGCCTGCGACTGCTCGGCGACCTGGCGCAGCGTCTCGTCGCCGTAGAGCGTCTGGCTGCCGGTGACGAACCAGATCTCGTACGCGTCGAGCGAGGTGGAAAGGGCGGTGCGGGTCATGTCAGTTCCTTCGGGTTTCGTCCGGCCGGGCCCCCGGCATCCATGTCCCCATTTCATTCATTCCCGCCGCCGTTTGCGACCGGAAGTGGGACACGACGGCGAGAAATCGGGACACGGTCAGAGGAGAGCGGTCGGTGAGCGGTTCAGAGAGCGGAGACGGCGGCGGCTTCGACGGCGAGGCCGGCGCGGTAGCGGTCGAGGTAGGCGGCGAACCCGGCGGCGTCCGACGGGTCGGGCTCGGCGGTGACGATGGCGGCGCCGGCGAACACGCGCTCGTCGAGGTAGACGGCGAGGGGGATGGATGCCTCGGCCGAGGCCGCCGGATCGAGGGGGCGCGCTGCGCTCGCATCGAGGTCATCCGCGTCGGCCACCGCCCGCGCATACGCCGCGAGCACCGCGATGCCCCACGCGCCTCCCTCGGAGGCGGTGTCGCCGACCGACACCGGCGCGCCGAGCGCCCCGGCGAGGAACCGCTGCGCGACGCCGGCGGTGCGGAACATGCCGCCGTGCGCGAACATGCGGTCGAGCCCGACGCCCTCGCCCTCGAGCACGCGCATGCCCAGGGCGAGCGTGCCGAACACGCCGTAGAGCTGGGCGCGCATGACGTTGGCGAGCGTGAAGCGGCTGTCGGGGGTGCGCACGAACAACGGTCGCCCCTCGGTGAGCCCGGCGATCGGCTCGCCGGCGAGGTGGTTGTAGGCGAGCAGGCCGCCGGCGTCCGCCTCGCCTGCGAGCGCCTCGCGGAACAGCGTCTCGTACACGGCGTCGTCGGCGAGCGGGGTGCCCGCGGTCTCCGCGAAGCGGGCGAACATCCCGGCCCACGCGGCCAGCTCGCTGGCGCCGTTGTTGCAGTGGACCATCGCAACGGGGTCGCCCGAGGGCGTCGTGACGAGGTCGAGCTCGTGGTGCACCTCGGCGAGCGGCCGCTCGAGCACGACCATCGCGAAGATGCTGGTGCCCGCGCTCACGTTGCCGGTGCGCGGCGCGACCGCGCCGGTGGCGACCATGCCCGTGCCCGCGTCGCCCTCGGGGGCGCAGAAGCGGATGCCGGGGCGCAGGGTACCCGAGGGGTCGAGGAGCGCCGCGCCCTCGGCCGTCAGCGCACCGGCGGGCGCGCCCGCGGCGAGCACCTTGGGGAGGAGGTCGGCGACGTGCGCTGCCGGCAGCCGGCCGGCGGCGAGCGCGTCGTAGCGCGCGAGCAGCACGGCGTCGTAGTCGACGGTCGCGGAGTCGATGGGGAACATGCCCGATGCATCGCCCACCCCCAGCACCTTCTCGCCGGTGAGCCTCCAGTGCACGTAGCCTGCGAGGGTCGTGACGAAGCGGACGTCGCCGAGGTGCGCCTCGCCGTCGAGCACCACCTGGTGCAGGTGGGCGATCGACCAGCGCAGCGGGATGTTCACCCCGAAAGCCTCGGTGAGCTCGGCCGCGGCGGCACCGGTGTTCGTGTTGCGCCAGGTGCGGAACGGCGCCAGCAGCTCGCCCGCATCGTCGAAGGCGAGGTAGCCGTGCATCATCGCCGAGACGCCGACGGCGCCGAACGTCTCGGGCGTGACGCCGTGGCGGCGCTGCACGTCGGCCGCCAGATCGGCGTACGCCGCCTGCAGCCCCGACCAGACGTCCTCGAGCGAGTACGTCCACAGGCCCGACTCGTACCGGTTCTCCCACGCGTGCGCTCCGACGGCGAGGACCGTCGCGGGGTCGTCGGCGTCGATGAGGCACGCCTTGATGCGCGTCGAGCCGAGCTCGATGCCGAGCGCGGTCCGGCCGTCGCGGATCGCCTGGGCCGCGGCATCCGACATCATCGCTCGTCGCCTTCGCGGCGCTCGTCGGTCGACTGTCCGTAGACGTTCTGATACCGGTCGTAGAGGCTGTCGATCGCCTGCTGCGGGATCGGGATGAGGGGCCCGGCCTCCCGTGCGTAGTGGACGGTGCGGGCGACGTCCTCCACCATCACGGCGGCCTTGACGGCATCCTTCGCCGAGACGCCGATGGTGAACGGCCCGTGGTTCTGCATCAGCACCGCCCGCGAGCGGTGGCCGGTCAGCGTCTCGACGATGCCGCGGCCGATCGAGTCGTCGCCGATGATCGCGAACGGGCCGATCGGGATCGGACCGCCGAACTCGTCGGCCATCGCGGTGATGACGCAGGGGATCTCCTCGCCGCGCGCGGCCCACGCGACCGCGAAGGTCGAGTGGGTGTGCACCACTCCCCCGACCTCGGGCATGTTCCGGTAGACGTACGCGTGCGCGGCCGTGTCGCTCGAGGGGCTGCGTTCGCTGCCCTCCGAACCCGGGACGACGTTGCCGTCGAGGTCGCAGAGGATCATGTTCTCGGGCGCGAGATCGTCGTAGCTCACGCCGCTCGGCTTGATGACGAAGAGGTCGGCGCCCGGCACGCGGCCCGACACGTTACCGCCCGTCCACACGATCAGGTTGTAGCGCACGAGTTCGCCGTGGAGTTTCGCCACCTCGGCGCGGACGTCGGCGATGGATGCCTCGACCTCGGGGCTGAAGGCCGCCGGCGTGGCGGCCGCATCGGTGGTGGTCACGGGGTCCTCCGTCGGGTCTCGTGTCGTGCGGCGCGCTCGGCCGCGGCGTCGATGTTACCGGTAACATCGCGCGGGCTCAACCCGCTGGTCGCACGTCGCGCACATCGCCCTGCTGGATTCAGCCTGGACGGCCGCCTGCGACCTCGCGAGCCGCGGCAAGCAGCGTCGGCTGCCCGCTCTCGGACGGCACCAGACTGAATCCCGCAGGTCGGCGGCGCGCACCGCCGACGTGCTGCGGCCCGTCAGCGGGGACGAGCGGTCGACGCGCGCACGACGAGCTGCGGCGACGCCGCCTGCTCCGCCGTCTCGCCGAGCACGGCGGCCACGGCGCGGCGCGCCTCGCCCTCGAGATCGAGGCCGACCGTGGTGAGCGCGGGGCGGTAGTACGCGGCATCCGGGTTGTCGTCGAAGCCGACGACGCTGACCTCTCCGGGCACGTCGAGACCGGCCTCGCGCAGCCCGGCGATGAGTCCGAGCGCCATCTGATCGTTGGCGACCGCGACGGCCGTGGGCCCGTCCGGCGTGCGCACGGCAGCGGCGACCTCGGCCGCCAGCCGCGCCCCCGCCCCCGCGGTCCAGTCCCCGCCCCACCGGGGTCCGGGCTCGAGCCCCGCGGCGGCGAGCGCACGCAAGGTGCCCGTCTCGCGCGAGCGGGCTTCGAGCCACTCCTCGGGCCCGGCGACCCGGCCGATGCAGCGATGGCCGAGCTCGACCAGGTGCGAGACGGCGAGGGCGGCGCCCTCCTCTTGCCGCTCGGCCCCGGGCCCCGCGTGCAGCGCGGCGATCGCGATGCCCGGGTGCGCGCCGGTCAGCGCCGCGAGCGTGGCCGCGTGGGGCGCGAGCACGACGAGCCCGTCGACGCCCTGTGCGAGCAGGCGGTCGGCCGCATCGCGGACGGATGCCTCGGCCGACGCGTCGGCGTACGCCGTCGCGATCCAGCGCCCGGCGTCGCGGGCCGCCGCCTCGAGCGCGGCGATGCCGACCGCGGGCCCGTACAGCGTGGCGTCGGAGGCGATGACCCCGAGCGTGCGCGTGGTGCGCGTGCCGAGGGCGCGGGCGGCGTTGTTGACGCGATAGCCGAGGTCGGAGATCGCCTGCAGCACCCGTTGCCGGGTCTCGGGCCGGATGTTCGGGTGCTCGTTGAGCACGCGCGACACGGTCTGCGTCGAGACGCCCGCGGCACGGGCGACCTCGCGCACGCCGATGCGCCGGGAGTCCGGGGGCACGGGCGCGCTGTCCATGGCGGACACCCTATCCACACCGGCGCCGCCGACCGGGCGCGTCGGACTCCGCTGCGGCGGCCTGCGGGCCCGCCGCGCGTGGCACGCTGGAAGCATGCGGGCGCATTCTCGGAAGGCCGGTCGGCCGACGCTGCGCGCGCGACTGCTGACCGCCCTGTCGGGCCACCCCGATGGGACGCCCGCGTGGGTGCGGGCGCTCGCCGACGGCGACGACGCGGGGTACTTCGCCGACGGCGGTGCGGTGTGGACGGTGCACGCCGGCACCGGATCGTTCGTCGCCGGCATCCGCGCCCTGCTCCTGCAGGCGCTGCACCCGGGCGCATTGGCGGGCGTCCACGACTTCTCGCGCTATCGCGAGGATCCGATCGGGCGCCTGACGGGGACGGTTCGCTGGATCATCTGCGTCACGTACGGCTCGACCGCGCAGGCCGCACGTGAGACGGCGCGCGTGGCCCGGCTTCACGAGCGCGTGCAGGGCACGTTCGACGCGGCCGACGGGCCGCGGGCGTACTCGGCCGGCGACGCCGACCTCGTGGAGTGGGTGCACCTGGCGTTCACGGAGGCGTTCCTCGGCGCCCACGAGCGCTGGGGCGGGCCGATCCCCGGCGGACCCGACGCGTACGTGCGGGAGTGGGCGCAGGCCGGCCGCCTCATGCGCCTGGAGAATCCGCCGCTCACCGAGACCGAGCTGCACGCACGCATGGACGGCTTCCTCGAGCGGGGCGAGCTGCGCCGGGACGAACGGGTGGACGAGGTCGTGCGGTTCCTGCGGGACGTGCCGTTCACCGGGATGATGCGACTGGCGTATCGCGTGCTGTTCGCCGCCGCCGTGGCGAGCCTCCCGGCCCGATACCGGCGGCTGCTCGGCGTGCGCCGCACCCTGCTGCCGGCCATCACGACCACCCGCGTCATCCTCGCGGTGTCGGCGCGGGCGCTCGCAAGCGGCCCGCGCGCGCAGGACTTCGCGCGCGAACGGCTGCGCCGGCTCGCCGCTGCGGCGCAGACGCACGCGGGCACGACACCGGCCGCCCGCTGACGCATTCGGCTGATCGGGCCGGTGATACGCCACCTCGCGGCGCCTCGGCGCCGAATGTGATCCCTCACTTTTGCGCCCCCGACGGACGCCGGGCTGCGGCAACCGTCGATCAGGCACACGGCCCGCGTTACGAAACTGTTATCGCTCACATCTTGCCGTCACACGGAATGTGAGGGCTAACATCTCCATCGTCGGAGCCACACAGCGGCGGCTCCGCGGAAACGAGCCGGCAGCGATGCCGGACCAGAACGAGGAGGTTTTGGAATGCAGAAGAAGACGCTTCTCGCCGGGTTCGCGCTCCTGGGGGCTCTGGCCCTCACGGCGACCGGCTGCGCGGGAACGAGCGGCGACGGCGGGGACGCCGGGGACGCCGGGGGCGGCGACGACGTCGTGACCGTCGGCTTCGCCCAGACGGGGTCGGAGTCGGGCTGGCGCTCGGCGAACACCGAGTCGATGAAGGACGCGTTCTCGGCCGAGAACGGGTTCGACCTGATCTTCAACGCGGCCGACAACGACACCGCGGCGCAGATCGCGGCCGTGCGCGACTTCATCAACCAGGGTGTGGACGCCATCGTGATCGCCCCGATCGTGGAGGACGGCTGGGACGACGTGCTGCAGGAGGCGGCGGATGCCGGCATCCCGGTGATCCTCGAGGACCGCACCGTCTCGGCGTCGGACGACCTCTACGCCAGCTGGGTCGGCCTGGACTTCAAGAAGGAAGGCGTCATGGCCGGCGAATGGGCTGCCGAGACGTTCGGCGACACCCCGACCAAGATGGTCGTGCTCGAGGGCACCACCGGCTCCGCACCTGCCAACGACCGCGCGGCCGGCTTCGATGAGGCCGTGGAGGGCACCGCCATCGAGAAGATCGACTCGCAGACGGGCGACTTCACGCGTGACGGCGGCAAGACCGTCATGGAGGGCTTCCTCCAGAAGTACGGCGTCGACGGCATCGACCTCGTCTACGCGCACAACGACGACATGGCCCTCGGTGCGATCGAGGCCATCGAGGCGGCGGGCGCCGAGCCGGGCGTCGACATCCAGATCGTGTCGATCGACGCGGTGAAGGACGGCATGCAGGCGCTCGTCGACGGCAAGATCAACTACATCGTCGAGTGCAACCCGCTTCTCGGCGAGCTCGCGGCGGGCCTGGTGACCGACGTCCTCGCCGGCAACGACGTCGAGAAGCAGGTCTACGTCGAGGACCAGACGTTCACGCAGGAGCAGGCCGCCGAAGTCATCGACAGCCGTCCCTACTGATCCGACCGCATCGATCCTGTATCAAGGTGAATCGACGGCACACCGCCGGGAGATCGCACCGGTCTCCCGGCGGCGGTGCCGGCGACGAAGCCCGGAAAGGCAGCTGAGCCACCATGTCCGCGGACACCGCAGTCCCGCCGGTCGTCGAGATGACCGGGATCACGATCCGATTCCCCGGCGTGCTCGCGTTGGACGGCGTCGACTTCACCCTCCGACCGGGTGAGGTCCACTCGCTCATGGGCGAGAACGGCGCCGGCAAGTCGACGCTCATCAAGGCGCTGACCGGCGTCTACGCCATCGACGCCGGCGAGATCGTCGTCGCCGGCAGGCCCCGGCGCTTCGCCGGCACCGCCGACGCGCAGGCCGCCGGCATCTCGACGGTCTACCAGGAGGTGAACCTCTGCGGAAACCTCTCGGTCGGCGAGAACGTCATGCTCGGCCACGAGCCGCGCGGCGTCGCCGGCATCGACTGGAAGGCCGTGCACCGCCTCGCCGCCGAGCACCTCGAGAGCCTCGGGCTCACCATCGACACGCGGTCGATGCTGTCGAGCCACTCGATCGCCATCCAGCAGCTCATCGCCATCGGCCGCGCGATGGTGCTCGACGCGAAGGTGCTGATCCTCGACGAGCCGACTTCGAGCCTCGACCGCGGCGAGGTCGAGCAGCTCTTCGGCGTCGTGCGCGACCTGCGTGACAAGGGCGTCGCGATCCTCTTCGTCAGCCACTTCCTCGACCAGATCTACGAGATCTCCGACCGCATCACGGTGCTGCGCAACGGGCGCCTGGTCGGCGAGTACCTCCTCAGCGACCTCCCCCGCGGCGAGCTCGTCAACAAGATGATCGGCCGCGAGCTCGACGAGCTCACCGCTCTCGCCTCTGTGGCCGACCGCGCCATCGACCGCACCGGCGTGCCCGTGCTGCGCGCGAGCGGTGTCGGGCGGCGCGGCATGCTCGAGCCGGTCGACCTCGACGTGTACGACGGCGAGGTCGTCGGCGTCGCCGGTCTCCTCGGCTCCGGCCGCACCGAGCTCGTGCGCCTCCTCTACGGCGCCGACCGCGCCGAGACGGGCGACATCCAGGTGGGCGGCCGCGTCGCCAAGCACTCGTCCCCGCGCCGCGCGATCGAGAACCGGATCGCGTTCTCGTCCGAGAACCGCCGCGCCGAGGGCATCATCGCCGACCTCACCGTGGCCGAGAACATCGTGCTCGGCATCCAGGCCCGCCGCGGCGCCCTGCGGCGCATCGGGAAGGGCGAAGCGGATGCCGTCGTCGCCGAGTACATCGCCGCGCTCGGGGTGCGTCCCGCCGATCCGAACATGCTGGCGGGCAACCTCTCGGGGGGCAACCAGCAGAAGGTGCTGCTGGCGCGGTGGCTCGCGACCGCGCCCGAGCTCATCGTCCTGGACGAGCCGACGCGCGGGATCGACGTCGGCGCCAAGGCCGACATCCAGCGCAAGGTCGCCGAACTCAGCGCGGCGGGGCTCTCGGTCATCTTCATCTCGTCCGAGCTCGAGGAGGTGCTGCGCATCGCACAGCGGATCGTCGTGATGCGCGACCGCCGCAAGATCGGCGAGCTCGACTCCAGCGACGTCGACCTCGACGGCCTCATCGACTACATCGCCAACCAGCCAGAGGAGAGCGTGGCATGAAAGCGATCGTGAAGCACCGGCTGTTCTGGCCGGTGGTCGCCCTGCTCGCCCTGATCGTGATCAACACCATCGCGCGCCCGCAGTTCATCCTGGTGACGGTGCGCGACGGCGAGCTCTACGGCGCGCTCATCGACATCCTCCGCAACAGCGCGCCGCTCATGCTCGTCGCCCTCGGAATGACGATCGTCATCGCGACGCGGGGCATCGACCTGTCGGTGGGCGCGATCATGGCCGTCTCGGGCGCCGTCGCCCTGACGATCATCGACGCCTCCCCCGACCCCGGCAACCCGGGCACCGTGGCGGTGGCGCTGCTGGTGGCGCTCGCCGTCTCGCTCGTCCTCGGCGTGTGGAACGGGTTCCTGGTCGCCGTCGTCGGCATCCAGCCGATCATCGCGACGCTCGTGCTGATGCTCGCCGGCCGCGGCGTGGCCCTCCTCATCACCGAGGGCTTCATCACCACGGTCAACAGCGAGCCGTACGAGTTCATCGCCACCGGCTACCTGCTCGCGCTCCCCTTCGCCTTCCTCATCTGGGTGGTCGCGGTCGTCGTCATCGCGCTCTTCGAGCGCCGCACGGCCCTCGGCATGCTCACCGAGGCCGTCGGCATCAACCCCGAGGCCAGCCGGCTCGCGGGCGTCCGGGCACGGGGCATCGTGTTCGGCGCGTACGTGGCGAGCGGTCTCCTCGCCGGCATCGCGGGCATCATCTACAGCTCGAACATCCGCGCCGCCGATGCGAACGCGGCGGGCCTCTTCATCGAGCTGTACGCCATCCTCGCCGTCGTCCTCGGCGGCACCTCCCTCATGGGAGGCAAGTTCACCATCGCCGGCACGGTCATCGGCGTGCTCACGATCCAGACCCTGGAGGCGACCATCCTGTTCCTCGGTGTGCCCTCGGCGCAGAGTCCCGTGTTCTTCGCGATCGTCGTCATCGTCGTCGTGCTGGTGCAGTCCCCGCGGCTGCACCGCTGGGGCCGCAGCGCGCTGGGCGCCGCACGTCGCCGATCGCACGCCGGTGCCGGAGCGGGGGTGACGTCATGACCCGGGCCCTCGAAGTGTCGCCGTCGCGGACGGCCGCACCGTCGCGCTACGCGACGTTCATGAGCCGCCACGCGTCGCTCATGCCGACGTTCGCGGCCGTCGCGATCCTCATCGTGCTCCTGATCGGCGCGCAGGCCAGGTTTCCTCGGTTCCTCAGCCCGGGCAACATCTCGGCGCTGCTGCTCGACAACGCCTACCTCGTGGTGCTCGCCGTCGGTCTGACCTTCGTCATCCTCACGGGCGGCATCGACCTGTCGGTGGGCTCGGTCATGGCGTTCACCGGCATCCTGGGCGCGAGCATGCTCTCGCAAGGCGTGCCCGCGGTCGTGGCGATCCCGGTGATGCTCGTCGCCGGCGCGGCGATCGGCCTGCTGGTCGGCATCCTCGTGCAGTACTTCGACGTACAGCCGTTCATCGCCTCACTGGCGGCGTTGTTCCTGGCCCGCGGACTGGCCTTCGTCGTCAGCCTGGAATCGATCCGGGTGGATGACCCGATCGTGCTGTGGCTGCAGCGCACCCGGTTCAGCGTCGCCGGCTGGTACATCACGCCCACCGGCATCATCGCCCTCCTCGCCGTCGCGATCGCGTTCGTGGTGCTGATGTGGACCCGTTTCGGCCGCACCGTCTACGCCATCGGCGGCAACGAGCAGTCGGCCCGCCTCATGGGCCTCAACGTCGCCCGCACGAAGATCGGCGTGTACGTCATCAGCGGCGTGTGCGGCGGACTGGCAGGGCTGCTGCTGACCGCATACTCCGGGGCGGGGTACCCGCGCAACGGCATCGGCACCGAGCTCGACGCCATCGCGGCCGTCGTCATCGGCGGCACGCTGCTCGCCGGCGGCACCGGCTACGTGCTCGGCTCGCTCATCGGCGTGCTCGTCTACGGCACGATCAAGAAGCTGATCTCGTTCATGGGCGCGGAGCAGGCGTGGACCCAGATCATCATCGGAGCGCTGCTGCTCGTCTTCATCGTCGTGCAGCGCGTGATCGTCGCACGCTCGCAGCGTCGCAGATAGGCGGCGACACCACGTCCGAGCGCAGCGGCCGCACCTCCATCCGTCGGGATAATGGCCTGATGGACGAGGCGCGGCCGCTGCTGCAGCTCTCCGGGGCGACGGTGCGCTTCGGAGCGGATGCCGCGATCGACGGCGTCGACTTCCGCCTGTTCCCCGGCGAGGTGCACTCGCTCATGGGCGAGAACGGCGCCGGGAAGTCGACTCTCATCAAGGCGATCACCGGTGCCCTGCCCCTGGACGCCGGCGTGCTGACCCTCGCCGGAGAGGTCGTGCGCTTCCACTCGCCGCACGACGCGCAGAGCGCGGGCATCAGCACCGTCTACCAGGAGATCGACCTCCTGCCGAACGTCTCGGTGGCCGAGAACATCGCGCTCGGGCGTGAGCCGCGGCGCGCCGGCATGATCGACTGGCGGCGCATCCGGCGCGAGGCACGCGAGGCCCTGGCCGACCTCGGGCTCGACATCGACCCGGCGTCGCGGCTGGGCACCCACTCGCTCGCCGTCCAGCAGCTGGTGGCGATCGCACGGGCGATCTCCACCGACGTGCGCGTGCTGGTGCTCGACGAGCCCACGTCGAGCCTCGACCTCGACGAGGTCGCGGAGCTGTTCCGCGTGATCCGCGACCTCAAGCAGCGCGGCGTCGCGATCCTGTTCGTCTCGCACTTCCTCGATCAGGTCTACGAGATCTGCGACCGCGTGACGGTGCTGCGCGACGGCCGGTTCATCGGCGAGTACCTCACGCGCGAGCTGCTGCGCATCGATCTCGTGCAGGCCATGCTCGGCCGGAGCGTCAGCGCCCTGAGCGCCGCACCGGCCGTGGCCGAGGCATCCGACGAAGATCGTCCCGTGCTGACCGCGCAGGGCATCACCGCGGGCGCCGGCATCCGTGACGCCGATGTCACGCTGCACGAGGGCGAGGTGCTGGGCGTCGCGGGCCTCCTCGGCTCGGGCCGCAGCGAGCTCGCGCGCTCGCTCACCGGCATCGATCGCGTGGACAGCGGCGTGATCCGCATCGAGGGTTCGCCGCGGACGCCCTCCGGCCCGCGCTCGGCCATCGCGTTGGGCGTCGTGTACTCGTCAGAGAACCGCCGCACCGAGGGGATCATCAGCGAGCTGAGCGTGCTCGACAACATCACTCTCGCGCTGCAGGCCGACCGCGGAGTCCTGCGGCGGATCCCGCCGGCGCGCCAGCGCGAGCTCGCCGCGAGCTGGGTCGAGGCGCTCGACATCCGCCCGCCCGATCTCGACCGTCCGGCCGGCACGCTGTCGGGCGGCAACCAGCAGAAGGTGCTGCTCGCGCGGCTGCTGGCCCTGTCGCCGCGCGTGCTCGTGCTCGACGAGCCGACGCGCGGCATCGACGTCGGCGCCAAGGTCGAGATCCAGAACCTCGTGGGCGAGATGGCGGCCAACGGTCTCTCGGTGATGTTCATCTCGGCGGAGCTCGAAGAGGTGCTGCGCGTCGGGCATCGCGTCGCGATCCTCCGCGACGGGCGCATCGTCGAGACGCTCCCGTCCGACGCGCTGACCGTCGACTCGCTCCTCGCGCTCGTCGCCCGACCGGAAGAGCTCGATGACTGACCCGCGGGTGACGGCCGACGACGGATCGACGCGGGCCGCGAACATCTTCGACGTCGCGCGCCTCGCGGGCGTCTCGCACCAGACGGTGTCGCGGGTGATCAACGACCTGCCGAACGTGCGCCCGGCCACCCGCGCCCGCGTGGAGCAGGCGATCGCGCAGCTGCGGTACAGCCCCTCCCCCGCGGCGCGCGCCCTGGTCACGCGGCGGACGCGGACCATCGGCCTCGTGACCCCCGGCGTGCCCGACTATGGCCCCACGTCGATCGCGACCCACTTCAACTTCGCCGCCCGCGCCGCCCGCTACAGCGTCGACACCGTCAGCGCGGTCGACCCCGATCCCGCCGCCATCAAGGGGGTGGTCGAGGGGCTGCTGCGCCAGCGGGTCGACGCCATCGTGCTGATCGTCGTCGACATCGGCGTGCTCGAGGTCGTGCGCGGCCTCGATCTCAGCATCCCGCTGGTGGCGGCGACCGCCAGCGCCCGGCGCAGTCCCCACATCGTGTCGATCGACCAGTACCGGGGCGCGCGATCGGCGGTGCGTCACCTGGCCGAGCTCGGCCACACGCGCATCCTGCATCTCGCCGGCCCGACGCGTGCCCCCGACGCCCTCGAGCGCATCCGCGGCTGGCGCGACGAGCTCGGCGAGCGCCGGCTCGAGATCGTCGAGCCGCGCCACGGGGACTGGACGGCGGCGAGCGGCCACGATGTGGGGCTCGAGCTCGACATCGCGCCGGGCTCGGCGGTCTTCGCCGGCAACGACCACATGTCGATCGGGCTGCTCTCCGCACTGCGGGAGCGAGGGCTGCGCGTGCCCGAGGACGTCAGCGTCGTCGGCTTCGACGACGTGCCCGAGGCGGGGTACCTCTACCCGCCGCTGACCACCGTGCGGCAGGACTTCGGCACTCTCGGCGAGCTCATCATGCAGAAGGTGCTGATCGCCGTCGAGGAGCCCGACAGCGTGACCGAGGACACCCCGATCCCGACGCATCTCATCGTCCGCGCGTCCACTCGCGCGCCCCGGGCCTGACCCCGGGCATTCGCGGCCCGCGGGTCCGGACCCCCGCGGGCCGTGCCACGCTGGAGTCATGCGCATCGCTCTCACCGGTTCGTCCGGAAAGCTCGGCACCGTCGTCGCCCGCGAACTGCGGGGGGCCGGACACGACGTCATCGGCATCGACGTCGTCGGCACCCGCGGTCCGGACTTCGTCCAGGTCGACCTCACCGACTACGGCCAGGTCGTCGACGCCCTGACCGCCGTCAACGACCGTCACGACGGGTTCGACGCAGTCGTGCATCTCGGTGCGATCCCGGCCCCCGGCATCCGCTCCGACGTCGCCACCTTCCACAACAACATGACCGCGACGTTCAACGTGTTCTGGGCGGCCGTGCGGCTCGGCATCCGTCGCCTCGTGTACGCCTCGAGCGAGACCGTGCTCGGGTTGCCGTTCGACGTGCCGCCCCCGTACATCCCGGTGGACGAGGAGTACCCGCCGCGGCCTGAGTCGGTGTACTCGCTCGTGAAGACCCTCGAGGAGCGCATGGCCGTCGAACTGGTGCGCTGGCACCCCGACCTGTCGATCACGGGCTTGCGGTTCTCGAACGTCATGGTGCCCGAGGACTACGCGGCGTTCCCGTCGTACGACAACGACGCGACCACGCGCAAGTGGAACCTCTGGGGCTACATCGACGCCCGCGACGGCGCCCAGGCGGTGCAGCGCGCCCTCGAGGTCGCCCCGCCCGGCTTCGAGGCGTACATCATCGCCGCCGCCGACACGGTGATGTCGCGGCCGAACGCCGAACTCGTCGCCGAGGTCTTCCCCGGCGTGGAGACGCGGGAGTTCGGCGAGCACGAGACGCTCCTGTCGATCGGCAAGGCGCGGCGCCTCTTGGGCTACGACCCGCAGCACTCGTGGCGGGACCACGTCGCCGGATCATGAGCGACGACCCGCGCCTCGCGGCCGCCCGCTATCGGGCGGCGCAGTCGGGCGAGGGCGCCGAGCAAGAGGACGGCGGAGCGGATGCCGCAGCCCCAGGCACGGCGGCCGCACGGGCGTATTCGGCGGCCGATCGCGCGGCGGTCGTCGAGACCGCGATCCAGCAGGCGATGAGGCGCGGCGAGTTCGACGACCTGCCGGGCGCCGGCAAGCCGATCCCGGGGCTCGGCGAGACGCACGACCCCGACTGGTGGATCCGCCGCAAGATCGAGACGGAGCAGCTCACCGGGCTCGGCCCTCCCGCGCTCATGCTGCGCGTCGAGGCGGTCGAGCTCGAGTCCCGGCTCGACGAGCTGGCCCGCGAGGACGACGTGCGTGAGGCGCTCGACGACTTCAACCGCCGGGTGATCGAGGCACGCCGGCAGCTGCTCGGCGGCCCGCCGGTGGTGACGCCGACCCGCGACGTCGACGCGGAGCTCGCCGCGTGGCGGGAGCGGCGCGAGGCCCGGCTCGCCGCTGCGCAGCGACAGGAGCAGACGGATGCCGCGTCCGGCCGCCGTCGCCCGTGGTGGCGGCGTCGAGGCCGGGATCGCGACTGACCTCCGCGGGCTGAGTCAGGGGTTCGGGTTCGTCGCCTTGCCGTCGAGCCAGAGCGTGTTCGACGGGTCGGAGTGGGTGGTGTCGGTGCCGACGTGCTTGTCGCTGATCTGCGGGCCCTTCGTGATGACGTGGACGAGCGCCATGGCGTGCCCCCGGCCGAGGCCGTAGTCGGCGGCGAGCCACTCGACGATCGGCGTGGCCTTCGTGCCGGGACCGAATCCCTTCTCGGTCGCCTTCTCGAGGAACTGGCGGGGCGTGAGACCTGTCTTGTCCTCGATGTTGTCGAGGTATGCCTGGAACGACATGCGTTTCTCCTTCTCAGTCGGCGGTGGGGATGTCGAGGACTCCGGGAGCATCTTGCCACTCCTGGATGATGCGGTCGGAGGCGTGGATGCACAGGACCCGCAACCGGCCGGTGCCGCAGTTCGTGAAGCCGTGCCACGCGCCCGCGGGCGCCGTGGCCGTGTCGCCGGCGACCGCGTGCACCACCTCGCCCGCGATCGTGATGCGGGCCTCGCCCTCGAGCACCACCCACGTCTCGGCGTACGGGTGCCGGTGGATGCCGGGGCCTTGACCGGGCTCGTTGTCGACGAGGAAGTACGACACGGCCGCACCGTGCTCGGCGCCGACGAAGCGGCGCAGGCGTCCGGTGCCGACGAGCAGGTCGGCGGCGGCGACGATGGCCGGTGTGGGTGCGGGCGTGAGCATGCTCATGGGGTGGTCCTTCCGTGCTGTTCCTGGTGCGACCAGCCTCCTCGGCGCCGACGTCGCGCCCTATAGTTTCGATGTGGATCGAAAGTACGTCGACTTCCAGCTGGCGCCGGACGACCTCACGGCGATCCGCTTCGGCATCTCGCCGGGCCACGAGCTCTGCCACGCCGTGCGGGCGATGCTGCGGCCCGACGAATACCCGCTGCAGTGGGGATGGATGCGCGCCGCGCGAGGCGCGATCCCCCGCGAGGACTTCGAGGTGCTCGCGCTGCTGATCCGCGAGGACGGGTACTTCCCGGACTTCCTGACCACCACGCCGACGTGGGAGCTGACGCCCGAGGCCGAGGCGGAGCGCCTGCGTCACATCGACGACGAGCGGTTCGGCGTGGACATGGCGAAGGTGCTGGACCGCACGGACGGAGCGCGCCGCGAGGCGGTGCAGCGCATGCTCGACCACCCCGACCGGGCGCGCGGCATGATCGCCGAAGCCTGGCTCTCGGTCTGGAACGCGGGGATCGCTCCGGTCTGGACGCAACTCGAACGCGTCCTGCGCGCCGACATCGCGGTGCGCTCGCGCCGCATCGCGGAGAGCGGGATCGGCGCGACGATCCAGACGCTGCACGACCGGGTCGCGTGGCACGACGGCGCGGTGCGCGTCACGATGCGCATCTGGAGCGAGGTCGTGGACTGCCGTGGCAGCGGCCTCGTGCTCGTGCCGTCGGTCATGGGTTCGACGGGGTGCTTCGTGCTCACCGAGCCGCCGGCGCAGCCCACGCTGTTCTACCCGGCGCAGGGCGTGACTGCGACGTGGGCGCGCGATCCCGCCGATGTGGACGCCGCGCTCGGGGCTCTGCTCGGACCGGCGCGCGCCCGCATCCTGCTCGACGCGCACGAGCCCCGCACGACGACGCAGGTCGCGCACGACACCGGGCTCGCCGCCTCGACGGCTTCCCACCACCTCACGGTGCTCCGCGAGGCAGGGCTGCTCTCGAGCACTCGCGAGGGAGCCCGGGTGCTGCACCGACGCTCGCCCCTCGGCGAGGCTCTGGTCGGCGCCGTCCTCTGATCCGCGCCGTCCCGCGGCCGCGGGGCGGCGCACGCACGGCCAGGTGTCGCCCAGGCGGGCTCCGGTAGACTGGCCGGGCCCATTTCGATGTGCATCTACCTGCCTGCGGCTCCGGCTGCGGACAAGGCGGCACCATATGCCGCCGACCCTCGGCGGACGGCCTGGAGAAAGATGCACACGACTCTCGTCGATCCCGACACCGCTGCGAGCCGCACGGCACCGCGACCGAGCCTCATCCGCGAGGTCGGCTACGCCTACTTCCCGATCGCACTCGTGGCGCGCCTGCCGTTCGCGATGGTGGTGGTCGGCATCCTCACGCTGGTGGTCTCGGCACGCGGCTCGCTCGCGCTCGGCGGCGCCACGAGCGCCATGACGGGCCTCGGCACCGCCCTCGTCGGACCGCTCCTC
Source organism: Microbacterium sp. M3 (assembly GCF_033548675.1). NCBI lineage: Bacteria > Bacillati > Actinomycetota > Actinomycetes > Micrococcales > Microbacteriaceae > Microbacterium > Microbacterium sp. M3. Next base: position 882,278 of record NZ_JAWTZT010000001.1, read on the forward strand.
GGCGCCGCCGCCGACCGGTTCGGTCAGCGCCGCGTGCTGCTGATCGCCGGCACGGCCAACAGCCTGCTGCTCATGGCGATGGCATGGCTGGCCTTCGCGCCGGTTCCGGATGCCGCGCTCCTCGGTGCGGCGTTCCTCATCGGCGCGTCGATGCCACAGGTGGCGCCGCTCTCGCGCACGCGCCTGGTCGGCATCATCGGCCGCGCCTATCCCGCGGATCGCCGAACCCGCACCGTCAACGGCGCGATGGCGTACGAATCCGCGGCCGACGAGATCGTCTTCGTGTTCGGCCCGGTCATCGTCGGACTCCTGGCGACGACAATGAACCCCGCCGCGCCGGTGATCGGCGCCGCCGTGCTCGCGCTCGTCTTCGTGACGGCCTTTGCGCTGCACCCGACCGCGACGACGGCGGCGGCTTCCGTCTCGGGCGACCGCCCCCAGCAGGCGCCGGCGCGCGAGCTCTTCCGCGCCGGAGTGCTCGCGCCCGTGGTGGGCGCGCTCGGCATGGGTCTCTTCTTCGGCGCGATGCTCACGTCCCTCACCGCCTTCATGGCCGAGCGAGGCGTGCCCGAGCAGGCGGGCCTCGTATACGGCGCCATGGGCATCGGCTCGGCGGCGCTCGCGCTCGGGGTGGCGCTGTTCCCCGCCCGGTTCACCCTCCGCGCCCGCTGGCTGGCGTTCGCCGCGGTCCTCGTCGCCGGCGCTGCGGCGCTCCCCTTCGTCGACAGCGTCGCGGCGATCGCCGGGTGCCTCCTCGTGATCGGCGTCGGCATCGGCCCCACGCTGGTCACGCAGTACAGCCTCGCCGCCGGCTTCTCGCCGCGCGGACGCTCGGCCACCGTGATGACGATGCTCGGGTCTGCGGTCGTCGTGGGCCAGTCCGCGGCATCCGCCGTCACCGGCGTCGTCGCCGAGAGCTCCGGCGCCGCCACCGCGCTCGTCGCGCCGGTTGCCGCGGCCGCCGTCGTGCTCGGTGCCGGCGTGTGGAACGCGGTCGCCGGCCGCCGCTGAGCCGCGAATCCGCTCGCGCGGCGACTACGTCGTCGCCATCAGCCGGCGCACCTCGGCCATCGCCTCCTCGGACTGCGCCAGGAGGGCCTGGATGCGGGCGGCGGTCGCCTCCGCGCCGGCGTCCGGAGTCGCGGGCGAAGGAACGCCGGGATCGCCGGCCCCGCCTCCGGTGACGGAGCCCGTCGCGTCGGCGGATGCCGCGCCCTTGGCCTGGCTCGCTGCCACCCCACGGCGCACCGCGCCCGAGACCGCGCCGGCCGCCACCCCCTTCGCCGCGTGATGGGCGATCCCGCTCGGGGCGTCCACCGCCGGTCCGGCCCCGGCCGCGGCCGCACCACCCGCGGCAGCCGCGGCAGCCGCGGCACCACGACCGGCCGCACCACCGGACGCCCCGGCGCTGTCACCACCGGGCATCGCGGCATCGGCCCCCGCAGACACCTCGGCGGGGGCGGACGCGTCGGCCGCGGCATCCGTCTCCTCGTCCGGCGGCGTGCCCTTGCCGGAGCCGAGGAAGAGGTTGGCGAGATAGCCCGTGAACGTGCCGAAGATGCCGACGCCCACGATGATGATGCACGTGCCGATGATGCGGCCGAGGTTCGTCACGGGGTACTGGTCGCCGTAGCCCACCGTCGAGATCGTGACGATCGTGTACCAGAGGGCATCCGACGCGCTGGTGATGTTCGCGTCCTTCGCATGGCCCTCGACCGCCAGCATCCAGAGGCTGCCGAACTGGAGCACGAAGATGCCCATCAGCAGCAGCGTCATCAGCGCGCTGTTGGCGCGGTCGTGGATGAGCGTCGACACGATGGTGCGGAAGCCGAGCTCGCGCAGCAGTCGCGAGACGCGCAGCAGGCGGAACACGCGCAGGATCTTGAACTGCGGGAACGGCAGGCTCGCCAGCAGGTCGGCCCAGCCGTAGCCCCGGAAGAAGTACCGGGCCGGGGAAGGCACCGTGAAGATGCGATACAGGAAGTCGCCCAGGAAGATGAGGCTGAACAGCGCGTTCATCGCCGACAGGATCTGCTGCAGCGACGGGTCGCCGGCGAACGCGTAGACCAGCACGAGGTTGAAGATCGACAGGATCGACAGCACGCCGATGAAGATCTCGTACGCGGTGTTCTTCAGCTCGGTGCGCGCGGTCGCACGCGCGCGTTCGCGCGCGCGGGCAAGAGGTCGGTCCATGGCGGCTCCTCGGCTCGGGTGCGAGCGGCGTGCGCCGCCCGACGCACCCATTGTCGAGGCATCCGCCGCCTCAGCGCATCACGCGACTTCCGCGATCCGCTCCCCCGCGTCCACACGCACGGCGAGGCGGTTGTTCGCCGGCGGCAGCGGGCAGATGTAGTGCTCGCTGAAGGCGCACGGCGGCAGGTAGGCGCGGTTGAAGTCGACGATGACCGAGCCGTCGGCCGCGGGCGGGTCGATCTCGAGGAACCGGAACCGGTACGCGTCGACGTTTCCGGTCGCGTCGGCGATGACGGCGCTGAGCCCCTCGGCGGGGTCGCCCGTCACCGTGAGCTCGACGGGCGCACCGGCGATCTGGAGCGCGATCGTGCCGACGGCGGGCTCCTCGCGCTCCGAGCCGTCGACGCTCTCGATCACCGTCGTCGTGCCCGCGGCCGCGGGCCGGAAGAGCCCCGGGATCGCCCACGCGTCAGCGTGCGGGAACGACAGGATGCCGCGCAGCCGGGTGCGGCTCGGAGCTTCAGGATCGAAGACGCGCAGCGCCGGCACACCTCCGCGGCTGATCGCCTTCAGGCGCAGACCGCCGATGTCGAGGTGCTCCCCCGGCGCCAGCCGCACCTCGCTCCGCGACGCCTCGGACGCGAGGTCGTCGCGGCCGTGCAGCCCGCTGCCGATCACCGCGCCGTCCGCCGCGCGCCACAGGCCGGGGGCTCCCTCGTACGCGCGGGGGCGGTCGTCGAGCCAGTGGGTGTGGCGGAGCGCGGCGATGCCGTGCGCGGACGACACGGCGAGCCAGCGCTCGTCGGTCAGGGTCTCGGTGGTGCCGGTGGGGAGGGTCATGCGCGTCCTGCTTCCGGGGCGACGTTCGGCCCCGTGACATCCCAACACATCGCCGCGCCCGGCATTCCGCGGCGACGGTCATGGGTGTCATGCACCGTCATCCGTGTTACCTTGTGGTTCTAGGTATATTGCACTGCTATGCATCTAGAGGTTCTAGGTACGGAGGACGATGTGAAGATCGGCAAAGACCTGGTCGCTGCCGCCGCCACCCCGATGGTGCTGGGCATCCTGGCGGAGGGCGAGTCGTATGGCTACGCGATCCTGCAGCGCGTCGGCGAGCTCTCGGGCGGCGAGCTGGAGTGGAGCGACGGCATGCTGTATCCGCTGCTGCACCGGCTGGAGCGGCTCGGGCACGTGGAGTCGTCGTGGGGCGCATCGCCGAACGGGCGCCCGCGCAAGCACTACCGCCTGAGCAGCAGCGGGCGCTCGGCGTTCGCCGAGCAGCGCAAGCAGTGGAGCGTCGTCAGCCGCGCACTGCAGCAGGTCTGGTCCGACCGGGACGGGGGCACCGACTTCTTCGGCGCGCCCGCGCTGGGAGGGGTGTGACATGGCCGACGACCGCGACTCCCTCATCGAAGACCAGATCACGACGTGGCGAGCCTACGTGTCGCGCCGCGAGGCGATCGACGGCCGCGACGTCGACGAGCTGGAGGATCATCTGCGGGGCCAGATCGATCGGCTCGAGGCATCCGGCCTCTCCTCCGACGAGGCATTCCTCGTCGCGGTGAAGCGCCTGGGCGGCCTCGACGACCTCTCACGGGAGTTCGCCCGCGAGCACTCCGACCGGCTCTGGAAGCAGCTCATGTTCGCCGACGAGCCCCGCGCGCCGCGCACCGGAGGCCTGCTGCTCGCAGTCGGCCTCGCCATCGGCGCGGCGGTGGCCGTGAAGATCCCGGCGCTCTTCGGCATCGAGTCCGGCGTGGATGCCGACTTCTACGCGCGATTCGCCGCGCTGCTCGTGCTGCCGTTCCTCGCGGCCTTCTTCCTGATCCGGCGCGCCGCGTCGCCGCGGACGATCGCCGTGGTCGCCGCGCCCTTCGTGCTCACCGCCGTCATCATGGCCGTCTACCCCTTCGCGCCGGACGGGGCGACGCTCGTGCTCGCCGCCATCCATTCCGCCGTGGCCCTGTGGCTCGTCACCGGCATCGCGTACGTGAACGGCCGGGTCACGTCGAGCCGGGCGCGCATGGACTTCATCCGGTTCACCGGCGAGTGGGTCGTCTACCTCGCGCTGATCGCCCTCGGCGGCGGGGTGCTCATCGCCCTCACGATGGGGGTGTTCGCGGCCATCGACCTCGACGTCGGCCCCTTCGTCGAGGACTGGATGCTGCCGTGCGGTGTCGCGGGCGCGGTCGTCATCGCCGGCTGGCTGGTCGAGGCGAAGCAGAGCGTGATCGAGAACATCGCCCCCGTACTCACCAAGCTCTTCACCCCGCTGTTCACGCTGCTGCTGCTGGCGTTCATCGTCGCGGGGCTCCTGCAGGGCAACCTGATCGACGGCGGCGAGGCGGAGTCGTTCGCGCAGCGCGACCTGCTGATCCTCTTCGACATCGTGCTCGTCGTGGTCGCGGGGCTGCTGCTGTACGCACTGTCGGCCCGCGATCCGCTCGCACCGCCGTCGTGGTTCGACCGGCTGCAGCTCGTGATGCTCGTCGCGGCGCTGGTCGTCGACATCATGCTGCTGGTCGCGATGGTGGGACGCATCGCGGAGTTCGGCGCGAGCCCCAACAAGCTCGCCTCACTGGGGCTGAACGTGATCCTGCTCGCGAACCTCACGGGCGCCGCCTGGCTGCAGCTGCGGTTCGCCATGCACCGCACACCGTTCGAGCGGCTCGAACGCTGGCAGACCGGGTTCGTCCCCGTCTACCTGGCGTGGGCGGCGATCGTGGTCGTGGTGTTCCCGCCGCTCTTCGCGTACGTGTGAGACAGACGGATGCCGCGGCCCGGCCGCGACGCCGGGTCGCGGCATCCGTCGATCTCAGTAGTCCTCGGGCGCCAGGTCTCCCTGACCGTCCTCGCCGAGCTCGGCCGCTTCGGGACTCAGTCCCTGCGTCTCGGGCTGCAGCGCCTCGGACGGCAGGTCGGCACGCGGCACGTCCTCGTCGTCCGCCGCGAGGTGCGCGGCATCGTCGCCCGTCGCGGTCGCGGTGTCGGGATCCTCGCCGGCGTCGAGCGCGGTCGTGCGATCCCATTCGGCCTGCGCGGGGTCCTGCGCCGGGTCGGGCTCGATGGAGGTGTCGCGATCGCGCAGCGGCTGGATGCCGGTCTGGCCGTCGGGCGCCTGCGGGATGTCGGCGGGAAGGTTGTCGGACATCGGTTCCTCTCAGTCCTCCGGGCCGTGCCCGGCGTCGAAGCGGGTCTCGTAGCGGTGCGCGGCCTCGTCGAGGAGCGCCGGGTCGAGCTTGGCGATCGGCACCACCGCGCGCACGAGAGGCTCGCAGTCGGGTCCGCGACCGGCCTCGGTGCCGCTCAGCACCCAGGCGAACCGATCGGGGTTCTTCTCGGCGAGCTCGCGGTACTGGCACACCTGGCGGGCGAGCCAGTCCTCCAGCTCGCGCGTCCACCACGGCTGGGCGTGCAGCGGATTGGCCGACAGCCCGGGGAGCGGCAGCCCGCTCTCGGTGTCGACGCTGCCTTCACGGTCGCCCTGAGGCCCCTCGCTGTACCGCACATACAGCCGTCCGTAGCGGCGCACGGTCTCGGCCAGCTCGGCGAGCGACGTGATCGAGTCGAACATCGTCTCGGTGACGAACAGGGTGCGCGCTGCGCGCACCGATCCTACGGTCATGCCGGTCCCTCTCCCTCGACCAGCCACCGTACGAACGAAAGCTCCGCCCGGCACGGGGGTTGACGGGGCCGCCGGGCGACGGCTAGGGCCGCAGACACGAGGAGAGCGGATGCCGCGGGCCGCGGCATCCGCTCTCCGTCGTGGTCTGCGGTCGACCGGCTCGTCAGGACGCGGCGGCGAACGCCGCGCGCACCCCGTCGTTCTCGATGACGCCCGCGCGGACGTTCAGCCCCTTCGCCAGCGCCGCATCCGCGGCGGCGGCGGCATCCCAGCCCCGGCCGGCGATCGCGCCGACGTAGGGCAGCGTCGCGTTCGCCAGCGCGCGGGTCGAGGTGCTCGGGACGGCGCCGGGCATGTTCGCGACGCAGTAGTACACCGAGTCGTGCACCGGGAACGTCGGCGCGTCGTGGGTCGTCGCGCGGGACCCCTCGAAGCAGCCGCCCTGGTCGATCGCGATGTCGACCAGCACCGAGCCGGGCTTCATGGTCGCGACCATCTCGTCGGTCACGAGCTTCGGCGCGGCGGCGCCGGGAATGAGCACCGAGCCGATGACGAGGTCGGCGTCGATCAGCTGCTCGGCGATCTCGTACCGCGTCGACGCGCGCGTCTGGACGGCCCCCTGGAAGCGCACTTCGAGCTGCCGCAGCCGCGGCAGCGAGATGTCGACGATCGTGACGTCGGCGCCGAGACCCAGGGCGTTCGCCGCCGCGTGCTCGCCCGCGACGCCGCCGCCGATCACCACGACCTTCGCCTTCGGGGTGCCCGGGATGCCGCCGAGCAGAGCGCCGCGCCCGCCGGCGGTGCTCATCAGGGTCGAGGCGCCGACGACGATCGAGAGCCTGCCGGCCACCTCGCTCATCGGCGCGAGAAGCGGTAGGGCCCGGTCGGGCGTCTGCACCGTCTCGTACGCGACCGCCGTCGTGCCGGCACCGACGAGCGCCTCGGTGAGCGGTCGGTCCGCCGCGAGATGCAGGTAGGTGAAGAGGGTCAGGTCGTCGCGCAGGTAGACGTACTCGCTCGCCACCGGCTCCTTCACCTTCACCAGCAGCTCGGCGGCTGCCCACACGTCGGCGGCGTCGTCGAGCAGCCGCGCTCCGGACAGGCGGTACTGCTCGTCGCTGAAGCCGCTGCCGGCACCGGCGCCGGACTGCACGATGACCTCGTGACCGGCCCTCACGAGCTGGTCGACGCCGGCGGGTGTCATGGCGACACGGTTCTCGTTGTTCTTGATCTCGGCGGGAATGCTGACGCGCATCCGTCGTCCCTTTCGTCGGTGGTCTCGCGGGGTGGGGTCTGGGCCGGCCGGGTCAGAGCCGGCGCCACGCCTCGGTGAGGACGCGGCGGAGGATCTGCTCGATCTCGTCGAACTCCGCGGGGCCGATCGTGAGCGGCGGGGCGAGCTGGATGACGGGGTCGCCGCGGTCGTCGGCCCGGCAGTACAGCCCGGCGTCGAACAGCGCCGTCGACAGGAAGCCGCGCAGCAGACGCTCGGACTCGTCGTCGTCGAACGTGGCCTTCGTCGCCTTGTCCTTCACGAGCTCGATGCCGAAGAAGTAGCCGTCGCCCCGGATGTCGCCGACGATCGGCAGGTCGAGGAGCCTCTCGAGCGCCGCGCGGAACAGGGGCGAGTTCTCGCGCACGTGCGCGAGCAGCCCCTCCTCCTCGAAGATGTCGAGGTTCTCCAGGGCCACCGCCGCCGACACCGGGTGCCCGCCGAAGGTGTACCCGTGCGGGAAGGATGCCGCACCCTGGGAGAACGGCTCGTACACGCGATCGCTGACGATCGTGCCGCCGAGCGGCGAGTAGCCGCTCGTGACCGCCTTGGCGAACGTGATCATGTCGGGCTGGTAGCCGTAGGCCTCGGCGCCGAACCAGGTGCCGAGCCGCCCGAAGGCGCAGATGACCTCGTCCGACACGAGCAGCACATCGTGCTCGTCGCAGATCTCGCGCACCCGCTGGAAGTACCCGGGAGGCGGCGGGAAGCAGCCGCCGGAGTTCTGTACCGGCTCGAGGAACACCGCCGCCACGGTCTCGGGCCCCTCGAACAGGATCATCTCCTCGATCCGGTTCGCCGCCCACAGCCCGAACTCCTCCGGCGTGCCGCCGGGGAACCCCATCTCGGCGGCACGGTAGTAGTTCGTGTTCGGCACCCGGAACCCGCCGGGGGTCACCGGTTCGAACATCGACTTCATGCCCGGGAGTCCCGTGATGGCGAGCGCGCCTTGCGACGTGCCGTGGTAGGCGATGGCCCTCGAGATGACCTTGTGCTTGGTGGGCTTGCCCTGAAGCTTGAAGAAGTGCTTCGCGAGCTTGAAGGCCGTCTCGACCGCCTCGCCGCCGCCCGTGGAGAAGAAGACGTGGTTCAGGTCGCCGGGCGCCAGCTCGGCGATGCGGTCGGCGAGCTCGATGGCGGCCGGGTGGGCGTACGACCAGATGGGGAAGAAGGCGAGCTCCTCCGCCTGCCGCGCCGCGGCGGCGGCGAGGCGTTTGCGGCCGTGCCCGGCGTTCACCACGAACAGACCCGAGAGCCCGTCGATGTAGCGTCGGCCGGCGGCATCCCACACGTGATGGCCCTCGCCCTTCACGATGATGGGCACTCCCGGCCCTTCTGTCATGACGGACTGCCGGGAGAAGTGCATCCAGAGGTGGTCTCTGGCCATCTCGCGGAGTTCGGCCTCGGTGCGCGTCGGGTTCATCGGGTCCCCCAGTTGTAGTGCTGCTTGTGGAGTTTCAGGTAGACGAACGTCTCGGTCGAGACGACGCCGTCGAGCGTGCGGATGCGGTCGTTGAGGAGCACGATGAGGTCGTCGTCGCTCTCGCAGACGACCTCTACCAGGAGGTCGTACGAGCCGGCCGTGAGCACGACGTACGAGACCCCGGGCAGCCCGCTGAGGGCGTCCGCCACGCGGCGGGTGTCGCCCGAGGCCTTGACGCCGATCATCGCCTGGCGGGCGAATCCGAGCTGCATCGGATCGGTGACGGCCACGACCTGCATCACGCCGTGGTCGACGAGCTTCTGCACGCGCTGCCGCGTGGCCGCCTCGCTCAACCCGACCGCCTTGCCGATGTCGGCGTACGTGCGACGGCCGTCGATCTGGAGCTGCTCGATGATCCCCTTGGCGACGTCGTCGAGGGCGACCGTCGGGGTGCGTCGTGCGGTTGCGGGCATCGTCTGCCTCCTTGTCGCGACGACGGTATCAGTTCTTGGAACGGTGTTTCAATATCGAAATCTCTGCGCTATGGTCCTGAATCAACCGAATCCGCAGAGTGCCGCCGCCCGAATGGGCGGACGGGATGCGGGGAACAGGAGCGGCGAGATGAAGAGCGACGTCGAGGTCATCGGGCTGGACGCCCTGGAGTGGGACGAGCAGGTTGCCGGGATCCGGCTGAAGACCGTGGTCGCCGCCGACGGATCGACATGGAACCGCGTCACCTATCGGCCGGGCGCCGTTCGCGACGACGTCTGGTGCGAGAAGGGCCATCGCGGGTTCGTGCTCGAGGGCGCCATGAGCTACGAGTATCAGGACGGCGAGACGTTCACCATCTCGGCGGGCGACGGGTCCATCGTCTCGCCCGGCCGTGCGCACCGGGGGCACAACGTGTCGGACGCGCAGGCGACGTTCCTCATGATCGACGACGCACCGGAGATGGAGTTCGGACGTTGACCGGCGCGATCGGATTGTGGAATGGTGTTCCATTAACTAGGGAGCACGGTCGCTCCCGCAGCCACGCAACAGGGGTGATGGAGCGATGAAGCCCGTCCTGGCGGTCCTGGACACCGCATACGGAGACGTCGACGTCGAGCGTCGAGTCGCCGTCGACCGCGGCGTCGAGGTCCTCGACGCCCGCGACGGCGCCGCCGACGCGCGCGAAGCGGACGGCGTACTGGTCCAGTTCGCCGACATCGGCGCGGCGGAGATGGACGCCCACCCGCGCTGGCGGGTGATCGGCCGGTACGGGGTCGGCGTCGACACCATCGACATCGCGGCCGCGACGAGTCGCGGCATCCGCGTCGTCAACGTCCCGGACTACTGCGAGGAAGAGGTCGCCACCCACGCCGCCGCGCTCGCGCTCGCGTCGGTCCGGCGCGTCCCGCAGGCCGATCGACTCGTCCGCGCGGGGAGATGGACGCACTGGCGCGACCTCACGCCGATGCCGGCGCTCTCGCAGGCGACGCTCGGCGTGATCGGCCTCGGCCGCATCGGCCGCGAGACGATCCGGCTGCTGCGCCCCTTCTTCGGCGATGTCGTCGCGTACGACCCGTACGTGGATACGTCCGACGACGTCACGCTGGCGCCCCTCGAGACGGTCCTCGCGCGGGCGGACGTGCTGACGCTCCACCTGCCGCTGACGAGCGAGACGCGGCACGTGATCGACGCGGCGGCGCTCCGTCGCATGAAGCCGACCGCCCATGTGGTCAACGTGTCGCGCGGCGCCCTGATCGATACTGCTGCGCTCGCCGCGGCGCTCGAGGCCGGCGCACTCGCCGGTGCAGCCGTCGACGTGCTGGAGACCGAGCCGGCGGATCCCGCGGATCCGCTGCTCACGGCGCCCGGCGCGATCGTCACCAACCACATCGCGTGGTACTCGGAGCAATCCGAGCCGCGACTGCGCGCGCTGCTGTCGGAGCGCTGCGCCTCTCTCCTGGTCGGCGGCGACGCGCCGTCGATCGTCAACCGCGCGGCGCTCGCCGCGACTGCCGGAAGGAACACCCCATGACCACCCTCGCCGCCCTCGCCGAGACGCTTCGGCCGGAGAGCATCGAACTCGGCCCTTCGCCGTCACCGGCGCGCGTCGTCGAGGGCGACCCGCGATGCGGCGAGCGCGTGCTGGTCGACGTTCCGGGCCTTGAGATCGGCGTGTGGGAGGTGACGCCCGGCCGCTTCCTCTCTGCCAAGAACGACGTCGGCGAAGTGATGCACTTCGTCTCGGGCGCGGGTGAACTCACGCACCCCGACGGCTCCGCGACCACCATCGCGCCGGGCGTGACGGTCTCGCTCCACGCCGGGTGGAGCGGCGAGTGGCACGTCACCGAGACGGTGCGGAAGGTCTACGCGATCTACCGAGCCGCCATCATCGCCCACGGCGACGCCGACGCGTGACAATCGCGACATCTGCCGGCAACACGATATTGGTACGTTGTTCCAAAATTCTGAAGGGGTGAGATGGCTGCTCAGCAGATGACGACACCGATCGCGGTGCCCGCACGCTCGGTGCGGCGCTCGCGCGCGGGAGCGGCGGCGGTGAGGATCGCGCTGCTCGCGCCCGTGATCATCTTCTATCTGATCTTCTTCGTGTGGCCGATCCTCACGGTGGTTCTGCGCAGCCTGAGCGAGGACGGCCGCTTCGACCTCGCCTCCCCCACCTTCTCACTGGACGCCTACCTGCAGCTGTTCCAGGACGACTTCCTGCTCCGCGTCGAGTGGCGCACGCTCCTCCTCGCCGTCAACTCGACCATCATCACGGTGCTCCTGGCGTTCCCGACGGCCTACTTCATCTCCCGGCTGAAGCGCCGCACCGCAACACTGCTCCTGCTGCTGATCCTCGTGCCCTTCTGGATCTCGATCGTGGTCCGCCTGTTCGCGGTGACGTCGATCCTGAGCCCGAACGGGCCGATCAACCAGCTCTCGCTGCTGCTGGGGCTCGGAGAGTTCAACCTCCTCTACACGCCCGCGGGAACCCTCGTCGGCACGGTGATGTACCTGCTCCCGTACATGGTGCTCGTGCTCTATGCGGGCATGGTCGCCGTGGACGGCAACCTCCTGCTGGCGGCCCGCACGCTCGGGGCCTCACCGACGCGCACGTTCTTCTCCGTCTACCTGCCGATGATCCGCTCGTCGCTGATGAGCGGGACGCTGCTGATCTTCATCCTCGGGCTCGGGTTCTTCCTCGTGCCGGCGATCCTGGGCGGTCCGGCAGAGCAGACGATCTCGGTCTACATCCAGCAGCAGATCGACATCTTCCAGTGGGCCGTGGCCAGCGCCATGGGCATCCTGCTCCTCATCGCCACGCTCATCTGCTACGTCGGCGTGGTGCGCGTGACCGGCGAGTTCAAGACGGGCGTGGGGCCCGTGCAGGTGAAAGGTGTGAGCGGCGATCAGCCGTTCCGCTGGTCGGCACCCATGGTGGCCTCGGCGGTGGTGGCCTTCGTCACCATCACGATCCTCGTCCTGCCCGTGCTCTTCGTCTTCCCGCTCTCCATCGGCGAGACCGGCACGGTGGTGTTCCCGCCGCGCGGCTTCACGCTGCAGTGGTACGCGCAGGTCTTCACGACGGCCACATGGCTGGGTCCCATCGGGCAGAGCCTCGTCGTGGGCCTCGGCACCGGCATCCTCTCCGTCGCGATCGCCCTCGTCCTCGCCCGGGCGATGCTCTCGATGACCTCGACCGCCGGCAAGGCGATCGTCTCGGGGCTCGCCTTCGCGCCGCTCATCACCCCCGCGATCCTCCTGGCCATCGGCGAGTACGACGTGCAGCTGCGGCTCGGCATGACCGGCACGATCATCGGGCTCATCCTCGCCCACACCGTGATCGCCGCACCGCTCGCCTTCGCCATCATCCTCGCCGCGATGAGCGGTGCCGACCGCGGACTCGAGGCAGCGGCATGGACGCTCGGCGCCTCGCGCACGCGCGCCTTCTGGACGGTCGTCGTGCGCGGGATCATCCCGAGCATCGTCGGCGCCTTCGTGATCTCGTTCGTCACCTCGTGGGACGAGGTCGTGCTGGCCCTGTTCCTCCAGACCGGGCCGACCAAGACGCTGCCGGTGACCATCTACAAGTACCTCGAGAGCGGGATCGTCCCGACGGTGCCCGCCGTCGCATCGCTCCTCGTGACCGCGGTCATCGTCATCCTGGCCATCCGCGGCGTCGTCTCCGCGATCCGGCGCAAGAACACTCCCCCCTCGACTCAGGAGAGCTCATGAGCGACACCACCACCATCCGGTCCACGTCGCGCGGCGAGGTGACGGCCACCGCCGTCGGTCTCGACTACAACGGGAAACCCGCCCTCGACGACACCGATCTGCGCGTGCACGCCGGCGAGTTCTTCACCCTGCTCGGCCCGAGCGGCTCGGGCAAGACCACCCTGCTGCGCATCATCGCCGGCCTGCTCGACCCCACCCGGGGTCGCGTCGACATCGACGGCGAAGACGTCACCCACGTGCCGACCCAGCGCCGCGACATCGGCTTCGTCTTCCAGAACTACGCCCTCTTCCCCCACCTGACGGTCGCGCAGAACATCGAGTTCGGCCTCAAGGTGCGCCGCGTCGAGGGGGCGGCGCGCCAGCGCCGGGTCGCGGAGATGATCGAGCTCGTCGCACTGGGCGGCCTGGGCGACCGGCACCCCGGCCAGCTCAGCGGTGGGCAGCAGCAGCGCGTCGCGCTGGCCCGCGCGCTGGCCCAGGGCCCCCGCGTGCTGCTCCTGGATGAGCCGCTCGGCGCCCTCGACCGCGCCCTGCGGCAGGATCTCGGCGCAGAGGTGCGGCGGATCCAGCGCGAATCCGACACGACCGCGATCTACGTCACCCACGACCAGGACGAGGCCTTCATCCTCTCCGACCGGATGGGTGTCATGCGCGACGGCCAGATCTGCCAGATCGGGCGGCCGGAGGACATCTACCGCTCCCCCGCCGACCTGTTCGTCGCCAAGTTCCTCGGCCAGGCGAACCTCATCGACGTCACCGTGGTCGAGCGCAGCGGCGACCTGGCGACGGTGGCGTGGGGCGAAGCGCGGATCACGACCAGGCCCCACAGCGCCGTCGCGGGGCCGGAGGCCACCTGTGTGATCCGCCCCGAGCAGATCCGCGTCTGCGGCGGTGAGGCGCCGGCGGGCTACGACCGGCTCGGCCGGGCACGCGTGATCTCGTCCCGCTTCCTCGGGCAGCGCCAGAGCGTGCGGTTCGAGCTGGCCGGGACGGAGCTCGCCGCCGACCTCGACCCCTACGACGCCGTGCCGCGCGCGGGCGACGTCGTCTCGCTGTGCGTGCGCGCCGGCGAAGTCGCGCTCATCCCGCGAGAGAAGACCTCCGAGGCCTGACCCGATCTCGGATGACCCAAGAAAGCACCAAGAAAGCAGGATCGAAATGACACACTCACGTTCGCGCTCGCTCCTTGCCGGAGCGGGACTGCTCGTCACCGCCCTCGCCGTCTCGGCGTGTGCGTCGTCGTCCGCGACCCCCGAGGCGTCCGGGGACGCGCAGGAGATCAGCGGCGACATCCTCTTCTACGACACCAGCGGCGGCACGGTCTGGGAGCAGCTCGACGCCACGCTCTTCGGCGACTTCACGGCTGACACCGGCGTCACCGTCACCGACGACTACAACGAGGCGGCGACGAAGTTCTTCGGCGCGGCGGAAGCAGGGCAGGTTCCCTGGAGCCTGCTCTTCCTCCCGACCGTCAACGATGCCGCCACGGCCGCAGAGCAGGGCTTCCTCGCCGAGATCGACACGTCGATCGTGCCCGTGGACAAGCTGGTCGAGGGCACGTACTCCGACCACGGCATCGAGGTGGGCACGTTCGGCATGGTGCTCGCGTGGGACGGCGAGGCGTACGACACCGCACCGAGCACGATGGCCGACCTGTGGGATCTGGAGACGTTCCCCGGCAAGCGCTGCTTCTTCAACAACCCGCAGTACGGCTGGACCCTCGAGGCGGCGCTCCTCGCCGACGGCGTCGCGCCCGACGAGCTCTACCCGCTCGACGTCGAGCGGGCGCTCGCCAAGCTCGACGAGATCAAGGGCGACATCACCTGGTGGACGAGCGGTGCCCAGTCGATCGAGTCGTTCGAGAACGGCTCGTGCGACATCGGCATCCTTTGGGCCAACCGGGCCAACTCCGCGCTCGCCGACAACGGGTTCCCGATGGAGATCACGTGGGACGAGGGCGGCTACTCCAACAGCGTGTGGTCGATCCCCGCTGACGGTCCGAACGTCGCCGCGGCCCAGCAGCTGCTGGCACACGTCATCGAGAACAAGGACGGCCAGATCGCGTTCGCCTCGAAGATCCCGACCCCCATCCCCGCCTCGGTGATCGGCGTGGAGCCCTCGGACTTCCCCGAGGAGGTCCAGCCCTTCCTTCCCGTCGGCTCCAACATCGACAACGCCATCCGGCAGGACACCGATTACTACGCCGAGAACCTCGACGAGGTGCTCGACGCCTTCAACCGCTGGGTCGGCCAGTAAGACCCACCCTGGGGGGGGGGGGGGGGGGGGG
>NZ_JAWTZT010000001.1:897431-1171250 GCF_033548675.1 Microbacterium sp. M3
CGGCGGCCGCTGCGGCCGCCGGCGCCCCTCCCCACCGCACCAACCAGAAGGGACCCCCATGCGCATCGTCTGCATCGACGGCGAGGCCCAGTACCGAGACATCGTGATGAGGGATGTCGGCGAGCCGCTGGCAGCCGCCGGCCACCAGTTCGACTGGTTCGAGGAGTCCTTCGCCGACCGCGACGCGACGATCGCCCGCGCGGCCGGATACGACGCCCTGTACGTCGTGGGCGACCAGGGCCCGGTTCCGGCCGGGCTCATGGACGCGAACCCGCAGCTCTCGCTCGTGAGCTTCGTGGGAACCGGCGCCCGGCGCTTCGTCGCCATGGACGAGGCATCCCGCAACGAGGTGACGGTCACCAACGTGCCCGATTTCGCCAGCCAGAGCGTGGCCGAGCACGCGCTCGCGCTGATGTTCGCCGCCGCACGCCGCATCGTGGAGGGCGACCGGCTCATCCGCGAGGGGCGCTGGGAGAAGAACCAGGGCCTGAAGCTCGCCGGCCGCACGCTCGGGGTCGTGGGAGCCGGGGCGATCGGGGCCCGCCTGATCGCGATGGCCCGCGGCGTCGGCATGGACGTCGTCTACTGGTCGCGCACGCCGGATGCCGATCGCGACGCACGCCTGGGCGCGCGCCGGGTCGAGCTCGCCGAGCTGTTCGCGACCTCCGACGTCGTGTCGCTCCACCTGACGCACACGCCCGAGACCGACGGCATCATCACGCGCGAACTGCTGACGTCGATGCCCGACGGCGCGATCTTCGTCAACACCGCGCGCGCCGAGCTCGTCGACGTCGACGCCCTCGCGGAGCGCATCGCGAGCGGCGCCCTGTTCGGTGCGGGCATCGACGTCTTCGTCGAAGAGCCGCCCCAGCCGGGCGGTCTGCCGCCGGTCGAGTCGAACACCATCCTGTCGGCGCACGTCGGGTTCCACACCGACGAAGCCGACGACGTCTTCCGCATCGCCGGTGAGAACATCCTCGCCTTCGCCGCGGGCGCCCCCGTCAACGTCATCGTCTAGCCCGCAAAGGACCACCGTGAAGATCCAGCACGCCACCCATCCCGACGACCTGGCCGCCCTCGACGACGAGTCCGTCCGCGCCCGCTTCCTCGAGGACGCCCTGTTCGTCGACGGCGAGGTGACGCTCACCTACACCCACCACGACCGCATGGTCCTCGGCGGGGTGTCGCTGCGCCCCGGCGAGCAGCTCGCGCTGCCCGTGCCAGCCGAGCTGCGCTCAGAGACGTTCTGCCAGCGTCGCGAGCTCGCCGTCGTGTCGGTGGCCGGCTCCGCGGTCGTCACCGTCGACGGCGAGACCTACGCACTCTCGCGCGGCGACGTCCTCTACGTCGGTCGCGGTGCGCGCGACATCGGCTTCGCCGCGACGGATGCCGAACCCGGCGCCCTCTTCCTCGCCTCGGCCCTCGCCCACACCGCCTTCCCGACGCGGCTCGTGCCGCTCGCCGAGGCCTCGGCGACCGCCGCGGGCGCCACGGAGACGGCGAACCGGCGCACGATCCACAAGCACCTCCACGCGGACGGCGTGCAGACGGCGCAGCTCGTGCTCGGCATCACCGCGCTCGAGCCGGGGAGCGTGTGGAACAGCATGCCGCCGCACCTGCACGACCGGCGGACCGAGGCCTACCTGTACTTCGACCTCCCGGCCGACCACCGCATCCAGCACTACATGGGCACGCCGGGCCACCTGCGTACGATCTCCATGAGCAATCTGCAGGCGGTCGTCTCACCGAGCTGGTCGGTGCATTTCGGCACCGGGACGACGAACTACGCCTTCGTGTGGGTGATGGCCGGTGAGAACCAGGACTTCGCCGACATGGACCAGGTCGCCATCACCGAGCTGTGACGGCCCGAACTATGGTTGTCGCACTGACGAGCGACAGGAAATGATGCGCTGTGACCCCCACGCAGTCGAGCAGTACTGAAGAGAAGGCGGCGGCCGACCGCGCCGAGCCGATCGCCGGCACGCAGAGCCTGGATCGCGCGCTGACCGTGCTCCTCCAGGTGGCCGAGAGCCCACCGCCGGGGCTGACGCTCGCCGCGTGCAGCTCGATCCTCGGTTACTCCAAGCCGACGACCCAGCGGATCCTCCGCACCCTGGTCGCCCGCAGCTTCCTCGCCTTCGACGAGGAACTGGGGGTGTACACCCTGGGAGTGGCGAACGCGCAGCTCGGCTCGGAGTACCTCCACCGGCTCGACCTCCGCAAGGTCGCGCTGCCCGAGATGCGCAGCCTCGTCGACCACACCGGCGAGACCGCGCACCTCGGCATCGTGACCGGCCGCGACGTCGTCTACATCGAGCTGGTCGACTCGCCGCACCCGGTGCGCATCTTCAGCCGTGTCGGCGCCTCCGTCCCGGCCTACGCCACCGCGATCGGCAAGGCGATCCTCGCCTTCACCGGCGACGGCGAGCTCGAGGCGCACATCCCCGAGTCGTTCACCGCCCGCACGGACCGCACCATCCACGACCGCGCCGAGCTCGAGGCCGACCTCCGTCGCACGCGCGAGCGCGGCTACGCGATCGACGACGAGGAGAACCGCCCCGGCATCCGCGGTTACGCGGCGCCGATCTTCAACCACACCGAGGCCGTCGTGGCCGCCGTCAGCATCGGCGGCCCTGCCGACCGCATCACCGGCGACGACGCAATCCTCGGCGAGCAGATCTCCGCCTCGGCGGCGCGCATCTCGCGACTGCTCGGCTCGCGGCGCACCGACGGGCGCGCGGATGCCTGATCCAGGGCCACGGCTGGCAGGACAGACGGCCGTCGTGACGGGCGCCAGCCGGGGCATCGGCGCCGCCATCGCGCGCCGGCTGGCTGAGGACGGTGCCGACATCGTGGGTGTCGCCCGCTCCGAGGACTCGCTCGGCCCCACGGCTCGCGCGGTCGCCGCCGCATCACGCGGGTTCACCGCGGTCGGCGCGGCGCTCGAGTCCCGCGACGCGGTGTACGACGCGATCGCCGCGATCCGGCCGCTCGCACCCAGCATCCTGGTGCACGCCGCCGGCATCAACCGCCGCGCGCCGGCCGAGAGCCACGGCGACGAGCTGTGGGACGAGGTGCTGGCCGTGAACCTCACCGCGCCGTTCATCCTCACCCGCGAGCTCGGGGGCGACATGGTCGCCCGCGGTTCGGGCAAGGTCGTGTTCGTGGCGTCGTTGCTGAGCTTCCAGGGCGGTCTCACCGTGCCCGGGTACGCGGCCAGCAAGGGCGGCATCGCCCAGCTCACGAAGGCGTTCGCCAACGAGTGGGCGCCGCGTGGCGTCAACGTCAACGCGATCGCCCCCGGCTACGTCAGCACCGACATGAACGAGGCGCTCCTCGACGACCCCGTGCGCCTCCCCCAGATCACCGCGCGCATCCCCGCGGAGCGCTGGGGCTCCCCCGACGACATGGCCGGCGCCGTCGCCTTCCTCGCCTCCGCCGACGCCGCGTACGTCCACGGCACCGTGCTCACCGTCGACGGCGGCTGGATGGGCCGCTGACCCACCCCGGCCGCCGAGCTCATCGGAGAGACGGATGCCGCGGGCCGCGGCATCCGCTCACCTCTTCCGTGCGCAGTGTCGGCGCCGCGGCCTAGTCTCGTGACATGCGCCGATGGCGAGAGGGCGGGTCGTGAGCGAGGCCGCGGTGCGCCCGTGGGTGCTGCACGTCGACCTCGACCAGTTCATCGCCGCGGTCGAGGTGCTGCGCAATCCCGACCTCGCCGGCAAGCCCGTCATCGTCGGCGGACGCGGCGACCCCACCGAGCGCGCGGTCGTGTCGACGGCGTCGTACGAGGCGCGGCAGTTCGGTGTCGGATCCGGGATGCCGCTGCGCATCGCCGCACGCAAGGTGCCGGACGCCGTCATCCTGCCGGTCGACGCGCCCGCCTACCTGGCGGCCTCGGAGGAGGTCATGGCGACCCTGCGCGACCAGCCGGGCGCGGTCGTGCAGGTGCTCGGATGGGACGAGGCCTTCGTCGGCGTCGCCACCGATGACCCCGAGGCGTACGCGCGGCGGCTGCAGCACGACGTGCTCGACCGCACGCGGCTGCACTGCAGCGTGGGCATCGGCGACACCCTGGTGCGTGCGAAGAACGCGACGGACTTCGGCAAGCCGCGTGGCACGTTCCGACTGACCGCCGAGAACTGGCTGGAGGTCATGGGCGAGCGGCCCACGACGGCGCTGTGGGGCGTGGGCTCCAAGGTGTCCAAGCGACTGGCGGCGCTCGGGATCGGCACGGTGGCCCAGCTGGCGGTGGGCGATGCCGAGGCGCTCACCGGCGAGTTCGGCCCGAAGATGGGCCTCTGGTACCGGCAGCTCGGGCGCGGCGACGGGTCGAACGTCGTCGACGACACCCCCTGGGTCGCGCGCGGCCACAGCAAGGAGACGACGTTCCAGACCGACATCGTCGACCCGGACGCGATCGAAGCCGCGGCCCGGCACCTACTCGACCAGGTGCTCGACGAGGTCGCCGCCGACGACCGGCCCGTCGTCGGCCTCGGCCTCAAGGTGCGCTACGCGCCGTTCCTCACCAAGACCTTCACCAAGAAGATCCCGTCCACCGCCGACCGCGAGGTCGTGCTCGCCCGCACGCTCGAGCTCATCGCGAAGATCGAACCCGGACGCCCGATCCGCCTCCTCGGCGTGCGGGCCGAGATGGCGATGCCCGACGACGCCCGCGAAGGGCACACGCCCACCCGCAGCGGCTGGTGATGCCGGCCCCGGCGCTCCGTGCTGCGGGTCAGCGCGTCAGCGCGGCAGCTGGAACGGCGTCGTCACGTGGCGGAACGGCCAGGCCGCGCCGATCCAGCGCGGGACGAACGCGTCCAGCGCCTCGCGCCAGGCGTCCGGCGCATCCTGGGCGATCCACCACGAGACCTCGGCGGCCGGCCGCCGGTCGTCGGCCTCGTCGGGCAGCGGGTCGATGTAGACGCAGCCGAGCAGCCGGTCCTCGTCCTCGGTGAGCACCGCGTAGTTGAACGACTCCTGCGTCACCATCTCCGCCGCGTGCCGTGCGAGGTCCTCCTCGTCGGCCTCCCGGCTCATGTCGACGGGCGGCCACTCCCACGCCTCGCCGTACATCTCCCACAGCATGTCGCGGTTGGCCTTCACCGTGATCATGTCGATGTCGACGTCGCTCGCGCGGATGGGGCGCAGATGCACGCCGTCGACGAGTTCGACCCGCTGCGGGTGGTCGAAGCCGGCGGGCAGCCAGTTCTCGGTCATCGGCTGTCGAACCTCTCGGTCTGCATGCGGCGCGCGGCCTCGACCGCGTCGCCTTCCCAATCCCGGGGGCGGCTGCCCTCGAGCACTCTCTCCAGCGGCGTCCAGCCGACGTACGACAGCGGCTCCCACCCGGGTGCCGGCGTCATCTCCACCAGCTCTCGATAGTCGTCGACGCGCACCACGTCCCACGCGTGCACCACGCGACCGTCTCCCAGGCTCAACCCGACGTGCCCCCAGTCGCGCCGATCGCCGAACCACTCACCGACGCTCTCGTAGAACACGAAGGCCCCGAGCGAGGGCTCCCCCTCCGCAGCGTCGGCGCCGTACAGTCGGGACGACTCGGCGGCGTCGTCCCCGCCGAACACCTCGACGCCACTCGATCGCTCCACCGCGTCCTCGACGAAGGCGAGGCAGCGGGTGGCGTAGTCGGTCGATCCCATTCGGTCGAGCGCCCACCGGATGGCGTTCCGGCCGAAATCGCTGACATCGATGCTCATCCGAATGAGATTATCGCGCCTCAGTCGAAGGTGTCGGTCCAGGAAGCGATGTCGACGCCGTGGTTGTCGGGCGACGCCAGCGACCACCAGGCGGGTGCGTGCGAGTCGTCGACGAGCCGCCCTCCGGCCGCGAGCGCGGCATCCACTCGCACCCGCGCCCGGTCGGCGGGCACGAACACGTCGATGTGGGTCCGGCCCCGCGACGGCGCGTCACCCGTGATGGGGTTGAAGGCGAGCTGCGGACCGCAGCGCAGCGGATCGACGGCATCCGTCTCACCGAACTCCTCGTAACCCAGAGCAGCCGTGAAGAACGGCCGCACGTCGGCCGCCGAGTGCTGGGCGACGTAGATGCCGATCGACTGCGTGCGTTCCGGATCGGGGGTGAGCTGCAGCTTGGCGGCCGCCCGCGAGACGGCGGCGGCGAACTCCGGCGCGCCTGCGGCGATCCCGTCCGGGCCGCGATTCGGGATCCGCACGATGACGGCCTCTGGGCGGAGATCGACGTCGACCTCGATGCCGGTTCGCTCGGCCTCGGCGACCACCGGCGCGACGAGCGCCGCCGCGTGCGCGAGGGACGTCGCAGCGAAGACGGCCTGAGGCCCCGTGCCGGTGACCCGCCAGTCCGCGACGTCGGGTGACCGGTGGAATGCCGCCGGCGAGAGGCCGCCCGCCTCTGCCGTCGTCGGATCGCTCATGGGAAGCTCCTTCGCACCGGGTTTCGCCCGCACGCCGGCGAGCGGCGCCCGGTCCGCTCCACCGTACTCGCACCCCGCGGGGCGGGGCTCGGTGCCCACCCATGACCGGGGATCCCTCTGCGGAGAGGGAGGGGTGTGAAACTCTCCTCGAGCGTTCCGCGCCGGTCGGTACCGCCTGACTGATCCTCCGCCGAACGCGCGGGTTCACGCCGATGGCGGCCGGACGAGACGCGCGCAGCGGAAGAGGCACTACTCCCCTAGCCGCCCCACGACATCCCTTTGTCGAGGTCGATGCCCCAATCGAAGTCCAGCCGGTCTTTGCCGCACTTCGAGCATCGCTGAAAGTCGTTGCCGCCGTCCTCCGTGCGCAAGACGACCCAGTGGTGACGGATGTTGAGCAAGACACAGCAGCGGCTTGCTCCGGAGGATCATCATGATCGTTCTCCTCTCGCGATACGGGTTCGCAGATGCCGAGCGCAACATCCACGACGAGCCCAGGACGCGCAGCGCATACCCGGGCTGACTTCGCCGCGGCATCCCAGAGAGCTCAGCCCGGAACTCCTGCAGATAACGGGCGCGCTTGGAGCCACCCGGCTGGACCTGGGCAGCGAGCAGGACCAGGAACGAGACGATCGGCGCCGGACGGGCGGCGATCAGTGGCTCGCGCCTGGTCGTTCGCATCATTGCTCCGGTCGGGGAATGAGCGCGCCGTGGGGTGCGCGCCGTGACTGGTAGGCCCTCGCGAGAGCGCTTCGGGCGGCCTCTTCGCCGCCGGCGTCGAGCTTGTAGTAGCGGCGCGCCGGGCGGCCCTCGACGGACGGGTCGATGTCCTCCCAGCGGGAGGTCACCCAACCGACGCCCTCGAGCCGGGCGAGGATCGGATGCACAGTGCCGCTCCGCAGTCCCGCCGCCTCACCGATCTCGAGTCCGTACAGCTCTGCCTCGGGATTCCGAAGCAGAGCTCTACCGGGCTGCGCCGGTGCCGACGTCGACGGCGTGGTCACCTCCGGATGGGGACACGTCCACACCATCTACCGCGACCCCACAGACGACTACGCGAACAGCGTCACCCAGCAGGCCGCGACCGGCGGCATCGGAGGCGGCCCCGGCGGCAACGGCCCCTGAGCCCGTTCCGCGCGAACGCAAAAGCCCCGCGTCAGCGGGGCTTGTGCGGAGACGGAGGGATTTGAAATCGCGCCGATGGCGAATGAAGTCAGCCGAAACCGCGCAATTCCGCGGATTGTGACGTCGATGACGTCGTGCTCGATCAGGTCGGCCGGATTTGATTCGTGGCAAGAACGTGGCGGGTATCGGGCGCTCATCAGGCGGCCGCGCCCGCGCGCCAGGCGTGCGACCTGAGGCTACGCGGACGCAGCTTCGACCATCATCTCGACGGCTTCGATCATGCCGTACCGGTCCCGCAAGGTGTCGAGGATCTCCTCGACGGTGAGTACTGCACCGTGGCGGCCGGAACGGCTGGCGATCTCCTGCACCGCGGCGAGCGCGCGCCTTGGGTTGAGTGCGACGGTGTTCTTCGCAAACTCGCGCGCACTGAGCACTTGAATCGTCGGCGGAATCTGTCTGCGGGGAAGTCCTTGAGGTTCTCAGTGACGATCGCGCCGGCTCCTGTAATGACGGCCGCGGCGACCACGTGCTCGTCGTCCTGATCGGGAAGACCGAACGTGCCCTCCAGCGGTTCCCACCCTTCGACCTCCGCATCGGCGAACTCGCGCCGCATCGCTGCAATGAGGGTCGCTGCGCGGCCTGCAGCCTCCGCTACGGGGATTCCCCGTTTCGCGAGCTTGGCTTCCTCGTGATACTCGAGCTCTTCAAGGATCGCCGAGCTCCAGGTCGGTCGATACGCGCCCTCGACCGCGAGAGAAAGGAGGAAGTCACGTTGCAGGCTCGGCCACAACACGCTGGTGTCGAGGGTCGCCGTGAACACGACCCCCATCCTGTCAGGCTGCGGAGCTAAAGGCGGGCAGCCCTCCTCGACGCGACCGCCTTCCTCGCCGCTTTGAGGTCCTCGAGCGTCTGTTCGACGTTGTCTTCGTCGACAGCGTCACGCGTGGCAGCGAGCATGTCGTACTGACGCTCACGACGGCGCTCCCGATACTCGAGCAGATCTGCAAGGAGAACACGGCGATGCGTTCCGGCCCTCTCGAAGGGGATCTCGCCCTCGTCGAGGAGCTTTACAACGGTCGGGCGGCTTACGTTTAGGAGATCCGCTGCTTGCTGAGTGGTCAGCCGCGTCGTCTGCGGTACAACCGAGACGGCTAGCCCGCTTTGCATCGCATCAACAATCTTGCGGAGTGCAAGGTAGACCTCTTCCGGGAGTTCTACCTGATCGCCTGGACGCGCTCCCGCAAGGAAGTACCTTGGCTCGGGAAGAGCTCTACCGGCAGCCTCATGGGCGGTGAGGAAGTCCAGAACAGGGGCAAGCTCGGAGCCCTTGCTGGGAAGGTACGTCTCTTCAACGACTGCAGCGCGAGACACGGGAATCACCTCAATACATGTAAACGCAGGAAGTTGCGTTTGTTGCGATTACGATAGCACGCGTCAGCGACAGGTCGATAGGAGCGTGCTGGGGCAACTGACAATTCGACGCGCTCGATCTCGGGGCACAAGCACGGGCGCGAAGCGGATCGGCGTTGTTCCTGAGGGGCCGCAGGGCACACTGCGCCCTGATCCGTTCACCGGCAATAGTCCCGGATGCGGATATCCGCGAGCGCGTCACGGGCACACCCCTCACCGCGGGTCATCCGCGAATACGCGTCATTGCGCGCCGAGCCCCTCGTCATGGACGAGGCCGCAGAACCGCCCGAACGCTCCCGCGACTGGCAGTTGGCCGAGGCCGGAACTGACATCTGGCCGCACAATCGTCTTGCATGTAGCCGAACGGCGGAAGCGGGCGGTACAGCCACGGCATTGGTTGATCGCGGCGCCGGCCGGGCGGTGGCATCCTGGACGGATGTCTTTGGCCCGCGACATCCCGAACGTTCTCGCCTCGTTCCGCACGACCAGACGCGACATGTGGGACTGGCGATCGGTGCAGACGTACGCCTTCGAAGCCGAGCAAGGGGTGTCGCTCCTGGCGGACATGGCGGAAGACTATGGCGCCGAGGGTGTGATCCCTGTCGTGCAGAAGGCGATCGCGAGCACCTTTCGCGTCCTCATGCGCGCCGACGATTCCGGCGGGCTCATCCAGCTCGTCCTCCAGGAGCTGCTGAACCTGCATGCCGAGCTGTGCGATCAGAGCCCGCCGGCGCCGGCCACGCTGATCGGGTGGATCCAGAAGCAGCAGTTCGGCGAGCTCGGCGAGTACTTCTCGGTGGACGTCGTCGACTACGCGGACGCTCTTGGCGCAGCCGGCATCGTGAGGTTCGAAGCGCACCTCGACAAACGACGACAGGCGCTGACAACGCCGTTCGACGGGCGCCCCGACGCGGAGTTCACGCACGACGACGAGTGGCATGCTCGGCATGCCGTGCTCTACAACCTGCAGCGCCTCGCCGTCCTGCGCGGTGACGAGGAGGCGATCGTCCGCACCTACGGCGGCGACATGCCGCGCGCCCACATGCACGCCACCGCCGCCAAAGCGCTCCGCGAGGCCGGGCTGCTCTACCGCGCGGCCATCATCGCGCACGAGGGAATGACCCTCCCCGGCGGCCCCCACCAACAGCAGGAGTGCGGGGAACTCTGGGCCGCCTTGGCAATCGAAACAGGAATGGATGCCGCGGATGCGGCCTCCGAGGTGTTCGAGCGATGGCCCACCGCGAGCAACGCGGACGCGTGGCAGGCGGCGTCAGGGCCAGACTGGCCCGCCGTCCGGGAGCACGCGATCGATCGGATGCGTGAACGCCCGTGGGAGCTGATCGCCTACCTGATCGACGCGGACGACATCGCCCGGGCATGGGCAGAAGGACTCCGCGCGGCCGAGAACGGTAAGTCGCTTCACCCCGAGCAGTGGGATGACCTCGTCGACCGGTACCGCAGGATCGATCCCGTGGTCGTACTCCCCGTGATGGCGCGACTCATCGACGACCGGCTGATCGAGGCGAACAGCCGTGCATACCCCGGCGCGGTCCGCAGGATGAAGAAGCTCCGCGCCGCCGCCCGAGCAGCCGGGCGCGCCGAGATCGCCGACGAGTACCTCGCCGACGTGCGCCGCAGGAACGCCCGGCGCCCGTCCCTGATCCAGCGAATGGATGCCGCCGGGCTCTGACGCCATGAGCTGTCGCGGCGACAAATGCCCGGAGGAGACGCAGGGATTTCGCGCTCCCGTCTCGCGGGCGGCGGCACCGACCGAGGGCTTGATCAAGCTCAGCTCAAGCAGATTGATCAGGATGCGGTCGCAACACCGCGCGTACCGCTCAGTGGGCAACGCGGCGCAAACGTGGCAGAAACGGCGGATTTCGTGGCAGAGGCGAAATTAATAGCCCCTGATCAGGGCTTTTTCGGCGGAGACGGAGGGATTTGAACCCTCGGTCCCCTTGCGAGGACTCCACCTTAGCAGGGTGGTGCACTAGGCCTGACTATGCGACGTCTCCAGGCATCCGGCCGCGAGGGCGCGGATGCACCCAGCAATCATAACCGAGACCGGGCGGGGTTCTCGCACCGGCGATCCCCGGTCACCCGGCGAGGGCCACCTGGTTGCCGCCGCGGCCCTTGGCCCGGTACATCGCCTGGTCGGCGAGCCGGATGAGCCGGTCGACCCCGACCGCGTGCGGCAGCTCTCCCGCGTGTGCGATGCCGATGCTCGCCCCGATGGGCAGCGACTCGGTGAGGAAGCCGTACTCCTCCTCGATCGCGTGACGGAGGCGCTCGGCGATCTCGACCGCGCCCGCGGGGTCGGTGTCGCACACCACGACGAACTCGTCACCGCCGTAGCGCGCCACCACGTCACTCTCGCGCACGTGGGCCTGCAGTCGTCGCGCGACCTCGCACAGCACCGCATCGCCCAGGTCGTGGCCCAGGCGGTCGTTCACGGCCTTGAACCCGTCGAGGTCGATGAAGATCACCGCGGCGTGCGACAAGTCCCTCAGCGCCTCCAGCTCGTCCAGGCTGCGACGGTTCGGCAGGTCGGTGATCTCGTCGTGCATGGCCGCGTGCTCGAGCCGTCGCTGCAGCCGCACCGTCTCGAGCTTCTGCGACGCCTGGCCCGCCAGTGCCTCGGCCAGGGGCGTCGCCTCGTCATCGAAACCGCGGGGGTGGTGGAAGAAGCAGGCGAACAGGCCGAGCGAGACGCCCTCGAGGTGCAGCGGGGCGGCGATGAGAGCGTCCACCCCCGCCGTGCGCATCGCGTCGGCCAGGTCGTGCGAGACCGCCGCAGCCTCCTCCTGGCCGCTCACCTTCACGACATGACGAAGGTCGCGCGTCATCTTCGCGATCCACTGCTGCGGGAACACGTCCGGGAACGGGTTCGTCCCGGCGGTGCGGCGGAGGACGCCGTCGTCGCCGCGCAGCATGACGAGCGACTCCTCGGCCCGGTACGCCTGCGCCGCGGTGGCGGCCAGCAGGGCGCTGAGGTGGCCCTCGTCAGTCGCGGCTGCGAAGGCGATCGACGCGTCCATGATGAGCTGCAGCCGGCTCTTCGTGCGGTCGGCCAGGCTGTGCATCCGCCGCAGGCGCCGGCCGGAGGCGTACCGGTCGGAGGCCTCCATGACGGTCAGCACCGCTCCAGCCGGCTCTTCCGACCGCACCGCCAGCACGGCGCGCTCGGGGTCGCGGGCGCTCGCCATCATGGTCGAGAGGTCGATGCCGTCGAGGAAGTCGGGCACCGGCACGAGCACATCGCACAGCGGCCGGCCGACGACCTCCTCGTCGGCCCAGCGACGGAACCAGTCGTTCGCGGCGCGGATGCGCCCGCCCTCGTCCACGCGCAGCACGCCGACCGGGAGCGCGTCGATCTCCAGGGCGCTCATGATTCCTCCCGCGCGCTCCTGACGTCCGGGGTGCGTCTGATACAGACTCATCGAGGTGCCGCACCACGAGAATCCCACGGAATTCCGTCTCGGCCTAGCCGTTTCGCGCAGAGGATCTCCCACTGCGCATCGAGGCGATCCTCGTCCGGGACGGATGCCGCGTCGGCAGCTCTCCGGCCGCGTGCAGGTGCCGCCCCGCTCAGCCCTCCGGCCGCGTGCAGGTGATGTCCTTCGCGGTCTGCCCGGCGATGTCGGACGGCAGCTCGACGCGGGCCTCGGCCGTGGGCGCCTCTGCTGCCGGAGCCCCGGCCGCAGGCGTCTCACCCGTCGCGGGCGTCGCACCCGCGTCGGCCGTCGCGGCCGGGTCGGGCGTCACCGTCTGGGCGGCCTCGCCCGTGACCTCGACACCGAACCCCTGGCTGGCCTCGCCCGTGAGGGTCAGGGGCTGGTTGGCCTTGAGCGCATCGAACAGCACCTTTGCGGCATCCTTCACCGGAACCACCCGCTCCGCGCCATCGCCCCCGGCATAGCCCGTCGGATACTGCACGAACACGATGTCCTCGTACGGCACGTCCTTGACGGCCATGGCGATCTGCGCCATCAGGGTGGGGTTGGTGAGTCCCGAGCTCAGCACCAGCTGCCCCTGCTGCACCTGGTTGATCGCCGTGGTCGCGAGGTTGAGCAGCGTGGCAGGGTTGGCGAGCACCGAGTCGGACTGGAGCTTGCGCACCATCGACGACATGAACTGCTGCTGGTTCGAGATGCGCCCGAGGTCGGAGCCGTCGCCGATGCCGTGGCGCACGCGCAGGAACTGCAACGCCTCGACGCCGACGAGCGTGTGCTGACCGGCCGACAGGTCGAGGCCGGTGTGGCTGTCTTTGATGTCACCCGCGACGCACACGTCCACGCCGCCGATCGCGTCCGACATGTTGATCACGCCCGCCCATCGGATCGCGGCGGCGAAGTCGATGTTGAAGCTCTCGTCGCCGATCAGCGCCTCGACCGTGTCGACGGTGCAGCCGAGCCCGCCGTACCAGTACGACGAGTTGATCATCTGCGACGACATCGCCGACACGCTGCCGCTGCCGTCGGGCTTCTCGCACGACGGGATCGGCACCAGCATGTCGCGCGGGAACGAGACGACCGTGACGCGGCGCGGCTCGTCCGAGATGTGCACGAGCATCGTGACGTCGTTGCGCTCGCCCTCGGTGTCGCCGGCCTGGCACGCCGTCGACAGCTGGGCGTTCTCCCCCTCGCACGAGTCGGTCCCGACCATCAGGATGTTCACGCCGCCCTCGATCGCGCCGAGCGATGGTGGCACCGGGGTGTCCTCGTCGAGCACCACGGCGTTCGCGGTGACGGTGTGCGTGGCGTCCCACAGGTTGAAGGCGGCGAGTCCGGTGACGCTCACGACGACGACGCCGAGCGCCACTCCCAGCATGGCCACGAGAGTGGTGAGAGGATGCCGCGTCCGCAGCGCTCCGTGGCGCGCGAGTGGTGCGCGGCCCTCGTCGGAGGACCGGTTGCTCGACCCCATCAGCCGCGGCCTCGCAGGTTGCCGTTCGAGCAGGTGGTCTGCGAGGCGTTGGAGCCGGTGATCGTCGAGGGGAGTTCCACCGCGGTCTCCGTCGGCGCGGGGGTGGCGGGCTCGGAGGCCTCGGGCGCCGGAGTCGCGGGCGTCTCCGCCGGCGTCTCGGCGGCCGGCGGATCGGCGAGCACGACGCCGTCGTTGGCCGCCACGTCGCCGGTGAGCTGGATGGGCTGGTTGGCGGCGAGCGCGTCCCACAGCTGCTGCGCGGCCTCCTCGTTCGGGACGACCTTGTTCGAGTCGTTCGGATCGGGGAGGCTCGGGTACTGCACGAAGACGATCTCGTCGAGCGGCACGTCCTTGACGGCGAGCGCGAGCTGCGCGAGTCGCACCGGGTTGGTGAGCGACTGGCTGGGCGTGATGTTGTCGACCGCGGTCGTCGCGAGCTTGTAGAGCGTGCCGACGTTGGTCAGCACCTCCTCGCTCATGACCTTGCGCGCAAGGCTCGACATGTAGACCTGCTGGTTCGACACGCGTCCGAGGTCGGAGCCGTCGCCGACGCCGTACCGCGTGCGGAGGAACTGCAGCGCTTCCACGCCCGCGATCTCCCGCGTGCCGGCGGGCCAGTCGATGCCGGTCTCGCGGTCGCGGATGCCGGCGGCCAGGCACACCTCGACGCCGCCCACCGCCTCGGTGAGCTCGATGACGCCGCCCCAGGTGATCTTCGCGGCGTACTGGATGTTGAGTCCGCTGAGCTGCGACACGGTGCTCGCCACGCACGACAGACCGCCCACCGAATAGGCGGAGTTGAGCGGCTGCTCACTCATCGCGCTCGTGGTCGACCCGTCCTCGCGGGTGCACTCGGGGATCGGGACCATGAGATCGCGGGGGAACGAGATCGCTGTCACCCGGCGGGGGTTGTCGGAGATGTGCACGAGCAGGTTGACGTCGTTCAGCTCGCCGCCCGCGTCGGGACCGGTGCACCGCTTGCCGAAGAGGTGCTCGTACTCGGGCTCGCAGGCGTCGGTGCCCGCGAGGAAGAAGTTGGCCTCGCCCTCGATGGCCCCCATGGTCGGCGGGGGCAGCGCTTCCTGCCCCTCGAGGTCGACGGCACCCTCCGCGAAGCTCGCGGTCAGGTCGTACGCGGCGTAGGCGGCCACGCCCGCGCCCGAGGCGAGGACGACCGCGACCACCACGGCCACCACCTTGAGGACGAACGCGACCGGCCCGGGCGACGACAGCTCGCCGTGACGTGCCACCGTGCGGCGGCCGCGCCGGGCGTGCTGGTGCGTCGAGGTCACGGGCGTTCCTTTCCGGCCGCATCGGTTGAGGGATTCGACGACGCCGGCGGTGGATCTGACGTCGTCGACACGGCCGACCGTCGACGCCGTTTCGCGATCGTTCAGCTGATCGTCGGCGAGACGTCAGGCGGACGCCGAACATCCGGGGTATCCTGACACACCGCCCTGTGGGAGCGCTGTGGGCACGCCGACAGGCACCCCTGCCCGGACGGCCTGCTCCCGGCGGCTCAGACTCCTGCCATCCGCACCAGATAGCATCCCGCCGTGACCTCGTCCCCGCCCTCGCCGGCTTCGCGCCCCGCCACGACGAGTTCGAGTGCCCGCATGCGTCCCGCCAAGAAGCCCGTCGCGCGGCACGCCGCCCGGGAGACGAACGGTCAGCGGCTGAAGCGTCGCACCGGCATCGCGTTCGCCGCGGTGAGCGGGTCGCTTCTCGTGATCGCGGCCGTGGCGCTCGTCGCCATCGGAACGTTCACGATGCAGGTGCTGCAGGTGCGCGACGACCTGGAGGCGGCCAAGGAGGAGCTGAAGGTCCTCGCCGACGCCGCCGTCTCCATGGACGTGGCGCAGCTCGAGCAGTCCAGCGACGAGATCATCACGCGGACGCAGCGGGCGGAAGAGGTGTCCAGCGGCGTGCTGTGGGACCTGGCCTCGGAGATCCCCGAGGTGGGGAACAACGTGGCGGCGGTGCGCACCGTGGCGCAGGTGGTCAACACGATCACGTCGCAGTCGATCCCCCCGGTGGTCGACATGGTCGCCGCCGCCGACACGGGCGAGCAGCAGACCGAGAGCATCGGCTTCGATCTGCGACCGTTCCTCGGGGCGGGAACCGTTCTTCCGACGATCATCACGTCCTTCGAGGACGCCTCGGCGATCGCTTCGGGACTCGACCGGACGGGCGTGCTGCCGGCCGTCTACGAGCCGCTCGACGAGATGGTGAATCTGCTGACCCTGGCCACCCCCATCCTCAAGATCGTCGACGAGCACCTTCCGGCCGTCCTGCACGCGGCGGGCGCAGACAAGCCGATGCTGTACCAGCTGATGATCCAGACCCCCGCCGAGATCCGCGCGACCGGCGGCGGCCCCGCCCATTGGCTCGTCCTCAAGGTCGAGAACGGACGCGCCCAGCTGCTCGGCCAGGAGAACGGCGTCGACCTCATGTACACCGAGCTCCCCGAGGAGGGGTTCGACACGGTGAACGGCTCGCTCATCAAGCTCCCCTCGAAGACGAGCTCGCTCTACCCGTTCGAACTGGGGAACTGGTCGTCGAACTTCACGATGACGCCGCACTTCCCTCGCGCGGTCGAGCTGTTCCAGGCCACCCGCGAGTGGACCGGCAAGGAGAAGTTCGACGGCGTCATCTCCATCGACCCCGTGGTGCTGGCCCACATGCTCGAGGCGACCGGCCCGCTGACCCTCGCCTCGGGCGAGGTCGTCGACGCGCAGAACGCGGCATCGCTGCTGATGAGCGAGCCCTACGAGCGGTTCGGGACCGACAACGCCGCCATGGATGCGTTCTTCAGCGAGGTGACGTCGGTGATGTTCACCGCTCTCACCGGAGGCCAGTGGGAGATCGGCGCCATGTGGGATCAGCTCGTGCGCAGCGCCGAGGAGGGCCGGATCTTCCTCTGGTTCGAGGACGAGGGACTGCAGTCCCTGGCGCACGAGTACGGCCTGGACGGTGCGCTCCGCGAAGACAACACCGAGGCCACTCAGCTCGGGATCTACTTCAACGACTACTCCGTCGGCAAGCTCGAGTACTGGCTGGACTACACGCAGCACGCGAGCTGCCAGGCCGACGAGCGCACCATCACCGTCACGATGGAGCTGCACAGCGGGATGACCGAAGACATCTCGAGCGAGTACACGCTGGGCCTGCGCAACCAGTTCCGCGACATCGACCCGCGGACGATGATGCTGGACGTGCTCTTCTTCGCGCCGCCCGGAGCAGAGATCCTGCGGACCGACCCGAAGCGGGGCGACTGGCAGGACCCCCCGAACTGGCAGGGCAACCGCTTCCGCGACCGCGCCGGCGTGGATCACGACAACACCGCCGTGAGCAGGACGATCCTCCTCGAGATGGGCGAGACCCGCACCATCTCGTACGAGGTGAAGCTGCCCGACGGCGATCTGGGGCCCCTCGAGCTGCGCCACTCCCCCGGCGCCAACGACACCGAGGTCACCGTCGACGCGAACTGCGGTGCGCTCTTCGCCAGCCCCGAGGGCTCCCGCAACATCCGCCTGTCGAAGATCGGCTGAGTCCCGGAGCGCGCCGCCGACGCGCGACGCGCCGGGTCTCACCCGTCACACTGCGGAGGGTGTGGGATTCGAACCCACGGGACATTGCTGCCCACTGGTTTTCAAGACCAGGTCCATCGGCCGCTCGGACAACCCTCCCGACCGATCCCGCCCTGGTGGGAGGCATCCGTCGAACAGGCGTCGAGTCTAGCCGACCCCGCAGCTACAGCTGACGGAGCACGGCGGCGACCCCGCCGGCCTGCACCGACGTCGTGGTCTCGCCCGCGGCATCCCGAACCTCCTGCGGGCCCTGCTCCATCGCGACGGCGCGGCCGCCGTTCTCCAGCGCCCACCGGAACATGCCCACGTCGTTGCGGCCGTCGCCCATCACCAGCACGTGGGCGGGGTCGATGCCGAGCTCCGTGCGCACCAGCTCGAGACCCGTGCTCTTGTCGACGCCCTGCGGCGCGATGTCGAGCCAGGCCGTCCAGCCGACGGCGTACGACACCTGGTTCAGCCCGATGCGCGCGACGAGGTCGACGAAGTCCTGCTCGCCCTGCTCGGGGGCGACCACGACGATGCGGCACACTGGCTGCGCGCCGAGCTCTTCGAACGGCACACGGCGGGCGTGAACGAGATTCCAGTCCTGCAGGTACTCGGTGTACAGCCGGCGGCCGTCGGGCAGCTCCACGAGGTAGCGGGCGTCGGGCAGGTGCTCGCGCAGCTGCACGAGCACGTCCTGCGGGTCGAAGGTCTCGACGTGCCAGCGGTCGTAGCGCAGTTCGTCCGCCTCGAGGCGGCGCAGCACGACGGCGCCGTTCGAGCACACCACGTACTCCGGGGCGATGCCGAGCACGCGCAGGATGCCGCGGGTGCCCTCCCAGCTGCGTCCGGTGGCGACCATCACCTCGTGGCCGGCGCGGTGAGCGTGCTCGACGGCCTCGACGACGCCCGGGCTCAGCGACTCGTCCTCGAGCAGCACCGTGCCGTCGAGATCGAGAGCGATGAGCAGGCGCTCGGTGAGGAGCTTCGGGTCCTCGGTGTCGCGGGCGACCTGTTCGACGAGCTTCGCGGCCTTCTTCGGACGGACGATCTTGATGGAGCCGGTCGCCGGCAGGTGCGCCTCCGTCACTCGATCGGCTCCATGACCTCGAGCCCGCCGAGGAAGGGCCGCAGCACCTCCGGCACGGTCACCGATCCGTCCTCCCGCTGATGCGTCTCGAGCAGTGCGACGATCCAGCGCGTGGTCGCCAGCGTGCCGTTGAGCGTGGCGACGGGCTGAGTCCTGCCGGGCTTGCCGTCGGCCGACGCCGTCCGGTGGCGGATGTCGAGCCGGCGCGCCTGGTAGGTGGTGCAGTTCGACGTCGAGGTGAGCTCGCGGTACGCGTTCTGCGTGGGCACCCACGCCTCGACGTCGTACTTGCGGGCGGCGCTCGACCCGAGGTCGCCCGCCGCCACGTCGATCACCCGGTACGACAGGCCCAGGTCCTGCAGCATGCGCTCCTGCAGCTCGACCAGGCGCACGTGCTCGTCCTCGGCCGCTTCGGGTGTCGTGTAGACGAACATCTCGAGCTTGTTGAACTGGTGCACGCGGATGATGCCGCGGGTGTCCTTGCCGTAAGAGCCGGCCTCGCTGCGGTAGCACGTCGACCAGCCGGCGTAGCGCTTGGGCCCGCGCGAGAGGTCGAGGATCTCGTCCATGTGGTAGCCGGCCAGCGGCACCTCGCTGGTGCCGACGAGATAGAGGTCGTCGTCTTCGAGGTGGTAGACCTCGGCCGAGTGCTTGCCGAGGAACCCGGTGCCCTGCATCACCTCGGGACGCACGAGCGTCGGCGGGATCATCGGCGTGAAGCCCGCCTGCAGCGCCCGGTCGAGCGCCAGGTTCATCAGCGCGATCTCGAGACGTGCCCCGATGCCGGTGAGGAAGTAGAAGCGGCTGCCCGACACCTTCGTGCCGCGCTCCATGTCGATCGCCCCGAGCCGCTCGCCCAGCTCGAGGTGGTCGCGCGGCTCGAAGCCGAACGCCGGGATCTCGCCGTGCGTGCGGAGCGTGACGAAGTCGTCTTCGCCCCCGGCCGGCACCCCGTCGACGACGATGTTCTCGATCGCCGCGAGAGCGGCGGCGGATGCCTCTTCCGCCGCGGCGACCGCGTGCTGGGCCTGCTTCACCCGTTCGCTCAGCTCCTTGGCCTCGGCGACGAGCGCCGCCTTCTCCTCCTTGGGAGCCTGGGCGACGCGCTTGCCGTGCGCGTTCTGTGCGGCGCGGAGCTCTTCGAACGCGGTGATGGCGGCGCGGCGCGCGCGATCGGCGTCGAGGGCGATGTCGACGGTGTCGGATGACTCGCCGCGCGCCTCCTGCGAGCGCTTGACCAGCTCGGGATTCTCGCGAAGAAGCACGGGATCGATCACCCTGCAAGCTTAGTCGGCGCCCACGACCGGGCACCCGGGCTGTCAAGTCCCCCGGCCGGATGCCCGCGACCGGGGCTGTGCGGCCTAATCTGGTCCTCATGACGGCGGCATCCGGATCGGGCGACGAGACTCCCACCGACGACGCATCCCCCGATGACGCTCCCGCCGACGGCGTTCCCGCCGACGCTGTGAGGGCGGACGACGCTTCCGCCGAGGACGTGGCGACGGGCGAGATCCCCACCGACCTCGGCCCGCATCCGGCCGACGCCATCTACGCCGACGGCCCCAGCACCGCGGAGCTCGACGTCGCGGCGGCTGAGGTCGAGGAAGAGAAGGCGGATGCCGCGGCCTCCGCCCCGCCCGCGTCGCCGGCGCCCGGCGCGGCCGATGCCCGGCCGGCGCCCGCAGCGGACGACGCCGGTGCGGACGCCGGCGGCCAGGACGCGCCCGACCCGAAGCAGGCCGCGGCGCCCGACGACGTCATCCGCGAACCCGATGACGTCGCCTCCGACACCGCGGACGACGAGCACGGCGAGGCGCGCCGAGTGGGACGCGAGGGCGAGACCGAGCCGATGGCGGGCGGAGCCGAACGGCCGGCACCCAAGGCGGCCCTCGTGTACAACCCGACGAAGGTCGACGGCGACGCGCTGCGGCAGACCGTCGCACGGCTCGCGAAGGAGGCGGGCTGGTCCGAGCCGCTGTTCTACGAGACCACGGTCGACGACCTCGGCGACGACGTCACGCGCGAGGCGCTCGAGGAGGGCGCGAACGCGGTGCTCGTCGCCGGCGGCGACGGCACGGTGCGCGCGGTCTCGGAGGCCATGAGCGGCAGCGGCGTGCCGCTGGCGATCGTGCCGAGCGGTACCGGCAACCTGCTCGCCCGCAACCTGAAGCTGCCCCTCACCGACCCCGACGCCATGGTGCGCGCGGCGTTCGACGGCGACACGATGCCCATGGACGTCGGGTGGACCGAGATGCGCCGCCCCGACGGCACACTCGAGGAGCACGCCTTCGTGGTGATGGGCGGCATGGGCCTGGACGCCGCGATGATCGCCAACACCAACCCGCAGCTGAAGAAGACCGTGGGCTGGGTCGCCTACGTCGACGGCGCGGCGCGCGCGCTGCCGAGCGCCAAGCCCTTCCGCGTGGTGTACGAGCTGCCCGGCCACCGTCTGCACTCGTCGCGGGTGCAGAGCGTGCTGTTCGCCAACTGCGGCAAGCTCCCGGCGGGCCTCGACCTCATCCCCGAGGCCTCCATCACCGACGGGGCGCTCGACATCGTGATCTTCCAGCCCAAGGGCCCGTTCGGCTGGCTCTTCGTCTGGCGCCGCGTCGCGTGGGACAACAGCTTCCTGCGGAAGTTCCGCGCCGGGCGCCGCGTGCTCTCGCTGCGGACGAAAGACAGCGCCGTCGTCTACTCGCGCGGCGCCGGCATCGAGCTCGCGACGCAGGAGCCGCAGCCCGTGCAGCTCGACGGCGACGAGTTCGGCGAGGCGCTGTCGGTCAAGACCCGCGTCGAGGCGGCCGCCCTCCTGGTGGCGGTGCCCAAGGCCCACACCACCGACGGCCTGTGAGAGACGGATGCCGCGGGCCGCGGCATCCGTCTCCTCCCCGTCGCAGAGTCAGCCCTTCACCGCGCCTCCCATGCCGGCGCTGTTGAGGAACACCCGCTGGAAGAGCAGGAAGAGCACCACCGGGATCACCGTCGAGATCGCGAGGGCGGCGAGGAACACATCGAGCTCGATGTACTGCTGCAGCTGCGGGAGCCGGACCGAGAGCGGCTGGAGCGCCGGATCCTTCAGCACGAGCATCGGCCACAGGAAGTCCTTCCACGCCGCGATGACGGCGAACACCGAGACCACCCCGATGATCGGCCGCGACATCGGCAGCACCACCGACCAGAACAGGCGGTACGGGCCGGCGCCGTCCATGCGGGCGGCCTCGAACACCTCGCGCGGCAGCGAGTCGAAGAAGCGCATCACGAGCAGCACGTTGAAGGCGTTCGCGCCCGCCGGCAGCCACACCGCCCAGAACGTGTTGATGAGCGATTGGCCGAGGAACGGCGGATCGACGATCGTCAGGTACAGCGGCACGAGCAGCACGATGCTCGGCACGAACAGGGTCGCCAGCACCGCGGCGACGACGACCTTGCCGTAGCGGGGCCGCAGCACCGAGAGCGCGTAGCCGGCGGTGGTCGCGACCAGCACCTGCACCAGCCAGACCCCCAGGGCGATGATCACGGTGTTGAAGAAGTACTTGTCGATCTCGACCCGGTTCCAGGCCTCGCCGAGATTGGCCCAGTCGATCCCGTTCGGCCACAGCGCCAGCGGCTGGCGGAGCGTGTCCTGGGTCGGCGTGACGGCGGACTTGGCGAGCCAGAGGATCGGCCCGAGTCCGACGACGATCAGCGAGACGAGGAGGATCGCGTGGGTGGCGCGTGTCGTCACGCGCACGCGGCGGCGGCGCCAGTCGGCGGACGACAGGATGCCGCGATCCGCGTCGATCTCGCGGGCGTGGGTGGTGCGCGCGGCCGTGTCGGCGCGGCTCACGAGGTGCTCCAGCTCTTGGTCAGGCGGAAGTAGATCGCCGAGAAGATCGCCAGCACGAGAGCGAGCATGAGGCTCAGCGCCGTCGCCGCGCCGTAGTCGCCGCCGAGGCTGTTCTGGAACGCGTACTTGTAGATCAGCATGAGCACCGTCATCGTCGAGTTGGCCGGCCCGCCGGCTGTGAGCAGGAACGGCTCGAGGAACACCTGGGCCGTGCCGATGATCTGCAGGATGAAGGTCACCAGGAGCACGCCGCGCAGCTGCGGCACCGTGACGTGCCACACCTTGCGCCACACTCCGGCGCCGTCCACCTCCGCCGCGTCGTACAGCTCCGGCGCGACGCCGATGAGGGCCGCGAGGTAGATGATCACCGTGCTGCCGGCGGCCGACCATGTGGCGAACAGCACGATCGACGGCATCGCCGTGGCGGGATCCTGCAGCCACGGCAGCGGTCCGAGGCCGAACCAGCCGATGATCGTGTTGAACACGCCGTTCGGCGAGGCGTCGTAGAAGAACTTCCACAGCAGCGCTCCCACGACCGGCGGCACGATCACCGGGAGGTAGGCCAGCGCGCTGTAGAGCCCGCGGCCGCGCCGCACCTCGCTCATGAGGACGGCGACGACGAGAGGCACGGGATAGCCCAGGAGCAGGGCGAGCACGGCGAACCAGAGCGTGTTGATCACGGCGGTGCCCAGCAGCGGGTCGCTGAGCACGGTCGCGAAGTTGTCGAAGCCCACCCATTCCGGCGGGGCGATGAGGTTCGTGTGCTGGAACGCCATCACGGCGGCGTCGACGATGGGCCGCCACGAGAAGAGCACGAAGCTCACCAGCAGCGGGATCAGGAAGACGACCGTGTGCGGGCCGCCACCCCGCACCCAGCCGCGAAGCCCCCGGCGCCGGCGGGGTTCGACGGCCACGGCGAGGTCGATGGTGTCGGGGGTCTCGGCGACGGGCGGCGGCGCCGTCGTCGGAGTGAGCTGCGTCATTGCGGGTCCTCTTCTGCGGGAAGTCTCCCGGGGCGGGGCGGCCGCCCCGGGAGACGGATGCTACGAGCCGGCCTTCTCGTACAGCGCTTCGGCCTGCGCCTGCGCGTCGGCCAGCAGCGCGGGGATGTCGGCGTTCTCGTCGGTGAGGACCGACTGCACGACGGTGTCGAGCAGTGCGTAGACGTCCTGCGTCGCGACGCGCGGCTCGGCGATGAGCGGCTGGTCGAAGATGGCGTCGGTGTAGGGGGCCATCTGGTCGACCGGCACGTTCACGAACGGCGCGATCCACTCCTGGTACTGCGCGTACTGCTCGGCGTCGAAGATCGGCAGCTCCGGCGCGCCGACCGGCTGGTCGAGCGAGTCGGCGAGCTCGACGGTCTCGACCACGGTCGCCTCGTCGGCGAGCTTGGCGAGGTAGTAGAAGTCGATCCACTTCACGGCCGCCTCCTGCTGCGCCTCACTGGCCTTCGGGCTCACCGCCGCCAGCGTGCCGCCGCCGAGCAGTCCCGGCTCGTCGCCCTGCAGGGGCAGCACGGTCAGGCCGTAATCGTCGGGGTTCAGCTCGTTCTGCGTGACCAGGTTGCCGTAGTTGCCACCGCCCGACACGTACATGCCGATCCGCCCGGCGGCGAAGTCCTGGTTGATCGTGCCCCAGTCGTAGAGGAAGTTCGCCCCCATCGAGTCGTCCGCCCAGCGCATCTCGTGCAGGTACTCCAGCGCCTCGGCGACCGCGGGGTCGGAGTCGATGGTCGGCGCCGACGCGTCGGCGTCTTCGGTGCTGCCGCCGAAGGCGTTCACCAGCGTCGTGAGGATCCAGCCCCCCGTGTTGCCGGAGGTCATGGTGGCGTACCCGGCCTCGCCGGTGGCGTCGGAGATGGCCTTCGCCGCCTCGCGCACCTCGTCCCACGTCGCGGGCGGAGCGTCGGGATCCAGTCCCGCGGCCTCGAAGAGCGTGCGGTTGTAGTGCAGTCCCTGGCCATAGGCGGCGATCGGGATGGCCCACTGACTGCCGTCGGCCGCCTGGCCGGCCTGCGCGACGTTCGGGTTGAACCGGTCGGCGTAAGGCAGGTCGGCCACCAACGCCGACACGTCGGCGATCTGCTCGTTCGCGATGAGGCCGCGGCCGTCGGTGAAGGGGATGGTGAACACGTCGGGCAGCGTGCCGCCGGCGAGGTCGGTGGTGAACGTGGGCGCGGTCCAGGTGTACTCCTGGGCCTCCACGGTGATGTCGGGGTTGTCCTTCTCGAACTCCTCGACGCGGGCGTCGAAGTTGTCGCGCGCCTCCTGCTCGAGGCCGGCGTCGATCGCCACGGTGAGGGTCACGCCGTCACCGGAGTCGCCGCCGGCGGCGGCGCAGCCGGCGAGCAGGGCCGCCGTGGAGGTGAGTGCGAGCGCGCCGATGGCGGCGCGCCGGATCGTGGACGTCATTGTCTGGTCCTTTCGTCTGCTGCTGCTGTGTTGCGTCGTCGCGTGCCCGAGGCGGGCACGCTCTCCTCGTGGTGGGTGGCCGCGCTCACAGCGCGAGCCACACGGTGGAGTCGGGGGGAAGGATGCCGCCGCCCTCGTCCCCGGCCGGCGACGCGCTCGCGAGGAGCACGGCACGATGGGCGGGGAGCGGAACGGGCGTCGCTCCGAGATTGGTGACCGAGAGCGTGCGCTCGCCCCGGCGGAAGGCGAGCACGTCGGCGCCCAGTTCGAGCCAGTGGAGCTCGTCGGCGCGCAGGTCGTCGAGGGTGCGTCGCAGTCGCAGCGCGGCCCGATAGAGCGAGAGCATCGACGCGGGATCGGCCTCCTGCGTCTC
The DNA here is from genome assembly GCF_033548675.1 of Microbacterium sp. M3. NCBI lineage: Bacteria > Bacillati > Actinomycetota > Actinomycetes > Micrococcales > Microbacteriaceae > Microbacterium > Microbacterium sp. M3. The sequence continues at coordinate 922,583 of NZ_JAWTZT010000001.1, forward strand.
GGCGGCGAGCGCTCCCCAGTCCGCCGGCTGCGGCAGCCAGGTGCGCGTGCCGGCCGCCGTGCCGAAGCCGTACGGCGGCCGGTTGCCCGACCACGGCAGCGGGACGCGGCATCCGTCTCGTCCCGGGTCCACACCGCCGGAGCGGAAGTGCATGGGGTCCTGGATGACGTCGCGGGGCAGCTCCGCCTCGGGGAGCCCCAGCTCATCGCCCTGATAGATGTACAGACTGCCGGGCAGGGCGGCGGTCAGAAGCGCCGCGGCGCGCGCCCGGCGGGTGCCGCGGGCGATGTCGGTGGGGGTGCCGAACCGCTTGCGGGCGAACGAGAAGCCCGAGTCGGCACGACCGTAGCGCGTGACCGGACGCGTGATGTCGTGGTTCGAGAGCACCCAGGTGGCCGGTGCACCCACCGGCGCGTGCTCGGCGAGGGTCCGCTCGACCGACGCCCGCATCGCCGCGGCGTTCCACGGCTGGGTCATGAAGTCGAAGTTGAACGCCGTGTGCATCTCGTCGTGGCGGAGGTACCGCGCGAAACGCTCGGCGTCGTCGAGCCACACCTCGCCGACCAGGACGCGGGTGCCGTCGTACTCGTCGGCGACGCGACGCCATGCGCGGTAGATGTCGTGCAGCTCGTCGCGATCGACGTGCGGGTGCGCACCGGGCGCGGGCGCGTTGCCCTCGAGCTGCGGAAGAGCGGGGTCCTTCACCGGCAAGGCCGCCGAGTCGATGCGGACGCCCGCGACGCCGCGGTCGAACCAGAACCGCAGGATGTCCTCGTGCTCGCGCCGCACGTCGGGGTGGTTCCAGTTGAGGTCGGGCTGCTCAGGGGTGAAGAGGTGCAGGTACCACTCCCCCGGCGTGCCGTCGGGGTTCGTGGTCCGCGTCCAGGTCTCGCCCTGGAAGCTCGACACCCAGTCCGTGGGGATCCCGCTCCCGTCCGCGCCGCGGCCGGGGTGGAACCAGAACCGCTCGCGCTCAGGGCTGCCGGGGCCCGCGGCGAGCGCCGCCTGGAACCACGGGTGCTGATCCGAGATGTGGTTCGGGACGACGTCGATGATGGTGCGGATGCCGAGGGCCAGGGCCTCCTCGATCAGCTGCTCGGCCTCCTGGAGCGAGCCGAAGCGCGGATCGATGTCGCGGTAGTCCTGGACGTCGTAGCCGCCGTCGGCCAGCGGGCTCGGGTACCAGGGGTTGAACCAGATGGCATCGACCCCGAGGTCCTTGAGGTAGCCCAGGCGAGCGCGGACGCCCGCCAGGTCGCCGGTGCCGTCGCCGTTCCCGTCCGCGAAGCTGCGCACATAGAGCTGGTAGATGACGGCCGAGCGCCACCACAGCGGATCGTCGGTGCCGGGCACGGGACGTGCGCCGCGGGTGAGGACCTCGGTGTCCAACATGTCTCCTCGTCGATGAAAGGACCGATGGGAAGAATGTATTGGGCGTTCGTGCGGAGCGCAACTCTTTGACGGATTAACGCAAGTTCTTGATCTTCGAGATGATTATCCTTCGGCTGCAGAGTGGGCGACCGCTGCGCGGGATCATCCTCCGGCGCGCTTACCCGCGCCGCCGACGCGTCGACGTCGACTTCGTCGGCGGCGACGGGTCGGGGGTGCCCGCCAGTCCCGATGCCCGCGCGCTCTCCGGATGATCCCGCTCCGCTCTGTGCTGCGCCGTGGGCCGGCGCTGCGCGCGGCCGATGGCGGAGGAGCGGAGGGGGGCGCGAACGCCAAGGGGAGGAGAAAAGGAGGCGTCCTGCGCGACGCCCGAGGTTGGGTCGTTGAGTGAGCGAAGCGAGACGAAACGCGCCGGCGGCGCGCACGGCGCCGGGCCCCGGCGGGCTCAGGACGCGACGGGACCGGTCGAGGCGCGGAGCACCAGCTCCGGCTCGAACAGGAGCTCGTCGCCCGCCTCGGTGGTGCCGGCGATCTGCGACAGGAGCAGCTCGATCACCGTGCGCCCCATCGACTCGATGGGCTGGCGCACGGTCGTGAGCGGCGGCTCGGTGCAGCTCATCAGGAAGGAGTCGTCGAACCCGACGACGCTGACGTCCTGCGGCACGCGCAGGCCGGCACGACGCGCCGCCCGCACGGCCCCGAGAGCCAGCGGATCACTCGCGCATACGATCGCCGTGGCCCCGGCCGAGAATAGGCGCGATGCGCCGGCCTGCCCGGACTCGAGCGAGTACAGCCCGCGCACGACGAGGGCGTCGTCGAGGGGCGAGCCGAGCCGTTCGAGCAGCGGGCGCGCGGCGTCGAGCTTGCGCCGTGACGGGATGTGGTCGACCGGCCCGAGCAGCAGCCCGATGCGCCGGTGACCGAGCTGGCGCAGATGCTGGACGGCCTGCTCGGCCGCGGCCGCGTCGTCGGTCGACACGGTGGCGAAGTCGAGGGCGTCGATGCGCGCGTTCACCAGCACCGTCGGCAGGTTGACCTGCCGCAGGCGCTCGTAGTGGTCGTGCACGGCGTCTGCCTGACTATAGTTGCCGCCCAGGAAGATGACCCCCGACACCTGCTGCTGCAGCAGGAGGTCGACGTAGTCGGACTCGGTGATGCCGCCCGCGTTCTGCGTGCACAGCAGCGGCGTGTAGCCGTTCTGCGTCAGCCCGCCGCCGATGATCTCGGCCAGGGCGGGGAAGATCGGGTTCTGCAGTTCCGGCAGCACGAGGCCGACGAGACGCGCCCGTTCGCCGCGCAGCTTCGTCGGGCGTTCATACCCGAGCACATCGAGCGCCGTGAGCACCGCCTGACGGGTGGCTTCCGAGACCCCGGGCTTGTCGTTCAGCACGCGACTGACGGTGGCTTCGCTGACCCCCACCTTGCGCGCCACCTCGGCGAGTCGCTTCGACATGCGCTCAGTGTACGCAAGAACTTGCAGAATTTCGCAAGTGCGCGCAAGCGGCGGACAGCGGTCTGCGGGGTGAAGAATCCGGGCGAGATCGCACGATCCGAGGCTCGGCGGCCCGAACCAGTGCATCCGGCCCGGAAGTTCGACGCCTGTCAAGACCGACCCGGCGCCGAGCCGGCACGGCAGGATGACAGCATGCCCGGGCCTTCGATCGTGTGGTTCCGCGACGACCTGCGTCTCGCCGACAACCCGGCGCTGCGCGCAGCGCTCGAGCGTGACGAGCCCGTCATCGGCCTCTACGTGCTCGATGAGGAGAGCCCCGGCATCCGGCCGCTCGGCGGTGCGGCCCGCTGGTGGCTGCATCATTCGCTCGCCTCGCTCGCCGACCGGCTCCGCGAGCGGGGCGGGACCCTCGTGCTCCGCCGCGGGCCGGCGGGCCGCGTGGTCCGCGAGACTGTGACGGATGCCGCGGCCGGCGCGGTCTTCTGGAACCGCCGCTACGGCGGGCACGAGCGCGACATCGATGCCGACCTCAAGTCGCGTCTGCGCGACGACGGCGTCGAGGTGGCGTCGTTCGCGGGCTCGCTGCTGTTCGAGCCGTGGACGGTGAAGACCGGGGCGGGCACCCATTTCTCGGTGTTCACGCCGTTCTGGCGCGCGTGCCTCGGTCTGCCGACGCCCCGGCCGCCGCTGCCCGAACCGCGGGAGGTCGACGGTCCGCGCCGGGCTCCGGCATCCGACACGCTCGACGACTGGGCCCTGCTCCCGCGCGAGCCGGACTGGGCGGGCGGCCTCCGCGAGACGTGGGAGCCCGGCGAGCCCGCCGCCCGCCGACGGCTGCGCGCGTTCCTCGCCGATGACCTCGACGGCTACGACCGGGCGCGCGACGAGCCGTCGGCGGGCGCGACCTCGCTGCTGTCGCCGCGCCTGCGGTGGGGAGAGGTGAGCCCGCACACGGTGTGGCACGAGACGCTCGACGCCGGGCAGGGCGGGCGCTTCCTGTCGGAGCTCGGGTGGCGCGAGTTCGCGTGGCACACGCTCTACCACTTCCCGGAACTCGCGACGCGGAACCTGCGACCGGAGTTCGACTCGTTCCCGTGGCCGCGGCTCAAGCCGTCGCTGCTGCGTGCCTGGCAGCAGGGACGCACGGGCGTGGCCCTCGTCGACGCGGGCATGCGCGAGCTCTGGCACACCGGCTACATGCACAACCGGGTGCGGATGGTCGCGGCATCCTTCCTGGTGAAGAACCTGCTCATCGACTGGCGGCGCGGCGAAGAGTGGTTCTGGGACACCCTGGTCGACGCCGACGACGCCAACAACCCGTTCAACTGGCAGTGGGTGGCCGGGTCGGGCGCGGACGCGGCGCCGTACTTCCGCATCTTCAACCCCGAGCTGCAGGCGAAGAAGTTCGACGGCGACCGCCATTACGTCCGGGAATGGGCGCCCGAGCACCTCGGCGATCCTCCGCCGACGCCGGTCGTGGACCTCGGCGAGTCGCGCAAGGCCGCGCTCGCGGCCTACGAGCACGTCAAGCGCGCCGCCCGCAGCTGACGTGCCGTGTCGTCGGATGTCGGCCGCGCGGAATGCGACGGCGACGACGGAGGTTGCGGCCCGACATGACAACGATCGGAATCATCGGTGCAGGACACATCGGCAGCGCGCTCGCCCGCGCCTTCGCGGGGCTCGGGTACGACGTCGTGATCTCGAACTCGCGTGGACCGGAGAGCCTGTCGGAACTGGTGGCGGAGCTCGGCCCGAAGGTCAACGCCGCCACGGCCTACGATGCGGCGGCCGCCGCCGACATCGCGGTGGTGACCGTGCCGCTGAAGGCGCTGAAGGACGTGCCCGTCGAACCTCTCGCCGGCAAGATCGTGCTCGACACCAACAACTACTACTTCGAGCGCGACGGCCACGTCGACGCGCTCGATCGTGGTGAGACCACGACGTCCGAGCTTCTGCAGCAGCATCTGCCCTCATCGAAGGTCGTGAAGGCCTTCAACCACCTGTACGCGGCCGAGATCGGCACGACCGGCCTCCCGGCCGGCACGCCGGACCGCCGCGCGCTGGGCACGGCGGGCGACGACGACGAGGCGATCGCCCTCGTCACGGGGCTCTACGACGCGCTCGGCTTCGACACCGTCAGCGCGGGACCGCTGAGCGAGTCCTGGCGCCTCGAGCGCGACCGCCCCGCATACGTCGTGCGGCAGACGGCGGCGGAGCTGCGAGAGAACCTCGCGAAGGCGAACCGCCTCCCGTAGCTCCGGTCCGCAGCCGGCGCCACCGCAGGGTCGGAGATCCGCACGAAGTCGGGGCTGGACGAAGCGCGAGCTCCGACCCGACGCCGATCTCCGATCCTGTGGCGACGCAGTGGCCCCCGAAACCGAGTGGGATGACGGATGCCGCGGGCCGCGGCATCCGTCATCCTCGTCGCCTGCGGTCAGACCGCCGTGAGGTGCAGCACGATCGCGTTGCCGGGGAGCAGCAGCGGCAGCGCGAGACCCGACTCGGCCAGCACCGCGCCCGGCAGCACGACGCCGTCGGCGAGCCAGGGCGGGGGTGCGTCCTGCAGTGTGTCGACCGGCGCCCCGAGGTCGAGCACCGCCACGCGGTAGCGCCGCGCGGGATCGAGGCCGACGAAGCGCAGCGGGGCCGGCAGCGCGGCGTCCGTCGTGTCGAGGACGGCGTAGGAGAAGAGCGCCTCGTCCTGGCCGGGCGCGACCACACCGTGGACGACCACCGCGTCAGTGGCGGCATCCGCCCGCACGACACGGCCGGTGTGCAGCAGCGCGCGGTGCCGGCGGTACGCCGCCGCCCAGGTGCGCAGCGCGGCGAGGTCGCCGGCATCCAGGCGGGTCAGGTCGGACTCGATGCCGGCGTGCCCGAAGAGCGCCGTGGCCAGCCGGAACCCCCGGCCCGCGGTGCGCCCGGTGGTGTGGGCGCGCGCGTCGCCGACGTGCGAGCCGACGTACTCGGGCGGGATCACGATGCCGGTCCAGCGCTGGATCTGCTGGCGGACGAGCGGGTCGTTGGTGTCGCTCGCCCAGACCCGGTCGACGCGGGGCAGGATGCCGAGGTCGACGCGCCCGCCGCCGGAGGCGCACGACTCGATCTCGACGCCCGGGTGCGCGGCGCGGAGGCGGTCGATCAGCGCATAGACGGCGCGCACCTGCGGGCCGCTGCCGTCGACGAGCAGATCGCGGTTGTGGTCCCACTTGAGGTACGCGATCGCATACTCGGACAGGAGCGCGTCGAGCCGCTCGAAGAGGTGCTGCGCGACCTCGGGCCGCGACAGGTCCAGCACGTGCTGCCAGCGCCATGTCACCGACGCGGGAGCTGTGAGCAGCCACTCGGGGTGGGCGCGCGCGAGATCGGAGTCGAGGCTCACCATCTCGGGCTCGACCCACAGTCCGAACTCCATGCCGCCGCCGTGGACGCGGTCGATGAGGGGCCCGAGGCCGTCCGGCCAGCGGACGGGATCGACCGTCCAGTCGCCCAGGGCACGGCGGTCGTCGGTGCGCCCGAGGAACCAGCCGTCGTCCAGGACGAACCGCTCGACGCCGATCTCGGCGGCACGCTGGATGAGCGGCTCGAGCCGGTCGAGGGAGTGGTCGAAGTAGACCGCCTCCCACGTGTTGAGAGTGAGCGGCCGCGGGCGGTCGATGGTCGACCACGAGCGCACCCACGGGTGCAGGCGGTCCGAGACGCCGTCCAGACCGCTGCCGGACCAGACGGCGACGAGCGCGGGCGTCTCGTAGGACTGGCCGGGCGCGAGCGTGACCGGCGCGAACCGCTCCCCCGCGCCCAGGGTCGACGGCCCGAGATCGGATCGCTCGAACCACTGCCGGACGTCGCCGCTCCACGCGAGGTGCGTCGCCCACACCTCGCCCGCGGCGAAGTCGAAGCCCGGTGTGCCGACGGCCAGGAGGAACGGCGCGTCGTGTCCTCCGCGGCCGTGCCGGGTCTCGCGGAGCCAGACCCCGTGACCGGGCTGCGCGCGCTGGGGCCGGCGCTCCCCCGCCCAGCGACCGGAGAAGTCGAGCACCTCGCGCGCCCGGTCGGGCACCGGCAGCACGACGCCGGCGGCGTCGAGCGCGAGGGGCACGTCGCCCTCGTTGCGCACGACGTGGGAGACCAGCAGCACGCCCTGCGCGGTCAGTTCGAGCCGCGTGGCGACGAGGGCGCCGCCCCACTCCGTTTCGACGACGAGCGTCTCGCCGTCGCGGACAGTCGACCGCCCGCGGGGCGCGGTGCGGGCGCCGGCGACCACGACGGCCGGCATTCCCGACCAGCCGTCGCCGAGCGAGGGCAGGAGCGACAGCCGCAGGGGCACGTCGATGGAGCTCGGCGGAACCGCCGGGACGGCGGTGTCGCACACGGCGACGAGGTCGGCTTCGGCGAGCGCACCCAGGTCACGTCCCCAGTGGACGATCGCCGGAACGCCCGCGCCGCGGGAGTCGAGCACCAGGCTGACTCCCGCGGCACGGAGGTGGTGGATCACGCGGCGGACTACTCCGCGACCGGGATCGACTGCGCCTTGAGCGTCGCGATCGTCGACTCCTGCGCCGACTCGAGAGCCTCGAGCAGCGTGCCCTGGCCGGTGACGGCCTTCTGGAAGCCGTCCGACACGTCGGCGTAGGTCTGCGTCATGGTCGGGCCCCACACGAAGTCGGGGTTGACCTGCTCCGCCGCCTCGGCGAACACGTCGTAGATCTTCTGGCCGCCGTAGAACTCCACGCCCTCCTGGAGCGACGGCAGTTGCAGACCGGCCGTCGTGGCGGGGTAGATGTTCGCCGACTCGTTGAGCGCGGTGAGCGCCTCGTCGGAGGTGTTCAGCCACAGCGCGAACTTCGCCGCCTCGTAGAGGTGCTCGGTGCCCTGGAACACCGCGATGGACGATCCGCCCCAGTTGCCCGCGCTGGTTCCGCCGGCCTCCCACTGCGGGGACGGCGCGACCGACCACTTGCCGGCCGTGTCGGGGGCACCCGACGAGATCGAGTTGGCGCCCCACACCGCGGAGTTCCAGGTCCAGACCTCGCCCGAGTTGTAGGCGTTGTTCCACTCCTCGGTCCACGCCGGGTAGGTGGCCACGAGGTCCTCGTCGAGGAGCTCCTGCCAGTACTCCGCGATCTTCGTGGACTCCTCGCCGGTCAGGTCGACCGTCCACTCCTCGCCGTCGTTCGAGAACCAGTCGCCGTTCGCCTGCCAGACGAAGCCCGCGAACTGGTTGATGTCGGCGGTCGAGAAGTTCGTGATGTAGCCGCCGGCGGCGCGCACGGCCTTCGCGGCCTCCTTGTACTCCTCCCACGTCGTGGGCACGGCGATGCCGTTCTGCTCGAACAGGTCGGAGCGGTAGAACAGGGCCATGGGACCGGAGTCCTGCGGCACGCCGTACACGCCGTCGGTGCCGAGCGTGACCTGGCCCCAGGTCCACGGGATGAACTCGTCCTCGGCGGCGACGACGTCCTCGCACGCCGACAGGTCTTCGAGGCCGTCCTGCACGCGGAAGCTCGCCAGCGCGTCGTACTCGATCTGGCCGAGGTCGGGGGCGTTCCCGGCCTCGAGCTGGCTGAAGAAGCTCTTGTACGTGCCGCCGTTGCCGTTCGGACCGGTCTGCACGTCCACCTGGATGTCGGGGTTCTCCTCGTTCCAGATCGCCACGACGTCCTCGATGCCGGGGATCCACGACGTGAACTCCAGCGTCACATCGCCGTCCGACGGGGTGCAGGCCGCGGCATCCGCGCCTCCGCCGTTGTCGGCGCCGGATCCTCCGGCGCATCCGGCCAGCGCGAGCGCGCTGAGCAGTGCGACGCCGGTGACGACTGCCCTCTTGTTGTGCTGCATGATCTTCCTTACTTGGTGGGTGATGGGGGATTTACACGGATGCCGCGGGCCGGGCCCGTCAGCGGGAGCTCACTTCACGGACCCGGTGCCGAGTCCGGTGCGCCAGAAGCGCTGAAGGAGGAGGAAGGCGACGATGAGCGGAACGATCGAGAGGAACGATCCGACCAGGACGTAGGTGCGCAGCTCGGGGATCTGGTTGAGCTGCGTGTTCCACGAGTAGAGGCCGTAGGTCACCGGGAACAGCTCCTGGCTGCGCAGCATGATGAGCGGCAGGAAGAAGTTGTTCCAGATGGAGACGAACTGGAAGAGGAACACCGTGATGAGGGCCGGCATCATGAGCCGCACCGACACCGTGAAGAACGTGCGCACCTCTCCCGCGCCGTCGATGCGGCCGGCTTCGATGAGCTCGTCCGGGACGCTCGCCGACGCGTAGATGCGGCTGAGATAGACGCCGAACGGGCTGACGATGCTCGGCAGCAGCACCGCCCAGAACGTGTTCGTGAGGTTGACCTGGCTGAAGAGCAGGAACAGCGGGAGCGCCAGCGCGGTCGCGGGCACCAGGACGCCGCCGAGCACCACGTTGAAGTACACCTCGCGGCCGCGGAAGCGGTACTTCGCCAGGGCGTAGCCGCACATGCCGGCGACGATCGTGGCGAGGAGCGCCCCCAGCCCGGCGTAGCCGAGGCTGTTGACGAGCCAGCGCACGTAGATGCCGTCGTTGTAGGCGAGCAGGTCGCCGACGTTGGCGAAGAAGTTCCAGTCCGAGAACCACAGGGCGTTCGTGGTGAGGAGGTCGCCGCGGTCCTTCGTGGAGGCGATGAACAGCCACCAGATCGGCACGAGGAAGTAGAGCGTGAAGACGCCCATCACGATCAGGGCGGCGCCCCGCGACAGGATGCTCTCGCGCGGACCGCGCGCCGGGGCGAGGTCGTCGGCGGTCGCACCGCGGGTACGGGTGAGCATGCTCATGACTGGGCCGCCTTCCGCTGGGTGAGCTTGAGGAACGCGAACGACAGCACGAAGGTCGCCAGCGCCAGCACGACCGAGAAGGCCGCGGCCAGCTGGGTGTTCGGGATCGAGCTCGTCGCGTAGATGGTCATGTTGGGCGTGTACGTGCTCGACACCGCGGCGGTGAAGGAGCGGAACACCTGCGGCTCGGCGAGCAGCTGCAGCGTGCCGATGATCGAGAACACCGCCGTGAGGATGAGCGCCGGGGCCACCATCGGGATCTTGATCGACCACGCGATCCGCACCTGGCCGGCGCCGTCCAGGCGCGCCGCCTCGTACACCTCGGACGGGATCGCCAGGAGCGCCGAGTAGATGATGAGCATGTTGTACCCGACGAACACCCATGTGACGACGTTCGCGATCGACCACAGCACGAGCTCGGGCGAGAGGAAGTCGATCGTGCGCGTGACGTCGGTGAACGGCGACAGGTTGGGCGAGTAGAGGAAGCCCCACATGATCGCGGCGATCACGCCGGGCACCGCGTAGGGCGCGAAGAACGCGAGCCGGAAGAACTTCTTGCCCTTGAGCACCGGTGAGTCCAGCAGCAGGGCGAACAGCAGCGCCAGGCCGAGCATGATCGGCACCTGCACGACGCCGAAGAGCAGCACCCGGCCGACCGACTCCCAGAACGGCGCGTTCTGGAACACGAGCACGTACTGCGCCAGCCCGCCGAACACCTCGGTCGGCTCGCCGTACAGCCCGTCGCGCTGCACGACCTGCAGCGACTGCCACACCGCGTAGGCGATGGGGATCAGGTAGAAGAGCAGGAACAGGATGCTGAACGGACCCGTGAAGATCGCGATCGCACCTTTGTGGGGCGTCTTGCGGCGCGGCGGGCGCGCCGGACGGCCGCCCTCTCCGCTCCCCGTGACGAGGACCTCCGTGGCGGTCATGCGGCCGCCTCCTCTCTGATGATGCGCACCGCGCCGCCGGGCACGTCGACGTGCCCCGCGACCGGCGTGCCGGTGACGAGCTCGTAGCCGTGCGCGGTGAGCTCGGCGCACGACTCGGAGTGGTTGACGACGAAGAGGTACGAGGCATCCGTCCCCTTCCGGCGCACGATCTCGACCGCGCCGTCGGCGCCGCGCACCTCGGCCGCCGGACGCACGCCGGCGCGCTCCTGCAGCTTCGCGACGAGCGCGCGGTAGTCGGGCGCCTCGAGCAGCGTCGCGAGATACCAGGCCTCGCCGGCGCCCCACGCGTTGCGGGTGACGGCGGGCTGTCCGGCCGCGGGGCCGTCGGCGAAGGATGCCTCGACCTCGGCCGTCGTCGCCTGCGAGCGCTCCGACCACAGGCGGGCGACCGATCCGTCGGTGAGCGTGAGCGGCGTGCCCGGAGCGACGGGCGCGAACTCCTCGACGCGGATGCCGAGCGCCTCGCGGAACGGCCCGGTGTAGCCGCCGGTGAAGACGCGGTCCTCCTCGTCGACGGTGCCGCTGTAGAAGGTGATGAGCGCGGTGCCGCCGGCGGCGATCCAGTCGGTGACGACGGCCGCTTCTTCGGCGCGCACCAGGTGCAGGCCCGGCACGACCACCAGGCGGTACGCGCTCAGGTCGGCGCCCGGCGCGACGATGTCGACGGTGAGGCCCTGGGCGTGCAGCGCGCCGTAGGCGGCGTGCACCTGGTCGAGGTAGCCGAGCGCCTGGCTCGGCCGCGAGTCGGTCTGCACCGCCCACCAGGACTCCCAGGAGAAGACGAGCGCGACGTCGGCGTCGACGCGCGAGCCGGCGACCTCCGCGAGACGCTCGACGATGCCGCCGAGCTCGACCACCTCTCGCCACACGGCGGAGTCGGTGCCGGCGTGCGGCAGCATCGCGGAGTGGAACTTCTCGCTGCCCTGCACCGAGGCCCGCCACTGGAAGAAGCACACGCCGTCGGCACCCCGCGCGACGTGGGTGAGCGAGTTGCGGAGGATCTCACCGGGCGCCTTGGGCTTGTTGAGGGGCTGCCAGTTGACGGCGCCCGTGGAGTGCTCCATGAGGATCCAGGGCGCGCCGCCGCCGAGGCCCCGTGACAGGTCGGCGGCGAAGGCGAGCTCGGAGGTGGGGTCGGCCAGCCGGTGGTCGAGGTAGTGGTCGTTGGCGACGATGTCCATGTCGGCCGCCCATGACCAGTAGTCGAGGTTCTCGATGTGCGCCGTCACCATGAAGTTGGTGGTGACGGGGATCTCGCTGAGCCCGCGGATCACCCCCGCCTCGGCGCGGTAGTACGACAGCAGCTCGTCCGAGCTGAAGCGGTGGAAGTCGAGGAACTGGCCCGGGTTGCGGGTCGAGACGGTTGCGCGCGGGGGCAGGATCTCGTCCCACTCGCGGTACGTCTGGCTCCAGAACGCGGTGCCCCACGCGGTGTTGAGCGCATCGATCGACGCGTACTTGGCGCGCAGCCAGCCGCGGAAGGCGATCGCGCTCTCGTCGCAGTAGCAGAGGGCGTTGTGGCAGCCGAGCTCGTTGGAGACGTGCCAGAGCTCGACGGCCGGGTGGCTGCCGTAGCGGCGGGCCACGGCGTCGACCAGCCGGAGAGCGGCGGCGCGGAAGACGGGCGAGCTCGGGCACCACGCCTGACGGCCACCCGGGTAGCGGCGCGTGCCGTCTTCGGCCATCGGGAGGATCTCGGGGTGCGAGCGGGCGAGCCATGCCGGGGGCGACGCCGTGCCGGTGCCGAGGTTGACCTTGATGCCGGCGGCGTGCAGGCGCGCGATCACGTCGTCGAGCCGGGCGAAGTCGAACTCGCCGTCGCGCGGCTCGATGTGCGACCAGCCGAAGATGTTGATGGCCACGAGGTCGACGCCCGCCTGGCCCATGAGGGCGATGTCTTCGTCCCACACCTCGGGCGCCCACTGCTCGGGGTTGTAGTCGCAGCCGAACGCGATGCCGTCGTGTGCGAAGGGGCGGGCGGGGGCCGTCATGTTCTCCTCGGATCTGTGAACGTGCACAGTTCCGAGCGGGATGCCTCCGCGCTGAGGTTCTGTGAACGTGTACAGAGTATGCACGCCGCAAACTCCTGTCAACTGGTTCCGTGCGGCATGTGCGCGTGCACATACGATGGTCGCGTGGAGACGAATGGACGCAGGCGCCGCGCAACCGTGAAGGACGTGGCGATCGAGGCCGGCGTCTCCCGGGGCACCGTCAGCCGCGTGCTCAACGGCCAGCCCTACGTGTCGGACGAGGCGCGCGCGGCGATCGACGCGGCGATCGCCAAGGTCGGCTTCGTGCCGAATCGCGCCGCGCGCAGCCTCGTGATGCAGAGCTCGCAGGCGATCGGGCTCATCGTGCACGAGCCGCACTCGCTCTTCGTCGAAGACCCGAACATCGGCTCGATCCTGCTCGGGGCCAACGCTGCGCTGTCGGAGGCCGACTACCAGCTGTCGTTCATGATCGCCGACGGCACCCGCGACATCGAGCGCCTGGCCCGCTACCTGAGCGGCGGTCTCATCGACGGCGTGATCATCGTGTCGGCGCGCGTCGGCGACCCCATCACCCGCGCCATCGCCGAGCTCGGCCTGCCCGCGGCGTTCGTCGGGCACCCCCGCGACATCGGCGACGCCGCGTACGTCGCGATCGACAACCGGGGCGCGGCGCGCGAGATCACCGCCCGCCTGGCGGCCACCGGCCGGTCTCGCATCGGCATGATCGCCTCGGCGCTCGACCGCGACTCGGGTTCGGACCGCCTCGCCGGCTTCGTCGACGCCCTCGGCAATCGGTTCGATCCGCAGCTGGTCGAGCGCGTGCCGCTGTACTCGTACTCGGACGGCCAGGCCGGCATGCGCGCCCTCCTCGAGCGGGCCCCCGACATCGACGGCGTCTTCGCCTCGAGCGACGCCGTCGCCGCCGGCGCGATGGACGTGCTGCAGTCGGCCGGACGCGTCGTCCCCCGCGACGTCGGCGTGGTGGGCTTCGACGACAGCTCGTGGGCGCTGCGGTGCGACCCGCCGCTCTCCACCGTGCATCAGCCGGCGAACGAGCTCGGCCGTGCGGCGGCCGAGTCGGTGCTGCGGCAGCTGCGCGGCGAAGACCCGGGCACCGGCGGCAGCGTGCTCTCCTGCCCGGTCGTGTGGCGCGAGTCCGCCTGATCGCGCTCACTGTCACCGGACGGCGCGCGGGGGGTGCGGGGCCATCGCGCGGTGCGCGGGCCGGGCAAGCGCCGGTGCACAACTCCACGGTTTCCGCGCTCGAAGCCACGAGGAGCGCGTGATAGCGCAGTCTCGCCGCGTTCTTGTGGAGTTCCGCCGGCGCGACGGTTGACGGCCAGGGCTCGGAATGCGCGGGCCGGGGCGGAGGTTGGCCTCAGGGATGAGCACCGCCACCTCCGCCCCGGCCCTGTCCGTTCTCGACCTCGTTCCGGTGCGCACCGGGCAGACCAGCGCGCAGGCGGTCGCGGCATCCCTCTCCCTCGTCGACGCCGCCGATCGGCTCGGCTATCGCCGCTACTGGTTCGCCGAGCACCACAACATGCCGGCGGTCGCGTCGACGACGCCGCCGGTGCTCGCCGCAGCGGCCGCCGTGCGCACGTCGCGCATCCGTCTCGGTTCGGGCGGCGTGATGCTGCCCAACCACTCCCCGCTCGTCGTCGCCGAGCAGTTCGCGGCGCTCGAGGCGCTCGCCCCGGGCCGCATCGACCTCGGCCTCGGGCGTGCGCCCGGCTCGGATCCGGTGATCACGCAGCTGCTGCGGCAGAGTGGAACCACGAGCGACGTCGAGCGGTTCCCCGACCACGTGCGCGACATCCGCTCGCTCGTCTCGGCTGAGGGCGCGTCGCTGCGCTTCACCTCGGGCGGCACGTACGACGTGCACGCGACGCCCGCGGCCACCACCACGCCCGAGGTGTGGCTGCTGGGATCGAGCGACTACTCGGCCCAGCTCGCGGCGGCGCTCGGGCTGCCCTACGTCTTCGCGAACCACTTCTCGGGCGAGGGCCTCGAGCGTGCGCTCGACCTCTACCGCTCGGCGTTCGTCCCCTCCGACGCGCTGTCGGCACCGCGCACCTTCCTCACCGCGAACGTGCTCGTCGCCCCGACGCAGGACGAGGCCGAAGCTCGCGCCCTGCCGAACCTGCGCATGACCGCGCGCCTGCGCACGAACAAGCCGCTCGTCGCGCTCGAGACGGTCGAGTACGCGCAGGCCCACGCCGAGGACTTCGCCGGGCTCGGCGACACGTTCATGGCTTCGGCCCGCGCGAAGTGGTTCGTCGGCACGGCCGAGGCCGTGGCATCCGACCTCCGCACCTTCGCCGACCGGCACGCCGTCGACGAGGTCATGATCTCGCCGATCGCGGGCTCGTACGAGGAAGAGCCGATGGATGCCGCACCCGGCCGGCTGCAGACCCTCGAGCTGCTGGCGGGCGAGCTCGGCCTCTGAATCGGCCGGCGTCCGGCCGCCCGTTCCCCCTGCGCCGGCGGTCATCGGCCACGCACTGACCACCGACGATGCCCTGACCACAGGCGAGAACATCACCTGATCTGGGTGATGCCCTCGGCACCCCGGTTCGTGACGGTGGGAGGGACAGTCCGCGCAGGCGATGACGCCCAGGTCATCGCAGAGCTCCGGGGGGACCTCATGTCTGTTCGACGAATCGATGGTGCCGGCACGTTCACCCGGGGAGGGGTGCGGCCGGCGGTCGTGTTCGCGACCGTGATCGCGGTGGTCGTGGCGCTGGTCGCGCCCTTGGGCGGAGTGCCCGCCGCGCACGCCGGACCGGGAAGCCGGGTCTCGGGCGTCGTATGGTCGGACGCGAATCGCGACGGCGTGCGCCAGACCACCGAGGCGGTGAAGTCCGGCGTGACGGTGCAGCTGCTGTCATCCCCGGACGGGGCGGTGGTCGCCACGACGACGACGGCCGCCAACGGCACGTACAGCTTCGCGGACGCGGCCGACGGCGACTTCGTGGTGCGCGTCGACGCACCGGGCACCGGAAGATTCCCCGACGCCGCCGCGGGCGACAACAGCTTCATCCGCGCCGGCGACCCCAATCCCGGCGATCCGGAGCGCGGCGTCACGACGCCGTTCACGATCACCGGCGCCGCCCAGGTGGTGAGGAACGCGGGCTTCCAGCCGATCGCCGACCTCAAGGTCACGAAGATGGAATGGAGCGACGCCTGCGAGGGGTTCGCGCGCACCGGCCTGCCGCCGTTCGACGCCGACGATGAGCCGGGCCACGACAGCGGCACGGCCAACTGCCGGGTTCGTCCGCAGGACAGCGTCTACCAGAACTACTCGGTCGCGCTCACCGGCCTGCCGACGGGCGCCTCGGTGCCGAACGTCGTCGCGGAGTTCACGATCTCCTCGCCCGACAATGCCAAGCTCCGCCTGCGCGGACCCGCGGCAGGCGGCATGCCCGACGGCTGCCTCTACGCGGCCAACGGCGCGGTGCCGACATCATCGAGCAGGACCAATGCCGACGGGTCGATCACGGTGATCTGCAACCTGGGCACGATGTCGTCGAACGTGGCAGCCATCCAGCTCGTCTACGATTTCGCGTCTGACACGCCGATCCCCTCGCACGCCGAGATCTCGATGCGCGCCTACGCCGCGGGCGGCGACGCCGGCAACTCGAACACCGTCAACGGGCCGCTCGTGGAAGTCACCGGCATCGCGAAGTGGGAACTGCGCAAGAGCGTCCGGGGCTTCGCCACCTCACCGGCCCCATCGAACCCGCGCTACGTCGTGCGCAACGGGCAGCCGGGCTATCAGATGCGGTACATGTTCGAGATGCAGGACATGCTGCAGGGCAAGGGCGCCGAGCTGCAGTGGCCTCTCACGTTCCACGACCAGATGCCGGAGTTCCCGAACGCCGTCGTCGCCAGCTGCTCCGCGTACGGCTTCTACGACGGCGGGCCGTATCCGAACGGCGAGAGCTGGACGATGCCCAACTGTCCCGTGGGTCAGACGCAGGGACCCGACGGCTGGACGCTGAGGATCCAGAAGGGCAATCCCGCGACTCTCGGTCACACCTTGCTCGATGTGTGGATTCCGGCCGGCGACATGTACCGGCAGGTCGACCCGAGCTGGCAGCCTGGCCAGCCGGCGCCCACCGGCACGTACACCTTCGACAACCTCGCGAAGGACACCGACACCTGGGCCATCAACGGCGGCCAGTTGAACTACGGAGACGGCCGGGAGCCGGGCTACGACGGCACGGGCGACAACCTCGCGACGTTCTCGGGTGAGGCCAAGCCGTCGCAGTGGGATCTGCAGAAGTTCGCGGACGGCGGTCCGGTGTTCACGTCGACCACCGTCAACGGCACGCCGATGGAGGGGTACACGCAGCGATACCGGCTGCGGGTGCGCGACCTCACGCCGACGCCGAACCTGGCACCGTTCCTGGATGACCCGCTGACCTTCAAAGACAAGTTCTTCGTCAGCGGCGAGTTCGCCCCCGACGCGGTGCTGACCCGCTGCTACGCCGCGGGCTTCACCGTCTTGCGCTCGAACAACAGCTACAGCGCCGATACCGGCACGCCCACCTGCACCACGGGTACGCAGCCGGGAACCGCCACCGACATGGACACCGGTTGGGAGCTGACCTTCCACCCCAACCAGTGGGCGCACGACCTCCACTACGCCGACATGTTCGTCGACATCTTCGTGCCGATGGCCGAGTTCGAGGTCGACCCCTGCACCGATCTCACCACCGAGGTCAGATTCCGGAACATCGCCGTGCAGTCCGACGGCTGGACGGCGCTCGGCCTGCCGATGAACGGCTCCGGGTTCGAGCCCGGCTGGGACGGCACCGAGGCGACCGGCAACAACGTCGTCGACCATCGCCTGAACTTCTCCGGCCAATGCGGAACCCTGACCGGAAGCAAGTCGTACGTCAACTGGGCGGACGGGCAGCGCGGAGACGCGACCTGGGCGGGGCGCATCATCGGCTCTTCCGTCAACTCGGTGGCCGACAACGCACGCGTGAAGGTCACGAACTTCCAGCAGTGCGACGTGTTCGACGTCTCGGTGTTCCAGCTCGGGGCCCCGCGCGGCGGCTTCCCCCGGTTCGTGACGGTGAACACCCCCGTGCAGAACCTCGACACCACCGACTACGTCATGGAGTACGCGGTCGGCCCCAACCAGGTCGACACGCAGGCGGGGCCGCAGGGCGCGAACGGACTGTACCCGATCGACGCCTCGTCGAACGATGCGGCAGCGCGCGACTGCCGCGGATTCGCGGGGCCGTGGCTGACCGATCCGGCGCAGTTCGGCGAAGGCTGGCAGGACCGCGTCAACATGGTGCGCGTCCGTCCCCTCGACCCCACCACCGTCGCGACCGGCCCCTTCAACGCGTTCCTCCAGTTCGATCTGCAGTCGCGTCTCACCTACAACGGCGGTCCGAACGCGGGCGAGATGATCCCCGCGGGCGTGCTCACCCACAACGTCGGGGGATGGCCGTCCGGGAACGCCGGCGGAAACTGGGGCAGCGGCTGGAGCATCGGCGCGCGTGATCTGGTCACGGTCGGCCCCGGCCTGCAGGTCGAGAAGAACGTCACCCCGAACACCTACCTCCCCGGCGACACTGTCACGTGGAACTTGAACGCGCGCGCGGTGTTCGCCTACAACGGTCAGACGATCTACAACGTGCGCCTGGTCGACACCATCCCCCAGGGGCTCGAGTTCAACCTCGCGTGCACGAGGAACCTGCTCCCCGCCGGAGTGACGGTGGCCTACGACGCGGTCGCCCGCCAGGTGACCTTCGCTGCCGGAGACGTCCTCCTCGAGCGGGTGGGAGGCACCGGCGCACAGTGGATGTTCCACCAGAGCGACGCCTCGGCCGCCCGAGGTGCGCTCAAGATCTGCACCGATGTGTCGGAACTCGCGCAGCCGGGAACCAACTACATCAACCGGGTGCAGCTGTCAGCCGACAATTCGAGCGACCGGCCGTCGGCGCAGGCCACCATCCTGGTCGTCGGCACCGGCAAGCTCGGCATCGAGAAGCACGTCGACAAGCCGTACGTCGCCAGCGGCGACCGGTACGACTGGTCGCTCGAATGGGGCAACACCTCGCAGATGATTCCCTTCCAGGCGCCCGACGTCATCGACGTCCTGCCGTGGAACGGCGACTTCGCCGTGGGCTCGCTCTCCAAGCGCGACCAGTACGCGACGGACTTCCAGGGCTCCGCGCGGCTGATCGGCGAGCTTGCTCCGCCGGTGTTCCTCGCGGGCGCCACCGGCGAGGTCGCCGGCACGTGGTACTACTCGACCGCGAACCCCGCGACGATCAACCACGACTCGAGGGTGGCGGCCAACGCGAGCCCCCAGACCCCGGGAGGGCTGTGGCTCGTGGCGGGCGAGGTGAGCGACTTCTCGCAGGTCACCGCCATCCGGTTCGTCTCCAGCGAAGATCTGCCCGTACGATCGAGGGTGCGGGCCGACATCCCCGCGCGATCGACGAGCACCGCGCTCGACAACGTCTATGTGAACCGGGCGTCGATCGTCTCGCCCTCGTTCCCCGACGATCTGCTCTTCTCGAATGAGCCGTATGTGCTGATGCCCGGGTTCACGCTGGGCGACCTGGTGTGGGCGGACCGCAACGGCAACGGCAAGTTCGATATCGGAGAGCAGGGCATCGCCGGTGTGACCGTTCAGGTGCGCGACGCCGACGGCGAGGTCGTCGCCACGCGGGTCACCGACGCGAACGGCCGCTGGTCGGCCGACGCGCTGCCCGCGGGTGATTACACCGCCCACATCCCGGCGGCGATGTTCCGGGCGGGCGGGCCGCTGGCGGACTTCGTGGTGCGCACGGTGGGCTCGGGCGATGCCGACGGCGTCAATGAAGGCGTCGACAACAACAACACCGCGGCGCCCGACCCGCGGTCGACCGGGCTGACGAGCACCGCGGTGACCCTGGCCTACGAGTACGCCGGGGACCGGCTGGTCGGCGGCGACGGACCGACCGGGGACGACGTGGCACGCCTGGCGGGGCCGCTGATCCCCGACGAGTTCACCACCTTCACCGTCGACCTGGCGCTCCTGCCGGGGCCGGCGATCGATATCGAGAAGTCCACCAACCTGCAGGATGCCGACACCCCCACCGGGCCGTACGTGCCGGTCGGCGGCGCCGTGGTGTGGACGTACGTGGTGACCAACACCGGGGATGTGGATCTGACCGACATCGAAGTGACCGACGACCTGGTGGATCCGGAAGACATCGACTGCGCCGGGACGGGCAGCAACTTCGTTCCCGGACCGCTCGCGCCCGCGGCATCGGTCACGTGTGTCGCAACGGGCACCGCCACCGCCGGCCAGTACGCCAACACCGGCACGGTGACCGGGCTGGATCCGACCGCGGTGGAGGTGACCGACGAAGACCCGTCGCACTACTTCGGGTCGGTGCCGGCGATCGACATCGAGAAGGCGACGAACGGGGAGGATGCCGACGAGCCGACCGGTCCGCTGGTGCCGGTGGATGGCGCGGTGGAGTGGACGTACGTGGTGACCAACACCGGCAACGTTCCGCTGACGGACGTCACCGTCACCGACGACCAGGTCGCCGCCGCGGAGATCGACTGCGCCGGGACGGGCAGCAACGTGGTTCCCGGTCCCCTCGCGCCGGAGGCATCCGTCACCTGCGTCGCCTCGGGCATCGCGGTGGCCGGGCAGTACGCGAACCTCGGCACCGTGACCGGCACCGCCCCCGCCACCACCGACGCGCAGGGCGTCGTCACGCCCGGCGTGCAGGTGGACGACGAGGACCCGTCGCACTACTTCGGCGTCGCGTCGGCGGTCGACATCGAGAAGGCCACCAACGGGCAGGACGCCGACGAACCCACCGGTCCGCTGGTCGCGGTCGGCGAGGATGTGCGCTGGACGTATGTGGTGACGAACACCGGCAACGTGCCGCTCACGAACGTGACGGTGACCGACGACCAGGTGGGTGCGGCCGACATCGACTGCGCCGAGACCGGTTCGAACGTGGTGCCCGGTCCCCTCGCTCCGGAGGCGTCGTTCACCTGCGTCGCGACCGGGACCGCCGTCGCGGGCCAGTACGCGAACCTCGGCACGGTGACCGGCATCGACCCGCTCGAGGCGGAGGTGACCGACGTGGATGCCTCGCACTACTTCGGCGCGAACCCGGCCGTCGACATCGAGAAGGCCACCAACACCATCGACGCCGACGAGCCCACGGGTCCCTACGTGCCGGTGGACGGCAGCGTCGAGTGGACGTATGAGGTGACCAACACCGGCAACGTGCCGCTGACGGACGTGACCGTGACCGACGACCAGGTCGGCGCGGGCGACATCGACTGCGCCGGAACGGGCAGCAACGTCGTGCCCGGTCCGCTCGCTCCCCAGGCCACCGTCACCTGCGTCGCGACCGGCACCGCCATCGTCGGCCAGTACGCCAACCTCGGCACGGTCACCGGCGTCGGGCCGGAGACCACCGACGTCGAGGGTCTCCCGGTGCCGGGGGTGGTCGTGAGCGACGACGACCCGTCGCACTACTTCGGCGCCGCCCCCGCGATCGACATCGAGAAGGCCGTCAACGGTCAGGACGCCGACCGGGCGCCCGGCGTGGCCGTGACGACGGGGGCCGTCGTGGAGTGGACCTACGTCGTCACGAACACCGGCAACTCGCCGCTCGTGGACGTCACGGTGACCGACGACAAGGTCGCCGCGTTCGAGATCTGGTGCAACGGCACGCAGTCCAACGTCGTGCCCGGGCCGCTGGCGCCGGGAGCGTCGTTCACCTGCAACGCCCTCGGCGTCGCCATCCAGGGCGCCTACGTCAACACCGGCACCGCGACCGGCCGGGTCCCGGGCACCGAGGTCACCGTCACCGACACCGACCCCGCGCACTACCTCGGCACCATGCCGCCGAAGCCGGCATCGGCTGCCGCGGCTGCGCTTCCCGCCACCGGCGGCGCGCTCCCCGTGATCGCGATCTCGGTCGGCGTCCTCGCCGCCCTGCTCGGCGCGCTGCTGCTCATCACCGGGCGCCGCCGCCGCGCCTGACCCGGCACGAGCAAGCGGGGGTCGAGCGCCACGGCGCTCGGCCCCCGCTCCGCATCGCCCCTGGTGCGCCTACCAGGCGATGAGCTTGTGCGGCGTGACCTCGATGAGCACCGAGTACCGCTCGGCCATGGTCGCCGTCGTGAGGCCGAGCCGCTGGAGCCACGCGTCGTACTTCGCCGTGTACGCCTCGCCGATCCGCTCGACCCAGGTGCTCGCGGGCTCCGCCGAGATCGCCGCCGTGCCGCGCAGCACCGTGAGCTGCTCGCCGTCGTGCCCCGCCTCGAGGTGGAGCAGCACGCGCTCGTCCGCGCGGAGGTTTCGCACCTTCGCCGTCTCGGGCTCGCTCATGATGAGCGCGCGGCCGTCGCGCCACAGGAACCAGATGGGCACGGCGTGCGGGTAGCCGTCGCGACCGTTCGTGCCGAACCACGCGACCTGCTCCGTCTCCAGGCGCCGCCGGGCACGGGCGTGCACCTCGTTCGCGGGGTCGAAGACGAAGGGCTCGGCCATCAGGCCTCCTCGGGCTCGCCGCTCAGGAGTCCGCGCAGCCAGTCGCGCGCCTCGACGAACACGTCGTCGGCGTAGCGCTCGGGATAGCGCACCACGGCGCGGTCGGCGCGCGGGTACGACCCGAGGAAGGTCACCCGCGGGCTGAAGCGGCGGAGGCCCATGAGGGCGTCGGCCATCCGCTCGTCCTCGAGGTGCCCGTCCGCGTCGACGACGAAGCGGTACCGGCCCAGCTCGTCGCCGATCGGGCGCGAGGCGAGCAGCGACAGGTTGATGCCCCGCGTCGCGAACTGCTCGAGCATCTCCAGCAGCGCGCCGGGGTGGTCGTCGGGCAGCTCCACGATGAGCGAGGTCTTGTCGGCCCCGGTCGGGGGTGGCGGCGCGACCGTGCGGCTCACGAGCACGAAACGCGTCACGGCGTTGGCGTTGTCGCCGATGTTCGAGGCGAGCAGTTCGAGCTGGTGATGCTCGAGGATCCCGGGCGGGGCGATCGCGGCATCCGCATCGCTCGATCCTTCGAGCAGGCTCATCGCGCTCGCGACGTTGCTCGCGGCCGGCACGTGGGCGTGCGCGGGCAGCTCGCGCGAGAGCCACTGCAGGCACTGCGCGTAAGCCACCGGGTGCGCGGCGATGAGGGCCACATCCTCCAGGCGCGCGCCGGGGCGCCCGACGAGCACGAACTCGACCGGGACGAGGTACTCCCCCACGATCCGCAGGCCGGGAACCGTCGCGAGGGCATCCTGCGCGGTCGACACCCCGCCGTCGACCGAGTTCTCGATGGCGATCATCGCGGCGTCCGAGCGGCCGTCGACGACGTCGGCGAGCGCCTCACCGACGTTGCGGACGGGGCGCCACTCGTGGCCGCGCGCCTCGGGCACCTGCGCGAGCGCCGCCTCGGTGAAGGTGCCGGCCGGGCCGAGAAAGCTGTAGGTGCGGCGGACGGGAGCGGATGCCGCGACGGCGTCGACCTCGGAAGTCACGCGTGCCAGCCTATCCGCGTTGAGCATTCCGTCCGGCCGCCCACGAGGAGCCCGCTGCGACCGCGGAAATCCGCAGGTGTCCCTGCGGCCGCCGCGCGCCGGCTGAATGCCGAACGCCGCCGCCGGTGCCGCACCCTGGCAGTTCGCAGGACCGCAGCGCCTGGACGTACCGCCCGCAGCGTGTTCCGGCGGTCGCGGAATCGCACCGGCCGAATCGATCCTGCGTACGGTACGCGTCATACCCGGTCAAGCTTGTGCACGCGGGCGTGCGGACAGGCAGACTGGACCACATGAGTCGCGCAGGACAACCCGCCGAGGCATCCGATCTCATCGACATCGATGAGCTGATCTCCGCCTACTACGACATCAGCCCCGACCCCGCGGTCCCCGAGCAGCGCGTCGCCTTCGGCACGAGCGGCCACCGCGGGTCGTCGCTGTCGGCCAGCTTCAACGAGACGCACATCCTCGCCACGACGCAGGCGATCGTCGACTACCGGCGTTCGCAGGGCATCGAGGGGCCGCTGTTCCTCGGTCGCGACACCCACGGGCTGTCGCTCCCCGCCGAGCGCAGCGCCATCGAGGTGCTCGTGGCCAACGGCGTCGACGTGCGGGTCGACTCGCGGGACTCCTGGGTGCCGACGCCGGCCCTCAGCCACGCGATCCTCACGTACAACCGGGGGAAGGATGCCGCCGACCCGGGCCGCGCCGACGGCATCGTCGTGACGCCGAGCCACAACCCGCCGCGCGACGGCGGCTTCAAGTACAACCCGCCGAACGGCGGCCCCGCCGACACCGACGCGACGGGCTGGATCGCGAACCGCGCGAACGAGCTCATCGCCGCACAGCTCGAAGGTGTCGCCCGCACGCCGTTCAAGGACCTCGACGCCGACACCCTGGGTCAGTACGACTTCCGCGAGGCGTACGTCCGCGACCTCGCGAACATCATCGACGTGGAGGCGATCCGGAACGCCGGCGTGCGCATCGGTGCCGACCCGCTGGGCGGCGCCTCGGTGGAGTACTGGGCGCTCATCGCCGAGGTCCACGGCCTCGACCTCACCGTCGTGAACCCCGACGTCGACCCGACCTGGCGCTTCATGACGCTCGACTGGGACGAGAAGATCCGCATGGACCCGTCGTCCCCGTCGGCCATGGCCGGCCTCATCCGCCGCCGCGAGGAGTACGACATCCTCACCGGCAACGACGCCGACGCCGACCGGCACGGCATCGTGACGCCCGACGCGGGGCTCATGAACCCGAACCACTACCTGGCCGTGGCGATCGACTACCTGTACTCGCATCGACCGCAGTGGCCGGCGGATGCCGCGGTCGGCAAGACGCTGGTGAGCTCGATGATCATCGATCGCGTGGCGGAATCGCTCGGGCGCCCGCTGCTCGAGGTGCCCGTCGGCTTCAAGTGGTTCGTGCCCGGGCTGCTGGACGGATCGGTCGCGTTCGGCGGCGAGGAGTCGGCCGGGGCGTCGTTCCTCCGCACCGACGGCACGGTCTGGACGACCGACAAGGACGGCATCCTGCTGTGCCTGCTCGCCGCCGAGATCCTCGCTGTCACCGGCAAGACGCCCTCGCAGCGCTACGCCGAGCTCGAGGTCGCGTTCGGCGCCTCGGCGTACCAGCGCGTGGATGCCCCGGCATCCCCCGCTCAGAAGGCGGCACTCGGCAAGCTCGCGCCCGAGGCCGTCACTGCGACCGACCTCGCCGGAGAGCCCATCACCGCGAAGCTCTCGCGCGCGCCGGGCAACGGCGCCGCCATCGGCGGGCTCAAGGTGCAGACCGAGCACGCGTGGTTCGCCGCGCGCCCGTCGGGCACCGAGGACGTCTACAAGCTGTACGCCGAGTCGCTCCGGGGCCCCGAGCACCTTGCGCAGGTGCAGGCCGAGGCCCGCGAGGTGGTGTCGCAGGCGCTCGCCGGCGCCTGACGCCGAGCGCGGCGCGTCAGGCGCGCCGGCGGCGAGCGAACGAAAAGCGCGAACCCACCCGATCGATCGGGTGGGTTCGCGCTTGTGCGTGAGGCTGCGGACGCTGCCTCCGCGCCGGTTCAGCGGGTGACGCCGCGGCGACGCGTGAACAGCACGTAGAGGCCGAGCACGATGATCGAGCCGAGGATCGAGCCGATGATGCCCGAGGGCTGCAGGAAGCCGCCGTTGGGGTCTGCGCCGAAGAGCAGGTAACCCAGGAAGCCGCCGACGAACGAGCCGACGATACCGAGGACGATCGTCAGCAGGATGCCCATGCTCTGCTTGCCCGGGATGAGGGCGCGAGCGATGAGTCCGGCGATGAGGCCGATGATGATCAGGCCGAGAATGGTCCAGAGCATGATTTCCTCCCTTGTCTCCTGGACACTGCGGGGGGTGCGGTGTCCCTTTCGAGATGCCAAGACGCTAGCGCGGGGTGTGAAGACGCGGTTGCCCCTACCGCTCCGGCCTCGGAAGCGGTACATTCCCGCACGTGCGAGATCCGGGGAAGCGTTTTCCATTGCAATGCGCCACAATGAGGGGATGCCCGACTTCACCCTCGAACGCGCCGACACCGAGCTGGTCGTGACCGCCGCCGGCATCGACATCGCCCGCTACGCCTTCGAGCCGGGGGGTGCGGTCTTCGAGGGGCCGAAGCCGTATCTGCACCCGCTGCGCGCGCTCGACGGCGCGCCGCTCACGGCGTTCCGGCCGTGGGACCACCGCTGGCACAAGGGCCTCCAGATGACCTGGACGCACGTCTCGGGCCAGAACTTCTGGGGCGGCCCCACCTTCCAGCGCGAGACGGGCTACGTGCCGCTCGACAACGTGGGCCGCATGCGGCACGACGGGTTCACGACGGTGACGGATGCCGCCACCGAGGTGTCCTTCAGCGAAGAGCTCACCTGGATCACCCAGGGCGGCGAGCAGTGGGTGGCCGAGACCCGCACGCACCGCTTCCACGGGCTGGACGCCGAGCGGGGCCTGTGGCTCCTGGACTTCACGACGACGCTGCGCAACATCGCCGACCGCGACCTCGAATTCGGCAGCCCGACGACGCAGGGCCGCCCCGCCGCCGGCTACACCGGCTTCGTGATCCGGATGCCGCGGGCCTGGACCGGCGGCCGGGTGCTGGCGGACGGGCTGCCCGACGACGCCGGCGCCGACGCCGTGATGGGTTCCGCAGCCGGGTGGGTGGCCTTCTCGGGCGAGCACGACGAGCTCGACGGCGGCGGCACCGTGCTCGCTTTCGCCGGCAAGGCGACCGCGGGCCCCGGCATCCGCTGGTTCGTGCGCAGCGAGCCGTTCCCGATCCTGGCGCCGTCCCCCTCCTTCGCCGAGCACATCACGCTCGCGCCCGGCGACGAGTTCTCGCTCGCCCACCGCCATGTGTTCGGCGACCGGGTCTGGACGCCCGACGAGACGCGGGCGCTCGCGGCCGAGCTCGCCCTCTGACCCTGCGCCGGCGCTCGCTCCTCGAGGCATCCCCGCGCCGCGCGGGGGCGTTTCGTCTCGCTGCGCTCGCTCAACGACCGGCACCTCCCCGATGAGAGCGGACGGCGGCGCACGCCGCTTCCGCAGGAGAACCGGGGCTCTGCAGGAGCCGAAGGTCCGAAGGGCTCCTGCAGAAGCCCGGTTGACCTGTTGAGCGACGGTCACCGGCCGCCGGGCCGGCCCATCCGTGCGCCCCCGGAGCGCACGCCGCTTCCACAGGAGAACCGGGGCTCTGCAGGAGCCGAAGGTCCGAAGGGCTCCTGCAGAAGCCCGGTTGACCTGTTGAGCGACGGTCACCGGCCGCCGGGCCGGCCCATCCGTGCGCCCCCGGAGCGCACGCCGCTTCCACAGGAGAACCGGGGCTCTGCAGGAGCCGAAGGTCCGAAGGGCTCCTGCAGAAGCCCGGTTGACCTGTTGAGCGAAGCGGCCGGCCGACAGGTGGCCCGGCCCGAGGAGGCGCCGGTCGTTGAGCGAGCGAGGAACGAGCGAGACGAAACGCCCCGAGCCTCGCGCAGCCTCAGGCCGGCGTGACCTCGAGGTCCGCGCGGACCGGGAGGTCCCACGCCGACGGCCCGGCGGCGAGCGCGTAGCGCCCGGGCTGCACCCGGAGCGCGCCGGCGTGGAGCCAGTCGTCGACCGCGCCGTCGAGGCGCAGCGCGTCGTCCCACACGGCGAGGCGCGACACCGGGAACGACAGCTCGACGTCGCGGACCTCGCCCGGAGCGAGCCGCACCCGCGCGTACGCGACGAGCAGTCGGCGCGGCGTCGGGATCGCGAGGCCCTCCTCCGGCAGCGCGTAGACCTGCACGAGCTCCTCGGCGTCCCGCTCCCCCGTGTTGCGCACCCGCACCACGGCGTCGACCGTCGTCTCGTCGGCGCGCGCCGCGAACACGGCGTGCCGGTGCGTGGGCGCAGGGGCGGGGGCTGCGGCATCCGTCACCGTCACGGACTCATACGAGACGGAGGTGTAGGTGAGGCCGTGCCCGAAGGCGAACGTCGGCGGCTCGGCCTGATGACGGTACGTCGCGCCCTGGCGCAGGGTGTCGTAGTCGAACAGGTCGCCGGCCTGCTCCTCGGTCGCGAGCCAGCTCTGCGACAGGCGCCCCGACGGCTCGCGGTCGCCCGACAGCACGTCGATGACTCCGCGGCCGAGCTCCTGCCCGCCGTGACTCGACCACACCACGGTGTCGACATCGATCCCCGACAGCACGTACGGGTAGCTCGAGACGACCGTGAGCACGGCACGGGAATTGGCCTCGCGCGCGACGCGCCACAGCTCGGCCCAGGCCTCGGGCAGGCGCAGGTGCGGGCGGTCCTCGGTCTCGCGGCCGTTGAGGTGCGGGTCGTTGCCCACCGCTACGATGACAGCGTCGGCGCGTGCCGCCGCCTCGGCCACCGCCGAGGCGCCCGAACGCACCATGCGCACGCCGAAGCGCTCGGCCTTGTCGAGCGTGACCGCCTCGGCCGCCAGCAGGCCCACGTCGCGGAACACCCGCAGCCACCGGCCCGAGCCGAGGTGCAGCAGTGACCACGTGCCGTCGGCGTGCACGTGCTTGCGGAAGCTCTCCTGCACGACCCACTCGCCGACGCGCGTCGCATCGGCGCGCACGGGCCAGACACCTCCGGTGAGCAGCAGGCCGCTCGCTCGGGAGCGGAGGGTCAGGATGCCGTCGCCCCAGTCCGTCACGTCGAACAGGGCTCCGTCGACGGCGGTGTCGGCGGACGCCTCGACGACCGAGCCGTCGGCGCTCGCCACGACGAAGCGGCCGTTCGAGGTGGCCCGGAGCGCGATCGTGTCGGCGCCCGTCACCACCTCGGCCGCGCCGAACCGCTCGCCCGCGGCCGCGCCGATGCCGACGGCGTACGGCGGCGTGCCGGCGTACCAGTCGGTGAGCACGAGGTCGGCGAGCGGGCCGACGACCGCGATGCGTCCGGCATCCGAGAGGGGCAGAACGCCGGCGTCGTTCCGCAGCACGACGACCGAGCGCACCACCGCCTCCCGGGCCAGCTCGCGCGCACCGGGGCCGTCGATCGCGTCGGCGCCGATGCCCGCGTACGGGTCGGCATCGCCGTCGAACTCGCCGGTGCGGATCCGCAGCTCGAGCAGCCGCAGCACGGCGCGGTCGACGTCCTCGGTGGTGAGGAGACCCGCGGCGAGCGCTTGGGTGACGTACTCGATGGTGGGCGCGGCGTTCGCCTCGTTGTCGGTGAACGAGTCGAGCCCCGAGCCCACCAGGGCCGCCGCGGCGTGCACGTGGTCGGGCTGCGAGCGCTGCGTCGTCACCAGGAAGGTCGGGGCGCCGGCATCCGACACCACCGCGATCGACTCGTCCGCCCACGTGCGCGCTTCGGCCACGAGCTCGGGCTGCGTGTGCGCCGGGATGCCGTTGACCCGGTTGTACGCGAGCATCATGCCGCCGGCGGCACCGGCCTCGATCGCGTCGCGGAAGGCGGGCAGCTCCTCCTCGTGGAGGGTGCGCAGCGACATCTCGGACGACGTCGTCGAGCGGTCGGTCTCGTTGTTGTAGGCGAGGAAGTGCTTGAGCGCAGGCACCGTTCGCCACACGCGCGGGTGGTCGCCGCGCAGGCCTCGCGAGTAGGCGGTGCCGAAGATCCCGGTGACGTGCGGGTCTTCGGAGTACCCCTCCTCGTTGCGACCCCACCCGGGGTGGCGCAGGGTGTTGACGACCGGCGCCCACACGTTGAGGCTCACCAGCGGGTTCTCGGCGCGTTTGGCGCGCACCTCGACGGCCGCCACCTCGCCCACGCGCTCGACGAGGTCGGTGTCCCACGTGGCGGCGAGACCGACCGGCTGCGGGAACACCGTCGCGCGACCGAGCCACGCGGCGCCGTGCAGCGCCTCGCAGCCGGTGCGCCATTCGGCGACGCCCAGGCGCTCGATCGCCGGCGCCGCCTGGTGCAGCATCGCGATGCGCTCCTCGGGCGTCAGGCGGTCGAGCAGGTCGCGGGCACGCGCGGCCAGCGGCTCGTCGGCACGGCGGAACACCGGCGGCGCGACCTCGGCCTGCGCCTGCCCGGCCTGCGCCTGCCCGGCCTGCGCCTGCCCGGCCTCGTCGTGCGCCGGCGTCCGGCCGGCCGCGTCGGCCGCGTCCGTCGGGTCGGTGGTCGTCGTGTGCGTCGCGGTGTCGCTCATCGCGCGCCCTCCTCGTCGAGTGTGATGCGGATCTCGCCGGATGCCTCGGCCTGCGCGGTGCGCTCGCCCACCTGCAGCGCCCACGGGGCGCGGGCGTCGTCCGAGCGTGCGATGACGGCGTCGCCCTCGCGGCGCACGCGGAACCGGGTCGGAGCGGCGCCGTCATGCCCGGGCACCACGGTCACGGCGTCGTAGCCGTCGGGGAGCTGGAAGCAGCGCAGGGTGACGCCGTCGGCCCAGTCGTAGTCGGGGCGGTCGTCGACCGCGCCGATCGGCAGCACCGTGCCGGGACGCACCCGCAGCGGCACCGAGTCGTACGCGTGGGTCTCCCTCACCCACCGGCGGCCGTCCGACACCGAGCCGTCGAGGAGGGAGGTCCACTCCCCCTCCGGCAGGTAGTACTCGACGCTGCCGTCGGCGGTGAAGACGGGTGCCACCAGCAGCGAGCCGCCCAGCATGTACTGGGTGTCGGCGTCGAACCCCGAGCGATCCTCGGGGAATTCGAGCACCATCGGCCGCATCATGGGGATGCCGTCGGCATGCGCCTGCTCGGCGGTGCAGGCGAGGTAGGGCATGAGCCTCATCTTCAGCTTCGTGAACGCCCGGGCGATGTCGACGGCCTCCTCGTCGAAGGCCCACGGCACACGCACGGACGAGGAGCCGTGCAGCCGGGAGTGCGAAGACAGCAGGCCGAACGCGAGCCAGCGCTTGAAGACGCCGGGGTCGGGCGTGCCCTCGAACCCGCCGATGTCGTGGCTCCAGTAGCCGAAGCCCGACATCGCGAGCGAGAGCCCGCCGCGCAGCGACTCCGCCATCGACAGGAACGTCGAGTCGTTGTCGCCGCCCCAGTGCACCGGGAACTGCTGCGAGCCCGCGGTCGCCGAGCGCGCGAACACGACCGCCTCGCCCGCGCCGCGGTGCTGCTCGAGCGCCCGGAACACCACCTCGTTGTAGAGCTTGGCGTAGTAGTTGTGCATGCGGTGCGGGTCGGAGCCGTCGTGCCACACCACGCCGTCCACCGGGATCCGCTCGCCGAAGTCGGTCTTGAAGGCGTCGACGCCCTGGTCGAGGAGGCCCTGCAGCTTCGCGACGTACCAGTCCGCCGCAGCCGGGTTCGTGAAGTCCACGAGCCCCATGCCCGCCTGCCACATGTCCCACTGCCACACGCTGCCGTCGGCGCGCTGCAGGAGGTAGCCGTTGTCGGCGGCCTCACGGAAGAGCGCCGAGCGCTGCGCGATGTACGGGTTGATCCACACCGAGACGTGCACGCCGCGCTCGTGCATGCGCGCGATCTGCCCGACCGGATCGTGGAAGGCCCGCGAGTCCCACTCGAAGTCGGTCCACTGGAACTCGCGCATCCAGAAGCAGTCGTAGTGGAAGACCGAGAGCGGGATGTCGCGCTCGGCCATGCCGTCGACGAACGCGCTAACGGTGTCTTCGTCATAGCTCGCCGTGAACGACGTCGTCAGCCACAGCCCGAACGACCACGCGGGCACCCGCGCGGGGCGTCCGGTGAGGGCGGTGTACCGGCGCAGCACGTCCTTGGGCTCGGGGCCCGCGATGACGTAGTACTCCAGCGACTCGCCGTCGACCGAGAACTGCACGCGCGAGTTGACCTCGCTGCCGACCTCGAACGAGACGTTCGCGGGGTGGTCGACGAAGACGCCGTAGCCGCGGCTGGTGAGGTAGAGGGGGACGTTCTTGTAGGCCTGCTCGCTGGAGGTGCCGCCGTCGGCGTTCCACGTGTCGACGACCTGGCCGTTCTTGACGAACGCCCCGAACCGCTCGCCCAGGCCGTAGACCCGCTCGCCGGGCTCGATGCTCAGCTGCTGGTGCACCCACGTCGGCTCGGTGCCCCCGGCGGCGGTGCCTGCGGTGCCCGCCGTACCGGCGGTGCCCTTCGTGCCGTTCGTCCCCGTCGTGCCGGTGAAGTGCCCGATCGAGCGCGGCAGCGAGCTCGTCAGCACGCGGCCGTCGCTCTCGAAGTCGACGCGCCATTGCCCCGCCGACCGCACCACCCGGGCGCTGAGTGGACCGGCCCGCAGCACGCCCGCCTCGTCATCGACCTCGATCTCGGGCAAGAAGCCCTCGGCGCCGAAGACCTCGAAGTCGGGGCCGCGGTGCACGGCGCCGGCGTGCCGCTCGACGCGGACCTTCACCACCCCGGGCGCCGGCGACGAGAACGTCAGGGTCAGCATCGCTCGGTTCAGGGTGTCGCCGCGGTCGCGGATCGCGGCCGTGGGGGCGTACACGGTCATCGTGCCCGCCTCCCGGTCGACGCGGATGTCGTCGACCTCGACCGCGTACAGCGGGGCGAGCCCCGGCCTCGTGAGCCAGTAGCCATCGGTGAACTTCACTTCGCGTGCCTTTCGATGAGCACCAGGGCGGCGCCGGGGGCGAGCTCGAGCTCGCCGTCGACGTCCGCGTCCGACAGGAGATCCCGGTGATGCCCGGGCACCGACAGGTGCGCCGCCGCATCGCCGTGGTTGAGGAGGAACAGGGCGTCGCCGCGCCGCACGGCCTCGATGCCTTCGGGCAGCCGGCCGCCGGCGAGCGAACCCACGCGCACCGCGCCGGTGACGCCGCCGGCGGCGAGCGCTTCGCCGAGGACGGCGTCGAGCACCTCGTCCGACGGGACGGCGCCCAGATACCAGGCCGTCCCCGCGCCCACCCGGTGACGCGTGATGGCCGGTGCTCCGGCGAGATGGCCGCCGTCGAAGCGCGCGAGCACCTCGGCGCCCTCGGCGCGGAGCCGCTCGCCCAGCACGCCGGCCTCGGGGGCGGCCGGGGCCGCATCCCAGGCGGGCTCGGCGACGAGCGGCGTGGGCGCGTCGGGCAGGCCGACCCACTCCTCGCCGCTCACACCCACGAGGTCGCGCAGCAGCACCGGCGACCGGCCGGTCAGAATGCCCGCGTTCGCGTCGGCGACTCCCGAGAACGGGCCCACGACCAGGCTCGCGCCGGCCTCGACCGCCGCGCGGAGGGCGGTGGCGGCATCCGTCCCGATGATGTACGAGTGCGGCACCAGCACGGCGCGATAGGCCGAGAGGTCGGCGCCCGGACGCACCAGGTCGATCGCGACGCCACGGCGCCACAGCGCGCGGTGCCAGCGGGTGACCTGCTCGAGGGTGCGCAGCCGCTCGGTCGGGCGGGCCGGCTCTTCTGCCGCCCACCACGACTCCCAGTCGAACAGGACGGCGACGGATGCCTCGACCCGGCCGCCGACGACGGGCCGCAGCCGCTGCAGGTCGGCGCCGAGAGCGCAGACCCCCGCGAAGAGCTCGGTGTCGGCGCCCGCGTGCGGGAGGAGCGCGGAGTGGAAGCGCTCGGCTCCCGTGCGCGCCTGCCGCCACTGGAAGAAGCAGATGGCATCGGCGCCGCGGGCGACGGCCTGCAGCGAGTCCAGCCGTGCGCGCGCGGGAGTCTTCGGCAGGTTGTGCGGCCGCCACGACGTGCCGCTGATCGCCTGCTCCATGAGCAGCCACGGGCGCCCGCCGCCGAGCGAGCGCATGAGGTCCTGCACGAGCGCGATGTCGGACGACGACGTCGGCGCCGCGTGGTCGGGGTACTGGTCGTCGGCGATCACGTCGACGTCGCCGGCCCACGCCCACAGGTCGGTGAGCGGCTCGAATCCCATGAAGTTCGTGGTGACGGGCTGCGTCGCGCCGGTCGCCCGGATCGCGTCGCGCTGCTCGGTGAACACGCGCTGCAGCGCCCACGACGTGTAGCGGCGGAAGTCGAGGGACTGCGCCGGGTTGACGAGGTAGGGCATGCGCCGCGGCGGGACGATCTCGTCGAAGTCGCGATACCCCTGCGCCCAGACGAGCGTGCCCCATGCCTCGTTGAGAGCCTGGATGCTGCCGTAGCGCTCGCGCAGCCACAGGCGGAACTCGCGTGCCGCCTCGTCGCCGTAGTCGATCTGGCCGAACTCGTTGCCCACGTGCCACATCCGCACGGCGGGGTGGGCTGCGTACCGCTCGGCGAGGGCGGTCGCGATCGCCGTCGCCCTCTCGCGGTAGACGCGGGAGGCGGGCGTGAACTGGTTGCGCGAGCCGGCGGCCAGCGGCACCCCGTCGGGGTTCACGGGCAGCGTCTCGGGGTGCAGGATGCCGAGCCACGGCGGCGGCGACGCGGTCGGCGTGGCGAGATCCACCGCGATGCCGTGGTCGTGCAGCAGGTCGAGCACCTCGTCGAGCCAGTCGAAGTCGTATGCGCCCGGCGACGGCTCGAGCCGCGCCCAGCTGAACACGCCGACCGTGACGAGGTTGACGCCCGCGCGCACCATGAGCTCGGCATCCTCGCGCCACACCTCGCGCGGCCACTGCTCGGGGTTGTAGTCGCCGCCGAAGGCGATGCCGAGGTCGCGCGTGAGGTCGGCGAACGCCTCGAGTCGACGCGGGGTCGGAGTGGGGACCATGGGGCGAGAACCTCTTCGCTGAGTTTCGTGGGGCGATGTCGGCAGGAGCCGTTCCGAAGGTCTATCGAACTTTCGAAGCGCTTCAACACTGAGACCGTATACTAAGCCTGTGACGATGTCCACGCGCCGCGATGACGCGGCCCCCACCCCTCGCTTCGACGCTCTTCACGAGCTGTCGGCGGCGACGCCGGCCGCGCGCTGGCTGGAGGCGTACCCGGTGGGCAACGGCATCCGCGGCGCCATGTGCGCGGGACTCGCCGGCGGCGACAGGCTGTGGCTGAACGACATCACGGCGTGGTCGGGAAGCGCTGGCGGCCACCCGCTCGCGGGCACGACGACCCGCGGCCCCGATGCCCTCGACGCCGTGCGCACCGCGATCGACACGGGCTCCCTCGACGACGCCGAGTCGCTGCTGCAGGGCATGCAGACGCCGTGGGTGCAGGCGTACCTCCCGCTCGGCTGGATCGACGTGACCGTGGAGACGGATGCCGCGACCCCGGGCTCGACGCCGGGTCCTGGGCGTTTCGTCTCGGTCGCCGGCGCTCCCTCGCCCAACGACCGGGACTCGGACCCGGTCTCAGAGCCGGTCGTTGAGCGAGCGGAGCGAGACGAAACGCCCTCCCCTGACCCGGTCGTTGAGCGAGCGGAGCGAGACGAAACGCCCTCGACGCACGCGCGACGGCTCGACCTCGCGACCGGCGTCGCCACACACGAGTACGCGATCGACGGCGTCGCAGTCCGGCACCGCACCTGGGCGGACCTCGTCACCGGCGCGATCATGCACCAGATCACCGCGAGCGCCCCGGTGCGCGTGCTCCTCGAGGTGGGATCGCTGCTGCGACCGCGCTCATCCGCCCGTGCGGCCGACGGCGACCTCGTCACCGAGTGGTGGCTTCCGGTCGACGTCGCGCCCGGCCACGAGCACCCCGACGAGCCCATCCGGTACGACGAGAGCATCGGCCGCCACGCCGCGGTCGTCGTGCGCTCGGCCGGCCCGTCCGGCATCGTCGACGGCGCCCTGGCGTCCGCCCCGGCCACGGCGCACCTGGTCGCCGTCGCGACGGCGACCGCTCCCGGCCTGCCCGGCGAACCGGTCGACCCCCGCGACGCCGTCGCGCGCGCGACCGACGTGCTGCGCGGCATCCGTCCCTCCTCCGACGTCGCGGCGACCGCCCGTGAGCTGCGCGACGCGCACACCGCAGCGCACAGCGCGCTGTACGACCGCTGCGCCCTGACGCTGCCCGCGGCGGGCGCTGCCGCGCAGGTCGACACCGTCGAGCGCGTCCGGCGCGCGCAGGAGGTGGACGACCCCGCGCTCGCCGCGCTCGCGTTCCACTACGGCCGCTACCTGCTGGTCGCGTCCTCGCAGCCGGGCGGGCTGCCGGTGACGCTGCAGGGGCTCTGGAACGCCGAGCTGCCAGGCCCGTGGTCGAGCGCCTACACCCTCAACATCAACACGCAGATGGCGTACTGGCCCGCCGAGACGACCGCGCTGCCCGAGTGCCATGAGCCGCTGCTGGCGTTCACGCGGCGTCTCGCGACGACGACCGGGCCGGCTGTCGCACGGGATCTCTACGGGGCCGACGGCTGGGTCGCGCACCACAATTCGGATGCCTGGGCCCACGCGGCGCCGGTGGGCGCCGGCCACGGCGACCCGGCGTGGGCGAACTGGCCGCTCGGGGGCGTGTGGCTCGCGCTGCACCTGTGGGAGCGCTACGCGTTCGGCGGCGACGCCGGATCCCTCCGCGACGATGCCTGGCCCGTGCTCGCATCGGCGGCCGCGTTCGCACTGTCGTGGATCCAGGGCGACGACCGCCGCGCCTGGACGAGCCCCTCGACCTCGCCCGAAAACCACTACCTCGATGAGAGCGGGCGGGAGCGCGGCGTGGCCGTGAACGCCACGATGGACGTCGCGCTGCTTCGCGAGCTCGCCGCCGTGTGTCGGGCCGCCGCGGGAGTCCTCGGCCTCGACGAGCCGTGGGTCGCCGAGCTCTGCGCGCGGACGCGCGCTCTCCCCCGCCCCCGGGTCGGGCCCAGGGGCGAGCTCCTGGAGTGGGATCGCGAGCGGACCGAGTCCGAGCCGCAGCACCGTCACCTCTCGCACCTCGTCGGCCTCTTCCCGCTGGCGCAGATCACGCCGGACGAGACGCCCGACCTCGCGCATGCGGCATCCGAATCCATCCGTCTGCGCGGCGCCGAGTCGACCGGCTGGGCCCTGGCGTGGCGGGCCGCGATGCAGGCGAGGCTGGGCGACGGAGCCGCGGTGCATGCGCAGGTGCGCATGGCGCTCCGGCCCGCCGGCGCCGACACCGAGGGCGGGTCGGCGCATCGCGGCGGCGTGTACCCCAACCTCTTCAGCGCCCACCCGCCGTATCAGATCGACGGCAATCTGGGCCTCACCGCCGGGATCGCGGAGGCGCTCGTGCAGTCCTTCGCCGGGGAAGCCGACGCCGACGGAGTCGCGGGTGCGGGCGAGGCGGAGGCGGCTCGCGTGCGGCTGCTGCTGCTGCCCGCGCTGCCGCCGGCGTGGCCCGACGGCGCCGTGCGCGGACTGCGTGCGCGCGGCGACGTGTCCGTCGACGTCGAATGGGCCGCGGGACGGCTGGTGCGCGCGCGACTGACGGCCGGCGCGCGAGCGGTCACAATGATGGTGAGCGGGCCTGACGGCGCGCTCGGGACGTACGACCTCGCCCCGGGGACGAAGTGGGCGATCGATACAGGAGGACAGGGGACGTCATGGTGACGATCGCGGACGTCGCGCAGGCGGCGGGAGTATCGATCTCGACGGTTTCGTACGTCATGAGCGGCAAGCGCGCCATCTCGCAGGAGACGCGCACCCGCGTCGAGAAGGCCATCGACAGCCTGGGCTTCAGCCCGCACGCCGGCGCCCGCTCGCTCGCGTCGCGGTCGACCAACGTCATCGGGCTGCAGGCGCCGCTGCGCACCGGCGTCGACGTGCACGTGGTGATGCAGATCGTCACCGGCGTCGTGACCCAGGCGCGCAAGCACGGCTACGACATCCTGCTGCTGGCGAGCGACGACGCCAAGGCGCTGCAGCGCGCCGCGAAGGGATCGATGGTCGACGCCCTGCTGGTGATGGACGTCGAGTCCGACGACCCGCGCATCGAGACGCTCTCGGGCCTCGGGCATCCGAGCGTGCTCATCGGGCTTCCGGAGGGCCGGCGCGCGATCCCCTGCGTCGACTTCGACTTCGAGGCGGCGGGGTGGCTGGCGGTGGACCGCCTGGTCGCGCTCGGCCACCGGCGCCTCGCCCTCATCGGCTCGCCGCCCGAGGTCATGACGCGGCACACCTCGTACGCCGACCGCCTGGTGCGGGGGTTCCTCGCCGCCTGCGAGGCGAGCGGCGTGACCGGCAGCGTGCACGCCTGCCCGAGCACCACCGAGGCGGTCGCCACGGTCGACGCGGTGATGACGGAGAACCCCGACATCACGGGCTTCTTCGTGCACAACGAGGGCGCGCTGCCGCACGTGGCGGCGACGATCGGCCGGAGTGCCCGGCAGCGCGGCGACGACCTCGCCGTGCTGGCGCTGTGCCCCGACGACGTCGCCCGGTCGGTCCCGGGGCTCGCCGACAGCATCGCGGTGCCGGCCGAGGGGATCGGCGCCGCCGCGACCGACATGATCTGCGAGATCCTCGCCAACGGCTCCCAGCCCGCCGTGCGCCTGCTGCCGCCCGCGCTGACCGGAACGCCCACCGCGCCGTGACGGGCCGGCGCGCACCCCGGCCGGCGTCCGCGGCGAAGGGCAGGTGACGTCCGCATGCGGATCGATCCCGAGAGCCGAGCGCTGAACGGCTTCTCGACCTTCCTCACCTTCGTCGGACTCAACCTGCTGTTCGCCCTGCTGTGCCTCCCGATCCTCACGATCGGTGCGGCGACGAGCGCGCTCTACGAGGTGACGCTCCGGTACTCCGAGGACGAGAGCGGCCGGCCTCTCAAGGACTTCTTCCCGGCCTTCCGCGCCAACTTCGGGCGCGCGACAGCGCTCATGCTCGCGCTGCTGCTGCCCGCGGCGCTGCTGGGCTTCTCCACCGTCTTCTGGTTCGCCATGCCGACCGTGCTCGGCGGCGTCGCGGGCGTGGTGGCCCTGCTGGGCGGGGCGTACTTCTTCGCCGCGTTCCTCTACGCGATGGCGCAGGTGGCGTACTTCCGCAACTCGGTGCGCCAGACCCTCCGGAACGCGCTGCTCCTGCCCGCGGCCGAACCGGTGCGCACCCTCGGCGTGCTGCTCATCCCGGTCACGCTCGTGGCGCTGACGATCCTGTTCCCGGTGTTCGGCATCATCGTCCTCACGGTCGGATTCTCTGTCGGCGCCTACGCGACGGCGTTCCTGTTCCGCAGCGTCTTCGCCCGCCACGAGGCCTGACCCCCGCGCGCTTCTCGCGGAACGGATGCTTCGGCCCCCGGCATCCGTCCCCTCCCCGCCGCGGAACCGGATGCCTCGGCCCCCGGCATCCGCCTTCCACCCCGCCCGACGCGGCCGCGCGGCGGTCGCCGCCATCCCGCACGGACCCCCGCCGCCACCGCCACCGTTGAGTTGTCGTATGTGCACGCGACACGCTGGCGTGTCGCGTGCACATACGACAACTCACGAGGGGGAAGAAGGGAGCACAGTCACGAGGGCACGACGAAGGGCCCGGGATGCGGCATCCCGGGCCCTCGCGTGGTGTTCAGCGGGTCAGTTCGCGAACTCCTCCGTCACCGCGATGCGCGCGTCGTTCTGCGCCTCGGCGTTGCCCATGTCGACCTCGAGCACCTTCTCGTAGCCGAGGCCGTTCGCGGTCTCGATGAGCTCGTCGCGGAGCGACTCGAACTGCGCCTCGTTCTCGGCGAAGACCATCTGCCACGAGAACTGCTTGATGATCTCCTTGACCTGGTTGCGCAGCGTCTCGGTCTCGGAGTCGTCCGCCGGCACCGTGAAGCTCGCACCCGGGGCGACGAGCACCTGGTCATTGGCCTGCAGGTACTCCATGGTCGACGTCGCGTCGCCCATCTTGGCCGACCAGTCCTCGGTCAGCGCGTTCGCGGTCGCCGCCTGGTAGCTCGGCCAGAAGGTGTAGCTGCGGGGGAAGCCGGTCTCCTCGTCGACCTCGATCGGCAGCACCGACGAGAGGTTCAGCGCCGAGACGCCGTCGGCGTACTCGCCGCCGCCCCACTCCTCGGGAACCGTTCCGCCACCGCCGAGGAACACCTGCGTGCCGAACTCGGTGAGCTCGGGCTCGCCGGCGTCGTTGACATCCCACGTGAGCCCCTGCGGGCCCGCCGAGCCACCGGTCTGCGCGCTGTTGGCGTACGCGCCCTCGGACGAGTACAACCAGTCGATGAACGCGGCGATGCGCTCGGGGTCCTCGGCCTTGGAGCCGATCGCGAACACCTGCTTGCCGCCGTACGCCTCGGCGCCGTAGGAGAAGATCTCCTGGTCGGCCATCGGCACCATCTCGAAGCCCTTGCCCGCGGCCATGTTCTCGTCGGTGTTGAACGCCGACTGGCCGAGCCACGGCCACCACGAGAAGAGCACCTGGCCGTTCTGGAACTTCGAGAACAGGGTGTCGTAGTTCTGCGTGGTCGACTCGGGGTCGACGAGGCCGAGCTGGTTCGCGTCGAAGTACAGCTTCAGGCTGCGCATGTACTGGCTCTCGGGGTCGAGGATGCTCTGGTAGTCCGAGCCGTCGGCCTTGGCCAGCGCGAAGCCGATCTCGTCGTAGCCGTAGAAGGTCGCCGGCTGCTTGGCCGTGACCATCATGTTGCCGTCCCAGTCCTTGAACAGCGAGAACCCGTAGACCGGCTGGCCGTTGTCGGCCGTGGGGTGCGCGGCCTTCATGTCGGCGAGCACCGGGAGCAGGTCCTCCAGGGTGCCGATCTCGGGGTAGCCGAGCTCCTTGTAGTAGTCCCAGCGCGTGTACGGGCCGAAGGTCGGGTTGAGGCCTTCCGACGGCTCGGTCGGCAGGAGCGACGAGACCGACGACGGGAAGGCGTACACGCCGCCCTTGTCCTCGTTCAGCTTGTCGACGGCCGCCTCGAACTGGGCCACGTTGTCCATCGCCGGGTAGTAGTCCGACGAGTCCTGGACGAGCCCGCCCTCGATGAGCTCGTCGAGCTTCTGGCCCTTGTCGGTGATGATGAGGTCGCCGAGGTCGCCCGCCGAGACGCGCGTGTTGTAGAGCGTGTCACCGCCGCCCGCGACGTTCGGGGCGATGATGTTGAGCTTCATGTTGAACTTGTCTTCGACGAGCTTGCCGAACCAGCCCTCTTGGACGCCCATGTAGTTCGCGAGCCCGTCGAAGACGTCGATCGTGATCTGCTCGTCCCACTTCTCGGGGAACTCCTCGATCGGCCCCTGCGAGTCGTTGCCGCCGGCGCTGCACGAGGCCAGCGACCCCGCGGCCAGGAGCGCGACGACCGCCAGGGACACCTTCTTTCGAAGCTTCATTGCTTTCCTTTCTTGGTGGGACCGGCCGCCGTCAACCCTTGACGGCGCCCAGCATGATGCCCTTCACGAAGAAGCGCTGGAACAGGGGATAGATGAAGATGATGGGCAGCACGACGAGCACCGAGACGGTCATGCGTATCGACGTGGGCGTCTGCTCGGTGGCGACGCCGGCGATCTGACCGAGATTGCCGCCGGCGTTCTGGGCCGCCTGAGCCAGACTCGACGCCTGGTTGATGAACATGTAGAGCAGGTACTGCAGCGTGTAGAGGCTCTGGTCGGTGATGTAGATCAGGGTGTCCTGGAAGCTGTTCCACTGCGTCACGGCGCTGAAGATCGCGATGGTCGCGAGGATCGGCGTCATGTTGGGCAGGTACACGCGGAAGAACACCTGCAGGATGTTGGCACCGTCCATCTCGGCGGCCTCCTGCAGCTCTTTCGGCATCGACTCGACGTAGGTCTTCGCGAGGATGACGTTGAACGGCTGCACCACGAACGGCAGCACGTAGACCCAGAAGTTGTTGGTGAGGCCGAGGGTCTTCATGATGATGAAGACCGGGATGAGGCCCGCGCTGAAGTACATCGTGATGATGAGGAAGCGGTACCAGAACTTGCGGCCCCACATGCGCGTCTGGGTGAACATGAACCCGAGGAAGGCCGAGGCGAGCACCGTGAGCAGCGTGCCGAGCACGGTGCGGCCGATGCTGACCACGGTCGCCATCGGCAGGCCCGGCAGCTGGAAGACCTGGGCGTAGTTCGACAGGTGGAAGCCCACCGGCCACAGCCGCACGTCGCCGAGCGCGGAGACGTCGTTGGCGCTGACCGAGTTGATGATCAGGTAATAGAACGGGTACGCGCAGATGAGGGCGAACAGCGCGAAGAGCGCGTAGTTCCCCACACGGAAGAGGATGTCGCCGACCGTGGGCCGGTAGCGAGCCGAGGTGTCGCGGCGATCGGTGGTCGTGATCGTCTTGGTCATCGTCGTGGTCATGATCCGGGTCCTCTCACACGATCGATTCGCCGCGGACGCGCTTGGAGATCGCGTTGACGGAGAGCAGGAGCGCCACGGAGATGAGGCTCTTCAGCATGCCGATCGCGGTGGCCAGCGACAGGCTGTTGCCCGTCATGCCGATGTTGTAGACGTACAGATCGAGGACCTGGATGTACTCCTTGTTGAACGCGTTCTGGAACACGTAGTACTGCTCCATCCCGTTGTTGAGGATGTTCGCGATCGACAGCAGCAGCAGGACGAGGTACGTCGGCATCAGCTGCGGGATCGTGATGTGCCGCATCAGCTGGAAGCGCCCGGCGCCGTCGATGCGGGCCGACTCGTACAGCGACTGGTCGATGCCCGCGATGGAGGCGAGGTAGATGATCGCGCCCCAGCCCAGCCCCTTCCAGATGCTCCAGAGCGTCATGGTGAGCCACACGTTCTGGTCGCTGTCGAGGAACTTGATGGGCGTGGTGATCAGCCCGGCGTCGTTGAGCACGTCGTTCACGAGCCCGGAGCTGGAGAACAGCGAGAACGCGATCATGTACACCAGCACCCACGAGATGAAGTTGGGGAGCGCGGTGAGGGTCTGCACCGAGTTGCGGAACCACGGCGCCTTGATCTCGTTCAGCAGGATCGCGAAGAACAGCGGCAGCACCGAGGTCGCGATGCCCAGGAAGCTGATCGCGAGGGTGTTCAGCAGCACCTGCCCGATCTGCGCCATCTGCGTGGGCGACGAGACCAGCATCTGGAACCACTGCAGCCCGACGAACTCGCTGCCCTCGAGCCCGAGTGCCGGCTTGTAGTCGTACAGCGAGTAGATCCACCCGTAGAGCGGCAGGTACGAGAACAGGAACGCGAGCACCAGGAACGGCACGATGCAGAGGAAGAGCTTGAACGACGTCTTCGACCCCGCGGGACGCAGCCGCCGGCCGCGGCGCTTCTTCGCGTTCTTGTCGAGGTTGTGGACCGCCGCCTCCTGGAAGACGACCTGCGATTGCGCCTGGGTCGTCATCGGGCGGCGCCCCGGGGGGAGGCGCCGTGGGCGGGTGCCGCTGGGTGAGCATGACGTCGTTCCATGTCACTCCTTCGTGTACGTGGCTGTCGCTCCGCCGGGGCGGAATCGGGGGTTCCGATGTCGAATCGCTTCGATTTCGAACCGCTTCGATTGAAGAGTAGGCGGGTGCATCGGATTCGTCAAATGTCGAGGTGTAACGCCGGGGTAACGATCGACGGATCGACCAGCTCCGCTGCCGCCCGGCGGAAAACGCCTACCATGGACCCGATCGGGCGCCCGGGGGCGCGACCCGGCGCGTGTCACGCACACCAGGACGGAACGAGCGACATGAAGCGAGTGGGCATCCGCGATGTCGCACAGCGCGCCGGCGTCTCGATCAGCACCGTCTCGAACGCGCTCAACCGCCCGCACATGGTGAGCGAGCGCCTCGTCGAGCGCGTGCGCTCGGCCGCCGATCAGCTCGGCTACGTGCCACTGCAGGCCGCGCAGCAGCTGCGCGCCGGGCGGTCCGGCCTGCTCGGCATGACCGTCATCAACATCGCCAACCCGTTCTTCGCCGACATGGTCGCCGGGGCCGAAGACGCGGCGTCGCGCGCGGGTCTGCGCGTGCTCGTCGGCAACTCCAGCGACGACGTCGCCAAAGAGCGCGACCACCTCGAGCTCTTCGAGCGCGTGCAGGTCGAAGGCGCGCTGGTGAGCCCTTTCGGACCGCTCGAGCCCTGGC
Source organism: Microbacterium sp. M3 (assembly GCF_033548675.1). NCBI lineage: Bacteria > Bacillati > Actinomycetota > Actinomycetes > Micrococcales > Microbacteriaceae > Microbacterium > Microbacterium sp. M3. The sequence goes on from NZ_JAWTZT010000001.1 coordinate 965,909, forward strand.
TCGAGCGGCTGCGGGGGCGCGGCATCCCCGTCGTCCTGGTCGACGCCGTCGACGACACCGGCGAGCTGCCCTCGGTCTCGTTCGACGACGTCGCCGGCGGCCGGCTCGCCGCCGAGCACCTCATCAGCACCGGCCGGCGGCGGCTGGCGTTCGTCGGCGCCCGCGAGGAGGTCCGACAGGTGCGCGAGCGCCTGCAGGGCGCGCGCCTGGCGGCCGCCGCCCACCCCGACGTCACGGTCGAGCCGATCTGGACCCGGCGCACCACCTCCGACCTCGGCCGCGCGTTCGGCGAGCAGCTCGCGGCGCGCTCCCCCGCCGACCGGCCGGACGGGCTCATCACGTCGAACGACCACCTCGCGATCGGAGTGGTCCACGGACTCATCTCGCAGGGCGTGCGCGTGCCCGACGACGTCGCGGTCGTCGGCTACGACGACATCGAGTTCGCCGCGATCGCGGGCGTACCGCTGACCTCCGTGCGCCAGCCGGCGCGTGAGATGGGACGCACTGCGGCCGAGATCCTGCTCGCCCGCATCGCGGGGACCGCGGGGGCCGAGCTCGGCAACGTCGTCTACCAGCCCGAGCTGGTGGTCCGCGCGTCGACCGCCGGCCACGCGCTCCGCGCGGCGACGCACGGCTGACGCGATCACCGCGAGCACGCGCTCCGCGCCGCGCCGCGGCGCACGGTTGCAGGCAGCGCGACGCGCCGAGCCGTCGCGGCAGCGTGATGCGACATGTTGCACCCTTCGCCGCGCCGGGGCCGCGGCATCCGTCTACCATTGCAGCATGACGCAGAAAGCGTTTACCGGCGCCATCCGCGTGATCGGCATCGCCCAGCACCCGAAACCCGCCCGCTCCGTCCTGCGCCTGCTCGCCCGGCGACCCGGCCGCATGACCGTGGCGATCCTCGCGTTCGCGTGCAAGGAGATCCCGCTGTGGTTCCTGCCCGTGGTCACAGCCGAGATCATCGACCTCGTCGCGAGCGGCGGCGACGTGTCGACGGTGCTCATCTGGTTCGGGGTGGCCGCGCTGCTGCTGATCCAGAACTACCCGATGCACATCGTCTACACGCGCAACTTCATGACGGTCGTGCGTGACACCGGCGCCGATCTGCGCAACGCGCTGGCCGCCCGGCTGCAGAGCCTGTCGATCGGCTACCACACCCGGGTGAGCTCGTCGATCGTGCAGACCAAGGTCGTGCGCGACGTCGAGAACGTCGAGCTGATGCTGCAGCAGGTGACCCACCCGCTGCTGTCGTCGATCATGGTGCTCGGCGGCGCGATCGTCATGACCGCGATCGCGGTGCCGCAATTCCTGCCGGTCTACGCGCTGGCCGTCCCGATCGCGCTCGGCCTGCGCGCCGCGCTCAGCCGCCGGTCGCGCGCTCGCAACGAGGTGTTCCGCCGCGAGGTCGAGGGCTTCGCGGCGCGCGTCGGCGAGATGGCGTCGCTCATCCCGGTGACCCGGGCGCACGGCCTCGAGCGCACCGCCGTGTCGCGCGTGCAGGCGGGCGCCGACGGCGTGCGCCGCGCGGGCCTGCACCTCGACATGCTCAACGGCCACGTCGCCTCGATCTCGTGGGTCACGATGCAGCTGCTCGGACTCGGATGCCTCGTGCTCGCGGCCGTCTTCGCGCTCACGGGCGTGCTTCCCATCACGCCGGGCGAGGTCGTGCTGCTCTCGACGTACTTCACCCTGCTCACGCAGGGCCTGACGTCGCTGCTGATGCTCATCCCGGTCGGCGCCCGGGGCATGGAGTCGATGCGCTCGATCTCGGAGGTGCTGCAGGAGCCCGACCTCGAGCAGAACGAGGGCAAGCGCGCCGTCGCCGCGGTCGGCGGTCATCTGGAGCTGCAGCACGTCACGCACCGCTACGCCGGTGCCGAACGCGACGCCGTGCACGACGTCTCGCTCGACATCGCACCGGGCGAGACGGTGGCGTTCGTCGGGTCGTCGGGCTCGGGCAAGTCGACGATGCTCAACCTCGTGCTCGGGTTCGTGCGGCCCACGGCCGGCTGCATCCTGCTCGACGGCGCCGACATGCAGGAGCTCGACCTGCGCACGGTGCGGCAGTCGGTCTCGGTCGTGCCGCAGGAGTCGGTGCTCTTCGAGGGCACGATCCGCGAGAACATCGCGTACGGACTCGACGACGTGTCGGACGGGCGCCTGCGCGAGGCGCTGCGCGACGCCAACGCCGCCGAGTTCGTCGACCGGCTGCCCGAGGACTGGGACACCGTCGTCGGCGAGCGCGGCGCGCGCCTGTCGGGCGGCCAGCGCCAGCGCCTCGCGATCGCGCGGGCGCTCGTGCGCGATCCCCGCATCCTGCTGCTCGACGAGGCGACCTCGGCGCTCGACCCCGAGTCGGAGGAGCTGGTCAAAGAGGCGCTGAACCGGCTCATGAAGGGCCGCACGACGCTCGTCGTCGCGCACCGGCTGTCGACCATCCGCCAGGCCGACCGCATCGTGGTGCTCGAGCACGGCCAGGTGGTGGAGGTCGGCGGCCATGACGCGCTCCTCGCCGCCGGCGGCCGCTACGCGCACCTGCACGCCACCCAGGCCGGCCTCCCGCACTGACACCGGCGGCGCTCGCGCCGGCCGTCCGGCGGGGTGGAGGGCGTCCGGCGCGGCCGTGCGGTTCATAACTCAGGAAGAACCTCGCCAGAAGCGGTCCTGACGCGTGCGCCGGCCGATCATCCTGAATTACGAACCGATGCGACCGTCACCGAAAGCGGGATAGCACCTTCCGCCCGGACCGGGTGTGCGGCACGATCCCGTGTGGTTCGCAACTCAGGACGAATCTCGCCGGAGGCGTGGAAGAAGCGCTTGCTCGGGCACTCATCCTGAGTTGCGAACGGATAGTGGCCGCCGACCCGCCGGGATAGCGCTTTCCTCTTGCGCCGCCTACCCTGGACGAGACGGATGCCGCGGGCCGCGGCATCCGCTCACGATCCACCCGAAGGAGCCACCGTGACCGACACCCTCCGCTGCGTCATCGTGGGCACCGGCGCGATCGCCCACGCCCACGCGAAGTCGATCGCCGCCTACCCCGATGCCGAGCTCGTGGCCGTCGCCGACCTGAGCCGAGCCTCGGCCGAGGCGTTCGCCTCGGCGTACGACGCCCCGGCCGTGTACGACGACCTCGAGGCGATGCTGTCGGCCGAGCGGCCCGACGTCGTGCACGTCTGCACCCCTCCGGGCGCCCACCCCGCGCAGACCCTCGCCGCCTTCGCCGCCGGCGCGCACGTGGTGGTCGAGAAGCCCCCGGCACCGTCGCTGGACGAGCTGCAGGAGATGACGGATGCCGCGGCCGCCGCCGGCCGGCAGCTCGCGGTGGTCTTCCAGCAGCGCACCGGCACGGCCGCCGCCCATGTCAAGCGCCTGCTCGATTCCGGCGCCCTCGGGCGGCCGCTGGTCGCTCAGTGCCAGACCCTCTGGTACCGCGACGCCGCCTACTTCGCCGTGCCGTGGCGCGGGAAGTGGGAGACCGAGGGCGGCGGCACGACGCTCGGGCACGCGATCCACCAGATCGACCTCCTCGCGTTCCTGCTCGGCGACTGGGCCCGCGTCGAGGGCCGCCTCTGGCGCCTCGACCGTGAGACCGAGACCGAGGACGTCTCGACCGCGACGGTCGTGTTCGAGGGCGGGGTGGTGGCGCAGGTCGTCTCGAGCACGCTCTCGCCGCGAGAGACGAGCACGATCCGCATCGACACCGAGAAGGCGACGATCACCGTCGACCACCTGTACGGCCACGGCCACGAGAACTGGCGCATCACGAAGGCGCCCCACGTCGATCGCGACGAAGCGGGCACCTGGGCGCTCACCGGCCCCGAGGAGCGCAGCGACCACGCGCCCCTGCTGCGCGACGTCTTCGACGCGCTCCGCTCGGGGTCGCCCCTGCCGCCCACGGCCGACGCGCCGGCGCGCTCGATCGAGCTGGTGGCGGCGATCTACGCCTCGGCCGACGCCGACGGCCGGGTCATCACGCCAGCCGACCTCGCCGCGCACCCGACCCACCGCAAAAGCTTCGCGAGCACCGTGATCGACCTGCGCCCGGCGCGCTGACGCGCGCCGCAGAGCGCCGGGCCGCGGCATCCGCCCCGGTCCGTCACGCGGTCCGCCCCACCCCGCCCACCCCGACAGGTCAACCGGGCTTCGGCAGGAGACGGATGCCGCATCCCGTCCTGCCCTGGAACAGTTCACCTGCAGAAGCCCCGACCGACCGGGGCGCCCGCGCACTGACGCCCGCCGCAGAGCGCCGGGCTTCGGCATCCGTCCCCGGGTCCGTCACGCGACCCACCCCCACCGGCAGCCCCGCCTCGCTGCCCGACAGGTCAACCGGGCTTCGGCAGGAGACGGATGCCGCATCCCGTCCTGCCCTGGAACAGTTCACCTGCAGGAGCCCCGACCGACCGGGGCGCCCGGCGCAGAGCGCCGAGCCGCGGCATCCGTCTCCGCGCAATCTCCTCCGCACCCGCGCCCGCGCACGTCCTCGCCGCGCTCCGACAGGTGAACGGCACTTCCGCAGGACGGCTCGGCGCGATCTTCTCCTGTCCACGCCCGGTTTTCCTGAGGAACGCCGTCGGGCCGGGCCTGTCGAGCACGACCGCGACGAGCCCGGCACCGCCCGCTCGCCCGTTACTGAATCGTTCAAATATCTCGAGACGACGTCTTGCGAAACGTTTTTAGAGGAGGTACCGTAGCGGGCAAGCGCTTTCCAGCAGCAGCACCATACGCACCAAGGGATGCGCCACCCACCGCACACACAGACGACGAACGTCTCACACGCGGAGTTGCGAACGCAGACGTTCAAGAGAGGACAAGGATGTTCAGCAAGAAGCGGGCATTCGCCGTCACCGCCATCGCGGCCGGCGCCGCACTGGTCCTGGCCGGCTGCGCCGGCGGCAGTGAAGACGCTCCCGACGCCGCGCCCACGTTCGACCCGAACGAGGAGGTCACGCTCGACCTCGCCTTCTGGGGCAACGACGTGCGCGCCGACCTGTACAACCAGGCGATCGAGGCCTTCAACGAGGAGTACCCGAACATCACGGTGAACGCCTCGTTCCTCGGCTTCCCGGAGTTCTGGGAGAAGCGTCAGACCGAGGCGGCCGGTGGCAACCTCCCCGACGTGATGCAGTTCGACTACTCGTACCTGCGTCAGTACTCCGAGAACGGCCTGCTCCACGACCTCGACCCGTACCTCGGCAACATCATCGACACCGACCCGCTCAGCGAGAACATCCTGGGCATCGGCGTGGTCAACGACACGACCTACGCCATCCCCACGTCGACCAACGCCTGGGGCATGTACCTCAACCCGAAGCTGCTCGAGACCACGGGCGTCGAGGCCTACGAGGGCGGCGGCAGCTGGGAGGACTACCAGGACTGGATGGCCGAGGTCACTGACGCCGGCGGCGGCAGCGTCTGGGGCGGCACCGACTACACCGGTCGCATCCAGAACTTCGAGATCCAGCAGCGCGGCAAGGGCGAGGACCTCTTCACCGACGAAGGCGAGCCGAACTTCACCGAAGACGACCTGACGGAGTTCTGGGAGTCGGGCCAGGCCATCCGCGACGGGATCGGAGTGTCGGCCCAGACCCTCGAAGAGGTCTACCCGAAGTCGGGCTTCGACGCGGCGCTGACCACGAGCGAGCTCACCTGGGACAACTTCGGCGCCGGCTACCTGGGCAACCTCGGCGAGGGCTACACCGAGCTGGGGCTCGTCGCGCCCCCGATCACTGAAGAGGGTGCGAAGGACCTCTATCTCAAGCCCTCGATGCTGCACGCCATCGCCGCGAACACCGAGCACCCCGAGGCCGCGGCCACGCTGGTGAACTTCCTCATCAACTCGCCCGAGTCGGGTGAGATCTTCGGCACCAACCGCGGCCTCCCCGCCTCGGAGACCGCCCTCGAGGCCGCACAGCTCGACCCGCTGGGCCAGCAGATCGCCGAGTACGAGGCGTCGATCGCCGACCGCCTGGGCGACGCCCCGCCGGTGCCGATCGTGGGCTACGGCAGCCTCGAGGAGAAGTTCCGTCAGCTCGGTCAGGAGCTCGGCTTCGGCACCATCACCGTCGAGGACGCGGTCTCGCAGTTCTTCGCCGAGATGGACGTCGTCCTCAACCAGTGACAGCTTCCGGGCCCGGGTGCAGCTGCGCCCGGGCCCGGAACACCACTCCACACACCCGTATCGGAGAGTCCCGTGAGCACCACAGCGACCAGAGTCATCGTGACCGGTGAGGAATCCTCACGCCGGTCCCTGTTCCGCCGCAGCAGGCCCGAGCACGCGAACCGGCCCGGCCAGCGGCAGCGGGCCGTGCGCGAGAGCCTCGCGGGCTACGGGTTCCTGGTCCCGTGGCTGGTGGGCTTCTTCGGCCTCACGCTCATCCCGATGGCGTACTCGCTGTACCTGTCGTTCACGAGCTACAACATCTTCTCGCCGCCGAAGTGGATCGGCCTCGACAACTACATCCGGATGTTCACCAATGACCCGGCGTTCATCCAGTCCGCGCAGATCACCCTGATCTACGTCCTCGTCGGCACCCCGATCACCCTTGCGGCAGCTCTCGGTGTGGCGATGCTCCTGAACTACCGCGACCGCGGCGCCGGGTTCTTCCGCTCGGCGTTCTACGCCCCGTCGCTCATCGGCGGGTCGGTGTCGGTGGCGATCGTGTGGCGGGCGATGTTCGGCTCCGACGGCCCGGTCGACAACGCCCTGTCGGCGATCGGCATCGACCTGGGCGGCTGGATCGGCAACCCGGCGCTCGTGCTTCCCGCGATGATCCTGCTGGCGGTCTGGCAGTTCGGTGCCACCATGGTCATCTTCCTCGCCGGCCTGAAGCAGATCCCCAAGGAGCTGTACGAGGCGGCCGAGATGGACGGCGCCGGCCCCTGGCACCGGTTCCGTGCCGTGACGCTCCCGATGCTGAGCCCCGTGATCTTCTTCAACCTGCTGCTCGGCCTGATCGGCGCATTCCAGGTGTTCGCCTCCGCCTACATCATCTCCAACGGCTCGGGCGGCCCCGCCGGCATGACGAACTTCATCACCCTGTACCTCTACAAGCGCGGGTTCTCGGACGGCCAGATGGGCTACGCCGCCGCGATCGCGTGGGTACTGCTGATCGTCGTCGCCATCATCGCCTTCATCCTCTTCCGCACCCAGCGCTCCTGGGTCCACTACGCCGGAGACAACCGATGAGCACCACCAGTTTCGGCGAACCCGCCATCGCCACCCTCGAGAACCAGCTCGACGCCACCCCGCAGCAGCCGCGCCGCAAGGTCAAGCGCTCCACGTGGCAGACCGTCGTCTGGTTCGTCGTCCTCCTCGCCATCACCGCGATCGTGCTCTATCCGCTGGTGTGGCTGCTGTTCTCGACGTTCAAGCCGAACAGCGAGTTCGGCTCCAACATGGGACTGCTCCCCGAGAACCCGACGCTGGCCAACTACGCGAAGGTGATGGAGGGCATCGCCGGCGTCCCGATGTGGCGGTTCTTCCTGAACAGCCTCATCATCGCCGCCGGCTCCGTGATCGGCGTGCTGCTCTCGTCATCGCTGGCCGCGTACGCGTTCGCGCGCATCCAGTTCAAGGGCCTCGGCATCATGTTCGCCGCGATGATCGGCACGCTGCTGCTGCCGTTCCACGTCGTGATCATCCCGCAGTACATCATCTTCCAGCGCCTGGACATGATCGACACGTTCTGGCCGCTGCTGCTGCCGAAGTTCCTCGCCACCGAAGCATTCTTCGTGTTCCTGCTCGTTCAGTTCATCCGCCAGATGCCCCGCGACATGGACGAAGCGGCCCGCATCGACGGCGCCGGCCACATGCGCATCTTCTGGTCGATCATCCTGCCGCTGATCAAGCCCGCCCTGATCACCTGCTCGATCTTCGCGTTCATCTGGGCCTGGAACGACTTCCTCGGACCCCTGCTCTACCTCACCAGCCCCGAGAACTACCCCCTCCCCATCGCCCTCCGCCTCTACAACGACCAGACCTCCACGAGCGACTACGGCGCCACCGTCACCGCGTCGTTCGTGGCGCTGATCCCGGTGCTGCTGTTCTTCCTGGTGTTCCAGCGCTTCCTCGTCGACGGCGTCGCCACCCAGGGCCTCAAGGGCTGACACCTCGACGATCCCCGCAAGAACCGAGGAGGAAGGATGCCGCACCCCATGGACCGCAAGACACTTCGTGCCGCCCGCCGGGCCGACGCGTCCGGCAGCGGGCCCACGCTCGAGGAGCGCGAGCCTGCCCGCTACCCGGGCGCCAAGGGCGCCTTCGCCCTGTTCGGCGAGGTGCTGCTCACGGGGCTCCTCATCACTGCGGCTGGGATCCTCGTGATCACCCTTCCCGCGGCACTGGCCGCCGGCATCCGTCACCTCCGCCGGTATGCGAACGCCGAGCAGTCCCACGTCCGCACGTTCTGGCAGGAGTTCCGCAAGGCCCTGCCCGGCGGCCTCGCCGTCGGCGGGGTCGCGATCGCGCTCGCCCTCCTGCTGCTGCTCGACATCGACCTCGCGGGCTCGGGCGCCCTTCCCGGCGGCACGGTCATCGCGGTCGTCGGCTGGGCGGGGCTCGTCGTCGGCGCGGTCGCGCTGCTCGTCGCCGCCGGGTCGTGGACGCCCGAACACGGCTGGCGCGCGGCGGTCCGCGGCATCCCGTCGGCCCTCGCGCCCGACCCGATCGGTGCGGTGTACCTCGCCGCTGCGGCGGGCCTCGTGGCCGTCGTGACGTGGATGCTGCCGCCCCTGCTCATCGCCGGGCTCGGCTGCGCCGCCTTCGCGGTGATGGCCGTACCCGCGCGCCGCCACCGCTGAACCCCTCACCGACCCGAAGCCAGATCAAGGAGCTCGTCGACGTGCTGTACGGCGCCGATTACAACCCCGACCAGTGGCCGGAAGAGGTGTGGGACGAGGACGTCCGCCTCATGCGCGAGGCCGGCGTGAACATCGTGAGCCTCGGCATCTTCGCGTGGTCGCGCATCCAGCCCGCCGAGGACGTGTGGGACTTCGACTGGCTCGACACCGTGATCGGCAAGCTTCACGCCGGCGGGATCGCCGTGAACCTCGCGACCGCGACGGCGTCTCCCCCGCCGTGGGTGAGCGCGACCTACCCCGAGACGCTCCCGGCCGACGAGTCCGGCGCCTCGTACTGGCCGGGCAGCCGGCAGCACTTCGCGCCGTCGTCGCCCACCTACCGGCGCCTCGCGGGCGAGCTCGTGCGGCGCCTCGCGGAGCGCTACGCCCACCACCCCGCCGTGGTGATGTGGCACGTCGGCAACGAGTTCGGCTGCCACCTCTGGATGGACTTCTCGGATGCCGCGCGCGACGCGTATCGCGCGTGGCTCGAGAAGAAGTACGCCACCGTCGCGGCGCTCAACGAGGCATGGGGCACGAGCTTCTGGTCGCAGCGGTACGGGTCGTTCGACGAGGTCTTCCCGCCGCGCCTCGCGCCCTACAGCCACAACCCGTCGTCGATGCTCGACTGGCGCCGGTTCACCAGCGACATGCTGCTCGAGTGCTACCTGATGGAGCGCGAGATCCTGCTCGCGGCGGGCGCGACGCAGCCCATCACGACGAACTTCATGGGGCCGTTCAAGCCCGCGGACTACCGCCGGTGGGCGCCCTTCATGGACGTCATCGCCGACGACTGCTACCCCGACCCGGCGAACCCGCACCGGGTGCGCGACGCGGCCTTCCAGCGCGACCTCGTGCGCTCGCTCAAGCCCGGGGTGCCGTGGCTGCTGTGGGAGCAGGCGACGGATGCCGTCAACTGGCGTCCGGCGAACGCCGGCAAGCGTCCCGGCGCGCTCATGGCCGAGACCGCCCAGTCGGTCGCGCGCGGCGCCGACGGCATCATGTTCTTCCAGTGGCGCCAGTCACGGGCGGGCAGCGAGAAGTTCCACTCCGCGATGCTCCCCCACGCCGGCACCGAGACCCGCACCTGGGACGCGGTGACCGAGCTCGGCGCGCGCCTGGCCGCGCTGCCCAGCCTTCCCGCCCCCGGGCGCGGCGACGCACAGGTCGCGCTGGTGTTCGACTGGGAGAACTGGTGGGCCGTCGAGGAGCGCGACCACCCGACGCGGATCGACTACCTCGCGCTCGTCCTCGAGTGGTACGGGGCCTTCCACGCGCGCGGCATCCAGGTCGACATCATCGGTCCCGAAGAGGCGGGCTCGCCCTACGACCTCGTCGTCGCGCCGGCACTGTACCTGCTCCGCGACGAGGGCGCCGAGGCCCTGAGCCGGTTCGTCGGCGACGGCGGGACGCTCCTCACCGGCCCCTTCACCGACATCGTCGACGCTCACGACCAGTTCCGCGACGGCGGCTTCCTCACGCAGCTCGGCCCCGTGCTGGGCCTGCGCTTCGAGGACTTCGGCGCCCTCGCCGGGACGGCGGCGAGCGCCAGCGGCGTGGGCGCGCTGGCCGCCGACGCCCTCCACGCCGTGCCCGCGACCGCCGGGGCCACGGTCGAGTTCGCGGTCGGCGACACGACCCACACCGGCCGCCTGGTCGCCGAGTCGGTGCACCCCGCCGGGGCCGACGTCGTCGCCTCCTTCGCGTCCGGCCCGCAGACCGGCTCCGCCGCCGTGACGCGGCACCGCTTCGGCGCCGGCGCAGCCTGGTACACCGCCACCCAGCCCGACCCCGACGGCATCGCGGCGATCGTCGACGCGGTGGTCGCGGCATCCGGTGTCCGTCCCGTCGTCGCAGGCCTTCCCGCCGGGGTCGAGGCCGCGCGCCGGGGCGGCCTCGTCACCCTCATCAACCACGGCGACGACCGCGTCGAGATCGCGATCGAGGGGACGGATGCCGAGACCGGCCTCGTCACCGACCGCGTCGTCCTCGACCCCCAGGGCGTCGCCTTCGTCACCGCGCCCGTGGCTGCGGCGCCGGCAGACGTCGTGCCGTCGCCGGCACGCGCCACGGCGCCCGCCGTCGCGGTCGTGCCCTGAACCCGACCGACCCTGACCGCACCCGATCCAACCCGACCCGAAAGAAAGTGGAGACATCCATGCCCGCACCTCGCAGACTGCTCGCCGCCGCCGCGCTGACGGCGTCCGCCGCTGTCGTCCTGGCCGGCTGCGCCGGCGGCGCCCAGGGCGACGCCGCCGCGTACGACCCCGACGAGAAGGTCACGCTCGACTTCGCCTTCTGGGGCAACGACGACCGCGCCACGCGATACAACGAGCTGATCGCGGCGTTCAACGAGGAGTACCCGAACATCACGGTCAACACCTCGTTCACCGACTTCCCGAGCTTCTGGGAGAAGCGCCAGACCGAGGCCGCGGGTGGCGGCCTGCCCGACGTGTTCCAGTTCTCCGACAGCTACCTGCGCCAGTACGGCGAGTCGGGCAACCTGCTCGACCTCGCGACGGTGTCGGACTACATCGACACCACGACGTTCGACGAGTCGCTGCTGGGCACCGGTGCGCTGAACGGCGTGCAGTACTCGCTGCCGACCGGCTACAGCCTGTGGGCGAACTTCGTCAACGACGACCTCGTCGCGCAGGCGGGCGTCGAGGCGCCGGAGGGCGGCACCAGCTTCGCCGACTTCGACGAGTGGATGGCGTCGGTCACCGACGCGACCGGAGGCACGGTCTACGGCGGCACCGACTACACCCAGCGCATCCAGGTGTTCGAGCTCGTGCTGCGCGCGAACGGCGGAAACCTCTACACCGACGACGGCGAGCTCGGCTTCACCGAGGACGAGCTGCGCGAATTCTGGGAGTCGGGCGACGACATCCGCGACGGCGTCACCGTGCCGCAGCAGCGGCTCGAGGAGCTCTCGCCGAAGTCGGGCTTCGGCGCCGGCATCACGGCGAGCGAGATGAGCTGGAGCAACTTCCTCGGCGGCTACCTCGCCGACTCGGGCTCCTCCTCGATCTCGCTGGTCGCGCCGCCCACGGCGAAGGAGGGCTCGAAGGACCTCTACCGCCAGGCCGGTCTCCAGGTCGCGATCGCCGAGAACACCGAGCACCCCGAGGCCGCGGCGATCTTCCTCGACTACGTCGTGAACAGCCCCGAGGCCGGTGAGATCTTCGGCACCACGCTCGGCTTCCCCGCCTCCAGCTCGAAGCTCGAGGGCACCACGCTCGAGGGCGCCGACAAGCAGGTCGCCGACTACATCGACTCGGCCGCCGACCGCATCGGCGACGCCCCGCCGGTCCCCGTCGTCGGCTACGGCTCGCTCGAGCAGACCTTCTGGGACCTCGGCAAGTCGATCGGCCTGGGCGCCCTCTCGGTCGACGACGCCGTGACGCAGTTCTTCGCGGAGGCCGACGCCATCCTCGGCTGACGTCGAGCCCGACCCGAACGCGGGCGGATGCCGCGGCACGGCCTCGTGCCGCGGCATCCGCCTCTCTTCTCTCCCGGAAGGACCCCCATGAACGCCGCCGCCGCCCGCCTCGACCCGCACCACGACATCGCCGACATCGACCGCCGTCTGTTCGGCGGCTTCGTCGAGCACCTCGGACGCCACATCTACGACGGGATCTTCGAGCCGGGGCACCCGTCGGCCGACGACGAGGGGTTCCGCACCGACGTGATCGCGCTGGTCGAGGAGCTCGGCGTCTCGACCATCCGCTACCCCGGCGGCAACTTCGTGTCGGGATACCGCTGGGAGGACGGCATCGGCCCGAAGGACGAGCGCCCGCGCCGCCTCGACCTCGCCTGGCACTCCACCGAGACGAACGAGGTGGGGCTGCACGAGTTCCAGGCGTGGCTCGACCGGGTCGGCAGCGAGCTGATGCTCGCGGTCAACCTCGGCACGCGCGGCACGCAGGAGGCGCTCGAGCTGCTCGAGTACGCCAACGTCGAGGCGCAGACCGCGTGGACCGACCGGCGCGCCGCGAACGGCCGCGAGACGCCGTTCGGCGTGAAGATGTGGTGCCTCGGCAACGAGATGGACGGCCCGTGGCAGGTGGGTCACAAGAACGCCGACGACTACGGCAAGCTGGCGTCGCAGACCGCCAAGGCGATGCGGATGATCGACCCGGGCGTCGAGCTGGTGGTGTGCGGCTCGTCGGCGCGCTCGATGCCCACCTTCGGCGCGTGGGAGCGGACCGTCCTCGAGCACACCTTCGACGACGTCGACTTCATCTCGTGCCACTCCTACTACCAGGAGCAGGGCGGGAACGCGCAGGAGTTCCTCGCATCGGGCGTCGACATGGCCCGCTTCATCGAGTCGGTCGTCGCGATCGCCGACGCCGTCGCCGCGACGCGCAAGAGCGACAAGCGCATCATGATCTCGTTCGACGAGTGGAACGTCTGGTACCTGCACAACGAGGAGGGCGGACAGAACGACAAGCCCGCGGAGCAGGGCTGGCCGGTCGCGCCGCGGCTGCTCGAGGACCAGTATCACGCCCTCGACGCCGTGGTCTTCGGCGACCTCCTCATCACGCTGCTGCAGCACGCCGACCGGGTGCGCTCGGCCTCGCTCGCCCAGCTCGTCAACGTCATCGCCCCGATCATGACCGAGCCGGGCGGTCCCGCCTGGCGGCAGACGACCTTCTTCCCGTTCTCGATCACCTCGCGACTGGCGCAGGGCCGCGCGATCCGCGTCCCGGTCGAGTCGGCGACGTTCGCGAGCGCCGCCCACGGACAGGTGGCCGCCGTCAACGCCGTGGCGACCCTCGACGACGAGGGCGTGTCGCTCTTCGTCGTGAACCGTTCGACGACGGATGCCGCGACCCTCCGCGTCGACCTCGCCCCGCTGGTGCGGGCCCTCGGCCGGCCGGTCGAGGTGGTCGAGACGCACCTGCTCCACGACGACGACCTGTACGCCGCCAACACCCTCGGCGAGCCCGGGCGCGTCAGCGTGCGCCGGGCCGCGGCATCCGTCGACGGCGAGGAGCTGTCGATCGAGCTTCCGGCCGTCTCGTGGGCGGCGGTCCGGCTCGCATGAGCACCGCTGCGCTGCCGGCGGGCGTCGGAGATCCCGCGCACGACGGCCTCCTCACGACGACCGGGCCGATTCCGGCCGGATCTCCGAGTTCCACCGACCACGACCGCACTGCGCCGGTCGCGCCGCTGCGGCTCGACGCGACAGGGGCCGCCCGCGAGGAGCGTCGGCCCCGGATGGCGAACGACGAAGACGCGCGGCCGGGCCTGCAGCTGACGAGCCGCGCCCTGGTGCGGGACGGGCGGCCGTGGCTGCCGGTGTCGGGTGAGCTGCACTACACACGGGTCCCGCGCGAGCGGTGGATCGACCGGCTGCGCCTCATGCGCGCCGGCGGCATCTCGGTCGTGTCGGCGTATGTGCCGTGGCTGCATCACGAGCCGGTGCGCGGCCACGCGCGGTTCGACGGACGCTACGACGTCGCCGCGTTCGTCGACGCCGTACGCGCCGAAGGGCTGGAGCTCATCCTGCGGATCGGTCCGTGGGCGCACGGCGAGATGCGCAACGGCGGGTTCCCCGACTGGGTGCAGCAGGCCCCGGTGCGGCACCGCACCGACGATCCCGCCTACCTCGAGCTGGTGCGCGACTGGTTCGCGACGCTCGCGCGGGCTCTGGATGGGCGCGCGAACCCGGACACGCTGCTCGGCCTCCAGCTCGAGAACGAGCTCTACGACCAGCCGGGGCACCTGGTGACCCTCAAGCGGCTGGCGCGCGAGGCGGGGCTGTCGGCACCGCTGTGGACCGCCACCGCGTGGGGCGGCGCGGAGCTGCCCGACCCGGAGGTGCTTCCGCTCTGGGGCGGGTACGGCGACGGGTTCTGGGTCGATCCCGACGGCCCGTGGGATGCGACCTTCCGGGCGCACTACTTCTTCTCCGCCACGTGGGACGACCCGGGCATCGGCGCCGACGTCCGCGGCGAGGAGGCGGGCGGCCGCGCCGACCTCTCGCCCTGGTTCCCTGCGGCGACATGCGAGCTCGGCGGCGGCATGGCCACGGCGTACCACCGGCGGCCGCGGCCCGACGCGCTCGACATCGCCGCCATCGCCCACGCCAAGCTCGGCAGCGGATCGGCGTGGCAGGGCTACTACATGTACGCGGGCGGCACGAACCCCGGCCCCGGCCTGGAAGAGACGCAGGCGACCGGGTACCCCAACGACATGACGCGCCTGAGCTACGACTTCCACGCGCCCATCGGCGAGGCCGGCCGCGCGTCGGCGAGCCACGCGGCACTGCGGCTGCAGCACGCGTTCATCGCGGCGTTCGGCGACCGGCTCGCGCCGATGGCGTCGCACCTGCCCGACGCCCGCCCGTCCGGTGTGGCGGATTCCACGACGCTGCGCTGGGCCGTGCGCGCCGACGACGGCGCGGGCTTCGTGTTCATCGGGTGGCACCAGCCGCACGTGCCGCTCACCGCGTATCGCGGGGCGCAGCTGCGCATCGACACGGCGGACGGCTCGGTCGAGCTGCCGAGCGCGCCGGTCGACATCCCGCCCGGCACCCTCGCGCGCTGGCCGCTGCGCCTCGAGCTCGGCGGCGTCGCGATCGAGTGGGCGACGGCCTCGGCCCTCACCGTGCTGCCGGCGTCGACCGAGGACGGCGTGCCGACGCTGGTGCTGATCGAGGACGCCGGCATTCCCGTCGAGCTGTGCCACGACGGCGTCGCGCACCGGCTGCAGCCGGGCCTCGCCCCGGTGCGGATCGAGGAGCCCCACGGCGCCGCGCTCGACGTGCTGGTGCTGCCCGCCGCGGAGGCGACGAGCGTCTGGGTGGTCGACGCCGGCGGGCGGCGCCGGCTGCTCCTCTCCGCCGACGAGGTGACCTCCGACGTCGAGGGCACCCTCTCGGTGCGGGCGAGCGGCCGCGAGCCGCGGGTGCGCGAATACGCCGGCGGCGCCTGGAGCGCTCCGGACTGGCACCACGCGCAGGGCGCCGCGGCCGCGGCATCCGTCACCGCCCGCCTGGTGCGCGCCGCGACGCTCCCGTCGGGCGAATACGGCTCGCGCGACGGACGCCAGGCCGCTCCCGCCGACGCCGTCCTCGACGCGCACGCGGCGGTGTACCGCATCGACGTGCCCGACTGGGTGGAAGACGACGCCGTGCTGCGGATCGCGTGGGCCGGCGACGTCGCGCAGCTGCGCGTGGACGGCGAGACGGTGACCGACCGGTTCTGGGAGGGCTCGGAGCTCATGGTGCACCTGCGCGACGCCGGCGCGACGCCCGGCGGGCACGTCGAGCTGCGGGTGCTGCCGCTGCGCGACGACAGCGGCGTGCACCTGCCGGCCGACGCGGCCGCACGGCTCGCGGCCCCGCGCGGCATGCTGTGCACCCTCGACGGTGCCCGCATCGAGCAGCGCGCGCTCTGGCACGAAGCCGGCACCCGCGCCGACGACGACAACGGCAACGGCAACGGCGACGGCAACGGCAACGGCAACGGTGACCACGGCGACGGCGACCCGAGGAGGCGGCGATGACGCTGCGCAAGGCACCCACCCCGCCGATGGGCTGGAACAGCTGGGACTCGTACGGCACCACCGTGACCGAGGCCGAGGTGCTCGCCAACGCGGAGTTCATGGCCGAGCACCTGCTGCGCCACGGGTGGGACACGATCGTCGTCGACATCGACTGGGCCGACCCCACCGCCCGCGCGCACGGCTACAACCAGTCCGCCCCGCTCGTGATCGACGAGTACGGGCGCGTGCAGCCCGATCCGGTGCGCTTCCCCTCGGCGGCCGGCGGCGAGGGGTTTGCACCGCTCGCCGCGCGGTTGCACGAGCTGGGCCTGAAGTTCGGCATCCACATCATGCGCGGCATCCCCCGCATCGCGGTCGAGCGCGACCTGCCGATCCTCGGGGCCGGCGTCACCGCCTCGGCGGTGGCCGACCCGGCGAACGCCTGCGAGTGGAATCCGCACTACGTCGGGCTTGATCACTCGGCTCCCGGGGCGGCGGCCTACTACCACTCCCTCGCCGACCAGTACGCGATGTGGGGCGTGGACTTCCTCAAGGCCGACGACCTGCTGTGGCCGTATCAGGCGGCCGAGATCGAGGCCCTCTCGACCGCGATCGAGACGGCGCACCGCGAGATCGCGCTGTCACTGTCACCCGGGCGCGACCTGTCGGCCGCCCACCTCGAGCACCTGCGGCAGCACGCCACGATGTGGCGGATCTGCGACGACCTGTGGGACCGGTGGGACGGCGTCGAGGCCAACTTCGCCCGGCTCGCGCGGTGGGCGCCGTTCGCGGGCCCGGAGGGCTGGCCCGACGCCGACATGCTGCCGCTCGGGCGCATCGGCATCCGGGCCGAGCGCGGCGAACCGCGCGAGGACGCGCTCACGCTCGCCGAGCGCCGTTCGCTGGTGACCCTCTGGGTCATGGCGCGCTCCCCGCTCATGATCGGCGGTGACCTGCCGACCAGCGCCCCCGAGACGATCGCGCTCTTCACGAACGACGACGTGCTCGAGATCCTGCGCGACTCGGCGGGCAACCGCGAGCTGCTGCGGGAACGCGACCTCGTGGTGTGGGCGGCGTCGCGCGGCGACACCCGGTGGGTCGCCGTGTTCAACACCGCCGACGAGGCGCGTGAGGTGCCTTTCGACAAGCGCTCGGTCGGACTCGGGCCGACGCCGGCCGCGGTCGTCGACCTGTGGGCCGGCGCGCCGGTCGCGGTCGAGGTCGTTCACGAGCAGTCGGATGCCGCGCGCGGCGTCGCCCCCGGCAGCTCGGTCGTCCGTCTCGCGCTGGAGCCGCACGGGTGCGTGCTCCTCCGAGCGCGAGGTCACGCATGAGCCGCAGGTCGGCGCGCACCCGGGAAAACGCTTGCGCGCCGTCCGGACCCGTGGCACACTATTGGAAAGCGTTTACCCGCGACGGATCCGAACCGCCGCAGGAGACCCACAGCCTTCAGAGAAGAAAGCAGGACCCATGACTGACACGACACTCGCTCCGGCTTCGGCCGAGGCATCCGTCCGCCCCGCCGTGCGTGAGATCGGCATCATCATGAACGGCGTCTCGGGCCGCATGGGATACCGCCAGCACCTGGTGCGCTCGATCCTCGCGATCCGCGACCAGGGCGGCATCGAGCTGCCCGACGGCACCAAGGTCACCGTCAAGCCGCTGCTCGTCGGCCGCAGCGAGGCCAAGCTCGCCGACCTCGCGGCCAAGCACGGCATCGAGGACTACACGACCGACCTCGACGCTGCCCTCGCCGACCCGCGCTGGGAGATCTACGCCGACTTCCTCGTGACCAAGGCGCGCGCGTCGGCCCTCCGCAAGGCGATCGCCGCCGGCAAGACCATCTACACCGAGAAGCCCACGGCCGAGACGGTCGACGAGGCTCTCGAGCTCGCCAAGCTCGCGCAGGAGGCCGGTGTCAAGACCGGCGTCGTGCACGACAAGCTGTATCTCCCGGGCCTGCAGAAGCTCAAGCGCCTCATCGACTCGGGCTTCTTCGGCCGCATCCTCTCGGTGCGCGGCGAGTTCGGCTACTGGGTGTTCGAGGGCGACTGGCAGCCCGCGCAGCGCCCCTCGTGGAACTACCGCGCCGAGGACGGCGGCGGCATCATCGTCGACATGTTCCCGCACTGGAACTACGTGCTCGAGAACCTGTTCGGCGAGGTCAAATCGGTCTACGCGCAGGCGGCCGTGCACATCGCCGACCGCTGGGACGAGAAGGGCGAGCACTACACCGCCACCGCCGAGGACGCCGCCTACGGCATCTTCGAGCTCGACGGCGACATCGTCGCGCAGATCAACTCGTCGTGGACCGTGCGCGTCAACCGCGACGAGCTGGTCGAGTTCCACGTCGACGGCACGCACGGCTCGGCCGTCGTGGGCCTCTTCGGGGCGAAGATCCAGCACCGCAACGCCACGCCGAAGCCGGTGTGGAACCCCGATCTCGCCGACGACCACGACTACGACGCCGACTGGGCCGAGGTCCCGACCAACGACGTGTTCCAGAACGGCTTCCGCCAGCAGTGGGAGGAGTTCCTCGTGTCGTACGTCGAGGGCACCGCCTACGAGTTCGACCTGCTGTCGGGCGCGCGCGGCGTGCTGCTGGCCGAGGCCGGCCTGCAGTCGAGCCGCGAGGGCCGCAAGGTCGAGCTGCCGACGCTGTCGCTGGACTGACCGGAGAGCACGGATGCCGAAGCTCACACTTCTCGCAGGCGACGGCGGTCTCTCCGCCGCCGACCTGAACGAGGCGCCCGGGTACACCAAGCCCGAGGGCCCTCTCCGCAGCCGCGTCGCGTACGCCGCCGCGCACGTCGTGCCCCAGACCTGGGCCGACAACACCCCGGGTCAGCCCGCGGAGGTCGACTGGGACGCGACGCTCGACTTCCGTCGCGCGGTGTACTCCTGGGGCCTCGGCGTCGCCGACGCCATGGACACCGCGCAGCGGAACATGGGTCTCGACGCCGCGGCCACGCGCGACCTCATCGCGCGCTCGGCGCAGGTCGCCCGTGAAGAGGGCGGCTCGGTCGTCGTGGGGGTCAACACCGACCACGTCGACGACGAGCGCATCTCGATCGACCAGGTGATCGACGCCTACAAGGAGCAGCTACACTTCACCGAGGAGCAGGGCGCCGGCCCCGTGCTCATGGCGTCGCGCCACCTGGCGCGCGCCGCCGAGTCGGCCGACGACTACCGCCGCGTGTACCGCGAGGTGCTGGGTGCCGCGTCGGGTCCGGTCGTGCTGCACTGGCTCGGCACCGCGTTCGATCCGGTGCTCGAGGGCTACTTCGGCTCGCCCGACTGGCGCGAGGCGTCGTCGGTGCTGCTCGAGATCATCGGCGAGAACACCGACAAGGTCGCGGGCGTCAAGATGAGCCTGCTGGATGCCGCATCCGAGGTGTCGGTGCGCGAGCGCCTCCCCGAAGGCGTGCGCATGTTCACCGGCGACGACTTCAACTACGTCGGCCTCATCGGCGGTCAGGACGTGCCCGAGGCGACCCAGCCCGAGCGGGATGCGGCATCCGCTCGACAGCACTCCGATGCGCTGCTCGGGGCGTTCGCCGCGATCACGCCGGTCGCCTCGGCCGCCATCCAGGCGCTCGACGCGGGCGATCCGGCCCGGTACCTCGAGATCCTGGGCCCGACCGAAGAGCTCAGCCGCCAGGTGTTCGCCGCGCCGACCTTCTACTACAAGACGGGCGTCGCCTTCCTGTCGTGGCTGAACGGCCACCAGCCGGCGTTCCAGATGGTCGGCGGTCTGCACTCCGCGCGCAGCCTCCCCCACCTGTCGCGCATCGTCGAGCTCGCGAACTCCTCGCTCGCGCTCGAGAAGCCCGAGCTCGCGATGATCCGCTGGCACGGGATGCTGCGCCACAACGGCGTCGACGTCCCCGGGGTGATCGCATGACCGCCGAGTTCGAGGCATCCGTGTTCGAGGCATCCATGTCCCACTTTCTCGCCCCCGTGTCCCGGATTCGCTCGATCAGCGACCGCGGTATGGACGAAATGGGGACATGCTCCGGGAAGGCCACCCGATGACCGCCGCTGACCCACGCCTGTCGATCAACCAGGCGACCATCAAGCACGCCGACCTCGCGACCGCGCTGCGGGTGACCGCCGAGGCGGGCGTGCAGGCGATCGGCCTGTGGCGCGAGCCGGTGCAGGAGGTCGGTCTCGCGACCGCCGCCGCGATGCTCGCCGACTCGGGCCTGCGCTTCACGACGCACTGCCGCTCGGGCTTCTTCACGATGCCCGAGGGCCCCGCTCGTCGCGCCTCGATCGACGACAACCGCGTCGCGATCGAAGAAGCCGCCACCTTGGCCGCCGCCGGCGCTGAGGGGTCGACCGCGATCCTCGTGCTCGTCGCGGGCGGCCTGCCCGAGGGCTCGCGCGACCTGATCGGTGCGCGCGAGCGCGTGCGCGATGCGATCGGCGAGCTGGTTCCGGATGCCGCAGCCGCCGGCGTGACGCTCGCCATCGAGCCGCTGCACCCGATGTACGCGTCCGACCGCTGCGTCGTCTCGACGCTCGGCCAGGCGCTCGACATCGCCGCGGACTTCGATCCGGCCGTCGTCGGCACGACCGTCGACACCTTCCACATCTGGTGGGATCCCGACGTTCTGTCGTCGATCGAGCGCGCCGGCCGCGAGGGCCGCATCGCGACGTACCAGGTGTGCGACTGGAAGACGCCGCTCCCCGCGGACGTGCTCCTCAGCCGCCACTACCCCGGCGACGGCGTCATCGACTTCGAGACGCTGACGCGCGCCGTCGAGGCCACCGGCTACGACCGCGACATCGAGGTCGAGATCTTCAACGAGGAGATCTGGGCCACCGACCCGCTCGTCGCCGTGCAGCGCACGGCTGCCGGGTTCGCGGCATCCGTCTCCCCTCACCTGCGCGCACCGGTCGCGGGCTGAGCCGGCTCAGAGACTCGGAGCGTCCGCGGGGTCTTCGCCCCCGCGGACGCTCCGTCGTTGTGCGCAGCCGCAGGGCGCGGTGCTCCGCAGTCACCTTTCGCGGGCAACGGCTCCAACGCCCGCCGAAGCCGACGGCGGAGCCGCAGCCCCGAGGGGCTCAGCGGTCGGATGCCGCGGCCAGCAGTCGCAGCTCGCGCAGGCGGGGTGTGGGGATGTCCCCGGCCTCGAGGCGCACGGGGAACTCCACCGTGCCGGGCGCGACGTGCACCGGTACCTCGCGGGTCGCCTCGCCCGAGCCCGGCGGCACCGCCTCGTCGAGCACGACCTCGCCGGCGACGACCACGCGCAGATGCTCGGCGTCGTCGCCCGCGAACCACGAGATCCGCAGCGCATCGGCCGTCCCGCTCCAGTCCCGGAGCGTCACCGTGATCGAGCCTCGGGTGCGCCGCCAGCGCGCGTCGCCCCGCACGCCGATCTCCTCATCGGATGCCTCGAGCCCGTGATCCGACTCCGGCTGCTGCTCGCCGAACCCGACGACGTCACGCGTGCGGGCCTCGAGCCCGAGCGACGCGGCGTCGAGGCGCTCGAGCTCGGAGCGACGTGCCACGGCGGAGGCGGCATCCGTCGCCGCTGCCAGCGGCCACGCGACCGTGTACCGCGCGTCGTGGATGCGAGCGAACGGCTCGAGCTCGACCGAGCCGCCGTCGGCCGTCGGCACGAGCACGCGACCGGGCCCGAGCCGTCGCGCCCGATCCAGCGCGTCGGGCGCGAGCACCGGTGTGTCGGCGAGCGGCCGCAGCGCACCGACCGCGATGTGTCCCATGCGGGCGCCACTGCCGCGGTAGGCGGGATCGGAGTCGGGCAGGCGCTGGGCGAGCACATCGGGTCCGTCGACGATCCACGCCCAGTCGGAGCCGTCGGCGGGCCGTTCGAACCGCAGCCGGCGCGGAAGGCGGAGCCGCACGACCGACGCCCCATCCGGCACGGGCAGCCGCAGCCGGGTGCCCGGCGCCGCGCGCCGGGGCGCGGCATCCGTCCCGCCGTCGGCGAGCACCTCGACGCCGGCATCGCCGTCGACCCAGTCGGGGATCAGCACCGCCAGCCGCGTCGGGCGCACCGCCCGCACGGCGATCGTCGCGCCGACGACCGACGGATCCGCCTGCTCGTCGACCTCCACGACCACCTCGACCCCGTCGAGTTCGGCCCGTGAGGCGACCAGGGCGTTCACCCGCAGCTCGTCGCCGTCGGCGCCGATCGCGAACACCAGCGCGCCGTGGCGGGACTGCGCCTCGAACCCCGAGCCCATGCAGCACCAGAAGCCCTCGGCCTCGGGCGAGTACACGCGGTAGTGCGCGGGGCGCTGCGGGGTGAAGTACACGAGGCCGCCGTGCACGGGATGCTGCGCCGAGCGCAGGTGGTTCGCGCGCGCCCGCTCGGCCCACAGCAGGTAGGCGTCGTCGTCGGTGAGCGCGTGCAGCTCGGCCGCGAGCTTGACCATGTTGTGCGTGTTGCAGGTCTCGGGGCCCTCGCGCGCGATGAACATGCTCGCGAACCCCTGCGGGAAGTGCTCGCGCACGCTGTCGCCGCCGATCGCCGCGCTGCGGTGCCGCGCGACGCGGTCGAAGAACACCCGCGCCGCCGCGCCTTCGCGCGTCTCGACATCGGGCAGCAGCTCGGGTGCCACCACCCGTGCGGCGCGCTCGGTCGTGGCGAATCCCACCGCGACCGGGATCTGCGTGTTGGCGTGGAGTCCGTCGAGCTCGTCGCGTCCCTCGGCGAGCGGCTCCACCAGTCCGCGCCGCGCGAACCGCCGGGCGAGACGCAGGTACGCCACCGCGTCGGCGGCGTCACCCGGCACCTCGCCGTCGTGCCGCAGCAGCGCGAGGCGGGCGAACGCCTCGGTCATTCCGCCGAACTCGCACTCCAGGATCTCCGCGAAGGCGTCGTCGTCGAGGCCGGACGCCACCCGCAGCCACCACGCGCCCAGGGCCGCGAGCGCCTCGCGGGCGACCGGGTCGCCGGTCAGCTCCACCGCGTCGATCAGGCCGGCGAGGATCTTGTGCAGGTTGTACAGCGGCACCCAGCGCCCGTTGAGATGGAACGCCCCGGCGTCGATGCGGCCGGCGCGCAGCTCGTCCCAGAGCGCCTCGCCGTCGGGCACGCCGCCGACGTAGCCGGTGCCCCTCGCGAGCTGACATTCCCGGATGCCGCGGACCAGCGCCTGCGCCAGCGCGGCGGCCGCCGCGTCCCCTCCCGCGGCCAGGGTGCTCGCGGCCGACAGCACATGCCCGGCCGTGTGACCGTCGAGCCCGTCGGCCTCCCAGCCGCCGTACGACGCGACCGCCTGGCAGATGCCGGCCTCGCGGCGGAACGGCGCGAGCAGCCGGTCGGCGTCGAGCCGCAGGAGGGTCGCGCTGACGGTCTGCTGCGCGTCGAGTTCGGCGCCCGGCGCGAGGCGCACGGCAGCCGCCGGGGCGAACCGCGCGGGGCGCGGGGGCGACGGGGAGTCGACGGGTCGGCGCATGGTGCTCCTTCGCGGGGGCGGGGGCCGGTCTCCCCACGGAAAGACACGACGGAAACCGTTTCCCACCCTATCGCCGGAACCGGACATGGGGGCCTAGACTCTGCCCTGTGAGCGACATGATCGCGCCGACCCGAGGCGCCGCCACCCTTCATGATGTCGCGCGCGAGGCCGGTGTCTCGCTCGCCACCGCCTCGCGAGTGCTCAACGGCTCGACCCGCAAAGTGGCCGAGAGCTATCGCGAGCGCGTCGAAGCCGCCGCGGAGAAGCTCGGCTACACCGCCAACCTGTCGGCCCAGGCGACTGCCCGGGGCACCTCGGCGATCGTGGCGCTGCTCGTCGCCGACATCGCAGACCCGTACTTCGGTCAGCTCGCCGCGGGCGTCGCCCGAGGGGCCGACGAGGCCGGCCTCGTCGTCACCATCGCGATCACCGAGCGCGATCCGCAGCGCGAGGTGCGGCTGGTCCGAGCGCTGCGCGGCCAGCGCCCGCGCGGCTTGATCCTCGCGGCCTCCCGCGTGGAGGGACCGGACGCCGCCGGGCTCCAGGGCGAGCTCGACGCGTTCGCCGGCATGGGCGGCCGCGTCGTGGTGGTCGGCCCGGGCGGTGGCACCGAGCGCTCGGTCGCCGTCGACAACCGCGGCGGCGCGGCCGCACTCGGCACCGAGCTCGCCGGCCTCGGGTATCGCGACGCGATTGTGGTCGCGGCATCCGAGGGCATCCGCACGTCCGACGACCGCGTCGCGGGCTTCACCGAGGGCTTCGGAGCCGCCGGCGGCTCGGTGCGCGAGGTGCGGCGCACGGGCTTCACCCGCGACGCCGGCTATGCCGCCGCCACCGAGCTGCTGGCCGACGGCGGCATCGCGCCGGGCACCCTCATCTTCGGCATCAGCGACGTCGTGGCCATCGGCATCATGTCGGCAGTGCGCGACGCCGGGCGGCAGGTCGGCGGCGACATCGCGGTCGCCGGATTCGACGACATCGCCACGGGCCGCGATATCCGCCCCGGCCTGACGACCGTGCGCGTGCCGCTGGAAGACCTCGGCTACCGCGCGCTGCACGCCGCGACCGAGCCCGAGTGGGATGCCGCCGAGGCGCCCCTCGCGCTCGAGGTCGTGGTCCGCGGCAGCACCCCGCCCCGCTCCTGACCGCACGGCCGGCGCCCACCGGCCGAAGCTCGGGAAACGCTTCCGGGTAGGCTGAGCGCGCCGAGCGAAGGAGTACGGATGCCTCGACCTGCCCGCACCGACGGACCGGCGCGCGTCACGATCGCGGACGTCGCCGCGCGCGCGGGAGTGTCGCTCTCGACCGTCTCGCGCGCCCTGAACGGCAATCCCACGGTGGATCCCACCCTCGCCGAGCGGGTGAAGGATGCCGCCGCCGCCCTGGACTACACCGCCAGTCCCGTGGCACGCAGCCTGGTGCTGGGCCGCACGCAGACGGTCGCGGTGATCGTGCCCGACCTCGGCAACCCCACGTTCCAGGCGATCCTGCGCGGGCTCAGCCGCGCGGCCGCCGCGGACGACTACCACGTCCTCGTGGCGGACTCGGCCGAGTCGGTCGAGGAGGAGCGCGTGCTCGCCGGCGCGACGCGGCGCCGCACCGACGGCATCATCCTGTGCTCGCCGCGCCTGCCGCAGGACGAGCTCGACCGGCTGGTGGGGGGCCTGCGCCCCGTGGTGCTGATCAACCGCGCCTCGGGCGACGTGCCGTCGGTGCGCGCCGACTACCGCAGCGCGCTGGCGACCGAGCTCGCCCACCTCCACGACCTGGGTCACCGGCGCATCGTCTTCCTCGCCGGCGCGCCGGGAAGCGTCGCCAACGCGGCACGCCTCGACGCCATCGCGTCGTTCGTGGCCGACCACCCCGACACGGAGGTGACCGAGATCCCCTGCGGCGTCGACTTCGAATCGGGCGCCGCCGCCGGCTCCGCGGTGCTCGGCTCCGGAGCGACCGCGGCGGTCGCGTTCAACGACCTCGTCGCGATGGGGCTTCTGAGCGCCGTGCAGGCGAGCGGATGCCGCGTCCCCGGCGATCTGTCGATCGTCGGCTTCGACGACATCCCGTTCGCGCAGTACACCACTCCGCCGCTCACCACCGCCGCGGTGCCGGCGGCCGATCTCGGCGCCCAGGCCTGGTCGCGCATGCGCGAGCTGCTGGAGGGCGCCGAGCCGGGGCATCCGCTCACCCTCCTCCCCGAGCTCACCGTGCGCGGCTCGACGGGTCCCGCCGGGGCCTGACCTCAACCGCCTGCGTCCCGCCGCGGAGCGTGAGACAGGGGATCCGCGTCGAGCCACAGGGCGTCGGCCAGTGGTTCGGCCGATTTCCCCGGTCTCGCGGTCCCGGGAACCGCCGGGAACCCCGGGAACCGCTTCCTTCGGCCGCGTGCTATCCTGAGAAAACGTTTCCTGAAGGAGTGAGATGAGCCACCGCCGGTACGCCCTCGTCGGAGCGGGACACCGCGCCCAGATGTACGTCGACGCGATCATCGGGCGCTACTCCGATGACGCGGTGCTCGTCGCGATCTGCGAGCCGAACCCCGTCCGCGCGCAGTACTACGTCGACCGCGTCGTCGCGGCCGGGTTCCCCGCGCCCGCCGTCTACGCGCCGGACGACCTCGAGGCGATGGTCCGCGACCAGAGCGTCGACCGCGTCGTGATCTGCGCGCGCGACGACCTCCACGCCCCGCTGATCGTGCGCTCGCTGGATGCCGGCGCCGACGTCGTCGTCGAGAAGCCGCTGACCATCGACGGTCCGAGCGCGGCGGCGATCGAGGATGCCATCGACCGCACCGGCCGCGAGGTCGTCATCACGTTCAACTACCGCTACTCGCCGCGCAACTCGGCGCTGCGCCAGGTGATCCAGGACGGCACCATCGGCGAGGTCACCTCGGTGGACTTCTCATGGGTCCTCGACACCAAGCACGGCGCAGACTACTTCCGTCGCTGGCACCGCGAGAAGGAGCACTCGGGTGGCCTGCTGGTGCACAAGGCCAGCCACCACTTCGACCTGGTCAACTGGTGGATCCGTTCGGCCCCGCGCCGCGTGTACGCCTCGGGCGCGCTGCGGTTCTACGGCGCCGACAACGCCGCCGCCCGCGGCCTCGGCGAGCGCCCCGCCCGCGGCACGCACGACGGTGGTGACCCGTTCGAGCTCGACCTGCGCACCGACGAGCGGCTGAAGGCCCTCTACCTCGACGCCGAGCAGCACGACGGCTATGTCCGCGACCGCGACGTGTTCGGCGAGGGCATCACCATCGAGGACAACCTCGCGCTGGTCGTCGACTACCTCTCCGGCGCGACGCTCAGCTACTCGCTCAACGCGCACTCCCCGTGGGAGGGCTACCGCGTGGCCGTCAACGGCACGCTCGGCCGGGCCGAGCTCGAGGTCGTCGAGCGCGGAGCCGTGCTGTCCGACGAGGGCCTGCACCCGGTGCTCGATCCCTCCGCGGTCGATGCCGGCTCGTCGGGGTCGCTCCGGCCCGAGGGCGAGCGACTCATCGTGCAGAAGCACTGGGAGGCCGCGTACGAGGTGCCGATCGTCAACGGCGACGGCGGCCACGGCGGCGGCGACGAGCTGCTGCTCGCCGACGTCTTCGAGGGCCCCGGCGACGACCCGCTCGCGCGCCCCGCCGACTGGCGCGACGGCGTTCGCTCGATCGCCGTCGGCATCGCCGGCAACCGCTCCCTCGAGACCGGCCTGCCCGTGCAGGTGGCCGAGCTCGGCATCCGCTTCCTCGCCGCAGACGGCGCCGCCGCCCTCCGCGCATGAGCCGCATCGTCGTCACCGGCGGCGCCGGGCGCCTCGGGCGCAGCCTCGTCGCGGGCCTCGCCGGCGCGGGGCACGAACTGGTGTCGCTCGACCGCGCCGTGTCCGATGCCCCCGAGCTCGCCGATGTCGAGCAGATCGCGGTGGATCTCACCGACACGGATGCCGCAGCCCGCGCCATCGCCGCCGCCCGAGCCGATGCGCTCATCCACCTGGCCGCGATCGCCGTGCCGTTCAGCGCCCCCGAGGACGTCATCCTGCGCACCAACGCCTCGATGGCGCTCGGCGTGCTGTCGGCCGGGGTGGCCGCCGGCATCCCCAAGATCGTGACGGCGTCGAGCCCCACGGTCCTCGGCTACGGGGCCCCCACCGGCTGGCTGCCCGACCGCTTCCCGCTCGACGAGGACACCGCGCCGAGGCCCTGGAACGCGTACGCCCTGTCGAAGCTGCTCGCCGAGCAGACGATCGCCATGCTCGCGCGCCAGACCGGCGAGGCGACGCGGTTCGCCGCCTTCCGCCCCTGCTACGTCATCGCCCCCGAGGAGTGGCGCGGCGCGCCGACCCAGCAGGGACACACCGTGGCCGAGCGCCTCGACGACCCGGCGCTATCGGCGCCGGCGCTCTTCAACTACGTCGACGCCCGCGACGTCGCCACCTTCGTCGACACGCTCCTGGTGGCCCTGCCCGAGATCCCGAACGCCGAGGTGTTCTTCGTCGCCGCCGACGACGCCCTCGCGCGCCGGCCGCTCGCCGAGCTGCTGCCGCAGTTCGTGCCCGGCTCCGAGCGCCTCGCCGCCGGGCTGACGGGCACC
This sequence comes from Microbacterium sp. M3, assembly GCF_033548675.1. NCBI lineage: Bacteria > Bacillati > Actinomycetota > Actinomycetes > Micrococcales > Microbacteriaceae > Microbacterium > Microbacterium sp. M3. The sequence goes on from NZ_JAWTZT010000001.1 coordinate 994,261, forward strand.
GCCCCGGCGTTCTCCAATGCCAAAGCGCGCCGCGTGCTCGGCTGGCGCCCGGCTCATTCCTGGCGCGGCGAGCTCGGCGAACCCGTCACTCCTTCCCCCTCCCCCGACCTCGCCCGAAAGGACGTGCTGGCGTGAACTTCGACGGCATCCTCTTCTTCCCCGTCACCCCCTTCGACGCCGACGGCCGCGTCGACGAGCACCTGCTGCGCACGCACATCGCGACGACGCTCGAGCATGCTCCCGGCGGGGTGTTCCCCGCATGCGGCACGGGCGAGTTCCATGCCCTCGCCACCGAGGAGGCGACCCGGGTGGTGCAGGTCGCGACCGAGACCGTGGCCGGCCGCGTGCCCGTGGTCGCGGGCACCGGGGGTCCGCTGGGGCACGCGACGACCCTCGCCCGGGCCGCCGCGGACGCCGGCGCCGACGCGCTGCTGGTGCTGCCGCCGTACCTCGTGGGCGGTCCGCAGGCGGGACTCGTGGCCTACGTCGAGGCGGTGGCCGCGGCATCCGATCTTCCCGTCGTGATCTACCACCGCGGCAACGCCCAGTACTCGGTCGAGTCGGTGCGACGACTCGCCGGCAATCCGAAGGTCGTCGGGTTCAAGGACGGCGTCGGCGACGTGGGCCTCGCCCAGCAGATCGTCCGCGCTGTCGCGGCGGAGGGGCGCGACGACTTCGCGTTCTTCAACGGCCTGCTGACGGCGGAGCTGACCCAGGGCGCGTACCGCGGAATCGGCATCCCGCTGTACTCCTCGGCGGCGTTCGCGATGATCCCGGAGGTCGCGAACGCGTACTACCGCGCGTACGTCGACGGTGACGAGGCGCGCCGCGCCGAGCTGCTCGACGGGTTCTATACGCCGCTCGTGCAGCTGCGCGACGAGACACCCGGCTTCGGCGTCTCGCTCATCAAGACCGGGCTGCGCCTGGGCGGGCTGGCGGTCGGCTCGGTGCGCGCGCCGCTGGTCGACCCGACGCCGGCGCAGGAGAAGCGCCTCGCCGAGATCCTCGACGCCGGACGGGCGCTGCTGCGATGACGGTTCCCCCGCCCACCGCTGCCCTCCTTCCCGACGGGACGGCGGCCGCCTTCGACCCCGCGCCGACGATAGCCGCGTTCGATACGCGGCTCGTCCGGGTGCCGCTCACGCGGCCGTGGGCGGCCGACGTGACCTCGGTCGGCGTTATCGCCACGCACGTGGTGCGATCGGACGGCACGGAGGGATGGGGCTTCTCCTGGACGCCGCAGATCGGCGCCGAGGCGGTGCACGCGCTCCTCGCGAACGACATCACGGCCTTCGCGATCGGACGCTCCGCCGACCCCGGCTCGGAGTCGCTCGCGCTGTGGCAGCACCTGCACGAGGCCGGCGGCGGCGGTCTGACGACGATCGCGATGGCGGGACTCAACCTGGCGCTCTGGGACGCGGCGGTGCGCGCCGCGGGCACGTCGCTGACAGGGTTCCTCGGTGCGCAGCGCGAGAGCGTCCGCGCGTACGGATCGGGCGTCAACCTGCACTACTCGCTCGACGAGCTGGTGGCCCAGGTGCATCGGTGGGTCGACGCCGGCTTCGACGCCGTGAAGGTGAAGGTCGGCAAGCCCGACGTCGCCGAGGACCTCGACCGCCTGAAGGCCGTGCGCGAGGTGCTCGGCCCCGAGCGGGCCCTCATGATCGACGCGAACCAGCGGTGGGAGCTCGATCGGGCGACGCGGGCGCTCGACGTGCTCGCCGAGGTGTCGCCGGCGTGGATCGAGGAGCCCCTGCGCTCCGACGACCTCTTCGGGCACGGCGAGCTGGCGAAGCGCCTGGCCGCGTCCAGCGGCATCCCGATCGCCGTGGGCGAGAACCTCCACAACGTGTACCGGTTCGACGACTTCCTCCGCACCGGCGCCGCGCAGATCGTGCAGCCCAACATCGTGCGGGTCGGCGGCATCACCCCGTTCCTCGGCATCGCCGCGATCGCCGCCGAGTACGGCGCCGCCGTGCATCCGCACCTGCTGCCCGAGCTCTCCGGCCAGCTGGCCCTCTGCCTGCGCGCGGTGCCCGGCGTCCCCGAGCCCATGGCCGAGGATGTGGAGGATGCCGGCTTCGGCACCCTCGGCGCACTCCTCGACGAGTCGCCCGTGCGCATCGCCGACGGAGCCCTCACCGAGGTCGCCCACGCCGGCCTCGGCATCCGCTTCTCATGACCCGCTCCCTCCCTGCTCCCCACTCCCTCACTGCTCCCCACTCCCTCACTGCTCCCCACTCCCTCACTGCTCGCCTGTCACGATCGGCCGCCGCCTGCGGCGGTTTGCGACAGGTGAACGAAGACGACCCCGGCTCACCTGTCACGAACGGCCGCCCCGCGCGGCACGATGCGACAGGCGAGCGGATGCCGTGACGAAAGGACCCTCGATGACCACCGCCCTCACGACCACCTCGACCGCCGAGCTCGATGCCCTCGCCGCGGCTGCCGCGGCTGCCGCCCCCGTGTGGCGGGCAGCGGATGCCGCGACCCGGGCGTCGTGGCTGCGTGCGGCTGCCGACGCGCTCGACGCGCACGTCGACGAGCTCGTCGCCATCGCCGATGAGGAGACGCGCCTCGGCGAGACGCGGCTGCGCGGCGAGGTGGGCCGCACCACCGGACAGCTGCGGCTGTTCGCGACCGTCGTGGAAGAGGGCTCGTACCTCGAGCTCACCGTCGATGATGCCGACCCGTCGCTCACGCCGCCCCGCCCGGAGCTGCGCCGCATGCTCGTCGGCGTCGGCCCGGTCGCGGTCTTCTCGGCGTCGAACTTCCCGTTCGCGTTCTCGGTCGCCGGCGGCGACACGGCGTCGGCCCTGGCCGCCGGCAACCCGGTCATCGTGAAGGCGCACTCGGGCCACCCGCGGCTGTCCGAGCGCACGTCCGCGATCGTCGCCGCGGCCCTCGTCGCCGCCGGGGCCCCCGGGGGCTCGCTCGCACTCGTCGAGGGCCGCGAGGCCGGCAACGCGCTGGTGCAGCATCCCCTCATCCAGGCCGCCGGCTTCACGGGATCGCTCGGCGGCGGGCGCGCGCTGTTCGACCTGGCATCGGGCCGCCCCGACCCGATTCCGTTCTACGGCGAGCTCGGCTCGGTCAACCCCGTCGTGATCACCGCGGCCGCGGTCGCGGCACGCGGCGAAGCCCTGGCACAGGGGCTCGTCGGCTCGTTCACGCTCGGCGTGGGCCAGTTCTGCACGAAGCCCGGTGTGGTGTTCGTGCCCGCGGACGCCGGCTTCGAGTCGCTCGTCGCCGGGTTCGCCGCGGGCGCCGCGGGCGGCCCGCTCCTGACCGACCGCATCACCGAGGCCTTCCCGGCCGGCATCGAGCACCTCGAGGCCGACCCGTCGGTGTCGGTGGTCGCCCAGGGCCTCCCCGCCGAGGCGGGTGCGGCACAGCCGATCGTGCTGATGACGGATGCCGCGGCCGTCGCCGCGCGCCCCGAGACGCTGCTCGAGGAGTGCTTCGGTCCGGTGACGCTGCTCGTGCGCTACTCGTCGGACGAGGAGCTCCACGCCGCGCTCGAAGCGGTGCCCGGGTCGCTCACGGCCACGCTGCACTCCGAGCCGTCCGACGAGGTCGGCGACGTGCTCGAGGTGCTGACCCGCAAGGCCGGGCGTGTGCTCTTCGCGGGCTGGCCCACCGGGGTCGCCGTCACGTGGTCGCAGCAGCACGGCGGACCGTGGCCGGCCACGACGTCGCTGCACACGTCGGTCGGGGCGACGGCGATCCGCCGGTTCCTGCGGCCGGTGGTGTTCCAGGACGCCCCCGAGCAGCTCCTGCCGGAGGTGCTGCGCGACGCGGCGCTCGCGTCGCTGCCGCACCGTCGCAACGGCGTGCTCCGCGTCCCCTGAGTCCTTCGGCGCACGAGCCGCGTCGTTGCCCGGGCTCCGCCGTGGCGTGGACCTCGGTGCCATCGCCGAGACCGGGGATTCTCGCCGAAACACAGGACATCACCCTGGCCCTGTCGCCGAGACCGGGGATTCCCGCCGAAACACCGGGCATCGCCCCCGACCCCGGCGCCGAGACCGGGGATTCCCGCCGAAACACCGGGCATCGCCCCCGACCCCGGCGCCGAGACCGGGGATTCCCGCCGAAACACCGGGCATCGCCCCCGACCCCGGCGCCGAGACCGGGGATTCCCGCCGAAACACCGGGCATCGCCCCCGGTCTCGGCGCGACTCCCCGGGTTCGGCGTCCATTCCCGGCCGCGCGCGGGGCGGCGGCGAAACCGGGGATTCCCGCCGAAACACAGGGCATCGCCCCCGACCCTGTCGCCGAGACCGGGGATTCCCGCCGAAACACCGGGCATCGCCCCCGGTCTCGGCGCGACTCCCCGGGTTCGGCGTCCATTCCCGGCCGCGCGCGGGGCGGCGGCGAAACCGGGGATTCCCGCCGAAACGCAGGGCATCGCCCCCGACCCTGTCGCCGAGACCGGGGATTCCCGCCGAAACACCGGGCATCGCCCCCGACCCCGGCGCCGAGACCGGGGATTCCCGCCGAAACACCGGGCATCGCCCCCGGTCTCGGCGCGACTCCCCGGGTTCGGCGTCCGCTCACGGCCGGGCGCGTGAGGGCGGCGGAGGGGCGGCGACACCCGCACCCGCGCGGGTCAGTCGCGGTCGAGCTCCCGGGCCAGCTGCGCGCCGGCCTCGACGAGCCACCGCGCGGCGTCGGCCATCGCGGCCGCGCCCGACCCGGCGAGCTCGGTCAGCGACGTGGTCGCGGCGAAGCCCGAGGTGTCGGCATCCGTCGCGATGCGTCCCGCGACGAGCGCGACGGGCACCCCCGCAGACGCCGCGATCGCACCGACGTGAGCGGGCACCTTGCCCGCGGCCGATTGGCCGTCGTACGAGCCCTCGCCGGTGACGACGACGGATGCCGCGGTCACCGCCGCGTCCAGTCCCACCAGCTCCGCCACCGCCGCCGACCCGGGCACGAGCACCGCACCCCAAGCCAGGAGGCCGAAGCCGGTGCCTCCCGCAGCACCCGCGCCCGCGGCATCCGTATCCGCATCGATCAGACCCGCCAGCCGAGCGAGCCCGGCGTCGAGCACCGGCACATCGTCGGGCCCGGCGCCCTTTTGCGGGCCGAACACGGCCGCCGCGCCGCGCGCGCCGAGCAGCGGGTTGGTGACGTCGCTCAGCACGGTGACGCCGCCGGGGGGCAGCGGCGCGAGACCGGAGAGGTCGGCCGACGCCACGGCATGGAGCCCCCGGGCGCCGTCGGCGATCGGCGCGCCCGCCGCGTCGGCGAATCGCGCGCCGAGCGCGGTCAGCATGCCGGTGCCGCCGTCCGTCGACGAGCTCGACCCGATGCCGAGGACGAGCCGCGAGACGCCGTGAGCGAGGGCGGCGGCGATGGCCTCGCCGAAGCCGCGGGTGTGCGCATCGAAGGGGCGCAGCCGCGGCGGCGTGCCGAGCAGCTCGATGCCGCTCGTGTTGGCGAGCTCGACGACGCCGATGCCCTCGGGCGCGTCCGCCGTCGGCGGGAGGAGCACCCAGGATGCCTCGACCGCCGCTCCCTCGGGTCCCGTCACGGTGACCGGCATGCGCCGCGCACCCGGCACGGCCGTCGCGAAGGCGTCGACCGTGCCCTCGCCGCCGTCGGCCATCGGCAGCAGGCGGGCGTGGTCGCCGGGTCGCTCGCGGCGCCAGCCTGCGGCGAGGGCGTCGGCGGCCGATGCGGCACCGATGGTGCCCTTGAAGGAATCGGGGGCGATCACGACGATGTGTGCCATGGCGTCATTCTCCTCGGGCCGCAGCGATCGGCTGCGCGGCGATGTCCGTGCGCTGCCCCGGCGGAGCGGGAAAGCGTTATCCTGCAGATCATGGTAACCATGGACCGACCGGAAGCCGAGCCCGCACCGCCTCGCGCCGTCATCGCCACGGGGACGGGGCGGTACGCCGATCCGTGGCATCCGTATCCCGAGACGTCCGCGCGGATCGCCGCGGCGCTGCGCTCGGACGGGTGGGAGGTCGTCGTCGACGACGACGTCGACCACGCCCTCACAACCCTCGACGGCGCCGACCTCCTCGTGGTCAACGCCGGAGACCCGTGGCGCGAGGGCGCGACCGAGCTCGACCGTCGCGCCGATCCCGACGCCGACGCCGGGCTGCGCGCCGCGATCGCCCGCGGCATCGGGCTCGTCGCCGTGCACGCCGCCCTCTCGACCCTGCGCGACCATCCGGCGTGGCGCGAGGCGATCGGGGGCGAGTGGGCGCCGGGTGTCTCGTGGCACCCGCCCATCGGCGACGCGGGGGTGCGCGTGGTCGACGCGACCCACCCCGTGACGAGCGGGATGCCGGGGCTCGACGTCTTCGACGAGCGCTACTGCGACCTCGTGGTCGACCCCGGGGTGCGCGTGCTCGCCGTGCACGAGGTCGAGGGGGCGGAGCACCCCGCGGTGTGGGTGCGCGAGCAGCCGACACGCGCCGTGGTCTCGTCTCTCGGCCACGACGAGCGCTCCTACGACTCCCCCGCGCACGTCGCCCTGTTGCAGCGCGCTGCGCGCTGGGCCGCCCACGTCTGAGCCCGGCATCGAAGCGCAGAGTCGGACCTTTCGCAGGACACGCCGTGAAGCGGATGTCGCGCCCCGGCGTGCGGGCCGGACCTGGCGATTCTGCGCACGCCGTGCACCCCGCGCAGACGCCGGGGACGAGGCATCCGTCCGGCTCGGGGCAGAATGGGACGCGGCGCCGCTCGGCGACCAGACCCCGCTGAACCGACGGAGTGACATGACCTGGCTCGTGACCGGAGGCGCCGGCTACATCGGCGCCCACATCGTTCGTGCGCTCGCCGGAGCGGGCCTCACGCCCGTCGTCATCGACGACCTCTCGAGCGGCCACGCGGGCTTCGTCCCCGACGGCGTCGCGTTCGTGCAGGGCTCGATCCTCGACCGCGACCTCGTCGAGCGCACGCTCCGCGAGCACGCGGTGGTCGGCGTCATCCACCTGGCCGGCTTCAAGTACGCGGGCGTCTCGGTGCAGCGTCCGCTGCACACCTACGCGCAGAACGTCGAGGGCACGCGCGCGCTCCTCGAGGCGATGCAGGCCGCGGACGTCGCGAACCTCGTGTTCTCGTCGTCGGCCGCGGTCTACGGCACCCCCGACGTCCCCCTCGTGACCGAGGACCTGCCCAAGCGCCCGGCATCGCCGTACGGCGAGTCGAAGCTCATCGGCGAGTGGCTGATCCGCGATCAGGCCGTCGCCACCGCGGCGTCGGATCGCCCGCTGCGCCACACCGCCCTGCGGTACTTCAACGTCGTCGGCTCGGGCGACCCGGCCGTGTACGACAGCAGCCCGCACAACCTCTTCCCCCTCGTCTTCGAGGCGCTGCTCGCCGGCAAAACCCCGCGCATCAACGGCGACGACTACGACACCCCCGACGGCACCAACGTGCGCGACTACGTCCACGTCGCCGACATCGCCGCCGCGCACGTCGCCGCCGCGCAGCGGCTGCTGGCCGGCGAGCCGATCGAGCCGGCGTACAACCTCGGCTCGCAGAACGGCCTCAGCGTGCGCGAGATCATGGACGCGATGGCGCGCGTCACGGGCATCGACTTCACGCCCGAGATCGCGCCGCGCCGCCCGGGCGATCCTGACCGCATCGTCGCGACCGGAGAGCTCGCGGCGCGAGACCTCGACTGGAAGAACCGCTACACCGTCGACGAGATGGTCCGCACCGGCTGGGAGGCCCGCCGGGCCGTGGGCTGAGGCATCCGCCGGCGCCGTCTTCAGCGGGCGGCGCCGGTGCTCTCACGCACGACGAGGCGCGTGGGCACGGTCTCGAACGCGGCGGGCGCGCCCGCCTCGATGCCGTCCACGAGCGCGGCCACAGCCCGCGAGCCGAGGGCGTCGAAGTCCTGGCGCACCGTGGTGAGCGGCGGGCGGTAGTCCGCGGCATCCGCCACGTCGTCGAACCCCACGACGCTCACGTCGCCGGGTACGACGCGCCCCGCCTCGGCCACCGCGCGCAGCACGCCGAGCGCCATCTGATCGTTGGCGGCGAACACCGCGGTCGCCCCCTCGGCGAGGAGAGCGGATGCCGCGGCGAACCCCGACGCGGAGGTCCAGTCGCCCCGCACCACGGCGCGGGCCGGCATCCCCGCCTCGGCCAGCGCCTCGCTCCAGCCCCGCTCGCGCTCGGCCGCAGCGAACGAGGTTTGAGGGCCCGCGAGGTGGTGCACCATCCGGTGTCCGAGCCCGATCAGGTGCGCGACGGCAAGGCGCGCGCCGCCGGCATGGTCTGTCTCGACCACGCCGAAGCGGTCGTCGCGCGGCGAGTCGACGACCACGAGCCGCAGGCCCGCGCCCCGCAGGTCGGACTCGCGCACGCGCTCCGTCGCCTCGTTCAGCACGATGGCCCCGTCGACGCCCTGGTCGGCGAGCCGTTCGAACGCGGCGGCCACGTCGCCCCCGGCGCCGAGCGTCACCACCGTGAGCGCATAGCCGCGGGCGGCTGCGGCATCCGCCACCGCCTGCAGCATGCGGGAGTTGCCCACCGAGGCCAGCGTCGACACCACGAGCCCGATGGTCTGCGTCCGCCCGGTGCGCAGGGCGCGGGCGGCGCGGTGGGGGCGGTAGCCGAGGTCGCTCATCGCCGCCTCGACGCGGGCGCGGGTCTCGGGATCGACGCGCGGGCTCGCGTTGACCACGCGCGACACCGTCTGGCCCGAGACGCCCGCCCGCGCGGCGACGTCCGCCATCGACACCCGCCTCGACGTCACGTCCCCTTCTTCCCGGCACGATGGCGCCGGCTGCGTCTGCAGAACTCCACGATCGCGCCTCGTGTTGACGCTAACATAGCGCGCTTGCTACCGTGTTGACGTGAACACACCGGAGTTCGGCACCGCCGCCACCGACATCGAGACCTCGAACCTGGGGGCGGGCGTCGTCAAGCGCTCGACGCGCCTCGCCGACGGCCGCGAGCTCATCTACTACGACGACCCCGGCACGACGCTCGGCGCCGAGCGGGCCGTCGACGCCCGCGACCTCGCCCCGCGGCCCGAGACCGCGACGATGCGCCGCGACGTGCTCAGCGGGGACTGGGTCTCGATCGCCGCGGCGCGGCAGAACCGGGCGTTCCTGCCGCCCGCCCACCTCGACCCGCTGTCGCCGCAGACGCCGGCCAACCCGTCCGAGATCCCGTCGCGCTACGACGTCGCGGTCTTCGAGAACAAGTCGCCGTCGTTCGGGCCCGCCCTCGCCGCCGCGCACGGCGACGCCCCGGCCGGCGCCGACGCCCCGCGCGATCTCGAAGACCTGACGGCTCCCGGTCTCGGCCGCACCCGCACGAGCGTCGGTCGCTGCGAGGTCGTGTGCTTCAGCCCCGAGCACTCCGGCTCGTTCGGCACGCTCACCCCCACCCGGGCGCGCACCGTGATCGAGGCGTGGGCCGACCGCACCGCGGCCCTCTCGGCGCTGCCGGGCATCGAGCAGGTTTTCCCGTTCGAGAACCGCGGCGAGGCGATCGGCGTGACGCTCCCCCACCCGCACGGGCAGATCTACGCCTACCCCTACATCACACCCCGCACGACCAGCCTCCTCGCCTCGATCGACCGCGAGGGACCCGACCTCTTCGCCCGCATCCTCGAGTTCGAACGCGCCGGCGAGCGCGTCATCCTCGAGGGCGAGCACTGGACGGCGTTCGTGCCCTTCGCCGCGCGCTGGCCGATCGAGATCCACCTCGTGCCGCACCGCCACGTCGCCGACTTCGCCGAGACCTCCGAGGCCGAGCGCGACGAGCTCGCCCCGCTGTACCTGCGGCTGCTGCGCGGGGTGGACGCCCTGTACGACTCGCCGACGCCCTACATCGCCGCCTGGCACCAGGCGCCGGTGCACCGCGCCCGCGACGCCGCCCGTCTGCACCTGCAGCTGACCTCGCCCCGCCGGGCCGCCGACAAGCTCAAGTTCCTCGCCGGATCCGAGGCCGCCATGGGCGCCTGGATCGGCGACATCCCGCCCGAGGCGGCCGCCGCGAAGCTGCGCGAGGCCGTTCTGTCCATCCCCGAGGAGACCCTGTGACCACCGCCGGCCCCGCTGCCCACCGTCAGAGCCCGGCCGCCGAGGCGGCGCGCGCCCTCTTCACCGAGAGCTTCGGCGCCGAGCCCGTCGGCACCTGGTCGGCCCCCGGCCGCGTGAACCTCATCGGCGAGCACACCGACTACAACGACGGCTTCGTCCTCCCGTTCGCGATCCAGCACCGCACGCACGCCGCGCTGGCTCCGCGCAGCGACGGACGGATCCGCGTCGTCTCGACCTTCGACGACGCCACCGTCGAGGCCGGACTCGCCGAGCTGCACGCCCTCTTCCCGGAGCGACGCGACGAAATCCCCGAGTGGGCCCGCTACCCCCTGGGCGTCGCGTGGGCGCTGCTGGAGGCATCCGGAACCGATCCCGAGTCGGTCACGGGCGTCGACCTCGCCTTCGCCTCCGTCGTGCCGGTCGGCGCCGGACTGTCGTCGTCGGCCGCGATCGAGGGCGCGACCGCCGTCGCGCTCGCCGAGACATGGGCCATCGTCCCCACGGCCCCTCCACTCGCCGCTGACGCGTCGAGCGGAGCCTCCGGCCGCGTGGGCCCCCTCGACCGGGTCGCGCTCGCGCAGATCGGCCGTCGCGCCGAGAACGAGGCGGTCGGCGCCCCCACCGGGATCATGGACCAGATGGCCTCGCTGCTCGGCCGGGCCGACGCGGCGATCTTCCTCGACTGCCGCTCGCTGGACGCGAACGTCATCGACCTCGGGTTCGCGGCCGCGGGCCTGGAGCTGCTCGTCATCGACACGGGCGTGAAGCACTCGCACGCGACGGGCGGCTACGGCGAGCGCCGTGCGGCCTGCGAGCGCGGCGCGGCGGCGCTCGGGGTGCCGGCGCTGCGCGACGTGTCGGTCGACGACCTCCCGCGACTCGCCGAGCTCGTCGACGACGTCACCTTCCGTCGCGTGCGCCACGTCGTGACCGAGAACCAGCGCGTGCTCGACACGGTCCAGACGCTCCGCGAGCAGGGTCCGACGGCGATCGGCGACCTGCTCGTCGCCTCGCACGCCTCCATGCGCGACGACTTCGAGATCTCGGTGCCCGAGCTCGACACGGCCGTCGAGGCTGCACTGTCGGCGGGTGCCGTCGGCGCGCGCATGACCGGCGGCGGCTTCGGCGGCGCCGCGATCGCCCTGGTCGCCCACGAGAAGGTCCGGACGGTGACGGATGCCGCAACCGCCGCCTTCGCGGCCGCCGGGTTCGGCGCGCCCACGATCTTCACCGTGACGCCGTCCGCGGGCGCCGCCCGCGACTGACCGGGCCGCTCTAGGGTCCCACCCTCCCCGCCCCCACCCCCCGGGTCCTTATTGAGTTGGGGCCGCGGCGGGGGGGACGGCGGGTGTGGGGAGACGAGCCCGACCTGAACGCCGCATGAACGCTCATGACGGCTGCGCGCAAGATGCTGGCGATGACGGATGCCGCGGCCTAGCGTCGAACGCAGGGCCGCGGCATCCGTCTCCCGGCCCGGAAGGAGCGATCGTGGCGTACATCACCGTCGGGACCGAGAACTCGGTGGACGTCGACCTCTACTACACCGACCAGGGACCAGCCGACGCGCAGCCGGTCGTGCTGATCCACGGGTTCCCGCTGAACGGCGAGTCGTGGGGCAAGCAGCAGGCTGCCCTGCTCGATGCCGGCTACCGCGTGATCGCGTACGACCGCCGCGGGTTCGGCGCGTCGACCAAAGCCGGATCGGGCTACGACTACGACACCTTCGCCGCCGACCTGCACGCCCTGATCGAAGACCTCGACCTGCGCGACGCGGTGCTCGTCGGGTTCTCGATGGGCACCGGCGAGATCGCCCGCTACCTGTCGCGCTACGGCAGCGGCCGTGTCGCCAAGGCGGCGTTCCTCGGCTCGCTCGAGCCGTTCCTGCTGAAGAGCGACGACAATCCCGACGGCGCGGGGCCGCAGGAATTCTTCGACGGGATCGCACAGTCGGTGCGCGACGACCGCTACGCGTTCATCGCAGGGTTCTACAAGGACTTCTACAACCTCGACGACAATCTCGGCTCGCGCATCTCGCAGGAGGCGCTGGACGCGAGCATCCAGGTGGCGAGCTACGCGGGCAACACCGCGATCGCCGCGGCTCCGCTGACATGGCCGACGGACTTCCGCGCCGACATCCCCGCGATCGACGTGCCGGCGCTCATCCTGCACGGCACCGCCGACAACATCCTGCCGATCGACGTGACCGCGCGCCGGTTCAAGGAGCTGCTGCCCGACGCCACCTACGTCGAGCTCGAAGGCGCACCCCACGGACTGCTCTGGACGCACGGTGCCGAGGTGAACGAGGCCCTCCTCGCCTTCCTGCACACGTGACGCGCGTCAAGGCCCTCCCGGTCTCGACACCGGGAGGGCCACGCTGATCGCGGAGAGGAGCACGACATGCACCGCGACCCGCACGACACGACGGACGCCCGCGAAGGGCCGGACGACCAGCCCGACACGCTGGCCGGCGGCGAGTTCCACGAGCAGCTGATCGAGGCACAGGACGACGCCGACGACGACATCGAGCGCCAGGGCGACCACGTCCCGGAGCGGTAGGTCGGGCGGCAGCTCCGGGCGGTGAGTCCGGGGCGGTGGGCCCGGGCGGTGGGCCCGGGCGGCGAGTCCGGGGCCGTGGGCCCGGGCGGCGAGTCCGGGGCCGTGGGCCCGGGCGGCGGGTTCGGCACCCCTGCATCCGGTCCGGCCGGGGCTGGGACGGTAGGCTTCCGCGCGTGTCCGCTGCCGGCGGTGGGAGCCGGCGGCAGCGGGCGCCGAGCCCGCCTGCCTGGAAGGACCCGCATGACTCCCGCCGAAGGCCCCATCGCCTTGACCGCACCCGGGAAGGTGCGCGGAGTGTGGCGGGGGTCGCCGGGCGAGCGCGGCGCGTCGGCGGCGTTCCTCGGCATCCCGTTCGCGAAGGCGCCCGTCGGCGACCTCCGCTTCGCGGCGCCGGTGCCGCCCGACCCGTGGGACGGGATCCGCGACGCCGTCGCGTTCGGCGCCACCGCGCAGCGGGGCGACACCGGCATCACGCTGATCCCCGAGCCGAGCGTGCCCGGCGAGGCGACGCTCAACCTCAACGTCTTCACGCCGTCGCCGGGTCGGTCGGAGCCCGCGCTGCCGGTGCTCGTGTGGATCCACGGCGGCGGCTACATCTCCGGGTCTCCCGGGAGTCCGTGGTACGACGGGCGCTCGTTCAACCGCGACGGCGTCGTGACCGTCGCGATCTCCTACCGCCTCGGCTTCGACGGGTTCGGGCACATCGCGGGCGCCCCGTCGAACCGCGGCGTGCGCGACTGGCTCGCCGCGCTCGAGTGGGTGCAGGGGAACATCGCCGCGTTCGGCGGCGATCCGTCGCGGGTGACGATCGCGGGCCAGTCCGCCGGTGGCGGGGCGGTGCTGACACTGCTCGGGATGCCGGCGGCCCAGCACCTCTTCCACTCCGCGTGGGCGCTGTCGGCGGCGCTGGCCGACGTCTCGCGCGAGCGGGCACGCACGGCTTCGGCACGGCTCGCGCACCTCGCCGGGGTCGACGCGACCCGGGAGGGTTTCGCGTCGGTGCCCGAGGAGCGGCTGCACGCCCTGCAGTCGAAGGCGGCGGAACCGGAGTCGGGCGATCGCCTCGCCGGTGTGCGGATCCTGCTCGGCGAGGGCCCCTCGTGGGGACCCGCCATCGACGGGGACCTGCTCACCCAGCCGACGATCGCGTCGTTGGCCTCCGGTGTCGGTGCCGACAAGCCGCTCGTCCTCGGCTCGACCGACGACGAGTTCACCATGGTGCTGGACGGAGCCGCACGCAAGCTTCGGCTCATCCCGGCGACGCTCGCGCTCGCGAAGCTCGGGGTGCCGCGCGACGTGCGTCAGCCGTACCTCGCCGACAACACGGCGCAGCGCCGCAAGGGGACGGCGGCCACGGTCGGCCGGTACGTCTCCGACAGGGTGTTCCGCTCCACCGTGGTGAAGGTGGCCGGCGCTCGGGGCGCGGCACCCACCTGGGTCTACCGCTTCACGTGGCCGTCGCCCACCAAGCGCTGGGCGCTGCACTGCCTCGACGTGCCGTTCTGGTTCGACTGCCTCGACGACCCGCACGTCGCCGCCATCGCGGGCGACGCTCCGCCCCGTCGCTTGGCCGACGCGGTGCACGGCGCGGCCGTCGCCCTCATCCGCGGCGGCGACCCCGGCTGGCGGCCCTGGTCCGACGCCCCCGGGACGACGCGCGTGTTCGGCGGCGCGGCATCCGCCCCCGACGTGGTCCCCGACGGCTACCGGAGCGTGCGCGCCCTCGTCTGAGGCGCGACATCCGTTCCGGCCCGCCGGCCTACGGTCTCAGCTCAGCGCGCCGATGACCTCGCGCTCGAAGAGCTCGACGCCCGAGAGGTCGTACGCGGCCTCGGGGAAGTAGTGGATGGCGTAGGCGATGCCGTGCCGCTCGCGCTCGGCGAGGCGCTCGACGACCTGCTCGACCGCGCCGAAGGCCGGCGAGGTGACGTAGTCGTGCTCGATCTTGTCGGCACGCTCCTGGCCGACGTGCGGCAGCAGACGCTCCTTGACGACGGCGAGCCGCTCGAGCGCCTCGGCCTCGGTCGCCCCGACGATCGTGTTGAAGTTCGACGTCCGTGTGATGTCCGCGAAGTCCCGGCCCAGCGCGTCGCAGTGCTCGCGCAGGATGGCGCTCTTGCGGTCGATGTCGTCGAGCGAGCCGGCGTAGTTCGTGTACGAGGCGTACTTCGCCGCGATCTTCAGCGTCACCTTCTCGCCGCCGCCCGCGACCCAGATCGGGATGCCGCCGTCCTGCAGGGGCAGCGGCTGCACGATGGCGCCGTCGACCTGGTAGTGCTTGCCGTCCAGCGTCGCACGGCCGGTCGTCCACGCCTGCTGCATGATGTCGACGCCTTCGCGCAGCATCCGCAGGCGCTCGGGGATCGGCGGGAACCCGTAGCCGTACGCCTCCCACTCGTGCTCGTACCAGCCACCGCCGATGCCCATCTCGGTGCGCCCGCCCGACACGATGTCGACGGTCGCCGCCACCTTCGCGAGGTACGCCGGGTTGCGGTAGCCCATGCACGTGCACATCTGCCCGAGGCGGATGCGGCTGGTCGTCGCGGCGAACGCCGCCATCAGCGTCCACGCCTCGTGCGTCGCCTCGTCGCTGTGCACGGGTGTGGTGTGGAAGTGGTCGTACACCCACAGCGACTCCCACGGACCCGCGTCGGCGCGCTCGGCGAGCCCCTTCATCACCGCCCAGTGCTCGGCGGGCTCGATGCCCACGAGGTCGAATCGCCAGCCCTGGGGGATGAAGGTTCCGAAGCGCATGATCCTCAGCCTAGGGCGATGACGGATGCCGCAGCCCCGCGCCGCGGGAGGGTTGTCAGCGCGTCCACGAAGGCGTATACGTGCCCCGCTCAACGACCGGCTTCAGTCACCACCCGGGCGTGCGGCATCCGCTCGCGCATGACGGCGATCGCCTCGGGATTGTGGTCGACGAGCACGGCGTCGCGGCCGAGCGCCGAGGCGACCGCCCCGGTCGTGCCGCTGCCGGCGAAGAAGTCGAGCACGCGATCGCCGCGGCGTGAGGATGCCTGCACGATGCGCCGCAGGACCCCCTCGGGCTTCTGCGTCGGATACCCCGTCTTCTCCCGCCCAGTGGTCGGCACGATGGTGTGCCACCAGACGTCGGTGGGGAGCTTGCCGCGCTCGGCCTTCTCGGGCGTGACGAGCCCCGGCGCCATGTACGGCTCACGGTCGACGGCATCCGAATCGAACCAGTACGCCTTCGGGTCCTTGACGTACACGAGGATCGTGTCGTGCTTGGTGGGCCAGCGCTTGCGGGTCTTCGCGCCGTAGTCGTAGGCCCAGATCAGCTCGTTGAGGAACCGCTCGCGGCCGACGAGCGCGTCCATCAGCACCTTGGCATAGTGCGCCTCGCGGTAGTCGAGGTGCAGGTACAGCGTGCCGTCGTCGGCCAGCAGCCGCCATGCCTCGAGCAGCCGCGGCTCGAGGAAGCCCCAGTAGTCGTCGAAGGTGTCGTCGTAGGCGCGCAGGTCACCGCGGATGCGCTCGTACTCCCGGCCGTGGAACCCGCGGCGGACGACGGCACCAGGCCCCGCACCTGCGGGATTCAGTCTGTGCGGCGCCGCGGTCGCGTGCGCGTCCGGGGATTCCGCGGCGTGCGCGACCGGTTCCTCCCCTTCAGGCTGAATCCGCAGGCCCGACCGCGCGGTCTCGATCGAGCGCTCCTGCGGGCGGCCGGTGTTGAACGGCGGGTCGAGGTAGATCAGGGTGAACGAGGCGTCGGGGAGCGCGCGGATGACCTCGAGGTTGTCACCCTGGTGGATCTCGATCGACCCGGGCGCCGCGGCATCCGCTCCCCCGGTCAGGGGACCCGCCGCAGCCATGCGTCGGTCGCGAACTTGGACTCGACGAGGGCCTCGGCCTCGGCGTACTCGTCGTCGCTGATGCTGCCGGGCACCGCGCCGTACAGGTGCGCGAACGTCTCCTCGAGCCGGGCGATGATCGCCTCGCGCGGCAGCCCGGTCTGCCGGCGCAGCGGATCGACGCGCTTGGCCGCCGAGGTCGTGCCCTTGTCGCTGAGCTTCTCGCGGCCGATCCGCAGCACCTCGGTCATCACCTCGCCGTCCAGGTCGTAGCTGAGCGTGGCGTGGTGGAGCACTCCCCCGTTGGCGAGGCGCTTCTGCGCCGCACCGCCGATCTTGCCCTGCGGCGAGGCGATGTCGTTGAGCGGCTGATAGGTCGCCTCGATCCCGAGGGAGCGCAGCGCCTGCAGCACCCAGTCGTCGAGGAAGGCGTACGAGTCGGCGAACGTGAGCCCGGCGACGAGGGATGCCGGCACGTAGAGCGAGTACGTGACGATCGAGTTCGCGCCCATCATCATCGCGCCGCCGCCGGAGATGCGGCGGACCACGTCGTAGCCGTGTGCGGCGGCGCCGTCGGGATCGACCTCGTTGCGCAGGGACTGGAACGAGCCGATGACGACGGCGTTCTCGTCCCACTCCCAGATGCGCAGGGTGGGGCGACGCCGGCCGTCGCCGACACGGCCGGTGAGCACCTCGTCGAGGGCGAGGTTCATGCGCGGCGAGACGGGCTTGTCGTGGACGATCTCCCAGTCGAAGTCGCGCCAGCCGGGTGCCGTCACGAGCGCACGGCGCACCGCGGTGCCGACGGCCTCGGGGGTGAACCCCAGCAGCTGCGCGCCTTCGGGAAGGGCCGAGCGCACGGCGGCGGCGATCGCGGCGACGTCGGACTCGACCGGCAGTCCGTTGACGGCGGCGTCGATGTCGTCGAGCGCGTCGTCGGGCTCCAGGAAGAAGTCGCCCGCGAGGTGGAAGTCCGCGATGCGGCCGCCGCGCTCCTCGAGGTCGACGACGACGAGCTTTCCGCCGGGCACCTTGTATTCGCCGTGCATGGGTTCAGCCTATTGCGCGGGTCCCCGGCCATGCCGGAGGGCGGGGCGGGGGCGGGTGGCCGGAGGCCGGAGGGTGGGGTCGGAGGGTGGCACCGGAGCTCGCGCGGCCCTGCGTCGGCCGCCGCAAGGTCGGAGATCCACCGAAAGCCGGAGGGGCTGAGGAAGATCCGTCCGATCTGGGGGAGATCTCCGACCTTGTGGCGCCCGAAAGGCACCGCTGAGCCGGGCGCCGCCGCGGCGACGCCCGGCTCCGGGTCAGTTGATGCCGGGGATGACGAGCCACCGGTTGACGAGGACGATCCACAGCACGAGCACGGCGAGCGCCGCGATCGCGATGCCGATGCCCTGGCGACCGCGGAACACCATGCCGACCACGATGACGATGATGGTCGCGATCGCGAGCACCAGCGATCCGAACGGGATGCCGGGCAGGAACAGCGACAGCACGAACAGCGCCGCGACGACGATCTCGATGATGCCGACGATGGTGTTGCCGCGTCCGCGGACGCGGAGGATGCCGTCGATGAGCGCGAGGGCGCCGCCCACGAGGGCGATGAGCAGGAGCCAGCTGAGGGTGATCAAGGCGGGGGGAACCTTTCTCGAAGGGATGCCGCGACGGTCGCCGCGGCGCCGCTCACACTAGCGACGGCTCGAACGGCGGCGCAGAAGAGGCCCGGGTCTGGACGTGCGGTCGTCGCGCCTGCTATGAGGCGGCGACGGCGGATGAGGCATCCGTCGCCGCCGCCTCGGGTATCAGCCGCCGTGCGTCACGAGGTGCACGCGCGCCCGCCGAGCAGGAACTGCCACGGGGTCGTGACCGCGCCCTTCGCGTGCACCACGGTGTCGGGCGCATTGCCCGTCCGCTTGGCCGCGCCGGCGACGGCGACGACGTCGGACTGCTGCGAGACGGTCGCGCGCGTCGCCTTCGTCACCTGCTGATCTTCGGGCACCGCGAAGGCGAGCGTCCAGCGATCGGGCACGGCGCCCGAGAGCCGCACAGTGGCCGAGAACGCACGTGCATCGCCGTCCGCGACCCAGTCGACGTGGCAGTCGAGCGGCGCGATCGGCGGGTTCGCGAGGGCGATGAGCTCGCGCGCCTGCTCGACGAACCACTGCCCGGCCGCCGGGTCCTCCATGCCGCGCTCCGGGTCGAGCGGTCCGGTCGTCCCGCGGTAGCACTTGCCGTCGGACTCGCCGGGCACCTTGATCCACAGGTACGCGTCCACGAGCGCGACGCCGGTCGTGGTGTCGGGCCGCAGTCCCAGGCCGCGGTCCGGCGGGTTGCACCAGTCCTCGTGCGCCGGATACACGCCGACCGGGTACTGCCACGGGCCCAGCCCGTTGCGGCTCGTGTCGATGACGAAGCGCGTGGTCGGCTCGACGCCGCCGAGGATCAGCTCGTAGCGCGACTGCACCCCGGAGGTGTCGAGGGCGGGGTCTGCGGCATCCGCGCTCCACTCCCCGTACGGCGACAGCGCGCCGCCGAAGCCGGCCGGCCAGTCGCCGCCCCAGTTGTTCGCCGGTCCGCCGGCCCAGTACTGGTTGCCGCACGAGCCGAAGTCGCCGGGGTTCACCTGGGTGACGTAGGCGATGCACTGCGAGATCCACGTGCCGAACGCCGTCGAGTTCGCGGTGAACTGGTAGTTCGAGGCGTTCAGGAAGAAGCCGTCCGCGCGCTCGACGCCGCCCTTGAGCAGGCGGTCCGAGATCTCGCCGACGTTCAGCCAGCTCGATCCCGTGCCGTCGAGATAGACGGATGCCGCCGGCAGCGCGCCGATCGCATCCACCGCGCCGTTGAGCTGCGCGAACCGGTCGGCCGCGGCCGTGTCGGCGGGCACCTCGGCCGGCTGACACCACTCGGCGACCCCGTCGAGGGTGACGTAGTGCGGGATGATGCCCAGGCCGTCGGGCTCGAGGATCACCGCGGCCGGGCGGTCGCCGATGCCGGCGGCGAACCCGTCGATCCACGCGAGGTACTCGGCGGTGCCGGCAGCGCCGCCCGCGGAGTACTGCGCACAGTCGCGGAAGGGCAGGTTGTAGGCGACGAGGAGGGGCATCCGGCCCTGCGCGGCCGCCGCGGTGACGACGGCGTCGACGGCCGCCTCGACCTCGGCGGGCGTGCCCGACGTGAACCAGTCGGCCGAGGGGATCGAGCCGAGCAGCTGGGCATCGTCGCGGGCCTGGCCGCTGAGGGACTGCGCCGCCTCGAGGGTGGTGCTCCACGGGTTGACGTAGAGCTGCGAGCCCGCGAGACCGAGGGGCTCTTCGGGTGCTGCCGCGGCGGCACTCGCACCGAGGGGCACCGCGAGCCCGACGGCGAGCGCCGCGGCCCCGCCGAGGGCGAGGGCGCGGCGTGCCGCGTGCGAGCGCGGTCGGGTGGGAAGGGGGATCATGCGTTCTCCTGTGGTCGTCGTCGACCGCCGGGCGTCGTCGCCCGGGGAGCGGCACCGTGCGCGCGACGCCGGATCGACGGATGCCGATTCCGACGTGGGAGCGCTCCCACGGTGATCACTGCGGCCAGCATCGCGCACGGACGCGTAGACGTCAACGTCGACGGGGGTCGACTTCTCGCGGCCGCTACCGCCAGTCAGGCGCCACGGCGCGTGGCCGGCACCCCGCCGCCGGGCGGAGCCCCTCGGGCGCCGCTGCCGTCGCCCCGGCGGGTCGGGGCGCTGCGGTCGCCCGGCGGCCCGTGTCAGCCCCGGGCCGGAACGCGGGCGTCGAGCCAGGCCAGGAGGTCGGCGCGCACCTCCGCCTGCATGACCTCGTTGAAGATCTCATGCCGTGCGCCGGGATAGACGAGCGTCGTCACGTCGGTGAAGCCGGACCGCGTGCGGTACGCATCGGCGAGGCGGTGCACGCTGCGCGGACCGCCCACGGTGTCGTCGCGGCCGACCATGAGGAGAGCCGGGATGTCGCGGCCGAGGTTCTTCCGCGGCTTGCCGATCAGCCGCAGCGTGTCGACCACGCCGAAGAGCTTCGGCAGCGTCTCGCTGGTCGTCAGCCCGTCGGTGAGGAACGCCTCGCCCACGGCGGGGTCGGATGACAGCCACTCCACGCCGGTCGCCTGCGGGCCGCTCCACGGCTTGTTGAGTGGCCCCGAGTTGAGCGAGCCCGGCCACAGCAGCGACGAGCCCGACAGCACCAGCGCGTCGTACGCCTCGGGGTGCGCGTTGATCAGCTTCTGCGCCATGAAGGAGCCCCACGAGTGACCGAGCAGAATCAGCGGAAGCCCGGGGTGCTCGTCGCGGATCTGCTGCGTCAGCTGCCACAGCGCGGCGATGGTGGCGCGCAGCCCGCCGGGCCCGAGCTGCCCGAGCTTCGCGATGTCGCCGCCGTGCTGGCCCATGCCGGTACGGCCGTGTCCGCGGTGGTCGTCGGCGTAGACGATGTACCCGGCGGCGGTGAGTGCGCCGATCAGCGCGCGGTAGCGCCCCGCGTGCTCGCCCACCCCGTGCAGCAGCTGCACGACCCCGCGCGGGGCGGACTCGGCGGAGTAGACGTCGTAGACGATCGTGACGCCGTGGGCATCGACGAAGGACCGTTCGTCGGGGAGCGAGGGCATGCGGCGAGTCTAGGACGAGCGGCCCTGCGACGAGGAACCGAGAGCCGCGGCATCCGCTCCCCGATTTTCTTTAGCAAGACTAATGAGCTATGCTAACGAGTCGGATGAGCAGCAACGGAACTTTGATGAACGAGTCCCAGATCGACGCCGACCCCCATCCCGACCTCTCCCCTGCCGCTCAGCAGCTGCGCATCGCGACGTTCCGGCTCGCGCGGCGCATGCGCACGCAGCGCGCCGTCGACTCGATGAGCGACGGACAGTTCGCGGTGCTGGCGGCCCTGCGCGTCCACGGCCCCCACACCCTGGGCGAGCTGGCCGACCGCGAGCGCGTGTCGGCGCCGTCGATGAACCGCACCGTCAACTGCCTGCAGGAGTCGGGGTACATCGCCCGGGCCGCCGACGAGCGCGACGGCCGCAAGGTCGTGATCTCGCTGACACCGGAAGGCGACGCCGTCGTCGACGAGACCGCGCGGCGCCGCGACGCGTGGGTCGAGGCCGCGCTGGGCGAGCTCACCCCCGCGGAACGCGACACACTGTCGGCCGCGGCCGAGCTGATGCAGCGGATGGTGGCCCGGTGACCCCGCCCGCGGCGCAGCCCGGCAGCTCGGCGATGTTCCGCTCGTTCTCGGCCTTCAACTACCGCGTCTGGTTCATCGGCGCGCTGGTGTCGAACATCGGCGCGTGGATGCAGGCGACCGCGATCAGCTGGGTGGTCCTCACCGAGCTGACCGACAACGACGCCGCCGCGATGGGCGTCACGATGGCGCTCCAGTTCGCCCCGCCGCTGCTGCTCGTGGGCGTCACGGGTCTGGTCGCCGACCGGTTCGACCGCCGCAAGCTGCTGCTGGTGACGCAGAGCCTGCTGCTCGTGCTGGGCCTCGCGATCGGCGTGCTGATCTTCGCCGGCGTGATGACGCTGCCGATCATGTACGCGTTCGCCCTCGCGCTCGGCGTCGTGGCGGCCTTCGACAACCCCGCCCGCCAGGCGTTCGTGTCCGACCTCGTGGCCCGCGAGAACGCCTCGAACGCGGTCGCCCTGAACGCGGCCTCGTTCAACGGGGCCCGCATGATCGGCCCCGCCGTGGCGGGCGTGGTCATCGTCGCGATCGGCACCGGCTGGGTCTTCGTCGCCAACGCCGTGACGTTCCTCGCGATGCTCGCCGCGCTCGTGCTGATCCGCACGCACGAGCTGGTGCCGCGCGTCAAGGCGCCGCAGTCGTCACGGCTGGCCGACGGATTCCGGTACGTCGGCAGGCGCCCCGACCTCATGGTGACGTTCGCGATGGTGTTCCTCATCGGCGCGTTCGGCATGAACTTCCCGATCCTCGCCTCGACGATGGCGGTCGAGTTCGGCAAGGAGGCCGACGGCTTCGGGCTGCTGAGCTCGATCCTCGCCATCGGCTCGGTCGCCGGAGCACTGATGGCAGCCGGCCGCGACCGCGCCCGACTGCGGGTGCTCATCGTGGGCACCGCGATGTTCGGCGCCGCCGCGGTGGTGTCGGCGTTCATGCCGACGTACTGGCTGTATGCCGTCACCCTGATATTCACGGGCTTCTCCGTCGTGACCATGATGACGACCGCCAACGGCTACGTGCAGACGACGACCGACCCGGTCCTCCGCGGTCGCGTGCTGGCGCTGTACATGGCGATCCTCATGGGCGGCACGCCGATCGGCGCGCCGATCGTCGGCTGGGTCGCGGGCGAGTTCGGCCCGAGGATCGCGATCCTCGTGGGCGCCGCCGCGGCCTTCGTGGCGTTCGCGATCGGCGCGACCTGGCTGCTCGTGTCGGGCCGCCTGCACCGCCACGAGCGCAAGCGCTTCCGCCTCACACTCGACGAGACGCGCCCGCTCACGGTGGTCGCCCCCGAGGAGTTCAGCGACGAGGTCGCCGGCACGACGCCCATCCGGCTTCCCCGCGACGACGACCCCGAGCTGCGCGCCCGCGCGAGCTGACCCCCTCACGGACTGCGCACCCCCGCGGGGATCTCCGCAGCCGCGCCGGGTGCGGCATCCGTCAACCGGCGTGTCGGCGAGGATCCCCGCGGTTGCGCACGCGGGTCAGCGGGGCTCGCGGACCCCGACGCGCTCGAGGTGGGCGTTCGTGAAGCGGCCGTCGGGATCCAGGCGCTCGAACACCGCGCGCGCGTCGGCGAGGCGCGGGTGCACCCGCTCCATGCGGCGGCGGTCGAAGCCGTGCAGCTTGCCCCAGTGCGGGCGGGCGCCGAAGGGCTCGAGCACCGTCTCGATGCGGGCCACCGCCGCGGCGACCGCGTCGGCGTGGTTGTACCAGGTGAAGTGGATGATCACGGCGTCGCGCCGATAGGCGGGGCTCAGCCACAGCTCGTCGGCGGCGGCCGTGCGCAGCTCGGTCCAGATGAGATGAGGACGGATGCCGTCGCCCAGGGCGCGCACCGCGTCCAGGGTGGCGGGCGCGTCGGCGCGGGCGACGAAGTACTCGCTCTGGATCTCGTCGCCGAACGACGGCTGCGCGTCGAGCCGGAAGTGCGGCAGGCGCAGCATCCAGGGTCCCGGGACGCCCGCGAGCTCGGTGACGTTGTCCTCCACCCCGAGCGGCGATTCGCCGCTGACCGCGCGCACGCCGTCGAGGAGCGTGTCGGCCACCGGGTCGTCGTCGGTGTCGAGCCGCGTCTTGACCCACACGTAGCCGACGCCCGGATCCTCCCAGCGCGAGAACACCGACACGCTGTAGCCGGCCGAGGTGAGCTCGTCGTAGCGACCGAGCGCGGCATCCCACGTGACGCCGGTGTAGATGTCCTGCCGCACGCGGAACGTCGGCTGCACGTCGAGGGTCAGCGACACGATGATGCCGAAGGCGCCGAGCCCCACGACGAGCGCGTCGAAGTCCGGATCCCCGCGCCGCACGTCGTGGACTTCCGCGTCGGCGCCGACGTACCGGAACGCGCGGACGGAGGCCGAGAGCACGGGGTTCGCGTCGCCCGAGCCGTGCGTCGCGGTCGCGGTCGCGCCGCCGACGTTGATGTGCGGCAGCGAGCCCATGTTCCGCAGGGCCCAGCCGCGCTCGTCGAGCCACACCGCGAGCACCCCGTAGCGGATGCCGGCGGGCACGGTGACCGTCTGCGCGGCCTCGTCGAGCTCGAACTCGGGCGCGAACCCGGTCACGTCCACCAGGGTTCCGGTGGTGTCGGGGAGGTCCGTGAACGAGTGCCGGGTGCCGAGCGCGCGGACGCGGCCCGGCGCCGCGAGCAGTCGTCGCACGTCGTCGACCGAGGTCGCCTGGACGATCCGCGGCGCGGTGTATTCGTACGTTCCAGCCCAGTTGCGCGCCACGGATCCAACCTACGCTCAGCGGCGAACGCCTCGGCGCTCACCCGTCGCGCAAACCGAGGCCGTCTGGCATGCTGTCCCCCACCGGACATTGGACGCCGCCGTGAAACCATCACCAGGGGTTCCGCCACAGGTCGAGCTGGTGCCGCCGTACCGCCGCACCCTCGCCGGGGTCCTCGGCGGTCTCGTGGGGCTCGTGGTCCTCAGCGTGATCGCCGGCCTGCTGGTGGTGGCCCCGCTCGCACCCGTCCTCGCGCTCTCGGGGCACGCGGCCCGCAACGCCGTCTCGCTGTTCGACGGCATGCCGAGCTATCTCGAGATCGACCGCCTCATGCTGCCGACGACGATTTACGCGCGAGACCCCGCCAGCGGTGCGGACGTGGAGCTGACCTCGTTCTACGACCAGAACCGCGAGCCGGTCAGCTTCGACCAGGTCGCGCCCGTGATGTACGACGCGATCCTGGCCTCGGAGGACCCCCGCTTCTACGAGCACGGCGGCATCGACATCCTCGGCACGACCCGGGCGCTCATCAAGAACGCCCAGGGCGGAGTCACCCAGGGAGGCTCGTCGATCAGCCAGCAGTACGTCAAGAACGTCCTCATCCAGAAGTGCGAGAAGGCTGCCGACACCGTCTACCAGACCGACGAGGCGGGCGAGCCGGTGATCGGCGAGGACGGCGAGCCGGTCGTCGAGATGACCCGCGACGACGTCCTGCTGAAGTGCTGGACCGATGCGACGACCGCCAAGGGCAACGATGGCTACACACGCAAGCTGCAGGAGATGCGCTTCGCCATCGCCCTCGAGCAGAAGTACTCGAAGAACGACATCCTGCTCGGCTACCTGAACATCGCGAACTTCGGGGGCACGACCTACGGCGTCGAGGCGGCGGCCCGGTTCTACTTCAGCACGACGGCGGCCGGGCTCACACTGGGCCAGGCGGCGACCCTCGCCGGGATCGTGCAGAACCCCAACACGTTCCGCATCGACCGGCCCGCCGGCTCCATCTTCGGCAGCGACGGCCAGCGCTTCAACAAGGCCGCCGACGCGTCCGTCGAGGACGTCACCCCCGGCACCCTCGCCGGCCTCGACACCCTCCTCGCGGACGGCACCATCACCCAGGAGCAGTACCTCGCCGCCGGCGACGCATACAGCGCCACGAAGGGGCGGCAGCTGTACGTGCTCGACCGCATGCGCGAGGACGGACGCATCACCGCCGAGCAGTACGTCGCCGCCGCGATCGAGCCGATCGCGCCGGCCCTGAATCCCGCACCGAAGGGCTGCGCCGCCTCGACCGCACCGTTCTTCTGCCAATACGTCGTCAACACGGTGCGCCTCGACCCCGACTACGCCGCCGCCTTCGGCGAGACGGCCCAGGAGCGACAGGAGTCCCTCACGCGCGAGGGCCTCAACATCTACACGACGCTGGACTGGCGGCTGCAGAACGCGGCCCAGGAGGCCATGCGCCAGTACGCGCCCGAGAGCGTTCCGGGCATGGCGTTCGGCTCGGCCGCTGTCAGCGTCGAGGCCGGCACCGGGCGCATCCTCGCGATCGGCCAGAACAACCGGTTCACCGAGGATCGCGATCTCGCCGCGACCGACCCGGCGTACACCTCGCTCGTGTACGCCGGGGATGCGGTCCACGGCGTCTCGGACGGGTTCCAGACCGGGTCGACGTTCAAGCTCTTCACGCTCGTCGACTGGCTCGAGAAGGGCCACTCGCTCTTCGAGAGCGTGAACGGCAGCCTCCGCGCCATCCCCCGCCTCCAGGACCGCTGCGAGGGCACGTGGATCAACCGCGAGAACCATGTGGTGCGCAACTTCGGCAACGTCCCGGGCTACACCGGCACGCCGATGCAGTTCACCGCGCAGTCGCTCAACAGCGGGTTCCTCGGCATGGCCGAGAAGCTCGACCTCTGCGACATCGAGCAGGTCGCCACGCGCATGGGTGTGACGCGCGGCTCGGGCGCGCCCATCGACATCGACGGGGCCGCGGCGATCATCGGGACGAACAACATCGCTCCGGTCGCCATGGCCGCCGCGTTCGCGACGATCGCGAACAACGGCGTCCACTGCATCCCTCGGGCGATCGAGCGCGTGGTCAACGCCGACGGCATGGAGCTCCCGGTTCCGGGCGACCGGTGCACGCAGGTCATCAGCCCGCAGGTCGCTGCCGCCGCCGCCTTCGCTCTGCAGGGCGTGATGGTGCCCGGCGGCACCGGGTCAGGCGGCAACCCGAACGACGGCACCCCCATGCTCGGCAAGACGGGCACGCACGAGCAGATCCAGACGTGGCTGGTCGAGTCCAGCACCCGCGTGACCACCGCCGTGTGGGCGGGCAACGCGATCGGCGTGGGCGACGTCTTCCGGACGTCCTACAACGGCCGGCAGCTGTCCACGATCCGCCTCCCGATCGCGCGCGACATCCAGCACGTGGCGAACCAGGTGTACCCCGGGGGCGGGTTCGCCGCGCCGCCCGGCGAGCTCGTGCGCCGCGCCCCGCGGCCGGCGCCGGCCCCGCCCGCGACCCCGGTGCCCCCGCCGGCAGCTCCGGCCCCGGGCACCCAGGGCTGATCCCCACCGAGCCGGGACCAGCGCGGGTCCCGGCGACTCGGCCGGAATCGACATCGAGACGCAGGCCCGGACGGCGGGACGCCGCCCTGGCCCCACACGTCAGCCGCCCGTGGACTCCCGCACGACGAGCTGCGGCTGGAAGCGGACCGTGCGCTCGTGGTCGCCGCCGGGATCGTCGAGCTCCTTCAGCAGCAGGTCGACGGCGGTGTAGCCGATGAGATGCGCGGGCTGGCGCACCGAGCTGAGCGGCACCACGGTGGCCGACGCGAAGTCGATGTCGTCGTAGCCGATGAGCGCGATGTCGCGGGGCACTCGCAGGTCGGCCATCAGTGTGAAAGCCTGCAGCGCACCCACGGCGAGCAGGTCGTTCGCCGCGAACACCGCGTCGGGCCGCTCGGCCGCCGGCCGGGCGCGCAGCAGCTCGCCGGCTTCACGGCCCTGCAGCACCGACAGCGCCGACATCTCGACCACTTCGAGGGTCGCACCCTCCACCTCGGCCACGGCGCGCCGGGCACCCTCGAGGCGGTCGGCGACCTGACGGATCGTCCGCGGGCCGCCGAGGAAGGCGACCCGACGCCGCCCGGTCGACAGCAGGTGCGACACCGCCACGTAGCCGCCCTCGACGTCATCGACCGAGACCGAGCCGAGATCCAGCTCCGCATCCTCGTGGTCGACGAGCACGACCGGCACCCCGCTGCGCCGCAGACGCTCCAGCCGGGCGAGGTCGTCGCCGACGGGTGTCACCAGCACGCCGTTGACCCGCTGCTCGCGGAACAGCTCGAGGTAGGCGTCCTCGCGGTCGGACCGCTCGTCGCTGTTGCCGAGCAGCACGCTCATGCCGGATTCGGCCGCGCGATCCTCTGCGCCGCGGGCGACCTCCGCGAAGAACGGGTTGCCCGCGTCGAGCACGATGAGCGCGATGCTGCGGCTGCGGCCGGCGCGCAGCTGCCGGGCGGCATCGTTGCGCACGAAGCCCAGCTCCTCGATGGCCTGCGTGACCCGCTCGACCGTGGCCGGGGCCACCTTCTCGGGCCGGTTCAGCACGTTCGACACGGTGCCGACGGAGACGGATGCCGCAGCCGCGACATCTCGCACACTCACCACCATGCGCACACCTCCTCGGGCACACGCTACCGTCTGCGCCCCGTCACGGGGCTCACCGGGCCGGGAAGCGTTCTCCGCTTGCGGTATCGCGTGCCCCGCGTTATCGTTGAAACGATTCACAGCGCTGTCCATCCCGTGACGGCCTCGACGAGACCGGAGGAGTCGTCATGACGAAGGATGCCGCGACGACCCGAGTCTGCTTCCAGCTCCTCATCCACCCCGAACTGCTCGACGAGTACATCGAGCGGCACTCGCCGGTGTGGCCCGAGATGCTCGCCGAGATCGAGGCAGCGGGTCGTCGCAACTACTCCCTCTTCCTCGGCGAGGGCGGACGCCTCATCGGCTACTACGAGACCGACGACGACGCCGCCGCCCAGGAGTACCTCGCCCGCTCCGAGGTGGCCGCACGCTGGGAGGCGGAGATGGGCCGTTTCTTCGTCGCCCTCGACGGACGGCCCGATCAGGCCGCCACTCCCCTCACCGAGATCTTCCACCTGGACGACCAGCTCACCGCCGCCCGGGGCGCGGCATCCGAGCACCCTTCCCCGACAGACCCCGCTCACGAAGAAGGCACCACATCATGACGACGCTGTCACCCGACATCCTCACCGCACTCGAGGGCCAGGGCATCGAACTGCCCAGCTGGGCCTTCGGCAACTCCGGCACGCGGTTCCGCGTGTTCACCACGCCCGGCACGCCCCGCGATCCCTACGAGAAGATCGCGGATGCCGCGCAGGTCAATGCCTACACGAAGCTCGCGCCGAGCGTGGCCCTGCACATCCCGTGGGACAAGGTCGACGACTACGCCGACCTCCGCCGCCACGCGGAAGACCTCGGTGTCGAGCTCGGCACGATCAACTCGAACACCTTCCAGGACGAGGACTACAAGTTCGGGGCGCTCACCCACCACGACGACCGCATCCGCCAGAAGGCGATCGACCACCACCTCGAGTGCATCGACATCATGGATGCCACCGGCTCGCGCGACCTCAAGATCTGGCTCGCCGAGGGCTCGAACTACCCGGGGCAGACCGACATCCGCGCCCGCCAGGACCGCCTGCAGGACTCGCTGCAGAAGATCTACGAGCGTCTCGGCGACGAGCAGCGTCTGGTGCTCGAGTACAAGTTCTTCGAGCCGGCGTTCTACCACACCGACGTTCCGGACTGGGGCACCTCGTACGCCCAGGTCGCAAGCCTCGGCGACAAGGCGATGGTGTGCCTCGACACCGGCCACCACGCGCCGGGCACCAACATCGAGTTCATCGTCATGCAGCTGCTGCGCCTCGGAAAGCTCGGCTCGTTCGACTTCAACTCGCGCTTCTACGCCGACGACGACCTCATCGTGGGCGCCGCCGACCCGTTCCAGCTGTTCCGCATCATCTTCGAAGTCGTGCGCGGCGGCGGCCTCAACAACCCCGACGTGGCCTTCATGCTCGACCAGTGCCACAACGTGGAGGACAAGATCCCCGGACAGATCCGCTCCGTGCTCAACGTCCAGGAGATGACGGCGCGCGCCCTGCTCGTCGACCGCGACGCGCTCGCCGCGGCGCAGCAGGCGAACGACGTGCTCGGCGCGAACGCCGTCTTCATGGACGCGTTCTACACCGACGTGCGCCCGGCACTCGCGGAGTGGCGCGAGTCGCGCGGACTCGCGGCCGACCCGATGGCGGCGTACGCGGCATCCGGCTACCAGCAGCGGATCGCCGCGGACCGCGTCGGCGGCACGCAGGCCGGCTGGGGCGCGTAAGCCCCGGACGCACAAGCCCACCGGAGGCTCGGGATGCCGATCCTCGAGCCTCCGGTGCACCACTTCGATCCCGGCACCGCTGCTGGCCACCAACCCGAAGGATCCGAATGAGCGAGCCCTACTCCGCCGCTGACGGACTCGTCCGCGTCTACCCCGCGCGCGAGCCCAACGGCACCGGACTCGTGTGGGCGCACGGCGGCGCGTTCGCCTTCGGCGACCTCGACATGCCCGAGTCCGACTGGGTCGCCTCCCAGCTCGCCGCGCGCGGCACGACGGTCGCGTCGGTCGACTACCGGCTCGCCCCGGTCGCGGAGGGATGGGATGCTGCGGGCCGCCGCTCCGGCGGACACCACTACCCCGCCGCCTCCGACGACATGCTGGCCGCCTGGTCGTGGGTCGTCGACAACGCCGGCCGCCTCCGCATCGACGGCGACCGCATCGCCCTCGGCGGCACCAGCGCCGGAGGCAACCTCGCCGCGGGAGCGACACTGCGCTTGATCGAGCGCCGCGCCGCGCTGCCGGCCCTCGTGCTGCTCGCCTACCCGACGCTGCTCGCCGTGCAGCCGGCACCCGATCCCGCCCTGCGCGCCGCGCTCGACGCGCAGCCCGAGGCCGACCGCTTCGGCGCCGACATGGTGCGCGCGATGTACGAGAACTACCTTGGCGGTCCGGTCGACCGTGCGCCGCTGGGCGCGATCCCGGGCCTCGCCCGCCCCGTCGACCTCGCGCAGTTCCCGCCGACCCTCATCGTCAACGGCGACGTCGACGAACTCCGGGTCTCTGGTGAGGCGTTCGCCGCGGCGCTCCGCGCCGCCGGCCGCTCCGTCGACGTGGTGACCGAGACCGGTACCGAGCACGGCCATCTGAACCGCCCGCACGAGGTCGCAGCATCCGTCACCATCGACCGGTTCGTGACCCGCCTCGCCGCCCTCACCGTTGCCTCGTCACGCCCCGCGCCCCACCCCCTCACTTCTCCCTCGACTCGCCAGAACACGCCGGTAGCCTGACGCTCCATTCGGCGTGTCGTGGCGACTCGCAAGATCTCAGACCCACAAAGGACACATCATGACCAACCCGGCCGTCACCGACCTGATCACCCGGTCGAATCGCCTCGGCGCCGACCCGAAGAACACCAACTACGCCGGCGGCAACACGTCGGCGAAGGGCCTGGAGACCGACCCGGTCACCGGCGAAGCCGTCGAGCTGCTGTGGGTCAAGGGCTCGGGCGGCGACCTCGGCACGCTGAAGGAGCAGGGCCTCGCGGTGCTGCGCCTCGACCGCATGCGCGCCCTCGTCGACGTCTACCCGGGCGTCGAGCGCGAGGACGAGATGGTCGCCGCGTTCGACTACTGCCTGCACGGCAAGGGCGGCGCGGCTCCGTCGATCGACACCGCCATGCACGGGCTCGTCGACGCCGCGCATGTCGACCACCTGCACCCCGACTCGGGCATCGCGATCGCGACCGCCGCCGACGGCGAGGAGCTCACCGCCAAGATCTTCGGCGACAAGGTCGTGTGGGTGCCGTGGCGCCGCCCTGGCTTCCAGCTGGGCCTCGACATCGCCGCCATCAAGGCGAAGAACCCGCAGGCGATCGGCACGATCCTCGGGGGCCACGGCATCACGGCGTGGGGCGACACCTCCGACGAGGCCGAGCAGAACTCGCTCTGGATCATCGAGACGGCGCAGGCCTACATCGACGCGAACGGCAAGGCCGACCCGTTCGGCGGCGTCCGCAGCGGCTACGAGGCGCTGCCCGACGCCGAGCGTCGCGCGAAGGCCGCGGCCCTCGCGCCGACGATCCGCGGACTCGCCTCCACCGACAAGCCGATGGTCGGGCACTTCACCGACGCCGACGTCGTGCTGGACTTCCTGGCGTCCGAGCGGGCGCCCGAGCTCGCCGCGCTCGGCACCAGCTGCCCCGACCACTTCCTGCGCACCAAGGTCAAGCCGCTCATCCTCGACCTGCCCGCCGACGCCTCGGTCGAGGCATCCGTCGCGCGCCTGCAGGAGCTGCACCAGGAGTACCGCGCCGACTACCAGGCCTACTACGACGCGCACGCCACCGCCGAGTCCCCCGCGATCCGCGGCGCCGACCCGCTCATCGTGCTGATCCCGGGCGTCGGCATGTTCTCGTACGGCGCGAACAAGCAGACCGCGCGCGTGGCCGGGGAGTTCTACGTCAACGCGATCAACGTGATGCGCGGCGCCGAGTCGCTGTCGACCTACACGCCCATCTCCGACGCCGAGAAGTTCCGCATCGAGTACTGGGCCCTCGAAGAGGCGAAGCTGCAGCGCATGCCGAAGCCCAAGACCCACCAGGGCCGTATCGCACTGGTCACGGGCGCCGCCTCCGGCATCGGCAAGGCCATCGCCGTCCGTCTCGCGGCCGAGGGCGCGTGCGTGGTCGTCGCCGACCTCGACCTCGAGAAGGCGCAGGCCGCCGCGGCCGAGCTCGGAGGCAGCGACGTCGCGATCGGCGTCGCGGCGAACGTCGCCGATGCCGACGCGATCCAGGCCGCCTTCGACGCCGCGGTGCTGGCCTTCGGCGGCGTCGACCTCGTCGTCAACAACGCCGGCCTGTCGCTGTCGAAGCCGCTGCTGGAGACCACCGAGAAGGACTGGGACCTCCAGCACGACGTCATGGCCAAGGGCTCGTTCCTGGTGTCGAAGGCGGCCGCGAAGATCCTCATCGAGCAGAAGCTCGGCGGCGACGTCATCTACATCTCGTCGAAGAACTCCGTCTTCGCCGGCCCCAACAACATCGCGTACTCGGCGACCAAGGCCGACCAGGCGCACCAGGTGCGCCTGCTCGCGGTCGAGCTCGGCGAGCACGGCGTGCGCGTCAACGGCATCAACCCCGACGGCGTCGTACGCGGCTCGGGCATCTTCGCCTCGGGCTGGGGCGCCAACCGCGCCGCGACCTACGGCGTCAAGGAAGAGGACCTCGGCCAGTTCTACGCCAACCGCACCATCCTCAAGCGCGAGGTCGTGCCCGAGAACGTCGCCGACGCCGTCTACGTCCTCACCGGCCCCGAGCTGAGCCGCACCACGGGCCTGCACATCCCCGTCGACTCCGGCGTCGCCGCCGCGTTCCTGCGATGACGCCGCGTTCCGAGCCATTCGTCTCGCTTCGCTCGCTCAACGACCGGGCGCTCAGCCCGGTCGTTGAGGGAGGGAGCGCCAGCGACCGAGACGAAACGCCTGGAGGCCGCCGATGACCTCGGGCGGCGTCGTCGCGGCGGTCGACCTCGGGGCCACCAGCGGGCGCGTCATGCTCGGGTACGTGGAGGATGGGATGCTGCGCCTCGAGCAGGTGGCGCGCTTCCCCAACGGCCCCGTGCCCGGGCCCGACGGCTCGCTGCGGTGGGACTTCACGGCGCTCTACCGCCACATCGTCGACGGGCTGACGGAGGCGTTCCGCCGTGAGCCCGGCATCGCGAGCATCGGCATCGACTCGTGGGCGGTCGACTACGGGCTCGTCCACGGCGACGAGCTGCTCGGCGAGCCGTTCCACTACCGCGACGAGCGCACCGTGCGCGGCGTCGAGACGGTGCACGCCGTCGCGTCGTTCGACGAGCTCTACCGCCGGAACGGCCTGCAGTTCCTACCGTTCAACACGCTGTACCAGTACGCCGTCGAGCAGGGCCTCGGCGATGCCGAGGTCGCGCTCCTCATCCCCGACCTCGTCGCGTTCCTGCTGACGGGCGCGCACGTCGCCGAGCGCACGAACGCCTCGACGACGGGGCTGCTCGACGTCCGCACCGGCGAGTGGGACCTCGAGCTCGCGTCGCGGCTCGGAATCCCGGCATCCGTCCTCCCCTCCCTCGTCGACCCGGGTGCCGCCATCGGAACCCTCCACGGCGAAGCGCGCGAGCGCATCGGCGCACCTCTCGAGGTGATCGCCGTCGGCTCGCACGACACCGCCTCGGCCGTCGTCGCCGTGCCCCTCAGCACGCCCGACGCGGCGTACATCTCCTGCGGCACGTGGGGACTCGTCGGGGTGGAGCTCGACGAGCCCGTCCTCACCGACGCCGCACGCGCCGCCAACTTCACCAACGAGGGCGGGGTCGACGGGCGGGTCCGCTTCCTGCACAACGTCACCGGCCTGTGGCTGCTGAGCGAGGCCGTGCGGACGTGGGAGGCCGAGGACGGCGCACCGATCGACCTTCCGGCATTGCTGGATGCCGCAGCCGCCGTCGACGGCGACGTCCCGCTGTTCGACGCCAACGACCCGCGCCTGTCGGCCCCCGACGACATGCCGGCGCGCATCGCCGCCGTGCTCGCCGAGTCCGGCGCCACGGCGCCCGCGACGCGCACGGGGTTCGCCCGCACGATCGTGGAGAGCATCGCGCAGGCGTTCGCCGGCGCCGTCGCGACCGCCGGCCGGCTCACCGGCCGCGACATCGACGTGATCCACGTCGTGGGCGGCGGGGCTCTCAACCGGCTGCTGTGCCAGGCGACCGCCGATCGCTCCGGGCTCCCGGTGCTGGCGGGCCCCGTCGAGGCGACGGCCCTCGGCAACGTGCTCGTGCAGGCGCGGGCCCACGGCTGGTTCGGGGCCGACGCGACACTGGAGCGCCTGCGGCAGGTGGTCGCGGCATCCGTCTCGCCCGTCCGCTACGAGCCGCGGGGCGAGTGAACACCCTCGCGACGACAGCACGGCTTCGCCCCGCGGCGACGCCGTGCGCCCGGCGCCAGGCAGCCAAGCCGTGGTGCGGCCGGCACCCCCGACAAGGAGCGACGACATGACCGGATACGGCGCAGCGTTCGACTGGGCACGGCGTCACGTGGACGCGGGGCGCCTCCCTACCGCGGTGCTCGGCATCGCGACCGCCGACGGCACCGTGGCGCTCGACGCGTTCGGCGCGACTGCCGGCCGACCGGCGCGCGTCGACGACCCGTACTGGCTGTTCTCGATCACCAAGGTGCTGACGGGCCTCACCGCGGCCCGCGCGATCGAGCGCGGCGTCCTGACGAGCGAAACGCCGCTGTCGGACGCCATCCCGGCGTTCGGCGGCGCCCGCGACGACGTCGTGCGCCTGCGCCACCTGGTGAGCCACACCTCCGGCATCCCCGAGCCGTCGCTCGACCCGCCGCAGGGGCTGCGGCCCGCGCTGCTCGCCCCGGGCCGCGACTTCGCCGCCGGCACCGCCTCGCGCTACTCGACGGTCGCGTTCGACGGCATCGCCGCGCTGGTGCGGCACACCGCCGGGTGGGGGTGGGATGCCGACATCTCGACGTGGGCGGCCGCGCTCGGCGCCACCGGGCTCACGCTCGATCCGTCCGCCGACCCCCACACCGTCGTCGACGCCGAGCGGCTCGGCCTGGACATGCGCGGCTTCGCCGGCCACCGCAACCCGGGTGCCGGCATGATCGGCACCGCCGCCGACCTCCTCGCGCTCGGGTCCGCGCTGCTGCGGATCGGGCAGGGCGAAACGGGCGGTCTCGTGCAGCCGGCCACGCTCGCCATGATGCGCCGTCCGCTCACCACGGGCCTCCCGCGCCTGGAGCCCTACCCCGCCGAGCGCGGGCAGGACTGGGGCTTCACCTTCAACCTCCGCACGCGTGCGCCGGGTCTCATCGATCGCGACGTGTTCGGGCACGGCGGCTGGGCGGGCACGGAGTTCTGGGTCCACCCGACGGCCGGCGTCGCCTTCGTGCTGCTCACGAACCAGGCCGAGCGCCCCGGCGTCGACCTCGACGAGCTCGACAACGCGCTGGTCGCCGGACGCTAACCGCGGCCGGACGCCGGCGTCCGCGGGCCGGGCCGGCGGACGGCGGCGGACTGTGCCGGGTCCGCCCCGCCAGCGTGGCGGACGGTGCGGGCCGAGTCGTCGCCGCACGATCCGTCAAGCCCCGTGCCGAGGCATCCGTCCCGGGGTTAGCGTGTGCCCATGGACGAACGGCGCAGCGACGAAGAGACCTCCGGCACGCCCACCGCGGGCGACGAGCATCCCGTGGGCGGTGACGAGACCACCGAGGAGCAGCTCGAGGCCGACAACGCCGTCGAGCAGGACACCCTCGAGACGCTGGACCCCGACAACCCGCCCGCGTGATTCCTTCACGGGGTGCGGCCCGGCCCCGCCCCTCCAGAGTGGTTGCGGTCCGCAAATCGCTAGATAAGCTAGCGAAATGATGTCGAGTGCGCGCCGCCGCTGGGCGGGATTGGTCTTCATCAGCGTCGCCGTCGCGCTGATCATCGTCGACTCGACGATCATCAATGTGGCGATCCCGGCGATCGTCGAAGACCTCGGCATAACCTCGAGCGAGGTCCAGTGGGTGCAGGAGGCCTACACCCTGGTCTTCGCGTCGCTGCTGCTCGTGTTCGGCAGCCTCGCCGACCGGGTGGGACGACGACGGATGCTGCTCATCGGCGTGGTCGTCTTCACGCTCGCCTCCGTCGGGGCGGCACTGGCGTCCTCGGGCGGTCTGCTGATCGCCGCCCGCTTCGTCCAGGGCGTGGGCGGGGCCATGATACTGCCGACGACACTCTCGCTCCTCAACGCCACCTTCCGCGGTCGAGAGCGCGCGATCGCCTTCGCGGTGTGGGGCTCCACGATCGGCGGCATGGCCGCGGTCGGCCCGCTGCTCGGCGGCTGGCTCACGACCGAGTTCTCGTGGCATTGGGCGTTCCTCATCAACGTGCCGCTCGGCATCCTCATCGTCATCGGCGTGCTGCTCACCGTCGACGAGTCGCGCGGCGACGCTCAGTCGATCGACGTCGTCGGCGCGCTGCTGTCGGTCATCACGGTGGGGGCGCTCGTCTTCGGCCTCATCGAGGGCCGCACGTACGGCTGGCTGACGACCGAGAAGCACCTCACCATCGGCGACTGGACCTGGCCGTGGGACGTCTCCCCGGTCGCCGTGGCCTTCGTCATCGCCGCGGTGGGTCTCGCGGCGTTCATCGCCTGGGGTCTGCACCGGCGCCGTGCCGGCAAGCCCACCATCCTCGCGTTCGGCCTCTTCCGCATCCCGTCGTTCCGCAACGGCAACATCGCAGCGATGGTGGTGGCGCTCGGCGAGTTCGGGCTCATCCTGGCGCTGCCGCTGTGGCTGCAGTTCGTGCTCGGCTTCCAGGCGGTCCAGACCGGGCTGATCCTCCTCGCCCTGGCGATCGGCTCGTTCGTCGCGAGCGGGGTCGCGGGAGCCCTGAGCGGGCGTGTCGCCCCGGTGTGGATCGTCCGTGCCGGCATCGTGGCCGAGATCATCGGCGTGGCGGCGGTCGGGTTCGTGATCGGACCGGATGCCTCGTGGCTGCCGCTGATCCCCGCGCTCTTCGTCTACGGGCTCGGCGTGGGCCTCGCGACCGCGCAGCTCACCGGCGTCGTCCTGGCCGACGTACCGACGGCGGAGGGCGGCCAGGCCTCGGGCACCCAGTCGACCGCGCGGCAGCTCGGCGCGGCGCTCGGCATCGCGATCCTCGGCACGATCCTGTTCTCCACGACGGCGACGTCGCTCACCGCCAAGCTCGACGATCGCGGGCTCCCGGCCGACGAGCGCGACCAGGTGGTGTCGTCGGTCGTCGACAGCGCCGGCGGCGCGATCGCGGGGCTCGCGGCGTCGCCCCAGACCGCGCCCCTCGCCGACGACGCGAAGGCCGCGTTCTCCGAGGGCACCAAGTACGCGAGCTTCGCCGCCGCCGGCTTCCTCACCCTCGGCCTGCTCGCGACCCTGTCGCTGGGCAACGGCTCGCGCCGCGACGAGCCCGCCGAGGTGGAGGCGGCAGAGCCCGCCGGGGCTGCGGCATCCGTCCGCCACCGGCATCCGCGCCACGACGTCGGAGATCTCCCCTAGCTCGGAGCCTCGCGCCACCAGACCGCCGACCGACGAGATATCACCGACCCCGTGGCGCCGCCCGTTCGACCCAGCGGTCGAGGCCACGCGACCCGCCGGGGGCTGCGGCATCCGTCCCGCCACCGGCATCCGCGCCACGACGTCGGAGATCTCCCCTAGCTCGGAGCCTCGCGCCACCAGACCGCCGACCGACGAGATATCACCGACCCCGTGGCGCCGACCGGTCGACCCAGCGGTCGAGGCCACGCGACCCGCCGGGGGCTGCGGCATCCGTCCCGCCATCGACGTCCGCGCCACGAAGTCGGAGATCTCCCCCCGCTCGGAGCTTCGCGCCACCAGACCGCCGACCGACGAAATATCACCGACCCCGTGGTGCCGACACAATGGCGCCGACCGGTCGACCCCAGCAGCCACGCGACCTCCGGGCTGCGGCATCCGTCCCGCCACCGGCATCCGCGCCACGACGTCGGAGATCTCGCCTAGCTCGGAGCCTCGCGCCACCAGACCGCCGACCGCCGAGATATCACCGACCCCGTGGCGCCGACCGGTCAACCCAGCGGTCGAGGCCACGCGACCCGCCGGGGGCTGCGGCATCCGTCCCGCCACCGGCATCCGCGCCACGAAGTCGGAGATCTCCCCCCCGCTCGGAGCTTCGCGCCACCAGACCGCCGACCGACGAGATATCACCGACCCCGTGGTGCCGACACAATGGCGCCGACCGGTCGACCCCAGCAGTCACGCGACCGTCCGGGCTGCGGCATCCGTCCCGCCACCGGCATCCGCGCCACGAAGTCGGAGATCTCCCCCCCGCTCGGAGCTTCGCGCCACCAGACCGCCGACCGACGAGATATCACCGACCCCTTGGTGCCGACACAATGGCGCCGACCGGTCGACCCCAGCAGTCACGCGACCGTCCGGGCTGCGGCATCCGTCCCGCCACCGGCATCCGCGCCACGACGTCGGAGATCTCCCCCCGCTCGCAGATCCCCGCCACCAGACGACCGACCGACGGCATATCACCGACCCCGTGGCGCGACCCGTCGGCGGCCCCAGCGGTCGAGGCCACGAGACCCGCCCGGGCTGGGGCATCCGTCCGCCACCGACGTCCGCGCCACGAAGTCGGAGATCTCCCCCGACTCGGAGATTCCCGCCACCAGACCGCCGACTGAGCGGATATCTCCGACCCGGTGGCGCCGAACCTGCCGACCACCGACCCCCCGACACCGTCAACGAGCGCAGCGGCGACAGACGGGCCTACGCCTCGCGGGTGATCGTGACCTTCACGTGGAGGTTGCTCTTGAAGGGGCCGGCGTACACGCCGCGCAGCGGCGGCACGTCGCCGTAGTCGCGGCCGCGTCCGACGAGCACATGGCGGTCGCCGATCTCGATGTTGTTGGTGGGGTCGAAGCCCTGCCACTCCCCCGCGAACCACTCGATCCACGCGTGCGACTCGCCCGTCACGGCGACGCCGACCTCGGCCGACGGGCGCGGGTGCAGGTAGCCCGACACGTAGCGGGCCGGGATCCCGACCTCGCGGAGGGCGCCGAGGGCGATGTGGGCCATGTCCTGGCAGACGCCCTTGCGGGCCTCCCACGCCTCGGCGGCGGTCGAGTGCACGCCGGTGATGCCGTACATGTACTCGACGGCGTCGCCGATCGCGACCGCGATGGCGTGCGCCGCGCGACCGGGGTGATCGTGCTGAGCGGCGATGGACCGCGCGAGCTCGGCGACCTCGGCATGGGGGCGGGTGCGTCCGGTCTGCGTCAGCTGCTCCACCGTCTCGAGTGAGCGGCTCGCCTCGCGCGCGAGGGCGTCCCAGGTGATGTCGATGTGCTCGAGCGGG
Organism: Microbacterium sp. M3; assembly: GCF_033548675.1. NCBI lineage: Bacteria > Bacillati > Actinomycetota > Actinomycetes > Micrococcales > Microbacteriaceae > Microbacterium > Microbacterium sp. M3. The sequence continues at coordinate 1,033,635 of NZ_JAWTZT010000001.1, forward strand.
CGCGGGCGCACCTCCACCAGCGATCGGGCGGTGATGGTCAGCGACGAGTGCGGCGACAGCACGTCGAAGGCGGCGACGCGCGTGCCGAAGTAGTCGACGTACTGGTTGACCGAGGTCGACGGCTCGATGTCGAGCGACGAGTTGAGCACGAACTGGCTGTCGGTGGAGCCGGGCAGCATGCGCGCCTCGTTGTACGACGCGGTCACGTCGCCCTGGTAGCTGAACCCGGTCTGGTGCTCGATGCGGAGTCGTTTCACGAGATCTCTCCGATCCAGCTGGGCTCGGCCTGCGTCGGGAAGAAGCGGCCGCGGATGGCTTCGGATGCCTCGCGCGTGACCTGCTGCACGCGGTCCATGTGACCCGGCAGCTCGCCGAGGATCTCGGAGATCGGCCGGTACTCGAGGTCGTTGCGGATCTGGCCGAGCGCCCGCAGCACGGTGTTGGAGTGACCCACGCGGTCGGCACGCGGGTCGATGGCGCTCATGCACTCCTCGGCGCGCTGGATCGAGTAGATGATCGAGCGCGGGAAGAGGCGGTCGAGCAGCAGGAACTCCGCTGCGTTGCGCGCGCTGGGCATGCCCCGGTAGGTGCGCAGGTACGCCTCGTAGGCCCCGCACGAGCGCAGGATGGTCGTCCAGGAAGGACCGGATGCCTCGGTCAGCGACCGCGTGGCCAGCAGGCGTGCGGTCATGTCGGTGCGTTCGATGCTGCGGCCGAGCGTGAAGAACTGCCATGCCTCGTCGCGGCTCGTCGACGAATCCACGATGCCGACGGCCAGCGCCGCGCGCTCGCGCACCCACTGGAAGAACTCGTGCACGCGGTCGGCCTGCAGGCGACGCGGCATCCGCGCGTTCGTGGTGTTGAGGGTCTCCCACAGCTCGGTCGAGACGATCTCGCGCGCGCGGCGGGCGTTCTCGCGCGCGGCGGTGAGCGCGTACGCGATGCTCGACGGATTCATGCGGTCGACGGCGAGCCGCGCCAGAACGTCCTCCCGGCGCACCTGGTCGACGCCCTCAGGCGGCAGCGACCCCATGACGCTGAGGAGCGACCGGCACGCCGTGTCCTCATCGATCCACGGGTCTTCGAGGAGGAGCTGCAGGTGCACGTCGAGGATGCGCGCGGTGCCGTCGCTGCGCTCGATGTAGCGCCCGATCCAGAACAGGCTTTCAGCGATGCGGCTCAGCACGGCGCACCACCCTCCGCGCTCAGCCCCGCATGTCCCGATTTCGGTCGCTCCGGGGGCGCCGGTGCGAACGAAAGTGGGACATGCAGGCTTGAAAGTGGGACATCGGGATCAGAAGGTCGAACCGATGCCGCCTGCTGCTGCTGTTCGGCCTGCGCACCGCGGGGCACGGGCCGCGAGTGCTCCTGCTGCTGCTGCTCGGCCTGGGCACGGTCGCCGCGACCCGGGTCGCGGGGCGAGTGCGCCGGCTCGGGCTGGCCGTCGTAGATGATCGGGATCGCCGCGGTGACGGTCGCCGCCTGGTCGGCGACGAGCCCCGACACGCCCTGGCCCTGGCCGTACTCGACGTGGGAGGGGGCAGAGCCGCCGATGACCCAGGTGTCCTTCGAGCCGCCGCCCTGGCTCGAGTTCACGACCAGCTGCCCCTCGGGCAGCGCGACGCGGGTCAGGCCGCCGGGGAGCACCCACACGTCTTCGCCGTCGTTGACGGCGAAGGGGCGGAGGTCGGCGTGGCGGGGGCGCATGCCGTCCTCCACGAGGGTGGGGATGGTCGAGAGCATCACGACGGGCTGCGCGATCCAGCCGCGCGGATCGGCGAGCAGCCGCTGCCGCAGCTTCTCGAGCTCGGCGGGCGAGGCATCCGGCCCCACGACCAAGCCCTTGCCGCCCGAGCCGTCGACCGGCTTCACCACGAGCTCGTCGAGCCGGTCGAGCACCTCTTCGAGCGCGTTCGGATCCTCCAGACGCCAAGTGTCGACGTTCTTGAGGATCGGCTCCTCGGCGAGGTAGTACCGGATGAGATCGGGCACGTACGTGTACAGCAGCTTGTCGTCGGCCACGCCGTTGCCCACCGCGTTGGCGATCGTGACGTTGCCCAGGCGCGCGGCGAGCATGAGCCCGGGCGCGCCCAGCATCGAGTCGGCCCGGAACTGCAGCGGGTCGAGGAAGTCGTCGTCGACCCGGCGGTAGATGACGTCGACGCGCTTGGGGCCGCGGGTGGTGCGCATGAAGACCTTGCCGCCGACGCACAGCAGGTCGCGGCCCTCGACGAGCTCGACACCCATGAGGCGGGCGAGCAGCGTGTGCTCGAAGTACGCGGAGTTGTAGACGCCTGGGGTCAGCACCACGACGTTGGGGTCTTCGATGCCGGCGGGCGCCGAGGCGCGCAGCGCCGCGAGCAGCTTGTTGGGATAGTCGCCGACCGGGCGCACGCGCATCGAGACGAACAGCTCGGGGAGCGTCTGCGCCATCACACGGCGGTTCGAGATCACGTACGAGACGCCCGACGGCACGCGCACGTTGTCTTCGAGCACGCGCATCTCGCCGTGCTCGTCGCGGATCAGGTCGATCCCCGACACCTGGATGCGCACCCCGTTGGCCGAGTGGATGCCGGCGGCCTGGCGATAGAAGTACTGCGAGCTTGCGATGAGCCCGGCCGGCAGCACCTCGTCGCGCACGCAGTGCTGGTGCCCGTACGCGTCGTCGAGGAACGCCTCGAGCGCCCGCACCCGCTGCTTCACACCGGCCTCGATGCGCGACCACTCGTCGTACGTGATCACGCGGGGCACGGCATCCAGCGGGAAGGGTCGCTCCTCGCCCGCGAAGTCGAACGTGACGCCCTGCGCGAGGTACGAGCTCGCGAGCGAATCGGTGCGGCCGCGCAGCTCCTCCTGGGTCATCTGCGCCAGCGCCTGGTAGAGCTCTCGATAGGCCTCGCGCGACTCGGCCGCAGCGCCCGGATGCGCCGGGCTGCCGAACATCTCGTCGAACGCGGGAACCCCCGAGGGCGTCTTGCGCGGCGCCAGCGTGGAGCCGTAGCCGTCGAACAGATCACCCATGCGAAGAGCCTAATGCGGTGTTCGTTGCGCTCGTGTTTCCGGCATCGGCGATGGTGGTCGACGGATGCCGCGACCCGGCCGCGACCCTCGGCACCGGTCACGCGGGCCCCGGACGCGGCGGAGATGCGCGCCGGGACTGGCCCGCCGCCGCGCCCCGCCCGGTCCCGCGGACGTACCCTTGCTTCGTGGCGGATCCGCGGGAGGGACGCAGGATCCCGGCGCCCTTGACGTGGGTGGCGGGACTCGCCGCCGTTCTCCTCGGCGTGGGGCTGGGCGAGCTGACGGCCGCCGTCGTGGGACCCTCCTCGAGCCCCGTCGCCGCGGTCGGCTCGGCCCTCATCGACGTCGCCCCGTCGTGGGCCAAAGACACCGCGATCGCGCTCTTCGGCACCGCCGACAAGCTCGCGCTCCTCGCCGGCATCGCCCTGATCATGCTCGTGCTCGCCGTACTGGCCGGGTGGCTCCAGGTGCGGTTCCCGCCGTGGGGCATCGTGCTCGTCGCGGCGTTCGGCGTCGCGGGCGCGGTCGTCGCCGCCACACGGCCCGGGGCCGGCTCGATGGCGTGGATGCCCGCCGTCGTCGCGGGCGCCTCCGGTGCGGTCGCGCTGTGGCTGCTGGCACGGATGATCTCGACACGCCCGGAAGCTCCCTCCACGATTGGGCAACCCGGGCCTGGCGTCGAGGGGGCTCGGGAGCGTTTCGTCTCGCCCGTTCCTCGCTCGCTCAACGACCGGGAGTCTGACGGCCGGGAACCGGAGGACCGGTCGTCGAGCGAGCGAAGCGAGACGAAACGCTCTCCGTCGCCGCCGCCGAGCCGGCGGGCGTTCTTCGCGTGGGCGGGCGTGGCCGCGGGCGTCGGCGTGCTGGCGATCGCGATCGGCGGCGTGCGCTCCACGGCGTCGGCCGGCGTGGCGGCGGTGCGGCGCGCGCTGCGGCTGCCGGCGGCGGCGGTCGCGGCATCCGTCGTCCCCTCCGGTGCCGAGCTCGACCTGCCGGGACTGGCGAGCGTGGTCACGCCGAACGAGCAGTTCTACCGGATCGACACCGCGCTCATCGTGCCCGAGGTCGACCCGGCCGACTGGCGGCTGCGCGTCCACGGCATGGTGGCCGAGGAGTTCGAGCTCACGTGGGACGAGCTGCTCGCGCTGCCGCTCGAGGAGTCATGGACGACGCTGACGTGCGTGTCGAACGAGGTGGGCGGCACGCTCGTCGGCAACGCCCGGTGGCTCGGCTACCCGATCCGCGAGCTGCTGGCGCGCGCCCGGCCCGACGCCGAGGCCGACATGGTGCTGTCGCGGTCGGTCGACGGGTTCACGGCATCCACTCCCCTCGAAGCGCTGACGGACGACCGCAACGCGATCCTCGCCGTGGGGATGAACGGCGAGCCGCTGCCGCTCGAGCACGGCTTCCCGGTGCGCATGGTGGTGCCGGGGCTCTACGGCTACGTGTCGGCGACGAAGTGGGTCACCGACCTCGAGGTCACCCGCTTCGACCGCGCGACGGCGTACTGGACGACCCGGGGCTGGTCGGAGCGCGGCCCGATCAAGCTGCAGTCCCGCATCGACGTGCCCCGCAAGAGCCAGGGTCTGAAGGCCGGTGACGTGGTGATCGCCGGCGTCGCATGGCACCAGGGCGTGGGCATCGCCGGCGTCGAGGTGCGGATCGACGAGGGCGAATGGATGCCGGCGGCCCTCGCCGCCGCGATCTCCGACGACACCTGGGTGCAGTGGAGCCTGCCGTGGAACGCGACATCCGGAGACCACGTCATCGAGTGCCGTGCAACCGGCAAGGATGGCGAGGTGCAGACGTCGCAGACCGCTCCTCCCGCCCCCGACGGCGCGACCGGCTGGCACTGGCGCACCGTCTCGGTCTTCGACTGACGGATGCCGCGCAGCGAGGTGTCAGCCCGCGAGAACCACCCGCAGCTGCTCGACGGCCCAGTCGAGCTCGGTGCCCCGCACCACGAGCGGCGGCGCGATGCGGATCGTCTGTCCGTGCGTGTCCTTGGCGAGAACCCCGCGCGCGATGAGCTTCTCGGCGATCTCGCGCCCGGTGCCGACGGCGGGGTCGATGTCGATCCCCGCCCACAGCCCGGCGATGCGGGATCCGGTCACGCCGTGGCCGACGAGCTCCTCGAGCTTCGTCGCGAGGTGCTCGCCCAGCAGCTTCGCGCGCCCCTGGAACTCACCGGTCTGCAGCATCTCGACGACGCGCAGGCCGACGGCCGCCGCCAGCGGGTTGCCGCCGAAGGTCGAGCCGTGCTCACCGGGGCGGATGACGCCCAGCACGTCGCGATCCGCCACCACCGCGGAGAGCGGAAGGATGCCGCCGCCCAGCGCCTTGCCGAGCAGATACACGTCGGGCACGACCCCCTCGCGGTCGCACGCGAAGGTCTCTCCCACGCGGCCGAGCCCCGACTGGATCTCGTCGGCGATCAGCAGCACGCCGCGGCGGGTGCAGATCTCGCGCACCGTCCGCAGATAGCCCTCGGGCGGGACGATGACGCCCGCTTCGCCCTGGATGGGCTCGATGAGCACCGCGACCGTGTCGGCGGTGATGGCGGCGTCGATCACCGCGGCGTCGCCGAACGGCACCGAGACGAAGCCGGGCGTGAACGGCCCGAAGTCGCCGCGCGCGTCGGGGTCGTCGCTGAAGCCCACGATCGTGGTGGTGCGGCCGTGGAAGTTGCCGTGCGCGACGATGATGCGCGCCGCGTCGGGCTTCACGCCTTTCACGCGATAGCCCCATGCCCGGGCGACCTTGATGCCCGTCTCGACCGCCTCGGCGCCGGTGTTCATCGGCAGCACGAGGTCTTTGCCGCACAGCTCGGCGAGCGCGGCGGCGAAGGGGCCGAGCCGGTCGTTGTGGTACGCGCGGCTGGTCAGGGTGAGGCGCGTCAGCTGCTCCTGCGCCGCGGCCACGATCGCCGGGTGCCCGTGACCGAAGTTCAGCGCCGAGTAGGCCGACAGCAGGTCGAGGTAGCGCTTGCCCTCGACGTCTGTCACCCACGCGCCCTCGCCGCGGGCGATCACCACCGGCAGCGGGTGGTAGTTGTGCGCGACGTGCTCCTCTTCACCGGCGATGACGGCGGCCATCGTGGCGTCGGGCGAGGGGGAGGTGGTGGTCATGGGCGTCCTCTCCTTGTCTCGGTCAGCGACGCAGCTCGAGCGTGCAGCACTTGATGCCGCCGCCGCCGAGCAGCAGCTCGGAGAGGTCGACGAGCACCGGGTTGTAGCCGCGCTCGCGCAGCTGGGCCTCGAAGCCCGTGGCGCGCGGCGAGATGATGACGTTCCGGCCGTCACTGGCCGAGTTCAAGCCGAACACCGCGCCGTCCGCGTCGGCGACCTTGATCGCGTCGGGGTAGCGTTCGGCGAGGATCGCCTGGCTGCGCTCGTCGAACGCCTGCTCGAGGTAGGCGATGTTGGCCTTCTCGACGCCGCCCGGCCCCTGCACCGGGTCGAGCACCGAGATCGCGGTGTCGAGGTGGTAGAACCGCGGGTCGACGAGGTTCAGACTCACGACCTCCTTGCCGAAGACCTCGCCGAGCTCGCGGTGGCTGTCGCCGGTCGAGCGGAACCCGGTGCCCGCGAGGATCGTGTCCCCCACCAGCAGGAAGTCGCCCTCGCCCTCATTGACCTCGGCGGGCTCGGCGACCTCGAAGCCGTTGGCGCGGAACCAGTCCATGAACGCCGGCCCCTCGGGCACCCGCTCCGCGAAGCGGAACTTGGCGCCGTAGGCGACGTTGTCGATGACGAACCCGCCGTTGGCGGTGTAGACCATGTCGGGCAGGCCCTCGATCGGGTCGATGAGGTGCACCTCGTGCCCGAGCGCGACGTAGGTGTCGTAGAGCGCCTGCCACTGACGCACGGCCAGTGCGGTGTCGGTCGGATTGGTCGGGACCATCCAGGGGTTGATCGTGTAGCTGACCGTGAAGTGCTCGGGACGGCACATGAGGTACCGGCGGATCTGCTGGATCCGGCCGTCCTCGGGGGCGGATGCGGTGACCGATGCGGTGGCGGGCGCGGTGTGCTGCGTGGACATCATGCTCCTGTAGAGGCGCGGCGGACGCTGTCCAGAGGCCCGGCGGGGCTGCAGAAGCCGGCAACCGGGCACGCCGCGTCCATTGTCTCACGGACCCTGGCAGCGACCTGGGAACCGGAGAGCACGGGGCGGTCGCGCGACACGCCGGGTCGCGGCATCCGCTCACTCCGCCAGCACGACCACCTTGCCGGCCACATGCCCCGCGGCGACGTGCGCGAGGGCGTCGTGCGCCTCGGCGAACGCGAACCTCCGCTCGATCACGGGGCGCAGCCGGCCGTCGGCGGCGAGCGCCAGCAGCTCCGCGAGGACGTCGCGCTTCGCGACCGCGGCGAGCGGACGCAGCGGTCGCTTCGAGCCGATCGAGCGCAGCTCGGCGTGCAGGATCCGTCCCATCGGTCCGAGCACGCGCCCGCCCTCGCCCGACACGAGCACGACGCTGCCGCCGTCGCGCACGAGGCCCTGCAGCGTCCGGAGCGGCGCCGTGCCCGCGATGTCGATCACCACGTCGAACGAGCCCGGCTCCAGTTCGGGCGACCCCGGCTGCACGGTGCGGTAGTCGAACGTGCGCGCCGCACCCAGCCTCTCGACCAGCTCGCGGTTGCGCTCGCCGCACAGCGCCCAGACCTCGGCGCCGCGCAGGGCCGCGAGCTGCACGGCGAACGTGCCCACTCCCCCCGAGGCTCCGATCACCAGCACGCGATGACCGGATGCCGCGCCCCCGCGTTCGAGCGCCTGCCACGCCGTTCCGCCGGCGAGCGGCAGTGTCACCGCCGTCACCACGTCCAGAGCCGGCGGCCGGCGCTGGAGGCGGGATGCCGGGCACACCGCGTACGTCGCGAGCCCGCCGCCGCCGGGCAGCTCGCCGACGACCTCGTCCCCCACCGAGAGTCCCGCCACGTCCGGGCCGAGCGCGATCACGGTGGCCGCGGCATCCATCCCCCTCACCGGCTGCTTCGGGCGCCGGAGACCGAACGCGGCGCGCACCAGGAGCGGCTCGCCGCGCATCACCCGCACGTCGCCGTTGTTCAGAGCGGTGGCGCGCACGCGCAGCAGCACCTCGCCGCGGCGCGGCGCGGGGACCTCCGCGGTCTCGAGGGCGACGGCGTCGGCTTCGCCGTAGCGGTGCTGCCGCCAGGCCGCCATCGTGTCGGTGCGGAGCCCCGCGGGCGTCGGAAGGGCGTTGTCGGACATGTCATTCCTCCGGGTAGTCGAAGAGGTCGTCGAGCCCGACGCCGAAGGCGCGGGCGAGCTGGAAGGCGAGCTCGAGGGTGGGCGAGTAGCGGCCCTGCTCGATGGCGATGAGGGTCTGGCGCGTGACCCCCACGCGGCGCGCGAGCTCGGCCTGGGTCATGCCCGCCGCCTCGCGGACGGCGCGGATCGAGTTGGTGACGCGCGTAGGCTTGACCATCAGACGAGCCCGCGGCGGTACGCGATGACGCTGGCGATGCCGCCCACGATCGACGACAGCGCGAAGCCGAAGAACATGGTGTTCGCGATCCAGAACCAGTCGGCCTGGAACGCGCACAGGACGATCACGCCGAGTCCCGCGATCACGAGGAACGCCTGCCCGACCCTCGTCGACATGTGCGCGATGTCGCGGTCGCGCTGATCGCTCTTGCCGACACCGTCGGGGTCGCGCATGCCGGCGAGGATGCCCCACACGATGCTGACGAGGATCGCGACGACGATGGTGCCGCCGATCGTCCACAGCATCAGCGGCACCCAGTCGACGTCGGCGAGCGGGCCGCCGTCCGCCTGCGCGAGTACGAGCGCCGTGTACACGGCGACACCGATCACGCTGACGATGAGGCTCGCCCAGATGTTCCGCTCCTCGTAGACCATGGCTTCTCCCAGCGAGTAAAGAATGTTTGACACATCGACCGTAGAACCAGGCGCATCGCAGTGTCAAGGATTTTTTACATTGCTTCCCGGACCGCCTCTCCTCCACAATGAGGAGCGCCGAGCCCTGCGCCTCTTACAACGTTGTAGGCTCGGAGCACGTCGGCAGCGGTCGGCGGTGACGACCGGAGGGGGAGGCGATGGCAGCCACACTGCACGACGTCGCGCGCCTCGCGGGCGTGTCGATCAAGACCGTGTCGAACGTCATCAACGACTACCCCCACATCCGCGCCACGACGAAGGAGCGGGTCGAGCTCGCGATCGCCGAGCTCGGGTACACCCCGAACCTCACCGCTCGCAGCCTCCGCTCCGGCCGCACCGGCTCGATCGCGCTGGCCGTGCCCGACCTCGCACTGGCCTACTTCGCCGAGCTCGCGGCATCCGTCATCGCGGCGGCCGAGGCATCCGGGCTCGTCGTCACCATCGAGCAGACCGGCAGCGGCGGCCGCCAGCGCGAACTCGATCTGCTGACCAGCCCGCGCCGCAAGATGAGCGACGGCCTCATCTTCAGCCCGCTCGAGATGAGCCAGGACGACGTCGCCCACCTCGACGTCGACTATCCGCTGGTGCTGCTCGGCGAGCGCATCTTCGACGGCCCGAACGACCACCTCACGATGCGCAACGTCGAGGCGGCGCGCGCGGCCACCGAATACCTCATCGACGCCGGCCGCCGGCGCATCGCGATCGTCGGCGCCCACGAGGGCGAGCTGATCGGTTCGGCCGCACTGCGACTGCAGGGCTACCGCGAAGCGCTCGAGGCCCGGGGCATCCCGTTCGACGGCCGGCTCATCGGCGGTTCGATCGAGTGGCACCGCGCCAACGGTGCGCGGTCGATGCGCGACATCATCGAGCGCGGCGTCGACTTCGACGCCGTCTTCGCCCTCAACGACACGCTCGCCTTCGGTGCGATGCGTGCCCTGCAGGAGGCCGGTCTGCGCGTGCCCGACGACGTCGCGGTGATGGGCTTCGACGACATCGACGAGGCGCAGTACTCCATCCCGTCGCTGACGACCGTCGATCCCGGCCGCGAGTGGATCGCCCGCACGGCGGTCTCGACCCTCCGCGAGCGCATCGAGGGGCTCGACGGGGCTCCGCGTCTGCTGCTCGCCGACTTCGCGATCGTGCAGCGCGAGTCGGCGCCCGGCGTCGCCCGCTGACGCTCTCCGGCGGCGCCCGCGGCTCCGCGCATCCCGGGCAGCATCCGCGGAGAGGCCGGCGGTCCGGCAGCGGCCGGGAACCGCAGGAGCCGCGGCGTCAGGCTGCGGGCGGCCACGCCACGTGGGGCCACCCGTCGCGCCACGCGAGCGGCAGCAGGCCGAGCCGGAACTGGCCGTCGAGGTCGGCGTCGTAGTAGTGGAAGGCGAGGAGGCCTCCCGACACGGACTGGCCGCCCGGGCCCACCCGCGCACCGTCCGTCGCGAGCACGGGCGTGCCGCCGTCCTCGAGGAGCGGCACGCCGTCGGCGTCGACGTAGGGGCCGGTGACCGACTCGGAGCGCCCGACCGCGATCGAGTACGTGCTGTCGACGCCCTGGCAGCAGAAGTCCTTCGAGACGAACAGGTAGTACAAGCCGTCGTGGGGCAGGATGAACGGCGCCTCGATCGCGTTGGGGGGCAGCTGCCGGTCGGCCACGAGCAGGGGCTCCGTGTCGTCGGCGCGCAGGCCGCTCGGCCACTCCAGCGGCACCATGCGGATGCCGCTCCAGAACGACCCGAACGCCATCCACGGCTCGCCGTGCTCGTCCTCGACGATGCCGGGGTCGATCGCGTTGAAGTCCGTGCCCGCCGACTCGATGACGACGCCCTGGTCGACCCACTCGTAGTCGGGATCGTCGGGGTCGAGCGTGGTGTTGGTCGCGAGGGCGATGAGCGACGAGTTCTTGCCGAACGTCGAGGCCGAGTAGTACAGGTACCAGGTGCCGTCGTGCTCGTAGAGTTCGGGCGCCCAGAGGTTGTCGACGCCCGGCACCGCCTCGACGAGCCACGCGGGCTTCTCGTCCCAGACGGTGCCCGCGTCCTCCCACTCCGCGCCGTCGTCCGAGCGGCGGATCTGGATGTTCCCGTCGCCGATCCGCCCGTCCCCGGTGGAGTACAGGAACGACGGCTCGCCCTCCTCCCCCGCGACGAACGCCGGGTCGTGCACGAGGGTGTCGCCGCTCAGCTCGGGCGCCGCGGGCGCGGCCGCGCATCCGCCCGCCGTCATCAGGACGACGAGGAGAGCGGATGCCGCGGCCACGGCCCGCGAGTGCCGCAGGCGCGTCACGCGAGGGCGATGGCCGACCACGACACCGGCGGCAGCGTCACCGTGAGCGTGCCGCCGTCGAGGACGACGCCCTCGAGGGCCTTGAGGCCGACGCGCTCCTGGTCGGCGAGCGTGTTCTTCGCGTACACGTCGTCGTCCCACAGCGTCACGGCCTCGGTGACCGATGCGACCCCCAGCTCGGAGACGTTCACCGTGACCTCGATCGCCTCGGTCTGGCTGCGGTTCACCAGGAACACCGCCGCGTCGCTGCCGTCGGTCGTGACGACGGAGTCGATGAGCGGTGCGTCGCCGTAGACCGCGGTCGAGTACGTGCCGGCGTCGATGCGGGGCTTCAGCACCTCGCCGCGCGCGAGGCGCGACGTCACCGAGAACGGGAAGAACGTCGTCTGGCGCCACGCTGCCCCGCCCGGCTCGGTCATGATCGGCGCGATCACGTTCACGAGCTGCGCGAGGGAGGCCGAGGCGACCCGGTCGTGGTTCTTCAGCAGGGTGATCATGAGGTTGCCGAGCACGACGGCGTCGGCGACCGAGTAGACGTCCTCGAGCTGGCGCGGGGCGTAGCGCCACTCGTGGTTGACCTCGTCGGACTCGCGGTGCTCATCGAGGTACCAGATGTTCCACTCGTCGAATGAGAGCTTGATCTTCTTCGACGACTTCAGCTTGTTGCCGACATGGTCGGCCGTCGCGACGACGGTTTCGATGAAGTACTGCATGTCGATCGACGAGGCGAGGTACGACGCCAGGTCGCCGCCGCGCTCCTGGTAGTAGGCGTGGCACGAGATGAAGTCGACGTGCTCGTACGAGTGCTCGAGCACCGTGCGCTCCCAGTCGCCGAACGTCGGCATCGACGACCCCGACGAGCCGCAGACGACGAGCTCGAGGTCCTTGTCGGCCGCCTTCATCGCCTGCGCCGTGCGCGCGGCGAGCTTGCCGTAGTCGTCGGCGGTCATGTAGCCGGTCTGCCAGGGGCCGTCCATCTCGTTGCCGAGGCACCACATGCGGATGTCGTGGGGCTTCTCGGTGCCGTTGGCGATGCGCTGGTCGCTGAGGGTGGTGCCCGACGGGTGGTTGCAGTACTCCAGCAGATCGAGAGCCGCCTCGATGCCGCGGGTGCCGAGGTTCACCGCCATCATCAGCTCGGAGCCCGTGAGGTCGAGCCACCGCTGGAACTCGTCGACGCCGACCTGGTTGGTCTCGAGCGAGTGCCACGCGAGGTCGCGGCGGACCGGTCGCTGGTCGCGCGGGCCGACGCTGTCCTCCCAGCGGAATCCCGACACGAAGTTGCCGCCGGGGTAGCGGATGGTGGTCGAGCCGAGCTCGCGCACGAGGTCGACGACGTCGAGACGGAAGCCGTCCTCGTTGGCCGTGGGGTGCTCGGGCTCGTAGATGCCGTTGTAGACGCAGCGGCCGAGGTGCTCGACGAACGAGCCGAAGATCCGGCGGTCGATCTGGGCGACGACCGCATCGCGGTCGACGGCGACGCGGGCGGTCGCGGTGCGGACGGGATCGAGCGAGATGGTCATGGTTCTCTCCTCCAAGGGCGGGCCGGCTGCGGACAGCACGGCAGGACTTCTCCGGCGCGGGTGCGCCGCAAGCGGGTGGACGGTGGCGGGCGCTCAGCGGACGGCGGGCGCTCCGGCGGGGGTCGTGTCGGGGTCGATGGCGGCGCTCGCATCGGCGGCGTGCCGATCGCCCGCCCGCGGGTGCTCCGGGTCGAGGGCGGCGAGGCGGTGGTCGACGAACCAGCCCGCGACGAACAGCACGACGGCGAACCCGACGAGCGGCACGAGCATCGGCAGCAGGGTGAGCGCGACACCGACGACACCGAGGGTGACGAGCATCGCGAGGCTCATCACGGGCGAGAGGAACGGCAGCACCACGGAGTACCGCAGCACGGCGCCGACGATCTCGTCGTAGCGCACCGCCACGGTCAGTGCGCAGGCGAAGACGAGGAGCGCCGCAGCGCCGGCGACCCACGTGAATCCGGCGAGCGCGGCGGCCGCGAGTCCGTCGAGCGCCGGGAGCACCATCGTGTCGGCGGCCAGCAGCACGGCGACCAGGGCGAAGGGCAGCCCGATGAGGTTCGCGCGCCAGAACTGCGCGCGGTACACCGCGGCGAACTCGCGCACGAGCCCCGTCTCGACGCCGTCGCGCAGGCGCGTCAGGCACGCCGTCGCCGCGAGCGCCGCCGGGGCGGCGCCCAGCACCACCAGGCCGACGAGCGTGCCCGCCACGAACAGCAGGTTGACGACGATGAGGGCCGAGACGACCCGCAGCCACGCCATCACGCGGCCGGTCCAGCCGTACTCCGCGATCACGACGCCACCGCCTTCGAGCCGGTCCACACGACGCCCTCGGGGTCGAGTCCCGCGAACGCGAGCACCGGCTGCTCGGCCACCGGATCCCACGCCCCGAACACCACGGCGTCCAGCACCACGTCGCCCTGCGGCGACCGCACGATGAGCGGCGTGGTCACCGGCTGGCCGTCGGTGTGGGCGGCGCCGAGCACGCGGAGCGGGACGGATGCCTCGACCCCGCGGCGTGCGGGATCCAGCTGCACGACGTGCCACTCGCCGTCGACGCCCTCCGCCTGCGCCAGGCGCTCGCGGTCGGCGCCGGCGAACGGGTGCGGCGAGACCAGCGGCCAGCCCGACGCGGTGACGTGCACGCGCCGGATCTGCGCCTCGTGGCGGGCCGGGTCGTCGGCGCGGCGCACGTGGTGCACGAGGAAGAGCCGCGAGCCGTCGCGGAACACCGAGTTGTGACCCGGTGCGCTCCACGCCGTGCCGCCGGGGAACCGGTGGCCGCCGAGGATCTTCGTGCCCACGGCATCCGGAGTCTCGTGATCGATGTCGGTCAGGGCGCGGCCGTTGACGTCGAGGTAGGGCCCGGTGACATCGTCGGCCACCGCGACGCGCACGCTGTAGCTGTCGAACAGCGAGTCGTACGAGACGAACAGCACGAACCGGTCCTCTTCGGGCCGGTACACGATGTACGGGCCCTCGACCGCGCCGTCGACGCTCGCCGGGCGCCGGGCGATGAGCGAGCCGACCTCGCCCGGCTTCTCGGCGAACCCGCTCGCCGGGTCGAGCGGGAGGATGTGGATGCCGCCGAAGAACGAGCCGTAGGTCAGCCACGGGCGCCCGTCGCGGTCGAACACGACCGCGGCGTCGATGGCGTTGTGCGCATCGCTCTCATGGGTCGTGGTGACGACGGGTCCGGCATCCGTCCACGGCCCTGCCGGCGACGCGGCGGTCGCGAGGCCGATCACCGACGTGCGCGATCCGAACGTCGACGCGGAGTAGTACATGTGCCAGCGCGGTGCGCCGTCGGCGCTCGGCCAGCGGACCACCTCCGGCGCCCACAGGCCCTGCGCCCCGGTGTGCGCCCGCGCCCGCGCGGGCACACCGTCGAGAGCCGTGCCGGCGAACGTCCACTCGACGAGGTCGGGCGACGTACGCACGTGCACACCGGCGGGGATGTCGTCGACGCCGGCGGCGGCATCCGTCGAGAACATGTACCAGAGGCCGTCGTCGCCGCGGACGACCGTGGGATCGTGCGCGTTGCGGGCGCCCCAGGTCGAGGGGTCGGCGGCGGCGTGGGCGGTGGGAAGCGACATGCTCAGCCCTTCGCTCCCGTGAGGGCGACCGACTCGATGATCTGCCGCTGGAAGATGACGAACACGGCGAGCACCGGGATCAGCGCGATGAACGACGCCGCCATGATGAGCGGGTAGTCGGTCTGGCTCGCGTAGGTCGCGTTGAAGCTCGCGATGACGAGCTGCAGCGTCTGCTTCTCGGGCGAGTTGAGGTAGATGATCGGCGCGAGATAGTCGTTCCACACGGCCATGAACCAGAGGATGAACTGCGCCGCGATCGCCGGGCGGATGGCGGGGAAGATCAGCGTGAAGAAGATCCGCAGGTAGCCGGCGCCGTCGATCTTGGCGGCCTCGATGATCGAGTCGGGCACCGAGTCGAGGTACTGGCGGATGAAGAAGATCATCACGATGTTGCCGAAGACGCCCGGGAGGATCAGGGGCCACAGGGTGTCGACCATGCCGAGGTCGGCGAACAGCTTGAACTGCGGGATCATGATCGTCGGGAACGGGATCATGATCGCCGACAGCAGCAGCAGGAAGAGCACGTTCTTCGCCGGCAGGCGCAGCTTCGCGAACGCGAAGGCCGCGAGCATTGAGGTGACCGTGCCGATGATCGTCACCGTCGCCGACACGATGACCGAGTTCACGATGCCCGAGAGCAGCGGGCCGGCCGACCACACCCGCACGTAGTTCTCCCACACGACAGGGTCGGGGATCCACTGCGGCGGCAGCGCGAAGACGGCCTCGCGGGTCTTGAGCGAGGTGCTGAAGGTCCACAGCAGCGGCGCGATCATCACGATGCCGCCGATCGCGAGCACGAGCGTGAGGACGATGTTGACGATCCTGCGCGATCGCGGCGAGCGCCGCGGGGTGCCGGCGTGGTTGCCGGTCGGGCGGCCCAGGCGTCGCTTCGGCAGCCGGCGGGTGGTGCCGTTCGCCTCGGCGTCGAGGGCGGACAGGGTGTCGGGCGTGGTGAGCGTCATGATGTGCCTCAGTCGATCGAGAACTGGAAGCGGCGGTTGAGCCGGAACTGGATCGCGGTCACGACGAAGACGAGCAGGCCGAGGACCACCGACATCGCCGTCGCGTAGCCCATCTGCAGGTAGTTGAACGCCTTCTGCCAGATGTACCAGACGATCGAGGCGGAGCTGAACTCCGGACCGCCGGTGGGGGTCATGATGTTGATCTCGATGAAGATCTGCGCGCCGCCGATGATGCTCGTGACCACGAGGAAGAACGTGACGGGGCTGAGGAGCGGCACGGTGATGTGGCGGAACTGGCCCCACGCGCCGGCGCCGTCGAGCGCGGCGGCCTCGTAGAGGTGGCGCGGCACCGACTGGAGGGCGGCGAGGTAGAGCAGCATCGAGTAGCCGAGGCCCTTCCACACCGACATGATGATGATCGCGGGCTTCACGGTCTCGGGGTTCTGCAGCCAGTTGGGGCCCTCGATGCCGAACAGCGCCAGCACCTGGTTCACGAGTCCGAAGTCGCCGTTGTAGGCCCACTGCCAGAGGATCGCGACCGCCGCGAGCGACGAGATGACCGGCACGTAGTAGACCGTGCGGAAGAAGGTGGTGCCGCGCATCTTGCGGTTGAGCGCGAGGGCGAGCAGCAGCGACAGGACCAGGCCGATCGGGATGCCGATCATGTAGAAGATCGTGTTGCCCATCGACTGCCAGAAGTACCGGTCGCCCACCATCTCGACGAAGTTGTCGAGACCGTTGAACGTCGGCTCGCTGAGTCCGTTCCAGCTCGTGAACGACGCGTAGACCGAGAACACGAGCGGGTAGCCGGTGAAGATCAGGAACCCGACGACCGGGATCGCGACCAGCGCCAGCGCCACGCGGTGCTCGCGGCGGTGGAGCCGGGAGCGGCGGACGGGTGTCGTCGTCGACATGGAGGACCTCGATTCGAGAGAGCTTCGGGGAGGGGACGGATGCCGCGGACCGCGGCGTGCGGACCGCCGGGGCCGCGGCATCCGTCCTCGATCAGGCGTGGGCCGGCTCAGCCGATCCCGGCGTCGGCGTTGGCCTTGTCGAGCATCTCCTGCATGCGCGGCTGGACTTCCTTCAGGTAGTCCGCGGCCGTCTGCTCGCCGTCCAGCACGGGCTGGATGTTCTTGAACAGCTCGTCGTACCACTCGGGGCTGTACGTGGTGTTCGCCGGCAGTGCGCGACCGTAGTCCTGCACGATGTCGAGGAACTCCTGCTTGTTGTCTGGCGGGAGCGTCGAGGACGCGACCCACTCGTCGGCCATGTCGATGAGGTTCGGGATCTGCACGCCCGCGTCGACGAGCGACTGCTGCGCGGTCGGGTCGGTCGAGAGGTAGATCGCGAGCTTCGCGGCCATGTCGGGGTCCTTCGTGCTCTCGCTGACGGCGATGCCGAGGGTTCCGGTCCAGGTGGCGGTCTCACCGGTCGCGCCGACCGGGTAGGGGATGAGGTCCCAGTCGAAGTCGAGCGTCTCGTAGACCGGCACGTCCCACGGGCCGACGGGGAAGAAGCCGATCTGGCCCTGCATCCAGCGCTGGTAGGTGTCGAGCGTCTGGGCGTCGGTGGTCGACGGCGTGACGCCCTCGACGGTCGACAGGTCGGCGAACCACTGCAGCGCCTCGGCGAACTCGGGGCTGTCGACGGTGACCTCGGTGCGGTCCTCGTTGAGCCAGTCGCCGCCGTTGGACCACACGAACGGCTGCAGGTTCCACTGCACGTTCAGGCCGGTGCCCCACTGGTCGAGCGTGCCGTCGCCGTTGGTGTCCTGCGTGAGCTGCTTCGCCACGTCGACGAACTGGTCCCACGTGTAGGGCTCGTCGGGGCTCGGGAGCGGGATGCCGGCCTTCTCGAACATCGTCCGGTTGTAGCCGAACGAGAAGGGCCCGACGTCCTTGGGCATCGCGTAGATCGCGCCCTGGCCCATGAGCTCGCCGTCGAAGCGGTAGCTGTCGACGCCGTACTGCCAGACGTTGTCGAGGTCGAGGTCTTCGTCGCCCTCGACGTACTCGGTGATGTCCTTGATGATGCCGGTCTTGACGTAGGCCTGGACGCTGCCCGGGTCGATGTAGAAGACGTCGGGGACCTGCTTGCCCGTGATCGCCGCCTTGAGCTTGGTGCTGTACTCGTCGGCCGTCGTCATGATGATCTTGACGTCGACGTCGTTGTCTTTCTCGAACTGCTCGATCGCGGCGGTGTAGGCCGCCTTCTCGGCGTCGCTGCCGCGGAACATGAACGTCAGCTGCTCTTCGCCGCCGCCGCCCGAGCCACCGGCGCAGCCGGAAAGCAGCAGGCCGCCGACCGCGAGCGTCGCTGCAGCCGCGACGACCGACTTCCGTGACTTCCTCATCACGTTTCCTCTCGTAGTGCTGTGTGGTCAGCAGGAGGAGGACCCGTGGATCGATCGCCGCTGACCGAGTTGACCTTCGTTGATTTACAACGTTGGAACTGTTCGGTGAAGACAGTGTGCGACGGCATCCGATCCGATGTCAAGCCGAACCGGTGAGAAAGTTCCAACGTTGTAGAAGTGTGACGAGAAACCGGAAGCCCGGTGTCGATCGCCGCGCCCGGGCGGCGGCGACGACGCCGGGCTCCCGCGTCTCAGATGACGGCCTGCGACCAGGGGTCGGGATTGCCGAAGCGGTGCGCCGTGATCGTCACGGACTGCTCGTGCAGGAACGGCAGCAGCTCGAGGCGGCCGGCGGTGGTGACCTCGTTGTCGTAGATCGCGAGGTCCGGATCGCCGTCGACCGCCTGCGCGATGCGGCGGTGCAGCGCGGCCACGGCATCCGCTTGACCGATGAGCCGCACGCGCGAGGGCCGCGGGTCGGGCTCGGCGTCGGCGGCCGCGGCCACCAGGTCGGGCTCCGCGGTGAGGCGCTGCAGCCACTCGTCGTCGGTCTCGACGTAGACCGGGACGTCCTCGTCCGACAGCACGCGCCGCACGGCGGCGGGAAGCCCGACGGGCGCGCTGAGCGTCAGCCGCGACCCCGAGCGCAGGCCCGCCACGACCACGCGCAGCACCGCCTGCCACGAGGCATCCGCCGTCGCCCGCAGCGCGACAGACGGAATCGGACGGTACCGGAACAGGTTGCGCTCGATCCCGAGCCCCGAGACGTCCTTCACCTGGCCGAACTCGCGGTCCCACGCGATCGCGTCCGACAGCGCACCGCGGCGCAGCCATTCGAAGGCCTCGTAGTCCAGCGACGGCTGGGCGGCTTCGATGAGCGCCGCGATGCGGGTGTCGAGACCGCGCAGGTGGAGCGTCGCCGAGGCGGTCGCGCCGGCGCTCGCGCGCCAGCGACCGAGGCCGACGAGGTAGTTCGGTCCGCCGGCCTTGGCTCCGGCGCCGACGGACGACCGCTTCCAGCCGCCGAACGGCTGCCGCTGCACGATGGCACCGGTGATGCCCCGGTTGACGTAGAGGTTGCCCGCCTCGACCCGGTCGAGCCATCGCGCGAGGTCGTCGGGGTGCTGGGTGTACAGACCCGCGGTGAGGCCGTAGGCCACGGCGTTCTGCAGCTCGATGGCGTGCGACAGCGACGTCGCGTGCATGACGCCGAGCACGGGGCCGAAGAACTCCTCGCGGTGGAAGCGCGAACCCGGCTGCACGCCGGTGCGGATGCCCGGGGTCCACAGCCGCCCCGCGTACTCGGGGCTGGTGTCGACGGGCCGCGGCTCGACGAGCCACGACTCGCCCTCCTCGAGCGTCGTGAGCGCCCACTCGAGCTTGCCCCGGGGCACCTCGACGACGGGCCCCACCTCGCTGAGCGGATCGGACGGCGGACCCACGCGCAGCGACCGGGCGGCGTCGACCAGCTGGCGGGCGAAGCGCTGCGAGTGGCCGACCGGGCCGACGAGGATCGCGAGTGACGCCGCCGAGCACTTCTGCCCCGCGTGCCCGAACGCGCTCTTGACGAGATCGGATGCCGCGAGGTCGAGGTCGGCGGTCGGCATGACGATCATCGCGTTCTTGCCGCTCGTCTCTGCCAGGAGGGGCAGCTCGGGGCGCCAGGAGCGGAACAGCGCCGCCGTCTCCCACGAGCCCGTGAGGATGACGCGATCCACGTCGGGGTGCGACACGAGCGCCTGCCCGAGGCCGCCCTCGTCGATGTCGACGAGGGCCAGCACCTCGCGGGGCACGCCGGCCTCCCACAGCGCCTCGGCGACGACGGCGGCGCAGCGGCGCGCCTGCGGCGCCGGCTTGAACACGACGCCCGACCCTGCGGCGAGCGCGGCGAGCACTCCGCCGGCCGGGATCGCCACCGGGAAGTTCCACGGCGGCGTGACGACGGTGAGCCGCGCGGGCTCGAACACGGCACCGCTCACGCGGTCGAGCTCGCGCGCCGTCGACGCGTAGTAGTTCGCGAAGTCGACGGCCTCGCTCACCTCGACGTCGGCCTCGGCGAACACCTTCCCCGTCTCGGAGGCGGCGACCTCGATGAGCTCACCGCGGCGCGCCTCGAGCGCGCGACCCGCCGCCGTCAGCACGGCCGCGCGATCGGCCGCGGGCAGCGCACCCCACGCGGCTGCGGCATCCCGTACCGTCGCCACGATGCCCTGCAGGGTCGCCTCGTCGGTCACGCGCGCGGCGGCGACGGTCGCGTCGCCGGCGCGTGAGGTCTCGATGCGGGAGAGGATGCCGCGGGCCCAGGCCCGGTTGCCCGGCAGCGCCGGATCGCTGTCGGGGGCGTTCCGGAATCCGGGGGCGCCCGCCGCCGGGGCGCCGGACTCGCGCGGTGCGAACACGGCCGTCTCGACGAACGCGTCGGCGCCGAACACCTGCTCGGGCACCGAGCGCTCGAGCGGGCTGGTGTCGCCGGGGACGGCGGAGCGGGCGATGCCGATCACGGCCTGGGTGAGCCCCGCCTCGTCGCCCGGGCCGGCCGCGCGGCGCAGGCGCGCGCGGGTCACGGGCTGCTCCCCGGCCTCGGGGGATGCCGCCGCCGCGGCCTCCGCCGCGCGGTCCTGCTCGCGCTTCGGCCCGGTCGCGAGCTGCGGATCGTCGGCGCGCTCGAGCGAGGCGAGGAAGCGGTCGCGCTCGCGGGCGAACATCGCGGGGTCGTCGGCGAGGTCGAACGCGGCCGAGAGGAAGTTCTCACTCGACGCGTTCTCCTCCAGGCGCCGCACGAGGTAGCTGATGGCGACGTCGAACTCGTCGGGCCGCACCACGGGCACGTACAGCAGCACATGGCCGACCTCGCGCGTGACGGCCTCGACCTGGCCCTGCGCCATGCCGAGCAGCATCTCGAACTCGATCCGGTCGCGCACGCCGGCCTCGCCGGCGAGCAGCCAGGCGTAGGCGATGTCGAAGAGGTTGTGGCCGGCGACGCCGATGCGCACCGCGGCGGTGCGCTCGGGGCGCAGCGCGAAGCGCAGGCACCGGAGGTAGTTCGCGTCGGAGTCGACCTTCGCGTCGTACGTGGCGAGCGTCCAGCCGTGCATGACGGCATCCACCCGCTCCATGGCGAGGTTCGCGCCCTTCACCAGGCGCACCTTGATGGGTGCGCCGCCCGCGGACACGCGCTGCTGCGCCCACGCGGTGAGGCGTTCGAGGGCCGGCAGGGCGTCGGGCAGGTACGCCTGCAGCACGATGCCCGCCTCGAGGGCGCGGAGCCGCGGGTCCTCGAGCAGCCGCGTGAACACGGCGATCGTCAGGTCGAGATCGCGGTACTCCTCCATGTCGAGGTTGATGAACGTCGGAGCGGCACCGCCTCCGGGCGCGCCCGCCGCCGTCAGATACAGCGGCAGCAGTCGCTCGACGACCTTGTCGACGACCTCGTCGAACGCCCACATCGAGATGTGGCTCGCGATCGCCGACACCTTGACCGAGACGTAGTCGACCTCCGGCCGGCGGATCAGCTCGTGGATGCCGTCGAGGCGCCGCAGCGCCTCCTGCTCGCCGAGGACCGCCTCGCCGAGCAGGTTGAGGTTGAGCCGCGCGCCGCTCTCGCGCAGCTTCGCGATGGCCGGTCCGAGCTTGTCGGGGCGCGCGTCGACCACGAGGTGGCCGACCATCTCGCGCAGCACGCGTCGCGCGATGGGCACGACGGGCGACGGCAGCACGGGTGCGATGGCGCCGCCCACCCGCACGGCGCCCCGGAGGTACCAGGGCAGGAACTCCGGCACGAGCGGCGCGACGCGATGCAGATGGGATGCCGCGGCCGAGAGGCTCTCGGGCCGCATGACGCCGTCGACGAAGCCGATCGTGAACGGCAGGCCGTTCGGATCCTTCAGCACACCGGCCAGCCGCTCGGCGGCGGGATCGGCCTGCACCTCGGCGGCCTCGGCGATCCACCGCTGCGCCAGCGCGACCGCGTCCTCGGCCAGGCGCTGCTCGGATCGGGCTTCCATCGGCACTCCAGTCGTCACGTCGGTGGACGGTGTGCTTCCAGACTGCACCTCGATGTGCGGAAAGGGCTCGATGCTCGTCATGAAGTCCAGGGTGCGGCATCCGTTCATTCGTGAAAAGCGACGATCTATGATCAGTAACGTTCACGATCGTCGATGGGATGCCGGTGTTCGAGCTGCGACGACTCCGCCTGCTCCACGAGCTCGCGCTGCGGGGCACGCTGGCCGCGGTCGCGGAGGCGCTCTCGTTCAGCCCGTCCACGATCTCCCAGCAGCTCGCGCAGCTGGAGAAGGACGCCGGTGTCGCGCTTCTCGCACCGGACGGGCGGCGCGTCCGGCTCACCGAGCAGGGCCGGATCCTCGCCGCGCACGCGGCGCGCGCGCTCGACCTCGACGAGCAGGCGCGCGGCGAGCTCGAGTCGGTGCGCGCCGGCGCGCGGGCGCTCGCGCCGGTGCGCGTCGCGGTCATGCAGACCGCGGCCCTCGCCATCGTCCCCGTCGCGCTCGGGCTGCTCGCCGAGCGCTCGCCCGACCTGCGGGTGGAGCTCGTCGAGATGCCGCCCGAGCGCGGGCTCTTCGAGCTCGCGGCGCGCGGGGTCGACCTCGTGATCGCCGAGCAGTATCCCGGTCACACGCGCGCACACGCCGACGGCCTCGAGCGCGAGACGCTCGGAACCGACCCGATCCACCTGGCCGTGGCATCCGCCGATCCCGCGCGCGCACTCGACGACCTGCGGGAGCGGCCGTGGGTCATGGAGCCTGCCGGCACCGCCGCGCGCCTGTGGGCGGTGCAGCAGTGCCGCGCCGCGGGCTTCGAGCCCGATGTGCGCTACGAGCTCGCCGACCTGTCGGCGCACGCGCGACTGGTGGCGGCGGGGCAGGCGGTGGCGGTGCTCCCCGACCTGCTGTGGGCGGGGGCGCCGGCTCCGGTGTCGCTGCTCGATCTGCCGGGGCGCCCGACACGCGAGATCTTCACGGCGCAGCGCGTGTCGTCGGGCACGCGCGCCGGCATCCTCGCGGTGCGGCGGGCGCTGCGCGACGCGTTCCCGACGCCCGCTCGTTGAGCGCCCTTCCATACGGCTCGTGCCTCGCCTACTCAGGATCCGCTGCGCGAGACGAAACGCCCCGGCGCGACCGCCAGCCCCGATTTCTGTCGGTCGCCGGCGCTCCCCCTAGGCTGGGCTCGTGTCCGAGTCGCCCGACGCCGTCCGCGCGCCGAAGCGGCGATTCGCGTGGCTGCGCGCCGCGGGCGATCGGGTGCCGACGAGGTGGTTCGCCGGGATCGCGACGGGTGCGTTCCTCCTCGCGACGGCGGCGTTCGGCGGTCTGGCGACGGCCGCACCGCCCGAGCTCGCGACGCTCGAGCCGGGCGAGGCGCACGTCACCGCCGAGCGCTCGCTGGCCGTCCAGCGCGCGGTGCTCATCGACGAGCTGCCCGACACGCGTGTCCTGCCCGATGACGGCGAGCGGGTGCTCGTGATCGTCGCCGAAGTCGAGAACCTCTGGGACCGCCCCTTGAGCGCCGGCTCCAAGGGGATCGGCGAGACCCTGTCGATCGCAGGAACCGACGCTGTCAGCGCCGAGGGCGCGGCCCGTCTGGACGATGCCACGGCAGACCCCTGGCTGCAGCCGGGCGTTCCGGCGCAGATCGTCTTCGCCTGGGCGGTGCCTGACGATCTCTTCGCCGAGGGCGACGAGGTCGGCGTGACGCTGTACGAGCGATCGCTTTACACCGGCTCGTTCGTGACGCAGGGGCAGACGTGGGAGGACCCGGCACCCGATGCCGTCGTGATCGTCGAGGTCGAGGACGTGGGCGCGGGGGCCGACGCGGAGGAGACGGATGCCGAGGGCTGAGCGGGCGGTCCACCGATGGGCGGCATGGGTCCTCGGTGGCGGGCTGGTGGTGGCGGCGTGGTTCGTCGCCCTCGGGACACCCGACGAGGAGACCATCCAAGCTCCACTGGCGGTCACGGTCCCCGTCGGCGAAGAGGCGGAGGGTCGGAACCTCGTCATCACCATCACCGACATCCGTCGCGCTGCCGAGCTGCACGCCGGAGGCTGGTCAGCCGAGGGGAACTGGGTCGTCGTCGACCTCGAGGTCGCGGCCGTGGCTTCGGAGGATGCAGTGCGTTTGCGTCACGCCGAGCTGATCGTCGACGGCGTCCGCTACGGAGCCAGCGAGCGCCCCGAGTCGCTACTGGACGAGCAGCTGACCGCGGGCGTTCCCCGCGCGGGAGGCGTAGCGTTCGAGCTTCCCGCCGAGCTCGACTCGGGCGAGGCGACCCTCGAACTGGCCCTGAAGCCCGACAGCCGCTTGGACTCGATGATCGTGGTGCCATTCGACTTCGGCTCGGTGCCGGCGACCCAGAGCGACGAGCTGGCCGACACGCGGTGGGCGAAACTGTGACCGGTTGGTGGCGGCAGAACGCGGTAGCCCTCGGCGCGCTCGCGCTCCTCGTGCCCGCACTCGGGGCGACGGTCGTCTGGAACGAATGGAGCCAGTCCAGCGCCGGCGCCCTGGACGCGCCCGTCGTCGTCGAGCCGGGCGACGACGCGCCGTACGGCGATGCACTGCTGGGGCCGGCCGAGGCGGAGTTCATCGACGACCCGCTGGCGCCGCCCGACGCTCAGGTGCTCCGCGTGCGGATCGCGGTCGAACCGGGCGACCCTGGATTCGGGTGCGGCGAGCCCGTCCTGCGCGAGCTCGACGGCGCCCAGCGCGAGTGGCTGGCCGACACGGATGAGCTCAGCACCGACTGGGACCCGCAGTTCCCGGGATCGTGTCCGTCCGATGCGACCGCCCCTTACACGCTGGACGCCCGCTGGGTGCTGCCGCTCGACGCCACCGGCCCGTTCGCGGTCGACGTCGTGTCGTTCGAGCTCGCGCCCGAGAACCTGCGCTTCGTCGTCGAGCCCTGATCACGCGGGCGCGTCACCCGGGCCGGCGGTCGCGGCATCCGTCGACTCGTCCGCCGTCTTCCCCCGCGCGTGCAGCCGCGAGACCAGGCGGCCGACGACCGCGTCGTAGCCGCCGGCGACGAGCGCGATGCGGATGGGCTCGATGAGCAGGGGCACGACGAGGAACAGCGCCTGGTCCCACACCAGCCAGAAATCCTGGACGTCGTGCGGGCCGATCAGGCGCAGGAAGCCCCACTCCGCCCAGCCTTTGGACGGCCAGCAGCACGGTGTACAGCAGCACGAAGCCGCCGATGAGCACCGGACCGGCCCGCCACATCAGCACGATGGCGTTGCCGATCGGGGTGAAGCGCGACACCAGGTCCGCCCAGATGTCCGCCAGGCGAGCACGCAGCCGTGCCGGGAGCGACCGGTACCGGCTGCGCACGCGTGCCCCGACCTCTCCACCGAGGCCCTCGGTCGACACGGGAGTCGGGGCGACGGCCTGGCCGTACACGACGCCGGCGATCGTGAGCCAGGCGAGCGGGAGCAGGATGATGCCGCCGGCTTCGCCCAGGAACCACTCGACGGCCTCCCAGACCCAGGCCAGCGGAACCAAGACGGCCGTGATGGTCGCGCGGACGTCGTCGAGCCACGCCATCGCCTGCCGCGTCTGGACCCACTCCGAGACGACCGCGATCATGTCGGTCAGCACGAGCGCGGCGAAGTACACCCACAGCGCTTCGAGGTAGGCGGCGACGACGCCGGACCACCGCGGCAGGCGTTCGCGGAAGCGCTTGAGCAGCCAGCGGAGCACGAAGGCGAGCACCAGGATCCCGACCGTGATCGGGGTGATCGTCAATGCGCCCGCGAGGCCGTCTCCCGCCTGTTCGGTCTCGTCGACGATCGCTGTCCAGTTGAGGTCCGACGTCACCTCGAGGACCCGCGCCGAGTACGCGGCGGCATCTTCGCGGAGGTACCCCCACGCGGCGTAGAACGCGAAGAACGGGAGGATGCCGGCCATCAGCGCGGCGCCGAACTGCCGGCGTCGGTCGGCGGCATCGCCGGGCGACGAGCTGATCGCGTCGAACTCACGCATCCCGTCGCGCACCACCAGCAGCATGGCCACGAGGGCGACCAGGCGGGACAGGATCGCGAGGGGCAGGAGGAGGGAGCCGAGGACGGCGTTGTAGGCGCCCACGAAGCCGGCCACCTCGATCACGACGTAGCGGCCGAGGAGGCCGGCGGCGTACCACGCGAGCAGCGCCGGCCAGTGCCGCCACAGCAGGCGGCCCGTCGTCCGGAGCACATCGAGCACGGCAGTCACGCACTCACGCTATCGGGCGTGCGTGACCGCCGCGCTCTTCGTCGTGGCGCGGGTCAGGCGCGGTCGGTGCGCGGTGGTGCCGGCGGCCGCGTGATCTGCTCGTCCGGCACGCCGTCGCGGTCGGTGTCGCGCACGGTGGCCCGGTCGTCCGTCGTGTTCGCTTCCCGCGCGGCGCGGCGGTCGTCGACGGCATCGGTGTCTCGCACCGTCGCACGGCCGTCCACGGTGCGGCGGTCGTCCACCGCGTCCGCGTCGTGCGTCGTCGCACGGTCGTCGCCGGTGCGCCGGGCGTCGGAGGCGTCGCGCGCGTCGTCGCCGGTGTAGGGGTCGACGTCGTCCGCCTTGCGCAGGGTCTCGGCCTGCTGCGCCCGGAGGGTCTCGGCCTCGCTGCGGTGCTCGTCGATGGTGTCGGCGCGGCGCTCGGCGTCGATGGCCGCCTCGGCCGCACGGGCCTTCGCCGCCTCTGCCGTCGCCGCGGCCTGCGCGGCATCCGCGCGAGCCCGTGCCGCCTCGGCCTCGTGCTCCCGCGCCTGCAGCTCGGTCTCGCGCGCCTCTGCGCGCATCTTCTCCGCACGCTGGTGCTGCTGCTCCAGGCGACGGGTGCGGCGTCCTCGCGCGGTCAGCAGCAACGCGACCACGACGATGATCAGCACGACGACGATGCCGACGATGATCCAGATGAGGGTGGTCGTGTCCACGGCTCCTCCTTCTCCCTCCGGCGCCGGCAGGTGCGGCGCCACCCCCAGCAGGCAATCGCGCCGGCCCGTCTGGCGCAAACCCATTGCGCACCCCGGACAGGTGCGCTAGCCGCGCGTGGCACGCCGAGGCAGCGTGCCCGTTTCGCCGAGAGGCTCTTTCGTGCGCGCAGAGGCTCGTTCCGGCGCCTGTGGCGCATTCCTCACCGGCCCGGCGGCTGCGCGCATAGGATGAAGATTCCCGCGAGCGCAGACCCCCCGCCCCTCTTGCAACGAACGGACACGCGTTGACCGATGTCCCCTCTCTGACGTTCGACGGCGATCGTCCCCGCGACGACGCCGAGCTCCTGCGGCTGCAGGAATGCGCCGCAGAGCAGATCCGCATCATCGGGCGCATCCAGTCGCACGGCGCCCTGCTCGGGGTCGACGCGACCACCGGCCTGGTGGTGGTCGCCAGCGAGAACGTCGAGCACTGGCTGGGCCGCGACCTCCGCGACGCCGGCAGCGAGATGCTGACCTGGGCGATCGGCCACGGCGACGCCGTGGATCCCGTCCGGGCCGAGTTCGAAGGGATCGAGTACGACGTCATCGCCCACCGTGGCACGTCGCCGCTCCTCCTCGAGCTCGAGCCGGTGATCCCCGAGCTCGACTACGTCCGCTCGGGTGTGGTGGGGGCGATCCAGCGTCTGGCGGGACTCTCCGACCCCGACGAGCTCCGGCAGCAGGCGGCCCGCGAGATCAAGGCCATCACCGGCTACGACCGGGTGATGTGCTACCAGTTCCACGACGACGGGCATGGGCAGATCGTCGCGGACGAGCGCGAGAGCGACATGGAGCCCTACTTCGGGCTTCACTTCCCGGCATCCGACATCCCGGTCCAGGCGCGCGCGCTCTACATCGAGAAGCGCTCGCGCGTCATCGCGCACACCGACGACCCGGGCCTGGCGCTGCACACGCTCCTCCCCGAGGAGGCGCCGATCGATCTCGGGCCGACCGAGCTGCGCGCGGTCTCGC
This sequence comes from Microbacterium sp. M3, assembly GCF_033548675.1. Classification (NCBI taxonomy): domain Bacteria; kingdom Bacillati; phylum Actinomycetota; class Actinomycetes; order Micrococcales; family Microbacteriaceae; genus Microbacterium; species Microbacterium sp. M3. The sequence continues at coordinate 1,061,727 of NZ_JAWTZT010000001.1, forward strand.
CGCACCACCTGCAGTTCATGCGGAACATGGGGCAGGCCTCGACCGTGTCGTTCGGCATCGTCATCGACGACCGCCTCGTCGGGATGTTCACGTGCGCGCACCGCACGCCCCGGCGCATCCCGGTGCTCCTGCGCCGCGCGATCGAGGTGCTGGCCGCCCAGGTGGGCGCGCAGCTGGCCGCCGCCGAGCAGATCCGCCGGCTGCGCCGCCAGCTCGAGGCCCGCGAGCGGCGGATCTCGATCATCGCGCCGCTCTACGGCCGTGCCGACGTCGGCCCCGTGCTGATGAGCGGCGAGCGCACCGTGCTCGACGTGGTGCCGGCCGACGGCGCGCTGCTGCGCCTCGGCGACGCCGTGCACACCGTGGGCGTCGTCCCGGCGCCCGACCGCCTGTTCGGTGTGCTCGACGAGCTCGGCGCCGGCCGGTTCGTGTGGGAGGCGCTGCCGCTGGAGCGGCCCGAGCTCGCCATCGAGGTGCCCGGCGTCACCGGGCTGCTCACGGTGCCGCTCGGCGCCGACGGCGACGTGCTGGTCTTCGTGCGCAGCGAGGTCTCGCGGTCGGTGGACTGGCTCGGCGATCAGCGGCCGGAGAACCGCGACAGCCCGCTCTCCCCCCGCCGGTCGTTCTCGGCCTGGCGCGAGAGCGTGACCGGCCGCAGCCTGCCGTGGGGCGAGCATGCCCAGGATGCCTTCGCCCTGGGCGAGGAGATCCGCGCAGCGATGGCGGCGCGCACCCAGGCCGAGCTCGCCGAGCTGGCGCTGCGCGACGCCCTGACCGGGCTGCACAACCGCCGCTACCTCGACGACCGCCTGGACGACCTGCTGCAGGCTTCCGAGCGATCGGTGTCTGTGGTGTTCCTCGATCTCGACGACTTCAAGCTCGTCAACGACACCTACGGCCACGAGATGGGCGATGCGGTGCTGGCCGCGGTCGGCCGGCGCCTCAGCGGCGTCGCGCGAAGCTCCGACGCCGTGGTGCGACTGGGGGGCGACGAATTCGTGGTGGTGTGCGTGGATGCCGGTGCCGCCGAGGCTGCGGCGATCGCCGGGCGGGCGCTGGCCGCGATCACCGAGCCGATCGTGGTGCGCGACACGGAGATCACGCTCAAGGCGTCCGCCGGCATCGTGGCGGCCGAACGGGGCACCACCCCCGCAGAGCTCCTCGACGCGGCCGACGCCGCGATGTACCGCGCCAAGCGCGACGGCGGAGGTCGCGTCTCGGTGTGACTCCTCGTGATCCGCCCGAGCGACGGGCGGTGTCAGCGGGCGGGAGGCTCGGGCTCGGGGACGATACGCAGTCCGCTGGACGAGTTGGCGGTGTCGACCAGCTCGTGCAGCCAGAGCCGGTTGATCTCGGGCATCGGCGCGTCGTACTCGAAGCGCAGCGGGGTCACGGACGAGATCCACAGCGCCTGCCTCAGCGACGTCTTCTCGTCGACCAGGGCGAACGACAGGTTCTCGCGACGGCGCAGCTTGGCCATGATGACGAGTTCGACGTGCGCCAGCGTCCGGTCGTCGATGCTGAACGAGGCCGGCGGGGAGCCGTAGTGAAGTGTGCCCACCCCTCGATCCTACGGCGCGCGGGCCTGGGTTACGCTGAGGCCATGGCCACCGTGAACCGACTGACCGTCGATGGACGCGACTACTTCCTCCCCGACCCCGTCACCGAGCTCAAGGGCAAGATCCTCGAGGCGATCAAGGCGGGCGGCGGCTACGTCAACGTCCCGCCGCTGCGCGGCGGCCCCGGCGTCGACATCCTCTTCTCCCCCGGCATGCCCGTCACGTGGTCGCAGTTCGAGGTCGGCGACTCGACCGCCCCGGCCGATGACTCGGCCGACGACGCCGGCGACTACGGGCTCTGACACCCGCTCACCCGAGCGACCACGGGCTCTGACACCCGCTCACCCGAGCGACGACGCGCTCTGACGCCCGCTCACCCGAGTGACGACGCGCTCTGACGCCCGCTCACGCCCACGCCAGCAGCGGATCCATCTGCTCCGCCGGCAGCGGCATGCCCCACAGGTAGCCCTGCCCGCGGTGGCAGCCGCGGGTGCGCGCCCGTTCCAGGTCGTCGAGGGTCTCGATCCCCTCGGCCACCACGCGCCAGCCGTGGCCCGTGCTGATCTCGACCACGGCGGCGATCACATCGTCGGCGGCGGCATCCGTCCGCTGCGTGAGCGACCGATCGATCTTGACCTCGTCGATCGGCAGCACCTCGAGCATCTGCACGGTGGTGTCGCCGGCGGCGAAGTCGTCGACCGAGATGGCGGTGCCGATCGCGTGCAGCGCCTCGATCGCCGAGAGCATGCCCGGCCGCAGCTGCGGCAGAGGCGCCTCGGTGATCTCGATCGTCACGATCGCCGGGTCGAGTCCGAGCGCGTCCAGGCTCGCCACGATCGTGTCGGCGTAGTGGGACGAGAAGTGCGCCGGCGACGCGTTGACGGCCAGGCCCACGACATGGCCCTCGTCGCGCCACGCCGCGACCTGTGCCGCGGCGCGCGCGAACACGTGCGCGTCGATGTCGTCGAGGAACTCGCCCTGCTCCGCCAGCGGGATGAACCGGTCGGGCGGCACCGCGCCGAGCTGGGCGTGCTGCCAGCGGCACAGCGCCTCGACGGCGACGGGTGCGGCCGGCGTCACCGCGTCGGTCGGCACGGCGGTGACCAGGTCGTACTGCCCCTGGAAGGCGATGGTCAGCTCGCCCGCCGAGAGCGCGGAGCGCAGGTCACGGGTGAGCTGGGTCGTACTGAGCATGCCACCAGAGTCGACGAGGGTACCCGCGACCGCAACACCAGACAGACCGACGCGAAATGCGTATAATGCGCGTCACGCCGCATCGCGGCCGCCGAGATCGCCGCCGTCCCGGGCTCCCGCGCGGGATCGACCGTGGGGGATCGCGGCTCGGCGGACTACTGTAGAGACGATGGGCACGCTCACCTATGACTCCCGGGTCACCGCATCGTTCGACGACCGCGTTCTGGCGCACCTCCAGTCGGTCATCTGGTCCAAGCTGAGACGAGGCGAGTCGTTCCCCTTCACCTGGACCGACCCGATGCGCAGCGGCCTGGGCCGCACCTCGATCTGGCTGAGCCCCAGCGTCTCGCTCACCTTCGAGTACTTCGGCGGCCGGCAGCCGCGGCTCAACCCGGGCTGGGTCGAAGCGCTGACGAAGTCGGCGAACTCGCCGGGCGGACTGACGCTCGTGCCCGAGCCGGATGCGCCGACCGGCTCCCCGGGCGGCGCGAACGCGGGATAGCCGCCGACGCCAGGACTGTCAAGACCCGGCGGGCAGATGTGAGCTCGACCTACCGTCGAGGCCATGACACAGCGCGTCGACGACATCGGCACGGGTTCGACCGTCCACTGGACGCACCCCGGGCGTGGCGAGTGGACCGCGGACCGCAACGGCCGCGCCGTCGGCGAGGTCAGACGCGACGCCGCCGGCTATGTCGCCACCCGGGGTCGCCGCACCGTGGGCACGTACCGATCGCTCGACGCGGCACTGGACGCGATCGACCACCGCTCGCTCACCACACTCCAGCCGGGGCGCTTCTGGACCCTCGCTCTCACGACGATCAACGTCGGCATCGTCGCGGCGATCTCGCTCGTCGCCACCGCGATCCTCCGCTGACCCGCTTCCCCGGCGCCCCTCCCGGACGGCGGGCCTTCAGTTCCAGACGCTCGGCGCCGCCGCGCGCGTGGGCGGAAGAGCGGATGCCGCAGCCCAGTCGTGCACCCATTCATCGACCTCGGGGATGCCCTCCGGTCGGCCCACGGCGGCGAACAGCTCGTCGTGCGACAGCGTGCCGCCGGTGCGCTTCATCATGCGGGCGCGGATGATCGCCCGGGCGTAGACCTCGCCGTCGACGACGGCCCGGTGCTCGAGGTACACGGCCTTGTCGTCGTGCCCGATCATGCGGGACTCGACGTCGAAGCGCTGCCACAGGTTCAGCGACTTGCGGAACGTCACCGTCTCGCTGGAGACGACGGCGTACCAGCCGTGGCCGCGCATCACGTCCCACAGCCCCGTGCGCACCAGGAGGTCCCAGCGCCCGAGGTCGAACAGCGACAGGTAGCGGCCGTTGTTCATGTGCCGCAGCAGGTCGATGTCGGTCGGAAGCGTGGTGAGCCGGACGCGGCTGACGCCCGTCGGGGCCAGGTGCCCGCTCCGACGAAGGCGCTTGCGCGCGCTCAGCATCACCATCAGGGTTCGCCACACCACGTTCACGAGGTGCGATGGTAGCGATCCTCGACGCGACCACCCATTCGGTTGTGGGATCGCGACAGCCCCGCACCCCGCCGCCCGCGCGCCACCCGGGCCGCTGCGGATCGGATCACCGCGGGTCGCGGCATCCGCTTGTCAACCCCCGTTCACCCGCTGTCCAGCGGATTTCGGGTCTCGGCCCGACGCGCGTAGAGTCTCGCCCATGGAAGCCGAAACCCAGACCGACATCGTCGTCCGTCCGGTCCGCGACGTCGACGCCGAGGCCCTCGGACGCGTCCACGCGACGTGCTGGCACGAGACGTACGACCACCTCATCTCGAAGGCCGCCCTCGAGGCGGTCTCACCCAAGCGCCTCGCCGAGCTGTGGACGCACTGGGCCGTCCAGGGTCCCGAGTTCAAGATGTACGCCGCCCTCGTCGGCGGCGAGATCGTCGGGTTCGCCGGGTCGGGTCCCGCCCGCGACAAGGACGCCCCGCGCTTCCGCGAGCTCTACTTCATCTACCTGCTCGACCAGTTCCACGGCACCGGCATCGGCCAGAAGCTCTTCGACTCGGTGGTCGAGCAGGCGGAGGGCCTGTACCTCTGGGTCGCCGACGACAACCCGCGCGCGCACCGCTTCTACACGCGCAACGGCTTCACGCTCGACGGCGCGACGCACACCGAGCCGTTCCTCGGCGAGACGCTCACCGAGGTGCGCTTCGTGCGCTGATCCGCTTTCGCCGAGGGGGCGTGTCCGGTTCGCCGGGCCCGCCCCCTCGGCGTTTGCGGCGGCGGCTCGGCGTGGCCTCACGACCACCGGAGTCGCGCGCATCCGCAAGACTGGACCCATGCCGTCTCCCACCGCGCTCACCGTCTGGTCCCTCGAAGGGATCCCCGAGATCGAGGCGGGCGCCGACCTCGTCGAGATCATCGCGCAGGCGGCGGACGGCAGCCTCGCCGACGGCGACATCCTCGTCGTCACCTCGAAGATCGTCTCGAAGGCCGAGGACCGCTTCGTCGTCGCAGACGATCGCGAAGACGCCATCACCGGCGAGACCGTGCGCGTGGTGGCCTCGCGCACGTCGCCCACGGGCGCGACCACGCGCATCGTGCAGAACCGCCTGGGCATGGTGTCGGCCGCCGCGGGCGTGGACGCGTCGAACACGCCCGAGGGCACCGTGCTGCTCCTCCCCGTCGACCCCGACGCCTCGGCGCGCGCGATGGCGGCCGGCCTGCGCGCCCGGCTCGACGTCGAGGTGGGCGTCATCGTGTCCGACACCCTCGGCCGCGCCTGGCGAGAAGGCCAGACCGATCACGCGATCGGCGCCGGCGGCGTGCAGGTCTTCGAGGATCTGCGCGGGGGGACGGATGCCGAGGGCCGCCCGCTCGTCGTGACCATGCCGTGCGTCGCCGACGAGCTGGCCGCCGCGGCCGACCTCGTCAAGGGCAAGGCGGCGCGGCGCCCGGTCGCGGTGGTCCGGGGGCGAGCCGACCTCGTGGGGTCGCTCGACCTCGCAGGCGCCCGCTCGATCGTGCGTCCGCTGGAGCGCGACATGTTCCGCCTGGGTGCCGACGAGGCGTACGCGCAGGGGTACGCGGACGGTCGCTCGGCGGGAAGGGATGCCGACGCCGAGGCCTACGTTTCGGGTCCGTAAGCCTCGGCGTCGACGTGTGGCACGCGGCGCCGGTCGGTCATCGCCGCCGCGAGCGAGGTTCCCCAGATCCTCGCCTCCCCACTCCCTTCTGCGTCTCCTCGCGGGGGCCGTCGGGGCGAGCATCGGGCCTCACGCGTCCCAGTCCGGAAACGCGGTGATCGATTATCACGCTCGATCTGCGAAGCGCAAGCGGGAGTGCGCCTCACGCGAAAGCGCGGCACGGCAGGCGCACACGACGACCACGAAGCGCGGGCGCGTCGCCTGGCGACGCGCCCGCACCGGACGAGGCGTGACGGGTTCAGCGCCCGGCGGAGAGCACCGCCTCGCCGGCCGAGACCTGCACGGTGACAGTGCTCGACGCGCCCGGCGTGGAGCCGATGCGGTTGTCGAAGCCTCCCGCCGACACCTCCGAGGTCACGTCGTACTCGCCCTCGGGCACCGTGAGGCGCAGCGACCCGGCGCTCACGTCGAGGTCCACGGCATCGGGCTGGGTTCCGGTCAGGCTCGCCTCGAGGGACCCTGCGCTCACCGAGAGGCCGGCCGTCCGCACGTCCTCGAGGTCCAGCGTCCCGCGGCCGGCGCTCATCTCGGCGGTCAGCGTCTCCGCCGAGCCCGAGACGTCGAACGAGCCGGCTGCGAGCGACAGCCGGAGCTCGCCGAACTCGCCCTCGGTCACGAACTCGCCGGCCGACAGCGACACGTCGGCGTCGAGGCCCTCGAGCGACGACGGCAGCCGGAGCACGGCATCCGTCCGCTCGTCACCGAACCATCCGCGCCAGCCGAACCAGCCGAACCGGTCGGTCGAGGCGACCACGAGCGTCTCGCCCTCGCGGTCGAACCGCCAGCTGTCGGCGCCCCACGAGCTGGTGACCTCGAGCTCCGCCTCCGACACGTCGGTGAACTCGACGCGCAGCGTGCCGGCCGATGCGTCGATCTGGAGGTCGTCGACGCCTGCGGCGTCGAGCGTGCGCGTGGAGGTGGAGACGGATGCCGAGGCGAACGTCGCGATGGCCGCCGAGGTCATCGCACCCAGCAGCACGAGCCCGCCGAGCACGATCACGATGATGGCGACGACGCGGGATCCGCCCGAGGGCGGCGGCGCATCGGGCGTCCGGTCGGACGCGGCCGAGGGCGGCGGAGGGGTCAGGGTCGTGCTCATCGGTTCGTTCCTGTCTGCGGCGCGCGGCCGCTCGATGTCGGTGCGGGCGGGGTGGTGCCGCCGTGTTCGAGGTGGGCGAGCGCGGCGAGGACGCGGCGGTTGCCCGATTCGTCGGGTTCGAGGTCGAGCTTCTGGAAGACGGCGGTGATGTGCTTCTCGACGCTGCCCTCGGTGACGTGCAGGGTCCTGGCGATGGCCTGGTTCGACCGCCCCTCGGCGATGAGCGCGAGCACCGCGGACTCGCGCTCGGTGAGCCGCATCATGCGCTCGTCGCGCGTGCGCCGGCTGAGCAGCTGCGCCACGACCTCCGGGTCGAGCACCGTGGCTCCGGCCGCGATGCGCTGGATCGCCTCGAGGAAGTCGGTGACATCGGCCACGCGATCCTTGAGCAGATAGCCGAGCGCACCGCCGCTGGACGCGATGAGGTCGGCGGCGTACCGCTCCTCGACGTACTGCGACAGCACCAGCACGGCCAGGTGCGGCAGGCGCGCCCGCAGCGAGAGCGCGGCGCGGATGCCCTCCTCGGTCCAGGTCGGCGGCAGCCGCACGTCGAGGATGCAGAGCTCGGGCGCGGTGCGGTCGACGGTCTCGTCGAGCCGGCCGGCGTCGGGGAGGGCGGCGACCACCTCGTGGCCGGCATCCTCCAGCACGCGCACCAGGCCCGCCCGCAGGAGTGCCGAGTCCTCGCAGATCAGGATGCGCACGGGATGCTCACCTCCACGCTCGTCGGTCCGCCGGCGGGGCTGTCGATGCGGGCTTCGCCGCCGGCGGCGAGCACGCGGTTGACGATGCCGTCGAGACCCCCGCCGGGCACGACCCGCGCGCCGCCGACGCCGTTGTCTTCGACGCGGGCCCAGAGCGTCCCCGGCTCGCGCAGCCGGACGACGACGCGCACCTCGGTGGCCCGCGAGTGCTTCGCCGCGTTCGTGAGCGCCTCGGCGATCACGAAGTACGCGGCGGCCTCGGTGTCGCGACTGCAGCGTCCGTCCAGCCGGACGTCGGTGTGCACCGGGACGACCGAGCGGGCGATCAGGGCCGACAGGGCCGCGTCGAGGCCACGGTCGTCCAGCACGGAGGTGTGGATGCCGCGGGCCAGCTGCCGCAGCTCGGTGATGGCCGCCTTGGTCGAGGTGTGGGCCTCGGCGATGAGTTCCCGGGCGGCGTCGGGATCGGAGTCGATCTTCTGCTGCGCGAGACCCAGCGTCATGCCGACGGAGACGAGGCGCGGCTGCACGCCGTCGTGGAGGTCGCGCTCGATGCGCGTGCGCTCCACATCGGCGGCGCGCACGGCGCCCGCGTGCTGGAGGCTCGACGTCCGCGCGGCGGCCGCCAGCTGCGCCTCGCGCGAGGGCACCATGATGGCCCGCGCGATGATGCCGTGCAGCACACCGAGGCCGATGAGGCCCGCCGCCGCGATCATGACCGAGAGGATGCCCACCGGCACCGCCCACGAGATCGGCACCGCGATGCCGGTGCGAGCGAGCGTGGCCGACGGGGCGTCGGCGAAGAGCGGCGCGAAGGCGAGCACGATGCCCGACACGAGGATTCCGGCAAGCGCCACCACGACCCAGCCGAGGATCGTCGCGATCGCCAGGTGGGCGATCGCCCGCCAGGTCGCGGCGTCGATCGCCTGCATCCACACCGTGCGCAGGAAGCCGCCGAACCCGGGGCGGCCGCTGGAGCGCGGTCGCGGGGCGGCGATGCCGAAGCGGTAGAGCCCCTCGACGCGCTGAGTCTCGAGCCAGCCGACGCCGTAGAGCACGTAGACGAGGGCGAGCAGCACGAAGACGCCGACGCCCAGCAGGAAGAGCAGGCCGATGCCGGCGCCGAGCAGCGAGAACAGCAGCGAGAACACCGCGGCGCCGATGACGCCGAGCGCCGCGAGCTGTGCGATGGCGCCGGCCACCTGGGCCGGCCGCGTCACGGGCCGGACGGGAGAGGAGTCCGAAGAGGTCATGACTTCACGGTAGGCGCGTGGGCCGCGCCGCGCGCCCGAGGCATCCGGAGACTTCTCTTCGGGTTATCCCCCGCACCGCGTCCGTGTCGGACTTTCGAATCGCGCACTTTGCGACTTCGGGCCCCGGCGAACCGCAAAGTGCGCGATTCGAAACGGAGAGCGCCGGTCGGCAGCGCGTCCGGAGGGCGCGCTAGCGTGGGGCACGATGTCAGCCTCCCGATCCCGCAAGAGCGCGGGAACCCAGCCACCCTCCTTCGACTTCGACGAGTCCGTGCTCGGCGATCTCGACCCCGGCGACGACGGCATGCTCGACGCCGGACGCCTCGACGGCGTCGCCTACGCCGACATCGCCCGCGAGGCGTGGGAGCTCGGCACGGGCGCCACGATCGAGGCCTGCCGGTTCGACCGCCTGGGCCTCGAGACCTGGACGCTGCGCGGCGCCCGCCTCGTGGAGTCGGTGTTCGCGAACGCGAACGTCCCGGTCGTCTCGGGCGCCCGCAGCACGTGGCGCGACGTGGACGTGCGCGACAGCCGGTTCGGATCGGTCGAGCTGTACGACGCGGCGTGGCGCGGCATCCGCTTCACGCGCTGCCGACTCGGCTACGTGAACCTGCGCGCGGCAGAGCTGCTCGACGTCGCCTTCATCGACTGCACGATCGACGAGATCGATCTGATGGATGCCTCGGCCCGCCGCGTGGCGTTCGACGCGACCCGGATCGCCACGCTGAACGCCACGGGCGCTCGCCTCGCCGACGTCGACCTGCGCGGCGCCGAGCTGGGCTCGGCCGTCGGCATCGACGGGCTGCGCGGCGCGACGATCTCGGCCCTGCAGCTGCAGCTGATGGCGCCCGCGCTGGCCGAGCTCGCCGGCCTCGTGGTCGAGGACTGAACCCCGGCCCGACGCCTCAGCGCCCGGAGACCTTGCCGAACAGGCGGGCGATCGGGGCGAGCACGAGCGGACGCGCGGCGACCCAGGCGGCGGCGATCACCACGAGCGAGGCGACGAACAGCCAGAACCCGGTCCAGTTGTCGGCGTAGGCGTTCGGATCCACCGAGCCCTGGGCGGCGTACATGTGGTTGAGGTTGCGCAGGGCGCCGGTGGCGAACACGAGGAACACGTGCACGGCGATGAACACCACGAAGTACAGCATCACCGGGAAGTGCACGGCGCGCGCCCATTCCACCGGGTAGGCCTTGTTCAGCCCCGCGGCGTTCTTGGGCCAGATCCCCGACATGCGGACGCCCGTGAGCGCGGCGAGCGGCGCGGCCAGGAACACCGTGGCGAAGTAGGCCAGCTGCTGCAGCGAGTTGTAGTTCACCCAGCCGTTCTCGGTCGGCCAGTCCAGTGACACGTACTGCAGGGCGGCGCTGACGGCGTTGGGGAACACCTCCCACGACGTCGGCACGATCCGCATCCACTGCCCGGTCACGAACAGCAGCACGACGAAGATGACGCCGTTGACCAGCCACAGGATGTCGAGCGACTGGTGGAACCACAGGTTCAGGCTGATCTTGCGCCGGTTGTTGTTGCGCGGCGACCAGAACACGCTCGGCCGCTTCTCGGTGCGCACCTGCAGGCCGGTGCGGATGATCAGCACCATCAGGAACACGTTGAAGAAGTGCTGCCACCCCAGCCACGCGGGGAAGCCGACCGGCGCCCCCTCGGGCAGGTGGTACTCGCCCGGGTAGGCCGCCAGGAAGCCCACGCCCCACTCGGTGCTCAGCAGCCAGCGCACGAGCGCGACCGCCATGCCCGCCGCGATCAGCAGCCCGGCACCGCCGACGAGCACGGCTCCGGCCCACTGCAGGCGCGTGAACGGTCCGATGCGCTGCGGCTCCGCCGCGGCTGCCGGGCGCGTCCGGGCCGCCTGCCCCGCCCACACCGTCCGGGTGAACGGCAGCGGCTGCGACAGCGGCACCCCGGTCGCAGTGGCCGGAACCTGCGGTGCGCGCGGCGGGGCTTCGGCCGGGACGACGGATGCCGCCACCTCTGCCGGCGCGGACGCCGGCGTCTCGGCGACGGGCGCGGCTGCGGCATCCGTCACCGTCGCGGCGGACGCGGCGGGCGCCATGCCGGCGGGCGGCCAGGGTTCGCCGCCGGCCACGCGCGGGAGCCCGCGGCGCAGCGGCTTCGCGCCATCGGCGGCCGCAATCGCGACGGCGGCCGCCGGCGCGACGGGCGCGGGGGCGGTCGCGGTCAGAACCTCGCCGGGCCGGAGTGCGTCGGTGGTCCGGAGCGTTTCGTCTCGCTCGTTCCTCGCTCGCTCAACGACCGGCGCTGCCGCCACAGGCGCGGCCGGGGGCGCCACGGCGGGGGCGACGGATGCCGGCGGCCACGGCTCGCCGCCGGGCACACGCGGCAGGCCACGGCGGATCGCACGACCAGCACCACCGGCCACCGGCGCGGCCTCGGCTACCGGAGAGGCCTCAGCCACCGGAGCGGCCTCGGCTGCCGGAGCCACCTCAGCGGCCGGAGACGATTCAGCGACCGCAGCGGGCTCGGTCACCGCGAGCGGCGCGGCGGCCGGGAGCGGCTCGGCCACGGACGGTGCAGCGGGAGCGGCGCCGTCCGGCACGGGCACGCCGTTCCCGTTCGAGCCGGGCGCGGCGCCGGCGGGAGGCCAGGGCTCACCACCGGGAACGCGCGGCAGACCGCGTCGCACCGCTGATCCGTACGTGGCCATCGCCGGTTACGCCTTCTTCGCCTCGAGCGCGGCGATCAGCTGCGGCACCACCTGGAACAGGTCGCCCACGACCCCGAAGTCGGCGATCTCGAAGATCGGCGCGTCGCCGTCCTTGTTGATCGCGACGATCGTCTTCGCCGTCTGCATGCCGGCCTTGTGCTGGATCGCACCCGAGATGCCCAGCGCGACGTACAGTTGCGGCGACACCGAGACGCCCGTCTGGCCGACCTGGTACGTCTGGGGCACATAGCCGGCGTCGACTGCCGCACGCGACGCGCCGACCGCGGCGCCCAGGGCGTCGGCGAGCTGCTCGACGAGCGCGAACTTCTCCCCCGATCCCAGGCCGCGACCACCCGAGACGACCTTGGCGGCACCGCGCAGCTCGGGCCGAGACGACGAGACCACGGCCTCATCGACCGACGCGACGGCAGCGGCACGGCGCCCGGAGGCACGCACCTCGAGGGTCTCGACCTCGGGCGAGGCGACCGCCTCGGCGCGGGCGTCGACCGAGCCCTGCCGGACCGTGATGACCGGCGCACCCCACGTGACCGCGGAGTCGACGTTGTAGGCACCGCCGTACACCGAGTGGTGCGCGACCACGCCTTCGGCGTCGCGCGAGACGCCCACGGCGTCCACCGCGATGCCGGCACGGTTGCGCGCGGCGTAGCGGCCCGCGACCTCGCGCCCCTCGATCGAGTGCGACACGAGGATCGCGTCGGGGCGCACCTGGTCGGCGGCGGAGGTGAGCGCGTCGACCGCCGGGCCGCCCAGCCCGTCGCCGGGCGCGGCGATCAGCACGGTCGCGGCACCGAGGGCCGCGGCATCCGTCGCCAGCGCAGCGTCGCCGACGATCAGCGCGACCGGCGTGCCGACCGAGGCCGCGGCGCCCAGCACCTCGGCGGCCGACTTCGCGAGCCCGCCCGAGGGGGTGGTGTCGAGGAGGACGAGGATCGAGTCGTCGGGAAACGTCATGGCAGCCACCTCACGCGAGCCGGTTCTGGATGAGGAACTCCGCGAGCTTCTCGCCCGCGTCGCCCTCGTCGACGATCTTTACGCCGGCCTCGCGCGGCGGCTTCTCGCTCAGCGCGATGACGATCGAGCGCGACGCCTCGGGGTCGTGCGCGTCGATCTCGAGGTCGGCCAGCGACAGGGTCTCGAACGGCTTCTTCTTGGCCGCCATGATGCCCTTGAAGTTGGGGAACCGGGCGTCGGGAAGCGCCTCGGTGATCGAGATCACGGCGGGGAGCGGCGCCGAGACCTGCATCGTCGCGCCGTCCGACGCGCGGGTGCCCGAGACGGTGCCCTCGCCGATCTCGACGGCGTTCAGGTAGGTCGCGCTCGGCACGTCGAGGATCTCCGCGATCATGACCGGCACCACGCCGCCCGACCCGTCGGTGGACTGGTTGCCCGCGATCACCAGGTCGAACCCGGTGCGCCGCAGCGCCGCCGCGAGCACCTCGGCGGTGAGCCCCATGTCGGCACCCAGCAGCGCGTCGTCGACGACCTGCACGGCCGACGCCGCACCCATCGCGAGGCCCTTTCGGACGGTCGCCGACGCCGACTCGGGCGTCATCGACAGCACGACGACCTCGGTGCCGGGCGTCTTGTCGGCGTACGACAGGGCGACCTCGAGAGCGCGCTCGCCGATCTCGTCGAGCACGGTCTCGCTCGCTGCCCGATCGGCCAGGCCGGTCTCGAGCGACAGCTTGCGATCCCCGTAGGTATCCGGGACTTCCTTGACCAGGACGACGATCTTCATGACGATCTCCTCACGCTGCGCATGAGTCTAGGGCGCCCGGCGCAATGTACCCAATCCGTCGACATGAACCGCCGTTGACCGAGCGCAGACGCTCCGTGTGTATACATAAACGCCGATTCGCGGCATCCGTCATCCCTTCGTCCGATGCCGGAACGGTACGGTGGGAGCAGGAGGTCGTCATGGCAGCACCCAAGCGTCTTCCGGTCGACCCGATCGCCGAGGCCAAGCGCCAATGGATCGCCCACGGCTGGGAGCCGGCCGCCTCCGGCATGACCGCGGTCACCTCGATCATCCGCGCGCAGCAGCTGATGTTCGCCCGCATCGACGCGACCCTCAGGCCCTTCGGTCTCTCGTTCGCCCGGTACGAGATGCTGCGGCTCCTGGGGTTCACGAGGGAGGGGCGGATGCCGATGGCCAGTGCCATCGCCCGCCTGCAGGTGCATCCGACGAGCGTGACGAACACCGTCGACCGGCTGGCCCGTGACGGCCTCGTCTCGCGCGAGCCGCACCCCGGGGACGGGCGGGCCGCGATGCTCGTGCTGACGGCCCGCGGCCGCGAGCTCGTCGAGCGGGCGACCGCGGCCTTGAACAGCCAGGTGTTCGAGAGCCCGGGCCTCAGCGAGGACGACACGACGGAGCTCGTGCGGATCATCGCGCGGTTCCGCAAGGACGCCGGCGACTTCACCGAGCCCCGCCCGCAGCCCGACCCCCTCTGACCCGCAGCTGCGCGCAGGTCTTCGCCGAGCCAAGGGATTCCCGCCGAGACCGAGGGCGATGTCCCCGGTCTCGGCGCAGATCCTCGGCCTCGACGCGCGGGTGCGGAGCAGGGAGTCAGCGGCCCTGAAACTCGGGAGCGCGCTTCTCGCGGAAGGCGGCCATGCCCTCCTTCTGGTCGGCGGTGTCGAAGAGGCTCGCGAACACGTGGCGCTCGAGACGCAGGCCCTCGGAGAGCGAGGTCTCCTGGGCGGCATCCAGCACGGCCTTCGCCGCGTACAGCGACGGCAGGCTCTTCGACGCGATGGTCTCGGCGGTCTTCTGCGCCTCGGCGAGCAGGTCGGCCGCGGGCACGACGCGCGACGCGAGTCCGGAGCGCTCGGCTTCGGCGGCATCCATCATCCGTCCCGTGAGGATCAGCTCGGCGGCCTTGTAGTAGCCGACCGCGCGGATGAGCCGCTGCGAGCCGCCCATGCCGGGGATGACGCCGAGGTTGATCTCGGGCTGCCCGAACTTCGCGGTGTCGGCGGCGAGGATGATGTCGCACATCATCGCCAGCTCGCAGCCGCCGCCGAGCGCGTACCCCGACACCGCCGCGATCACCGGCGTGCGCACCGCAGCGAACTGCGCCCAGCCGCCGAAGTGGTCGCCCATGAGCATCTCGAGGCCCGACTTGGACTCCATCTCCTTGATGTCGGCGCCGGCCGCGAACGCCTTCTCGGATCCGGTCACGACGATCGCGCCGATCCCCTCGTCGGCGTCGAAGGCGGATGCCGCGGCCACCACGTCGCGGCACACCTGCGAGTTGAGCGCGTTCAAGGCCTCGGGACGGTTGAGCGTGATCCACCCGACCCGTCCGCGGGTCTCGACGAGGATCGTCTCGTAGGCGTCCGACTGCGTGCTGTCCTGCTCGGCCATGAGGCTCCATTCCGGTCGCGGAGAATCCGTCCGACGCCAATTCTCCGGTTCGTGTCCCGATTTCTCGTGCTCGTGTCCCACTTCCGTCTCCAAAACCGCCGTCTTCGGGACGATTTCGGGACATGGCCGAGCGCGCGGGGCAAGGATCGCCCCGTGTGGGCGGCCCTCCGCCGGGTCAGGCGGAGTCCGCGCGGATGGTGTTGATGATGCCGGAGAAGTCCTGGCCCGCACCGTCACCGGCCGCGTACGCAGCGTAGATCTCGCGGGCGAGCATGCCCATGCGGGCGTCGACGCCGGTCGCGGCGATCGCGTGCTCGGCGAGACCCAGGTCCTTGTTCATCAGCGCGCCGGCGAAGCCGGGCTGGTAGTCGCGGTTGGCCGGGCTGGTCGGCACCGGTCCCGGCACGGGGCAGTTCGTGGTCAGCGCCCAGCACTGCCCCGACGCGTTCGATGCGACGTCGAAGAGCGCCTGGTGCGACAGCCCCAGCCGCTCCCCCAGCACGAAGGCCTCGGCGACGGCGATCTGCGACACCGCGAGGATCATGTTGTTGCAGACCTTCGCCGCCTGCCCGAGCCCTGCGCCGCCGCAGTGCACGACGCGGCGCCCCATCGCCTCGAGCAGCGGCCGGGCCGCCTCGAAATCCTCGTCGGTGCCGCCCACCATGAACGCCAGCGTCGCGTTCTCGGCGCCGACCACTCCGCCCGACACCGGCGCATCCAGCGACCGGTGCCCGGCCGCCTCAGCGAGCGCGTGCGCGGCGCGCGCCTCGTCGACGGCGATCGTCGAGCAGTCGATGAACAGTGCGCCGGATGCCGCGACCCCGAGCAGTCCGGGGGCGCCACCCGTGCCGCGATAGGCGTCGAGCACCTGGGCACCCGTCTGGAACATCGTGATGACGACGTCCGCGGCGGTGGCGGCATCCGTCCCCGACTCGGCCACGGTGAGGCCGGCGTCGCGCGCGGCGTCCACTGCGGCCGGGAAGACGTCGAACCCGACCACCTCGTGGCCGGTGCCCGACAGGTTCTTCGCCATGGGCAGGCCCATGTGGCCGAGCCCCAGGAATGCGATCTTCATCGTGCGCAACCCCTCGTCCTTCCGCGGCGTCAGCCGGCGAGCAGCTGCCGGCCGATGATGACGCGCATGATCTCGTTCGTCCCCTCCAGGATCTGGTGCACGCGCAGATCGCGCATCACCTTCTCGATCCCGTAGTCGTGGAGGTAGCCGTAGCCGCCGTGCAGCTGCAGCGCCTGGTTGGCGACCGTGAAGCCGGCGTCGGTGGCGAAGCGCTTGGCCATCGCGCACTGCAGGGACGCGTCGGGCGCCTTGGCGTCGAGCGCGGCGGCGGCGTCGCGCACGAGGGCGCGCGCAGCACGGAGCTCGGTGGCCATATCGGCGAGGGCGAAGACGACGGCCTGCTTCTCGGCGAGCGGCTCACCGAACGTGAAGCGCTCGTGCACGTAGTTCACGGCGCGGTCGAGGGCCCACTGCGCGCCGCCGAGCGAGCACGCGGCGATGTTGATGCGGCCGCCGTCGAGAGCCGACATCGCGATCTTGAAGCCCTGCCCCTCGACGCCCAGGACGTTCGCCACCGGCACGCGCACCTCGTCGAGGATCACCTGACGCGTCGGCTGCGCGTTCCACCCCATCTTGTGCTCCAGGGCCCCGAACGACAGTCCCGCGGTCTCCGCGGGTACGAGGAACGCGGTGATGCCGCGCGCTCCCGGTTCGCCGGTGCGCGCCATGACGATGTAGACGGATGCCTCGCCCCCGCCGGAGATGAACTGCTTGACGCCCGTCAGCACGAACTCGTCGCCGTCGCGGATCGCGCTCGTGGTGATGGCCGCGGCATCCGATCCCGCTCCCGGCTCGGTCAGGCAGTAGCTGCCGAAGCCCGACATCGAGGTGAGGAGGGGAAGCCACTCGCTGCGCTGGGCGTCGGAGCCGTACGTGTCGAGCATCCACGCCACCATGTTGTGGATGGAGATGTAGGCCGCGATGGCCGGGTCGCCCTGGGCGAGCTCCTCGAAGATCGCCGCCGCGTCGGAGCGTGAGAGACCGGAGCCGCCGACGTCTTCGCGGACGTAGATGCCCCCGAGCCCCAGCTCGCCGCCGCGCTGCAGCGTCTCGCGCGGGAAGTGAGAGGTGCGGTCCCACTCCAGCGCGTGCGGCGCGAGCTCGGTCTGGGCGAAGTCGCGGACGGCTTCGAGAATGGCGGCCCGCTCGTCTTCGCTGATGGCGACGGGAGCGAGCACGGGGACATGGGTGGTGTCCATACGACTCTCCTCTGAGGATGCCTCGGGGTGACGGCGTCGTCACCACACTCAGAATACTAGGACATCCATGTATCTGCTCTGTCCTCCGTGCACCAGGCCGACCCTTCGCCCGGCGTTCACCGGCCCGTCACCTTCGCGGGAGAGGCTCGCGCTGACCCGGCACCCGCGCTCCGCGCAGCTCTCCGCGTCGCACCCGTCCACCCGCAACCGAGGACACGCATGCCTTCGCACTTCCTCCGCCGCGCCGTCGCGATCACCGCGACGACCGCGGCCGTCTGCGCGCTCGCGCTGACCAGCAGCACGGCGGCATCCGCCGCCATCGTCGACACCCCGTTCTCCGACTCCGCACCGAACGCGGCGCTCGCACTGACGCCGCTCGGCACCCACGAGTCCGGGCTGTTCGCCAAGTCCGCCGCCGAGATCGTCCAGGCCTACCGCGACCGCCTGTTCGTCGTGAACGCACAGTCCGGCACCGTGATGGTGCTCGACAACACCGATCCGCAGAACCCGGTCGAGCTCTTCTCGATCGGCTCGGAGGGCGTCGCCAACTCGCTCGCCATCCGCGACGACGGCCTGGGCGTCGTCGCGTTCGAGGCCCCGACGAAGACCGACGCGGGGCATCTGCTGTTCTTCGACGCGAACCAGGGCCTGGCGGAGGACGCCGTGCTGGGCACCGTCGCGGTCGGCGCGCTCCCCGACATGGTGACCGTCTCGAAGGACGGCAGGTACGCCGTCGTCGCCAACGAGGGAGAGCCGGCCGACGACTTCTCGGTCGACCCCGAGGGCTCGATCAGCGTGGTCGCACTTCCGGCCGGCGTCGCCGCGCCCGTGCAGGCCGCGGTGAAGACCGCCGGGTTCGGCGCGTTCGAGCCGGGCGGCGCCAAGACGCTCGACCCGAAGGTGCGCGTGTTCGGCCCCGACGTGGCCGCGCCCGGGCAGGACCCGGCGACGCTCGCGACCAACCGCGTCAGCCGCAACCTCGAGCCCGAGTACATCGCGATCGACGGATCGACCGCGTACGCGGCGCTGCAGGAGGCCAACGCGATCGCTGTCGTCGACCTGGCGAAGGCAGAGGTCACCTCGATCCTGCCGCTCGTCTATAAGGACTACGGGATCGAGGGTCACGGCCTCGACGCCAGCGACCGCGACCCGCAGGGCGCGCCCACCGTCAACATCCGGACCTACCCGGGTCTGAAGGGCCTGTACATGCCCGACGGCATCCAGGCGTACTCGGCGACCGTCGGCGGCAAGGCGACGACCTACCTCGTCACCGCCAACGAGGGCGACGGGCGTGAGTGGGGCGTCGATGAGGCGGGCGACCCGATCGAGGGCGCGTACTTCGCCGACGAGGCCCGCATCAAGGACCTCGCCGTCTGCGCCGAGAGCCCGCTGGCGGCCCTTCAGGGCAACGCCGACCTCGGGCGCCTGAAGGTCGTCACCGACCTCGGCAAGGCGGAGGGCGCCGACTGCTACAGCGAGCTGTACGCGTACGGCGGCCGCTCGTTCTCGATCTGGGACACCAAGGGCAACCTGGTGTTCGACTCGGGCGACGACTTCGAGCAGATCACGTCGCAGATCCCCGGCCTCGTCTTCAACGCGAGCAACGACAACAACGACAGCAACGACCGCAGCGACGACAAGGGCCCTGAGCCCGAGAACGTCACCATCGGCGTCGTCGGCGGCAAGACATACGCCTTCGTCGCCCTCGAGCGCGTCGGCGGCGTCATGGTCTACGACATCACCGACCCGACGTCGGCGCAGTACGTGACGTACGTGAACAACCGCGACTTCACGGCCGAGGTCGAGACGCCCGAAGGAGCCGCGAACCCCGCGGCGGGTGACCTGGGCCCCGAGGGCATCCAGTTCATCCCGGCGCTGCGCTCGTCGACCGGCACCGCGCAGCTCGTGGTGGGCAGCGAGGTCTCGGGCACCACGACCGTGTGGGACGTCGCGCAGCTGACGGCGGCGCAGCCCGACGTGCGGGTGCTGACCATCAACGACTTCCACGGCCGCCTCGTGCAGGAGTCCGGCGGCGTGGCGGGTGCCGCGGTGCTCGCCGGCGCAGTCGAGAAGTACCGCCAGCAGAACCCGAACACCCTGTTCGTGTCGGCGGGCGACAACCTCGGCGCCTCGGCGTTCGAGTCGTTCATCGACGACGACGACCCGACCATCGACGCCCTCCGCACCGCGGGCCTCGACGCGAGCGCGGTCGGCAACCACGAGTTCGACCAGGGCTTCGACGACCTCGTGGGCGACATCATCCCGAGCTTCGAGGGCGACGAGAACGCCGACGCCATGAGCGACTTCGCCCTGGGCGCGAACGTCTTCAAGAAGGGGACGGAGGAGCATGCCCTGCAGCCGTACACGATCAAGACCGTGAAGGGCGTCGACATCGCCTTCGTCGGCGTCGTCACGGAGCAGACGGCGGGCATGGTCAGCCCCGACGGCATCGCCGGCATCGAGTTCCGCGATCTGGTGACCTCGGCCAACGACGCGGCCGCGGACGCCGTGGCCGAGGGGGCGGACGTCGTCATCCTGCTCGCGCACGAGGGCGCCGCCGGCGCTTCGATCGAGGCGAGCCAGGCCGACGACGCGTTCGGCGACCTGGTGAAGAACGCGTCGGCCGACATCGACGCGATCGTCTCGGCCCACACGCACCAGCGGTACGCGCACGAGATCGGCGGCCGCCCCGTCATCCAGGCGCACCAGTACGGCACCGCGCTCGGCACGCTCGACATCGAGCTCTCCGAGACCGGCGAGCTGGAGTCGATCACCGGCGGCACCGTGTCGCTGTACGACTCCGTGCTCGGCCAGCACGTCGCCTACCCGCAGGCTGAGACCAAGGCCGTCGTCGACGCGGCAGTCACCGTCGCGAACGAGAAGGGCCAGGTGCAGGTCGGCTCCATCACGGCCGACATCCTGCGCGGCAAGACGTCCACCGGCAGCGAGGATCGCGGCGTGCACTCCACGCTCGGCAACACCGTCGCGGACGTCTACCTGTGGGCCACCAGCGCGAACCCGAACTACGGCGGCGCGGACGCCCAGATCGCGTTCATGAACCCGGGCGGGCTGCGCAACGACCTGCTGTTCGGCGACGACAACGGAGCGATGTCGTACCGCGAGGTCGCCAACGTGCAGCCGTTCGGCAACACGCTCGTCACGCTCGACCTCACGGGTGCGCAGATCAAGGCGCTCCTCGAGGAGCAGTGGCAGCCCGACGGCGCGTCGCGCGCCAAGCTGGCGATGGGCGTCTCCAAGGGCTTCACGTTCGAGTACGACCCGGCGGCCGCGCGCGGCGCGCACATCGTGTCGATGCAGTACCAGGGCGAGGAGGTCGACCCGACCGAGACGTTCCGCGTGGTGACGAACTCGTTCCTCGCGGCGGGCGGTGACAACTTCTTCACCTTCGCCGACGGCGCGAATGTGCTCGACTCGGGCCAGATCGACCTGCAGGCGACGGTCGAGTTCTTCGCCGCGGCGGGCGGCCCGGTGGCGCCGTCGCCGGCGAACCGTGCCTACCTCCTCGGCGAGGAGCCGCCGGTCGAGGGCACCGACCCGGGCACCGACCCCGGCACCGACCCGGGCACCGATCCCGGCACGGACCCCGGCACCGGCCCCGGCACCACTCCGCCGACGCCAGTCAACCCCGGCGGCACCCCGCCGGTAGCCGGTGTGCAGCGCGGCGGCGACTGGGCCAAGGTCGACGTCGGCTCGGGCCGCGTCGAGCAGGGCGGCACGCTCGCCGTCTCGCTCTCCGGCCTCAAGCCGGGTCAGACCATCGCGGCGACACTGTTCAGCGACCCGATCGTCGTCACGGGCATCCCCGCGGCCGACGCGCAGGGCCGGCTGAGCTTCTCGGTCGCCATCCCGGCGAACCTGCCGCTCGGCGACCACCGGCTGGTGATCACGTCGGCGGGCCTCGACCCGATCGAGGTCGGCGTCACCGTCGTGAGCCCGGGCGCGCTCGCGACGACCGGCACGGAGCTTCCGTGGGGACTCGCCGCGGGCGGCGCACTGCTGCTGATCGCGGGTGCGGCCTTCGTGGTGATCCGCAGGCGTCAGGAGAACAGCGCGAGCTGACGCAGCACCACGGCGAACGGACGGCCCCCACCACCCGGTGGGGGCCGTCCCTCGTCTCAAGCGGTGGCGTCACTCGCCCTCGTCGGGCCACACCATGAACGGTCGCAGCTCGAGCTGGCCGTTGCGGGCCATCGGATGCCGCGACGCGATCTCGATCGCCTCCTCCAGGTCGTCGACCTCGAGGATGTCGAAGCCGGCGATCACCTCGGCCGTCTCGGCGAACGGGCCGCGGGAAGTCAGCACCTTTCCGCCGCGCACCTTGACGACGGTGGACTCCGAGGCCGGCGCCAGCACTTCGCCGATGATGCGCTTGCCGCTGGCGTCCAGCGGGCCGACCCACAGATCCACGTCGGACTGGTCGCGCTCGGGATCGGGCTCGAGCGAGGTGACGACGAACATCATGTACTTCATGGTCTGATCCTTTCGTGGCGGGCCGGCGCGTGCCAGCCTCATCCCGGTCGTCGCGCGAGGATCCTCGATGTCGACACTTCCCCGGATCATCCTCCGGGGGGATGGGGATGAGACTGCGGGCGGACGCGGGGACGCGGCATCCTTCGTAGCGTCGAAGTCATGGTCACCACCACGTCCTCGATCCCGACGGGTCGCCGTCACCAGCTCTCCACGGCCGCGGCGCTGCTGCTGACGATCGGCGGCAACATCCTGGTGATCGGCATCGCCGCCGTCGCGCTCGCGGGCGTCGGCGTCGCGGCGCTCGCGGTCTTCGGTCCAGTCATCCTCGAGGCGCTGTAAGGCTCGTCGTCCCGGTTGCGTCAGGACACGGAGACGCCTGTCGCCGCGGCATCTCTGCGGACTAGCCTGCCTCTGTGAACGAGCGCGCCGTCCCCATCCTCCTCAGCCGCGACCTCGGCGAGACCCTGCGGTTCTACGAGCGGCTCGGATTCGAGAACCGAGGCGCCCCACCGGAGGAATGGGGCTACCTCATCATCGGACGAGGCACCGCCGAACTCCACTTCAGCGAGGACCCCTCGGTCGACCCGCTGTCGACCGCATCGATGTGCTACCTCTACGTCGACGACGCGCAGCGGCTCTTCGAGGAGTGGACCGGCCTCGTCGAGCCCGACCGCACCAGCGGCAGCCGCGTCGAGCCCCCCGTCGACACCGAGTACGGTATGCGCGAGTTCGCCGTCGTCGACCGCAACGGAAACCTGCTGCGTATCGGCAGCCCGCTCTGACGCGGTGGAACGCGCCCGGCCGCCGGAGCGACCGGGCGCGCGTTCTGGGGCCCGCGTGCCGTCAGTACACGAGCACCGGGATGGGCAGCACGCTCCGCGAGTCCTCGAACCCGTCGGCCCCGTCGAACGAGGTGCGGATCACGTGGACGCCACGGCCCGACAGCGTCACGCCGACGGCCACGCGGCCCTTCGCCGCCGCATCGAGTTCGACCGTCGCGACGACCTTGCCGTTGTCGGTCACCGTCACGGTGCCGACCGCCGCCGAGCCGTCTGCGGCGACCACCTTGCCCACCACGGGCACGGTGCTCCCGGACTTCACGAGCACCCGGGTCGGCGCCACGAGGGTGTGCGTCGCGACCGGCTCACGCTCGACGAGCACGGCCGCGGTGCGGGCGGGCACCGTCACCGTCCCCGTGGCCGCGTCCCACGTCGTCGTCTTCACGACCGGGTCCGACCCGCCGGCGAGGGCGGGGGTGAGCTGGAAGGAACGGTCCGCCAGCGCCGGCACGGTCTGCGTGGTCGGCTCGGTCCCGGCGTTGAGCACCACGAGGGCGCCCTCGAGCTCGGGGTCGACGCTCTCGCCGACGAGGTCGTCGATGAGCATCACCACGACGCCGGGTGCGGCATCCGGCCCGCTGTTCGGGAACGTGACCTTCTCGTCGATCAGCGCGGCAGACCCGAGGCGGAGCAGCCCCACCTCTTCGCGCACCCGCAGCAGGTCGAGGGCGGATGCCTCGGCCGTGGCGATGTCGGCAGCGCCGGGCTTGTTCGCGGGGTTCGCCAGCAGCGGCTGCTTGATCGCCCACGACTCCTCGTTGTCGGCCGCTCGCGGCAGGCCGGAGCCGAAGGTCGACTCCTGGCCGGTCCAGTCGATGCGGTTGAACCAGTCGCCCGAGTTGTAGCTGTTGCGGTCGAGAGACTTGGAGCGCAGCAGCTCGGTGCCGGCGTGCCAGAACGACGGGGTCTGCGCGAACGCGGTGGTGGCGAGCGACAGCGTGTTCATGCGGACGCGATCGGCCATCGGCGTGTCGGCCGGGAGCTTCAGCACCGACAGGTCGTAGAGCGTCTCGTTGTCGTGGGCGTCGACGTACGTGATGATCTCGTCGGGCTCGTCGGCGTAGCCGGCGGGGGCACCGCGGTAGTCGAGCTCGTCGCCCGCCTTCACGGCGCCGGTGTGATCGGTCAGCGTGTAGTCGCGCAGGTTGCCCGCGAGTCCCAGCTTCACCAGGTCGGTCTGGTGCGCGAGGTCGGCGAGCGCCTGCTCGGTCGTGCCGTTGATCGGCACGCCGTTGGGGTCGGTGCCGAGTCCGGTGCCGAACCCCTGCTGCTGGATCGTCTCGCCGGCGACGGGGCTGCCGCCGTGCACGGCGTCGCGCAGCCGGTCGCTGAACGTGCCGATCCCGGTGCCGCCGAGCTGACCCTGCGTAGCCTGCTCGAAGAGCGCGTTGTTCGCGACTTCGCCGAAGTTCCAGCCCTCGCCGTACAGGTAGATCGCCTTCCCGTCGACGCCGTCGCCCTTGAGCGTCAGCTCGTCGAGCGCCGCGCGGATGGCCAGCATGTTCTCCTTCGAGTGGTGGCCCATGAGGTCGAAGCGGAACCCGTCGACCTTGTACTCGCGCGCCCACGTCACGACCGAGTCGACCATGAGCTTCTGCGCGACCTCGTGCTCGGTGGCCACGTTCTGGCAGCACGTCGAGGTCTCGACGCCGCCCGCGAGGTTGAGTCGCTGGTAGTAGCCGGGCACGACCTGGTCGAGCACCGAGGTCGACGCCTGACCCGAGGCCGACGTGTGGTTGAACACCTGGTCGAGGACGACCTGCAGGCCCATGCCGTGCAGCGCCCCGACCATCTCGCGGAACTCGCCGACGCGCGCGCCGCCCTCAGGATCGACGGCGTACGAGCCCTCGGGGGTCGTGTAGTGGTACGGGTCGTAGCCCCAGTTGAATCCGTCGGCGTCGGCGATCGGCTCGATGCAGGCCTGCTGCTCGGTGCTGTCGGCCGGCATCGACGCGAGGTCGCAGTCCGGCACCGCCTGCTGCGAGCGATCCTCCTCGATGGTGGCGATGTCGAAGGTCGGCAGCAGGTGCACCGTGTTGATGCCGGCGTCGGCGAGCTGGCGCAGCTGCGCCGTGCCCGCGCTGTCGCGGGTGAAGGCACGGTAGGTGCCGCGCTCCTCCGCCGGCACCGACTCGTCGGTGATCGAGAAGTCCCGCACGTGCAGCTCGTAGATCGCACGGTCGACGGGGCGGTCGATGACCGGAGCCTTCGTCTTCTCCCAGCCCTTCGGCCGCCACTGCTTGTCGCCGAGGTCGATGGCGACCGAGCGCTCGGAGTTCGTCGTCAGCGCGACCGAGTACGGGTCGGTGACCTGGTTGGTCTCGATCGCCCCGGTGGTCGGCGCGTACACCACGACCTCCCAGAGGTACTCGTCGCCCTTCAGGCCCTTGTCGCCCGCGACGGCCCAGATTCCGGATGCCGCGTCCCACGTGGCCTCGTGGCGCACGGGCTCGCCTTCGGCGCCGGCCTCCCACGTGAGCAGCGTCGCGCTCTGCGCGGTCGGCGCCCACAGGCGGAACGTCGGCTTCTTGCCCTGGAACGTCACGCCGAGGTCGGCGTCGGCCACGGCGTCCGCGTACAGGTCGTCGAGCACGCCCGGGATCTGCACGCCGGTGAAGCCCGAGAGCACGTCGTCGGCGTCGCGCTGCGACACCATGAGCTGGCCGCGGACGAGGGCTGCGGCATCCGTCCCCTCCGGCACCCGGAGCGCGACGAAGCCCGCGAGCGCCGGGAACTCGGCCTTCTGCTCGGCGGTGAGGCCGCCGTCGACCACCGTCAGGTCGATCGCGTCGCCGCCGGTGACCTCGCCGTCGACGAGGGCGATGGATGCCTCGGCCGACGCGTGCAGCTGCCACGAGGCATCCGCGGGCACGGCGCCGAGGGCGGCCGGCCACGCGATCGTGTCGGCGTCGATCCAGTGCGCGCGGTGCTCACCGGTGCCGGCGAGCGGCGGGTCGGTGACCTCGATCTCGAGCACGTGGGTGGCGAGCGTGTAGCGGAAGACGATGGACTTGCCGTCGCTCGCGCTGAACGAGTAGTTCGCGCCGCTCGGGACGCCGTCGACGCCGTAGTTCTCGTTCCAGCTGAGGCCGTGCGCGACCTTGGTCTCGTACGCCCCCGCCGGGATCTGGTCGGTCGAGAACTCGTAGACGCCGTCCTTGTCGCCGTCGGCCATGAGCGTCGCGAGGCAGTCGGGCGCCCAGTCGCCGGCGCAGCCCAGTTCGCTCTGCGCCGAACCCGGCAGCGTCACGATGGGGCCTTCGGCCGTCGACTGCACGATGTTCGACCGCGGGTCGAAGTAGAACGTGATCGTGCCGCCGTCGTGCGTGATGGCGATGTTGCCGCCGCCGGGGGCGCCGTTCGCGCCGTAGTTGACGTCCCACGTGCCGTTGATCGCGGCCTTGTACTCGTAGTCGCCGGCGGGCAGGTCGAAGGTGCCCGCCCAGATGCCGTCGGCGCGGAGCGTGAGCTTCGCCGCCTCGCAGCCGGGCGTCCAGTCGCCCGGGCAGCCCATCTCGGAGTTCAGGTTCCCGGGCACGGTCACCATGTCGATGGGCGATTCGGGCTCCTCCTCCACGACCAGCGAGACGGCGTTGCCGACCGAGGCGTACGTCGACGCGGCGGCGTGGCCTCCCGCGGCGTCGGTCGTGACGGCGCGGTACTCGACGAGCGTGCCGCTCGCGAGCCCCTCGACGGTGTGGAACACGCGCGGGTCGGTGTCTTCGGCCGTGCCGAGCGCGTGCCACTCGTCGGAGCCGGCGACGCGCCACGCGAAGCTCGTCTCCTGCCAGGTCGCGTCGTCCACGTCGGCGGCGACGGCGACCGAGCCGCTGAGTCCGGCGCCGGCGGCGGGCGCGCTCACCGAGATCGCGAGCGGCGACTGCGGAGCCGCCACCGTGGTGCCCGCGCGGTAGACGACGGCCGAGAGGGCAGGGACCGTGACGGATGCCGCAGCCGACGCATCCGTCGACACCGCCGCGTCGGTGCCGTAGACCGGCGCGAATGACGCGTTCGGGGTGAGCGTCGTGAGGGCGACGGTCTTCGCGGCGGCCGTGTTGTTCAGGGCGACCAGGTACTCGACCTTCTCGTCGCGGTCGACGCGCGAGAAGGCGTAGACGCCCGCGCCGTTGTCGGCGTGACGCTCGATCTGCGCGCCGGTGACCAGCGCGGGGTGCGCGGTGCGCAGGGCGGCGAGCTCGGCGATGCGCTCGTAGAGCGGGGCGGTCGTGCTGAAGCGGTCGACCGAGCCGGCGGGGGTGCCGTCGATGAGGTTCTGGTTCTGGTACTCCGCCACCTGGCTCGCGAAGAGCGTCTGGCGGGCGTCCTTGTCGCCGCCGGTGCCCGCGAAGCCCTGCTCGTCGCCGTAGTAGACCACCGGCTGGCCGCGGCCGAGGAACATCAGGTCGTGGGCGAGCAGGTCGCGCTGGAGGGCGTCGGGCGTGGATTGCAGCATGTAGCCCACACGGCCCATGTCGTGGTTGCCGAGGAAGGTCGGCAGCGCCGTCGCCGACGAGTCGGGCGTCGTGTACCAGTCGTCGCCGGCGTAGAGGCTCTGCAGGCCCTTGGCGCTGTTGCCCGCGGCGAAGCTGACGGCCGAGGACTGGAAGGTGAAGTCGAGCACCGAGTTCATGTCGGTGTCGCGGACGTACGGTGAGAGCTTGACCGGGTCGGCGTCGTAGACCTCGCCGAACATGAAGAAGTCGGGCTTCTTCGCGACGTCGTGGGCGTAATCGAGCACCTCGGTGGTCCACTGCTCCCAGAACTCGAAGTTCACGTGCTTGGCGGTGTCGATGCGGAAGCCGTCGATGCCGAGGTCGATCCAGTCCTGGTACACGTCCACGAAGCCGTTCACGACGGTCGGGTGCTCGGTCATGAGGTCGTCGAGTCCCGAGAAGTCGCCGTACGTGACGGACTCCCCCGACCAGGTGGAGTCACCGCGGTTGTGGTACAGCGTCGGGTCGTTCAGCCACGCCGGCACCTTCTCGGTGGCGTCGTTCACGACGGGCGTGTACGGGAACGACGTCGCGGCGTCGAGCGCGGGGAAGGTGTCGGTGCCCGCGTAGTCGGCGGGGTCGAAGGGCGTGCCCGACGCGTCCTTGTACGGGCTCGTGGCCTGATCGATGTACGAGTACTGGCCCTGTGTGTTCGAGATCAGGTCGGCGGTGTGGTTCGTGATGATGTCGAAGTAGACCTTGATCTCCTTGGCGTGGGCCTCGTCGATCAGGGCCTCGAGCTCGGCGTTCGTGCCGAGGTGCGGGTCGATCTGCGTGAAGTCCGTGATCCAGTACCCGTGGTACCCGGCGCTCGCGTTCGCACCCTCGCCCTGCACGGGGTTGTTCTTGAAGCTCGGCGTGAGCCAGATCGCCGTCGTGCCGAGCCCGTCGATGTAGTCGAGGTTCTCGCGGAGACCCGCGATGTCGCCGCCGTGGTAGAAGCCCTTGTCGGTCGGGTCGAAGCCGGTCACGAGCCGGTCGCCGTCGAGCCCGCCGGCGTCGTTCGACGTGTCGCCGTTCGCGAAGCGGTCGGTCATGACGAAGTAGAACTGCTCCTGGCTGCCCTTCTGGCGGACGGGAGCCGCGACGAGTGCGTCGTCGTCGGCGGTGTATCCGGCCCGCAGGCTCTTCGCCTCGAGCCCCACGCGGTGGGTCGTGTCGTCGTAGACGAAGCGCAGGGTCGCCGGGCCCGCGATGGTGAGCGGGATGTTGTCGCCGCCGCCGTTCAGCCCGTACGACTCGTCCCACGCGTCGTTCACGGCGACCTTGTACTCGTACGAGCCGGCGGGCACCTCGAACTCGGCGGCGTAGACGCCGGCGACCTCCGTGGCGGCGAGCTCGGTCTCGGCGCAGTCGGGCTTCCAGTCGTCCGAGCAGCCGAGCTCGGACTGGAGGCTGCCGACGAGCGCGAACGTGCGCTCGGCCGCGGCGGCGGGCGCGATGGCGACGACTCCCCCCGTCACGATGAGCGCGGCCGCCGCGATGCTGGCGGCGGCGATGCGGGCACGGGCTGAGGTCGACTTCGACACAGGAGCTCCTGGGTGGGGATGGGCACGCCGACGTGCCCGCGGTGCAGTGTGCGGCCGACACTAGCAGCGGCTCTCGCCATACTGCAAGCGCTTACATGATGAGAAGGCTTTCATCGAGCGGATGCCGCAGCCGACGCGCGTGATTCTGCGGGTTTTCACGCAATCGCTTGCATCTGTCGGGCTTCGCCCCCGGTCGTTGAGCGAGCGCAGGGAGACGAAACGCGAAGCCTTTTCCCGTCGCTGAGCGCCCTTCGATACGGGCGCAGGGCGCCCTCTCAGGAACCGCTGCGCGAGACGACGACCCTGCTCCCGGTCGTTGAGCGAGCGAAGCGAGACGAAACGCGCGTTGCCCCCACCACCGCTGCGGCCCGCGCCGGAGCCGCTGGACTACCGTAGGAACGTTGCGCGCACGAGGGGAGACGGTGTGGTCACGGGTCCGTTGAAGGGGCAGGTCGACAAGGTCTGGGACGCCTTCTGGTCGGGTGGCATCGCCAACCCCGTCGAGGTCATCGAGCAGATCACCTACCTGCTCTTCATCAAGCGCCTGGACGAGCTTCACACCAAGGAGGAGCAGAAGGCGGCGCGGTTCGGCGACCCGATCGAGAACCCCGTGTTCCCCGAGGGCTACGACAGCGACCTCCCGGGTCGGCGGCCGTATCGCGACCTGCGCTGGAGCGTGTTCACCAACTACTCCCCCAGCGAGATGTTCGAGGTCGTGTCGGAGCACGTCTTCCCGTGGCTGCGGCGGCTCGGTGCCGAGGGTTCGAGCTATGCGCGCAACATGCGCGACGCGCGCTTCACGATCCCGACGCCGGCGCTGCTGACGAAGGTCGTCGACCTCCTCGCCGAGATCCCGATGGAGGATCGCGACACCAAGGGCGACATCTACGAGTACATGCTGATGAAGCTGTCGACGAGCGGCACGAACGGTCAGTTCCGCACCGCCCGTCACATCATCAAGCTGATGGTCGAGCTGCAGCAGCCGCGTCCCGACGACCGCATCATCGATCCCGCCGTGGGCACGGCGGGCTTCCTGGTCGCCGCCGAGGAGTACCTGCGCGGGCACCATCCCGAGATCTGGACGGATGCCGCCACCCGCGCCCACTTCAACGGCCCGATGTTCACCGGCTTCGATTCGGATGCCGCGATGGCCCGCATCGCGAGCATGAACATGCTGCTGCACGGGGTCGAGAACCCGACGATCGAGCGGGCCGACTCCCTCTCGGAAGGTCACCCGGGTCTCGACGAGTACACGCTGGTGCTCGCCAATCCTCCGTTCGCCGGTTCGCTCGACGATGAGACCGTGTCGAAGGATCTGCAGAAGGTCGTCAAGACCCGCAAGACCGAGCTGCTCTTCCTCGTGCTTATGATCCGGATGCTGCGCAACGGCGGCCGCGCCGCGGTCATCGTTCCCGAGGGCGTGCTGTTCGGGTCGTCGAACGCCCACAAGGCGGTGCGCAAGATGCTCGTGGACGACCACAAGCTCGACGCCGTCATCAAGCTGCCGTCGGGAACGTTCAAGCCCTACACCGGGGTCTCTACCGCCGTCCTGCTGTTCACGAAGACGTCGTCGGGCGGCACCGATCACGTCTGGTTCTACGACGTGCGCGCAGACGGCATGACCCTCGACGACAAGCGCACCCCGATCGAGGCGAACGACCTCCCCGACGTCCTCACGCGCTGGCGTTCCCTGTCGTCGACGCCGGTCGTCGAGCGAGCGCAGCGAGACGAAACGCCCGCCGATGCCCCGGTCGTTGAGCGAGCGGAGCGAGACGAAACGCCCGCCACCGGAGCAGAGCACGGATCCGAGTGGGACCGCCCGCGCACCGCGCAGTCGTTCATGGTCCCGCTTCAGGAGATCGTCGACAACGGCTACGACCTGAGCCTCAACCGGTACAAGGAGATCGAGCTCGAGGAGATCGAGCACCGTTGCCCGACCGAGATCCTCGACGAGCTCGATGCCCTCGAGCTCGAGATCCAGGACGGCCTGAAGCGTCTGCGGGAGATGCTCACGTGACCTGGGAGACGGTGCCGCTCCGCGACGTTGTCAGCTCGGTTGCGACGGGGTTCGCTTCGCGGGACGACTTGGAACAGGGAGTGTTCCAGATCCGGATGAACAACCTAACTTCGGATAGCCGCTGGGACTGGTCTAAGCGGCGAAGGGTCGCTCCCAACCCTCGACAGCTGAAGTCATCCTCGGTCGCGGCCGGCGACGTGATCTTGAATGCGACGAACAGTCCCGAACTCGTAGGCAAGTCAGGCGTAATGCCGGCGCTGGACGAGCCAGCCGTAATCAGCAACCACTTTCTGCGTCTGCGTACCCGTCGGGAGAAGCTCGATGCTGCGTATCTTCAGCATTGGCTTTTGCAGCAATTCCTCGCCGGTGTCTTCCGAGCGAGGGCGAAAGCCTGGATCAACCAGGCGACACTCGACCGCGAGGTCCTGATGCGGATGGAGCTGCCGCTCCCGTCCCTCTCCGAGCAGCGCCGCATCGCCGCGATCCTCGACCAAGCAGATGCGCTGCGCCGTGCTCGCCGAACAGCTTCCGCGACCGTGTCGGCGCTCCGAGCTTCGCATTTCCTGGAGAAATTCGGCAGCGAACAGGAGACCGACCGCACTATCACTGATGTTCTCGCTTGCGAACCCAACGCGATCCGCACCGGCCCGTTCGGGAGCGACCTTCTCCATAGTGAGTTTCTGAACGAGGGCATCCCCGTTCTGGGGATCGACAACGTCGTCCAGAACAGATTCGAGTGGGCACGACCGCGTTTCATCAGCGAGGAGAAGTATGACTCGTTGCGCCGCTACACCGTGCGCTCAGGAGATGTCCTCATCTCGATCATGGGCACGGTTGGACGGTGCGCCGTCGTCCCAGACTATATCGGGACCGCGATAAACACCAAGCACCTGTGTTGCATCACACTCGACCACACACTATGCCTGCCGGAGTACCTGCACGATTACTTCCTGCATCATCCGACTGCGCGCCAGTATCTGCAGCGCACGTCAAAGGGCGCGATCATGGATGGCCTGAACATGGGGATCGTCAAGAAGCTGCCGCTGGTTCTTCCCTCGATCGAGCGGCAGAAGGCGTATCTGTCGGAGACCGCCGCCATAAGCACTATGGAGGCACGGCTCGCAAGCCTCGACCTAGACGCCCTCTTCGCCTCCCTCCAGCACCGCGCGTTCCGCGGGGAACTGTGACGCGGGCGGCCGCCACTCACCCCGTGGCGGCCGCCCGACCGTCCTCAGTACCCCACGGCAGCGAGCGCGAACTGGATCTCGGCGTCGGTGAAGCCCTCGTACGCCATCTGGTCGTACAGGCCCTGGCGCGAGAACGACGAGAACTCGAGGTAGCTGGCCGCCTTCTCGGCCGCTTCGGCGTTCCAGTCAGCGCCGGCGTTGTCGGCGCCGAACGTCGCCTCCTCGGTCGAGTAGCCCTCGTACTCGAGCTGATCGATCAGGCCGGTGCGCGAGAAGCCGGAGAAGCGCAGGTAGGACTGCGCCTTGCCGATCGCGTTCTGCTGCGCCAGCGTGTACACCGGCTTCGGCGCCTCCGCGGTTACGAAGACCTCGGTTCCGGCATCCGCCTTGCGACCCTCGCTCAGCGTCTGCGTCAGCACCAGCCAGTCATCGCCGGTGCCCGCCGGCACCGCGAGCACGAAGCCGGCGGCCTCCAGCGCGGCGCGGGCGTCGGCCACGGTCGCGCCCACCAGACCGGGGACCTCCTCGCGGTCATCCACCGGCTCCGGCTCGGCAGCCGGAGCCGCTTCCTCCGCTTCTTCGACGGCGGCCGGCCTGTCGGCGGACGCGTCGGCGCCGACTCCACGCCCACCGTTCACCGCGGTGACGATGACGCTCAGCAGCACCAGCGCACCGAACGCGATGAGCACCCACTGCCACCACTTCAGCGCGGCGAGCCCCCGCTTGCCGGTCGCCACCGCGGCGCCACCGGCGGATGCAGCGCCCCCGGCCGCTGCTCCCACGGGTGCGGCCATGACCGGGCCGTTCCCGCCCTCGGCCGCCGCCCCGGGATTGGACACTGCCGTGTGTTCGGTCCACCGGGCGCCGTCCCAGAAGCGCCGCACCGTGGCGTCGCCGGGGTCGGGATACCAGCCACGCGGCGGGAGCTGCGGCTGTGCGGCACTGTCTGCATTGATGTTGTTGTCGGACATGACGAACCTTCTGGTCGTTCGAGGCGCAGACCCCCAGGTGCGCGCCACCGGCCGACGGCCAGTAGATCAGGACACACCAGACCTCCGACATCGCGGCGTTCGCGGCGTCCGACCGCCTCGCAAGTTCGCTGCCCGCACACTTCGCGCGTTGCGATCGCGCACCACAGCGAAGCCGCATCCGCACGACGCCCTACCTGAGGTCAACCAACCCCGGTCACACCGCAACCAGCTCGCTTCACATCCGCAGCGCGATCTGATCTCGCCGCCTCGTCGGCGACTTCGTGGCCGGCCGCCACTTCACCGCCGCATCCCACCAGTACGGGCCCTTCACATAGGGAACCCCGTCGACCATGCGCACTTGCCATCCGCCGGTGTCGAGGGTGCGGTGGTGGAACCAGCACAACAAGACCCCGTTGTCGGTGTGGGTCGGCCCGCCGCGGGAATGCTCCTCGACGTGATGGATCTCGCACCACTGCGGGGGCACCTGACAGCCGGGGACGAGGCATCCGCCGTCCCGAACGGTGATCGCGCGGCGCTGGTGATGGTTGAAAACGCGGTCGAGGGTGACGAGTGAGACGATCCTGCCGTTCTCGTCGAGCACCACCCGTTGCACGGCACCCGCGCACGCGATGTGGCGGGCTGCGGCGATCGAGATCGGCTCGTCGTCTCCCGGGAGGTATGCGTACCCGCGGCCGGTCGCGAGATCCTCTTCGCGCACTGAGACCACCAGCGTCGGCGCGGCACCGCCGAGCATCGGCAGCTCGCCGGACGCGGCCGCGGCACTCAGCAGCACGGCCAGCGCATCGTGCTGCTTCTGCGCGTGGGAACGCGAATCGGCCGCCGCCGGAGACGGCTCGCTGGGGTCGCTGTCGACGTCGGTCTCGGTGAAGCAGGGGCCGATCACGGGCGCCCCGTCGCCACGAGGGTTCAGCACGCTGTCGAACCCGAGCTGCAGCTGCGCGGCGACTTCGGGCATGAGATTGCCCCGCACCGGCACCAGCCCGTCTCGGTCGCGACGGCCCACGGTGAACCCGCGCTTGCGCAGCGCCCGAGCCTCGACCGGCTCGGCGCCATCGGGATCCAGGTAGGCGGCCCACACCTGCGCCAGCGCCCGGAGTTCGTCGGCCGTCGCCGGGCCGGCACCGTCCGGCGCCCCGCCGCGCGCAGCCGCCGCGAGCTCTTGGTCGGCAGCAAGCAGTTCAGCCCGCCCGACACCACCACGACGGAACGCCGACGCCACCGCCACGACCGCGTCGACTCCCGCCTCTCCCACCGCGAGGGCGTTGCGCATGCCCGGGAAGTGCGGCGGAAGCTGTTCGCCCGTCGAGGGCGCGGTACTCCGCTGCACCGCCACCGCGGCGGTGAGGACGTCGGCGGCCCTACGACCTGACACCCGCGTCGCCCGCTGCACCAGTTCATTCAGGTTGCGGCACCCGTACCGGGTCGTCACGCGGTCGGGGTGCGGCCGCGGATCGTCGCGGTCTCGGAGCTGGGCGACGGCCTCGATCATGATCGCCTCGGCACCGCGCTGGATCCGGCCCGCGGTGGCCAGCACCGACAGCAGATCCGCGTCGTCGCAGAGATCCAGCCCGTCGTCCGCGAACGCCGCCATCACCACACTCTCGAGCGCATCGC
The DNA here is from genome assembly GCF_033548675.1 of Microbacterium sp. M3. Lineage (NCBI taxonomy): Bacteria > Bacillati > Actinomycetota > Actinomycetes > Micrococcales > Microbacteriaceae > Microbacterium > Microbacterium sp. M3. Next base: position 1,096,212 of record NZ_JAWTZT010000001.1, read on the forward strand.
CGAGGTCGGCGAGCGCGGCGGCGAGGTCCTTCATGCATCCATTCTGGCGAGGGGTTCCGACGTCGAGATGACCAGATCAGCCAATCTTTTCGACCTGTGGACAACGTCCTTCAGAGGCTGAATCCACCACCCTGGGGAGGAGGGGCGGCTGATGTCCGCCGCCGGCCCTACGGTGCCCCCATGACAGACAACGGACCCCTGGTCGAAGGCGAACCCGCCCTCCTCATCCTCGAAGCAATCGACACGGTGATCGCCAACAGCGAGGAGCAAGATGGCATGCTCCGCTTCGAGGGACTCATCGGCGGCGATTCGGGAGCCGCGCTCATTCATGCCCTCGGCAGAGTCACCGCCGAGCTGGCCGCGGACGACATGAGGAGCTTCCTGCGCGGCGGCGCCCGCAACAAACGCACCGAAGAGCAACGCAGCGGCGATGCGCTCATCCTCCTCATGGAGCGGATCTCGGCGGCTTTGGACTGCGAGTTGGCATCGAGGTCGGCCCTGCGGACATGATCAGGGCGACCGACATGTGGCGCCCGCGGCGAGCACCGCCTCCCGGCATCGGAACCCTTCGCTAGCATGGCGCCAAGGCAGGGGCCGAGCCTGCCGCCGGGAGCGTTCGTGGGCAACTTCGACTTCGTCCGGGATCGCTGGCCGAAAGTCTGGGAGCCCGCATCCCGCGCCGAGTCGTACCTGCGCAGCGATCCTCGCGCCGCCGCCTACTACACGCGACTCGCGGGTGAGATGTTCACCGACTGGATCTACCAGGCCGAGTCGCTCTCGCGGCCGTACGAGACCTCGTTCGCCAACCTCACCGCGCAGTCCGGATTCAAGAGTGCGGTGGGTCAGAACGTCAGCGGCAGCCTGCGCATCGTCCGCACCGTCGGAAACGACGCCGTGCATAAGGACGAGCCGATGCCGATCGCGCGCGCTCGCAGTTCACTCGAGCAGCTTCACACGATCTGCCGCTGGCTCGACCACTGCTACGGCGACCCCGACGGCATCGACGCCCCGCGGTTCGATTTCGCGAAGGTCCCCCCGGCGCCGGCCGCGGTCATCCAGCGGACCCGAGCGGAGCTGGAGCGCATCCAGAGCGAGGCCGACGAAGCGCGCCGGGCGCTCGCCGAAGAGCAGGAGCGCAACGCCGCGCTGCAGGCCGAACTCGACACGCTGCACGCGGCTGCGACGGCGGCCAAAGCAGCGAACGAGGCCGTCAACGCCGAGCTCGGCATCCCGGATCCGACTCTCGCCACGGAGGCGGAGACACGGCGTGACCTCATCGACCTCCACCTGAACGAGGCAGGCTGGAGCCTCGCCGACCCGCGCGACCGCGAATGGGCGGTGAGCGGCATCCCGAGCCCCTCCGGCACCGGCAAGGTCGACTACGTGCTGTGGGGCGACGACGGCAAGCCGCTCGCCGTGGTCGAGGCCAAGCGCACGACGAAGAGCGCCAAGGAGGGCCGGCTGCAGGCGGAGATCTACGCCGACGCCCTCGAGCGCGACTACGGCCAGCGGCCGCTGATCTACTACACCAACGGCTTCGAGATCTGGCTGTGGGACGACCGGCGCTATCCGCCCCGCGAGGTGGCGGGGTACATGACGAAGGACCAGCTCGCTCTCGCGATCCAGCGGCGCAGCTCGCTCAAGCCCCTCGCGACGGCGACGATCGACCGCACCATCGTCGAACGGCCGTATCAGCTCCGGGCGATCCGGGCAGTCACCGAGGCGTTCGAGCAGAAGCGCCGGCGGGCTCTTCTCGTCATGGCCACCGGCACCGGCAAGACGCGCACCGTCATCGCCCTCGTCGATGTGCTGCAGCGATCGAACTGGGTCAAGCGGGTGCTGTTCCTCGCCGATCGAACGGCCCTCGTGAACCAGGCCGTGGGTGCGTTCAAGACCCACCTGCCCGACAGCGCCCCGGTCAACCTCGTCACCGACCGGGCGAGCGAAGGCCGCGTCTTCGTGTCGACGTACCAGACCGTCATGGGGCTCATCGACGCCGGCGAAGACGACCTGCGCCGCTTCGGCCCCGGCTACTTCGACCTGATCGTCGTCGACGAGGCCCATCGCTCGATCTACAACCGATACGGCGAGATCTTCGACTACTTCGATGCACTGGTGGTCGGCCTCACCGCGACGCCGCGCGCCGACGTCGATCACAACACGTACCGTCTGTTCGAGCTCGACGACGGCGTCCCCACCGACGCGTTCGAACTCGACGACGCCATCGAGGGCGGCTATCTCGTGCCGCCGGTCGCCCGGCCGATCGATCTCGGCTTCATGAAGCGCGGCATCCGCTACGCCGAGCTGAGCGAGGCCGAGCGCGAACGCTGGGACGAACTCGAGTGGCAGGACGGCGAGATCCCCGACGCCATCGATGCCGCCGCCATGAACCGCTGGCTCTTCAACACCGACACCGTCGATAAGGTGCTCGAAGTGCTCGTCTCGGAAGGTCGACAGGTCGGCGGCGGGGATGTGCTCGGCAAGACGATCATCTTCGCCAAGAACCAGCGGCACGCCGAGTTCATCGAGTCGCGGTTCGACGCCAACTTCCCCGAGAAGAGCGGCGCCTTCGCCCGCGTCATCACGTACGCCGCGGGCCCCTACGCCCAAACCCTGATCGACGCGTTCTCGACACCGGCCGGCACCCCGCAGATCGCCATCTCGGTCGACATGCTCGACACGGGGATCGACATCCCCGACGTCGTCAACCTCGTCTTCTTCAAGCCGGTGAACTCGCACACGAAGTTCTGGCAGATGGTGGGCAGGGGCACGCGCCTGCGCCCCGACCTCTACGGGCCTGGCGACGACAAGCGCGACTTCGTCATCTTCGATGTGTGCGGCAACATCGACTTCTTCAACGAGGAGCTGCCCGAGGCATCCGCTTCTCGCTCCCTCTCACTCTCGGAACGCACGTTTCTGCTCCGCGCGCGGCTGCTCGCGGAGCTCGCCGGCACGGATGATCCGGATGCCGCGACCCTGCGCGCGTCGATCGCCGGACGCCTGCACGGGGTCGTGGCCGGAATGAACCGCGACAACTTCCTGGTGCGCAAGCGCCTGCGCGCCGTGGAGCGGTTCGCGAGCGCGGAAGCATGGGCGGGATTCGACGCGGCCGACGTGGATGCCGCGACCGAACTCGCCGGATTGCCGTCAGCGGCAGAACAGGACACCGACGAAGCCGCCAAGCGATTCGACGCGCTCGTGCTCGACGCGCAGATCGCGGCCGCCGCCGGCGAACCGGTCCCGGCTGCGACCGTCTCACGCATCGTCGGGATCGCCCACGCGCTCGCGGACCAGCGCGGCATCCCCGCGGTCGCGGCGCAGGCCGCACTGCTGGACGCGATCGTCGACCCCGCGTGGTGGGAAGACGTGGACGTCGTCGCACTCGAGCGGGTGCGCACGAGGCTGCGCGACCTGGTGCGGCTGATCGGTCGTGAGTCGCAGGCCGTCGTCTACACCGACTTCGAAGACACGCTGGACGCCGTCCGTGACGTCGAACTCAGCCGCGTCGTGCCCGGCCTCAATCGCCGCGCGTTCCGCGAGAAGCTGTTCGGCTTTCTCGACGGCCGATCGGACGTCGCGCTGCACAAGCTGCGGACCGGTCGTCCGCTGACGCAGGTCGACCTGGATCAGCTCCACGAGGCGCTGACGTCGGCGGGCGGTGTCGACGCCGCACAGCTGCACGACGCGGCGGCCGGTGCGGGCGGACTCGGCCGGCTCGTACGGTCGATCGTGGGAATGGAGCGCTCCGCCATCGAGGAGTCCCTCGCGGACTTCGTGTCGGCGCCGGGCTTCACGCATCGCCAGCACGCCTTCGTCGATCTGGTCGTGCAGCAGCTCACCATCGCCGGATACCTCGATCCGCGGCGTCTCTACGAGGACCCCTTCGACGGCGTCGCTCCCGAGGGCCCGGACGAGATCTTCAGCGACGCGCAGATCACCGATCTCATCGCGCGGATCCGCCGGTTCGACGACAGCGCCGACCCTGTGGCCGGGAACGCCACGGCCTGACGCGCTCCCCGCCCGCGCACTCCGTGGACGGGCCCGCACCGAGGCGTTACTGTCGCGATGTCGTCGTCATCCACGGAACGAGGCGCCGCCCACATGTCCAGCAGTACCGCCGCAGCCGCGTTGCCCACGCCCCGCCGGGTGCAGGGGACGTACTACACGCTCATGCTCGGCAACACGCTGGCCGCGTCGTTCATCTGGGGCGTCAACACGCTGTTCCTGCTCGATGCCGGGCTCTCGAACCTCGAGGCGTTCGCGGCCAACGCGTTCTTCAGCGCGGGAATGCTCATCTTCGAGATCCCGACCGGCGTGGTGGCCGACACCCTCGGCCGCCGGGCGTCGTACCTGCTGGGCACGGTGACGCTCGCCGTCACCACGGTGCTGTACTGGCTGCTCTGGGTGTGGGAGTCACCCTTCTGGGCGTGGGCCGTGGTGTCGGTGCTGCTCGGCCTCGGCTTCACGTTCTTCTCCGGAGCGGTCGATGCGTGGCTGGTGGACGCACTGAAGGCGACCGGATACGAAGGCAGCCTCGAGACGGTCTTCGGCCGTGCCCAGATCGTCGGCGGCATCGCGATGCTCTCGGGCTCGGTGCTCGGCGGGGTCATCGCGCAGGCCACCGACCTGGGCGTGCCCTTCCTGGTGCGCGGGGCGATCCTCGTGCTGATGTTCGTCGTCGCCGCGCTGCTCATGCGCGACCTGGGATTCCAGCCCGATCGCAGCGAGCGCACGCTGCGCGCGACGCGCACCGTCCTGCGCGCCTCGCTCCGCTACGGACTCGGCGACCCTCCGGTGCGCTGGCTCATGCTCACGAGCCCCTTCACCGCGGGCGTGGCGTTCTACGTGTTCTACGCGCTGCAGCCGTATCTGCTCGAGCTGTGGGGCGACGAAGAGGCCTATACGATCGCCGGACTCGCAGCCGCGCTGCTGTCGGGCGCGTCGATCCTCGGCGGCGCGCTCGCGCCCTGGGTGCGCCGGCTGTTCCGACGCCGGACGTCGGTGATCCTGCTGGCCACCGTGGCGAGCGCGCTGGTGCTCCTCGGCCTCGGGCTGGTGCGCAACTTCTGGGTCGCCATCGTGCTGGTGACGGTCTGGGGCATCGCGTCGGCGCTCGACGACCCCGTGCACCGCGCCTACCTGAACGACATGATCCCCTCGAAGCAGCGCGCCACGGTGCTCTCGTTCGACTCCCTGATGGGCTCGGCCGGCGGAGTGGTCGTCCAGCCCGTGCTCGGGCGAGTCGCGGATGTCGGCGGCTACGGCGCGTCGCTGATCTGGAGCGGCGCGATCTCGGCGGTCGCCGTGCCCTTCGTGCTCCTGAGCCGCCGGGAACGCCCGCCCGCCGACACCGCCCGCGAGGTCACCGAGCCCGCAGAGGCCTGACGCGACCCGGGCCGGGCGAGGCCGTCAGAGCCGTTCGATGATGGTGGCGTTGGCCATGCCGCCGCCCTCGCACATGGTCTGAAGGCCGTAGCGCCCGCCCGTCGCCTCGAGGTACGTCACCAGCGTCCCGAGCAGCCGTGTTCCCGACGCACCCACCGCGTGGCCCAGCGCGATCGCACCGCCCCACGGATTGAGCTTGGCCGGGTCGGCGCCGAGCTCCCGCTGCCACGCGAGGGGCACCGACGCGAACGCCTCGTTGACCTCGTACGCGTCGAGGTCGTCGATCGACAGGCCGCTGCGCTCGAGGATCCGCCGCGTCGCGGGGATCGGCCCGGTCAGCATCATCATCGGGTCGTCGCCCACCACCGCGAACGAGTGGAAGCGCGCCCGAGGCGTCAAGCCCAGCTCGGCCGCCTTCTCCTCGCTCATGATGAGAGCAGCGGATGCCGCATCCGTGAGCGGCGACGAATTCCCCGCGGTGATGCGCCAGTCGAGGTGAGGGAAGCGCTCGGCGAGCGCGTCGGTGCGGAACGCCGGCTTCAGCCCCGCCAGCGACTCCAACGTGGTGCCGGCGCGGACCGTCTCGTCGAAGGCGACCGCGTCGGAGTCGGCCGCCAGCACCGGAAGCACCTGCGCGTCGAACGCGCCGCGGGCCCAGGCATCCGCCGCCCGCCGGTGCGATTCCGCCGAGAACGCGTCGAGCTCCTCCCGGCTGAACCCCCACTTGTCGGCGATCAGCTCGGCCGACACCCCCTGGTTCACGAGCCTGTCGGGGTAGCGATGCGCGACGCCGCGCGACACCGAGCCACCATGGGCCGACGACCCGAGCGGCACACGGCTCATCGACTCGACGCCCGCCGCGATGACGATGTCGTAGGCGCCCGCGATCACGCCCTGGGCCGCGAAGTGCGCGGCCTGCTGACTCGAGCCGCACTGCCGGTCGATCGTGACGGCGGGGACGGTCTCGTCGAAGCCGGCGGCGAGCACCGCCTGCCGCGCGATGTTGAGCGACTGGTCGCCGACCTGGCTGACGCAGCCCATGAGCACGTCGTCGACCTGCCGCGACTCGAGGCCGCTGCGCTCGAGCAGGGCGCCGAGCACTCCGGCCGCGAGGTCGACGGGGTGCACCGCGCTCAGCGCTCCCCCGGGCTTGCCCCGCCCCGAGGGGGTGCGGACGACGTCGACGATGACGGCTTCAGGCATGGCGGACCTCCTCGTTCGAGCCTACGGCGATGACGGATGCCGCGGCCCCCGGCATCCGCTCGCCCTTCGCCGGCGGGATCGCGCGCCGCGCGTCGGCGCCACACGGTCGGAGATCCGCAGCGTGTCGGTGGTCCTGGCCCTCGCCGCTCCGACATCCTGCGGATCTCCGACCTCGTGGTCAGACCCAGCGAGCCGACCGCTGCGTCCGCGACGACGACTGCGACCCCAGGCCGCCCCGGTCCGCGCCACAACGTCGGAGATCTGCACAGGGTCGGAGGCTTCCGCACTGGGGATCCGACGTTGTGCGGATCTCCGACCTCGTGGTCAGGCCCAGCGCGGACCCCCCTCGGCTGCGACCCCAGGCTCAGGGCGCCTCACCCCCGCCACAACGTCGGAGATCGGCACCGGGTCGGCGATTCCCACCCACAACGGCCCGAGGTTCCGCAGATCTCCGACCTCGTGGCGACGCGCAGCGAGTGCCCGGCAACCTCCAGGCGGGAGCTCCGCGTAGCGGCGAACCAGGCCTGTCCGACGGAACGGCGTCAGGCCGCGCCGTCCTGAGCCGCCGCGACGACCGCTCCGCGCGGTCAGTTCAGTTCGCCGCGGACGGGACCGGCGCCACGCCGAGCACGATCTCGACGAGGCGCGCCAGGCGCTCGGCGGCGACCGCATCGCGGACGTCGAGCAGCGGCGCCTGGTCGGCCACGACACCGAGGCCGGCGTGCACGAGCACCGCCGCCTCCTTGCCGCTGAGCTCGGGGCGCACCGATTGCAGCAGCGCGACCCAGTCGGCGACGTGCGCGCGCTGCAGCGCCCGCAGCCGGCGCTGCTCGTCGGGGGCGAGGTTCGCGATCTCGGAGAAGTAGACGCGGGTGAGAGACAGGTGCGCGAACGTGTGCGCGACATAGGCCCGCACCAGGCGGGCGAGCACGACCGCCGGCTCGTCCGACGACTCGCGCGCCCGCAGCGCTGCGCGCTCGAGCGACACCGCGGCGCGGTCGCAAGCCGCGAGCAGCAGCGTCGACTTGCCGTCGAAGTGGCGATACACCCCGGACGGCGTGAGATCGACCTCGACCGCGATGTCCTCGATCGTCACCTCGTTGTACCCTCGGGCCGCGAAGAGCCGGATCGCCGCATCGATGAGCTGCCCGCGCCGCCCCGGCGGGGTGTCGTCGCCGGCGCCGGCGGGCGCGACAGCCGCGGGCGGGGCCGCGGCATCCGTCTCCCCCACCTGCGCGGGTCCCGGAAGCGAGCCGTCGAGCGCCCGCCAGGCCGCATCTGCCAGCAGCGCGCGCAGAGCCCGCGCGCCGACGGCGGTGCGATGCGCCGAGATGCTGGCGATTGCGCTCAGCGCCCCGAGCACGAGCAGGCGGCGGTCGGTCTCGTCTACGTCGGGGCGGTACACCGCGTGCGCGACCTCGAACCGGTGCCGCAGGGTGCGGAACTCCGATGTCAGCAGTTCCCGGTCGTCGCGCTCGAGGTAGCGCCCCTCCCACCGGTAGATGCCGCCGGTCGCGCGCAGCTCGATCGTCGTGGCGATCACCGCGTCGACCATAGCCTCGAGCGCCGCCCTCGCCTCGCCCGCCGAGTCCAGCGGCAGCGCGGCGGCACCGTCGGTGCTCTCGATGAGGCGATGCGCCAGGGCGAAAGCCGTGCGCACGAAGAGCGCGTACTTGTTCGGGAAGTGGCGATACAGCGCAGGTGCCGAGATGCCGACGGCGGCGGCGATGTCCTGCATGCCGACGGCGTGGTAGCCGTGCTGTGCGAACGCCAGGGCGGCGGCCTCCTCGATGCGGCGCTTGCGGTCGCGCGGCCTCGTGCGGGGGGCGGAAGCGGGCACGGCGACGGGCATGGCCACAGCGTACTCGCGCGTCAGGCCAGCGGGACGGCACGCGACTGCGCGTTCACTTCGCCGCCGTCACGCCAGCGAATCCCGGACGCCGGCCCGGCGACGCCTGAGCAGCGGATGTCTCGCCCCGGCGAAAGTCGGGAATCCCACGGACGTCGGCCCGCTCCACGACAGAGGGCCGATTCCCACCGGATCTCCGATTCCGGCGAGGGCCGGCGTGCCACAGGGGTGCGCCCGCCCGACAGCTCAGCCGCGCGAGTCGGGCGTGCCGTAGGTGCTGCGCTGCTCGATGACGGCGAGGGTGCACCGCGAGATGCACACGAGCTTGCCGATGTCGTCCATGATGCGCACCTCCCACACGTGCGCCCGGCGCCCGGTGCTGATCGGAGTGGCTGTCGCCGTCACCCAGCCCGACGAGATCGGCCGGAGGTGGTTGGCGTTGATCTCCATGCCGACCACGTGGAAGCGGTCACGGTCGACCGCCAGATAGCCCGCCCACGAGGCGAGCGTCTCGGCGAGCGCCACCGAGGCGCCGCCGTGCAGCACGCCCGCGGGCTGCACGGTGCGGTGGTCCACCGGCATCCGTCCCACCAGCGCGTCGTCGCGCAGCTCGACGATCTCGATGCCGAGGTTCTCGATGAGCGTCCCCGACGCCATCGCCGGCAGGTCGATGCCCGCGACGTCGCCGAACCACAGGCTCACGGCGTCACCCCGCGGCTTCCTCTTCGCGCTCGGCGGCGGCCAGGGTGGCGGCATCCGCCACGTACCCCTCGATGTGCCGCTCGTCGGGGCCGTTGTACTCCGACAGCGGGCGGATGAGCGCGTTCGACGCCAGCTGCTCCATGATGTGCGCGGTCCAGCCCGTCACCCGGGCGGCGACGAACAGCGGCGTGAACGTCAGCGTGTCGAAGCCGATGAGGTTGTAGGCCGGGCCCGACGGGTAGTCGAGGTTCGGGTAGATGCCCTTGCGGCTGACGAACTCCGACTCGAGCGCGTCGTACAGTGCGGCGACGTCGGGGCGGTCGTAGTGCTCGACGAGCGTGTCGAGCGCCGCCTTCATCGTCGGCACGCGCGAGTCGCCGCGCTTGTACACGCGGTGGCCGAAGCCCATGATCTTGCGCTTCTCGGCGAGCGCCTCATCGAGCCACGGCCCGACGTTCTCGGCCGTGCCGATCTCGTCGAAGATGTGCAGCACGGCCTCGTTGGCGCCGCCGTGCAGCGGGCCCTTGAGTGCGCCGATGGCGCCGACGACGGCGGAGTACAGGTCGCTCAGCGTCGAGGCGATGACCCGGCCGGTGAAGGTCGAGGCGTTGAACGAGTGCTCGGCGTAGAGGATCATCGAGCGGTTGAACGCGTCGACGACCACGTCATCGGCCTCCTCGCCGAACGTCATCCACAGGAAGTTCGCCGCGTAGTCGAGGTCGTCACGCGGCGCGACGGGCTGCTGCCCGCGGCGGCGGCGCTGGCCGTAGGCGACGATCGCCGGCAGGACGGCGAAGAGACGGATGCTGCGCGCCAGGTTCTCTTCGGCGCTCCCGCTCGCGTCGAGCACCGAGCCGGTGCCGGCGAGGTCGCGGGCGCCGATCAGGCTGACCGCGGTGCGCACCTCGTCCATCGGGTGCGCGTCGACCGGGACGAGGTCGATCGCGGCACGCACATCGGCGGGCAGGTGGCGGTACTGGCGCTCGGTGGCGCGCAGCTGCGCGAGCTGCACGTCGGTGGGCAGCTCGCCGTGCCACAGCAGGTACGCGACGGACTCGAACGGCTGTGTCGCCGCGAGCTCCTGCACCGGATAGCCGCGGTACAGCAGCGAGTTCGTCTCGGGGTTGACCTTCGAGACGGCCGTGTAGTCCACGACGACGCCGGCGAGGCCCTTCTTGATGTCGGGTTCACTCATGGCTGCGGCTCTCCTTCGAGGTGATGCATGTCCCACTTTCGGTCGTTCCGAGGCGCCGGAGCGACGGTTTCTGGGACATGCAGAGTGGAAATGGGGACATGGTCAGCGCTGGACCTGGAAGTTGAAGACGCTGGTGTCGAAGTGGTTGTACTGCTCGTAGTCGATGAGGTCGTAGAGGTCGGCGCGGTGCTGCATCTCGCCGAGCTTCGAGGTGAGGTGTCCGTCTTCGATGAGCGTATCGAGGGCGCGGGATGCCGCACCCATCGCGATGCGCAGCAGCGACACCGGCCAGATCACGATGTTGACGCCGACGTCGCGCAGCTGGTCCACCGAGAACAGCTCCGACTTGCCGAACTCGGTCATGTTGGCGAGGATCGGCACGTCCACGGCGGCCCGCATCGCGGCGAACTCGTCGAGCGTGCGCATGGCTTCGGGGAAGATGGCGTCGGCCCCGGCGTCGACGAGGGCCTTCGCGCGGTCGGTTGCGGCCTCCAACCCCTCCACGGCGCGGATGTCGGTGCGCGCCATGATGAGGAAGTTCGGGTCGCGCCGCGCATCGGCGGCCGCGCGGATGCGCTTGACCGCGGTGTCCTCGTCGACGACGGCCTTGCCGTCGAGGTGGCCGCACCGCTTCGGGTTGATCTGGTCCTCGATATGGGTTCCGGCAAGGCCCGCGTCCTCGAGGGTCTGGATCGTGCGGGCGACGTTCATGGGCTCGCCGAAGCCGGTGTCGGCGTCGATGATCGCCGGCAGGTCGGTCATGCGGGCGATCTGCGCGCCGCGGCCGGCGACCTCGGTGAGGGTCGTGAGGCCGATGTCGGGCAGGCCGAGGTCGGCGGAGAGCACGGCTCCCGAGATGTAGACGCCCTCGAAGCCCTTGCGCTCGATGAGCCGGGCCGACAGCGGGTTGAAGGCCCCGGGAAAGCGCAGCAGCTCCCCCGACGCGAGGCGCTCGCGGAACAGCCGCCGCTTCTCGTGCGCCGGCACCTGGCTGTACAGCATCAGCGGCTCCTCGCAGGCTCAGGGCGTTTCGTCTCGGTCGCTGGCGCTCCCTCGCTCAACGACCGGAGGGGCCGGTCGCTGTGCTTGTCGGGCCGGCGCATCAGAACAGCCCCTTCGGCGCCGGGGCGCCCGCCAGCACGCCGAAGTCGGCGACGATCGTCAGCTGCTGCACCTCTTCGGCCGTGAGCTCGGGCAGTCGCTGGGCGAGGTCGAGGAAGCGCTCGATCTCGTCGGCCGCGAGCACACCCTCGGCGAGCAGGCGGAACTTGCGCACGTAGTCCTCGCGGGCGAACGGCCGGGCGCCGAGCGGGTGCGCGTCGGCGACGGCGATCTCGTCGACGATGGTCTCGCCGTTCGTCAGGCGGATCTCGACGCGGCCTCCGAAGGCCTTCTCGTTCGGGTCGTCGGAGTGATAGCGGCGCGTCCACCCGGCGTCCTCAGCCGTCGTGATCTTCTGCCACAGCGCGACGGTGTCTTCACGCCCGGCCCGCGACGGCAGGTACGAGTCGACGTGGTGCCAGCCGCCGTCCTGCAGTGCGACCGCGAAGATGTAAGGGATCGAGTGGTCGAGCGTCTCGCGCGACGCCGTCGGGTCGTACTTCTGCGGGTCGTTCGCGCCGGAGCCGATGACGTAGTGGGTGTGGTGCGACGTGTGCAGCACGATCGACTCGACGTCGGCCGGGTCGAACGCGGCCTCGTTGTGGAGCTTGCGGGCGAGGTCGATCCAGGCCTGCGCCTGATACTCGGCCGAGTGCTCCTTCGTGTACGAGTCGAGGATGCCGCGCTTGGACTCCCCGGCGCCCGGCAGCGGCACCTCGTACGAGGCATCCGGTCCGTCCAGCATCCAGGCGATCACGCCGTCCTCGCCCTCGTAGATGGGGCTCGGCGAGGTCTCGCCGCGCATCGCGCGGTCGACGGCTTCGACCGCCATCTTTCCCGCGAACGCGGGGGCGTGCGCCTTCCACGTCGAGATCTCGCCCTTGCGCGACTGGCGCGTGGCGGTGGTGGTGTGAAGGGCCTGGCCGACGGCTTGGTAGATCGTCTCGACGTCGAGTCCGAGGAGGGTGCCGATGCCGGCCGCCGCCGACGGGCCGAGGTGCGCGACGTGGTCGATCTTGTGCTTGTGCAGGCAGATGGCACGCACCAGGTCGATCTGGATCTCGTACCCCGTCGCGAGCCCCCGCACGAGCGCCGCACCGTCGGCGCCGACGTGCTGGGCGACCGCGAGGATCGGCGGGATGTTGTCGCCGGGGTGCGAGTAGTCCGCGGCGAGGAAGGTGTCGTGGTAGTCCAGCTCGCGCACCGCCACGCCGTTCGCCCACGCCGCCCACTCCGGCGACGTGCGCCGGTCGAGCGCGCAGCCGAACACGGTGGCGCCGTTGCCGCCGACCGACACGGCGTGGTCGAGCGCCTGCTGACGTGCTGCGCTCACCGGCGCGCGGGTGAGGGATGCCGCGGCCACCGCCGCGTTGTCGATGACGCGGTTGATGATCATGTCGACGACGTCGGCGTCGACCTCGACCGGGTCGGCGGCGACTTCGGCGATGTGCCAGGCGAGCTGCCCTTCGCGCGCGAGGTTCTCGTCGCTGCGGTGGACGCGGAGGTGGTGTGTGACGGTCATGTCGGCCTTTCAGGGTCGCGGCGCGTCGACAGGCTGGGCGACCGGGTCGTGCGCGGGAGACCCCGCGCCGGTCGCCGAGCCCGCCGAGGCGTCGAGGGACTCGAGGATGTTCGTGAGGGCGTTGTGCAGGTGCACGTGGGTGGCGTGCGCGGCGAGGTCGGCGTCGCGCGCGGCGATCGCCGAGGCGATCAGCCGGTGCTCGGCGACGGATGCCGCGAGCCGGCCGGGATTGTCGCGCGCGAGCCGGCGCACCCGGACGAGGTGGGTGCGCACGGTCCGCAGCGCCGCGGTGAGGTAGTCGTTGGCGACGGCGGAATCCAGCGACTCGTCGAAGCGGGCGATGAGCGCGTAGTACTCGTCGCGCGCGTCGGCGCCGTCGTGGTCGCCGTCGGCGAGGTCGACCCGCGCGAAGTCGCGGGCCAGCTCGGCGAAGATCGCGGCATCCCCCCGCTCCGCAGCGAGACGGGCGGCCGACTCCTCGAGCGCGCGGCGCACCTCGAAGATCTCGCGGATGTCGTCCGGCTCGATGGCGGTGACGACGGTGACGCGGGGCGACTGCTGCGCGACGAGGCCGTCGGCGCCGAGGCGGCCGAGCGCCTCGCGCAGCGGGGTGCGGCTGACCCCGAGGCGCGCCGCCTGCTCGACCTCGCCGAGCACGGCGCCCGGGCGCAGCACGCCCGACTGGATCTCGTCGAGGAGGGTCGCGTAGGCGCGGTCACTCGCTCGCATTCGCGCCACCTCCTCGTTCAACGGCTCCGCCATTGTATACATACGGGCCTTCTCATCGACAGCACAATGGCTATGAGTGCATTTAGGTATACAAGATCCGCCGCCTGAGACTCTGCCGGTGCGGACGGACGCCGAGGCCGGGCGGCGCCGACGACACCGGTCACCGCTGAGTCGGCGGTACCGATGGCACCGATCACGGACGGTCCGGCGACTGCCTCACTGAGCGCGCACGTACTCTTCCAGGTCGTCCGCCGTGGAGCATGCGGTCTGCACGACGATGCCGGTCACCTCGGTGGAGGCGATGAATGCGAGCTCCGCCCCGTCCGGCAGGTCAGCCGCGATCTCGGTGTGATCGCTGCCTCCGGCCTCCGACTGCGTCGGCACCACCGTACGGACGGAGTATCCACGGTCCGTCCAGCTTTGCGCGACGCGCTCGGCGTCCGCCGCGGGCTGTGCGGAGGGCCCCCCGAACAGCCAGACCTGGAACCGTCCGGCATCCGGACCGCAGGTCGTGGAGTAGGACAGGAGCGGACGCTGGGGATCCCATCCCTCCGCGTCAGGGTTGTTCGCCTCCGTATCGTGCTTCCACGTGGTCGCGGGGGCCGCGGCGATCGTCTCCTCCGTCAGCCGAACGAGCTGCGCGGCCAACTCATCGGCGGTGACGGCCGGCGTGCTCGACGCCGACGGCTCGGGTAGCGGTGCGGGCACGGTGCATCCTTCCAGTCCGAGTGACAGGGCTCCGATGGCGAGGGCGAGGACGACATGGCGCACCCGCGGTCGACGTTCGGCGTGGACTCTCACTTCGCGTACACCTCCATCGGACCCCCGCCCGGAGTCTCGACCGGGGTGAGCCCGTCGACGATCTGCGAGATCCGCCCGGTGGAGGCGGCCGCCACGTTGTGCAGCGACTGCGTCCCGGGATCGAAGTATCCTCGCCCCTCGGAAGGCGCCGCGCTCAGGAACCCGGTGGGCTCGGTCTGCCCTCGCTCGCCCAGCGGGTTGTGCCCGTCGACCGGGTGAAGACCCGCCTCGGCGTTGCCCTCGGAGCTGAACGACTGCGCGCCCGTGATCACCCACTCGCCGTCGTACGCGACATCGGGGTTCGGCTCCGCCCGTTGCGAGATGCTGGCGCCGAACGGCGCCAGGTCGTCGCGGGTCGCCGCGGTGGTAAAGATGGCGGGAAGCGAGCCTCGGGATGCCGAGCCGTTCTCCACGTGAAGGTCGGCCAGCGACGTCACCCTTCCCAGATCGATGCCCGCAGAGCCCACCATGGTGTACGACGAGATCGGATGCTCCGTGAGCAGGAGCGCATTCGCGGCCATCGTCGTGCCATACGAATGCGCGACCACGGCGACCTCGGGAACACCCGCCGCACCGGTGGAGCGCGTCGCGAACGTCGCGTCGATCTCGGCGGCGAAGCGGTCTGCGCCGTCACGCGCAGCGTACGGCATGGTCACTCCGACAGCGTCAGGTGCGACGTAGCCGGTCCAAGCGACCACCGCGTGCGAGCGGGTGGGGTCGAGCAGGCTCTGCTCGCGCTGGAGATTGCGCGCGGCCTCGCCCCAGCCGGCGAGCGCGGACGCGGTGTTGGTCTCCATGCCGGGCGCCATCCACGTGGTCGTGTCAGCCGCATCCAGATCTCCGTATGCCACGGCGGCGTATGGCATCATCCCTCCGTGCGCGTCGATGAGGTAGTCGATCAGGGTCCCGCGATTGACCGGGTCCGCGGTGAGAGCGGTGGTGATCTGATCGAGCGATGCCCGCTGCCTCTCGTTGAGGCTGTCGTATCGCGCCATGTCCCGCTCGTACTGCGACAGGTTCGCCTGACCGCGCGCGGCGTAGGGCACCCCACCGAGGTTGCCGATCACCGTCGGGATCGCTGCCACGAGGGCCGTCTGCGTCACCGCGGGAAGTGACTGCCACCAGGCGGCGACGCGCTCGGAGTCCGGCGGCGCGTTCCAGAAGCGCTCGGCGATCCCCGGTTGAGCCTCGAGAAGACGGCGGAGGGTCTCCGGATCGGTCGTCTCGAGCAGGCGCGCCAGGTCGTCGGCGCCTGCCGACAGCCACTCGGCCGGCGTCTTGCCCGTGGCAGCGAGGATGCCGAGCGCCGACGTGAAGCCAGCCCCGGTGACGCCCGACACGTCGGGAAGAGCCAGTGAATCCGTCTCACCGCCGACGATCGCGTCGAGCGCGGCACTCGCCTCGGTTCGCAGGGCGGTCCAGTCGCGCTCCGCCTGCGCGGCGGCGGCCAGCAGTTCGGCGTTGCGCCCCCGCAGCACCGGATCGTCGCGCCAGTCGAACGGCTCCGACGAGCCGCCGTAGATCGCGGCCTGATACGAGTGCTGATCGGCGCTGCCATCGACCAGCTGACGGAATCGGTCGATGTCGTCGCGCAGGTTCTGCACCGTGCGCGAAAGCTCCTTGGTGGCTTCGGCGAACGCCACGAGCACCGAGCCGATCGCGTCCAGCGCGTCGCCCACTTCGCTCCCCGCCTCGGCGATCTTGGTCACGACGACGCCGACCGGTTCGGTCACGCCGGGGACGTCCATCGCGGCGGGAAGCCCCGACCAGGTGAGCTCGAGCGTCTCTGCGTGCCCGGCATAGGCCGTCGCGCGACGGGAGAGGTCGGTCGCTGTGGACGACGCCGAGTCGGCGTCGAGAGTGATGGTCGGCAGATCCGACACAGCGACGAGGCGAAGGGTGGACACGACCGCTCAGACCAGCTCGTAGCGGCGGGTGCCGTACGCCGCCGAGGCGTCGGCCGCCATCCGCTCGTCAGCGGCCACGATCGCGTCGAGTGCCGACTGGGTGCCGGCGATCACGGCGAGCGCCGCGGCCGTGACCTTCGGCGATGCGCCCCGCCGTGCCTCGATCGCCCGGCAGACCGCAGATCGCACGTCGGCGGCGGAGTCGTCGAGGGAGTCGACGACGTCGTCGAGGACCGTCTCCAGCCGGATGCCGGCGGCGAGCAGGTCATCTCCGTTCACGTCCGCCGCGGAGAGCACGGAGCGCGCCCGTGTTTCTTGCACTGACCAGGACATCGCCGCGCTCCTTCCACCCGTCCCACGCTGCGCCCATTCAAGCACGGGTCAAAGCCAGGAGTGCACCGTCGACGTGGCGGGCGGCCCCCGGTCCGCTCCTGCCGCGAATGTCGGCGAGCGGCGCCGTGAGGAAAGCGTGAGGGAGTATTCACGAATTCATGAAATCGGCGTACCGTCAGGGCCATGTCCAGCGTCATCCGCACCAGCGGCCTCCGCAAGCACTACGGCCGCGTCCACGCCCTCGACGGCCTCGACCTCGTGGTCGACGAGGGGCAGGTCCACGGCTTCCTCGGCCCGAACGGCGCCGGCAAGTCGACCGCGATCCGCATCCTGCTGGGCCTCGCGCGCAAGACCGCGGGCGAGGCATCGGTCTTCGATCGCGACCCCTGGCGCGACGCCGTGCCCCTCCATCGCCGCATCGCCTACGTGCCGGGCGACGTCAGCGTGTGGCCGAACCTCTCCGGCGGCGAGGCCATCGACCTCATGGCCCGGCTGCGCGGGGCCGCCCGACACGACCGCGCCTACGTCGCCGAGAAGGAGCGGCTGGCCGAGGCGTTCCAGTTCGACCCGCGCAAGAAGGGCCGCGCGTACTCGAAGGGCAACCGGCAGAAGGTCGCGCTCATCGCCGCCTTCGCCGTTCCCGCCGACCTCTACATCCTCGACGAGCCGACGAGCGGCCTCGACCCGCTCATGGAGGTCATGTTCCGCCACGAGATCGCGCGCGTGCGTGCCGCGGGGGCCACGGTGCTGCTGTCGAGCCACATTCTCTCCGAGGTCGAGCAGCTGTGCGACCGCGTGTCGATCATCCGCGCCGGCCGCATCGTCGAGTCGGGCACGCTGGCAGAGCTGCGTCACCTCACGCGCACCGAGGTCTCCTTCGAAGGGACGGATGCCGCGACCGCCGCGGGCATCCCGGGCGCTCACGACGTCGTGGCCGAAGGAGGGCGCGTGAGGTTCACCGTCGACAGCGACGCCGTGGCGGCCACCCTCCCCGCCCTCGCGGAGCGCCGCGTCGCGGGCCTTCGCGTCGCGCCGCCGTCGCTCGAGGAGCTGTTCCTCCGCCATTACGGCGACGATCTCGCCGCGCTCGCGCCGGAGGCGACGGCGGAAGCCGCCGCGGCCGAACCGGTCGGGCGATGAGCCGTTTCGTCGCGCTGCTCGGCCAGCGTGCCCGCCGTGACGCGGTCCAGGTGCTGCTGTGGGCCGTGGGCACCGCGCTCCTCGCCTACGCCTCGTACGTCGGGGTGGCCGACGCCTACGGCACCCCGCAGGACCGCACATCGCTGCTCGCCGCGGCGCTCGCGAACCCCGTGATCCTGCTGTTCCGCGGCCTGCCGTCGGGCACCGGCGAGGGCGCGTTCATGGTGTTCCTGATCTTCCCGTGGCTCGCGCTCCTCGCCGCCTTCATGAGCACGTTCCTCGCGGTGCGCCACACGCGCGGCGACGAGGAGGCCGGGCGCGCCGAACTCGTCGCGGCAACTCCGGCCGCCCGCACGCTGCCGTTCGCCGCGACGGCCGTCCACGGCATCCTGGCCAACGTCCTGCTCGGCGCGCTGACGGCCGGCGCCTTCCTCGCCGTCGGACTCGACGCGCACGGCTCCCTGCTGGCGGGCGCCGCCGTCGGCGCGGTCGGGGTCGCCTTCCTCGGCGTGGGCCTCTTCTCCGCGCAGCTCATGCGGACGTCGCGCGGCGCCAACGGCGTGGCCGTGTGGACGCTCGTGCTGATGTTCGTCGTGGCGGGCATCGGCAACGCGATCGGCACGCCGAGCGACGACCTCACCCGCATGGAAAGCTCATGGCTGACCTGGCTCTCACCCTTCGGGTGGGGCGAGAACACGCGTGCCTTCGACGACAACCTGTGGTGGCCGGCGCTGCTCTGCGTCGGCGCCGGCGCGGTGCTGATCGCGGTGTCGGCGGTGCTCGTCTCGGCGCGCGACCTCGGCGGCAGCTTCATCGCCGAGCGTCGCGGACGAGCGGATGCCTCGGCCGCCCTCTCGACCCCCACGGCGCTGGTGTGGCGTCTGACCCGGGGAGCCGTCATCGGGTGGACGGTGGGCGGCCTGCTCGTCGGCCTGCTCTCGACCTCGCTCGCCTCGATCGTGCAAGACGTCGGCGCATCGAATCCGGCGGTGGAGCAGATCCTGCGCCAGATCTCCGGGGAGGGCAGCATCGAGCAGGGCACCGTCACGACGTTCTTCACCATGCTCGGCGTGCTCGCCGCGTGCGCCGCCGTGCAGGTGGTCTGCCGGGCCCGTCAGGAGGAGGTGCACGGCACCGCCGAACCGCTGCTGGCCGCTCCGGTCGGCCGGGTGCGCTGGCTCGCCGGCTATCTCCTCGTGGGACTGGTCGCCATCGTGCTCGTCGTCGCGGCCGCGATGGCCGGCGCCGCCGCCGGCATCGCCTCGCAGGACGGCGACATGGATCTCATGCGCACGGTGCTGGTGACCGGCGCCGGGCAGGTGGCCGCGGCATCCGTCTTCCTCGTCGTCACCGCGCTCGCCTTCGTGCTCGCGCCGCGCGTGACGATCCCGCTCGGGTGGACGCTCGTGCTGCTCGGCATGACGCTCGGGCTGTTCGGCCCGCTCTTCCAGTTCCCGGAGTGGCTGGTGCACCTCTCGCCCATCGCCGTCACGCCGTTCGTGGACGGCGACGAGATCGACCTGCGCGGACTGTGGTGGCTGGTGCTGGCGGCCGGCGCCGGAGCCGCGGCCGCACTGGGGCTGATGCGCCGCCGTCAGCTCGCGGCCGGCGGCTAGGGTCGAGGCGGAGGCGACATGGCAGACGGGCACCCCGGGATAGAGGCGGCCGAGCAGGCCGCGGCCATGCTGACGACAGCCGGCATGGCGCGCATGCCGTCGCGGGTCATGATGGCGCTCGTGGGGTCGCCCGACCACGGCTACACCGCCGCCGAGCTCGGCGAGCGGCTCGGCGTCTCGGCCGCCGCGGTGTCGGGCGCGGTGCGCTACCTGGTGTCGATGCGGCTCATCCAGCGCCTGTCGCGGCCGGGCGACCGGCGCGACCGCTACGACCTCACCGACGACGCCTGGGCCGGGATGATGACGGCCAATGCGCCGCTGTACGTCGCGCTCGCAGCGCACATGGACCGCATCGCCGACGAGAACACCGACGCCCCGCTCTCGGTCGCCCGCGCACGCGACACCGCCGACTTCCTGCGCTATCTCGCGGAGCGGATGCCGCAGCTCGCCGACGAGTGGCGGGCCGAGCGTGCGGCGGGCTCACGGTAGCCTTGCCCGAGTGACAGACGCGCCCCGCTACATCGTTGCCACCGACGGAGCCTGCAAGGGCAACCCCGGACCGACGGGCTGGGCCTGGGTCGGCGAGGACGGGCACTGGGCCGCCGGATCGATCCCGTCGGGCACCAACAACGTCGGCGAGCTGACCGGTCTGCTGAAGGCGATCGAGGATCACGCCGACGTCGCGCACCTCGTCGTGCAGGCCGACTCGAAGTACGCCATCGACACGTACACGAAGTGGATGGACGGCCACCGCCGCCGCGGCTGGAAGACCTCGACCGGCGCGCCCACGAAGAACGTCGACATCCTCGAGCAGCTGATCACCGCGCGCGACGCGCGCCGCGCAGCCGGCCTCCCTGACGTGGTGCTCGAGCACGTGCGCGGCCACTCCGGGCACGTGCTCAACGCGTGGGCCGACGAGCGCGCCGTGCGCGCCTCCGAGCACGCGGCGAAGGGAGTGACGAGCGCGTGGTCGTCGCTCGGCGCGCAGGAGCGGATCGACGTCTCGTCCCGCCCGAAGAACGGCCGCTGACCTACAGCTGCGCGCGGTATTCGCGCCACGCCTCGCCCAGGCGGCGGATGCCCTCGTCGAGCACGTCGTGCGGGGCGGTGTACGGCAGGCGGATGTGATCGTCATAGGTGACGGATGCCGTGAACTCGGTGCCTCCCGCGACAGCGACGCCGCGCATCGAGGCCACGCGCGACAGCGCCGTCGCCGAGCCGACTGGCAGTCGCGCCCACATCGCCAGACCGCCGCGCGGCGGCGCCGCCTCCCAATCGGGCAGGTGCTCGGCCATCGCGGCGCGAAGGCGGGAGGCCGCGACGGCGTGCGTCTCACCCACGGCGGTGCGGAGGGCCCGGGCCTGCTCCACGAGGTCGAGTGCGAGCAGCTGTGCGGGGACGCTCGTCGACTGGTCGACGAGCTGCCGCAGGCCGCGCAGTCGCCGCACGAGCACGGGGTCGGCGCGGACCCAGCCGATCCGCAGCCCCGACCACGACCACTTCGACAGCGAGTCGACGACGATGATCGGCGCGTCGGGCCGGAGCGCGGCGAGCGTGGGCGGCACCACGCCGTCGAACGAGATGTGCGCGAGCACGCGGTCTTCGAGCACCGGCACGCCGTACTCCGCCGAGAGGTCGGCGATGCGCTGCCGCCCCGCCGCCGGCAGTCGCGTTCCGGTCGGGTTGTGGTGGTGCGGGTTCACGGCGATCATCACGGGGCGCAGTGCGACGATCGCCGCCTCCAGTTCGTCGACGTCGATGCCGTCGGGCCCGATCGTCACGCCGTGCACGCGTCCGCCCCGGCGGCGCACCGAGTCGGCGAGACCCGGCCACGTCACCGATTCGGTCAGCACGACGTCGCCGGGCGAGACGAGCTCGTCGACGACGAGGCTGATCGCCTGCTGCGCCCCGTGCGTGACGAGGATCTGCGCGGCCGTCGCGGGCGTCCCGTCCTCCTCGAAGAGCCGGGCCAGGCGCCCGCGCAGCGCGGGCAGCCCCGCCGGGTCGGTCTCGGCCAGGGTCACCGGGTCGAGCGTCGGGGTGTGGGCGCGCACGATCTCCACGGCGAGATCCGGCATCGTCGGAACGGCGCGCAGCAGGTCGATGCCCGACGGCAGGGCCGAGAAGAGACCCTCACCCTGGGCCCTCCGCTCGCGCGCGGGCAGCGCCGGCCCGATATGGCCGGCCACCCGGGTGCCGCTCCCCTGCCGGCGCTCGACGAGCTCGTCCTCACTGAGCAGCGCATACGCCGCGACGACGGTGCCGCGCGACACCGCGATCGCGGTGGCGAGAGCGCGCTCGGCGGGCAGGCGATCGCCGGGGCGCAGCTCACCGCCCTCGATCAGCGCGCCGATCGTCGCGGCGAGCCGGACGGTCAGGGTGCCGTCGCCGTGCGCCCAGCGGCCAAGGCGGGCGGCGAGACGGGAGGCCTCCACGGTTCCGCCGAGGGCCACCCGGTGATCCACCAGCCGCTCATTGGCCCTGTCGACGGTCGTCATGACACCGCATTCTGGTCCAATGTTCCGTCGCGCCGCCACCGTTCCCGTCTTCAGCAGTCCAGTCTGGCCAGATTGGACCATTCATGATCTCCTCGCCTGGACCGGCGCCGATGACGCCCGTGTCCACGACGAGTCGCTGCGTCCGATCCTGTCGGCCCTCGCCACGGGCCTCGACGCCGATGCCGATCCAGGTCTGATCCCGCAGTCGCCGATCGCGCTCGTGCGCGCTCTGGGCGTGCTCGTGCGCACCGACCCCGGGCTGCGCGACCGCACCCTGGTCTCGGTGGCCGGCGTCGCCGCCGCCATCCAGGCGAGCGACGGCCCGCGCTCCATCAGTCGCGGCGCGGGGGCCGAGCCACCGGCATCCGTCACCGCTTCTGTGTCGAGGGTCGGTTGACCTCGACGTCTCGCACTCGCGGCCGCGCCGACCCGTCCGTCCACGGCCGCCCCGACGTATCCGCGAGACGGCATCCGGTGGACGAGACTGCGGCGAACAACCCCGGTCTCGTCCACCCCGTGCAGTCTCACCGC
The DNA here is from genome assembly GCF_033548675.1 of Microbacterium sp. M3. Classification (NCBI taxonomy): domain Bacteria; kingdom Bacillati; phylum Actinomycetota; class Actinomycetes; order Micrococcales; family Microbacteriaceae; genus Microbacterium; species Microbacterium sp. M3. The sequence continues at coordinate 1,118,724 of NZ_JAWTZT010000001.1, forward strand.
CCGGGCCCGGTCGCGCCGGGGTCCGCGCCGGGGGCGGGGCGGGCCGAGGCCGTCAGGACGGGCGGGACGCGGCGTCGGCGAGATGCTTCTCGAGGGCGTCGATCGCCGGACGCTGGCCCTTCACGAGGCGCTCGCGCGCGGCATCCGGCTCCGTCCACTCGACGCGGTCGACCTCGGGGAACCGCGCCGTCCTGCCCGAGCGGGGCGGCCACTCCAGCTCGAATTCGCCGAACTCCAAGCCGTCGAGCGACAACCCGGCACCGTCGGCGACGAACACCGTCACGCGTTTGCCCGACGAGTACGCGAACGTGCCGAGTTCGGCGTACGGGGGCTCGGGCGGGTCGATGCCGAGCTCTTCGCGGAACTCGCGGCGCGCGGCATCCAGTGCGCCCTCCTCACCCGGTTCGCCCGGTGATTGAGCCTGTCGAAATTCCCCCTTGGGGATCGACCACGCGCCGGCATCCTTGCTCGCCCAGAACGGCCCGCCCATGTGCGCGATGAGCACCTGGAGGTCGGGATCGAGCCGGAAGAGCAGGATGCCGGCGCTGGTCGTGTTCGGCATGTCAGCCTCAGCGGACCGGTCCGCCGGTCACGCCACGCGCGTCTTGGGCGACACCGTGTAGGTGTCCTCGGGGTCGCGGTAGACCGCGTCGCCGAGGGCGGTGTCGATCGCGGCGAGCGTGTCGGCATCGAGCACGACGCCCGAGGCCTTGACCGTCTCGGCGAGCTGCTCGGGACGCGATGCCCCCACCAGCGCCGACGCCACGTTCTTGTTCTGCAGCACCCACGCGATCGCGAGCTGCGGCATGGACAGTCCCGCCTGCTCGGCGACGGGCTTCAGCCGCTGCACCGCCTCGAGGACCTCGTCGCGCAGGAAGCTCTGGATGAAGCGCGCGCCACTCTTCTCGTCGGTCGCGCGCGAGCCCTCGGGCAGCGGCTGACCGGGCAGGTACTTGCCCGACAGCACACCCTGCGCCATCGGCGACCAGACGATCTGCGAAATGCCGAGCTCCTCCGACGCCGGCACGACGCGCTCCTCGATCACGCGCCACAGCGCCGAGTACTGCGGCTGGTTCGAGATGAGCTGCACGCCGTAGCTCTTGGCGAGCGCGTGCCCCTCGCGCAGCTGCTCGGCCGTCCACTCCGAGACGCCGATGTAGAGCGCCTTGCCCTGGCGGACGATGTCGGCGAACGCCTGGAACGTCTCCTCCAGCGGCGTCTCGTAGTCGTAGCGGTGCGCCTGGTAGAGGTCGACGTAGTCGGTGCCGAGGCGCTTGAGCGAGCCGTTGATCGACTCGAGGATGTGCTTGCGGCTCAGGCCGGTGTCGTTCGCGCCGCCGGGCCCGGTCGGCCAGTAGACCTTGGTGAAGATCTCGAGCGACTCGCGGCGCTGCCCCTCGAGCGCCTTGCCGAGGACCGTCTCGGCGGCGGTGTTCGCGTAGACGTCGGCGGTGTCGAACGTGGTGATGCCGGCGTCGAGCGCCGCGTGGACCGTCGCGATGGCGGCCGAGTCGTCGACCTGCGAGCCGTGGGTGACCCAGTTGCCGTAGGTGATCTCGCTGACCTTGAGACCGCTGTTTCCGAGGTACCGGTAATTGACCATGAGAAAACGCTACCCGTCCGCGAGGGCGACACGGCCCGCGATCGTCGCATCGCGCAACGGATGAGCGGATGCCGCGACCCGGCCGTGCGGGCCGGGTCGCGGCATCCGTCATCCGCGGTGTGTCACGTGACGGGTGCGGTCTCGTCCTCGATCACGTCGCCCTGCTCGAGCGGCTCGGCGCGCTGCGCCTCGGCCAGCGCGCGGGCCTCCTCGTCGAGATCGGCCGCCGCCTGCTCGAACTGCGAGTTGTAGAGGCGGAAGTACGCGCCCTTGCTCGCGATCAGCTCGTCGTGCGTGCCCTTCTCGACGATGCCGCCGTTCTCCATCACGAGGATGAGGTCGGCATCGCGGATCGTCGACAGCCGGTGGGCGATGACGAACGACGTGCGCCCCTCGCGAAGGGCCGCCATCGCCTGCTGCAGCAGCAGCTCGGTGCGGGTGTCGACGGAGCTGGTCGCCTCGTCGAGGATCAGCACCGAGGGCTGGGCCACGAACGCGCGGGCGATCGTGATGAGCTGCTTCTCGCCGGCCGAGATGTTCGACGCATCCTCGTCGAGGAGCGTGTCGTAGCCCTCGGGCAGCGAGTGCACGAACCGGTCGACGTAGGTCGCCCGGGCGGCCGCGAGGATCTCGTCGTCGGTGGCGTCGGCACGGCCGTAGCGGATGTTCTCGCGGATCGTGCCGGCGAACAGCCACGGGTCCTGCAGCACCATGCCGGTCTCGGCGCGGATGTCGCGGCGCGTGAGCTCGGCGATGTTCTGCCCGTTGAGGAGGATGCGGCCCCCGTCGAGCTCGTAGAAGCGCATCAGCAGGTTGACGAGCGTCGTCTTGCCGGCGCCGGTCGGCCCCACGATGGCGACCGTCTGGCCCGGCTCGACCCGGAACGACAGGTCGTGGATCAGCGGCCGGTCGGGCGAGTAGGAGAAGGCGACGTCCTCGAACTCGATCGTGCCGTCGCCCTCCACCGGTGCGGGGGCGTCCGCCGCGTCGGGCTCCTGCTCGGGCTCGTCGAGCAGCTCGAACACGCGCTCGGCCGAGGCCGTGCCGGACTGCACGACCGCCGCCATGCCGCCGAGCTCTGCCAGCGGCTGCGTGAACTGCTGCGAGTACTGGATGAACGCCTGCACGTCGCCGAGGCGCAGCTGGCCGCTCGCGACCATGAGCGCACCGAAGACGGCGATGCCGACATACGTCAGGTTCCCGATGAACATCATCGCCGGCATCATGATGTTCGACAGGAACTGCGCCTTGAACGAGGCCTGGTACAGCTCTTCGTTCTCCTCGCGGAACGCCTCGCGCGACGCCTGCTCGCGACCGAAGACCTTGACGAGCGCGTGGCCCGAGAACGACTCCTCGACGCGCGCGTTCAGGCGGCCGACCTTGCGCCACTGGATGCCGAACGCCTTCTGCGAGCGGGGTCCGATCACACCGAACAGGACGCCCATGAGCGGGAAGCTCACGAGCACCACGAGCGTCAGCTGCCACGAGATCGTCAGCATCATGATGAGGACGCCGATCACGGTGAGCACGCTCGTGAGCGCCTGCGACAGCGACTGCTGCATCATCTGCGTGATGTTGTCGATGTCGTTCGTCACGCGCGAGATCAGCTCGCCGCGCTGCACGCGGTCGAAGTAGCGCAGCGGCAGGCGATTGATCTTCGCCTCGACCTCTTCGCGCAGGCGCCACATGACGCGCACCATGATCACGTTGATGACGTAGCCCTGCACCCACATCAGCAGCGATGACGCGAAGTACAGCGCGAGCACGACGAGCAGCACGCGGCTGAGCGCCATGAAGTCGACTCCCGCCCCGGGCACGAAGTGCTCCATGGCCGAGACCATGTTGGCGAGGTCCTGCTGTCCCTGGGCCTCGAGGCCCGCGACGACCTGCTCCTTGGTGGCCCCGGCGGGGGCCATCGACGACACGACGCCCTCGAACAGGATGTTGGTCGCCTCGCCGAGCACCTTCGGCGAGAGCACCGCGAGCACGACGCCGATCGAGCCCAGGATCGAGACGAAGACGAACGCCCAGGCGTTCGGACGCAGCAGGCCGATGAGGCGGCGGAACGAGGGCCAGAAGTGCGCGGCCTTGCCCGGCGCGACGGCACCGCTCCAATCGTCGGCGGCGATGCGCGCCTGTTCGCCGAGCTCGATCTCGGCCTTCTCCTCGGCGCTCAGCTCCGCGACCGCCTGGCGCACGCGGCGGCGGGAGGTCTTCGCGGTGTTCGTGTCGTCGCTCATCGGGCGACCTCCGCTCCGAGCTGGGATTCGACGATCTCGCGGTAGGTCTGGCTCGACTCGAGCAGCTGCTCGTGCGTGCCGATGCCCACGATGCCGCCGTCGTCGAGCACGATGATGCGGTCGGCGTCGGTGATCGTCGACACGCGCTGGGCGACGACGATCTTCGTCACATCGGGCAGCTCGCGCCAGAGCGCCTGGCGCAGCCGCGCGTCGGTGGTGAGGTCGAGCGCCGAGAACGAGTCGTCGAACACGAGCACCCGCGGCTGATGGACGATGGCGCGCGCGATGGCCAGACGCTGCCGCTGCCCGCCCGAGACATTGGTGCCGCCCTGTGCGATGGGCGAGTCGAGCCCGGCGTCCATCTGGCTCACGAAGTCGCTCGCCTGGGCGATCTCGAGGGCGCGCCAGAGGTCGGCGTCGGTGGCGTCCTCGCGGCCGAAGCGCAGGTTCGACGCGATGGTCCCGGAGAAGAGGAACGGCCGCTGCGGTACCAGGCCGATCGTCCGCCACAGCGCTTCGAGGTCTGCCCGGCGCACGTCGACGCCGCCCACCTCGACCACGCCGTCGGTGACGTCGAACAGCCGCGGGATGAGCGAGACCAGGGTGGTCTTGCCCGCGCCGGTGGACCCCACGATCGCGACGGTCTCGCCCGGGGCGGCACGGAACGTGATGTCGGAGAGGATCGGGTGCTCGGCGCCCGGGTAGGTGAACGTGACGTCGCGGAACTCGACGGTGCCCGGTGCGGGGAACCGGTCGACCGCATCGGACGGCCGCTCGAGCGACGAGTGGGTGTCGAGCACCTCGCCGATGCGCTCGGCCGAGACCGCGGCGCGCGGGATCATCAGCGTCATGAAGCTCGCCATCATCACGCCCGAGAGGATGATCATGGCGTACTGCATGAAGGCGAACAGCGTGCCGATCTGGATCTCTCCGCTGTCGACCTGCATGCCGCCGAACCAGATCACGCCGATGACGGTGACGTTGAGGATCAGCATGACGGCGGGGAACAGCACGACGAACAGCGAGCCGACCTTGCGACCGACCACCATGATCTCGGTGTTGGCCTCGCGGAAGCGCTCCTCTTCGATGGGCTCGCGCACGAACGCGCGGATGACGCGGATGCCGGTGAGCTGCTCGCGCATGATGCGGTTGACCCCGTCGAGCTTCCCCTGGTAGCTGCGGAAGAGCGGCACCATGCGGGCGATCACGATGCCCGCGACGAGCAGGAGCACCGGCACGGCGATCGCGATGATCCACGCGAGGCTCGCAGCCTGCTCGATCGCGAGCACGATCCCGCCGATGGCCAGGAGCGGCGCCGTCACGAGGAAGGTCGCGGCCATCATCGCGAGCATCTGCACCTGCTGCACGTCGTTGGTGTTGCGGGTGATCAGCGAGCCGGCGCCGAAGCCGGTCACCTCGCGCTCGGAGAAGCCCGAGACGCGCTCGAAGATGTCGTCGCGGATGTCGCGGCCGAGCCGCATCGCGGCGCGCGCGGCGAAGTAGGTCGCGATGATCGAGGCGACGATCTGACCGAGCGACACCGTCAGCATGACGATGCCGGTGCGCCAGATGTACTCGGTGTCGCCCTTCGAGACCCCGTTGTCGATGATGTCGGCATTGAGGCTGGGCAGATACAGCGAGGCGAGGGCGGAGGCGGACTGGAACAGCAGGACGCCGAGCAGGAGCCACCCGGAGGGTTTGAGATAGCGGACGAGGAGTTTGGCGAGCACGGATTTCTCCCAGACATGACGAGGCCACGACGAGCCGCCGCTCGAGGCGGTTCATCATGATGCCGCCCTACCCTCGCACGGGCCGCCGACATGCGGCAGACCCGTTCACGGAGGGCGAACGGCCGAGCGGATGCGATTCCCGGGCATCCGCCTGGCACTCTAACACGATATATCGCGTGCGACGAGTCCCCATGGCTCAGCCGCGCCGCCTTCATACCTGTGACGGCCCGCCTCGTGGATGAGCGGATGCCGCGGCCCGCGGCATCCGCTCCCCTCCCGTCAGCGCGCCGTGCGCCATGCGTCCGCCGTCAGCGGGCCGCGAGCCACTCCTCGAGCGTCAGCGGGTCGATGCGCGCCTCGCCCACCGGCACGAGGCTCGTCTCATCGACTGCGCGCCCGAAGTAGCCCGCCGTCGCATCGACGCGCACCGGGAGGGCGTCGCCGTCGGCGTCGAGCACCCGCCGGAGGAACTCGCCGAGCGGCGCGCGCTCGGGTCCGGCCACCTCGACGCTCCCCGCCGCGGGTGCCACCGCGACTTCGGCGACCACGCGCGCGACGGCCGCCGCCGCGACCGGCTGCAGCAGCGTCGGCGCCACGCGCACCTCGCCGTCGACCGTGCTGCCGTCGGCGATGTCGCGCAGGAACTCGAAGAACTGCGTCGCGCGGACGATGGTCGCGGGCACCCCGCCGCCGGCGATCAGCCTCTCCTGCGCGACCTTGCCCGCGAGGTAGCCGCGGGCACCGGGGTCACGGTCGACGCCGACGACCGACAGCGCCACATGATGCCCGACCCCCGCCTTCTTCTCGGCATCGAGCACATGCGTGGTCGCGGTGGCGAAGAAGGCGACGGCCGCCTCTTCGGAGAAGTCGCGCGGATTGGTAGTGTCGACGACCGCGTCGGCCCCCGCGAAGGCCTCGTCGAGCCCGACCCCCGTGACGCCGTCGACGCCGGTCGACGGCGAGGCGGCGACCACCTCGTGCCCGCGTTCGCGCAGCAGGGCCACCACCTGCGCGCCGATGTTGCCCGTTCCGCCCAGCACCACGATCTTCATGTCGCTCCAAACTCGGATGAATGTTGTCCGAGTTTAATCTACTCGGACAACCGCTATCCGAGTCAAGTAGCATTCCGGACGTGAGGATGTCGGGCGGAGTCGAGTGGGCCGTGCATTGCTGCGTGGCGCTCACCGAGGTGGGGCGGCCGGTTCCCGCCGCGACCCTGGCGCGCCTGCACGACGTCTCGATGTCGTACCTCGCCAAGCAGATGCAGGCGCTCGCGCGGGCCGGGCTCGTGCGCTCGGTGCAGGGCAAGTCCGGCGGCTACGTGCTCACCCGGGCTGCCGACCTGATCTCGGTGCTCGACATCGTGATCGCCATCGAGGGACCCGAGCCGCAGTTCGTCTGCACCGAGATCCGGCAGCGGGGCCCGCTCGCCGCCTCACCCGAGGAGTGCCTGCGCGCGTGCGCGATCCACCGCACGATGCTCGCGGCCGAGCAGGCGTGGCGCGAGTCGCTGCGCGGCGTCACCGTCGCGGACCTCGCCGCCACCGTCGACCGCGAGTCGAGCCCCGAGGTGCTCCCCGCGATCCGCGCCTGGCTCATCGCGCCGTCGGACTAGCTTCCGACGGACGACGGATGCCGCGACCCGGCGCGCTGCCGCGACGCCCGCGCCCCACGTACGTCCGGGATCAGGCCTCAGTGCCCTGGGCGATGCCGGCGCGCTCGCGCCAGCTGCGCGCGGTCACGCGGTCGAGCGCCACCTGCCGCCGCAGCGCGTCGGCCTTCTCGTACAGCGACGGATCGCCGTAGCTCGTCAGCACCTTCACGAGCACCGGCAGCAGCTCGATCATGAAGAACAGTCCGGCAATCAGCCAGTGCGCCCAGGCGAGCGTCGGCTCGCGCTCCGAGAGCCGTTCCAGTCCGCTGATCTGGCTCAGCAGGCCCACCGCCCCGGCGTTGCCGCTCGCGATCTCGGCCGCCCGGGCGTCGTAGGCCGCGAGCGCGGCCTGGTACTGCTCGCGGGCCCCAGGCAGCTCGTCCTCGGCCTGCTGCTTGTTCTGCGCCTCCGAGGCGCTCGCCTCCGCGGTGCCCGCGGCCTGGGCCGCCGCGAGGTCGGCCTGGGCGGCGGTCAGCTGCGAGTTGAGGTCGTCGTACGCCGCCTGCGCGGCGGCGAGCTGGTCCTGCGCGGCGCCCGAGCTCGCGCCCTCGCCCGCCACGCCGCTGCAGCCGGGCACCTCGCCGGCACCCTGGCCGGTGAGCTCGCACTGGTAGATCGCACGGGCCTGGTCGATCACGGCCTGCTGCGCCGCGAGCTTCGCGGTGAGGTCGTCGACGGTCTGCTGCGCCGACGCGGCCGAGGCCGACGTGGTGTCGGCACCCGCCACGACGCCGCTCGCCGCCTGGCTCTCGAGTGCCGCAACACGCTCACTCGCGGCATCCAGCGCCTGCTTCTCGGGTCCGCTCGTCACGGCGTCCTGATCGGACTGCGCCTGGGAGATGTTCGTCGCGTTGACCTCGCGCGCGATGTCGTTGTGGAAGATCTGCAGCACGAGGGGCTCGGCCACGACGATGCCGATCACCGCCGCCATGATCACACGCGGGATCGCCAGCCCGATGAGGCGGCCGACGCTGTGGGTCGACCGCATCGTCGAGGTGAGGAAGCGGTCGAGGTTGAAGATGATGAGCGCCCACACGACCGCCAGGGGCAGCGCCCCCCACATCACGATGCGCACGCCCGTGGTGAGCGCGAAGTACATCGAGATGGCCGAGATCAGGGCGGTGCCGGCGATCACGAAGAACATCTGCACGAAGCGGGGCGTCTCGGTCGGCACCTCGTCGAGCACCGAGCCGTCGGCGCCGCCCAGGATCGCGAGCCTGCGCCAGCCCGAGCCCCGCGCGCGGCGCCGCTTCGCGCGCTTCGCCCGGACGGGAGGGACGGATGCCTCGGCCACCGCCGGCTCTTCCGCCACCGGCTCGTCTGTCACCGGCGCGGTCGCCGCGGGCTCGTCGACCGCGCCCCACTCGCCGATCGTCGCCTGCTCGGCCGTGGCTACGGGCTCGGCGACCGCGACGGGCTGGGTCGGATTCATCGCGAGGGCGTCCTCGAGCAGGTCGCGGGTCACCGGGAACGGGTCCTCGGGCCCCTCGTCATCCGCGCGCACGTCGCTCGGCTCGCCCGCGGCCTGCTGGGCGCGCACGTCGTCGAGGTACAGATCCTCGGTCTGTTCGCCGTCGGTCTCGAACTCGATCCGGCCGTCGGAGCCGAACCGGCCCGGCCGGTGCGCAGAGTAGGAAGACACCCCGAAACCCTAGACAGGTCAACCTGTGCGGCAGGTGCATGAGAGGCGTGTGAGAAACGGATGCCGCGGGCCGCGGCATCCGTCATCTCAGTCCTCGAGCGGGGTGACGGCGGCGACCGCCTCGTCCTCCTCGGTCGCGACGAGCTGGCCGCACGCGCCGTCGATCTCCTTGCCGCGGGTGTCGCGGAGGGTCGTCGGGATGCCGGCGTCGTTGAGGCGGCGCACGAACTCGTTCTGCACGGCGACCTCGGACGCGGTCCAGATCGAGCCGGGCGTCGGGTTCAGCGGGATCGGGTTCACGTGCACCCAGCCGCGGCCGCGGGCGTTGAGCTTCTCGGCGAGCAGGTCGGCGCGCCAGCCGTGGTCGTTCATGTCTTTGATGAGCGCATACTCGATCGAGACGCGGCGGCCGGTCTTGTCGAAGTACGCCCGAGCCGCATCGAGGGCCTCGTCGACCTTCCAGCGGGAGTTCACGGGAATGAGCTCGTCGCGCAGCTTGTCGTCGGGAGCGTGCAGCGAGAGCGCGAACGTGACGGGCACGTCTTCGTTCGCGAGCTTCGTGATCGCGGGCACGAGGCCCACCGTCGAGACCGTGATGCCGCGCGCGCTCATGCCGAGGCCGTGCTGCTTGTCGGTCATGACGCGGACGGCCTGCATGACGCGCGCATAGTTCGCGAGCGGCTCGCCCATGCCCATGAACACGATGTTCGACACGCGCTCGGCCGAGTGGTCGCCCTTCTTCTTACCGCCCAGGCCGCCCTCGGCGATGAGGCGGTTGGCCCGCACGACCTGCTCGACGATCTCGGCAGCAGACATGTTGCGGGTGAGGCCCGCCTGGCCGGTCGCGCAGAACGGGCAGTTCATGCCGCAGCCGGCCTGCGACGAGACGCACAGCGTGATGCGACCGGGGTAGCGCATGAGCACCGACTCGACGAGGGCGCCGTCGTGCAGCTTCCAGAGGAACTTGATGGTGTCGCCGCGGTCGGTCTCGAGCCGGCGCACCTCGGTGAGGAGGGGCGGGAGCATGCCGTGCACGAACTCCTCCCGCCCGTCGGCGGGCAGGTCGGTCATGTCGGCCGCGTTGTGGGTGAAGTGCTGGAAGTAGTGCTTCTCCAGCTGCTTCGCACGGAAGCCGGGAAGCCCGAGCTCCTTGACCTTCTCCACCCGCTGCTCGGGGGTGAGATCGGCCAGGTGCACGGGCGGTTTGCCGCGCTTCGGACTGGCGAACTGGAGGAGGGGCCGGCCCTCGGCATCCTTCTTCTGCGTCCATCCCTCGGTCGCCGGACGCACCTGGCGGGGTTTCGTGGCGCGCACGGGCGACTCGGTCATGCGTTCCAGGGTACGCGGGGACGCTGGACGGATGCCGATGCCCCCGCCGCCGTGGGTCGTGGTCCGTCGCCCGCCGGCTTAGGTCGTGGGCCGTCGCCCGTGGTCCGCGGGCCGTGCGCCGTGGTCCGTGGTCCGCGGTCCGGCGTGCCGAAACGAGGGCGGATGCCGAAACGAGGGGCCCGAACGACGCAACCCCCCTCGTCCCGGCACATTCCCTCGTCTCGGCGCGCGCCAACCCCGAGCCGAGGGTGAGGCCCCGGCCCGGGAGTCAAGCCCGTGGGGGCGACCGGGTGTGCGGACTAGCGTGGCCGCGTGAGCGACGAGACCGACGTGATGATCCGGCCGATCGAGCCCCGGGACGCGGGCGAGGTGATGACGCTGCAGCGGGCCGCGTTCGTGCAGGAGGCGCTGATCTACGGCAGCCCCGAGATGCCCCCGCTCACGCAGACGCTCGAGGAGGTCGAGTCGGAGCTCCAGCAGAACCTCGGTGTCGTCGCGCTCGACGACGCCCGCATGATCGGCGCGCTGCGCGCGCGGGTGGACGGCGACCTGCTGCTCGTCGGCCGCATCGCGATCGCGCCCGACCGCGCAGGCGAAGGCATCGGCAGTGCGCTCCTCGAGGCGGTGGAGCGGCGCGGCGCCGACGCCGGCGCGACCGAGGCCGAGCTGTTCACGGGATCGCTCAGCGAGGCGAACCTCCGCCTGTACGAACGCCTCGGCTATCGCGAGACGCAGCGCGTGCCCGGCGACGACGGCACCGCGCAGGTGTTCCTGCGCAAGCGGCTCGCCGTCGGGGCCCCGGAGTAGGCTCGCGGGGTGGTCCCCGTCGAGAACCTTCTCGCCTTCACGCTCGCCGCCGTCGTGCTGATCGTGATCCCGGGCCCGAGCGTGCTCTTCACGATCGGGCGGGCGCTGGCTCTGGGCCGCATCGGCGGGCTGCTGAGCGTGCTCGGCAACGCCCTCGGCCTGCTGCCGGTCATCGGGCTCGTCGCCCTGGGGGTCGGCGGCATCGTCGCGCAGTCGATCGTGCTCTTCACGATCGTCAAGGTCGCCGGCGCCGTCTACCTCATGTACCTCGGCGTGCAGGCGATCCGCCATCGCCACCGCGCCGCAGCCGAGGCGAACGGCGGCGCGGCTCCCCGGTCGGCGTGGCGCCAGCTCGGCGAGGGGTTCGTCGTCGGCATCACCAACCCCAAGACGATCGCGTTCTTCGTCGCGGTGCTCCCCCAGTTCGTCGACCTGAACGCGGGCATGGTGCCGCTGCAGATGGTCGTGCTGGGACTCGTGTTCTTCGTGATCGCCCTCATCTCCGACGCGATCTGGGCGCTCATCGCCGCGAGCGCCCGCACCTGGTTCGGCCGCTCGCCGAGGCGCATCGCCACGCTCTCGGCGACCGGCGGCGGGCTCATGATCGGACTCGGCGGCATCCTCCTCTTCACCGGGAACAAGCACTGATGACACCTCCGCGGCGACGCATCATCTTCCTCGATGTCGACGGCACGATCCTCGAGCACGGCGCGCACGTCGCACCGTCCACCGGCGACGCGATCCGCGCGGTGCGGGCCGCAGGACACCTCGTGTATCTCAGCACCGGCCGCTCGGCCTCCGACATCCATCCGGCCGTCGCCGAGATCGGTTTCGACGGTGCCGTGACGAATTCCGGAGCACTCGTGACGTCGGACGGCGAGGTGGTCGTCGATCGCCCGCTCTCGCCGGAGGCGACGGACCGGATGCTGGCCGCCCTGCGGGGTCGCGGCATCCGCTACTTCCTCCAGACCCGTGACGGCGTCTACGCGAGCGACGACATGGCCGAGCTCATGCGCGACTACGCCGCGGCGCTCGAGGCGCGCGAGGCGGCGGGCGAGGAGGTGCGCCCCGAGGACTCGCTGGTCGGGCTCGCGCAGCGCACGTTCCCCCGCGCCGACGACGCCGACCTCACGCGCGTCGACAAGGCGGTGTTCGTGAGCGACCACGAGGGCGGGCTCGAGGAGCTCCGCGCCGACCTCGGCGACGAGTTCCTCATCGTGCCGGGCAGCATGCCGCTGCCCGGCGGCTCGAACGGCGAGATCAACGAGCGCGACACGACCAAGGGCTCGGCCATCGAGCTGCTGCTTGCGCACCTGGGCATCGACGCCGCCGACGCCATCGCGGTCGGCGACAGCTGGAACGACATCGAGATGTTCGAGGTCTGCGGCGTCTCGGTGGCGATGGGCAACGCGCGCCCCGAGCTGAAGGCGCTCGCCGACTTCGTCACGACCGACGTCCTCGACGACGGCATCGCGCACGCGTTCCGCCGGCTCGGCCTCATCTGAACCGACCGCGGGGCGACGGATGCCGCGTCCCGGCGCAGCAGCCGGGCGCGTGTCGTCAGCGCTCGGCGCCGGAGACCTCGGCGCCGAGGTTCACGAGGTTGCCGGCGGGGTCGCGCACCTGCGCGACGCGCTCGCCCCAGGGCATGTCGGCGGGCGGCTGGATCGGATGCCCGCCGGCCGCCACCCACGCCGCGTACGCGCGGTCGACGTCGTCGACGTAGAACCACAGCGCGATGCGCTCCCCCGCACCCGGAGGCGTCGCGTCGTCATCGCGGCCGATGCCGAGCGCGACGCCGTCGATCTCGAGCGAGACGTACGCGTCGGCCCCGTGCTCGTCGGGGAACCGGTAGACGACGGCGCCGCCGAGCGCTCGCTCGTAGAACCGCACGAGCTCCGGCAGCTCGCGGGTCAGGAGGATCGGGAACAGGCTCCGCACCGCCATGCGCCCCACCCTACGTCCGTGCCGGGCGGCGAGACAGGGGATCCGCGCCGAACCCGAGGGCGACGGCCCCGGGTTCAGCCGAAGCCCTAGGTCTCGCCGAAACCCCCGATCCGCCGCCGGGGTTCGCCGCCCGCCGGGGGTCCGCCGTCGGGGGTCCGCCGTCGGGGGGGGCGCCGCCCAGCATCCCGCCGAGACAGGGGATCCGCGCCGAAACCAAGGGCGACGGCCTCGAGTTCCGCCGAAACCCCAGGTCTCGCCGAAACCCCCGATCCGCCGCCGGGGGTCGCCGCCCGCCGGGGGTCCGCCGTCGGGGGGGGCGCCGCCCAGCATCCCACCGAGACAGGGGATCCGCGCCGAAACCGAGGGCGACGGCCTCGAGTTCAGCCGAAACCCTAGGTCTCGCCGAAACCCCCGATCCGCCGCCGGGGATCGCCGCCCGCCGGGGCCGCCGCCCAGCATCCCGCCGAGACAGGGGATCCGCGCCGAACTCAGGATCCGCCGCCGCCGGGGCCGCCGCCCAGCATCCCGCCGAGACAGGGGATCCGCGCCGACACCGCGGGCGACGGCCTCGGGTTCAGCCGAAACCCTAGGTCTCGCCGAAACCCCTGATCCGCCGTCGGGGATTGCCGCCCTCCTGGGCCGCCGCCCAGCATCCCGCCGAGACAGGGGATCCGCGCCGAAACCGAGGGCGACGGCCTCGGGTTCGGCCGAAACCCTAGGTCTCGGTGAAGCCCGGGGCCCGCCGCCCAGCATCCCGCCGAGACAGGGGATCCTCGCCGAAACCGGGGGCGAGGGCCTCGGGTTCGGCCGAAACCCCCGGTCTCGCCGAAACAGGGGCCCGACGCCCGGGCCGCGCTGGGCCTCAGTCCAGGAAGATGTCGGGGAAGAGCGCCTCGTCAGGGGTGCCCGGCACCGCGGCGTAGCCGGAGAAGTCGGTCACGCCGGCGGCCTCGAGCACGTCCTCCACGATCAGCGTCTGGCCGGTGTACTCGCGCGACGGCTTCGTGAGGATCTCGTACGCCGCGTCGGCGTAGATCTCGGGCGTGCGGCTCACCTTCATCATGCGGTCGCCGCCGAGGGCGAACTGCACCGCGGCAGTGGCGATCGTGGTGCGCGGCCACAGCGTGTTGGCGGCGATGCCGGCGTCGGCGAACTCCGCGGCGAGGCCGAGCGTCGCCATCGTCATGCCGTACTTCGCGAGCGTGTAGCCGGTGTGCGCTCCGAGCCACTTCGGCGACAGGTTGAGCGGCGGCGAGAGCGACAGGATGTGCGGGTTCGCGGCATCCTTCAGCATCGGCACGGCGGCGCGCGAGAGCATGAAGGTGCCGCGCACGTTGACGTCCTGCATCAGGTCGTACTTCTTCGCGTCGAGGTCGAGCGAGCGCGACAGGTCGATGACCGAGGCGTTGTTGACCACGATGTCGATGCCGCCGAACTCGCCCTGCGTCTTGAGCACAGCCTCGGTCACGTCGTCGTCGTTGCGCACGTCGCCGACGATCGGCAGGGCGTTGCCACCGGCCTCGCGGATCTGCTCCGCCGCCGAGTGCACGGTCCCCTCGAGCTTGGGGTGCGGGGTGTCGGTCTTCGCGAGCAGCGCGATGTTGGCGCCGTCGCGCGCAGCGCGCAGTGCGATGGCCAGTCCGATGCCACGGCTGCCGCCCGACATCAGGATCGTCTTGCCGGCGAGAGGCGCGGCATCCGTCGATTCGGTCACTGTCTTCCTCCGTTGTTGATGTCCCGATTTCCCGGGTTCGTGTCCCGATTTCTGCTGTTCACGGGGCCCGGAACAGCAGAAAGTGGGACATGCATTGCTTCTGCCCGGCCGGGGCGGGCCGGGGCGGGTGGGGCGGGCGGGTCGGGAAGGGTCGGGGTATGGGGGCGGGCGGGGCGCGATGGGGGGTCAGGAACGGGACTTGGCGGATGGTTTCGGTACGGCGCTGGCGCGCCTACTCAACCCGGCGGCCGCGCTGAGCGAAGGCGGCGACGCGGGCCTTCGCCTCGTCGGTGTCGAAGCGGGCGCCGATCGAGGCTGCTTCGTCGTCGAGGTTGTCGGCGAACGAGCGGCCCGCGCCCGAGCGGACCAGCCGCTTCGCCTGCCCGAACGCACCGGTGGCGTTGTCGAGCCAGAACCGGGCGACCGCCTCGGCGCGGGAGGCCACATCGGCGGCGGGCACCACCTCGGTCACGAGGCCCCAGTCGAGGGCCGTCGCGGCGTCGATCGTGAGGTCCTGCAGCAGCAGCTGCAGCGCCCGGCGCTGGCCGACCGCGGCGGGCAGCAGCGTCGAGACGCCGAGGTCGGGGGTCAGACCGATGTTGGCGTACTTGCTCACGAACTTCGCCTGGTCGGCGGCCACGATGTAGTCGGCGGTGAGCATGAGGCCGAGCCCGCCGCCGGCGACCGCTCCCTGGACGGCCGCGACGATGGGCTTGTCGGACTCCGCGAACGTGCGGATGCCGTCGTGGATCGTGTGCGCCGCCCCGGTGACGTCGGCACCCGACGCCCCCGACGTCGCCATCTCGAACACGTCGCCGCCCGCGCAGAAGGCCGGGCCTGCGGCATCCAGGACGATCGCCCCGACCGTGTCGTCGGAGGTGAGCTCGTGCGCGACGTTGCGCCAGCGGCGCCCCATCTCGAAGCCCATCGCGTTGAGGAACGCGGGGCGGTTGAAGGTCACGCGCGCGAGGGCGCCGTCGCGGGTGACGAGGATCGATTCGCTCATGCGTTCTCCTTACTTCGGTGCCATCCGGATCGCACCGTCGAGGCGGATGGTCTCTCCGTTGAGGTAGCCGTTGTCGACGATCGACATCACCAGGCGCGCGTACTCGTCGGGCTTGCCGAGGCGCTGCGGGTAGGGAACCTGCTCGCCGAGCGAGTCCTGGGCCGCCTGCGGCAGGCCCATGAGCATCGGCGTCTCCATGATGCCCGGGGCGATCGTGACGACGCGGATCCCGTAGCGCGCGAGCTCGCGCGCGATGGGGAGGGTCATCGCGTGCACGCCGCCCTTCGAGGCGGCGTACGCCGGCTGGCCGATCTGCCCGTCGAACGCGGCGACGCTCGCGGTGTTGACGATGACGCCGCGGTCGCCGTCGGCGGTGGGCTCGGTCTTCGCGATGAGGGCTGAGGCCTGCGAGATGACGTTGTAGGTGCCGATGAGGTTGACGCGGATGATCCGCTCGAAGCCCTCCAGCGGCGACGGGTTGCCCTCGCGGTCGAGCACCTTGGCGGGCGGGGCGATCCCGGCGCAGTTCACCACGACACGCAGCGGACCGGATGCCGCGGCCACCGCGGCAGCGGCCGCCACCTGCTCCGGGTCGGTGACGTCGGCCGGCGCGAACGATCCGCCGAGCTCTGCGGCGACGTCGGCGCCGGCGGAGGTGGGCAGATCCACGATCGTGACCGCCGCGCCCGCGGCGGCCAGGCGCCGGGCCGTGGCCAGGCCCAGTCCGCTCGCACCGCCGGTGACGAGCGCGGCAGCGTCGGTGATCTCCATGGATTCTCCTTCGAAGTCCGGATGCGAAACCGCGTATCAGCATACGCGGGACTGAGTACCAGCACGTCGCCGCGGAGCACGACCAGGCTAGCCGCGCGCCGCCGGCGGGTCACTCCGCCATGAGAGGCCGGGTCCGCACGAGCGCAGAGATCCGGTCGAGGAGCTCCGCCGGGCGGTTGAGCAGCACGCGCGCCTCGGCCCGCGCCACGAGGTACTCGAGCAGGCTCGCGGTCGCACGCACCTCGCGCGGGCGGTAGCCCGACAGGTAGTGCTGCGTGACGTTCCATTCCACGACGGCGCCGTCGTTGCCCGCGATGCGCACCGGGAAGGTCGGTGCCGCCTCGGGGTGATCGGTGAGCCCGCCGCCGAGAAGGCCCTCGAGCATCGGCCCGGCCCAGTCGACCATCGCCGGGTGGAGCCACCGGGTCGTCGACGGTTCCAGGGTGACGGCCCGGACGCCGTCCCAGCGGACGATCTCGCCGTGGCGATCACCCAGCCACCGCGTGAGTCCGTCGGGGGTCAGGCGGACGTGCCGGACGGCGGTGTCTCCGATCGCGAGGGCGGGGGCGTCGCCCTCGAGCGCCGTCATCGGACCTCGCCTGCGGGTGGCGCGCACGGTGGGCATGCCTCCATCCCATCACGCGGGGTGGTGTGCGAGCGGACGCGCGGCTTGGATGGGCTCATGCAGATCCGGGTGAAGCGCGTGTACGACGACCCGGCGCCGGACGACGGGTTCCGGGTGCTGGTGGACCGCCTGTGGCCGCGCGGCCTGTCGAAGGAGCGCGTCGCCCTCGGCCTGTGGGCGAAGGAGGTCGCGCCGTCCACCGACCTGCGGAAGGCGTTCCATCACGGCGGCATGGCGTGGCCCGCGTTCGAGGCTGCCTACCGCGCCGAGCTCGACGGCCCGGCGCGGAGCGCCGTGGCTTCGCTGCGAGCCGAGCTGGCGCCCCACCCCGTCGTCACGCTCCTGCACGCCGTGCACGACGAGACCCACAACCATGCGCTCCTCCTCCGGGAGGCGCTCCAGGCCTGAGGCCCGCGACGCACGCTGCCCTCCGCGCCGGCCTCGCCCTGCTCACCTGTCACGATCTGCCGCAGCGGCCGGCAATTCGCGACAGGCGAGCAGAAGGTCTCGGCCGAGCTCGGCGCTCGTGGGTCCGACCCCCGGGCAGGATGGACCCGTGTCGATCCCCGTCTCAGACGTCGCGGTCCCCGAACCGGTGCGCGCGCTCGCGCGCGGGGCGACCCTCACCCCGGTGTGGCGCAACGACTACGGCGGCGTGACCTTCGCGGCAGACGACGGCCGCTACATCAAGCACGGCCCGCGCAACGCCGAGTCGACGTTCGCCGGCGAGGCCGC
Organism: Microbacterium sp. M3; assembly: GCF_033548675.1. Taxonomy (NCBI): domain Bacteria; kingdom Bacillati; phylum Actinomycetota; class Actinomycetes; order Micrococcales; family Microbacteriaceae; genus Microbacterium; species Microbacterium sp. M3. The sequence continues at coordinate 1,136,527 of NZ_JAWTZT010000001.1, forward strand.
GCGTCTCGCCTGGGCCGCGCCCTTCGCGCGCGTCCCCGTGGTGCTCGAGGTCGGCGGCGACGAGACCCATGAGTGGATGGCGACGGCGGCACTCCCCGGCTCGTCGGCCGTCGACCGGAGATGGATCACGGATGCCGCCACCGCCGTCCGCGCTGTCGGCGAGGGCCTGCGCGCCCTGCACGACACGCTGCCGGTCGACGCGTGCCCGTTCGACTGGGGCGTGCCCGGGCGGATCGCCAACGCGGCGGGACGCGGCATCCGGGTTCCCGATGCCCTGCGCGACCCGCCCCCGATCGACCGCCTCGTCGTGTGCCACGGCGACGCCTGCTGCCCCAACACCCTGGTCGGCGACGACGGTCGCTGGAGCGGGCACGTCGACCTCGGCACGCTCGGGGTCGCCGACCGCTGGGCCGACATCGCCGTGGCGTCGATGTCGACGGCGTGGAACTATGGCGAGGGATGGGAGGACGCCCTCATCGAGGCGTACGGGGTCGAGCCCGACCGCGAGCGCCTGTCGTACTACCGAGACCTCTGGAACGCGACATGACCGACATCACCGGCACGGTCTGCAAGATCGACGGTCACCCGAACCTCGTGATCCTGCGGCGCTTCCGCGCCCCGGCCGAAGAGGTGTGGCGCGAGCTGACCGCATCGGAGCGCCTCGAGCGCTGGATCGGGCGCTGGGAGGGCGATCCCTCGACGGGGCACGTCACTTTCTTCATGACGGCGGAGGGGGAGGATGCCGCGGCCGAGGAGTACACGATCCTCGAGTGCGACCCGCCCCGGCGCTTCGCCGGCGACACCTCGCAGGCGGGCGGCGCCTGGCACCTCTGGTTCGAGCTGGCGGAGGAGTCCCCCGGCGACACGGTGCTCACGTTCGGGCAGCGGCTGAACCCCGGTGAGGACGTCGGCACGATCGGTCCGGGGTGGGAGTACTACCTCGACCGGCTCGTCGCCGCGCAGGCCGGGGTGCCGGTCGACACCGTGGTGTGGAGCGACTACTTCCCCGCCCTGCAGCCCGGCTACGAGCGCCTCGTCGCCGCCGACTGACGCAGGGACTGCGCCGGTGCGAGGCGTTTCGTCTCGGTCGCTGGCGCTCCCTCGCTCAACGACCGGAGGCCCCGCCCCGGCTGGTCCCGCGAGCGCAGCGGAACGAAACGCACCCCTGCCCCGGTCGTTGAGCGAGCGCAGCGAGACGAAACGCGTCGCCCGGCCCGGGTCGTTGAGCGAGCGCAGCGAGACGAAACGCACGCCGCTGCCCCGGTCGTTGAGCGAGCGCAGCGAGACCAAACGCACGCCGCTGCCCCGGTCGTTGAGCGAGCGCAGCGAGACAGAACGCGTCCCACCCGGCGCGGGCGTCAGGACCAGACGAAGCGGAACGTGCCGGCGGCGACCGCCGCACCCAGCGCGGCGGCCATGATCGCCGCGCCGCCCAGCAACGCCAGCGCATCGCGCCCGTGCAGGCGCGAAGGGCGGGCCCAGGTGCGGCGGATCCCCGAGCCGAAGCCGCGCGCCTCCATCGCCATCGCGAGCTTGGTGCCGCGGCGCACCGCGAACACCAGCAGCACGAACGCCATGGAGAAGAACCGCCGCACGGCGCCGGTGTCGCCCACGCCGCGCGCGCGGCGCGCGAGGCCCATACTGCGCCAGTCGTCGAGGAAGAGCCCGAGCGTGCGGGTGCCCGCCAGCACCCCGAGGACGAACCGCGAGGGCAGCTTCGCGACCTGCGCGAGCGCGTCGGCCAGCTCGGTCGGGTCGGTGCGTCCGAAGAGGAGGATCGTCGGCAGACCGAGGGCGATGACGCGCAGGCACACCGCCACGGCGAGCACGATCGAGTCGTCGCTGATGGTGGCGTACCAGAACGACCAGTAGACGGTGCCGCCGGGCTCGGCGTACAGCAGCATGCTGACACCCGCGACCGGCGCGAAGACCAGGAGGGGCAGCATCCGCTTCAGCACTGTCATCCCGCCGAGGCCCGTGAGCGGGATGCAGGACAGCTGCAGCGCGATCGCCACGAGTGCGCTGGTCACGTCGATCGAGGCGAGGAGCGGCACCGACAGCAGCAGCGCGAGCACGATCTTCGTGACCGGGTTCACGCCGTCGAGCCACGCCGGTCGCGTGTCCGGCGTCGCGGCCGTCGTGGCCCCGGCGTCGAGGGCGGTCACGAGGCCGCTCCCCCGGGCACGGCGCCGAGGTCGATGCGGTGCCCGCCGAGGTGGCGCAGCACGTCCTCGTCGTGTGTCACGGCGACGACCGTCGTTCCCGCGGCGATCTCCGACTGCAGCAGCTGCACGAGCTCGACCCAGCCGCGGCGGTCCTGACCGAAGGTCGGCTCGTCGAGCACGATGACCGGCGGCGCGTCGGCCAGCACCGTCGCCACCGACAGCCGGCGCTTCTGCCCGCCCGACAGCGTGAAGGGGTTCGCGGCGGCCAGCGGCGCGAGGTGGAGGCGCTCGAGCAGCTCGTCCACGATCATGCCGACGGCCGTCGCGTCGACGCCGCGCGAACGGGGGCCGATCGCGAGCTCGTCGCGCACCGTCGACGCGAGGAACTGGTGCTCGGGCTCCTGGAAGACGGTGCCGATGCGGGTGAGCAGTTCGCGGGATGTCCAGCGCGACGGGCGACGGCCCGACTTCGCCGCGAGCTCCGGCGCCGCCCGCACCTCGCCGGCCGCCTCGGGAAGCAGTCCCGCGAGGGTGAGCGCGAGGGTCGACTTGCCGGCGCCGTTCGGCCCCGTCACCGCGGTGGCCGCGCCGCGCGGCACGCGGACGTCGAGCCCTGCCCGCACGACGGTGCGCCCGTCGCGCGAGATGGACAGAGCGGATGCCGCCACCGCCGCGTCCGCCTGCGCCGAGGCCGGAGGAAGCACGGGCAGGTCGACGGGGTGGCCGGGCACCCACACGCCGGCGGCGGCGAGCGCCGCGCCGTGGCGCGCGAACACCTGGGCCGGCGGCCCGTCGGCGAGCAGCCCGCCGTCCGCACCGACGACGAGGACGCGATCCATGAGGTCGGCCCAGACGGCGGTGCGGTGCTCGATCACGACGAGCGTCGCGCCGCTGTCGTCGAGCGCGCGCTCCACGCTCGCGCGCACCTCGGCGACGCCGGCCGGGTCGAGGTTCGCGGTCGGCTCGTCGAGGAGCAGCACGCCCGGCCGCATCGCGAGGACGCCGGCCAGCGCGAGCCGCTGCTTCTGGCCGCCCGAGAGCGCCTTGGTCGCGCGCGACAGCGGCACGTCGAGTCCGACCGCCTCGAGGGCCTCCGCCACGCGCGCCGGGATGTCGGCCGCGGGCACGCCGAGGTTCTCGCACCCGAACGCGACGTCGTCACCCACCTTCGACAGCACGACGCCGGCGTCGGGGTCCTGCAGCACGAGCCCGACGCGCCCGCGATGCGCCTCGGGACGTTCGCCGTCGACGAGCAGCGACCCGGTCTCGTCACCCTCGTCGGCGCCGCCGAGGAGCCCCGCCATGCCGGCCAAGAGCGTGGACTTGCCCGCGCCGGACGCGCCGAGCAGCAGCACGCGCTCGCCGGGCTCGATCGTGAACGACACGTCGCGCACCGCCGGTGCCCGCCGGCCCGCGTACCGCCAGCCCCACCCCGTCGCGGTGATGCGGGCGGGGCGGGCGGCCTTGCCCGCGGCACCGCGGGGCGCCGCGCCGGCGCGGGACAGCGCCGCGGATGTCATGTCACACCTCGCGTCGCGCTTCGCGTCCGGCCGCGAAGCGGTTGAGGGCGCCGGTCGCTGCGAGCGCGCGGACGGCGAGCCAGCCGACGACGCCGGCGAGGAGCGCACCCGAGGCCACGAGCGAGACGAGGTAGATCATGTTGAACTCGAGCGTCTTCAGGATGTTGGGCGAGCTGCCGTAGAACAGCTCGAACACCCACGCCCCGAGCGCGGCTCCGACGCCGGCGAGCATCGCGACCGGCAGCGTGAAGCGGCGGTACAGGAACAGTGCGAAGATCAGCTCGGCGCCGAGGCCCTGCACGAGGCCCGAGAGCAGCGTGGAGACCCCCCAGACGTTGCCGATGAGCATGGAGACGATCGCCGCGATCACCTCGACGAGAAGAGCGGCGCCGGGCTTGCGGATGACCAGACCGCCGATCACGCCGCCGATCAGCCAGATGCCGACGGCGAGGCCGCCGAGTCCGGGCGTCAGGCCGTCCATCGCGGTGAACCAGGCGTACCCGACGGTGTTCCAGGCCCAGAAGACGAGGCCGATCGCGACGCCGAGCACGGCGGCCACGACGATGTCGACGACGCGCCAGAGCAGGCTGCGCGGGCTTCGCGTAGGGGCCGCAGCGGGGGTGGTCGCGGACGTGGACGCGTGCATGTGAACTCCTCCCTGCGCCGGCATGATCCGGATCAGGTTCGACGGTCGAAGCGTGGGTCGCTTCCTCTCAGCCCGGCTCACCGGACTCCCGTGGTTGTGGCGATGAGTATACCGCCGGGGCGGCGAGGTATCTTGAGCGGGTGACACCGGAAGACGCCGATCCCCCTGCGCGGCGCGCGCGCAGGGCGCAGACCGGCGCCATCCCGACGCCGGATGCGGCCGAGAACGGCGTCCTCACGATCCCCGCGGCCGGGATGACCGGGGCGGCAGCGCCCGCCGCCGCACACCCCGGCACGAGCACCGCCCCCGGCGACGTGTCCGCGGTCGACGTGAGCACCGTGCCGCTCGGCGACACCCCGGGCGGCTCCGCGCCGACCGTGCCGCGGTTCGATCCCGCCCCCGACCCCACGCTCTCGATCGCCGCCGGCACCGCCTCGGCCGACGCGGCGCTCACGTCGTCCGCCGGCCTGGCCCGCGAGGCCGCGGCCGCAGCGGGCGCCCGCACGGCGCTCGCGTGGGTCGACGAGAGCGCCGTCCGCCACGGCGCCGCACCGGGTGACCTGACGGCCGCCGCCAGCCCGTACGTCGCAGTCGACGCCGATCTGCTCTCCGACGCGCCGCGCCGCTCGCCGCTGCGAGCCGGCGTCGTCGTGCCCACGCTCGTGCTCGCCGGGCTCTTCGCCGCCTACGCGGGCACGACGCTGCTGTGGCCCCTGCACGCCGTGGCGCCGACCGTGACCGCCCTCGAGGTGCAGCCGATCGCGGCACCCGCGGCGGCGCCGGTGTGGCCGGCCGAGGGCAGTGCCGCCGAGGGCGTCGGCGGCATCGCCGGCACGCTCGCCTCGACGGCGGACGCCGACTCGATCGCCAGCATCACCAAGGTCGTGACCGCGCTGGTCGTGCTCGACAAGATGCCGCTCGAGGTCGGTCAGCCGGGCCCCGAGTACCGCTTCACCTCTGCCGACCGCTCGCGCTACTGGCAGTACCGCAGCAACGGCGAATCGGCGCTGGACGTGCCGGTGAACGGCGTGCTCAGCCAGTACCAGATGCTCGAGGGCATGCTCATCGGCTCGGCCAACAACTACGCCGACCGGCTGGCGCAGACGATCTGGCCCTCGGATGCGGTCTTCGCCGCGGCCGCCCAATCCTGGCTCGCGTCGCACGGCGTCACCGGTATCGAGATCGTCGAGCCGACCGGGATGGACCCGCGCAACACCGCCACCCCCGAGGCGCTCGTCACGCTCGCGCAGAAGGCGCTGGCGAACCCCGTGATCGCCGAGATCGTCGCCAAGCCGTCGGTGAACCTGCCCGGCGCCGGGCTCGTCGAGAACACCAACGAGCTGCTCGCCGACCCGGGTGTGGTCGGCCTGAAGACCGGCACCCTCGACGAGTGGAACCTGCTGTCGGCGAAGGACGTCACGATCGGCGACACCCCGGTCCGCTTGTACGCGTCGGTGCTGGGGCAGCCCGACGACGACGCGCGGCTGGCCGCCTCCCGGGCGATCTACGCCCAGCTCGAGCAGGAGCTGCAGCTGAAGCCCTCCGTCACCGGCGACACCGTGGCGGGCACCGTCACGACGCGCTGGGGTGACGAGGTCGACATCGTGACGGCGGCCGATGCGTCGGTCATCCTCTGGAACGGCGGCATCGGCGCGATCACCACCTCGTACGACCTCGGCGACAGCCGCACGGCCGGCGACATCGTGGGCTCGCTCAGCGTCGACGGACCGCTCGACGATGCGGTCGTCGAACTGCGGCTGGCCGACGACATCCCCGACCCGTCACCGTGGTGGCGTCTGACCCACCCGCTCGACCTGTTCGGCCTCAACGACTGAGGCCCCGCGGTCACTCCGCTGACGGGTGGCCGACGACGCCCTTGCGCAGGAGCGCGTTGCCGTATTTGCGCGTCTCACCGGTGCGCACCACGAGATACGCCGCCTTCGCCACCTCGTAGTACTCGAAGCGGTCGATGAAGCGCGGCGCATCGGTGCGGGCCGCCGCCTGGAGCTCGCGCTGCACGTCGAGCACCTCGCCGTCGGCGGACGCCATGAGGTCGAGCGCGGGCGCGTCGTCCAGCGGCAGCACCGTCCGCACGGCGGCGACGACCTCGGGCGTCGTGGTGCCCGGCAGGTCGACGACGCGCGCGCCGATCGCCCACGCCGGGAAGTGCGCGTCGGCGATCACCACGGCGTCCGAGTGGCCCATGCGGTCGAGGTGCAGCAGCAGCTCGCCGGTCAGCAGCGGATGGATTCCCTCCAGCACGGTGTTCCCTTCGTCAGCGGATGAGTCCGTCGGCGGCCAGGTCGTCCCACAGCCCGGCGGGAAGATCGAGCGCCATGAGCTCCGCGTTGCGGCGCAGCTGCTCCGGCCGGCTGCCGCCCACGACCACCGAGCGCACGGCGGGGTCGCGCAGGGCGAACTGCACCGCGGCCGCGGGGAGCGGCACGTCGTGCGCACGGCACACCGCGACGAGTCGCTGCAGCCGCTCCCACAGCGGTTCCGGCATCCGTCCGTACTCGTACCGGTCGTCTCGCGACGGCTCGTCCTTCGCCAGCAGCCCGGAATTGAAGACGGATGCCGCGACCACGCCGGTGCCGCGCGCGTGGCACGCCGGCAGCACCTCGTCGGCGGCCGGCTGCTCGAGCAGGGTGTAGCGCCCGGCGATCATGATGAGGTCGAGGTCGGCGCCCTTCACCGCGGCGGCGAGCGCCTCGGCGGTCATCGCGCCGATCCCGATAGCGTCGACCGCCCCCTCGGCGCGGAGCTGCTCGAGCGCGGGGAAGCCCTCGCGCAGCGCGAGGGCGAGATCGTGGCGCTCGGGGTCGTGCAGGTAGAGGACGTCGACGCGGTCGAGTCCGAGCCGCTCGAGCGACTCGTGGAGGCTCGCGCGGATGCCCTCCGCCGAGAAGTCCCACTCGCGCCGCAGCGACGTGCGCACATGGAAGTCGGCCGCGAGGTCGAGCCCGCCGTCGTCGTCCGGGTTGGGACGCAGCAGCCGCCCTGCCTTGGTCGAGACGACGTACTCGTCGCGCGGCTTCGTGCGCAGGAACGCGCCCAGGCGGCGTTCCGACAGCCCCAGCCCGTAGTGCGGGGCGGTGTCGTAGTAGCGGATGCCGCTCTCCCAGGCGGCGTCGAGGATCGCCCAGGCCTGCTCGTCCGAGATCTCGCGGAAGAGGTTGCCGAGATTCGCGGCGCCGTAGCCGAGCCGCGTGAGGGCGGGCAGCTCGGGGCGGACCGCCGGCGCGGGATGCGGCATCCGCTCAGACGCCGACACGGGTGCCCTCCCACTCGTAGGCCGCGCGGCTCTCGGCCTTCATCTCCATGCCGGCGCCCGGTGCGAGCGGCGCGGCGTACACGCCGCCGCGCACGTCGGTCGGCACGACGAAGTGCTCGTGCAGGTGGTCCACGTACTCGATCATGCGGCCTTCGCGCGTGCCGCTGACGGCCACGAAGTCGAACATCGACAGGTGCTGCACGGCTTCGCACAGGCCCACCCCGCCCGCGTGAGGGCACACCGGCACCCCGGACTTGGCGGCCAGCAGCAGGTTGGCGATGTTCTCGTTGACGCCGCCCACGCGCGCCGCGTCGATCTGCATGACCGACAGCGCGTCGGCCTGGAGCAGCTGCTTGAAGATCACGCGGTTCTGCGCGTGCTCGCCGGTGGCGACCCGCACCGGGGCGACGCCCCGGGCGATCTCGGCGTGGCCGAGCACGTCGTCGGGGCTCGTGGGCTCCTCGATCCACGCCAGCCCGAACGGCGCGAGCGCGTTCACCCACTCGATCGCCTCCGACACCTCCCAGCGCTGGTTGGCGTCGATCGCGATCGGGAAGTCGGGCCCGCACACCTCGCGGGCGACGCGGAGGCGACGGATGTCGTCCTCGAGGTCGGCGCCGACCTTCAGCTTGATCTGGCCGAAGCCGTCGGCGATCGCCTCGCGGCACAGCCGGGCGAGCTTCTCGTCGGAGTAGCCGAGCCAGCCGGGGCTCGTCGTGTACGCCGGGTAGCCGGTGGTCAGCAGCTCCTGCTCGCGCGCGGCCCGGCCGGGCTCGGCGTCGCGGAGGATCTGCAGCGCCTCGTCGGGTGTGATCGCGTTGGTGAGGTAGCGGAAGTCGACGAGGGCGACGATCTCGTCCGGGGTCATGCGCGAGAGCAGCTGCCACAGCGGCAGGCCGGCGCGCTTGGCCTTGATGTCCCACAGCGCGTTGACGACCGCGCCGATCGCCATGTGCATGACGCCCTTCTCGGGTCCGAGCCAGCGCAGCTGCGAGTCGCCGATCAGCGCCCGGTTCGTGCGCCCCATATCGTCGAGGAGAGGTTCCAGCTCGCGGCCCACGAGATGCCCGGCGAGCGCGTCGAGCGCGGCGACCTGCACGTCGTTGCCCCGGCCGATCGTGAACACGAAGCCGTGACCGTCGACGCCGTCCGCGGCATCCGTCACGATCCGCAGGTACGCGGCCGAATAGTCGGGATCGGGGTTCATCGCGTCGGAGCCGTCGAGGCTCAGCGAGGTGGGGAATCGGATGTCTGTCGTCTCGAAGGCGACGATGCGGCTCACTGGGCGTTCTCCTGCGGGTTGCCGGCTCGGGGGTTCGAACCGCTCGCAGTGTAAACATCCGATGTCTATACTGTCAATCAAGCCGACGGAGCGCGTCGGCCCCGCGGGGCGTCCCGCACGACGATCTAGGAGAGCAATGAAGTTCGCGCGCCTCGGCGAGTCCGGAAGCGAGATCCCCGTCGTCCTCGACGGCGACCGCCACCTCGATCTGCGCCCCGTCACATCCGATGTCGACGGCGCCTTCCTCGCCGACGACCCCGTCGGGCGCACCCGGGCGGCCATCGCCGCCGGGCAGCTGTCCGAGCTGGAGGGCGCCGATGCCCTGCGCATCGGCGCGCCGATCGCCCGGCCGAGCGCCGTGGTCTGCATCGGCATGAACTACGCCGCGCACGCCGCCGAATCGGGGGCCACGCCGCCGAGCGTGCCGGTCATGTTCATGAAGACGCCGAACACCGTGGTCGGGCCCGACGACACGGTGACGATCCCGCGCGGCAGCGAGAAGACGGACTGGGAGGTCGAGCTCGGCATCGTCATCGGGCGCCGCGCGTCGTACCTCGACTCGCCGGCCGACGCCGCGGCGCACATCGCCGGGTTCGTGACCGCGAACGATCTCTCCGAGCGCACCTTCCAGCTCGAGGTGTCGGGCGGGCAGTGGTCGAAGGGCAAGTGCGCCCCCGGCTTCAACCCGACGGGGCCCTGGCTCGTGACGCCCGACGAGGTCGACCCGCAGGCGCTGCGCCTGCAGAGCCGGGTGAACGGCGAGCCCCGCCAGGACTCCTCGACGGCCGACATGATCTTCCCCGTCGACCACATCGTGTGGCACCTGTCGCAGTTCCTCACGCTCGAGCCCGGCGACCTCGTGCTCACCGGCACCCCGCAGGGCGTGGCCCTGTCGGGCCGGTTCCCCTACCTCGCCCCGGGCGACGTGGTGGAGATCGAGATCGAGGGACTGGGCCGCCAGCGCCAGGAGTTCGTCGCGTGGGAGGCCGGGCGATGAGCGGGCAGCTGGCCGGACTCGTCGCGGTCGTGACGGGCGGTGCGTCGGGCATCGGGGCGGCGATCGCGACGGCGCTCGCCGACGAGGGCGCCCAGGTCGCGGTGCTCGACCGCGAGGTCTCGGGCGCCGACCCGCGCTTCGCGGCCTTCGGCGCCGACGTGTCGGACCGGTCCGCCGTCGACGCGGCGATCGCCGCGGTCGCGGAGCGCTTCGGACGCATCGACATCGTCGTCAACAACGCCGGCATCGGCGCCCAGGGCGACATCGCAGCGAACGACGACGACGAGTGGGCGCGCGTGCTGTCGATCAACGTCACCGGGATCGCCCGCGTGACCGCGGCCGCCCTGCCGTGGTTGCGGAACTCGCCCGCCGCGGCCGTCTGCAACACGTCGTCGATCGCGGCGACCGCGGGGCTGCCGCAGCGCGCGCTCTACAGCGCCTCCAAGGGCGCCGTGCTCTCGCTCACCCGCGCCATGGCCGCCGACCACCTGCGCGAGGGTATCCGCGTCAACGCCGTCAATCCCGGCACGGCCGACACGCCATGGATCGGCCGGCTGCTGGCGAGCGCCGACGACCCCGCCGCCGAGCGCGCTGCGCTCGAGGCGCGCCAGCCGCACGGCCGGCTCGTGTCGGCGGCGGAGGTCGCGGGCGCCGTGCTGTACCTCGTGAGCCCGCAGTCCGGCTCGACCACCGGCACCTTCATCGAGGTGGACGGCGGCATGGCCGCACTGCGCCTCCGCCCCGTCGGCACCTGACCCGGCCGGCCCCGGTCGGTGGGCGAGGAGCGCAGCGACGAGACGAAACGCCCCGGCCGCCGGCATCCACCCCCTCGACAGGCCAACCGGGCTCCCACAGGACCGCCGCACCGCCCTGGCACCTGCACAGGCCCTGATCACCTGCGCAAGCCCGCCAGGGGGGCGGATGCCGCAACCCGCGCACCCGCCCGGCCACCGGCATCCACCCCACCCCCTCCACAGGACAACCGGGCTTCCACAGGACCGCCGCGCCGCCCCAGCACCTGCATAAACGCCGATCACCTGCGGAACCCCGGTGAGGGGGACGGATGCCGCAACCCGTGCACTCGCTGGCGCGCCGGGCCGCCGGCATCCGCTCGACAGGCCAACAGCGCTTCCACAGGAGAGCCACGCCGCAACCGGTCCTGCGCAAGCCCGGTTCGCCTGCGTGAGGCCGGGGACCAGCGCGCGAACTCAGCCGACGCCCGGCGGCTCAGCGCAGGCGGTAGACGGCCTCGGCGTTCTCGGCGAGCACGGCGCGCTGGTGGTGCTCGCCGACGCGATCCGCGAGCCAGTCCGACACCGTGGCCAGCCACCGTCCGAAGGGCACCGAGACGGGCCAGTCGCTCCCGAAGAGCAGCCGCTCTGGCCCGAAGGCGTCCAGGGCCACGTCGAGGAACGGCCGCAGCTGCGCGTCGGTCCACTCCCCCGGCGACTCAGCAGGCAGGCCCGAGACCTTGCACACGACGTTCGGTCGCCGGGCGAGGTCGCGCAGCGACTCGGCCCACGGCGTGCCGTCAGCGGGGTCGGCGACCTCCGGCGTGCCGACCTCGGGCTTGCCGAGGTGATCGAGCACGATCCCGAGATCGGGCAGGGCGTCGGCGAGCGCGACCACGTCGGGCAGCTGCTCCCAGCGCACGCACGCGTCGAAGCTGAGTCCGGCCGCCGCCAGGGCCTGTGCCGACCGGAGGAAACCCGGACGCAGACAGAACCCCTCCGGCTCGGACTGCAGCAGCCGCCGCACGCCGACCACGAGCGGCCGCTCGGCGAACGCCGCGAGATGCGCCTCGGTCGCCGCGGGGTCCTCCATCGGCGCATGCGCCACGATGCCCCGCACGGGAACCCGCGACGCGAGGGAGGCGACCCAGTCCGCCTCGGCGATCGACTGGTCGGGCGCGCAGTCGGCCTGCACGAAGACGAAGCCGCAGTCCGCCTCCGGAGCGTCCTGCAGCGCGAGGTCGAGGTCGTCGGGCCCGAAAGATCGGAGCAGCCGCCCCTCCAGCCATTCATAGGTCAGGACATCGGGGTCCCAGAGATGGAGGTGTCCGTCCACGACTCGCATGCCACCATTGTGCCGCGAGCGCGCGTGGGACGCGGCATCCGATCTCCCTGACATCGGATGTCTATGATGGGCGCGTGGCCGTCACCGACGAAGCGATCTCGAAGATCAAAGACATGATCGTCAGCGGCGAGCTGGCACCCGGCTCGCGCCTGCCGCCCGAGAAGGACCTCGCCGAGCGTCTCGGCCTGTCGCGCAGCTCGATGCGCGAAGCGGTGAAGGCGCTCGAGGTGATCCGCGTGCTCGATGTGCGCCGCGGCGACGGCACGTATGTCACGAGCCTCGAGCCGAAGCTCCTTCTCGAGGCGATCTCATTCGTCGTCGACCTGCACGACGACGACTCGCTGCTGGAGATCTTCGCGGTGCGCCGCCTGCTCGAATCCCACGCGACGGGCCTCGCGGCGCAGCGGGCGGGCGACGACGCCGTGGCGGAGTTGGATGCCGAGATCGGCGCCGTCGCTCCCGACACCGACATCGAGGCCCTGGTCGAGCACGACGTGCGGTTCCACGGCGCGATCGCGCGGCTCGCCGGGAACGACTATCTCGCGAGCCTGCTGGAGAGCCTCACCAGCCAGACCGTGCGGGCGCGGGTGTGGCGCGGCCTCACGCAGGCCGGCGCCGTGGAGCGCACCCTCGACGAGCACCGCGCGATCCTCGACGCGATCGCCGACGGCGACGTCGAGCTGGCCACCGCGACGGCCCAGGTGCACATCGCCGGAATCGAGCGCTGGCTGCGCCAGGCCCGCGACGCCTGAGCCGGCTGGAGTCCCGGGCGCGGGCTGCCCGGTTCGGCCGCGGGTCGCGGCATCCCGCCCTTGCCCGTCGCTGCCCGGGGTCGCGGCATCCGTCGACATCGCGCGTTCTCGGCGAACAACCCCGTTGTCGGCGCCGACGACGTGCCGGCTCGCCGAGATCGCAGTATCTCGGCGGGTGGGGTGGGGTGCGGGTGCGCACCCAGGGCCGCAGGCGGGCGCCGAGGCTAGGCGAAGCGGACGGTCTGCTGCAAGCGGGTGCGGACGTCGAAGACCTCGTTGCCGCCGATGTCGCGGGCTCCGGTGATGCCGCGACGCAGCACGGTGGCCAGCGCGCTGCGCGAGACGACCGCGACCCGCAGGCCCCGCACTCGGCCGAGCTCGTCGATCGGCTCGGCGACGTCCTCGTCGGGCAGCACCACGATCGCGCCGCTGAACCGCACGCCCGCGGCACGCGCGATCACCCGCATGCCCGCGAGCAGCTCCGCGATCGGCGCACCCGGCACTCCGTCGCCGACGAACTCGCCGCGGCGGATGCGCGCCGGGCCGCCGAAATCCTCCGACAGGATGCCGTACAGGCCGCTCGGCCCCAGCACGATGTGGTCGATCTTGGCATCGGGATCGGCGCCCCGCCCGCTCGCGGCGACGTCGTGCCAGACCGTGTAGCCCATCCCCAGGTCGGCGACGATGCGGGCCGTCGCCTCTTCGGCGAGCGCGTCGGCCAGCAGCCTCCGCAGCGCCAGGGGCGCCGAGCGCACGAGCGCGGGATCGTACGGGTCGTCGAGGGTGACGCCGCGGCCGGCCCATTCGCGGATGAGCGTGAGGTAGCGCTCCCGGCGCCAGCCGCCCGGGTGTCCGAACGAACGCGCGCGGGGGCGCGTGTCGGTGCGGGCGGCGGGCGGGCGCCATCCCGGGCCGGCGCCGGCCGAAAAGTCGGGCGCGGCGGCGTCGCCGAAACCGTGACCCCGGTCGTAGGCGGCGCGGGCGTCGGGCGTGCCGACCAGCTCCCAGGCGCGCTGCACCTGGATGAAGACGGCCGCGTCGCCGCCGGTGTCGGGATGCGTCTGCCGCAGACGGAGGCGATACGCCTTGCGCAACCCGTCTTCGTCGATGCCGGGGTCGACGGCGAGCACCTCGTAGGCCGACGCCGAGAGCGGACTGTCGAACACGGACCCTCTCCCGGATGACGGATGCTGCGTGCCGCGGTGTGCGGCGGACCTCAGGTTACGACACCACCCCTGATGCTCGCCTGTCACGAACTGCCGTCGCACCCGACAACTCGCGACAGGCGAGCAGAAGGAGGAACGGGTCAGCGGCGCTGATCGCGTCGCGCATAGGCGGCGGCGGTGCGGCTTGACAGGGCGAGGAGCAGCAGGATGTCGAGGCTCAGCGAGACGTAGGTGGTGTTGATGTTGATCTCCTGGCCCTGCGCCCACCACGCGACGAACGACGTGCTGATCGACCCGACCGCGATGAGCATGACGATCACCCGCGCCCAGTTGCGCCCGAGAAACACGAACACCGCGAGCAGCAGGTCGACCAGAAGCACCACTCCGCCCGCGATGAGCACCACGCCGAGCGCCGCCCGAGAGCCCTCGGGCGTCGGCTCGAACCCCTCGAGCACCGAGTCGGGGTCGGCGAGCAGCGCGTCCCACCCCAGCGCGATGGCGGCGAGCACCAGCACCCCCGCGATCACCCGCAGCAGGACCAGCACCGCACCGACCACGGTCGTCGCCGGGCGGGGCATGTGCGGGTCGTATCCGGTGGGCCGCAGGAGCCGCGACGGCGGCTCGAACGCCGGGCGCTTCTGCGGCGCCGCCGGCCCCGACGGCCCCGGCCCCGACGGCCCCGTCGGCCCCGTCGGCCCCGCCGGCCCCCGAGCCCCGGACCCCGCCTCCGGAGCCCCGGCACCCGCCCCCGCCGCCGCGGACCCCGGCTCCACGCCCGCCCCCGAACCCGAACCCGGCCCCGGGCCGTTCACGCGACCACCTCCGCGTCCCCGTTCGTCGCGCGCACCGCGACGGCGCGCACGTCCACGATCGGCAGGTCGCCGTCGGTACGGATGCTGTCGCCCCCGCCGTTGCGCGCGTGATAGCCGGTGGCGAAATCGGCGATGACGTCCACGACGACGCGGGGTTCGGCATCCGTCAGCGTCTTGACGATGTGGTCGCGCTCGACGTCGGTGTCGGCGTCGATGCGGTGGGTGACCTGCAGCGTGAACAGCGACAGGCCCACGCTCGTGTCGAACGTGCCGGCCGCGAGCCAGTCGACCCGCCGCCCGCCGGGCAGCAGCCAGCCGTCGGGGCAACGCCAGAACCGCACGTGGTGCCGCTGCGCCGGATTGCCGTCGACCTCCTGCTGGTACGCGAAGTCCTGCTGGCGTCCGAACAGGAACAGCGGGCTCACCGGCGCCTCGTCGTAGCTGCGCCGCGTGAGGGTGGACGTGATGATCCGCCACGACGAGCCGAGGGTGACGGCATCCGCGCGCGTCCACCCGGCAGCCTCGAGCGCGGCACGGATCTGCTCACCCTCGCCGAGGAACGCGAGGTTCACCGGATCGCCGAGCAGCCCGTCGCTCGTGCGCGTGCGGCCGATGAAGTACTCCGGCACGTAGATCGTGGTGAGGATGCGGTGCAGCCGCGGCAGCACGAGGTAGGCCAGCAGCACCCAGAACCCGAGGAAGAACGGGATCCCCCACCATCCGACCTTGAACGTCTCGGTGAGGCTGAGGTAGGCGAGCCAGATGGCCGCGGCGCCGGCGAAGACGAAGAAGAACCAGTCGACCGCGATCCCGATCGAGTAGCTGCGCCGCCCCGTCGCCACGATCGCCCTTCGCCGGTGAGGTGCCTCAGCCCCAGAGCGGGACGTCGGGACGATGGGCGAGAGCGGATGCCGCCACATCGGGCGGCAGATCGGCCAGGGTCGCGGGCTGCCAGCGCGGGGACCGGTCCTTGTCGATCACCTGCGCGCGGATCCCCTCCGCGAGGTCGGGCTGGGTGGTGGCGAACCACATCACGAGCCCGTACTCCTGGTCGAGGGCGTCGCGCAGGCCCGGCAGCTCGCGCGCGCGGCGCACCGCCGCGAGGGTGACGGCCAGGCCGGTGGGCGAGAGCTCGCCGAGCAGGTCGGCGGTCACGGATGCCTCGGCCTCGGGCCGTGCGCGCAGGCGCTCCACGATCTCGGGCACGGTGTCGGCGGCGAACGCGTCGTCGATCCAGGGGCGGGCGTCCTCGAGCGTGGAACGCTCCGGAGTCTCGTCGAACAGCAGCACCAGCTCGGTGGGGCTGGACGGATCGGCACGCGTCTCGAACGCGTCGTGCAGGGCGTCGAGGTTCTCGTGGGGCACGAAGTGGTCGGCGAAGCCGGCGTAGATCGCGTCCGCGGCATCCATCACCGCCCCCGTCAGCCCCAGGTACTCGCCGAGGCGGCCGGGCGCATGGGCGAGCAGCCACGTGCCGCCGACGTCGGGGGTGAACCCGATGCGGGTCTCGGGCATCGCGAGCTTCGAGCGCTCGGTCACGATGCGGATGGCGGCGTGGCCGGCGACACCGATCCCGCCGCCCATCGTGATGCCGTCGGCGAAGGCCACGAACGGCTTCGGGTACTCGGCGATGCGCGCGTTGAGCGCGTACTCCTCCCGGAAGAACACGGCCGCATCGTCGGCCCGGCCGCTCGTGACCTGCTCCGCGAGGCCGCGCACGTCGCCACCGGCGCAGAGCCCCCGGTCGCCGGCACCGTCGAGCAGGACGATGTCGACCTCGCTGTCGTGCTCCCACGCGTCGAGCGTCTCGTGCATGCGCTGCACCATGCTGAGGTTCAGCGCGTTGATGGCGCGCGGCCGGTTGAGCGTCAGCCGCCCGAGGCCCCCGCTCGTGCTCACGAGGACGGTCGGCTCGGCAGCGGGTTCGGCGAGGTCGGTCACGGGCGCAACGTTACCGGCCGTGCCAACTTCTCCCACGCCGGAACCCGATTTCCGCCAGGATGGGACCCAGTTCTGCTTTGAGTCCGCAATGAGGCGGCCCCGTCCATAGCCCCGCGAGGTGCTCGCCCACGACCACGAGAGGGTTCGGCATGCCCGAAGGCCAGTTGCTGGAGTTCTCAGGTGTCACCAAGCGCTTCGGCGCGGTCCCCGCGGTCTCCGGGCTGAGCGCCCGGGTCGAGCCGGGCCGGGTGACCGGATTCCTCGGACCCAACGGCGCGGGCAAGACCACCACACTCCGGATCCTCCTCGGCCTCGTGCGCGCCACCGAGGGGCATGCGACGATCGGCGGCCGCCGCTATACCGACCTCGCGAACCCGCTGCAGACCGTCGGCGCGGTGCTCGAGGCATCCAGCTTCCATCCCGGTCGCACCGGCGCCGCTCACCTCACGATCTACGCCCAGGCCGCGCGGATCCCGCGATCGCGCGTCGACGAGGTGCTGGAGCTGGTGGGGCTGACGGATGCCGCGGGCCGCAAGGTCGGCGGCTACTCGCTCGGCATGCGTCAGCGCCTGGGCGTCGCCTACGCCCTTCTGGGCGACCCCGGCGTGCTGGTGCTCGACGAGCCCGCGAACGGACTCGACCCCGAGGGCATCCGCTGGATGCGCGGATTCCTCCGCGAGCTGGCCGCCGAAGGTCGGACGGTGCTGGTGTCGTCGCACCTGCTGGCCGAGGTGCAGCAGACGGTCGACGCGCTGCTGATCATCTCGCGCGGCCGCCTGGTGTTCCAGGGCTCGATCGACGAGCTCGCCGACACCTCGGAGTACGCGTCGGTGGTCGACGCCCCCGATCGCGCCGCGCTCATGGCCGCCCTGCAGGCGGCGGACGTGCGGTTCGAGGTGCTGCGCTCGGGCCTGACGGTGCGCGGCACCGACCCTGTCGCGCTCGGCGCGATCGCCGCGGGTGCGGGCGTGGCGCTGTCCTCGCTGCACCGTCGCGGGCCGGCTCTCGAGGAGGTCTTCCTCGAGCTCGTCAACGGCACGCGCGTGCACGCCAGTGCCGCCGGTGTCGTCGCGGGAGCGGATGCCGCGGCCGCCGCGGGGACGGATGCCGCAGCCGCCGCGGGGACGGATGCCGCAGCCGACGCGGGGACGGATGCCGCGGCCGACGCGGGAGCGAGGGTGAATGGCGGTGCGGGGGCTGTCGCCGGGGACGGCGCACGCACGGAAGTGCCGACCGCCGAAGTCGAGCCGGGGCCGGAGGCCGATCCCGACCACGAGCCCGAGCCGGAGTCGGGGTCGGAGCCGGAGCCGGACCCCGACCCGGAGCGGGAGCGGACGGACGAGGGCGCAGAGGCGGCGCTGACCGCGGCCGCGCTCGACGCGGGCGCCGCGGGCGCGCCCGGAGCGGCGGCATCCCTCGGCGCCGCGGCCGAGGCGTGGGCAGCCGGGCGCGCCGACCACGCGGACGAGGCGGGGGCGACGGGGGTACGCGGCGCCGCCAGCGACGAGGTCGGCGCGGACGAGACCGTGGAGCCCGAGTTCGTGCTCGAGCGGACTCCCGGCGACGAAGCCCGGGACACGTCCGAGCGTCCGCTCACCGCCGCGCCAGCCGCGGCCTACGTCGTGGCCGGCACGGGGGTGATCGACATCGTTCCCGCCGCCGCCCCGAAGCCCTCCGATGCGTCGGCCGACGCAGCGCCTCAAGCCGACGCCGAGGCCGAAGCAGCGCCCGACGCAGACGCCGACACCTCAGCCGGCGGCGACGCCGCGCCCGATGCCGAGCCGCAGCCCGACCCGTGGGCGCCCGAGGACGCCGATCCCGACGTCGAGGCGATCGCCGCCGTCGACGAGGAGCTGTCGACCCTCGAGCCCCCGGAGGACGACGACCGTCCGTGGGAGCACTACTCCAAGACGGATGCCGATCTCGAAGCCGACGCGTTCTTCGCGGCCTTCGACAGCAGTGGCGATGCCGAGCCCGACCCTGCACCCGACCCTGAATCCGGACCCGAACCCGAACCCCGACCCGACGCCGACCCGGAACACGACACGAGCCCGACCGCGCCTGAGGCACCGGCATCACCCGGGGCGGAGGCATCCGCTTCACAGGAGGCTGAGGCACCGGCGTCACCCGGGTCGGAGGCATCCGCTTCACAGGCGGCTGAGGCATCCGACCCGCCCGAGGCAGCGGCATCCGTCACCTCCCCCGACCACGGCCACGCGTCGGCACCCGGCGACCACGAAGGGGGCGAGCGATGAGCCTCACGGCGGCGACCCGCGCCGAGACCACGAAGCTGTTCTCGACGAGCATCTGGTGGATCCTCGCTCTCGTGCTCTTCGCGTACGTCGCGTTCACCGCGGCGGTGCTGGGCTTCATCTTCGCGGCGGCCGCGACCGGCGCGCTGCCCGGCAGCGCTCCGGCACTCCCCGAGGACGGTCTTGCCGCGGTGCTGTACAGCACCGGCACGAGCGTCGCCTACGTCTTCCCGCTCCTCGTCGGCACGCTGATGGTGACGGCCGAGTTCCGCCACAAGACGCTCACCCCGACCTTCCTCGCGACGCCGCGCCGCGGGCGGGTGCTGGTCGCCAAGCTGGCGGTCGGAGTCCTCATCGGCGTGATCCTCGGCATCGTCGGCGTCGTGGCGGCCGTCGGCACGTCGGCGGCGTTCCTCGCCGGCTTCGGCCTCGACACCGCGTTCACGTCGCCCGAGACCTGGGCGATGGTGGGACGGATGCTGCTGGCCTATGCCCTGTGGACCCTCATCGGCGTCGGGGTCGGCGCGCTCGTGCGCAACCAGGTCGGCGCCGTCGTCGGCGTGCTCGTCTTCACGCAGTTCGTGGAGCCGACCGGACGCACCGCCGCGGCCTTCGTGGACGGCCTGTCGGACGTCACGCAGTACCTGCCGGGCGCGGCGAGCGACACGCTCGTCGGCGCCAGCGTGCTGTCGGCCGCCATGCCGCAGGGCGCCGGCGAGCCGCAGGAGTGGTGGGTGGGCGGCCTCGTGCTGCTCGGATACGCCGTGTTCTTCGTCGTCCTCGGGCACGTGGTGAGCTGGCGCCGCGACGTCAGCTGAGGCCGGCTCGCGCTCGCGATGGGCCGGCTCGCGGCGCGCGACGAGCTGGTGCTCCGGGTCAGGCAGCGGGAGCCGCGTCGGGCGCGGGGTCAGACGGCGGGCGCCGGCGTGGGCGCCTTCTTCTTGCGCGGCGCCTTCTCAGGTACGACCGGGGTGGTGCCGGTCTCGGCCGCGATCTCGGCGACGTCGGCCGGCTCCTCGGCGACCTCCACGCGCAGCGCCTGCACGAGCGCCAGACCGTGACGGGTGGTCAGGATGAGGCGCTGATACTCCGGGTGGCCCTCGAGGTCGATGACCACGCTCGGCCGGCGCCGGCGGATCACGGCGAAATCGTCGCCGCCGGCAGAACGCCAGGTGCCCATCGCGATGACACCGCGGACGTGGGTGCCGGGACTCGGCACGCCGCGCAGCCAGGTCCATGCGTCATCGGTGAGCTGCACCTTGGTGATCGTGGAGCGCTCGATGACCACATTCCCCTTGCGGAATGACAGCGCCCGCTCCGACACCGACAGCACGACCTCGAGCTGCGTCGAGTCGAGCAGCAGGGTCACCATGCGACTAGTCTGCCAGCGGCTCGCGCGCGAACCACGCTCATTTGCTTACGGGAGGGCAACGATCCTCGGCCCGGCGGACCGCGGGCGGTGCAAGACTGGATCGGTGACCGTCGTGTCCCCCTCCGTCACCACGCCTCCCGCAGTCGCTTCGCCCGCCGCCGTCGACGCGGCGCTCGCGCGCGCCGCGACCGGGGAGCGGCTCGACGTCGCCGACGCCGCGGCGCTGCTCGCCGCGACCGGCGAGCGGTTCGAGCGCCTGCTCGCTCTCGCCGGTGCCGTGCGGGATGCCGGGCTCGCGGCATCCGGTCGCCCGGGTGTGATCACGTACTCCCGCAAGGTGTTCGTCCCGCTCACCACCCTCTGCCGCGACCGCTGCCACTACTGCGTCTTCGTCGACACCCCGGGCCAGCTGCTGAAGAAGCACAAGCCGGCGTACATGTCGCCGGAGCAGGTGCTCGCCGTCGTGCGCCAGGGTCAGGCGATGGGGTGCAAAGAGGTGCTGCTCACCCTCGGGGATCGCCCCGAGGAGCGGTGGCCCGAGGCGCGCGCGTGGCTCGACGAGCACGGCTTCGCCTCGACCATCGACTACGTCGCGCACATCGCGCGGCTCGTGACGGCCGAGACCGGACTGCTCGCGCACGCGAACCCGGGCGTCATGAGCGCCGACGAGCTGCGGACCCTGCGGCCCGTCGCGCCGTCGATGGGCATGATGCTCGAGACCACCTCGCGCCGGCTGTTCGAAGAGCCCGGGCAGGTGCACTTCGGCTCGCCCGACAAGGACCCCGCCGTGCGGCTGGAGGTCATCGATGCGGCCGGGCGCGAGCGCGTGCCCTTCACCACCGGCATCCTGGTCGGCATCGGCGAGACGCTGCACGACCGCGCCGAGTCGCTCGTGGCCATCCGCGACGCCCACGAGCGCCACCAGGTCGACGGCGCGGCGGGGCCGCAGGGGCACGTGCAGGAGGTCATCGTGCAGAACTTCCGCGCGAAGCCCCGCACCGCGA
Organism: Microbacterium sp. M3; assembly: GCF_033548675.1. Classification (NCBI taxonomy): domain Bacteria; kingdom Bacillati; phylum Actinomycetota; class Actinomycetes; order Micrococcales; family Microbacteriaceae; genus Microbacterium; species Microbacterium sp. M3. The sequence continues at coordinate 1,157,786 of NZ_JAWTZT010000001.1, forward strand.
TGCAGGGCGCCCCCGACGCCGAGCTGCTCGAGTACGTCGCCGCCGTCGCGGTGGCACGGCTCGTGATGGGTCCGCGCATGCGGATCCAGGTGCCGCCGAACCTGTCGGATCCCGCCGAGTTCGGCCTGCTGGTGCGCGCCGGGGCCAACGACTGGGGCGGCGTGTCGCCGCTCACCGCCGACCACGTGAACCCCGAGCGGCCGTGGCCGCACCTCGACGACCTCGCGCGCATGACCGCCGACCTCGGCTTCGAGCTGCGCGAGCGCCTCACCGCCCAGCCCGAGTTCGTTCTCGACGCCGGCACGTGGATCGACCCGGCCCTGCGGGGCCCGGTGGCCGCGCTCGCCGATCCCGAGACAGGCCTGGCCGCCAGGCCGCACGTCGCGGGAGAGGTCTCTCCGGAGCAGGACGCGTTTCGTCTCGGTCGCTCCGCTCCCTCGCTCAACGACCGGGAGGAGGTCGACCCCCGATCGTCGAGCGATCACGCCGACCCTGGCCCTCGGTCGTTGAGCGAGCGAAGCGACACGAAACGCGCCGCGCCCCACGCACGGCTCACGGGCGTCCGGCGGCTCGCCGAGGCCGCTGCCGCCGATCCGCTCGCACTGGACGACACCCAGTGGGTCGCGCTGCTCGAGGCGACCGGCGACGACCTCGACGTGCTCGCGGCGACGGCCGACGACGTGCGGCGGTACACGGTCGGCGAGGCGGTCACGCTCGTCGTGAACCGCAACCTCACGTCGTCCGGTCTCCGCACGGCACCGGACACCGCAGACCCCGCGACGTTCACGCTCGACGACGTCGGCGCGATCGCCGCCGACGCGTGGGAGCTCGGCGCCACCGAGCTCTGCGTGCAGGGGCTGCTGCCGACGAGCGAAGACCCCTCGGGCTACCTCGACATCGCCCGCGGCGTCAGGGCCGCGGCCCCCGGCATCCATCTCCACGCGTACCGGCCCCAGGACGTGCGCGACCTCGCCGACCGCACCGGACTCGGACTCGACGGCGCCCTCACAGCGCTGCGGGACGCCGGCGTCGACACCGTGCCCGGCACCGGCGTGAAGGTGCTGAACGAGCGCGTGCGCGCGCTCGTCGCCCCGGCCGACCTCGAGATCGACCGCTGGGTCGAGGGCATCACCGCGGCCCACCGCGCCGGACTCCGGTCGACCAGCGTCCTCTTCTACGGGCACGTCGAGACGGCCGCCGAGCGCATCGCGCACCTGCGGCGGCTCCGCGCGATCCAGTCCGAGACCGGCGGATTCACCGAGTTCGTGCCGATCCCCCTCCCGGGTCCGGCGGGCGGCGTCCCCCTCGTCGCCGGGCGCGAGCCGCTGGACGAGCACCGCGCGATGGTGGCGGTGTCGCGGCTGCTGCTGTCGGGCAGCATCCCGCACGTGCAGATCCCGTGGACGCGCGTCGGGCGCGAGGCATCCGTCGTCCTGCTGCAGTCGGGCGGCGACGACCTCGGCGGCACGCTCCTCGACGGGCGCGTGAAGCCCGCGGCGGGCATCGAGCACGGTCTCGAACTGCCGGTGACGGATGCCGCAGCCCTGGCGGCGCGGCTGTTCCGCCCGTTCCGGCGGCGCACGACGACGTACGGGCAGGTGACCCGGTGACGGGCCCCGGGGTCGCGGGCGTTTCGACTCGCTCCGCTCACTCAACGACCGGGACAGTGACCGGCCCGGAGGGCGTTTCGACTCGCTGCGCTCGCTCAACGACCGGGCCGACAGCGACCGGGGCGGGGGTGGCGGGGTGACGCGCGTCGAGGTCGCGATCGTCGGCGCCGGGATCGCGGGGATCGGCATGGCGTCGGCGCTGCGCCGCGCGGGCCGCGACGACTTCGTCGTGCTGGAGCGCGCGGCATCCGTCGGCGGCACCTGGCGCGACAACACGTACCCGGGCGTGGCGTGCGACGTGCCCTCGCACCTGTACGGATTCGCCGCCCACCCGAACCCCTCGTGGTCGGGCACGTACGCGCGGGGCGCCGAGATCCACGCGTACCTCGATCACGTCGTCGACGCCGAGGGCATCCGCGATCGCGTCCGGCTGCGGACCGCGATGCAGCGGGCGGAGTGGGATGCCGAGCACGAGGTCTGGCGCATCCACCTCGGCACGGCGGTCTCGTGGCCGGAGACCCCGGAGGGCTCCGACACCGACGCCGCACCGGCCGGGGAAGTCATCCTCGCCGACGCGCTCGTGCTGGCGTGCGGACGCCTCACCGAGCCGTCGATCCCCCGCATCGCCGGGCTCGAGACCTTTCCGGGGCCGCTGTTCCACTCGGCCCGCTGGGACCACTCGGCAGACCTCGCCGGCGCGCGCGTCGGCGTGGTGGGCACGGGGGCGAGCGCGATCCAGATCGTGCCGGCGCTCGCCCGCACGGCGGCGCACGTGACGCTCCTTCAGCGCACGCCCGCGTGGATCGTGCCGCGCGGCGGCGACGACTACTCCGACGCCGAGCGCGCCCGCTTCGCCACGACACCGCAGGCGCTGGAGTCGCTGCGCGCCGACCTGTACGCCGAGGGCGAGGCGCGGTTCGCCTCGCGCGCGGGCGATTCCGCCGCCGCGGCCGAGGCCGAGGCAGTGGCGCGCGCACACCTGGAGCGCCAGGTGCGCGACCCCGCCCTGCGCGCCGCGCTGACCCCGGACTACGCGTTCGGGTGCAAGCGGGTGCTGCTGTCGGACGAGTTCTACCCCGCCGTCGCCTCCGACGCCGTCACCCTCGTCCCCGAGGCCCTCACCGCGGTCGAGGGCTCCACCCTCGTGGCGGCGGACGGCTCGCGCCACGAGGTCGACGCCCTGGTGCTCGCCACCGGGTTCGCGTCGACCCGCCAGCCCTATGCCGAGCTCGTCGCCGGCGAGCGCGGTCGGACGCTGGCCGAGCACTGGTCCGGCGGCATGACGGCGTTCGCCTCGACCGTCGTGGCGGGATTCCCGAACCTGTTCGTGCTCAACGGGCCCAACGCGTCGCTCGGCCACTCCTCGTCCGTCCTGATGATCGAGGAGCAGGCGGCGTACGTCGCCCGCGTGCTCGACACCCGCGCGGGACGCGTGCTGCGCGTCGACCCCGACGCCGAGCGCGCCTACACCGACGAGATCGCGCGGGCCGCGGCATCCACCCGCTGGATCACCGGCGGATGCCGCAACTGGTACGTCGACGACCGCTCGGGCCGGCTCACGCTGCTCTGGCCGGGAACCGTCGACGCCTTCCGCGACCGGCTCGCCCGCGCGGACGGCTCGGAGTTCCTGCCCGCACCCGCTCCCCTTGCCCACTGAGAGGAAGACCGCATGAGCATTCCCCTTCGCTTCGGCTACAAGGCCTCGGCCGAGCAGTTCGGCCCCACCGAGCTGCTCGACTTCGCCGTCCAGGCCGAGGAGGCCGGCTTCGACTCGGTCTTCATCTCCGACCACCTGCAGCCGTGGCTGCACGACGGCGGGCATGCCCCGGCATCCGTTCCCTGGCTCGGGGCGCTCGGCGCGAAGACCTCGCGCGTGCTCATCGGGACCTCGGTGCTCACGCCGACCTTCCGCTACAACCCGACCGTCGTCGCGCAGGACTTCGCGACGCTCGGCGTGATGTACCCGGGGCGCGTCATCCTCGGCGTCGGCACCGGCGAGGCGCTGAACGAGGCGAACCTCGGCATCACGTGGCCTGATCCGCCGGAGCGGTTCCAGCGGCTCAAGGAGGCGATCGGCCTCATCCGGCGGCTGTGGTCAGAAGACCGCGTCACGTTCGACGGCACCTACTACCACGCGAAGAACATCACGATCTACGACAAGCTTCCCGAGCCGGTGCCGATCTACATCGGCGCCGCCGGCCCCGCCGCGACCCGCCTGGCCGGCCGGATCGCCGACGGCTTCATCACGACCTCGGGCAAGAAGCGCGAGCTCTACACCGACACGCTCCTGCCCGCGCTGCACGAGGGTCTCGAGAAGGCCGGCCGCGCGCCGGACGCGATCGACACGCTGATGGAGATCAAGGTCTCGCTCGCCTCGACCCTCGACGAAGCGCGGGAGAAGACCCGGTTCTGGGCGCCCCTCGCCCTCACCCCCGAGGAGAAGATGGGCGTCGACGACCCCATCGAGATGCAGCGGCTCGGCGAGGAGCTGCCGATCGAGCGGGCCGCGTCGCGGTTCATCGTGTCGGACGACCCCGACGAGCACGTCGAGCGCATCGGCTGGTACATCGACCTCGGCTTCCGCCACCTCGTGTTCCACGACCCGGGGCACGACCAGGGCGCCTTCCTGCGGATGTACGGCGAAGAGATCCTGCCGCGCCTGCGCGCGACCTACGGCGCGTGAGCCCGCTGTTCGGGCGCCGGCGGCAGAACTCCACGGATTCGAGCGCGGGGCACCCCGAATCGCCTGCAGTGGGGGCCGACGCCGCCGCATCCGTGGAGTTGCGCAGACCCCGCTGGGTCGTCGTCATCCCCGTGAAGCGGTCGACGCAGGGGAAGTCGCGGCTCGACGTGCCCGGTGCCGAACGCGCCGAGCTCGCCCGCGCGATCGCCCTCGACACGATCGAGGCCGCGGCGCGCTGCGAGCTCGTGCTGCAGGTGGTCGTCGTGTCGGACGACCCGGCGCTCGCGCGCGAGGCGGCGATGATCCCCGCCCTGCGGTTCGTCCCCGAGGGCGAGCCGCGCGGACTCGACGCGGCGGTCGCGACGGGCATGACCGCGATCGACCCGGCGGGACGGATGCCGCGAGCCGCCCTGCTCGGCGACCTCCCGGCCCTGCGCCCCGCCGATCTCGCCGACGCGCTGCGGGCCGCGGCATCCGTCGACCGCGCCGTCGTGGCGGACGCCGAGGGCACCGGCTCGACGCTCGTGACGGCGGCGCCCGGCACGGCGTGGACGTCCGCCTTCGGCGACGGGTCGTTCGCCCGGCACGTCGCCCTCGGGTGCCACGCGCTGGCGGTGACGGATGCCTCGACCCTCCGCCGCGACGTCGACACCGCCGACCAGCTCGAGGCCGCGCGCGCCCTGGGTCTCGGACCGCGCACCGCGGCGCTGTTCACATGACGTGGGGCCGCAGCATCCCCGTTCTCCACCCTGCCGATCGTGCGCGCAAACCTGCCACCCGGGTCGCGGACGCGTTCTGACTCGATAACGTGGCGCCATGAGCGACTACCAGGTGCTGGAGATGGGCGGACTCGACGAGTGGCGGGACTACTACGGCGGGTTCCGTCCGGAGAGCTCGCGCGACGGGCGGCGTGTGGTCGACCACGACATGACGATGCAGTACATCGGCATGACGGCGAACTCGTACGAGCCGGGTGAGCAGGCCGGCTACTGGCACACCCACTCGCGGGTGGAGGAGCTCTACGTCTTCCTCGCCGGCCGCGGCCAGATGGGACTCGACGACGACATCGTCGACGTCGGCCCGGGCACCGTGGTGCGCGTCGGCCAGGGCGTGTGGCGCACCTGGCGGGCGACGCCCGACAGCCCCGAGCAGCTGCGCTGGCTCTGCATCCGCGCCGGCGGGCACGAGCTGCCCCACCTTCCCGACGACGGCACGCGCGACAGCGACCGCCCCGCGCCCTGGGCGTGAGGCGGGCGCGGTCGGCGCTACTCTGACCGCATGACCGAGCATCGCCGCACGTCGCCGTCCGGGGTGCGCATCGCGGCGTGGGTGGCCGTCGCCGTGGTGATCTCGGCCGTGCTGTTCGCGCCGGTGCTCACGAGCGGCTACTGCGCCGTGGCACCGGCCTCGGGCGAGAGCTACTGCGGCAGCGCGTCGCGCTCGATCCTCGGCATCGACACGAGCCTGTGGCTCTGGGGCGCCGCCACCCTCGGCCTCGGAGCGCTCGCCTGGTGGCTCGCCCGGCGGCCGCGCCGCGACCGCTGACCGGACTCGTCGTGGGCTGCCCGAGCCGTGACGCGGATCAGGCGACCAGCAGGTACACCGCGCCGACGATCGTGAAGACGATCACGAGCTTCTCGAACACCGACTGCGAGAGCCGGTCGGCGAGCCACCGCCCGAGGAACGCCGACGCGACGACGAGAGGGACGAGCACGAGGTCGATCCACAGTCCGGGGACCGTGATGATGCCGATGCCGATCGAGAACGGCACCTTGAAGAGGTTCACGATCGCGAAGAACCAGGCAGCGGTCCCGAGGAACGCCTTCACCTCGAACCGCGCCGCGAGGAAGTACATCGACATCACGGGGCCGGCCGCGTTGGCCACCATGGTGGTGAAGCCGCCGAGCGTGCCGTAGGTCGCCGCCGCGACGCGGTGCGATCCGCCGCCGTCGACGCCCGACGCGAACCGGCGCCGCAGCAGTGTGATGGCGATGACGGCGAGCAGGATCACGCCGATCGACCGCTTCACCCACAGGTCGTCGGCGAACCACAGGAAGACGACGCCCACCAGCACGCCCACCACCACGGCGGGCGCGAGGCGCAGCAGCGTGCGCCAGTCGGCGTGACGCCGGTACATCGTGACGGCGAAGATGTCGGCGACGATCAGCAGCAGCAGGAGCACGCCGGTCGACTGCTTCGCCGGCAGCACCGCGGCGAAGATCGCGACGGCGATCGTGCCCGCGCCCGGCACCGCGGTCTTCGACAGTCCCACCACGATGGCGGCGAAGGCGAGCAGCGCCCACGCCCACCAGGTCAGCTCGGGCACGGCTCAGATCCCGGCCGCGACGAGCGCCGCGTCGCCCAGCGCCGCCTGGCCCGCGGCATCCGTCATCCAGAGCGGACGGACGAGCGGACGGATGCCGCGTCCCGCGACGTCGTCGGCGAGCGCGGCGTCCTCCTCGGCGAGGAGCCAGGCGTCGAGCAGTCCCCCGGCGCTGCGCGCGCCGTACAGTCCTGCCACCGCGGCGGCGGAGGTCTCGACGCCGATGGCCGTGAGGCACACGTCGGCCATGCCGCGCACGACCTTGCCGCCGATGATCGGCGAGACGCCGACGACGGGAGCCGCGGTCGCGCGGACGGCCTCGCGCATGCCGGGCACGGCGAGGATCGGGCCGATCGACACCACCGGGTTCGACGGGGCGAGCAGGACGACGTCGGCCGCCGCGATCGCCCCGGTGACACCGGGCGCCGGCGCAGCGGCGTCGATGCCCGGGTTCTCGAAGCGCGCGGGCGCGAGCGTCGCGCGGTGACGCGTCCACCACTCCTGGAAGTGCAGCCGCGTGCCGTCGCCGAGCACCACGACGGTGTCGGCTTCGGCGTCGGTCATCGGCAGCAGGCGGGCGCCGAGGTCCCAGCGGTGCGACATCCGCTCGAGCACCTGCGTCGGCGTGAGCCCCTCGCGGAGCCAGCCGGTGCGGGCGAGGTGGGTGCCGAGATCGAGGTCGCCGAGCGTGAACCACGGCCAGCCCGCGCCCCATTCCTGCAGCTCGCGGTTGACCCGCTCGCTGTCGTCCCGGCGGCCCCAGCCGCGCTCGGCGTCGTTGACCCCGGCCAGCGCGTAGGTGATCGAGTCGACGTCGGGCTGCAGGCGCACGCCCGAGAGCCACAGGTCGTCACCGGTGTTGACGACGACGGTGAGCGATGCGGCGGTGTCGGCCAGCCCGCGGGCGCGCAGCGCGGCGCGCACGCCGAGCACGAAGCGCGAGCCGCCGACCCCGCCCGCGAGCACGACGACGCGAGGCGCAGCCGACACGCCGGTCAGCCCTGGCGCTCGGAGCGCAGCTGCGGCAGCACGCCGGTCTTCGGCGCGAACTCGTCGGCCGCGTGCGGGAGGGAGAACTTGGCGACGGCGTCGATGAGCGCATCGACCGTCTGGGCGTCGGCGACCACGTCGACATCGAGCCCGGCACGGCGGGCGTCCTTGGCGGTGCGGGGGCCGATCGCGGCGATCAGCGTCGTGCGCGGGATATCGGTGAACTGCTGATGCACCTGCTCGGCGACCGAGCCGCTCGTGACGAGGATGGCGTTGATGCGCCCCGATCGCACGTCTTCGGCGATCCGGTCGGTGACGGGCACGCCCACGGTGCGGTAGGCGACGACGCTGCGGACGTGGTGCCCCGCATCGGTGAGCATGCGCGTCAGCACGGGCTTGGCGATCTCGCTGCGCAGGGTGAGGATGTCGCGCGGCTGCGGTTCGAGCCCGATGAGCTGCTCGGCCATGCCCGCCGCGGAGTTGTCGCGCTCGGGGACGAGGTCGACCCGGTAGCCGACGGCCAGCAGGGCTGCCGCAGTCGTCTCGCCGACGGCGGCGATCTTCGTGCTCGCGGGGACCACGGCACGGTAGGCGTACAGCACATCGACAGTGGTGGCGCTCGTCACGGTCAGCCAGTCGAAGGCGCCGGCCGCCAGGTCGGCGAGCGACTGCTCGAGCGTGGCCTGGTCGTTCGTCGGCGCGAAGTTGATGAGCGGGGCGATCACGGGCGTCGCACCCTGGCGACGGAGGGTCGCCGCGACGCCGTCGCCCCAGGGGCCGCCTCGGGGCACCAGGACGCGCCAGCCGGTCAGGGGCTTGGCGGACTGATGCTGTGCTGCGGCAGTGTTCATAAGGGGGGTCGACTCTCGGTGGTGCTCAGTCGGCCGCCCATGACGTTCGAGCAGCCGATGCGCGAATCGAATCGGGCTCGCGCGATCGGCAGCATACGCACCATTGCACTGCCTTGCCTCACGAGCATACCCCCGATCCAGGCGGGTGCGAGCCGGTGGTCCGCCGGGGCGGACCCGCGGCGCTCAGCGCGTGTAGAGCCGGACGAAACCCCAGACCGCGGCACCCACCGCGACGGCCCCGACGATGACGGCGACCGCGGCGGCGGCGGGATTGCGGCACTGGAAGTCCCGCGCCTTCGTGATGCCGTCGTCGACCGCACGCCCGACCCGGCGCGGCACATTGGCCTTCTGCTCGATGGCGGCCAGGGCCGCCTTCAGCTCGGCCCGCGCCTGCTCGACGGGATCGCCCACGCCGATCGGCACCGCGGTGCGGGGAAGCGCGACGGGGGAAGAGGGCAGCGGCGCCACGGCGTCAGAGCTCATCGCGAACCTCCTGGATGTCCTGGGCGATCGCTTGCACGGGGTTCTGCCGTTCGCCGATCTTCTTGAAGCGGAGGATGCCGAGCAGCGCCAGCACCGCGGTGACGACGAGCATCGCGAAGAACACGACGAGCGCCGAGAGCCAGACCGGCCACCACGACGACAGCCCCGCGATGACGAAGGTGCCGAGCACCGGGACGGACCAGAACAGCACGAAGAGGGCGGCGAACACCCAGAGTGCGCCCCAGCCGCCGTCCTTCGCGGTGCGGGCCAGCCACGCCTTGGCGGCGTCGATCTCCGCGATGACGAGGTTGCGGATCAGCTCCGGGATGTCGCCGATCAGGGTGAGCAGACTGTCGTCTGCGCGATCACGGAAGCCACGAGGCGTGGTCATGCGTCAGGCCCCGCCGCGACCGTTCTCGGACGCGTCGTCGATCGCGTCGTCGACGGCGTCCTTGACGGCCCGCGCGGAGGTCTGCGCCGCCGTGCCCACGTCATCGGCGGAGTCCTGACCGACCTTGATCGCGGCGTCGAGCCTCTGCCCGGGGGTGCCCTTCGAGCCGGCGGCCTGCGCCACCTTCACCGCGGAGTCCCACAGCGTCGACGGCAGCGCCATCGCCTGCGACTTGGCGAAGTCCTTGACCTTGCCGACCTGCTCCTGCACCGGGTCCATGTTCCAGACCTTGAGCCACTGGCCCTTGATCTGCTCGTAGCGCTCCCGGCCGGCGCGCGTGCCGAGCACGTACCCGATCGCGAGTCCGACGACGAGTCCAGCCTTGCCCCTCATGAGGTCTCCTCACGCTCGGTGTGCACCTGACGACCCTCCCAGGGTAGACCCGTATTCCGATTCCGGCATCCACCCTTGACACGGGTGGACGCGACGTACTCATCCGGCCGAGGCTCGGCCCCACAGCGCGCTGCGGCGCAGGCGATCGGCCTCCGCGCGGGCGTCGGCGGCGACGCGCGAGATCCCGCTGCCCGCGAGCCACGCGCCCACCGCGGCGAGCCCCTCCCGGCGGCCGATGCGGGCGCGGACGGCGGCGGTCGCCTCGGCGTGCCCGAGCGTCGAGGCCGGACGCGCGAGCACGAACGCCTCGCGACGGGCGCCGCGCACGGCGCTCTCGTCGAGAGGACTGCCGAGGAGAGCGGATGCCTCGGCCACCGCCCGCTGGATCGCCGCGCGGTCGTCGAGGCCGCGCGTCGGGTGGCCGGCGGCTGCGTGGCCGCCGCCGGAGGCGTGGCCGGCGGCTGCGTGGCCGGCGGGGGCATCGGAGGCGGCGTCGACGGCGGTCGGTCCGTCGAAGGCCACGCTGAGGACGTGCCGGCCCGGGCCGGCGGCACGCGCGAGCCATTCCCAGCGCGCGGTCTGATGCACGAGGCCCGACGCCGACCGGGTGCCCGGCACCGGATACACCTGCGCTCCGCGCGGCTGGGGGTCGAGCGCGGGAGCGTCCACGACGAGGGTCACCACCTCGCGGAGCACGCCGTCGGCGCCAGGCGCGGCATCCTCCAGTCCGAGCAGACCCCGCGCCGCGCGTTCGCCGGTCGCGACGATCACCAGGTCGGCGCGCAGCGGTCCACGGGGTGTCGCGCCCGAGAGGCGGGCGGCATCCGCGGCCGCTGCTGGCCTCGCGGGGTCGCCGGCGGCCGGGCCGTCTTCGTCCGAGGCGGGTGCGAGGTCGATCCGCCACCGGCCGTCGACGCGCGTCAGGCCCGCGACGCGTGCGCCGGTGACGACGTCGGCGCCGAGCAGCCCGAGCCGCTCGGCGATCGCGGCGACCAGCGGCGTCATGCCGCCGTCCAGCCCGGCGATCGGCGAAGACCCGTCGCGGTCGACGAGCAGGTCGGCGACCGCACCGCCGAGCGAGCCCGTGCGCGTGAGCGCCGTGGTGAGCCCGGGTGCGGCGGAGACGACATCGATCTCGCCGGGGGCGACGCCGAAGCCGCCGACCGAGAGCGGCGTGACGAGACGCTCGAGCACGGCCGCCCCCATGCGGCTGCGCACGAGCGCGGCGAGGTTGCGCTGCTTGCCGATGGTGAGCGGCGGGCGCAGACGGTCGACGTACGCGCGCCAGACGCCGCGCCAGCCGATGATGCGGCGCACCGCGTCATCCCACGGGTTCGCGGGGATGCCGAGCACGGCGTCGGCGGGCACCGGCGCGGCCGAGCCGCGTGCTGTCCCCGAGATCCAGGTCTGGTCGGTGCGCGGCGTCACGACGCGCTCGCCGAGGCCGAGCTCGTCGACGAGGCTCTTCACGGCGCCTCCGCGGGTGGACCAGCACGTCGCGCCGGCGTCGACCAGGAGTCCGTCGATCTCGGCGGACGCGATCGTGCCGCCGAGCCGGTCCGAGGCCTCGAGCAGGGTCACCGGCATCCCGACCTTCGCGCACTCGAGCGCGGCCACGAGCCCGGCGATGCCGCCGCCGATCACCACCACGCTGGTCTCGTGCGCGTGGGTCACGAGCTCGTCGAGCGGTTCGGGTGCGCCGGTCACGGCATCCATCCTCCCATCCGCGCCCTGCCGCCCCGCCCGCTCCCGCCCGCCGTCCTCCCCCTCCCGCCGAGATAGCACCATCTCGGCGAGACACCACCACGTCCTGGGCGCCGACAACATGGCCTCTCGCCGAGAACGCACTATCTCGACGGTGGTGGGCGGTCCGGGCCCAGCGCGACCCGAGCCCAGGGCGACGCGCCTGCGCGCCGTGCGTGCCCGGCACGTTCGTCCCTTCACTCCCGCCGAGATAGCACCATCTCGGCGAGACAGCATGTCCTGGGCGCCGACGACGTGGCGGTTTCTAGCGGTCAGTGCAACATTCGCGGGCTGGTGGTCTGGGAGGGTTGGTCGGTTGTGGGATCGCATGCGTCGTTGGAGGTTCGTGCTCAGGGTTTGCGGATGCTGCTGGCTGGTGAGAGTGCGGCGTCGGCGGCTCGTGCATTAGGGGTGGGCGCAGCGGAGCTCGGGATCTGGGCGAGGCTCGTCGGCATGGAGTTGGTTCTTGGTGCTGTGGGCGGTGTGCGTGATCGGGTGTCGGTGTTGCCTGCCAGTCCTGCCGTGGGGCACGGGCGACGGTTGTCGCCGATGGACAGGGTCCGCATCGAGGCAGGTGTCGCGGCCGGTGTGACGCAGGCCGAACTCGCCCGACAGCTCGGTGTTGAATCGCCCCGGCTCTCGTGGAGGGTCTGATTCCCCGAGAGGATGAGACTTATGCCAGCACCGAGGAAGTATCCGCCGGAGCTTCGTGAGCGTGCGATGCGGCTTGTTGCCGAGGCCAGGAAGGAAGATCCGGAGCTGTCTCTGAATCAGGCGGTCGTTCGGATCGGGCAGCGTGTCGGGGTCAACGCCGACACGCTGCGAGGCTGGTGCAAGCAGGCCGCGATCGACGCGGGCGAGCGCCCCGGCACCACGACGAGCGACGCGGCTCGGATCAAGCAGCTTGAGGCGGAGAACCGTGAACTGAAGCGTGCGAACGAAATCTTGTTGGCGGCATCCTCGTTCTTTGCGCGGGAGCTCGACCCGCGACTGCCGTGGTAGTTCAATTCGTCGACGATTATCGTGACCGGTTCGGGGTCGAGCCGATCTGCCGCGTGCTCACCGAGCATGGCGTGAAGATCGCCCCGTCCGGCTACTACGCGTTCAAGAAGCGACCGCCGTCTGCGCGAGCACTCAGCGACGCGGAGCTGGTCGTGCAGATCGAGCGGGTGTTCTGGGACCGCAAGCTCGGTCGCGGGATCAGCGGCGCCCGGAAGATCTGGCATCTGCTGCACCGTCAGGGCATCACGGTGGCCCGCTGCACGGTCGAGCGTCTCATGCGGCAACAAGGGTTGCGCGGTGTCCGCCGCGGCAAGCAGTTCATCACCACGAGAGCTGACGGGGCGTCGTTCCGGCCACCGGATCACGTGCAGCGCTGCTTCCGCGCGGACCGGCCGAACGAGCTGTGGGTGGTCGACTTCACCTATGTGCCAACGTGGTCGGGGATGGCGTTCACCGCGTTCGTCACCGACGTCTACTCGCGCCGGATCGTGGGCTGGCGGACGATGGACCGGATGCCCACCGACCTGCCGCTGGACGCGCTGGAGATGGCACTGTGGGTCCGCGACCGCGCCGGCCAAGACGTCACCGGCGTCATTCAGCATTCGGATGCTGGGTCGCAATACACCGCGTTGCGCTACTCCGAGCGGCTCGCGGATGTCGGCGCGATCGCATCGATCGGAACCGTCGGCGACAGCTACGACAATGCGCTGGCGGAGACGGTCGTAGGCCTTTACAAGACCGAATGCGTGAAGATCGACGGCCCGTTCCGCACCGCCGACGAGCTCGAACTCGCGACGCTCTCCTGGGTGCACTGGTTCAACGAGAACCGGCTGCACTCATCGATCGGATACCTCACACCGATCGAGAAGGAGAACGAGTACTACCGTGAGATCAACCCCCAGAGCCAGCCGGCGCTGGGAGAACTCGCCCTCCACTGAACCCGGGGCGATTCAGTGTCGCCCGCTCGACGATCTCCCGCGAACTCGCCCGACGTCC
>NZ_JAWTZT010000012.1:0-1299 GCF_033548675.1 Microbacterium sp. M3
GCTCAACCTCGGGCCTGCAGTGGGTACGGGCAGACTAGAGTGCGGTAGGGGAGATTGGAATTCCTGGTGTAGCGGTGGAATGCGCAGATATCAGGAGGAACACCGATGGCGAAGGCAGATCTCTGGGCCGTAACTGACGCTGAGGAGCGAAAGGGTGGGGAGCAAACAGGCTTAGATACCCTGGTAGTCCACCCCGTAAACGTTGGGAACTAGTTGTGGGGTCCTTTCCACGGATTCCGTGACGCAGCTAACGCATTAAGTTCCCCGCCTGGGGAGTACGGCCGCAAGGCTAAAACTCAAAGGAATTGACGGGGACCCGCACAAGCGGCGGAGCATGCGGATTAATTCGATGCAACGCGAAGAACCTTACCAAGGCTTGACATACACGAGAACACCCTAGAAATAGGGGACTCTTTGGACACTCGTGAACAGGTGGTGCATGGTTGTCGTCAGCTCGTGTCGTGAGATGTTGGGTTAAGTCCCGCAACGAGCGCAACCCTCGTTCTATGTTGCCAGCACGTAATGGTGGGAACTCATGGGATACTGCCGGGGTCAACTCGGAGGAAGGTGGGGATGACGTCAAATCATCATGCCCCTTATGTCTTGGGCTTCACGCATGCTACAATGGCCGGTACAAAGGGCTGCAATACCGTGAGGTGGAGCGAATCCCAAAAAGCCGGTCCCAGTTCGGATTGAGGTCTGCAACTCGACCTCATGAAGTCGGAGTCGCTAGTAATCGCAGATCAGCAACGCTGCGGTGAATACGTTCCCGGGTCTTGTACACACCGCCCGTCAAGTCATGAAAGTCGGTAACACCTGAAGCCGGTGGCCCAACCCTTGTGGGGGGAGCCGTCGAAGGTGGGATCGGTAATTAGGACTAAGTCGTAACAAGGTAGCCGTACCGGAAGGTGCGGCTGGATCACCTCCTTTCTAAGGAGCACCTCAACCCTTTGGGGTTGTAGGACCCAGCTCAGGGCGAATGTTCCTGGGTGGGGCTCGTGGGTGGAACATTTGACATGGCATCGGCGCAGCTGATTCGCACTAGTACGCCACTTCGGTGGTTGGAGGGTGTGGGTGGGTGAGCGGGGTGCCGGCACGCTGTTGGGTCCTGAGGGACCGGATGCCGCCTTTGGGTGGTGTGCGACTTCTCTGGGCTCGTCCTGCTGCTGGCTTTTGCTGGTGGGTGGGGCGGGTACCGCCCGTACTTTGAGAACTACACAGTGGACGCGAGCATCTTTGCAACATGACCTTTCGGGGTTGTGTTGTGTTGATGATCTTAAAGATCATTAGTCAATTTCT